>NZ_CP137642.1:0-1200000 GCF_033472595.1 Methanoculleus receptaculi | reverse complement strand
CGTTTACGGCACATTGCCCGCCAGGTGTCATCCCCGGCGGTCTCCTCCTGACAGCGGAGGTGGACGAGAACGCATCCTCCTTCATATGCTGGATAGGCGAGGGGCTCCTCATCCCGGATGGAGAGAGTTCTGTTAGGTTTGAACCGGCGCCCGACCTTTCCCGGGTCTCTGCCGCCAGGCTGCTGATCGTGGGTACCGGTAATATCACCGCCAGGTTCAACGGCCACAGCATAACCGGGATCCCGCAAGGCGAACCCGCGATCACGGAGTATGACGTGCTGGCCTGCCTGAATGAATCATCAAACGAACTCCGCCTGGAAGGAGAGGACGCGGTGATCAGGGGCGTCATCCTCAGCCTGACCACCACCGACGGTATGCCGGAACCCTCGCCACCACCGGTAGAGGCCCGGAAGTCTCTTATCGAGAGGCTACTCGGATTCCTTTCCGGGATCTTCGGGTTCTCAACCGAAGAACCGGAACAGAATACCACGATAGATCTCCCCGAGGTTGAGGAGACCACCGTCCCCGAAGAGGCACGACCCACCCCGACTGCGACACCCACAGTGAATCTGGTCGTGAAGAACCACTCGGGCGGGGTTTACATCACCTCATATCCGCCGGGGATGACGATCATCGTGGACAACAAAAAACTCTCGCGCCAGACGCCCCGCGTTATCTACGGCCTCCGTGAGGGGCTGCATACCATCCAGGTCGAGGCGAGCACAACGTATCCAGGGCAGGAGGAGCCCGGTTACCGGTTTGAGACCGTCCAGGCCTGGGTCTACCCGGACGCTATCGCGCCCGTCCATCTCGATGGCGTGGCTCCCTCAAGCAGAAAGACCGTCCGGGTCGAGTCTGAGGCCTACAGGGGTGAGAGGTTCACCTTAAACGGCCTCTTTCGCGCCGGCACCATCCCTGGCGAGGGGGAGGTAGAGGGGGTATGGGGCTGGGCAACCGTCGTGCACGAGGGACGCTACCTCTCCTCCTCCCTGCCCGCGCCGGTTGAAGACGGTATGAGATTCGTGATCGAACCCTGGACCGGTGAGACCGTATCCCTCAGTGTCAAGTCGAACCCGCCAGGCGCGCTTGTCTTCATCGATGGTTTCCCCACAGATGAGAGAACCCCCTGCCGGATAGATGGACTCTCGCCAGGGCGGCACCGGATTCTGGTCTCGATGCCGGGCTATCTCCCCGCTGACGATGTGATCACGATACCGGAAGGCTCGAGGAACGGCGGCGTCATAACCTGCACTCTCCAGGAATACACCAGCGGTGACCTCCTGGTCGAGAGCAACGTTCCTGACGCCAGGATATACCTTTACGGGCGCTACACCGGCGAGAAGACCCCGCATACATTCACCGGGATGAGCATCGGCACATACGACGTCCGTGTGGTCTCTGAGAACGATTCCAGGACCGTCGAAGATGTGCTTGTGAAAGCGGGGGCGACGACCCGGTGCCTGGTGACCCTGGAGGAGTGAGTGAGAGATGAGACGTTACTGCACTTTACTTGCAACTGCGACGGTTGCGCTGTTGCTCATTCAGGCAGCGTCAGCCGGCATCGTGTGGGGGCCCTATGTCACCAACACCACCAGCAACTCGGCGGTGGTCTCCTGGAAGGCAACCGGCGATACCGCTGGATGGGTGGAGTACGCCCCGGTCGAAGGCGGCGAGACCAACCGCATACCCTCATCCGGGACGGAGGGGGGTATCCGGCACGCCCACCTCAGCGACCTCTCCCCGGCAAAAACCTACCGCTACCGTGTGGTCAGCGGGAACGAGACAACAGGAGACTGCAGGTTCAGGACGTTCGGTGACCTGGAGTTTACGTGTATCATATACGGCGACACCCGCGGCCAGAAACCCCTCTTCACCCAGGCCGACCGGCACCGCCTTGTGGCAGAGAGGATCGCCGAAGAGGAAGAGTTCCTCTTTCTACTCCACACCGGGGACTTTGTCTGCGACGACTCCGAGTGGGATGAGTTCTTCGCTGCGGCAGGAGAGGCGCTCAGGAAGACAACCCTGGTTCCGGTGGCAGGCAACCACGACGGCACCGCAGAGGCGTTCTCCAGGATCTTTGCCGTCCCCACAGACTATTCCTTTGATGCTGGAAGCCTCCACGTGACCGTCCTCGACAGCAATGATCGCGCCTGGGCGGATATGGCGAACCGGACGGCCTGGCTCAAGGAAGACCTCAGATCCCCTCTGCCACGAAAGATCGTGGCGTTCCACCACCCGCCGTTCAGCGCCGATCGGAAACGCCCGGGCGGTGACCTGGGGATCAGGGCCGAGTGGGCTGAGATCTTCTCGGAGAATGGTGTCGACGCTGTCTTTAGCGCGCACACCCATGCTTACGAGCGCTACAGCGTGAACGGCACAGAATATTTTGTTATCGGTTGCGGTGGCGCCCCATTCTACCCGCTTGCGGATGAGAAGCCTGAGGGATATCGAATGGGGTGCGAGGAGACGCTCGGCTACCTCCGGGCGAGAGTCAGCCCTGAATCGATCATCATAGAGATGATACCGGTTGCAAAGGTTATTGACGATGAGGTTGTGCTCTACCCGCGGGGTTTTGTCATTGAGACGGTCCGCCTCCCGGCGGGGTGGTGGAGCGTCTTCCCATCAGTTGCAGGTGTAACAAGACTACCAGAATTATGGAGATGATGGATTTGCATGCAGAGATCAGACGGATTCTGCTCGCGCTCCTCTGCGTGAGCATACTGGTGATCGGCGCCGTATCAGCGGCACCGACGACCGAACTGCGGATAGTAAAGATCGGTGCCGACGGAGTCACCATCTTAAACGAGACGACGGTCGACTACCGCTGGATGGAAGAGAACCTCCCGGTCCTCGGGGACGGTGTGACCCACTACTACCACCAGGGCCCCGTGTTTGAGGGGGACAAATGGGACCCGAACGAGACGACCAACTTCAAGGACAGGGGGGCGGTTAAGGGGACCAACATTCGCGATCTTGCCGAACTGGTCGGCGGCGCCGGGCCCGGTGATGAGATCATGGTGAAGGCGGTCGACGGCTACCACGTCGAGTTTCCATACGAGAACGTCTACGAACCTGACCCACGCCAGGGCCCAATAGGGGTCTGCTGGTACAACGGCGGCGATCCTGAGGTCGGCGAGAGGCAGGGGACAGGCTACGTTCCGGACTACTACACCGGGATGAGGCTTGTCTTCTTCGCGGACAACTCCACCAACCCCGAAGGGCTCCACGTCTATGGAAACTGGGACATGCACGAGACGCTCCCTGATGCCGCCCAGCACTTCTACGACGGTCTCTACCCCTCGACAAGCGGTCTTACGGTGAAGTGGGTGGATGAGATCAGGGTTTACACCGGTGGCTACCAGGGTGAGAAAGGAGCCCTGGCGGGATCCCTCACCACCCCGGCGGGGACGGCTGCCGAACCAACAGAGGCCCCGCTCTCCCTGCTGGTGACGGTTCTCGCGGTCGCTGGAGCAGCGATCCTCTGCGCCAGGAGAGGAGGGGCGTGATCCCTGTGCGCCGCAGGGCATACCCCACCCTCCTCATACTGGTCTCCATCGGCCTTCTGGCCCTCGCGGCCGGATGCCTCGGGACGGCTGAGACTGACGACTACCCGCCCTGGAACCTGACGCTTCTTGGCGATACCGAGATTGTGCTCAGCCTCGATGAGATCAGGGAGATGGACGCCGTCGAGGGTTACGGGTATGCGGTCTCCACGGTCGGGATCAGGTACGGCCCGAACCGTTACCGGGGGGTGCTCCTGACCGACCTGCTCGGTATGGTGGGCGGGGTCGGAGAGGACGATCTCGTCTACGTCTCAGCGCCGGACGGCTACATGTGGGTCTTTGATGCTGCGCAGGTGAGGGGTGAAGAACTCTTTACTTTCGATGAGAACCTGCACGAGATCCCCTCTCCGCCGCTCCAGGTCATCCTGGCCTACGACTGTGACGGGAAACCCCTGGCCCACGACAACGGCGGCCCGCTCAGACTTGTTGTCATATCAGAGACGCCTGACGTCATCACCGAAGGGAGCCCCTGGGTGAAGTGGGTCGATAAGATCGAGGTCAGAAGAAGATGAGCCGGAGTGCAGCCTTCCTGGCGGTGCTTGGCCTTCTCATCATCCTTGCAACCGCTGCGGGCTGTACGTGGTCAGATCAGGAACGCACCGTCCTCAAGGTTGTCCCGGCCGGGAGCCTTCTATACCCGTTTGAGCAGATAGAGGCTGAGTTCGAGAACCAGCACCCCGAGATCGACGTTCAGCTCGAGGGGCACGGGAGTATCCAGGCCATCCGGCAGGTGACCGACCTCCAGCGGCCCATCGATGTCGTCGCAGTCGCCGACGCGTCCCTCATACCGGACATGATGTACATCCCGATGGGCAAGGGCGAAGAGGACTACACCGACTGGTACATCCCCTTTGCCGAGAACGAGATCGTGATCGCCTACACCGACCGTAGCAGGGGTGCAGACGAGATCACGCCCGAGAACTGGTACCGCACCCTGGCCAGGCCGGAGGTGCGGGTGGGTTTCTCAAACCCGATGCTCGATTCCTGCGGTTACCGGGCGCTTATGGTGACAGCGCTTGCAGAGGATTACTACAACGAGCCAGGGCTCTTTGATGAGATCATCGGTGGTGCATTCGATCCCCCGATCAGGCCTCAACTTCAGGACGGGATGATCACAATAAACCTCCCCGAACGGATGAGACCCGCAACAGAGAAGGTTGCCATACGGGACGGGAGCATCTACCTCCTCTCCCTCCTTGATGCCGGCGGGATCGACTACGCTTTTGAGTACCGGAGCGTTGCCGAGGAGCACGGGCTCCACTGGATCGACCTTCCCCCCGAGATAAACCTCGGTTCAGCGGAACACGCCGACTATTACGGAAAGGTGCGCGTGAACCTGGGGTTCCAGCGGTTCCAGTCCATCGGCAGCGAGCGGATCGGCCAGCCGATAGTATACGCGATCACCGTTCCGCGCAACGTCCCGCACCCGGAGGAAGCGCAGATGTTTGTAGAATTTGTTATCGAGGCGTTCCGTGAGGAGAGAGCCGGATGGCCCGACCCCCTCAGCCCGGAGATGATGGGTGTCAGCGTGTAGCGTGCCATCCATTGACAAACCTTTTCCGCACTGCCCCCAAACCTAAAAGAGAGACTGCGCCCGGCGGTGCGGCTCTGGCATCCCGCCGGGGAGTAGCGCCGCCGGTAGATGGGAGAGAGCCCCTTCTGCCGGCAAAAGACCGATGGGATACCAACTATGTTCTGGAACAGGGCGATGGAGACGATCCGGGGCGACGAACTTGCGGATCTCCAGATTAAACGGCTGAAGTGGTCACTGCACCAGGCCGGGAAGACCGGACTATACCAGAGAAGGATGAAAGAGGCTGGCGTCTCGCCTGACGACATAAAGACGCTTGAGGACGTGGAAAGACTTCCTTTCACCACAAAAAAGGATCTCCAGGCCGGATACCCGTTCGGGCTCTTTGCCGTCCCCCTGAAAGAGGTTGTCCGGATCCACACCACATCCGGGACGACCGGGAAACCGACTGTTGTCGGCTACACCCGGCAGGATCTGGAGAACTGGTCGGAACTGATCGCGCGAAACATGACGATGATCGGGCTTGGAGAAGACGACATCTTTCAGAACGCTGTCAATTACGGGCTTTTCACAGGAGGGCTCGGGTTCCACTACGGCGCCGAGAAGATCGGGATGACCGTGATCCCGAGCGCAACCGGGAACACCCGCCGCCAGATCGAGATGATCGAGGACTTCGGGGTGACCGCCATCCACTGCACCCCCAGTTACGCCCTCCATCTCGCTGAGGTGGCAGAATCGATGGGAAAGAGCCTGGATACCCTCAAAACAGGAATATTCGGGGCTGAACCCTGGTCAGAGAGCATGAGGGGCGAGCTCGAACGCCGTCTTGGGCTGAAAGCCTACGACAGTTACGGGCTCTCGGAGATGTACGGACCCGGTGTGGCGTTTGAGTGCCCGGAGAGGGACGGGCTCCATATCTGGCACGACTCTTACCTGGTTGAGGTCATCGACCCCGCGACCGGGGAGCGCCTCGATCCCGGGGAGCGGGGCGAACTTGTCATCACACCGCTTGTCAAGGAGGCGATGCCGCTCATCCGCTACCGTACCGGCGACATTACTCGATTGATGGATGAGGACGGCTGCGCCTGCGGCCGCGGCCAGAAGATCGAGCGGATCACCGGCAGGTGCGACGATATGCTGGTCATCCGCGGGATCAACGTCTTCCCCTCCCAGATTGAGCATGTACTGCGTAGCCTTCCCGAGGTCGGGGATCAGTTCATGGTATATATCGACCGTGTAAAACATCTTGATGAGATGACGATCGAGATAGAGATGAGCAAGGTCTCGTTCTCCGGCGAACTTCAGGACCTCGCCCGCATCCAGAAAAAGATATCGACTGAGCTTCAGAACACACTCGGGCTGCGGACAGCGGTGCGACTGGTGGAGCCGGCGTCTCTGCCGCGGTTCGAGGGGAAGGCAAGACGTGTCATAGACCGGCGGGGGAATGCCTGAGATGCCGCCCTGGAACCCCCGGATCGAGGAGATGCCGATTGATGAACTCCAGCGGCTCCAGTTCAAGCTCCTCAAATCCCAGGTATACCGGCTCTACAGTTTTAACGAGTTCTACCGGCGCAGGATGAAGGAGCACGACGTCCACCCCGACGATATAAAAAATCTTGAGGATCTCGCGAAACTTCCGTTTATGTACAAGTCAGACCTGCGCGACGGTTACCCGGATAAGATATTCGCCGTCGAGCGGAGCGAACTGGTCAGGTACCATGTCTCCTCCGGGACAACAGGAAAACCGACCGTCGTCGGGTATACAGAGCGCGACATCGCAAACTGGAGCGAGTCTCTCGCACGGGCGTTCTCCTCCTGTGGTCTTGGCCGGGGGGACGTTGTTCAGGTGAGTTACGGCTACGGGCTCTTCACCGGAGGGCTTGGTGCACACTACGGCGCCGAACGTCTCGGGGCAACGGTGCTCCCGACAAGCGTCGGGAACACCGAGCGCCAGGTGGAACTGATGCAGGATCTCCACGTCACCGCCATCGCCTGCACCCCCTCCTACCTCCTCCACATCGGTGAGGTGGCGGAGAAGATGGGCATCTCGATACGGGACGACACCGACCTCCAGATGGGTTTCCTGGGCGCCGAACCGTGGTCGGAGCAGATGCGAACGCGGATCCAGGACTGGCTCGGGATCCGTGCTTACGACATCTACGGGACGAGCGAACTCTCAGGCCCGATGTTCACGGAGTGCAGCGAGCAGCAGGGGATCCACATCTGGGGAGACCTGGCGCTCCTGGAGGTTGTTGACCCCGCGACCGGCGAGGTTCTTGAAGCCGGTGAGGAGGGGGAACTCACCGTCACGATGCTCCAGAAAGAGGCGCTCCCGATGGTCCGCTACCGGACGGGTGACCTTACAGTTATCGATACGGATCGCTGCGCCTGCGGCCGGACACACCCGCGTATCGGTCGGATACGCGGCAGGGTTGACGATATGCTGATCGTCCGGGGTATCAACGTATTCCCATCACAGGTGGAGCATACGCTGCTTGAGATACCCGAGGTCGGGAAGCATTTCCAGATCGTCGTCGATCGGAAGGGTGCGCTCGACTCGATGCTCGTGCGGGTGGAGGTGAGCGAGGAGGCATTCTCCGACAGGATCCCTGATCTCATGGTGATCAAGAGGAAGGTGGAGCACCGTCTCAAGAGTTCGCTCAACGTGAGCGTGGAGGTTGAACTGGTCGAACCGGGGACTCTTCCGCGGTTTGAGGGCAAATCCAGGAAAGTTATAGACAGGAGGTCATTGTAATGGAGAAGTCACCTTATATCATCAAACAGATCTCGGTCTTCTCGGAGAACCGGCCGGGACGGCTTGCAGCAATTGCTGCTGCGCTGCGCGATGCCAGGATTAACATCCTGGCGTTCAGCATAGCCGAGGCGGACGGGTTCGGTGTCGTTCGCGCGCTTGTAGACCGGCCGGACGATGCCTACCGAACGTTGACCGAACTCGGGTTCCGCGTCTCGTTCACCGATGTCATCGGGGTGAAGATGCGCGATGAGCCCGGAGGACTCTCGGAGATAGCCTCGGTGCTCGGGGATGCCGGGATCAACATAGAGTATGCCTATGCATACTCCGGTAAAGATGCGGCTGTTCTGATCCTTCGCGTGGAC
Organism: Methanoculleus receptaculi; assembly: GCF_033472595.1. Classification (NCBI taxonomy): domain Archaea; kingdom Methanobacteriati; phylum Methanobacteriota; class Methanomicrobia; order Methanomicrobiales; family Methanomicrobiaceae; genus Methanoculleus; species Methanoculleus receptaculi. The sequence continues at coordinate 1,191,789 of NZ_CP137642.1, read as the reverse complement.
CAGGTCGAGGATGCCATCCAAAAGATACTGGACCACGGCGGAGAACTCCTGAGACTCCCCGGCCGTTCGTGAAGACACCCTGAAACGGACGAACCCGGGGTCGGCGGGTTAAGAGAGCCGGCGCATAAACCCACAAACTTTTTCCCGGGGATAATCCGTGACAGTTGGTGGTGGGAAGCCCTGTCCGGGAGGAAGAGATGATTTTTACAGCGAGGTCCTCACCGTGACACCGGATATGCACTCCCTTGGCAGTGTATCAAGGGGAAATCGCCCCGCCCCTCTCGCTCGCGTCTCACTGAAAACCTCTCTCGCCGGGACACCCGCCATCGCCCGGGGGCGGGGGCAGTGCGTGAGATATCGGGGATGGAAACGCGATTTCAATGGACCTTTTGTTAGGAGGCCGCTCCGTGACAGCCTGATCGCTGCCTCCACACCCAGGCGGTCGACCGTCTGCGGCGATTTGCAGATCCCCCTCAGGAATACATCGCGGGAGAGGTTCAGCATCAAACCAGGGTGCGGCCTGGAGTTACCGGTCCACCGGCCCCTACTCTGCCACCTCATTTTTGCGGAACATGTGAACCCTCCCTGCAACACGCCGGATAGGAAGGACGAATGCAAGGCCCATCCCCGGTTGATCCAGTTCTGCGGCGGCGATGATTGCATCGAGCACAGCGTCCGTCCGTTCGGCGGCGACGACTGTCAAGATCACCTCTTTCTCGGGCTCGATGGCGATCCCGAGAAGCGTCTTTCCCTCATGAATACCGGTTCCGCGGCCAAAGATGATGGTCGCTCCCTCAGCCCCGGCGCCGCGGGCCGCCTCGAGCACAGGCTCGGACCAGCCCCGTTTTACAACCGTGACGATCAGTTCATTACCATAATCATTGCTCATCTTGTTTCACCTTTTCTTCTCCTGTAGAAGATGCCGAGCATCAGCACCGAGAGGATTGGGGCAAGCGCTATCAGCGCTATCAGCCCGAACCCGTCCACGACAGGGTCTCGCCCCTCGATCCCGGCAGCAACCCCGACGGCAAGGGATAGGAGGAAAGTGACCGCCATCGGGCCGGTGGCGACACCTCCTGAATCAAACGCGATCCCGATAAAGTCCTCATCCGAGAAGTGGAGGAGGATGAGGGCCAGCACGTAGCCCGGGATGACGAAGCAGAGCAGCGAGATGCCGTAGACGAGACGGAGCATCCCGCACGCGACCGAGACGGCGACACCGAGAGATAGCGCGTAGAGGATGAGGGACTGCCGGATTGAACCGCTCGAGGCCTCCTCAACCTGGTAGCAGAGGACACGAACGGCGGGCTCGGCGTAGGTGGTGAGAAAACCCAGGAAAAACCCGAACGGGAGGAAGATCCACTGCTGCTCGAGCGTGGCGAGCGCCTCCCCGATCTCGTGCCCCGCGGGGATGAACGCAGCCCGGACGCCCTGGAGAAGGAGGATCATCCCTATAGCGGTAAACAGGATACCGCGTGTCAGGTTTACGATGTATCCGCGCGGGAGTTTGAGGTAGAAGAACTGGAAGCCCAGGAAGAAGACAAGCAGGGGGATCAACGCCTGTGCAACCTCAATGATGACTCCGTCAAGCCCTTCAAGCAGCGCCACTGCTATCAGAAGAAGATCACCCCCATCGACATGACGCCAAGTATTGGCCCGATCGAGGCCAGACCTATCAGCCCGAACCCGTCTGTGATCGGCGATCGGCCCGCAAGGACTCTGCTCACCCCGGCTCCGAGCGCCAGGATTACCGGCACCGTCAGCGGTCCGGTCGTGACCCCGCCTGCGTCGAAGGCGACGGCGAGGAACTCCGGTGGGGTTATGAGCGCAAGGAGGAGGACAAGACCGTATCCGGCGGCAAAGAGGTGGCCTATGGGCACCCCCGCAACTATCCGGAGAACGCCCACAGTGGCAAAGAACCCGACGCTGACACCGATGACTACTATCAGGGGGCCCTGAGCGATCCCGCCGCCGGAGACGGTATCCACCATATCGGTGAGGACACGAACGTCAGGTTCCGCCACCGTGGCAAAGAACCCGAAGAAGAAGACCGCGATGATGATCAGTGTAATCGATCCTCTGGCGGGCAGTTCTGAACCGATCGCTTCACCCATGGGCAGGATCCCTGACTTGACACCCGTGAGAAAGAGCGCGATCCCCAGGACCACCATGCCGCTGCCGAGCAGGAAGTGGAGGAGATCGGCAGGCGAGGCCTGGAGCACGAAGATCTCGAGGATGATGATGACGAGGACTATCGGGATGACTGCCTGCAGAACCTCGGCCAGTTCGTCTCTTAACTCCTGCATATCTGGATTACTTTCCCCGGGGAATCCCGGTTATTCCAGCATTTCAGCGTCGTTTCTCCCATTTCAGGAGTTCTGAGACCTCTGAGAGCGTCCGTCCGCGCCGGATCTCCTCCCGGATCCGCTCTTCAGTCTTCCGGACCTCCATCGCGCGCCGGCCGATCTCGTAGGCCCGCTCCCGCGGAACCACCACGACACCGCTCTCGTCGGCGACGATCCAGTCGCCGGGCCGGACCTCCTGACCGCAGCAGAGGATCTCGGTGTTGATCTCCCCAAGACCCAGAGGCTCCCCGGCGTTCGGGACGGTTGCTGTAGCAAAGACGGGGAAACCCATCTCGCGGATATCGTCGACGTCCCGCACGGCGCCGTCTATGACGATGCCTGCAAGACGCCGGTTCTTCGCAGAGTGGGTGGCAAGTTCGCCCCACGGTGAGATATCCTTTCGGCCGTCGTTACTGATGACCAGCACATCACCGGGTCTGGCGATGTCGATCGCCTCGACAGGTTTTGCCCAGTCTCCAGAAACTGTCCGGACGGTGACGGCGGGGCCGACAGCCCTGACCCTGCCGCAGATTGAGATTATGCCCGCCATCGCGCCCTTCCGGTGCATGGCGTCGGTGACGTTTGGCGCAGAGACTGCCTCAAAGAGCCGGCGGATGACAGCATCGGGGCTCTCCTTCTCCCGCGGCCGAATCTCGGGGTGGTCGATTGCCTCCCTGACCCGGCGGGTCGCTGCGGTCACGTCGGCGGCCTTGATGATGTTGCTGCCCACGATGACGATCGTGGCCCCGGCGGCAACCGCTGCGGACGCTGTCCCCGCATCCAGTCCCCCGGCAACGGCGATGGGGGCGTTCACCTCGCCGGTAAGGCGGTGGAGGAGGTCAAGTGATGATCTGCCGATCATCTGCTGATCGATACCGACGTGGGCGTTGATGTAGTCGACGCCGAGCCCCGCAACTTCACGGGCCCTGGCAAGGGGGTCGCTGACGTTGATGAGGTCGGCCATGAGCCGGACGCCGTACTTGCGGGCTGAACGGACAGCCTCTGCAATCACTGCGTCGTCAGCGTCAGCGAGGATGCAGACGATACCGGCGCCGGACTTTGCGGCCATCTCCACCTCGATCGCCCCGGTGTCGGCGATCTTCATGTCAGCGACAATCTCGTTGTTGGGGAAGCGTTCCCGGAGCGTCCGCACCGCCCGCATCCCCTCGCTCTTGATCAGGGGCGTCCCGACCTCGATCCAGTCCGCACCGCCCTGGACAGCCTCAGCCGCGATCTCTACCGCACGATCGAGGTCGAGGAGATCGAGCGCCACCTGGAGAGTAGGCGTTGCCATGCACTAGGGTATGGCAGGGATCTTATTTATTCAGCGATGGTGTTGTTGAGCGGCCAGAACACCTGCCGGGAGCGCAAAGGCGGGAAACTTCAGATCTGATTTGCCCGGGCTCTGAGAAAACCAGGGAAGGCGTTCATCCCTCCATGGCACGGCAGGCTTCGGGTCACAGCGGCATCATCTGGTTTTTTTGCAGCGCTATTTCGGAGGGATGCAAGAGATAAGGGGGAACTTTGTTCCACAGATTGGCAATTCCCGATCGGTAGATTGCCAGAAGTTGACTCCACTCAGCCGGTTCCCGGTGAGAAACCCCCGAAGATCTTATCCACCCCGGCCGGCACCGGCGTCATTAGAACGGATATGATCATGAATTGTCAGACAATTCTCGTCCAGGTGTCAGAATATCCGATAAATGAATAAAATGAAAAGATATATATAAAATACACAATTACAAACACATATGAGATCCCCGGCGGAGCTCAAAAAAGAGATAGAGGAGCGACTCAAAAGTTACCTCTCACGCGACCGGGATGGACTCCGGCATGAGGTGCTCGGTCTCTTCGTGAAGGTCCGGGTGCTCACCATACCACAGATCTACGAGACACTGCGCAAACGCTTTACAATCACCTACCACTCCATCGCATCCATGGTCGGCATAATTGCATCGCGGATAGGCATCCTGCACGTGAGACGAAACGTCGAGGGGACGAACTCTGTCTATGAACTGAAGGAGCAATACGTTGACCTGGTGGCAGGCGTCCTGGGGACTGCATAGCCCCCTCTGGAAACAGGAAAACCCATACCTCTTTTTACACAAAACACCAAGATAGGTGATCAATCATGCACAGCGACGTTGAGGAGCCAGGCCAGTCACAGGGCATATACATAACTGAGGATGTCCGGTCATACATCCTCCGAAGGAAACACGATTTCAGGGTGAGCACATCCTGTGGGGGACCCATCCTCCTGCCGGTATCTGTCAAACCGCCGAAAACAACCGACCTGCAGATCCCGGTTGGTGACTATACCGTCTACGTCTCCAAGTACCAGGCGCGCTACCTCGATTGTATCCACAGAGGTATGATCCCCATCTTTTACAATGATTACTAGATCATGAGTTTTGATGAGCTGGAGCACACCGCCGATCTCCGTCTGCGGGTGCGGGGCGCGACCCTGGAGGAGATCTTTGCCGAGGCGGGCAGGGCGATCTTCCAGGCGATGTATGGACGCTGCAAGGACAGGGGTGTCGAGCGAAGGATCGAACTCGAGGCGGAGAACCTCGAATCCCTGCTGTTTGACTACCTCTCGGAACTGCTCTTCATCACCGATGTTGAGAATCTCGTCTTCTGCACCTTTGATGTCCAGATCAAGGGCACCGGCCTCACCGCGGTTCTGGGGGGCGAGCCGTTCGATCCTGACCGTCACTCGGGCGGGACGCTCATCAAGGGTGTTTCCTACTCCGGGCTTGAGATCAGGAGAGAGGAAGAGGGTTATGTGGTTGAGATCATACTTGATGTCTGAGGGAGTTATTCCATATGCTTGCCGGAATCAATAGGGTTGGCGACCTCGAGTGGGAGATCCCGATCGGTTACGTCCCGGGCATGCGCGTCCCGGGACGTTTCTTCCTCTCGGAAGCGCTCGCCGAAACGCTTGAAGAGGGTGCGGTGCGACAGGTCGCAAACGTCGCGACGATGCCTGGAATCGTGAAGCACTCGCTTGCCATGCCTGACATCCACTGGGGATACGGGTTTCCCATAGGTGGGGTCGCCGCATTCGATATGACTGAAGGCGTCATATCCCCCGGCGGGGTCGGGTTTGATATCAACTGCGGTGTCCGTCTGATCACAACACCCCTGACCCGTGCTGACCTTGCCGGGAAGAGACGTGAACTGATCGAGAGGCTCTTTGCCGCAATACCTACAGGCGTCGGGGCAAAGAGCAGCCTGCGGATATCAAATAAGGATCTCACCAGGGTTATGGTCGATGGCGCGCGCTGGGCAGTCGAGCGCGGGTTCGGCACAGAGGCCGATCTCGCCCGCTGTGAAGCGGAGGGCGCGATGAGCGGGGCTGACCCCGACGCGGTCAGTTCGAAGGCACGCCAGCGCGGCGTGCCGCAACTCGGGACGCTCGGCGCGGGAAACCATTTCCTGGAGGTTCAGGCGGTGCGCGAGATTCTTGACCCTGCTGCAGCAGAGACCTTCGGGCTCAAAGAGGGACAGGTCTGTTTCATGGTTCACTGCGGTTCACGCGGGCTTGGCCACCAGGTTGCAACCGATCACCTCCGAAACCTCGAGGCGGCGCTCAGCAAATACCGCATACACCTCCCTGACCGCCAGCTTGCCTGCGCTCCAATCGACTCCCCTGAGGGGCGGGGCTACTACGGCGGGATGGTCTGCGCTGCAAACTATGCCTGGGCAAACCGGCAGGTGATCATGCACGAGGCCAGGAACGTATTTGCAAAACTGTTCGGGATCGAGTATGACGAGATGCAGCCTGTCTACGACGTCGCCCATAACGTCGCCAAGTTCGAGCGCCACGAGATCGATGGTAGACTTACAGAGGTCTGTGTCCACCGCAAGGGTGCAACACGCGCTTTCGGGCCGAAAACCCTGGAGATACCCCGGGAATACGCCGCGGTCGGCCAGCCTGTGATCATCCCCGGCAGCATGGGAACACCCTCCTACCTCCTCTGCGGCACAACGACCGCGATGCAGAAGACGTGGGGCAGCACCTGCCACGGCGCCGGCCGCGTGCTCAGCAGGTCGAAGGTGAAGAAGGAGGTTCTCGGGAGGGATGTCCGGGAACAACTGGCAGGGGAAGGGATCGTGGTACGTGCGCACAGCGATGCGGCCATCGCGGAGGAGGCGCCCCAGGCCTACAAACCAAGCCAGGAGGTTGTCCGTGTGGTGCACGAAGCAGGCCTCTCCGCGATCGTTGCCAGGCTGGAACCGCTGGGGGTGATCAAGGGATGACCTGCAGAGTCGGGCTGCTCTGGGATACACCTCTTGTCTTCTCGCGGCTGATCGAGGACTGCGGTGCATCCTGTGAGACGGTCACCCCGCACATGCTTGCAACACCGTTCTGGCGCGGCAGTTTTGCAGCGCTGATCGTGCCTACAGGGTTTGCGAATCCCGCATACTCAAAACTCCTGCCGGCTCTGCGGGCCTCAAGCGATCGGATTGAGCGTTTCGTCGAGAGAGGGGGGAGGATACTGGTCTTTGGTGCAGCATCTCCCCATCAGAACACCTACGACTGGCTACCCATCCCGGTGACGTATCTGCATTCCTACGGCCCCCGCGCCGTCCGGTTTACCGCTGATAGCCCTTACAACACCCTCCTCTCAGGCTACGATCTGGACGCTGTCGAGTGCGATGGAACGTTTCCATCACACGGCGGGAAGACTCTTGCCGCCACACCGGCCGGGGAGACCGTCCTGATCATGAAGGAGACCGGTGACGGTGTGATCCTGGTCACCAGCGTCCATGAATACCCATCACGAGAATTTTTGGCGAACTTCTCGTGCGCTGATAGGGAAACCTTATTTTAGATCAACCGTGATGAAGAGTATGGATACGGCCATGGATCAATACGTCATCTCCGCGTCTTCAGGTGCACGCGATCTCGCCCCGCTTGCGGCGTGCATCCACGAACTGCTCAACCGGCTGCCCGTCACGGCACGGTCACGTGATAATCCGGGCGTTCGTCTCGAAGAGGGGAGGGTTATCGACACCGCCTACACCGGCCCGGTTCTCGAGGCGGTGCTCGCCGGGAACGTCACAAAACGGGTCCGACCGGAGAGTGGGCCTTACAAGGGGACCCCGGTGGTGGTGGCACCGATAAAGGACGGGGAGGGCAGTGCCATCGCTGCAATCGGTATAGTTGACCTGACCGGGATCTTCGATCTGGCGGATTTCATGGAGCAGGCCTCGGCGATCCGGAGAGAGGTCTGCGGCGAGGATCCATGCCCGCTCCCGACCGAGTCACCTGCAGCGAAAAGGTAATGGACATGAACGAAACGGCAATCAGAGTCCTGAAGATTCTTGAAGAGTCGCCCGGCCCGATCTCGGGTGAAGAGATTGCAGAGCACCTGGGGATCAGTCAATCGGCTGTCTGGAAGCAGATACGCGAACTCCGGCGACTGGGATACCGTATATCATCATCACGGGCGGAAGGCTACCGCCTGGAGGCCAGGACCGATCAGCTTCTTCCATATGAACTCACCAAGAAACTGCGCACAAGGGTCATAGGCAGGCAGATCCGCCACTTTGATCGCACTGCCTCCACTGGCTGGGTTGCAAAAAGGCTTATTGCCGAGACTGATCCGGAGAAACTGCATGGTATGGTGATCATTGCAGAGGAGCAGACCGGTGGGGTGGGGAGGCTCGGGCGCGCCTGGGTCTCACCTGCCGGCGGGATCTGGGCCACCATAATCTTGAAACCGAGGATCCCGCTCGATCACCTCTTCATGATCACCATGGCCGGGTCGATCGCGATCGCCCGTGCCATCCGCAAGGAGTATGACCTCAGCGCACTCATCAAGTGGCCAAACGACATCTTCATCGGCGACAAGAAGGTCGCGGGCCTGCTCCTGGAGATCTCTGCTGAGGCCGACACGGTTCATTACGCCCTCCTGGGGATGGGGATAGACGCAAACGTCGCCCTGGATGAACTCTCGCCGCCGCTGAGGGAGACCGTGACGACTCTCGCGGCAGAGGTCGGTCACCCGGTTGATCGTGTCTCGCTCTTAGCCCGGATCCTGCGCGAGTTTGAGCTGCGCTACATGCAGCTCGATGACGGGGAGTACGAGTCCGTCATCCGCGAGTGGAAGAGCCTCTCCCTGACGCTCGATCGCCGGGTAGCCATCCGGACGGTCAACAAGACCTTCTCCGGCGAGGCTATAGATATCGATGAACACGGTGCCCTCATCATCAGAAAGGATAACGGAAAGATTGAGAGAGTAATAGCCGGGGACTGTTTCCAGATCTGATCATCCTCTCAACCATCTGTCTATTTTTTTGTTGACAGGATTTTTATTGCCATCCGTCTCATTATGGGAGGGTTGAGATGATCAGGCGGGCCAGGATTCTTGCCCTCAGTGGCACGTTTATCGCGTTGATCGCTGCGGGGAGCTGGCTCTCCATTCCGCTGCCGCCGGTCCCGCTCACCCTCCAGACCCTATTTGTGCTTCTTGCTGGCATCGTCATGAAACGCTGCGGCGTTATCCCGGTTACCCTCTACGTTCTGCTGGGCGCTGCCGGCCTCCCGGTCTTTCACAACGGCGCAGCGGGTCTCGGGATACTCCTTGGGCCTACCGGAGGGTTTCTGGTAGGTTTCATCCCGGCTGCTCTCATCACCGGAGTTGCCTACGAGCATAAATCCACGAAAATCCGTGTGTCAGGGCTGTTTGCGGCGACCGCAGTCACCTATGTCTTCGGTGTTGCGTGGCTCTCCTTCTCCGCCTCGCTCTCCATCCCTCAGGCGATCCTTCTCGGGGTTGCGCCGTTTATAGTCGGCGACGTGGTGAAGGCCGCGGCCGCATACACCATCGGGAAGCGGGTGGCATGATCCGTATAAACGATCTGAGGCACCGGGTGCTTGATATCCCGGATCTTATGCTGGACTCACGCCATATTGCCGTCATTGGGCCAAACGGCAGCGGAAAGACAACGTTGCTTGAGGTCTGCTCGGGGATCGATGAGCCCGGAACCGGGACGGTCCGGATCCTGGGGCGATCGCCATCATCGCTGAGGGTTGGCTGGGTCGGGGAGTTTCCTGACCGGACGCTGCTCTTCTCCCGGGTCTACGATGAGATCGCATCGACGCCAAGGTTCCGCCACCAACCCTGCCCGGAGACGGAGAGGATCGTCCGGGCGGCTGCGACACAGGTCGGCATCGGCCACCTCCTCGAAAAGAGGGTATCCACCCTCTCCGGCGGTGAGAAGGCCCTGGCCGCGCTGGCTGCGGCCTGTGCCGGCGAGCCCGAGGTTCTTCTCCTTGACGAGGCCGATTCTCACCTGGATGCCATGACAGCCGAACGCCTCAGGCAGGTGGTGCAGCAGAGCCCGGCCGCTCACATCCTCTGGTGCACTCAGTCGATGGATGCCGCGGCACTGGCAGACTGTGTCATTTTCATGGAAGGTGGCCGCGTCCGGTATAAGGGGACTCCGGAAGAGGTCTTTGAGGTCCTCAAGACAACCTGCTACTACCCGACAGTCTGGAGGCTCCGTGGATGAGGGTTGAAGTTGGAGAGGTGGTCTTTTCACGTGATGGGTTCTGCCTGCGTGCAAACGGCACCTTCGATGAGGGCGTCCACATTGTGAGCGGCCCGGTGGGGAGCGGGAAATCGACGCTTGCCATCCTGCTTGCGGGTCTCATCACCCCGGCCAGCGGCACCGTTCAACGGCAGGGCGTCAACTCGGTTCTGCTCCTGCTCCAGTTCCCTGAACACCAGATCACAGCGCCGACGGTTGAGCGGGAGGCTGCTTCCTGGGGACTCGCCCCGGATGAGGTGCTTGCGCTTGCAGACCTTGAAGAGCGGGCGGACGAGGATCCATTTCACCTCAGCCGCGGTGAACTGAAACGGCTAACCCTGGCCTGTGCGTTCATCAGGGATCCCGACCTGCTGCTGCTCGACGAACCGTTCAGTTCGCTGGACTGCGAGAGAAAGAGATGGGTCTGCAGCATGATCGAGGAGCGCTGGTCCGGGATAACGGTCATCTTCTCGCACGAACAATCGGTTCTCCCGCGGGTGGATGCCATCTGGGAGATGGAGGATGGCGCCCTGATCGAACGCGGGAGCGTTCCCGGGGCCATCCCCTCGTGGCGGCACGCCCCGGCATACCTTGCCTGCGCCCTGGAGAGAGGTGCGCGGCCGGAGAACATCAGGCTCGCCGATGCACGTGAGGCGTTATGCAGGATCCGCGACTGAGGTTTTTTTCTCTCACCGTCCTCTCGCTTGGCTCATTCTTGAGCGTCTGGGGGGCGTTTGGCGCTTTTATATGGTGGCTGGCTGCGACACCGCGCACAGACGCCCTGCCGCGGCCCCGCGTCCTCCTCCCCCTCTTTGCCATGATCGGCCTGACAGCGCTCGTCTCTGCATGGGGTGGCGGCGACGGACTCTCCTACTTCACCAGGATGAGTATGATCCTCCTTATTGCGGCATGGGCTTATTCCGCGACGGAGGAGGGCGAGGCGCTTGCCGTCTCGGTCTGGGCGTTCGGGACCCGTACAGGATTTGATATTGGGCTCATCGCCGAGATGGGGCTTGCCGGTCTTGGGGTTATCCGGGAGGAGATCGAGCAGGTGGCGGTTGCCATGAGGTTGAAGGGGATCCGGCCCGGTCTACGCTCTATTGTGCCGCTCACACTCATTCTTGTCATCACGGAGATCCGGCGGGCCGACGAGATTGCGCGGCTGCTCACCATCAGGGGCTACACGGCGGGCGGAGTAATCTGTCCGCGTTTCCAGACGAGTTTAAACGAGATTCTGGCATCGGTATCCGCGTTTTTACTCAGCCTCTTGCCTGCCCTTCTCATTCGCGACGTTTTTATATTATTATGATGAACTTTTGAAAGGCTTTATTGATATTTTCTCAGCCCTTCGAGGTGTATTATTCGATGTGTGCTGCCAGTTTAGGTCCACTCAATATCACAGATACCACGCTCAGGGACGCCCATCAGTCGCTCATTGCCACCCGTCTGCGGACGGAGGATATGATCCCGCTTGCCCGTGCCATCGATGATGTGGGGTTCTTCTCTGTCGAGGCCTGGGGCGGGGCGACCTTTGATACCTGCATCAGGTTTCTCAATGATGACCCCTGGGAGCGCCTGCGAGCGCTGAAGGCCGAACTGAAGCGCACCCCAATCCAGATGCTCCTGCGCGGCCAGAACCTCGTGGGCTATCGACACTATCCTGATGATGTGGTGGAGAAGTTTGTTGAAGCGGCGGCGCGAAACGGGGTCGATATATTTCGGGTGTTTGATGCACTGAACGATATCCGGAATATGAAGAAAGCAATGGAGGAGGTCAGGAACGTCGGGGCGCATCTCCAGGGTGCGATATCATACACGACAAGCCCTGTTCACTCCGTTGAGGGCTTCATCGGTATGGCAGAGGAACTCTACTCGCTTGGCTGTGATTCGATCTGCATCAAGGATATGGCCGGCCTGATCATGCCGCACGATGCCCGTGACCTGATCACCGGGATCAAGGGTGTGGCGGATGTCAGGGTCTGTCTTCACTCGCACTGCACGAGCGGTGTTGCTCCGATGAGTTACCAGGCGGCGATCGATGCCGGCGTGGATATCCTTGATACAGCGATGTCGCCGTTTGCTCTTGGCACCTCGCAGCCTCCGACGGAGAGCGTCATCGCAAGCGTTGCGGGAACATCACGCGATACAGGTATCGACCTCTTCAAACTGCGGAAAGTCCGCAACATCTGCCGCGAGATACGTGGGAAATATGAACCGCTCTTAAACCCCATCTCCGAACGGGTCGACTCGGATGTTCTGATCTACCAGCTCCCGGGCGGGATGATATCAAACCTGGTCTCGCAGCTCAAGGAGCAGGACGCGCTCGACCGCCTGGATGAGGTGCTCCGCGAGATCCCAAAGGTGAGGGAGGATCTCGGCTACCCGCCGCTTGTGACACCGACAAGCCAGATTGTGGGCACCCAGGCGGTCTTCAACGTCCTCATGGGCGGGGAGCGCTACCAGAATGTGACCCGTGAGGTGAAGGACTATGTTCTCGGGTTCTACGGCCGCCCACCGGCCCCGATCAGCCCGGAGATCAGGAGGCGGATCATAGGTGATGAGGACCCGATAACCGTTCGCCCGGCGGATCTGCTTGAACCGATCTATGAGAAGATGAAGAAGGAGGCGATGGAACAGGGTCTGATCTCCATGGAGGAGGATGTTCTTACCTACATCCTCTATCCGAACATCGCTCCTTCGTTCCTCCGGGGCGAGTGCAAGCAGGAGATTATCCCTGACAAGGTGCCGCAGGCTGCGCCGATGGGGATTGCGGGGATCCCGCACTCCATGGAGGTCGAGGTGGACGGTGAGATCTTCTCTGTCCGGATAATGACCGTGGATGGAGGTGCGGTCGAGCCTCTGGCTGCAGGAGCGGCGCAGCCGGTAAGGGGGGCACCACCCCGCGGGGATCTCCCTGGCGCTGTCAAGAGCAACATGCAGGGGATGGTCCTTAAGGTTATGGTCGAGCGGGGGGGCACCGTCCGGAAGGGTGATACACTCATAGTTCTCGAGGCTATGAAGATGGAGAACCCCATCCCCAGCCCTCGCGACGGAAGGGTCACGGAGATCTTTGTGAATGTGGGGGACGTTGTGCAGAACGGCGATGTTTTGATGATCATTGAGTGAGGGCTGTTTGCGCGATGACTTACTTTGACAAGATCCTTATCGCCAACCGTGGCGAGATCGCCATCCGGGTCATGCGTGCCTGCAGGGAGCTTGGCATCGAGACGGTTGCGATCTATTCTGAGCCCGACAGGAATGCGCTTCACGTCCAGTACGCTGATGAGGCGTTCTGTGTCGGGGAGGCGCACCCTTCGAAGAGTTACCTGAACAAGGAGCGGATCTGCGACGTGGCGAAGAAGAGCGGGGCGGAGGCGATCCACCCCGGCTATGGGTTCCTCGCCGAGAACGCCGGGTTTGCAAAACTGGTCGAGGAAGAGGGTCTGACTTTCATCGGCCCGTCCTGGAAGACGATCGAGATCCTGGGCTCAAAGATCGAGTCGAAACGGATGATGCGGGAGGCCGGCGTCCCTGTTCTTCCAGGCACCCCGGAGGGTGTCACCAGCATCGATGAGGCGAGGAAGGTCGCAGCCGAGATCGGCTACCCGGTGATCGTGAAGGCGAGCGCTGGCGGCGGCGGTATCGGCATGCATATCGTCGAGAACGATGACCAGCTCGAGGAGGCGATCGAGAAGGGGAGGAGGATCGCAGAGTCTACGTTTGGCGACCCTACCATCTTTGTGGAGAAGTACCTCGAAAAGCCGCGCCATCTGGAGATCCAGATCCTTGCTGATGGGGCGGGGCACATCGTCCACCTCTACGACCGCGAGTGCTCAATCCAGCGCCGGCACCAGAAACTGCTTGAGGAGGCGCCATCTCCGATCATGACTCCAGAACTGCGGGAACGGATGGCGGAGTCGGCCATCACCGCGGCGAAGACGGCAAACTACAAGAACGCCGGAACGGTGGAGTTCCTCTACTCGAACGGGGACTACTACTTCATGGAGGTGAACACCAGGCTGCAGGTGGAGCATACCGTGACGGAGTTTATCACCGGGATCGATCTGGTGAAGCAGCAGATCGCGATCGCGGCAGGTTATGACCTGGCAATGGACCAGGAGGATATAAGCATGCGGGGGCACGCGATCGAGTGCCGGATCAATGCGGAGGACCCGCTGAACAACTTTGCCGCTGATCCGGGAAAGATCGTCCGCTACCGATCTCCTGGTGGGCCCGGGATACGGGTCGACTCCGGCATTCACATGGGGTATACCATTCCAGCACACTATGACTCGATGATCGCCAAACTCTGTGCCTGGGGCATGAACCGCGAGGAGGCTATCCAGCGGATGCGCCGGGCGATCTCCGAGTATGTCATCATCGGCGTGAAGACGACGCTCCCTCTTCACTACGCGATCATGCAAAACCCTTACTTTATCGCAGGCGAGACCCACACCCACTTCCTGCAGGAGGGGCATATTGCCGCGAGTCTGCGCCGTTACATCCGCGAGGAGGAGGCGCGTATGCAGACGCTGGCCGCATCTCTGCGCCAGGGAAAGCAGGTCGCAGCAATCACGGCGGCGATCGATGTCTACATCCAGAGAAACGCGAGATAACCCTCTATCCAATTTTTCGGTCAGGCATAAGGTTTATTTGTCAATACAGCATTGTTATACTGCACTTTGTGTGCTGCGGTGGCCTAGCTGGTTAGGGCGCCAGACTCATAGGGTTTTGTGAAGAAACGGTGCGTCCAGACCTGGGACATCTGGAGATCGTGGGTTCGGATCCCACCCGCAGCATCTATTATTCAGGTTCAGATCTGTCAGCAAACGCGTTTATACCTTCATTCCGACCTCCCTTGCATGGGAGCGTTCACAGCACCAACCCAAACTGACAGAGAGTTCCATCCTGTCGATAAAACCTATGCCACTACAGCCGTCCGAAAAGCATTGGCCACGGGCCTCATCACCGAGTTAGTGACGGAACTGGAGCCGTACGAAAAGGAGACCCTGCAGGAGGAGGTGAAGGGCGTTGCCAGCGGGGAGATGGCGTGAACACGGACCCCCACTTTTAGACCCCAAACACCGCATGATTTAGGGATTATACTCTTCAAATCATCCTCATTTTTCCAATCCCGCCTCTCAAATCGCAAGATCTATAGACTTATAATCCCTGATATTATATCATATGGAAGACTGGGTTCGTGCCTGGCTGGAGGAACGGCGAAGTCAGGGTGAGACGTGCCTGGAGATCAAATACATCCAGAACAAACCCTACGTCTATCGCTCATCGAGTGTCTACGACAGGACCACCAAATCGCCGAAGAAGGTGGGCACGTATCCTGGCCGGCTCACAAAAGAACCTGGTCTCATCCCGAAAGGATCGCGTGGTAGCCGTCCCCTCCCTTCTTTCAGGACGGTCAGGGGGTATGGGAACGCCGCCCTCATGAGAGAGGAGTTCACTGACCTGTTACAAAAATGCAGGGTTGTGGTATGATCTTACGCCTGCGCAGGGGCTTCCTCGTAGACCAGGGCCAGGTAGCGGGCGGCAAAGAGGGCAAATGCGGCGTTCAGGAGTAGGACGATGATCCAGCCCACGAAGGGTATCGGACCCAGGGCGCCGGCCACGATCCCGTAGATGAACGAGAGGACCAGAAGCACCACGATCGCGATGATCCATGCTCCCCAGCCAAGGCCACCGATCTGTGAGAAGATCGCACCCGCGTTGAAGGCCTCACCCATACGGCCGGTGCGGGCAAACCGCAGGATGGCAAACAGTGCGACGAAAGCCGTGATGATCGCGACGATTCCAGCAAGAAGGATGCCTGCAAGGATACTGACCAGCGCAGCACCAGTTAGCACCACATCGCCGCCGACCGCCGCGCTGGCAAGCATACCGACCGCACCAAGCCCGCCAAAGAGCAGGAAGACCAGGACCGCCGGGATGATGTAGACGAGGATGATTATGTTCAACTTCCAGCCGTCGACGAAGAGTCTGCCCCAGTTGTCGACCTCCGGGGCGGGCGTCTTCCCCGAGAGAACCCGCACCAGGTAACCGCTGAGGAGCGGCACCAGCGAGAGCGTCAGCGCCTGGAGGAACGAGAGGACGGCAAGCAGGATCCACCGCGTCCACTCTCCTGTCAGGGCATCCCTGGTATAATCAAATGACCTGGAGATAAGAGCACCGTAATCCATGGGTGATAACACCTACCTCCGGTTGTCGATACCGGGACATAATGACACCGTTATGTTTTTCCAGCGGGTGAAACCCGGGTATTCAGGAGGAGGATCGATCGCGGCCGGTGGTCTCTGATCCGTTCCCGCCCTGGATAAAATGGAATGGGGAGGTGAGGTTTTACGCCGGTTCCGGGGCGCTTTCGTAGATCAGCGTCACGTAGCGTGCAACAAAGATGATCCAGGGAGGGTAGAGGAAGAGCAGAATCAGCCAGCCGATGATCGGGACAATTGCCAGCACACCGACGATGAAACCATAGATGAGCGCGACAACCCAGAGGATGATGAGCGCCAGGATGTAACTCCCCCAGCCGATCTTTCCGATATGCTCCAGGATGGCGCCGAAGGCAAACGCCTGCCCCATGCTGTTCTTCCGTGCAAACCGGATGATACCGATCATATAGATCAGTGAAACCAGGATCGCGACGATGATCATGACCAGCAGCCCGATACCAATCGTGCCGATGGCGGTCGCAGGGTCGCCGGCCATCACCGCGGGCACTCCAAAGATGAGCGCGACGATAAAAACCGGTATGCTGTATATGATACCGATGATGATGAGTTTCAGGCCGTCGATGAAGGTCTTCACCCAGTTTCCTACATCAGGGGCCGGTTTAGCACCGCTGTAGATCCTGACCATATACCCTATGATCAGCGGGAATATGATCGTGCTGATGACAAGCAGGATCCACCGGACCCATTTGCCCCAGACGGCATCTTTTGTGTAGCTGAACGAATCGCTCAGCATCTTACCATAGTCCATAAGTAAATCTCCGACGCTTTAGGTTAGGCATATATTGCATATATTGCTTACCACAAACACCCCATCAAATCACGAGGCCATCGATCCAATGCCTTCACTGGTTTGATGACAACTTTCAGCGACCACGCAAGACCCCTCCCCCATCCCCCTCACTCTGCATAATTTGAATCCTCCACCTCATCTCCCACCCTCTCATAGAGACGATACCTCGAACCTTGAGATCAAATTGTGGCAGAACCCGGAAGACTGAAGACATCTCCCGCTCTTCATGTCCCCCCATATTTCGGGGGGAATCCTCCATAGATACGGCGTCCGGGGGGTGGGCAGTCTCTTTGCGGTCTCGTTTAACACTCTCTGAGATCCGGTCTCTGTCCCCGTGCACGGCTATCCAGGGACCGAAAACGGGAATTTTTGGAGGGGTTCACAGATAACGGGACGTTAGGAGAATCGCTTCTCCCGCATCTCCCGGTAAACATCCCTCATCGACCCCCTGCTTGTCCAATCTCTCGGGAATGGCGTCTTACAAAAAACCGGCCAACCCGGATCCAGATATGCAGGGAGTCTGCAACGCTGCCCCCTGGAATCGGGAAAATACTTGATCGATAGCCCATGGCTCCAACGACCGACAGAGCAACACTCTTTATCATTTCACAGTTCTTACACTGATATAGTATGGAATTTGCCAGATACGACGTCAACAGATACTCCCCGCGGCAGATGGTGGCGCTGCCCCTGGTTATCCTCCTCCTGGCGCTGGCGGTGCTCGGTTATACCACCTTAACCACAGGTCTGCCCGTAACGCCGGGTATCGACTTTGCGGGAGGGACAGCAGTCACCGTCTTTACATCCGAGAGCAAAGAGACTATAGAGGCTGTCTTCGCCGGCTATCCTCTGCTGTCTGTGGGTGAGGGGATCGGCGGCGGGAGGTACATCCGGTTCGGGCCAATGGATGATGCAGATTTCCAGAGCCTGGTGGCGCTCATAAATGAGCGCTATCCAGATGCTAAGATCGACCAGATAGGCGAGACGTTTGGGAAGGCGCTTCAGGGTCAGGCCTTCCTTGCCCTCCTCTTCTCGTTCATCGGTATGGCCATCGTCGTCCTGATCGCGTTCCGAAACCTTGTGCCAGCAGGGGCGGTCGTCCTCTCGGCCTTCGCCGACATAGCCATCAGCGCGGCAGTCATGCAGGTCATAGGGATTCCGCTCTCCCTCGGGACGACCGCCGCGCTACTGATGCTGATCGGCTACTCCGTCGACAGTGATATCCTGCTGACCACACGACTATTGAAGCGCAAGGGGAAACTCGATGAGAAACTTGCCGGCGCGTTCAGGACGGGGATCATCATGACGACGACAACCCTTGCGGCCATCGCCGCGATGTGGGTCGTCGCAACGGTCGGGCAGATCCAGATCATCACCGAGATAGCAAGCGTCCTCCTGATAGGTCTGGTGGTCGACCTGATGAACACCTGGATGCTGAACGCCGGGATCCTCAAGGGCTACGTTCTCCGGGGGGATAAGAGATGAATACCGAAACCATCAAGAAACTACTCAAAGACTGGCGGGTCGCTCTGCTGCTCCTGCTGGTCATCGGCTCCCTTGTGGGTATCTACCTTGTTCCTCCCAACCCGGAGAAGGGGCTTGAAGGGAACCTCCAGTTCGGTCTTGACCTTGAGGGTGGCTCGTGGCTGCAACTGGAGTTCCAGTCGGTGGTCGTGGGCTACTCGACGACGGGATCGGTTGATGACCTCGTGGCAAACCTTCGGACGGCCCTTGATACGGAGGTCATACGTATAGATGAGAACCATCTCGAGATCCGCAAGGACGTCCAGCGTGGTGACCTTGAACCGATCTTTGTCGGATCGGGAGCCTCGATCGTCACCTATCAGAAGGGTGTATCCGCCTACACCGCGGACGAGGTTAAGCGGATCCTCAACGAGAAGGTGAACGCTCTCGGGATGCAGGACGCCAGGATCAACCTGCTCACCCCGACAGGAAGTGAGTTCCCCCAGTATGTGCGGATAGAACTCGCCGGCGTGGACATGGCGACCGCCCAGGATATCGTCGCCCAGCAGGGTGTCTTCGAGATCAGGATCCAGACCGCTGGAAACGAGACCGAGCACGTCCTCTACGGCGACCAGATAACAAGTGTCAGCGTGCCGCAGAAGGATCCATACAGCCAGGAATGGGGTGTCGGGTTTACGCTCTCCGATGCCGGAGCGGAAGCGTTCCGGGATGCCGCCCTCAGGTACGGCGCTGTGGACAACCCCTCGGCCCACCATCTCATAATGCTCCTTGACAACAAGACCGTCTACAGCGCGCCCCTTGCCGGAAACCTTGTGAGCGAACTCCGGTCAGGTCCGGTCAGGTCGCTCTCGGCCACCACCGGCACCGGCGATGCGGGGCTTGATGCGGCGATGACGCTTGAGATCCACCTGCGGGCAGGCGCCCTCCCGGTCAAGGTGGATATAGTCGGTTCGGGTTCGGTGCCTGCGGCGCTCGGAGAGCAGTTCAAGACGACGATTGTCATTGCCGGGCTGCTTGCGCTGCTGACAGTCGGGCTCGTTATCTATTACCGATACCGTGAAGCCGCGATCGTGCTCCCCATGGTTGCGATCAACCTCTCGGAGATCATCATCCTGCTCGGGATCGCGCGGTTTGCAATCCAGCTCGACCTTGCCACCATCGCCGGGCTGATAGCGGTGATGGGTACCGGGATCGACCAGCTCGTCATCATTACGGACGAGGTGCTCCACGAGGGCCGGGTCCCATCGCCAAGCCTCTACCTGAAGCGTTATGGGCGGGCGCTCGGGATCATCGCCCTTTCTGCTGCAACGGTTGTAATAGCCATGCTGCCGCTGGCGCTGATGGATCTCTCCACCCTCCGGGGGTTTGCCATCATCACCATACTCGGTGTCCTGGTCGGCATCCTTGTCACCCGACCCGCCTATGGAAAGATAGTTATGGCAATCCTCTCAAGATAACAACCCTACAAAACCTTTATTGCCCCGTTTTTACACAGTGTTTGAACGGGGTATATCTGTATGGGAAAACCGGTTTTAATGGATTTTTTCGCCGACTGGTGCGGTCCGTGCCACCAGCAGTCACCGATCATCGATGAGCTCAGGAGAAGGATGGGCGATCGGGTTGAGATCAGGAAGATCGATGTAGGTGTAGATTCTGAGGAGACGCAGCGGTATGCTGTGAAATACGATCTTCAGTTCGTACCCACGCTTGTCATCGAGAAGGACGGACAGGTCGTCCGGAAACTGGTGGGTGTCCAGGACCTGGCCACGCTTGAGAGCATCCTGAAACCGCTGGTGGAGAAGTGAAGATCGGGATCATCGGCGGAACCGGTGAGATCGGGGAGGGTATGGCGCTCCGCCTCTCGCCGAGGTATGACGTGATTGTCGGGTCGCGGGAGGAGGCTAAAGCGGTCATGACCTGCGAGACCTGCCGGGAGGCGCTTGGGGGGCAGGGCATCTCCTGCAGCCTGGTTGGCGCCTCCAACCAGGCTGCGGTTGACGAGGCCGATCTCGTTGTCCTGGCGATACCCTTCAAACACGTGGCACCAACCCTGAAGACGCTGGGGGGTTTTGAGGGCAAGATCGTTGTCAGCCCCGTCAACCCGATCGAGCGGGATACCTACTTTTACTACGCCCCACCGCCCGAGGGCTCGGCGGCGATGATGATAAGAGGTATGCTTCCCGCGACCGCGACCGTATGCGCAGCGTTCAACAACGTCGCTGCAAACAGGTGGAAGAAGATCGACGAGGAACTGGACTACTCGGTTGCTGTCTGCTGCGACGATCCGGTAGCCAAACAGACGGTGATGGAGATGGTCAACAACGTCTCACGCCTCCGCGCCTACGATGCGGGACCGCTTGCGGCAGCATCGCTGGTCGAGAGCGTAACACCCCTCCTCCTAAACATCGCCCGGTTCAACAGGATGCGGGATGTCGGCGTCAGGTTCATCTAATTCCTCTTTTCGTAACGATTGAAGAGCGGATCACCGGACTCGTGCGCCCGGTCTTCGCTATCTTCGATGCTTCCGGCGACACCCTGCCAGGTTCGCCCCTCATGAGAGTGCCTTCTCCCGCATCATCGAACACACCCCGCGCCTCAAGCGGCATGCAGATATTCCGGCGCGAACAGAACCATCCTGCAGCAACATCAATGGTGCCGGGAATGCTGGATCAGGAGTTCAAACGAATTGGAGATCGCCTCTTTAGGGAGGGGTTGGTCGGAGCAAATTTCGGGAATATGAGCGTTCGGACGGAGGGAGAGAACGGGTTCTGTATCACCAGGACCGGTGCCTGCCTCGATTCCGGAGATATGCCGGTCTTCGTGCCCTATGAGGGCGATGCCCCGCCGGAGGCCTCGAGCGAGTACCGCGTCCACCGGGCGGTTTATCGGGCGGCATCCCACCGTGCAATCGTCCACGCCCACCCGGTTCACGCTGTCGCCGCATCACTTGATCTCGACTTAATACGGCCAGTTGACAGTGAGGGGAGAATGCTCTGCCCGGAGATCCCGGTTGTTACCGGAGAGCCAGGAACCGATGAGATCGCAAGAAACGTCGCCGAAGCGCTCATCAGCGGGCATATCGTCATAGTCAGAGGGCACGGGACGTTTGCCGCCGGAAAAACCCTGGATGAGGCGTATATCTACACCTCAATCGCCGAGTATGCCTGCCGGATCCTCATCCTATCTTGGAGGCTTCGGAGGGTTGCGTAACTGCTCGATCTGGCGGATCGTCTCGCGTTGAAATCCAAGCAGCATATCGCTTATGACCCCGAACATGAACATCTGGAACCCCATCATGATCAGCAGGACGGTGAGGATTGTAAGCGGCAGGTGCTCGATGTTCTTGAACCACTCGAGAACCACGTAGATGCCGATGATCCCGCCTGTGATCGAGATGATGAGCCCGATGATCCCAAAATAAAAGATCGGGTTGTTCATCTTCGCAAGACGGTATATGGTTGAGAAGATCCTTAGACCGTCCTGGAGGGGGTTTAACTTGGTGACCGTCCCCGGTCTTGCAGAGTAGCGGACGGGAACAACCGCTACCCGCTGCCCGGTTCTCACCGCCTCGACCGCCATCTCCGTCTCGATCTCAAATCCGGTCTCTTTAAGGTTCATCTGCCGGATCGAGTGAAGGGTAAAAGCGCGATAGCCCGAGAGGATGTCGTGGAGATCCTTACCGTGGGCGATCCTGAAGACGTGGTTAAGGATCTGGTTGCCAAGAAGGTTTAACCTCGTAAAAGCCCCTTTCTCCGGGCAGGCCATGCGGTCTCCGATGACGTGGTCAAACCCTTTTCCGAGGGGCTCAAGCATCCTCTCCGCATCATCCGGGGAGTAGGTGCCGTCGCCGTCGAGCATCAGCACGCAGGGCTTGTCTATGATCTCCATAGCCTCCAGGATGGCGTTGCCCTTCCCTTTCCCTGTCTGAGTTCGCACTACCGCTCCCGCGGCGCGTGCTATCTCGGGCGTTCCGTCGGTGCTGTTTCCATCGATGACAAGGATGTGCTCATATCCGCGCTCCTTAAACCCCCTGACCAGGCCGCCGATCGTCGGGGCTTCGTTCAGCGTCGGGATGAGGACACAGACCTCGTCGCGCTCGATGCTCATAGAATGTACTATATCCCGGTCAGGAACAATAAGCACTTCGTATGCACATAGCCAAACCGGGGCTGCGCGCTCTGGGCGTCGCGGAGAGTTACTCCGGCCGCGAATACTCCACGCTTGCCGGTGTGGTCATGCGTAAGGATCTCCGGATCGACGGCGTGGGTTTTGCCAGGGTGACCGTCG
The DNA here is from genome assembly GCF_033472595.1 of Methanoculleus receptaculi. Lineage (NCBI taxonomy): Archaea > Methanobacteriati > Methanobacteriota > Methanomicrobia > Methanomicrobiales > Methanomicrobiaceae > Methanoculleus > Methanoculleus receptaculi. The sequence goes on along the minus strand of NZ_CP137642.1, from coordinate 1,169,092 downwards.
GTGGCATGGATGCAACCGATGCGGTCATCCGGCTCTACAGCCGTCTTGGCCGCCGGGATATCAATTTCCTGATGATCGGCGGAAACGTCATCGCATGGTATAACATCATCGACCCTGCAGCGGTGCACGAGGCGACAGGTCTCCCGGTAATCATCGTCACATACGAGGAGTCGGAGGGGCTGGAGGAGGGTATCCGCCGCCACTTCCCTGGCGACGATGCAAGACTCGCCGCATACCGGAACCTCGGCGGGAGGATGCCGGTCCGGCTGCGGTCCGGCTACACCGTGTTCATCCGCTCCTGCGGTATCGCAGAGGATGATGCTGCGCGGCTCTGCAACGGTTTCACCTACGAAGGAAGGGTGCCCGAACCGATCCGTGTGGCTCGACTCATCGCGAGAGGGGTCGTCCGCTCCTCAGGAAGCCCCGGGCTCGCACCTGACAACCATGACCGTTGAGGTTGCGTGATCGACAACGTAGGAGCTGGTGCTCCCCAGGAATAGCCGACCGAGCTTGCCCTTGCCGTGCGACCCGACGACTATCAGACCAGCGCCGACCTTACGCGCAAGCGCGATGATCTCCGCACCCGGGTGTCCTAACTGTTTGTGGGTGGTTACCGGGACACCGGCGGCCGCCGCGGTCCTCTCCGCGCCGGCCAGGATCTCCTCGGCCTCTCGGTAGAGGGCATCAAGGAGGGCCTGCTGTGCGATATCGGGTGGAGGTAGATCGCTCAGGGCAAGCGCGGGGTATGCAGCGGTCTGGATGACGTGCACGACGTGCACCGGGATCTCCATCGCGCGGGCAACGGCAAGCCCCTGTTCAAGCGCCTTCTGGCCGATATCCGAGCCATCTACCGCCACGAGCATCGATCTGAACATAACACTCTCTTAGGAGTGTCCCTATAGAAAAAGCATGATCCTTGGGTCTTCAGGCTCGCACTGCATCTTTTGAGATCACCTTCCCGTCGCGTTTGTCGATGATCTCGACGCAGACCTCGGCACCCGGGTAGAGGGTCGCATCGGTGAGGTCTATATCTATCCTCTCACCAGGGTTCCAGTGTTCGGTGCGGCAGCCTTTGCCGCCGATGGTCTTCACCCCGTAATGATGCGACGGGATGAAAATGTGGCCGTTCAGAGTCTGGACTATACAGACCCTCTGGCCGTTGACGTAGAAGACCGCCTTAAGGCAATCGTTCTCGTATACCGTGCTGCCGTTGTTGAGGAGGGTCACCCTGCTCGCGTAGGTCATTTTGCCGGTAATCGCGCTGTGGTGCGAAACCCCTGTGATGATGATGGGTGGCTGCGCCGGTTCCGCCCACGACCAGGACGGTATCATCGCAAGCAACATCAGCAGGACAAGAACGGCAAGTATGATCGTGACGCCGACCAGGATGAGAACGCCGTGCGTCTCAGAAACACCGCTCTCGCTGGCTGAAGTCCGGCGAGAGGGGCCCGCCGCCCTCCGTGGCGGTCGGGTTCTATTAATCCATTCCGTAGATCCGGGCAAGGCTCTGGCAGCGTCTGCAGTTGTAGTGGTCCAGGTCTCTGCGCTTGCCGCACATCCTGTTTCACTCGGTGGCATCGGCACGCTCGTGCTGGATCTCCCAAAAGGTTTCTCCTTTCGATACGACAAAGACCTTCGGATATGATCTCAGTCTCATCCGTTCCTCACGGGGCGATTCACCATCGATACGGTGTCCGGGTGACACAGAGGAGAGAAGCGGCGGGTGGAGATCCTGTTTGGCGCCGGGAGGTGGGTGGTCAGCCGCTAAAGACGTCTCAATGCGGTGGTGGACTTCGGGGCATCAAACCATGAGCAGACTGGTTTGAGGGGGTTCAGACCATCAGCCGGTAAACTTACTTTCCGCCGGGCAACAAGATGAGTATCATGGCAGAAGCAGAGCAGTCACCCGGATACCTGCGCCTCCACCGCAGCGGCGAACTGGAGGAGCGGGCAGAGAGGGCGCATGAGGTGCTCCGCGACTGCGTTCTCTGCCCCCGTGAGTGCCATGTGAACCGCCTGGAGGGCGAGACCGGGTTCTGCCGGACGGGGCGCCTCCCGGTTGTTGCAAGTTACAACCCGCATTTTGGCGAAGAACCGCCGCTTGTCGGCCAGAGGGGGTCTGGAACGATCTTCTTTTCGGGTTGCAGCATGCGGTGTGATTATTGCCAGAACTTTGATATCAGTCAGGGAGGGGTCGGTTACGCCATCTCCTGCGACGATCTCGCCGGGATCATGCTCCGGTTGCAGGAGATGGGGTGCCACAACATCAACCTGGTCACGCCAACACACGTCGTCCCTCAGATCCTCCGGGCGGTCACCATAGCCGCCGGCCGTGGTCTGCGCATAACGCTGGTCTACAACAGCGGTGGATACGACTCTGTGGAGACGCTGCGCCTCCTTGAGGGTGTCATAGATATCTACATGCCGGATGCAAAATACGGGCGGGACGATGTGGCGCTGGCGCTCTCGCACGCGCCGAACTACACCGCCAGCATGAAGGCTGCATTAAAGGAGATGCACCGCCAGGTCGGCGACCTGGTGATCGAGGACGGTATCGCTCTCAGGGGCATGATAATCCGGCACCTTGTGCTCCCGGCGAACCTTGCAAACAGCGAGATCGTTATGGAGTTCATCGCCCTGGAGTTGTCGCGTGACTCCTATGTGAACATCATGGCCCAGTACCGCCCGGCAGGGAGAGTGCTGCAGGACAGGCTAAACCCTGAGTTTGCAGTGCTGCGGCGTCCGATCACCGCTGAGGAGTATGCCTATGCTCTCCGATCTGCGCGGGAGAACGGTCTTTATCGCGGGATCTTCTGAGAGGAGCCGCAAAAAGACTATCTGGTTGAACGGGAAGATTATACTCTCGATTAGAGGTGAAAGACGAGGGCTGGCTCCGGTATGCGGCGATGACCGATATCGGTATGCGGGAGCGGAACGAGGATGCCTGTTTCGCCGGCAGGGTGAGCGGCTACCATCTCTTTGCCATCGCAGACGGCCTCGGGGGGCACGCCTGCGGGGATGTCGCAAGCAGGATGGCGGTCGAGGTCCTGGAAGAGGTCGTCAGCGAAGAACTCTCTGCGTTTGATCCTGCGGAGGCGCTCAAACGTGCGTTCCGGCGGATAAATACCGCGATCTTTGCTTTCAACCGTGAACGTGGTCTGAACGCCGGGACGACGCTTTCGGTGGCGATTGTGGGAGATGCGGGCAGGTGCTGGATCGGCACTGTCGGCGACAGCAGGACGTATATCATAACATCATCCTCAGTCTGGCACACCCGGGATCATACCTACGTCCAGAGCCTCGTGGACGCAGGGATGATATCTCCGGCAGAGGCGTTCTATCACCCGGCAAAGAACATCCTGACCAGGGCGCTCGGCCTGGAAGCCCGTGTAGTGGTGGATCTCGACGAGAGGGAACTCTCTCCCGGGTCAGTCCTGCTGCTCAGTTCTGACGGGCTTCACGACTACGTCCCGGGGGATCTCATCCAGCAGATCGTGAGGGCAAACGATCCGGATACAGCGTGCCGGAAACTGATCGATGCTGCCAGGGAAGCCGCAAGCACCGATAACATAACGGTCATCGTCGCGAAACCCCTGCCTGGTGCCCGGCATCCCTGAGCGCCTCAACGATGGCCGCGCGGACAGCCTCCACGCTCTCGGTATCGAGGACCAGGCGCAGCGCCCTGATCGCCTCCCCGCCACCGATCTGACCGAGGGAGCGGGCGGCGCTCCGCCGCACAAACTCGTTCTCGTCACGCTGAAGGGCTGCAAGGCTGGCGACCGCCCGGGGGTCGCCGATCAGCCCGAGCCCTTTTGCCGCCATGTAGCGGACGTGGTCCCTGCCGTCCTGCAGGGCAAAGAGAAGAGGGTCATACGCTTCATGCCCGCCGATCAACCCGAGCGCCTCGGCCGCACGGTAACGCACCTTCCAGTCAGTGCTCTCCAGCAGAGCGATGCAGGCAGGCACGGCCGGTCTTCCGATAGCCACAAACCCGCGCATCGCCTCCTCTCGCACCCCCTTCTCCGGGTCTGAGAGCATCGAGATGAGTTTCTTTATCTGGCTATCCAGACGATCGCCTCCGGGTGAGACATTCTTCAGAGTCATGGTTCTCTCACATCCCTCGTGTATGAGGCCTTCCTCGATCATACGTTGCAGCGGCCGCATAATAAGTCCTCAGCCCCCCGGCTAGACGCTGGAGACGGGCCGTTATACCGGGGGGGTGCCTTATGCTCATCAGGTCAGATTCCCGATGAGATAGAGTATAAGAAAGACTGAAAGAAAAATTCCCGTTCCCAAGTATGACTCTCCCGAGGAGGCCATCGATCCAATGCCCTCACTGGTTTGATGGCAACTTTCAGCGACCACGCAAGATCCCTCCCCCACCCCCTCACTCTGCATAATTAGAATCTTCCACCTCATCCCCCACCCTCTCATAGAGACGATACCTCGAGCCTTGAGAGCAAATTGTATCTCCGGTAAAAACCAGATAAACTGGCAAGATGCGCCAGAGGCGCGCATAATACCGGAAAAGAGAGAAGAGTTTATGAGCCAGATCGTTGATGCGCCAGGGATTTGACGGCCGCTTGTTTCCTGCAGAGGGAACAAATGGTTTTTAAAAGAGGCGCTCCGAAGGTACTGGTATGGCAAAAAAATCGGCGAAGAAAACGGCTGCTAAAGAGGCAGAGCCGGTGAAACTCTTCTATATTTTTTACAACCAGGAACGCTGGGACAACTGGATCAGGAGGCTTGAGGATGCAAGTTTTGAACCCGCAGATGGCGAAGAGGTCTCGGAGGGCGAAAAACTCCTCTACAGTTTTGCCGAGGATCTCACACTCTCTGTCTTAAAGATCATCCGCCTCTACCAGAACGGCCGGTTAACAAAAGAGGAGGCCATAAATAAACTCGATGAGGTGGAGATGCTCGTCATGACCGGGCTGCCGGAGGGGAGACTCGAGGATCTCGTTGGATCGCTCCAGTTGAGCCTGATCGTGCTCTTCACAGCCTGCCGGAAGTATCTCGACGGTGGGTTTGATGGGGATATAAAGACGCTTGTGAAGAAAGGCAGGGTCATCGGTGATACGGACCTCGATGAGGCGCTTGAGATTGCGGCCAACATCGGGGCCGCAGTCATCGACGGCGCCACCTGCTGCGCGAAGTACATCAAGGACGACGCAGAGAACCTGAGCCTCTTCGATGACTGGCTGGTCGAGATCGAGACGATGAGCAACGCCATGAAATCGCTTGCAAAGTTCGACGAGGAGCCTGGAGAAGTGGTGTGATCGCAGATAAGGCCCGTTTTCGGGCGGCACGAAAACTTGAGCGGGCAGCGGGGTTCCGCCTGCCCGACCATGTCTTCTCGGGTGGTTTCCTTGAGGCGGTCGGACGCGGTGTAAACTTCGAGAACCTCGACCGGCGGATGCAGGAGAACCTGTTGGCAATCTTTCGCAACTTTATGGACTGCAAATGCAAGAACGCACCATACTGCGGCTGCCCGGAGCGCAAGTTCACCCTGACGATCATCGAACTCCGGGAGATGGGGCTTGACCACCGCCAGATCAGCGCCCACCTCCTTGAAGAATACGGGATCGATCTCTACCCTGCTGATATCCTGAGTTTCCTTGAAGACTCTGTCCACGTGCTCGAGGCGATACGGGACGTCGCAGAACTCCAGGGCCGGGAGAAGGTGGCGGAGAGCGCGATCGAGCACATAAAAAAGATCGAGCAGTGACTCTCCCGTCTCATCTGCGTCCCCGGAGACGGCCGCCGGGTCGAACGTGATCCTGACTCTTTTCTCCCGTGTAGCCGGCCTTGCACGCCCATGCGGGTAAGATATATCGCTGTTAGAACCAGATTATCCAGGACATCATGCAGAACGGAGTGTGGATAACCCTCTTCTTTGCCGGGATACTGGAGGCCGGATGGGCGATCGGGCTGAAGTACACCGAGGGTTTCACCAGAGTCTGGCCGTCGGCGGCAACCCTCGTCCTGATGGGGGGCAGCATCTACCTTCTATCGCGATCGCTCACCGGGCTTCCTCTGGGGACAGCCTACGCCGTCTGGACAGGTATCGGCGCGGTGGGAACGGTCATCGCGGGGCTGGTGCTCTTCGGCGAGTCGCGGAGCGCTCTCCGCCTCCTCTGCATCCTCCTGATCGTTGCCGGGATAGTGGGGCTGAAACTCTGTTCGGATGCGTGATGATCGGCGGTCTCACGGGGACTCCGCTGCGCCGGTCCCACTGCAGCGCAGGAGTTCATCGGCATAAAACTCTATGAGGCTGCGTTTTGCAAGAGAGGCCAGCCAGTCCACCGGTATCGCGGAGACGCCGTAGTATGCGCCGGCAATCTGGCCGTAGATGGCTCCCGTGGCATCTGCATCCTCCCCCAGGTTCACCGCCATGAGAGGGCCCTCCTCAAAGGTGCTGCCCGGGAGAACGCCCAGAGTGCTGCTTCAAGCGAGGCTGCAACGTAACCGCGCCCCCGGATTGCCGGGGGCTCCCTGTAGTAGAACGACCCCCCTGCGACCTCATCGATCTCAACGGCAAGCGGGTGCTCCTCCCAGTAGCCCGCCAGCGGTGAGTAGCGCACCGAGGGCGTCACCGACGGCCAGGCCGAGCAGGCAACCGCGGTACCGCTCGATCCTATCCATGATAAGAGTTCGTAGAATCCAGACAAAAGAGGGTTGCGGTCTCTGGCCGATCCGGATGAGAGCGCTCTCTCTGCCTGCCGCTGTTGCCTCAAGGAGGCTGCAGTTGACGAGAAGGAGGTCATTGAGGCTATAAAGCGGGAGATTCGATGACCCCGCCGTGTGTATAATATGTTCCGGGATATTCTTATATCCTCAAGGGTATCTCTCACTGCTATGGCAGAACTCTCACCCGGCATGGCGGCGCCCGACTTCACCCTCCCGGATGCTGACGACCAGCCCGTATCGCTCCAGGATATGCGGGGCGCCTATGTGGTGGTCTACTTCTACCCGAAGGACAACACATCGGCCTGCACCCTGGAAGCCAGGTCGTTCACAGAGGAGATGGAGGAGTTTGAACGCCTGAACGCCAGGGTTATAGGTATCAGCCCGGACCCGCCGCGGAGCCACAAACGGTTTGCCGAGAAGCACAACCTCTCCGTTCATCTCCTATCCAACCCCGACCACGACGTGATCGCGGCATACGGCGCCTGGGTCAGGAAGAAGCGTTGCGGCAGGGAGTATGAGGGTGTCGACCGGAGCACCTTCATCATCGATCCCGAGGGAAAGATCGCTGCAGTCTGGAGGAACGTGAAGGTGGATGGGCACGTTGACGAGGTGAAGGCAAAACTTGAGGAGCTGGCGGCATCGTCCGCCGCCTCATAACCCTTTCCTGCAGGCGAGTTCGCACGCCCGGCAGTGATCGATCCGCCCCCTCCCTGAGGCTTTGTCGGCGTTCATCCGCGCCATGCACCGCTCCCGGTCATACCGGCCGGAAGCGAAGGCATCCATCGGACAGGCGCTGATGCAGCAGCCCGGGCAGTCTCTGCAAGGGTCTTCGGCCCAGGGACGATCCGGTTCCGGGCAGTCCAGGTCGGCCCATACCGCCCGGAACCGCACCCTGGGGCCGTAACTGGGGACGATGACAAGGTTGTTCCTGCCCATCCGCCCGATTCCGGCGAGGCAGGCCGCGTCTTTGAGGTAGATCCCGCCATCCTCTATCTGGTAGGGGATGAGACGTGCGCTGGTGCCGTGGGTCTCCTGCAACCAGCGGACAACGTCCTTCCCGATCCCCGCCAGGATCCGATCCCCGGGCGTCCCCCGACCCGGTTCCCAGAGGTCGAGTTCGGGTTTTCCGGGGTCGTGGTAGAGGCCAATGACGATATAGGCCCCCCGTTCGTCCCGCGCTCCCCGCCATCCGTCCGCGGCCGCCGAGGGGCAGTCAAGGAGGTTTGCGGCCGGCAGAGCGCCGGCCGCGTCCGCCCCGTCTTCACGTGCCCTCCGGAGCGCCGATCTTATAATCTCCATCTCGTCTGCCATCCCTGGAGGGTTATGGTGCGGCCGGTGAAAAAACAGACCTTTTGGGGCACACCCTTCGAATCATACTTTACGGCTGTGATACAGAAGATAGGGTAACCATGCAGCGGTTCGGTGCGCGATGGGGTCATGGCGGAGGTGGCCTCGATGGCGCGTGAGGCGTCAGCGTCCTGCAGCATCTGCCGCGAGGGGGTCTGCGCGACCTGCGGCCCGGTTCTCGACCGCCGGGAGATCGCGGTCTTCATCGTCGCGGGTCTCCTCCTCCTCTTCGGGATACTTGCCGTCTATGCCACCACATGGACGCTTGCCGGAAACCTGCTGCTGCTCGCTGCAGCGGTCGTATCCGGCCGCGATCTCCTCAAGACGGCGGCGGTCTCTCTCATCCGGTTCCGGTTCAGCATCGCCGTGCTCGTCGCCATCGCCGCAGCGGGCGCGTTTTTGATAGGCAATCCTGCCGAAGGGGCGACCGTGCTCTACCTCTATGCCATCGCCGAGTTCCTGGAGGAGTACGCCGCGGGGAGGGCTGAACGCTCGATAGCCTCGCTCCTCCACCTGGCGCCACCGACGGCCAGGGTGAGGCGGGACGGTACCGAGGTGACGGTCGGCGTTGAGGAGGTTGGTGTTGGCGAGACCGTGATCGTGAGACCGGGGGATATCATCCCGCTCGATGGGGTCGTCGTTGCCGGGGGCTCCTCCGTCGACCAGGCGGCTATCACCGGCGAGAGCGTTCCGGTGGCGAAGGGCGCGGGGGACGATGTATACGCTGGAACGCAGTGCATCGAGGGCTACCTTGAGGTCAGGGTGACAAAACCGGTGAAGGAGAGCACCATAGCCCGTGTTGCGGCGCTGGTCGAGGAGGCGCAGGCCCACCCCTCCCCCACGGAAACGTTCATCGAGCGGTTCTCCCGCTACTACACGCCGGGTGTGATACTCGCCGCTGCGGTCCTGATGATCGTTCCTCCGGTTGCTTTCGGCGTGCCGTTCCTTGAGGCGATCTACAGGGCGCTCGTCCTGCTGGTCATCGCCTGCCCCTGCGCGCTTGCCATATCCACCCCGGTCTCGATGGTATCGGGGATCACGACCGCGGCGCATAACGGTGTGCTGATCAAGGGTCGTGACGCCCTGGAGGCTGTGGGGCGCGCAAGGGTGATGGTCTTTGACAAGACCGGGACGCTCACAACCGGGAGGCTTGAGGTGGAGGATGTTATAGGGTTTGGCGTCCCGGAGGGTGAGGTGCTTGCCATCGCCGCGTCGCTTGAATCCCGATCCGGCCACCCGATCGCGGAGGCGATCAGACGGCGTGCCGGGAGGGAGGGTATCGTTCTGGATGAGGTCGAGGAGTTCGTCTCGACCGCGGGGAGGGGTGTTCGGGGAAGGATCGGCGGCAGCGTCTACACGGTTGGAAACTCTGCACCATCCAGCGGTGAATGGCGATCGGTCTATGAACGGCTGGAGGCTGAGGGAAAGACCGTCGTTCTTGTCGGGACAATCTCAGGGGTTATCGGGCTTATAGCGCTCTCGGACGTCATCAAGGAGGAGGCAGAGGCAACGGTTGCCGCTCTCAGGGCGCGGGGGATCCGGACGGTGATGCTCACGGGGGATAACGAGCGCGTCGGCATGGCGGTGGCACGGCGCATCGGGATCGATGAGTGTTATGCGGGTCTCCTCCCCGAGGAGAAGGTGGCGATGGTCGAGCGGCTGATGGAGCGTTACGGCATCGTGGTCATGGTCGGCGACGGCGTGAACGACGCCCCCGCGCTTGCCCGGGCAAACGTCGGCGTGGCGATGGGGGCGATAGGCTCGGATGCTGCGATAGAGGCTGCGGATATCGTTGTGATGGAGGATGAGATCTCACGTGTTGCCTACCTTGTGGCGCTCTCGGAGAAGACGGTCTCTGTCGTCCGGCAGAACGTCACATCGGCGGTCGTCGTTAAACTCGGGATCGCCGCGCTCGCCGTACTCGGTCTGGTCTCACTCTGGATGGCGGTGGCGGTCGGGGATATGGGGCTCTCGCTTGCGGTCATAGCAAACGCTCTCCGGGTAGGCCGGCCGGGTGGTGCAGGCAGGCAGGCCTCCGGCGATTGGCCCGATGGCCGTGCCGGAAGATGAGATCTCGGGAAGCGGTTTCACAGAATCGTCAGAGAGAGAGGATAACCTCCAGGGCACCCTATCGATGGGGAACCGCCCGTGAGGGGCGGCACGCCCCCACGCCCCTGTCTCCTGCATGCCACCGGCAAACGCCCTTTATTTCGAGCACCCCAACCTCCCATTTACGTAGAGGTTGAAGAACCCATCTCGTCTTTCTGGCAACAGTCGGTTTATTGATCTAACCGGGGAGCTCAATGCGCTCAAATAGGGGATGGAGAAGAGTACCTGGCTGAGGTGATGTATCCATGAAGAAGAATGCTGCCACTCAAATCAGCATGCTGCTGATCGCTGTTGCCCTGCTGGCCCCTGCGGTGCAGGCCGCTCTGGTGGTCGATGCAGGTGATGACCTCAGCGTGCTTGCCGGGGAACCGGTAACCGTTCTCGCGGCCTGCAACGACACGGACGGCATCGATCTGCTGAACCTCTCTGCCTTCATCGACTGGGGGACAGTGAGAACGCCAGCAGAGATTCTGGCAGACGATGAGCAGAACGCAACCATCCAGGCAACCCACAGATACCCGGTTGCAGGCATCTACACGGTCACTGTGGCGGTTGAGAACAACGCTACCGGCAACGTGACCACCGATTCCCTGAACGTGACGGTGAACCCGCAGACAGCGGCGGTTGAGGTGGCTCCTGGTCTTCTGAACCAGAAGAGCAGGGGTTTCATGACCGTCTTTGTCAGCGTCTCCGAATGGCTCGGGTTTGCCGAAGCCGATGAGGCAAACGTGACGATAGCGGATCCCTCGATCTTTACAATCGGAAACGCAACCCCCGCGAAGGTCAACTACTGCATGAAGGATGGCGGCACGTTCATCCTGAAGTATCGGCGGGCGGACGTTGCTCCGCTGGCGGCTGAGGGCAACCTGACTGTTAACGGCAGTGCAGTGACAGAGGATGGGAATGTCACTGTCATCGGCAGAGGTGCCGTATCTCTCATCGAGCCCGGCAACGGGAAGGGGCCGTCTCCCGGCAACCCCGAGGGGCATCCCCTGGCAGAGAGGGTGAAGGAGAGGACGAAGAACGAGAACGCATTCCGTGACCGCGAACGGAGTTCCGGCACCTGATCAAAGGGAGAGGCCCCGTGTTTGTGGCGGCAGCGCCGCACCGGATGAGACCGTGGGTGGGGGAGGGTGCGTGGGCGAGATGCCCCTCCCCCCGCTCTCTCGCACGTCTTTTCAGAAACGCCTTTTCCTGCGGGGAGCGGGCAGTGCATGGCGATTGACCGGATGGCCGTGCCACGGGGTGCAGGAACGGGTTCTCGGTGAGGGTCTTTGCGTTGACGGCTAAGAGGTTGTCTGCTTCTTGGCAGTGCGTCTATGGGATATCTCCCCCCGGGGGGCGGGGCTGACGGGGAGGGGGGAGACGGAGACGCCCCTTCCCCCGGTCTCCCGCGTCTCACTGAAAAACCTCTCTTCGCTGGATCACCCCCGCCGCGATTGCCCATGGAAAGCCGTGCCATGGATGGAAACTGTATCTCGATTGGGCAGACGCCTCACCCGGAGACCCTCTTTTCCGCGTCCTGCATTCGCCGCCGTTCAATCGCCTGCCGGGATCGATTTATTGTTTCTGTCACGAGAGATTACTCGGGGATCTCGTTTTGGCACCGGTGCGCATAGGAGGCGACGGTGAGCGGAAGGTGCGCCCGGTGGTGGTCATAAGGGGTGGAGAGAGGGGGAGCCTGCTGGTCTGCCCGGTATCGAGCACCCCGTCCAGCGACGGCGTATCGATCCCGATCTCGCTTGAAGACTTTGCCAGTGGTGGACTTGACCTCTTTGCGGAGAGTTACGTCCTGGCCGCACATTCTGCAACCATCCAGCCAGCGGATGTCGCCGGTAAGAAAGGTTTGCTCCTGCCCTGCACGCTTGCTGCCATCCGGGAGGCCATGACACGTCTGCAGAGGCAGGCCGGGCACCCTCCATGAGTTGCAAATCAGCGGCAAAGTCCGCTCACACCCGCCAGACCGGGTGCAGGGTATAAATACCGCTGGCGGCTACCCGTGTATCATGCAGACAGGTGAACTACCACGCGCCTCTCGGGCGTGGCTTCCTGCTTCATCCTCCTCCCCACCGGGAGCGAGTCCACAGGCTCAACGGTGCGTCCCGCACCTGATACCCCGACAAGATTCTGTTCTTGCAGGGCGAACTTCTTGATATTGATCGCCGCATTGATATCGCGGTCGTGATGAGTATCACAGACCGGGCAGACCCATTCCCTCTCAGAGAGGGCAAGATCCCGCTCGAGATATCCACAATTATTACATATCTTTGAGGATGGATCGAACCGCCCGATCTTCAGGAGCGTCTTCCCATACTTTCGACATTTGTAATCCAGCATCGTAAAGAACGTGCTCCACGATACATCTCCAATCCCCTGTGCCAGACAATGGTTCTTCATCATCCCGCCAACATTCAACGACTCCACTGCAATAGCTTGGTTCTCGCTCACAACTCGAAAAGAGATTTTGTGCAGGAAATCGTTTCTTTGGTTGGCGACTTTTTCATGGCACCGGGCAAGTTTCCGGATCGCCTTCTCTTGGTTCTTTGACCCCTTCTTCTTCCGTGACACTCGCCTTTGCAACACTTTCAACCGCTGGAGGGAGGTCTTCAGGTATCGGGGGTTCTCAATCTTCTCTCCAGTGGAGAAGGTTGCGAAGTCGGTTAAGCCAACATCAATCCCGACCGTCGTGTCAGATGTGAACGGTACAGGTTTAGGCTCAGGTTCCTCGTCGTCGACAAGGATGCTGACAAACCATTTTCCCGTCGATGTTACAGACACCGTGGCATACTTCATCTTCCCAGTGAAGATTCGGTGGAAGACGGTCTTAACCTCACCGATCTTAGGGAATTTGATCGTCCTCTGGTCAAAATTCACATGGTAATGTTGTGGTACCTGAAAAGACCGTACAGGGTTCTTCTTTGACTTGAACCGGGGGAATTCCTTCTTCTCCCTGAAGAACCGGGTGAAAGCGTTGTCGAGGTTCTTGTTTGCACTCTGGAGCGACTGCGAGTTGACTTCCTTGAGCCACGGATATTCTTCCTTGAGGGCAGGAAGACGATTGTTCAAGTCGAAGCAAGAGAGTTTTTGGCCATCTTGCTCGTATGCTTTGATCTTCTGTTCCAGAGAATGGTTGTACACAAACCGACAGGCATGGATGTGCTTCATGAGGAGCGTGATTTGCTCTCTTGAAGGATACATCCGATACTTTTAGGCTTGGAGCACAGAAGCAATATTAAGCGTTATAATAGGATGTAGTTTTCTGTAATCTCCGGATCTATATCAGAAGGGCGGCTCCGCTTTCATCCCCGCGCCTCTCGACCGGGGTCTTCCTGCTCCGCCCCCTTCACCCCCTGCAAGATAAAGAGTTCACAGTCATCTCCGTGATCCGGGATCGCCGGAGTATTCGCAACTACACCGAGAGGGACGTTCCGGATGATCTGTTGCAGACTATCATCGCTGCGGGTATTGAGGCCCCCACCGCCATGGGGCTTCAGCCCTGGCGGTTTGTGGTGGTAAAAGACCGCGACCTGTTGCGGCGCGTCTCAGATTACTGCAGACCGATCCTGGCAGAGATGGTCGCCAGGGAGGGTGGCCCCGGGTCTGAGGAGTTCCTGGCAGCGCTCAGGAGCCCGGGGTTCAGCCTCTTTTACAACGCCCCGGTGCTGGTTCTTGTCCTCGGTTCAAGGGAGGCGCAGTCAGGTGTCATAGACTGCGCCCTCTGTGCGGAGAACATGATGCTTGCCGCCTGGGCGCTCGGAATTGGGAGTTGCTGGATCGGTTCTGCGGCCATAGTTGAGAAGAACCCCGCCCTCCTTGCAGAGTTGAAGGTTCCGGACGGCTACCGCATAGTGGCGCCGCTGGTCTTTGGCTACCCCGCCGGCCTCCCGCCGAAACCGGCGCGGCGCGAGCCTCTGATAACCTGGATCCGCTGATGCCCGTGTCGTCTTGAAGCCGCGTCTGAATAGACACTGGCAGGCAGCTGCTCTCAGCACCGCCCACCTTTTATTGGGTTGCGGCGGAGCCACCCCCTCACGCCGGGATAAACTATACCGGTTCAGATCACCGATACGGTTACGGCCGTTTGACAACCTATAACGTCTGGACAGGGTGATGAAGGTCGTGCCGCTGATCTCCTACGCGGTGAGGGCCGTTCTGCTCGTGACCCTTGGGATCGCCATAGCGAACATCCTCGCGGAGACCGGGATCTTTTCCCGACTCTCCTCGCTCACAGCCCCTTTCTGCAGACTATCCGGCCTCTCTGAAGCATCTGTCCTCTCGATCATCGCGATGGCGGTCAACGCAACTGCGGGAAAATCGATGCTCGCCGGGTATTACCAGAATGGAGATGTGAGAGAAGAGGAGGTGATCCCGGCCCTCATCATGGGCGCATTTCCGGTGGTCCTGGGCGAGTCGCTCTTTCGCGTCCACCTGCCGGTCGCGCTGGTTCTCCTTGGCCCCGTGGTCGGCGGGATCTATACCGGGTTGAACCTCTTTTCAAGCGGTATCCAGGGGTTATTTGCTCTCCTCTACAGCCGCCGGTTTCTTGCGGATGGGCAGCCGCAGGTCGCGGCTCCCGCTGCACCAGAGACTCCTGTTGCACTCAACCGCCAGGTCGTGATCTCGGGGTGCAGGAAGGCGGTCCCGACGCTCCGGCGGGTTGTCCCGGTCACCCTGGCCGCTCTGATAGTCTTCGCCCTCCTCTCGGAGACCGGGATCATCGACCTGATCGCAGCAGCCTTTGACCCCCTCCTCCGGCTCGTCGGTCTCCCTGGCGAGAGCGCCGCGGCGCTCGTGGCTCACTCAGCCCATTTCTCGGCAGGCTACGCGATCGTTGCATCACTGATCGAGACCGGCGCACTCACGCTCGAGACGGCGCTCATCACGCTCATCCTGGGGAGCATGGCGGTCATCACCATGATATACATCAAGTACTCGGTGCCGCTCTACCTCTCGCTGTTTGGCAGCCTCGGCGTCAGGGTTTCGCTGGTCACTTACGTGGCGAGCATGGCCGCAAAGGTGGCAACGCTTCTGCTGGTGATGGTTGCGGCCTGAGCAGGAGAGGAAGTGGTATCATCGCCGCCTTACCGCGGGTGAGAGATGGTCATCTTCTGCGGTTCTCCACAGACCTGACGCGGGACGCCGTGGCGCACCCCCCCGCCCAAACGGCCGCGCACTCACGAGCAGAGCGGCCGGAGTTTCTCGATCAACCGGTCCACCTGCCGTACCGCCGTCCCGGTATAGGCATTCGGGTCGAGGAGAGCGTCCAGTTCACCGGGGCTGATGAACCTCGTCACCTCCGGCCGACCGGCCAGCACCTGGCCAAGGTCGCGGTCACGGGCAAGAGCCTCCATGCTCGCCGTCCTCATAACCTCATGAGCCTCCTGCCGGTTCATGCCGCGTTTTGTCAGTTCGATCATCACCGACTCGGCAAGGTTCACGCCGCGGAGCAGCATCAGGTTCCTCCTGATCCTCTCATGGTCGATCTCGAGCCCTTTCAGCACCTCGATCATCACTTTAAGTATGTGGTCGGTCAGCACCGACGCCTCGGGGAAGATCACCCGTTCGGGAGCGGAGTTCGTCAGGTCGCGTTCGTCCCAGAGGACGTTGTTTAACAGCGCCGGTTCGACCGCGGATCGAACGATCCGGGCAAGCCCGCAGACCTGCTCGCTCCTGATAGGGTTTCGCTTGTGCGGCATCGTGCTTGAGCCCACCTGCCTCTTCCCGAACGGCTCCGCGAGTTCACCGATCTCGGAGCGCTGCATCAGCCGGATCTCAAGCCCGATCTTGTCAAGCGTTGTCGCGACGTTTGCAAGGAGCATGAAGTACTCCGCGTAGCGATCGCGCGAGACAACCTGGTTCGAGACGTCCACCGATCCGATCCCCAGGATCTCCATCATAGTCTCCTGGATCTCTATACCGGCATCACCCAGCGCCGCCTGCGTCCCCACCGCTCCCGTGAGCTGCCCGACGACAACCCGGGGGCGCATCTGGCGGAGCCGCTCGATGTGACGCCCCACCTCGGCAGCCCAGATCGCAAACCGGAGACCGTATGTCGTCGGGACACCGATCTGGCCGTGGGTGCGTCCGGCGCAGACAAGGGTCTTCGTCTCCTCGCTCCGGTCAAGGAGGACCGAGAGGAGCCGCTGAAGTTTCTCCTCGATCAGTGATAGGCTCTCGCGGATCTGGAGCGCGGTTGCAGTATCCAGGATATCGTTTGAGGTCGCTCCGTAGTGGATCCAGCGGCCGGCATCACCGCAGACCTCGGCAATCGTCTTGACGATCGCCATCATATCGTGGTTGATCTCGGCCTCGATCTCCTTTGCCCGCTCCGGCCGCGCCCGCCCCGCGCAGGCCGCGATCGTCTCTGCATCCGCGGGCGGGATCATCCCGTGCGCCGCCTCGGCACGGGCCAGCGCCACCTCGACCGTGACGATCGCCCGAAAACGGTTCTCCTCGCTCCAGACGGCACGCATCTCCGGCGTGCCGTAGCGGTAATCGATGGGATGGATTGCCATGGTTGGTACCTGTTTCGCCTGCCGTGTTAAAAAGGGGTCGCGGCGAGAGAAGATCCGCAGGAAAAAACATGCATCCTAAAGACCCATCAGGTCCCGGCAGCAGCGTAAACGGTGCTGAGCATCTTCACTTGCGGGGTGCCGCACGGCGCAGAGACCCGGGAGGGGATCCGTTCTTCTCTCCATTACCCACGCCGCCTGGCACAGGTCTCGACCACCCGCGCGGCAAGGTCACGAACCGCCACCCGCGCCGGACTCTCGTCAGGTATCTCCGCGATCGGCGTTCCCGCAAGGTCTGCCTCATCGACAGCCGGGTCCTCCGGGATCCGGGCGATAAGCGGGAGATCGCTCTCGATAACAGCATCCCCGTGGTCACGGTTGACGACCAGGAATATCTTCTCGGGCTCAAGACCGAGCGACTCCGCAAGGTCGCGGATGCGGCCGGCGGTCCGGATCCCGCGGGCTCCAGGATCGCTTGCTATCAGCAGGATATCCGGTCTCCTGATGGTCCCTCGGGATATGTGCTCCATACCCGCCTCGGAGTCCACGATGACGTACCGGTAGTCGCGTTCGAGCGTTTCGATGCACTCCTTTAAGAGCGCGTTTGGGAAACAGTAGCATCCCGACCCCTCAGGCCGTCCCATGGCAAGAAGGTCGTAGCCCTCCGCCTCCGCCAGCGCCCGGCGGAACCGGTACCTGATGTAGCCCGTCCTGTCCATGCCGGGCGGGATGGAGCGGGTGAAGGCCTCCTCGCGCATGCTCCCCAGCGTCTCATTGAGCGTGATGCCGAGAGCCTCGTGAAGGTTCGCGTTTGGATCGGCATCCACGGCAAGGATCGGACGTTCGCCTGCCCTGACCAGGGCATCAACCAGGAGCGCCGAGATCGTGGTCTTCCCTGTCCCGCCTTTCCCGGATATGACAACGGTGCACGGCCGGGTCATGCCCCCTCACCCCGCAGGCGGCGTGAGAGCGAGGCGGCCGCCTCCATGATCGCGACAGCCTCACGCTCGCCGGCGGTCCGGATCCCGCAGGTCGGTGTGATCATCGACTGCCGGTCAAAGAGGTCGGGATCGATGATCCCGGCTGCACGGGCGCGGATCGCCTGGAACCTCGAGAAGAACGAGTCCTGACTCTCCGCGGCGAAGACGGTGTAATCGGCCGGGACGATCCCCCAGGCAACAACCCCGCCATCCTCCATGTATGCCGCAACCTCATCGAGGTAGAGCAGAAACTCGCGTGCATACGTCCAGGCATCGATCGAGACCAGGGCCGGCCGGAGACCCAGGACAAAACTCCAGTCGGTGTTCGCGCAGCAGTGGATCCCGAGCCCTCCATCCAGGATAGAGGCGATATCCTGGAACGCAGACGCTGCGACCCCCGCATCCACCGGCACGACCGCTGACCCGAGCGAGGCAAGGTAGGGCTCGCTCAGGACCACCAGCGTCTCACGCGCCATCATCCGCTCGCGCATCGCGATCTCACACCACCGCGCCCGCAGACCCAGAAGTTTTCCAAGCAGGTCGGCGTACTCCGGGTCGTAGAGGATGGGCCGGCGCGCCTCATCCACAACCTGCATCCCGAACGTGACCGGACCCGTCACCTGACACTTGACTATCAGTGCGTCCGAGAGGTCGCGGGTCATCATCGCATGAAACCCCGAACCGTAGTCCCTGCCGACCGCGTAGGGCTCTGCGTTCCCCTCAAGGTAGTCGAGCAGGATCCGCTCCATCGCCTCAGAGGGATCGATGCTCCGGTCGAGAACGAGTCTGCCGTCCCTGATCACGCCGCCGGGGAGGTGCTCGGAGTCTGCAAAGACTATCCCCTCCAGGAGCCCCCGGTTCGGCAGGGTGGGCACATAGGGGATACGGGGAAAGATTTCAAGCACTGCCCGGCAGGCCTCCTCCGGGTCACGGTGGGGCAGCCCCCCGACACCCGTTGCATTGAGTTCTGGGGAGGGTATCATCCCTGCCGTGAGCCCACCCCCTGCCCCAGCCTGCACGCCTCAAGCATCTGCTGCACGCGCGGGAATAGCGAAAGGTCGGTGTGCGGCAGGAAACAGCTCGATGTGTAGCGGTCCATGAAGGAGGGGTCGGCATTCAGTTCGATGTATGTGATCTTCCTTGCAAGGCCGTCGAGTTCCTTACGCCGTTTGCGGTTGACCAGGGCGATGTTTGCACCCGTGATCGCACCGTTCCCGATATTCTCCACACGCTCGAGGGGCACATCAGGGATCAACCCGATCGTGATGGCGTTCTCCTTGTTGATGTAGTTCCCGAACGCCCCCGAGAGGCAGACCCTCTCGATATCGCGAGCCGTCAGCCCCGCCGCATCGAGCAGCGTCATGCAGGCGCCGTGGATCGCGGCCTTGCTCATGATGAGGTTCTTGATGTCGTTCTCGGTTATGACGATATCCTTCCCTATCTGTGTCTCCTCCTTCCAGGCCACAACAAACTCCGGGGCATACCTTCCTTTCCGGATCCGGGGGTGATCAATCTCAAGGTTGATTCCGCCTGTTCGGTCGATGACACAGGCACGGAGCAGTTCCGCAACCAGATCGACGAGGCCCGAACCGCAGATGCCCCGGGGGGCTGCTATGCTGTTGATGGTCGTGTAGGTTGGTGTGAGCGTAGCGGGATCGATCTGGATGCTCTCGATCGCGCCGGGGTTTGCGCGCATACCAAACAGCACCTCTCCACCCTCGAGGGCGGGGCCGGCAGCACCCGAGCAGGAGAGCATCCAGTCACGGTTGCCGAGCACGGCCTCGAAGTTAGTGCCTATATCTATCAGGAGGGTGACCTCCTCGCGTTCCGTCATCCCGGTGGCCAGGATATCGGCGATTACATCGCCGCCGATGAAGTTCGAGACCGCGGGGAAGGTGTAGATGCCGGTGTTCTCATGTGTCGCGATGCCGACCCGGCGGGCGGCCGTCGAGAGCATCCGCTGCACGACCGGTATGTAGGGCTCGGCGATCATGTAGCCGGGGTCGATCCCGAGAAAGAGGTGTGTCATCACGGTGTTTCCGGCAACCATCACCTCAAAGACCTCTTCAAGATCTATCCCGGCGGCATCTGCGGCGCTCTTCAGCGCCTCATTTATGCTCTCCGCTGCGAGGTGCTGCAGCCGTGCAAGACCGCCCTTCCTGGAGAAGTTCACCCTTGAGAGGATATCCTCGCCGCAGGAGATCTGCCGGTTGTAGTTGGACGCCGTGGAGAGGATCTGGCCATCGACCAGGCTCCAGAGGTAGACCACGACCGTCGTCGTTCCGAGGTCGACCGCCGCGCCGTATACCCGGCCGGTGGTGTCGCCCTTGTCCACACTGCTCAGTCGATACCCGCCGGGCACGAGCGCGACCGTGGCGGTCACGTGCCAGTCACTCCGCCGGAGCACCTGCGGGAGGTAGCGGAGGACACCAAGCGGCGCGTAGACACGGTTTGGAGGCGGTCCGCCCACCGCTTCAACCCCTTCCAGCAGCCTGGTGAGGTCAGGGGTGGTGTCATCGAGCGACGGCGGACTGAGGTAGACCTCATACTTCCTGACGGCAGGGTTGAGCGGGATCTCCTCCCTGCCAGGGATCTCCACCAGGATCTTCTGCTCCTGGATGAGCGATCCTTCCGGGACATCCACCAGGACGTCACCGAGAACGGTCGCCTGGCAGGCAAGGCAGGCACCCCGCGCGATCTCTGGGTCGGAGAAGAATTTGCGGAATTTTTCGCGTTCAAACGAGACATTCCCGCTCTTTATGAAGACCAGACACTTTCCGCACTTACCCTGCCCGCCGCAGACCACGTTCATCGCAAGACCGGCCGCGCGTGCCGCATCAAGAAGGCTCGTCCCCTCGGGAACGGTCACCTTCCGGTAGCCGGGGAGGAACGTCACCGTCGGCATCAGGTCTTCCACTCCTTCTCAAGGTATTCAGGGAGATCGGCTGCATCGCGGGGTCCGACCATCACCCTCCAGCCGGTTGCATCCTCGATCTTCCCGGTGAGCGGAGCGGCGTAACCGGGGATTATGAGGAGACGGTGGTCAACCAGGTCGGCGACGCCGAACTTCTTGAGAGCATCGGCCACTATCGTCTCCGTCAGTTTCCCGCCGGCGACCGATGTTAGAACCGAGAGCCCTTCCGTATCCACGATCAGGAGGTGGCAGGGCATCCGGGAAGCCTCGAGGTAGCCAAGGATCGTGAAGTAGGTGAGCGAGAAGTTCACCGTGAGGAGGACGGGCGCCTCCCGTCCGGGATCGTTGACCGGGTAGACCCCGGGTGCCACCTGGATGGGGTGCTGCGGGTCGGTGTAGGTGTTCTGACGCAGGGTGAGCGCCGCCTCCCTCGATGCGCGGGATAGCCGCGGGGTGACGATGACCCCCGCATACTTGAGGATGCCCGCAGCGACTGCTGCATCGGTATCCTTGAATGTTCCTGCGTCCAGGTAGATGGGGTAGCCGAGCGCGGGTTCCGTCCGCTCGATGGCGCTCCTCCGGATCGCGGTCGCGGTGGCGATATAACCCTGGAGCGACCCCTGTGCGGGGTCGAGCAGCAGGTCGGCGACCCCCGCGCCGGCGCAGTTTCCGGCAAGCGCGGCGAGGTCGGCCAGCGTCCCAGCCCGGACGACAAGAGGGGAGCCATACTGTTTAGCAAGCGCGGCCAGCGGCTCCCAGTTATCGGCGGTCGCCGCGTGGATCAGCGGCCGGTACTGTCCTGCTACCGCAAGGGCCGCCTCAAAACCTGGAAGGTCGTCAGATATCAGCACGAGCGGAAGACCGGTTCCGCCGCCGGCAAGGTACACGGTCTCTGCGAACCGATCGGCGTCCCCGCTCTCGTTTCTCACCGCCACACCGTTGAGGACGAGGTCCTGACCCACACGTTCGACGACCGCCTCCCTCACCTCCGCCACCACGGATCGAACCTCATCATCCGGCCAGGTGTCGGAGACCTCCACCATGATCCCGGGCGGGTGGTAGAAGGTCTTCTCGTGCCGGAACATGACAAACTCCTCGCCGACCGTGACCGATCGCTCGCCTGCGCCGATCGTGACCGCCCTCACCGGCGGTCTGGTCACTCCTCCAAGAAGCGCCTTCGCCCCAGGGTCTATGTCGGGGCAGGCCTCTATATCCGCCTTTCCGACGGCAAGTTTCATGGCGAAGGCCAGACAGGTCGGGTAACCGCACTTCTTGCAGTTCGTCTTCGGCAGGTGCTTATAGATATCAAGCGCTTTCATCGCCATCGGTTTTCAGGCCTCCAGCACCTTTTTGAGCCTTTCCACCGTCAGCGGATGGCGGACAGAGACGATCGAAGCCCCGGCGACAAAGGCGGAGTATGCGGTGTAGAATTCCCATGCAACCGCCATGGCATCCTGCTCCTCCGGTACGGCCTCCCGCACCTCCCGGATGGTGAGGGTGTCGGTGGGAGCGCTGATCATGGGCATCGCCAGGTCGCCGTCGCCGGCGAGCGCGGCAAGACGTATCCGCTCCATCACCGAGTAGGAGTACTCAAACCCGTAGCCGAGCGCCCCTGTGTAGGGGTCGATCACGATCCGGTCCTCCGGCACGCCCGTCTCCCGGAGAAGGATGTTTAGCTGTTTTGCCAGGTTGACATCGATGGGCGACTGTGCGATCACCAGATGCCCGTATGCCAGCGCCGCCGCGGCAACGCTCCGGTATCTGTCGGCCTCCGCTGTCCCGAGGAGGAGACGCTCGCCCTCACCCGCCTCACCGCAGCGGCGGAAGACCTCGCTGTCAACCTGAGGGTCGTTGCTGCCCTCGATTATCAGGGGTCTGGTCGTTGCCGCAAGCACGCGTTCTGTTGTCGAGGCGATCTCGGCAAACGCATCAAACCCTCGTTTTTTTGCGCTGGTGAAGTTCAACCGCACAAGGTCTGCACCGTATCTGCGCTCCGCTGCCTCTGCCCAATCCTCGGGGTTGTTTGCAAGGTCGCCCACGTAGTTGCGGACGACCGGCGGCCAGATCGCCGGATCGTCGCAGATCTCTAGTGCCACAAGGCGTCGGCCAGGGTCGTTGCCGCAGAACGGCAGACCCTGTTCGCCGCCTATAACGTAGGATACCTCCCGGGTTCCGCCCTCAGCGCGTGTTGCGCCGAGGCGCACCTCCCGGATGGCTGGTTTATCAGAACTGTTTTCACTCACAGATAACTCCCTCCTCAGATCAGCGGTTTCATAGCGAGCGCCGGGTGCTCGACACGCTCGAGGAACGCGATCAGGTCTTCGATCGTCGGCGCCGTGACCTCGTCCGCGATCTTCTCATACATCTCCGGGATCCCCGCTGCTGCAAGCCTCTCCCGCAGCCGCTCGCCGAGCTCCTCCTTTAAGGAGGTCGGCATCCAGACCACCCGCGCGATACCGCCCTCGGCCTGCAGGAACCTCTCGCTCAGGATGTAGTTCTTTGCTATCCCGAGGAACCCCGGGGTCTGCGCACCGCCGCCGATTGTCCCGGCAAGGGTCGAGAAGGTCATACCGAGCGGCGTCTCCCCGGGGTGGTCACGGTTCACGATCAGGATGCCGTTCACCTCGGGGACGATAGCCGCGATGCACTCAAAACACCCGCAGGCGGTCATCGGGTAGTCTATTATGCTGTAGAGCGAGACCCGGTCGGTCTCGCCGTGAGATGCCTTCTTCACAAACCGGTTCACACCTGCAAACTCGCCGCGGAGAGCGTCGACCGCTCCCCCCTTTTCAACCGGCTGGTTTGCCCCGGAGGGCGTGATCTCGTGGGCAATCCTGGCATCGAGCCATGTGATCGCGCCGCATAGCGCCGGGCGTTCCGGGGTAATGATGCAGACGTGGTTTGGAGCAAACGTCTGGCACAGGGTGCAGGAGTAGAAGACCTCCACATCGTCATCCTTCATGCCGGCAATCCGTTCGTCGCGTCTCCTGTAGATCTCACGCGCCTGCGGGAGCATCTCCTCGACCTTCGCTCTCTCGGTTACAAGCGTCACCTGTATCGCTTCGATGTGATCCGGGAACTCCATCTTGAGTTTGTGGGCAAGCAGTGTCCCGATGTCGCGGATCCTGACACCTTTTGCCACCGCATCCTTCGAGAGCCTGACCCAGACGAGGTCGCGCTGGGCGACGTGCCAGGAGCCTTCGCCGTAGTTGATGAAGGTATGGATCCGCCTCTCAAGCACGGGTTCGTAGTCGGGCTTCATCCTTTTGCCGGCAACATCCACCAGGATCGCAAGCGGGAGGGCGGAGCCTGCCGTGACGTCGTCAACCTCCGGTCCGATGACGGTTACATTCCCGTCCTCGACCTCCTGGCGCGGTCGCGTCCGGAGAAGTTCGAAAGCAGGTGTCCGGCCGCCTCCGAACTCAACGTACATCTCCTCTTTGCGGATGCTCTTTCCCTCAAACGCAGGGGAGCAGGCCATCGGGATCGGGATCGCGGTAACCGTGACCCGTATCCCGCGGAGCTCCATGCCGGTCTGCACGGCTTCACCGGAGGTGACCGGGATCCACTCCCCGCCCCGGTAACCGCCGTCGAGAGTCAGGATAGGCATCCCGAGAACCCGGAGTGAGTCGACAAACGCTATCTCCTCATCTGTGAGACCGGGAAAGACTACAACAAACGCCTTTGCCCTCTCTGCGGCGTAAGAGAGGAGGGCCGGGGCATCGCCGGGCTTCACCCCGCCAAACATCATGGCAATCCTGGCAAGGATGTCGGCGAAATGGATCCCACGAGCGCTCTCCGGCCCGAGCGGCACCAGCCGATACTCGAGTCCCAGCCGGACACCGGCACCGGAGAGAGCCTCCACCACGCCGCCGGCAAGGAAGGTGAGGAGGTACTTCTCCTGCATCTCCCGGCAGATGGCGGCGGCTGCATCGGGGCTCTCAGGTTTCCCGACGATGAGGCCAAGACCTATGACGCTCCCGTCGACAAGGGTGTAGCCGAGCTGCCTGAGAACCGTGTCCGGGATGAAACCCGTGTACGGCGGTCCAACCGCGCCTGCAGCGGCCATCAGGCATTCGCAGGCGACAAGAAGGTTGTTGCCGGACTGCCGGTATGCTTCACGCGCTTCGTCGGCATCACGAACGGCAGTCCCGGTGATGGCATAGGTCACGGGGAGGGCGTATGCGGTATCCGGGTATCCAAGTTCGCCGGAGAGGGTCTGCATCCGTGCATCGAGTCTGGTGCGGCCGCGTTCTATAGCCGCATCAAGCGAGTCCGTCTCTATCTCATTCATGGTGCCATCAGGATGAGTTACTCCTTACGCGCCCATAAAAGGTTGTTCCCCCGCGGGGGCGGGGGTTGGTCGACGGCTCGCATGGAAAGACGTCTTCGGTGAGACGCGAGCGACAGGGAAAGGGGATGTTCCATCCCCTCCCCGTCAGCCCCTCCCCCACGGGGGTGATATCCCATCGACGCACTGCCAGGGAAGAGCATCCCTTCACCTGGTTCCCGATGAAACCCCCCGAAGAATCCTGTTCCCGCTCCCCGTGCACGGCCACCGGGTCACTCGCCCCACACTGCCCGCCCCCTCTCGAGGGGGCGGGAGGAGGCGCTGGAAGCGCCGGGAGGTGGGGGTGATCTATAAATACCGTTCAACGGGAAGCGCGAGCGACAGGGGAAGGGGCGTTCCGCCCCCTCACCGTCAGCCCCTCCCCCGCGGGGGGCGATTCTCCATAGACACACTGCCACGGGGGGAGACCCTCTCTTAGCCGTCGGTGTGAACGATCTCACCGAGATCCCGTTCCTGCTTCGTGGCACCGTATCCGGTCCAATCGCCCCACACTGCCCGCCCCCTCTGGAGGGGGCGGGAGGAGGCGCTGGAAGCGCCGGGAGGTGGGGGTGATCTATAAATACCGTTCAACGGGAAACGCGAGCAACAGGGGAAGGGGCGTTCTGCCGGTGTTTTTCGTAAAATTCTTCTGAAGAATCTCGGGTCAGTCCCGGATACGGTTTCCTCCCGCAGATTCCCCCTCACCGCCCAGCCAAGCCACGCCCGGGCGTCCTCACACCTGAATTTTCACTTTCATCCCGCGCACCCAAACTAAATTCATACAGCCGACAAACCTCTAATGCAATGGACTCTCTCGACGACTGGTTCCCCTACCGTGAATACCGCCCCCACCAGCGGGAGATGCTCGAGGTGGTCGCATCAACCGCACGCAGCGGCGGCATCGCCATGATCGATGCGCCGACCGGGAGCGGCAAATCGAGCGTTGTCGCTGCGCTCCTCTCAGAGAGCCGGGGGCGAAAGGTGCTCGTCGCGGTCAGGACTATCAGTCAACTCACAACATTCATGCGCGAACTCCAGCTCATCCGGCAGAAACGCGGCAGCCTCAAGTTTGCCTACCTGATCGGCAAATCCAGCATGTGCCCCCTCGGCGGCGAAGGTGACGTATACCGCCGTTGTGAAGGTGTAAAAGCCCTCTCGACAGCGCTGATGCGGGAACGGGCGCAGAAAGGTTCGCTCGTCCCGGCAAACGACCGCCAGATCAGACAGCAGATCCGCAAGATTGACCCCGAACATCCCCTCATATGCCCTTACTTCATCCACAGCAAATCGTTCACCGAACCCGAGGACGGCGGGCTCAAGATGGTCGCCTCCAGGGCGCTCCGGGTCCGGGCCGAACGGGTGAGCACCGAGTTTATCCCGCCAGAGCACCTTGCAGGGTTCTGCGGTGAAGTCTGCCCCTACGACACCATGGTCTACGCTGCCCGGGACGCCGACGTGGTGCTTCTAAACTTCTACCACCTCTTCGACGACACCATCCGTGAACAGATCTACCAGTCGCTCGGGATCGAGGCGCAAGACGTCCTCCTCCTCATCGACGAGGCGCACAACTGCGGAGAGGTCGCCCAGAGCATCGAGAGCGTGACGATCGAGGAGCGCGACATCCAGCAGGCCGGCCACGAACTCTCCGGCCGGGGGCGGTCGAAACCGTCGGATGCCATCGCTCAGATCCTGCCCCGGATCAGCCAGTTCATGGAAGCGCTCAAGGACTCCCACGAGGCGGAGGACTGGTTTGACCCCGGCATCTTCCAGCGGATGATCCTCACCGGCAGCCTCTACCAGAGCACCGAAGAGATCGTGGACGACCTCCTCAAGATCAGCGAGGGGATCCGCGAAAAGAACATGCAGGCCGGCGAGTTCCGGGAGAGCGCGATCGAGCGGCTGACCGCGTTCTTCTACCGGATCCTCCGTTCCGCATCCGACCCCGCCTACCTCACCGTCTACCGGAAGGGAGAGGACGGAAGCGTAGCGCTTGAAGTCCGAAACATCGACCCCGGCACAAAACTCCAGGAGATCGCCGGGGCGCACGCCTGCTGCGTCCTCATCTCCGGCACGCTCTCCCCGATCGAGAGTTACCGCCGCTACTACTTCGGTGACCTCCCCGTCACAACGATATCCCTCCCGAACGCCTTTCCGCCAGAGAACCGCCGCATCCTCTGCGCAGAGGACATAACCACCGCCTACTCCATGCGCCGCAACACCCAGAACCTCGCGCGGACAGAAGACTACATCATCACGTTCGCCCGTATTCCTGGAAACCTGGCGGTCTACTTCCCCTCCTACGACCTGCTCAACAACTTTGCTGAACGCTGCGCAAACCGGATCCGCAGCAAAAGGATCTACATCGAGTCCAGAAACGCCCAGGAATCGGCCTCAATGCTCCGGGAGTTCATGAACCTCCCCGGCACCGGCACCTTTGGGATCATCTTCGCCGTCTGCGGCGGCAAGTGGAGCGAGGGTCTGGACTACCGTGGCGAGATGCTTGCGGGCGCCCTCGTCATCGGCCTCCCGCTCGCGCCTTTCAACCGTGTCCGCAGGATGGTGATCGACTACTTCAGGATGAAGTTTGGTGATGAGGGAGAGTTCATAAGTTACACCCTCCCGGCGATCAACCGCGCCCTTCAGGCGCTCGGCCGGGTGCTCCGGACACCGGAAGACAGGGGGATGCTGGTTCTCGGGGAGAGGCGGTTCCTCGAATCACGGGTTCACGCCGCACTGCCGCCCTGGATGCAGGAGGAGATGACCCCCTGCACCATCGAGACCTTCAAAGAGGAGGTAAAGAGATGGCGATCCTGACCGGGTCGTGCCGGTTCGGCCTCTGGCACGTCCACGTCTCCTGGGAGGGCAACACGGTCTACCGCGTGCGGTTTGCACGCCAGGGGATCGGGAACGCCGTCCCCGAAGAGATCCGGCGCTACTGTGCCGGGAGACCATCAAGACTCACCGACCTTCAGAGCATCGCAACCGCAGGCGAGGGCGTGTATCCCCGGATCTACCGCGCCGTCCGGGAGATCCCCTGCGGCAAGACCGCCACATACAGCGAGATCGCCATCTCGGTCGGCACCGCGCCCCGCGTGGTAGGTCTGGCGATGTCCCGGAACCCCACACCCATCGTCGTCCCCTGCCACCGTGTCGTTGCAAAGACCGGCATTGGCGGGTTCTCGCCCGATCCCGCGATCAAGGAGGCGCTGCTTGCCATGGAGAGAGAGGGGACTGTCTGCAGGTCTGAAATGAGAGAAATTAACAGGTAACGCTGTCCATAATATAGTAGTTAACATGAAGGTCGTACTACTGGGCGCCGGGGCGGTCGGCCTGACCATCGCCGCAAAGTTGTCCCGCGTCGCTGATGTTCATGCTGTTGCCCGCAGACGACATGCGGACGCGGTGCAGCAGCGGGGTTTCCGGATGACCGGGATATGGGGAGAGGGAACTTACAAGTTCAGTTGTTCGGAAGACATCCCTCCCGGGTGGCAGGATGCTGACTACTGCATCATCACCTCAAAGTCCACCGAGACGGAGGCTATATGCCGCCAGTTCGCAGACACCATCAGCGGCCGGGAGGTGGTGAGCCTCCAGAACGGTATCGGAAACGAGGAGATCATCGCCAGGTTCACCGACCGCGTCATCGGTGCCATGATCATAACCGGGTTTGAGTGGCAGGGCGACGCCGCCGTCCACGTCTCCGTGGAGGCAGCGCCCATGAAACTCGGTCGATTCCCGTCAGGCACCGACCCGGTGGTAGAGCGGCTCGCTGCCCTTATGCGGGAGGCGGGCATCCGCGCGGAGGCGACCGCGAACGTAAGGACCGATATCTGGTCAAAGACCCTCTACAACTGCGCGCTCAACCCGCTGGGTGCGCTCATGAACGTCCCCTACGGAGCGCTCACCAACCCGCACGCCTGGACGATTGTAGCCGCCATAGTCAGGGAGGCCTACAAGGTTGCCGGGGCCGAGGGTATCGCCCTCCCCTGGAAGACGGCCGACGCCTACCTGGACTACCTCAGAGAGGATCAACTGCCCGCAACCGCCGCCCACCACTCATCGATGCTCCAGGACATCAATCGCAAAAAGAAGACCGAGATCGACTTCATGAACGGCGCGGTGGCAGCGCTTGCCGATAAACACGGTATCGACGCCCCATGCAACACATGTATCGCCGAACTGATCCGGTTCAGGGAAGAATTACCTTAGAGGGAGTCCATGCGGTCCGCGATCGTCCTTGTAGGCGGGGCGGCACGTCGTGCCGGCGGGAGGGAGAAGTACTTCTTCACGTTCCAGGGCAGGACGTTCATCGAGCGTCTCCTCGAGACGCTGCAGGAGGTTGCAGACGAGATCGTGGTGGTTGCACGCGACCCCGACCAGTGTGAACGGTTCTCCCACCTGGACGGCATCAGGTGCATATCTGACGTCCGACAGGGGCTTGGCCCCATCGGCGGGGTGCATGCAGGAGCGCTTGCCGTGCACGGCGAGTATGTCTTTGTCGCCGCCTGCGACATGCCCTGCATCCATCCGGGCGTTGTGAACCTCCTCTTTGACGCCGCCGTCGGATACGATGCCGCCATCCCCTGCTGGAACGCCGATATGCTCGAACCGCTCCATGCGGTCTACCGGACGAAGGCGCTGCGCGACTACCTGGGCGAACACGACTCTCTATCGCTTCGGCCGATGATCTGGAGCCTGAAGACACGGTACGTGCCCGTGGAGAAGATCCGCGAGATCGATCCCGGCCTGCTGACGTTTACAAACATCAACAAGATGGAAGACCTGGAGTCAATCGATCTTTCATCCGATCGCGATTCCTGTTAAGCAGGAGTTTTACACCCTCTGCCTTCTCCCGCTTGCATCACGGGCGTAGCGCCCGAACTCGCTATCCAGCAGGACGGTGCCCGGAAAGACCGGCCCGTCCCTGCATACCCGGAGACCATGGGGGTCGATACAGCACGACCCGCAGAGGCCGACCCCGCACTTCATGTAGCGCTGGAGGGAGAACTCACCCCGTCCCGCACACCCCGCCCGCTCGAGTATCCGGAGGACGGCCGCCATCATGACCTCGGGGCCGCAGACACAGATCCGGTCAAAACCCTCCAGGTCAACCCTTGAGACGAGTTCTGTCACAAACCCCTGGTGCCCGGCGGTGCCGTCGTCGGTTGCGACCATCAGCCTCGCCACGCGGCGTATCCGGTCGGCAAAGACGACCTCGGATGCCGTTCGTGCGCCGAGGAGGAAGACCTCAACCTGTCCTGACTCCGCCAGGGGGAGCAGCGGGGTGGCGCCGACGCCGCCGGCGATGGCAAGCGTCCTCCCCCCGGCAGAAAACCCGTTCCCGTAGGGCCCTCGGATGCCCATAACGTCGCCCTCGCCCATCGCAAAGAGCGCGGCGGTTGCGTCCCCGACCTTCTGGACGGTGATCGAGGACGAAGAAGAGAGAGCCATCGGGATCTCGTCCACGCCCGGCACCCAGACCATCACAAACTGCCCCGGCCGGGCGGAGATCTCGTGGTCAAAGTAAAAAGTCCTGATCGAGGGTGTCTCCTCCACAATCCTGGTTATACTCACACCGATGGGCATCTCCTCATACATGGGCGCACCCCACAACCTCGCGTGCGTCCAGACCGTCACTGCTGTAGAGGTCGCCTGCGATCGAGGCAAAGATACGGGTATCATGGATGACCGCGCTCCCTATCTCGACCGCGCTCGCCCCGGCCATCATCATCTCGATGACGTTATCCGCGGTAGAGACCCCGCCGCAACCTATGATCGGTATGGAGCACGCCTCGTAGAGGTCGTAGACGCACCGGACAGCAACCGGGAATATGGCCCTCCCCGAGAGCCCGCCGTAGCGGTTCCCGAGCACCGGCCGCCGCAGCGATGTAGAGATCCGCATCGCTTTCAGCGTGTTGATGGCAACGATCGCGTCAGCCCCTCCCCGTTCCGCGGCCAGCCCGATCTCGGTGATATCGGTGACGTTCGGTGTGAGTTTCACCCATGTCGGAACCCCTGGCGAGGCCACCGCCCGGGTGCACTCCTCCACAAGGTCAGGGTTGCTCCCGATCGCCGCCCCGTATCCCTCGGCATGGGGGCAGGAGAGGTTCAACTCGATCCCGGAGACCCTGCCGGTGAACCACCCGGCAACCGTCCGGAACTCTTCCGGCGTTCCGCCGAAGATGCTCGCGATCACAGGTTCGCCCTGAAGAACGTTCAGTTCCTCCATAAAAGCGGCCGATGGGTTTGGCAGACCCATTGCGTTGATGATACCGTCCTCGAGGACCACAAGACAGGGGCCGGGGTGCCCCACCATCGGTGCCGGGCCGATGGATTTGGTGACCACGCCGCCTGCACCGTACCGGAGGATGCGGGCAAGCGATGCCCCGGTGCTGCCGAGGATCCCGGCTGCCAGGATGAGATGGTTCTTCAGCCTTATACCGCCGACCTCGATCGGGCCAGGATTCAGCACAACCATTGAAAAAGAGGTAGGAGCTGGGTATTATTATACTCTCGCGCCAAGTATACTGGAAGAGAAACTGGATCTTCTCGTGCACGGAAAAGACAGGATCCAGATCGATGGCCATGACCTCGCTTGCAATCCTTGGCGCAGGAAAAGTGGGTGGAGAGACAGCTTACCTCTCCGCCGTGCTCGGTCTTGTGGACGAGATCGTTTTATACGACGTATACGAGCCCCTCCTTCGGGCGCAGGTGCTGGACCTGCAGCACACCGGTCTCGATCTCACGATATCCACCGAGACGAAGAGGATGCGGGATGCCGACATATTTGTATTTGCAGCAGGAACCCCAAGAACGCCGGAGATCAGGACACGGGCCGATCTCCTGGAGGCCAACGTCCCGGTGGTGAAACGCTGCGCCGAACTCCTGCAGGGGTCACCCCGGGTAATCGTCACGGTCACAAACCCGATGGACGCGAACAATTATGGTCTCTGGAGGTCGATCGGGATCGACCGCGAACGATGCATCGGGTTTGGCGGGCAGCTCGACAGCGCCAGGTTCACGGGGTTCCTGCGTGAGGCCGGGATCAGCGCACAGGGCGTGGTGCTCGGGGAGCACGGGGAGCACCAGGTGCCGGTCTTCTCAAAGACAGGTTTAAAAGTCCCGGTAAATGAGCGGGAGGCGATCCTTGAGCGGATGCGGGGGGCGAGCATGGAGGTGATCAGCGGCAAGGGCGGCACGGTCTTTGGACCCGCATACCACATAGCGATGCTGGCGGATGCGGTTATACACGACCGGCGCCGGGTGTTCCCCTGCTCCTGCGTGCTCGATGGTGAATACGGTCTCTCCGGCTGCTCGCTCGGTGTCCCGGCGAGGATCGGCCGCGATGGCATCATCGAGATCGAGGAGTGGAGGCTTGACCCCTGGGAGTCCTCAAAGATGGCGGAGGCGGGGGCGTTTGTGCAGCAACTCTGCAGGAAGTTTGATGGCAAATCTGGCACGTGAACCCGATAATACCGTTCTGACCACCCTGGACGACTTTGAGAGGGTCAGGGTCGGCATCCACCAGGTGGAATACAGCACGGGGGCGGGGTTTGAGATCCCAGTCATACATATATTTGGGAGGGATCTCTCCGGAAGGGCCGTCAGGGTTGATGTCACCGGGTTCCGGCCATACTTTTATGCGCCGGCCGATCAGGTCGACGGCAAACCCCTCCCGGAGGGGATTGAGGTGGAGCCGGGGACAACCTACCGTTCCATACAGGGTGAGGCCCTCCGGCGCCTCTACACCAGGCGCCCATCCGACGTCCGTGACGTTCGCGATAACTTTGCGCCGCACTTTGAGGCCGACATACCGTTTACCACCCGTTTCATGATCGACTGCGGTCTCACCGCGGGAGTTGAAGTTCCTGCAAACGCCGCTCGATCGCCAGACGGTGCCTTCGTTGTTGCGTATCAAGACCTGAAACCAGCAGATGTCAAGGCTCCCGCCCGGGTCTGCATCATGGATATAGAGTGCGTGGATGAACGCGGTTTCCCGGAGCCCGAGCGCGACCCGGTCATATCTGTGACCTGCTGGGACTCGTTTGAGGATGATTACGTAACCCTCTTATGGCAGCCGGGGGTGGAGCCCGGCGACGCGCCCGGGTTCCGGATCAATGACCGGCACAGGGTCGTCCGCTACCCGGATGAGGTCTCGCTCTTCCGCGGGCTAGCCGACTACATACGTGAGCGTGATCCTGACATACTCTCCGGCTGGAACTTCGTTGATTTTGATATACCTTACATCATAAGGCGGATGGCGGCGCTTGGTATCCGGGCGGAAGACCTGGCACGTCTGCCGGGGCGGACGGAACGCGACGCCATCCGGGGGCGGGCGGTCTTTGATCTCCTGGCCGCCTACCGAAAGATGCACCCCGCCCAGAAAGAGTCCTACAGGCTTGACGCGATCGCCGGGGAGGAACTCGATGTGACAAAGGTCCGCTACGGCGGGACTATAACCGACCTCTGGCGGTCGAAGCCGGCACACCTTGTGGAGTACAACTGCCGCGACGTCGAACTCTGTGTCGGGATCGACAGAAAGAAAAGCATCATCGAGTTCTACCGGGAGATCGCACGCTACGTCGGCTGTCCGCTCGACAGGACACTGAACTCGTCAAACGTCATCGATATATACGTCCTGCGGAAGGCGTCAGGCAGGTTCGTCCTCCCCTCTAAAGGGCATGCCGCGGGGGATGAGTTTGAGGGGGCGGTGGTCTTTGAGCCGATCATCGGTCTTCGGGAGAACGTTGTGGTTCTCGATTTGAAGTCTCTCTACCCTATGGCGATGATGACCATCAACGCCTCGCCCGAGACGAAGAACCCGAACGGAGAACTGCGCGCCCCAAACGGCGTCCGGTTCTCCAGCGAACCGGACGGGCTGACGAGGAGCATCCTTGCTGAACTCTTGAAGGAGAGGGACGAGCGCAAACGTCTCCGTGACCGGTATCCCTTCGGGTCGCCGGAGTACGGCCTATACGACCTCCAGCAGAGCGTCCTGAAGGTGCTCATGAACTCCTACTACGGCGTCTCGGGCTATCCCCGGTTCAGGTTATACGATCGCGAGATCGGGTCTGCCGTCACGTCGGTCGGCCGGGCGATCATCCGGCACACACGGGATCTCATAACCAGACTGGGCTACACCGTCCTCTACGGCGACACCGATTCATGTATGGTGGAGATGCCGCCGGGAACCCTGGAGGAGACCATCGCCCGTGCAAGGGGGATCGAGGCGCAGGTAAACGCGAGTTACGACGAGTTTGCAGAGACCGAACTGAACGCCGATAAGCATTACTTCTCGATCAAGTTCGAGAAGGTCTACCGCCGTTTCTTCCAGGCCGGTAGAAAGAAGCGGTATGCCGGGCACCTGGTCTGGAAGGAGGGCAAAGATGTCGACGAGATCGATGTTGTCGGGTTTGAGATCCGGCGCAGCGATTCGCCGCAGATCACACGCGAGGTGCAGCACACCGTCCTTGAGATGATCCTTCGGGGGGATAGTTTTGAGGAGGTGCGGGAGTACCTCCGCGACGTCATCAGGAGGTATCGCCGCGGTGAGTATTCCCTGGATGAGACGGGTATTCCGGGCGGGATAGGAAAGAGCCTGGATAGTTACGAGACCGAAGATGCCCATATCCGGGGTGCGAGGTACTCAAACGCGTTTCTCGGGACTGATTTTAAGCGCGGCAGCAAGCCCAAACGGGTCTACGTCAAGGCTGTGACGGAGAAGTATCCGCGGACGGATGTGATCTGTTTTGAGTACGGCGACCAGGTGCCGCCGGAGTTCGTCGTCGACTGGGAGACAATGCTTGAGAAGACGCTCAAAGGCCCCATATCACGGATCATCGAGCCGTTGGGGTGGAACTGGGAAGACATCGACCCTTCGCGGACGACGCTCTTTGATTTCGGAATGTGAGAAAAAGGGGTTGAGAGGCCGGGGCGTTTACGCCATGCCCCTCTTTGCAAGTTCCTGCTGGAGGACGGCGTTACGCTCGAGGTTCTTTGACCATATGATCCGGCCGCTGACGACCCGCCAGGCGTCCATCTCCAGGACCTCGATCCCCGCGGGAACCTCGGGAACGGCCGCACCCGCCGGTACAACCAGGACTGCCCTGTCGATGGTGATATTCGCCGCGGCAAGCCCCCGGCAGATCTCCTGCAGTTTTTTGACGGTATCTGCACCGACTTTTGGCGCCATATCCACGCTCGCCACAACCCGCTCCGTCCTGCCGGCAACCCGGCGGGATAGCAGGCAGTCGGGCTGCACGTTGCCGTAGAGGGGTTTCCACACATACTGCCAGCCATCCTGCGGAGAGAACCGGCGGGAGAGTGCCTTCTTGACATCAAGATACGTTGAGTTCTTTGTGCCACCCATGTCAATATCCTCGGTTTAGTGTATGGTCACGGTCGGTTATAAGTGTGTAGTATCTTTCCCGACGTTTCTGGCTGAACGGTATTGCCGGCAGCCCCACACCGCGTGGCACGGAGTGATGTTAGCCCTGGATACGGTGCCCTGGGGATCGTTCATGGAGACGTCATAGAGATCCCACACAGGACACTCTATCGACGGATAATCACACCCCCACCCTTGTCTCGACGTGTCAGCGTGGCGATGTTTTTCCTGGAAACACCCCCCCCACCTTCCAGAACCTTCCCGGACACCCGGAAGGACCAGATCGCTATGTTCAATGCCGAGGATTCAGGTACACTTGAGTATAACAATGACAATACAATACCTGCTAGGAAATGAGGCCATTGCTCATGCATGCCTGGAGGCAGAGATCGACTTTGCCAGCGGTTATCCAGGGACACCGTCGTCCGACGTTATAGACACCCTCCGGATGCAGGAGGAGCGTCCCCTCAAGTTAGAATGGTCCACAAACGAGAAGGTCGCCCTCGAGAACGCGCTCGCCGCCGCCTGGTGCGGGCTGCGCGCGATCTGCACCATGAAACACGTCGGGTTGAACGTGGCGGCCGACCCCCTGATGACAAGCGCCTACACCGGCGTGACCGGGGGGCTCGTCATCCTCTCCGCTGACGACCCCTTCGCGCACAGTTCCCAGAACGAGCAGGACACCCGGCGGTATGCCCATTTCGCCCGGCTCCCGTGCCTCGACCCCTCGTCCATCCAGGAGGCGCACGACATGGCCCGTGACGCCTTTGCCCTCTCCGAAGAGTTCGGGCTGCCGGTAATCCTCCGGCCCACAACCCGCATCTGCCACTCCAAAGGCGATGTGAACCTCGGGGAGGTCGGCACGGAGCACCGGACGGCCGCGTTCCACCGCAACCCTCAACAGTACGTGGTCATCCCCGCCCACACCCGACCGCTGCACAAGGCCCTGAACGCAAAACAGCCGGCCATAAGAGAGCGGCTCTCAGAACTCGGCTACAACCGCTGCACCGTCCGGGGGGAGACCGCCGTCATCACAGGCGGCGTCTCGGCCGCCTATGTCCAGGAGGTGCTCGGCGACGATGTCTCGCTTGCGATCATCGGCGCCTACCCGATCGATGAGGACTGGCTCCGCGAGTTTGTCGACCAGCACAACAGCGTCCTCGTCGTCGAGGAGCTCGACCCCGTCATAGAGGAGGTCGTCCGGCGGGCGGCGACGAAAACAGACGTCTACGGCAAGATGAACGGCACAGTCCCCTACGAGGGAGAGTTCACCCCGGCAACGGTCGTCGATGCCCTTGCCGCGGCCGGCATGACCGCGTCGACGACCTTCCCCGACGTCAACCCGGTTCCGGGAGTCCCGCCGCGGCCGCCGATCCTCTGCGCCGGGTGCATGCACCGCTCGACGTTTTATGCGATGCGCCGGGTCTTTCGCGACGGCATATTCCCAAGCGACATTGGGTGTTACACCCTGGGCCTCCAGCTCGGCGCCGTGGACACAACCATATGTATGGGAGCCTCGATCACCGTCGGGAGCGGGATCGCCCGCTCCGGGGAGAAGCGCCCGGTCGTCTGCACCATAGGCGACTCGACGTTCCTTCATACCGGTATCCCCGGGCTCCTGAACGCCGTCTACAACGGCGCCGATATGGTCGTTGTCATCCTGGACAACCGGACCACCGCCATGACCGGCCACCAGCCCAACCCCAACACCGGGGTCAGGGCCACCGGCGAGGAGAGCACCCCGATCTCGCTTGAAGCGATCTCTCGTGCATGCGGTGTCTCCTGGGTTGAGACGGTCGACCCCTATGACCTCCCGCTGCTGCTTGAAACCTTCCGCCGGGCGAAAGAGCGGGACGGCGTCAGGGTGGTCATCGCAAAACAGCCCTGCGTCATGATTGCACGCAGGTACGGCATCCGCCGCAAACCCTATACGGTCGACCCCGACCGGTGCACGGGTTGCGGCACATGCCGGGCTTTCGGCTGCCCGGCGATCGCGTTTTCAGATGAGACTGCAGTGATCACCGAACTCTGCGCCGGTTGCGGTGTCTGCGCCGATATATGTCCATCGGGCGCGATCATGCTGGAGGGGCGGAGATGAGACCATCGTTTGATATCCTGATCGTCGGGATCGGCGGCCAGGGGACAGTTCTCGCCTCAAACGTCATCGGCGAGGCGTGCATTATCGAGAATCGGAGCGTGCGCAGCGCCGAGACCCACGGCATGGCGCAGCGCGGAGGGTCGGTGGAGAGCCATGTCCGGATCGACGGCAGATACGGGTCTCTTATAGTGCCCGGGACGGCCGACCTCCTTATAGCCTTCGACCTGCTTGAGGCACTCCGATACCGACACTACCTCTCTGCCAGCGGGAGACTTATCGTGAACCGGCACCTGGTCGTCCCGACGCCGGTCTACCAGCAGGGTATGGACGCCCCGGACGAGGAGAGCATACTTAACACCCTCGCCAACCTCGATCTCACCTGCATCGATGCAGCGGAACTCGCAGAGGAGGCAGGAAACATCCTCTCCCAGAACATCGTCATGCTCGGGGCGGCGTCGGCGGAGATCCCGCTCAGGCCGGAGAGCCTGGAAGAGGCTGTGCGGCGGTGCGTGCCGCCAAAGACGGTAGATGTAAACACAACCGCCTTCCGGCTGGGACGGGAGAGGGGTGCAGGATCGTAGTGAGTGGGCGGGATGCCGCTGTGACCAGAGGCACACCGCATGAAGATGGGGGTAGCATCTTCATACAGATCCCGGCCACCCCCCCGGAATCTGTCCATGGAGGAGAGGTTTATCAAACCAGTGAGGCTGTTGGACCGATGACCTCTCCGCAACAGTCTCCGATTCTGCGAAATGTTTAATATCAAATCGCTCTAACCATGTTAGAGCAGGGACCCGCCTTAACTCAGACTGGTAGAGTGCGCGGCTGTAGTATGGTCATCGCTTTCGGGCGAACTGCGCGGCTACCGCGATGTCCCCGGTTCGAATCCGGGAGGCGGGATCCTCACAACAGTGTGCCCAGGTAGTGTAGTGGCCTATCATGACGGCCTGTCACGCCGTCGACACGGATTCGAATTCCGTCCTGGGCGTCATTCTTTTTCTCCGGTCCGGCGGAACGTTCTCTCCACTCTGTTTAACTTGCGGGGGGTGAAGGGGGCGGAGCGGGAAGTCCCCGGTCGAGAGGAGCGGGGTAGTTCACATAATCGGTTTATATTTTGTTCTAATGAGAAAATGAGCCCATCAAACCAGGGAGGGCATTGGATCGATGACCTCATATCCAAAACCCCTCCATTGCGATAGATATATAGTCATGGGTATCGTATACTCCAGTTGGTCACGAAACAGCCCTTTAAGACCGCTGATGCAGGATGCCCCTAACATCAGGGGTCGGGGCAGTTCGCGTTGAAAAAGGTATATGAGGTGTAAAGAATGAAACCCGCAATTCTGGCCGCCTGCCTTCTGGTCATGATGCTTATCGCAGCCCCGGCGGGGGCCTTCAGTGCGGAGACTCTTGAGATAAGCCTGAACGAGGATGGGAGCGCGGATATCACGTTCGAGTACGCCCTCTCATGGCTCGAGCGGATCGGCGTCTTTTTCAGGATCGCCGAACCGGATCAGGAGTTGAAGTCCGCGCTCGAGGGTGCGACAGGCGTGCCTGTAACCGTGACTGCAGCCGAGAGCGATCGCGCCGTTTTCTCGGCTCAAAAGTTTGCAAAAGTCAACTCCGACGAAGGGGCGGTGATCTACTCCACACCCGAGATCGATCTCACCGGTGCGCAGAAGATCCTGGAGGGCTACTGGTTTGCGCCGCTGATCCGGGCCGACTTCTCCCCTGACCTGACGGTGGTCAGGTTCCCTGACGGCCACGAGGAGAGGTTTGCCGACCAGAGCACCATCCCGGCGCTATCGCACACCGTCATCTGAAAAGTCTATCCCCTATTTTTCTGGACGGCCACCCCTCCCCCTCTCACCTGCATCCATCCCATTCTGCCCCTCGCCGGGGTGGTTTGGCGCAGGTGGCCGGGTCGCTCTCCAGTGCAGTGAGGGGGGCATCCTGCCTCTGTTCCTGGTAAAAAAACCGCTGGACGCTGTGTCCTTAAAAAAAAAGGGAAGATCCCTTACTTGAAGATATCGAAGATCTGGTCGCTTCCGGTTGCGGCAAGCCGATCCCGCTCGGATTTCTCCTCGACAAGCGCAAGCACAGGGAGTTCCATGTTCACACCGGGGGTGTGGCCGAACATCTTCTCCATCTCAACCTGCAGAGCATGCATGTAGAGCGAGTTCGGGATGTCCATAGCGCAGTGCTCCTCACACTGGCCGCAGTTGATGCACGAGTCAGCGATGTGAGCGTAGCGGATCAGGTGGAACATGAACGGCGGCGGGACCTTGCCGGGCTCGACCAGGTAGGACTTCTTCGTGCTGCACTCGACGCAGTAGCAGATCGGGCAGTTCTCGATACAGGCGTAGCACTTGATGCACCTGCCCGTCTCCTCCCTGATCTTCTGGAGGCGTTCCTTGCCCTCGCCCAGATCCTCGAAGTAGCGTTTCCGCCACTTGTCGCCGAGTCTCAGCATCGAGTTCTCGACCTTACCGCGGATCTCGATACCCTTCGGGTTTGCGGGCTCCGTTACAACCGCTCCGGCCTTTTCAGCCGCATCGAGAAGGTTTGCCCCCTTCTCGGAGCAGACCTCAACGAAGGTCGCCTTTCCGGCCTTATCGCCTATGACACCCCAGTTGCCGCAGGCAAGGTCCGCCTGGCGCGGGACCTTCATCTTGCAGCGGCGGCAGTTGGGGCGGCGGCCGTATCCCTCGTCCTCGAGTTCGTCCATCGAGATGCCCTTGTGCTGGCCGTCTTTCGTCTGGATGATGAACTGACCCTTGTCGATCTCCTCCTTGACAACATCGTCCGGGTCGACCCCGAACTTCTCGCGGATCATCTTACGAGCGGTCACTGGACTGACAGAACCGCCGCAGTTGACACCGATCATCAGGACGTTGTCCAGATTGACCTGGTTGCGTTTCGCAAGCTCGTAGAGCCCCATCGCGTCGCAGCCCTTCACCGTGATCCCGATGCGCATATTCTCGGCGCCGTCAAGGTAGTTCTTGAGAAGTTTCGAGAGGAGGAGCGTCCCGCAGTGGAGCGAACCTGCCGTCTCGGCCATATCCTCAGGGTCTGTGATCAGTGTCGGGACGGCATCGTAGATGTCCTGCCCCCTCTTCACGGCGAGGACGGCATCCACCATACCGGATCTGAGCGCGTGCGTCAACAGAGCGGTGACCGCGCCACCGCACTCGCCCCTCTCCTGGCAGGCGGCCTCGGCCGCCCACGCGTAGAACATATCGCCTTTTGCTACCATCTTCAGGCCTCCGTGATCTTCTCGACCCGCACAGCACAGGCCTTGAACTCAGGGATCTTTGCGACCGGATCGAGTGCGTTGTTCGTCAGTATGTTCGCCGCGCACTCATGGAAGTGGAACGGCATGAACATGACACCCTTCATGATGTCGTCTGTCACCTTCGCGGGGACCTCGACAGACCCACGGCGGGTGACCGCACGGACGATCTCCCCGTTCTTGATGCCGAGCGCCTTTGCATCCTCTGTGTTGATCTCTATCCAGCCGGTCGGGACCTCGGTATCGAGGGTC
The DNA here is from genome assembly GCF_033472595.1 of Methanoculleus receptaculi. NCBI lineage: Archaea > Methanobacteriati > Methanobacteriota > Methanomicrobia > Methanomicrobiales > Methanomicrobiaceae > Methanoculleus > Methanoculleus receptaculi. Next base: position 1,128,181 of record NZ_CP137642.1, on the reverse strand, counting down.
GCAGACCGGCGGGTCATGGTGCCGGTGTGCCAGTGCCAGAGGATACGCCCTGTCGTGAACACAAACGGATACTCCTCGTCGGGAACCTCCGCCGGCGGTTTCCACTCGATGGGGGCAAAGGCTCCAAGCCCATCAGGACTGGAAAACTTCTCACGGTGCAGGATCGGGGTTCCCGGATGCTCCACGGTGGGGCAGGGCCAGTGCAGCGCCTCTGGCCGGTCGAGCCGCTCGTAGGTCATCCCGGCATAGGAGGGCGTGACGCGCCTGATCTCCTCAAAGATCTCCTCGGCGCTCTGGAACGGGAACTGCTCCGCGTATCCCATCCGGGCAGCGAGTTCGCATATGATCTGCCAGTCCTGCTTTGCCTCGCCCGGCGGGTTCTGTGCCTTCCTCCAGCGCTGGACGCGCCGCTCGGTGCTGGTCTGCGTACCGTCACGCTCGGCGTAGCAGGCGGCCGGGAGTATGACGTCCGCGAGTTCACCTGTCTCGGTCATGAAGATGTCCTGCACAACCAGGAAATCCAGGCTCTCGAGCGCCTCTCTGACGTGGTTGATATCAGGGTCGGAGATCATCGGGTTCTCGCCCATGATGTACATGCACTTGAGCTCTCCCGGGTTATCGGTCAGGACGTTCATCATGGTGGTGACCTCGTAGCCGAGTTTTGGCTCACAGATCCCGTCCGGGAAGCCCCAGGCATCGGCGAACTTCTTGTGGGCGGCTTCATCGATGACCTTCTGGTAGCCTGTAAATACGTTTGGCAGCGCCCCCATGTCGCAGGCGCCCTGGACATTGTTCTGGCCGCGGAGCGCGTTCACGCCGGCGCCGGGCTTGCCAAGGTTGCCAAGCAGCATCTGGATGTTTGCAACCGACCGGACGTTATCGACGCCGACGGTGTGCTGGGTGATGCCCATCGAGTAGAGGATCGCGCCGGGCTTGTTGGTGCCGAGCCACTCGGCCGCCGTCTTGAGACTCTCAACCGGGATGCCGGAGATCTTCGAGACATTCTCAAGGCTGTAGGTTTCTTTCATGACGACCTCCTTGAGTTTCTCAAAGTCCTTTGTCCGCTTCTCGATGAACTCCCGATCCTCCCAGCCGTTCTTGATTATCTCCTGCATCAGCCCGTTCAGGATCGCGACATCGCTTCCCGAGACAAAGGGCATGTAGAGGTCTGCCTGCCTGGCGGTCGGGGTGTAGCGCGGGTCGGCGTAGATGACCTTTGCGCCGTTCTTTTTTGCCTGGACGATCTTGCGCCCGATGAGTGGGTGCTGCTCAAATGTGTTGGACCCGATGACAAAGACACACTTTGACTCGGCGATGTCGAGGATGGAGTTGGTCATGGCACCTGAGCCAAACGACGCCGCAAGGCCCGCGACGGTGGATGAGTGGCACAACCGGGCGCAGTGATCGATGTGCCGTGATTTCATGACGCCGCGAGCAAACTTCATCATCAGGTAGTTCTCCTCGTTCGAGACACGCGCTGATGCGAGCGCCGCAAACTCGTCGGGCTTGTACGACTTGAACTTCTGTGCGATCAGGTCATACGCCTCGTCCCAGGTCGCCTCGACAAACTTGCCGTCCTTCTTGATGAGCGGCTTTGTGAGGCGGTCCGGGCTGTTCACGAACTCGTGAGCGTAGGTGCCCTTCGGGCATACCTTTCCCTCGTTGACGGGTGAGCGGTCGTAAGGTTGTGTGCCGACAACCTTTCCATCCCTCACGACGAGGTTGAAACTGCAGCCAGTACCGCAGTAGGGGCATGTTGTCTGTACATACTTGAAATCCATGGTAAAACCTCGGATACGTACAAATACAGGGTTAGGTATATTTAACTATAGTGATTAACTTCCGGATTTTTGATGAATAAGTGTGGGTTTCTTCCATCGTGTGCCACGGTGGTGAATCAAAACAGGCTGTAATTGCTCTCAATGTATTTTTACCGGTTAAAATCCACCAAGCGCGCCATCTGCCTTAGTATATACCGTATTTTCTTAAAACAGTTCTTTAAACGGGTTTATGCTTATACCGCAGCCACGGGCAGATCCAGGGCGCCCCGCTGCCAGGGAGAGGGAGAGGGCATCGTCTCCACACCGCCGCAGCGGAACCGGTGTCGGAACCACTGGAAGGTGTTAATAGTGGTGGGCGCCTACCAGATCCTGCATACCTGTATGGGAGAGTTGCTTTCGTGAAGAAGAGACTGCCTGTATCACCGATGCTTGTTGACCTCGTGGTGAACGCTCTCGACTCGATGGACGGTGTGGCCTTCACCGACCTGGCTTCCTGCCCGCACTGCGGCGGCGATGTGAAAGGCTACGATATGCGGGCGAAACGGTTTGCCGTCGTAATCGAGAACGGGAAGAGGCGCACCATCAGGGTCATGGTGAAAAGGTTCCGCTGCCAGGACTGCGGCTCTCTCTGCTGCGCCGACGCCCCCTTCTACCCCAATACCCGTCTCGCCTCGCCAATCGTCGACCTCTGCGTTCTCCTCGCGCAGCAGATGCCCTTCAACCGGGTGGCGCAATACCTGCGTGAGATGCGGCTGGTCGTCGACCGGGGGACGATCAGGAACTACGCCTCCCGCGAGTTTGAGTTTGGTGCCATACCCGCAACAGACGTCTTTGGTCTGCAGTTACCGCTCTCCCTGCTGAACCTGGCCACCCTCACCCTCAACCGCAAGGGGGGTCCCATCGTAGGGGCAGAAGCGCTCGCGGCCTGTGGTTTCCCAGCCGCAGACCGGACACCGCTTCACCCCGGCCGGCCGCCCAAAGAACGGTATCAGCGGTATGAATAGGAAGAGAAAGAAGAACGGGATCCCGAACGCCAGCGCTATGAGCGTGATGGCAAGCGATCCCGCAAGCAGGAGCAGGCTCAGCCCCCACCGGTTCACCGGAGCGCCACCTCCCTGACCGCGTATGCCGGCAGCGCGTCCGCTGCATCCCCGATCTCTGCCTTCAGCGTGACACCGCCGAGTTCACGGGCAAATAGATCCGCGCCTATCCCGGCTGTTATCACCCCCGCCGCACCGCTCCGGGATTGAACGCGCTCCAGAGCGGTTGCGATCATCGTTCGCTGGACCTCCCAGAACTGCCGGGCGATCTCGAGCGCTCCCTCTCTGCCTATCTCGTCAAGGTCTGCGCAGACAACCCTGGCCAGCCTCCGGAGCGCCGCATCGACGGTCTTCTCGCCGGAATCCGGCGCGGGGACGGTGTAATCCCGGGCGGTGATATGGCCGAGCACCAGGTGGACATCGGCACTTGAGGCGAAGTACTCGGTGCTCACGGGGGTCACCGTCCCATCGAGCGTGACCGAGCGGAGGAGGGCTGCAACATTTGTCCGGAGCATCCCCGTGTAGACGAGGTAGTGCTTCTGGAGCCGCCGGGTATCGGTCAGCCCCTTCAGATCGTCAAAAAGGTTCAGGGGTATGATATCGGCGGTTGTGCTCCCTACATCCAGGAGGATGGCGTCGGGGATGACCTCCCGGAGGTAATCGGCCGAGGCCAGCCAGTTGGCCGCCGCGAGTTCGGGGACGGGATGGGTGTGGAAGGCGGCGTCGGTGCCGTAGAAGAGGGCGTCGGGGATGACCTCCAGTACAGTCCCCACGATCCAGCGGATCCCCTCCATCTTGGTTGGGAAGCAGTCGGCAAGCTCCCCGCTCATCACCACGGCAGCAGGACGCCTGCAGTCTCTGAGAAGTTCGGCCAGCGGCGCACCCTGCCAGAGGGGGCAGTAATGGATATGGACGCCGTCTTCATCGACGATCTTGAGGTTTGCCCCCCCTATATCGATCCCGATCATAGCCTGTGGATCACCCCGTCCCTGTCAAACCGCACCCTGCCGGAGAGGTGCACCTCTCCGGGGGCGTCGCCATACGATGCTCTGATGAGGATATCGGCGATCTCCTCCTTCATGACGGCCGCAATCCCAACAAGGCTTGTAGTGGGTCTCGGGTTGACGTCCAGGACGTAGATCCGGTCACCGGCGATGAGATCGATCCCGGCATACCCCTGGCAACCGAGAACGTTCATAGTCCTGACGGCGACCGCGATGATCTCGTCCTCCCGCGCCGGGTGGACAGGGGTCTCGCCCCCCATGTAGTGAAACAGCCCGTCATCGCTGACAGCGATCTCCTGGCGGTTGATCGCGAGCAGGAGCGGCGGGGCGCCCGAATAAAATTCGCAGACGTTGCCGGTCACCCGGCTCCCCACCAGGCTCACGCTCAGCGCCTCCCCATCGACGTAACCCTCGGCAAACTCGCCCTCGCCGGGTTCACCCTCCGTCAGCCTGACCCCACGGGAACCACAGCCCATGATCGGTTTGACGACCCTGCGCCCCCCAGCGGCGGGGGGTGGAGGGACGGGTATACCGTTCCGGGAGAGGATCGCCGCCGTCCGCTGTTTGTTTGCGCAGACCGCCGCGTTCATGCTCCCGCAACCGATGTTGTGGGTGAACTGCTCGAGGAGATGGGTGTAGCGAAATATGAGATGATCCGGTGCTATGACCAGTCCCACATCGGATTGCGGGGCCAGTCTCCGGATCTCGGCCTCGAGATCGGGCTTCTCCGGTGTGAGCACCTCGTGGCCGCAGCGTTCAAAACTCCCGGCGAGCGTATCAAGCATCGCGGCGCCCTCCGGCGCAAGGCAGGGGTCGTTGCAGACGGTGTATTCGGCGAGAAAGACCTTCATTCCAGTACATGGTTGATCGCCCAACACATGACCCTGACGATCGGGCAGGTTTTTGGTTCGGGGGGACCACCCCTATATGCAAGGATGAAACGCAGGATTCTGCTCACAAACGATGATGGTATCACGTCCGCGGGACTCTGGGCGGCATATAATGCGCTCGCGCCGTTTGCTGACGTCACCGTGGTCGCGCCGGCCACGCAGCAGAGCGCTGTGGGGCGGTCTATATCCATATTTGAGCCTATCCGTGCAAACAGGGTGACGATAAACGGTGTTACGGCCTACTCGGTCGGCGGGAAACCTACCGATGCCGTGATCATCGGGCTGTTTGCGCTGCGCCTGAACCCTGACCTGGTGGTCAGCGGGATCAACATAGGCGAGAACCTCTCGTTTGAGTCGATCATGACCTCAGGGACGGTCGGGGCCGCGCTCGAGGCCTCGAACCAGGGGGTGCCGGGCATTGCCTTCTCGCTCCAGGTGGAGGATCAGGGGGACAAGTTCGACGAACCTTCCGGGATCACCAGACGGTTCTCCGGCGCTAAACAGGTGGTCCGCGAGGTCTGCGGGAGGGTGCTTGAGACGGGGTTTCCGGGATCAGCCCACGTCATCAACGTGAACATCCCGGCGGAGGTGCGCGGCGGCTACGAGGTCACCCGGCTTGCCGCAAAACTCTTCCAGACCGGGGTGGAGGAGCGGTTTGACCCCCGCGGCCGCCCCTACTACTGGATCGACGGCCCGCTCTATGAGGATGCGGAGGAGGGGACCGACGTCCACGCGGTGCAGCGGGGCAACGTCTCCATAACGCCGATCACGCTCGACTGCACGGCTTTTGATGCCGTAGGAGATCTCCAGAGCATCTTTGGTGAGATGATCTCAGGAGAAAGGGAGATGAGTCTGCCATGAGTGCACCCGATCCGGCTGCGGCAAAGCGGGTCGCGGGCTACAGGGCGGCCGGGGCGGTATGCGACGGCATGGTCGTCGGTCTTGGCACGGGATCGACGGTCTTCTTTGCGATGGAGCGGCTTGGTGAGCGGATCGCAGAGGAGGGGCTCTCAATTGCCGGTGTCCCGACATCCTACCAGGCGGCCATGCGGGCGCGCCGTTACGGCATCCCCCTCACCGGTCTTGATGAACACCCTGAACTCGATCTGGCCATCGATGGCGCCGACCAGGTCGACCCGCGGTTCCGGTTGATCAAAGGGCGCGGGGCGGCGCTCCTCCGGGAGAAGTGCGTCTGCGACGCGGCCAGGGAGGTCTTGATCGTCGTTGACCCCTCAAAGATGGTGGAGACCCTGGATGCAGGCGTGCCTGTTGAGGTGCTCCCGTTTGCCGCCGGGACGGTCTCCCGGAGGCTTGAAGCGCTCGGCGCCGATCCCGTCCTCAGGGAAGGGGTGAGGAAGGATGGTCCGGTCATCACCGATAACGGCAACTTCATCATCGACTGTGGGTTCGGGGCGATCACCGACCCGTCTCGACTGGAGAGGGAGATTATATCGATCCCCGGTGTGATCGAATGCGGCCTTTTTACAGGTTATGGAGAAAAGATAACGGTTATTCTTGGAGAAGAGGGCGGGTTTCGCATCCTCTCACCGGGTTGATATGCAATCGCGCATCTTCTGGATCAGATCCAGCTGGTGCCGGGCCTCCCTCATCTTTTCGTTCTCGATCGTGTCCACGATCTCTGATATGGAGCGGGATAGGTTGTAGATCTTCACCGGTCTTCCCTTGCTCTCCGACTTGCTCTCGCGGACATCGATCCAGTTGCACTCTTTCAAATAGCGCATGGCTATGCTGACCTCAGGCTGGCGGAGATCGGTGCCCCGTTCGATCTCCCGTGACGTAGCTTCACCGTTGTTTGTGAGGAATACAAGCACTCTGGCGACATTTCTCTTGATTCCGATGTCCGTTAAGAGTTCGGCAACCTCTTCGTCACGGGGGGTAAAACCATTCGTCGTCTCCAGTCCCATCCATTCACCATCAGATTTAATCTAATTTTTTAAATCTAACTATAAAAATATTATTGCTTCAATGAGGTCGGCAGCAATTGCAGAAGTCTCAAAATTGCCAATTAGCGGGAGAATCCTGCCGGTTCAGATCTCCTTATGCTGCAAAGATGGGGTGAAGTGCCAGACCGGCCCGGTGTTAGAGGAGGCCGAGGCCCGAGAGTTCTGAGACGATCCGCTCCACCGCTCTGCGTGCATCATCTGGCACCTTGCCGCCGGTGATGATCAGTTTGCCCGAACCGAAGAGGAGGGCGACCACTTTTGGATCGTCAAGTCTGTAGACGAGGCCCGGGAATTGTTCGGGTTCGTACTCGATCCGATCCAGGTTGAAACCGACGGCGATCTTGTTGAGATTGATCGGTGTCCCGAGGTCAGCGGAGGTGACTATGTTCTGGATCTTGTACTCGGGGTTTCCCGGGATCTCTATGCCGAGCGCTCGCAGGTGGTCTGTGAGGATCTGCAGTCCCCGTGAGAGGCTGTCTATGCTCTTTGCGCCGGTCAGGACAACCTTCCCCGAACCGAAGACGAGCGCCGCGATCTTCGGATCCTGCATCCTGAGAACAACGCCAGGGAACCGCTTTTTATTGTATTCTGCATCTTTCAGGCGGGAAGCAAGAGAGGGGAGATCGAGAGAGTCGGTCACTTTTGCTGAAGCAACGATATTCTCTATCTTGAGAGACTCCTCTGGTCTGTGTTCAGACATATATATACCATATTTAAAATAGGTATATAAATAGTTGGGTTTCTACTCTTCGAGGGTCGATATGTCACCCGGATCCATGCCCAGTTCCTGAGCCTTGAGGACGCGCCTCATGATCTTCCCGCTCCGGGTTTTGGGGAGCGAATCGACGAACTCGATCTCGGAGGGCATGGCAATGGGTCCAAGCGTCATCCGGACATGGTAGACGAGATCGTTCTTCAGTTTATCGCCAGGCACGCGACCGTTCTTGAGGATGACGAAGGCCTTGATGATGTTCCCCTTCAGCGGGTCGGGTTTTCCAATGACAGCGGCCTCTGCCACGGCGTCATGGGAGACGAGCGCACTCTCGACCTCGGCGGTTCCAATGTTGTGCCCGGCGACAACTATCAGGTCATCGGACCGGCCAAGGATCATGATGTAGCCGTCGGTGCCTTTCACCGCCAGATCGGAGGTGGTGTAGCATCCGGGGATGGTGTACCAATACTTCCGGTAGCGCTCATCGTCATTCCAGACCGTTCGCATCATCGATGGCCAGGGCTCTTTGACGACGAGGAAGCCGCCGGTGCCAGGCGGAACCGGGTTTCCGTTGCGGTCGACAACGTCGGCAACCACACCGGGGATCGGTTTCCCGGCGAACCCCGGGCGCATGGGCTCCCCGATCATCGTGGTGACCATGTGCATCCCGGTCTCGGTCTGCCACCAGGTGTCCACAACCGGACAGCGGGCTTTGCCGATGACATGGTAGAACCACTCAAACGCCTCGGGGTTGAGCGGTTCGCCGACCGATCCAAGGATCCGGAGCGATGAGAGGTTGTAGCGGTTGGGCCACTCTTCGCCCACGCGCATAAACATCCTGATGGCGGTCGGGGCGGTATAGAAGATGGTGACGCCGTAGTCCTGGATGATGTCCCAGTAGGTGCCGTTGGTCGGGTAGTCGGGGGTGACCTCTGTGATGAGGCAGGTGGCGCCGTTTAAGAGCGGACCGTAGACGCCGTAACTGTGGCCGGTGATCCAGCCGGGGTCAGCGGTGCACCAGTAGACGTCGTTGTCCTTGATGTCAAAGACGTATTTGGTTGTGTAGTATGTCCCGACCATGTAGCCGCCGCAGGTGTGGACGATGCCTTTCGGGAAGCCTGTGGTGCCGCTGGTATACAGGATGAACAGGGGGTCCTCTGCATCCATGACTTCGGCCGGGCATTCCCGGTCTGATTCTTCCATCAGTTCGTAGAAGTCAACCTCCATCTCGGGGTGGAGTTCCACGGGTTTTTCCTGGTCGCGGCGGAGGACAACGATCCGTTCGACGCTCGGGGCGTTGACGACCGCCTCTCCGACGATGTTTTTGAGCGGGATTGCCTTGCCGCGCCGGTATGTGAAGTCGGCGGTGACGACAACCTTCGCATCGGTGCCGACGATACGCTGGTTGAGTGCGCTGACACCGAACCCGCCAAACACAACTGTGTGGACCGCCCCGATGCGGGCGCAGGCGAGCATGGCGATGATCTGCTCGGGCACGACCGGCATGTAGATGCAGACGCGGTCGCCCTTGCCGACACCGAGGCTCTTCAAGCCGTTGGCGAACTGGCTGACGGCCTGCAGGAGCTGGCGGTAGGTGTAGACCTCTTCCTCACCCTCGGTCTCCCCACGCCACATGATCGCGACCTTGTTGCGCCGCTGGTTGTTGACGTGGCGGTCAAGGCAGTTGTGGGTGATGTTGAGTTTTGCGTTGGTGAACCACTTCGCGTAAGGGTAGTTCCACTCTTTCACCCGGTCCCAGGGCTGGAACCACTCGAGATCGCGGGCGATCCTGTCCCAGAACCCATCAGGGTCAGCCAGGAACTCCTGGTAGGCACGGTTGTAGTCGCCTATCCAGGACCGTTCCTTGTAACTGGCATCGGGCAGATAATACTTCCCTTCCTCAAGTTTGACATCGAATTTCTCGGCCATTAGTTTACCCCGTATTAGTCATTATTAATAATGAATATTATATCAACATTCTGGTTAAGCGTTGATTTGCTGAAGGGAAAAGGGTTACCGGGGTGCACCTGGGGTCTGGCGGGGCGCGGGTGCATGCCGGGTTCGTGCGTAGGTTGTTTTCAGCCCGGCGGCCGGCGCAGAGAGGGGTTTGCCAGAACGGTGATACGTTGCTGCACCCTTGCGGCTGGAGGGTGTCCCGGGGATCGATGACCCTCTCTGGAAGGCAACTTCCCTCCACTGAGAGGGCGTTTCCCCGCGGGTGGGGATGAACCGAAATCCCCTATTTAGAACGTCTCTCTCTGAAGGTGTTCCCCATGCGTGTGGAGATGGACCGAACCGTTATCTCCAGAACCCCCGTTCCTTAAGGACAAAAAAGCATTTTGCGCACACCTCTACATCGCCAAAAGCACGGTCAACTACACACCCCTTTAGAGGTGGGTAGTTGACCTCTTACCAGACCGGAGAATCAGCCATCGCTGGATCGTGGCCGGTAAAAGAGAATATCAATCGTACTCGCGCCAGGTCTTCCCGCAGGCCGTGCAGCGGAAGAACCGCACCTCGCTCTCATCTGCCGCACGCAGTTGCCTCAGCCACCAGTATGCCGTCGTGCAGTCACAATCGGGACATTTGATGGTCGTGGTCGGGAGAGTTGCGATCTCCTTCTCCGTGTCGACGATGGTGATCTCCTTCTCCACCCGTCTGTCTGTCTTCTTCAACTGGTCAGACGCGTTGATATCACGGATATAACCGCACTTCTTGCACTTCATCTGACCACCTGAGGATATCATCAGACCTTTGCACTGCGGACAGAACATCATCGTATGATTATTGGACGGCGACCACAATTAACTTGCGGGGGTGAAGGGGGCGGAGCGGGAAGTCCCCGCCCGAGAGGCGCGGGGTAGTTCACTCTTGGTCATACTGCACGAGCCACTCCCCCGCCCAAACCCGCGGCCGGGGAGATCGGCCGCACACGTGGTTTTATTGCCGGATAAACAGAACGTTAATGGATGAGTGATTACCTGGTGCTGATCTCCTGCATCTGCTTTCTTGCCTTCCTCATCCCCTGGAGGTATCGAAACTACTTTGCCATCGGCGGCTGGATAAGCATAGTTGGCTACCTCTTCGCCGGTATACCCCGCTACATCTCACTCAACAACTTCGTATACCCAACGCTGGCAGTCATCTCGCTGCCGCTCCTTTATATAACCATAAAACACCTCCTCCGCAACGACCCCCGGGTGATCCAGGTCTCAGTGATCGCCGCCATCGCGTTCCTGGTCTACGCCCCCTTCGGCTACATCCCGGCGCTCGGGGACTGGCTGATCAGCGCGGTCGCCGGGCAAACCTCAGCGGTGCTTGCAGCAATCGGCTACCCGGTAAACTTTCAGGCCTGGAACATGCTGGAGCGCAACGGCTTCCAGACCGAGATAGTCCTGGCCTGCACCGGGATCCAGAGCATCGCGATCATGCTCGGCGTCGCCTGGGGCGTAAAGTCGACGCTGAAACAGAAGATAGCGGGTTTCTTCATCGTCTTCCCCACGATCTACATCCTCAACATCCTCCGAAACGTCTTTGTGATCGCGGCCTACACCGAGCAGTGGTTCCCATACCTTCCCGAGATCGCCAGCAACGGTGAGTTCGGCTACGAGAGTTTCTTCTGGGCGCACAACGTCGCGGCAGAACTCGGGGCGCTTGTCGTGCTGGTGTTCCTGGCCTACGCCCTCTTCACCGTAGTACCCCAACTGGCCACCCTCGCCAACGACCTCTATCTGCTTTATCGCGGCGAGCTGGAAAGGCTCCTTCGGCGGGGACCGGATAAGACCGGGACGTGAAAAAAACCGGCGGGGGTTCCTGGCTCTTCTTGACCGCCCGAATGTCTGCGCTGCGGCAGGGGAGCCGCTCAGGAATACCGCTGGTAGAGGTAGACGATCCGCTGGAGCGCGGAGAGGTTTGTGCAGACCGCGATCAGGATCACCGCCGCCCAGAGAAAACCGGTCAGGCCGCCGAGCACCAGCACCAGGATGGTCTCAGGCCTGCCGAAGAAGCCGACCCCCTCCAGCGGGTCCTCGATCTTTCCGGCGACCCTTTCAGAATAGCCGATCTCGGCGTAAGTGACCGGCTTGATGAAGGTGTTCAGCAGCGACCCTGCAAGCGCCAGCCCCACCACGCCGAAATCCGCGACCGCCGGAACGTCGAAGATGTGGCTGACAATCGGGATGCCGGAGAACCCCACACCCAGGATGACCGCTGCATCGACGTACTTGTCGGCGATCCAGTCAAAGACCGCGCCGAACCTGCTATCAGTATTGTTCCTCCGTGCGACGCTGCCGTCCACAAGGTCAAGGACGGCCGAGATGAGGATAAGCAGGCTCCCTGCCAGGAAGTGGCGGCCGGCAAAAGCAATGGCGCAACCAAAACCAAAGAGCAAGGAGAGCACGGAGATCTGGTTTGGCGTAACACCCAGCCGGATGCAAAACGACGCGATTGGCTCCGTGTGTTTGAGGAATTTCGGCCGCAGGGAGGTTATATTCATCACGTATCTAATCAGCAATGAAAGTGTTTAATCTTTGCTCTGCCGGATAGAAGCGCAACACTTCAGCCAGAATACCCTTTCCGGGCGGGAATCACCAGATTCATAAACGCTCCCGCCAGATAGTATTTCGGGAACGAGTCCAATGCCACAAGACGACAGGCCGCACGTGCTGATGATGTCGGAGATCACCGTCGACGGAAAGCTCACCCTGAAACGCGGGGCATCAAGCAAGATCCTCATGAAGTACATGGCTCCGGAGACGGGGATCCTCCTGCACCGCACGCGGGCGGAATGTGATGCCATCATGGTCGGGGCAAACACCATCAGGATAGACAACTCCATCCTGACGGTCAGGCTGGTCGAGGGGAAGAACCCGCTCCGCGTCATCCCGACCAGCCGCGGAGAGATCCCGCCCGGTGCAAACATACTGGGTCATGATGCCAGAACGCTTATTGCCGTCAGTGAGGCCGCACCGCCTGAGAAGATCGCCCGGCTGCGGGAGGCCGGCGCCGACGTGGTCGTCGCAGGAAAGGACCAGGTCGACCTCCCGGGGCTGATGCGGATCCTGAAGCGGGAGTATGGTGTTGACCGGATGATGATCGAGGGCGGACCGACCCTGAACTGGTCGATGCTGCACCACCATCTCGTTGACGAGATACGCTTGATCCACCTTCCATTCATCGTCGGCGGTGCTGACACCCCCTCGCTCGTCGGCGGGATGCACATCGAGACCGAGGAGGAGATGATCCGGCTATCCCTGAAGGGGCACTACCTCTGCGGGAGCAACCTTGTCACCGAGTGGAAGGTCCTTTACGGTCCTGGTGCCGGAGAGTGAACCGATGCACCCCTCTTAACTCTTTTTTATAGCCCTGGTTCAACGGAGAGAGGCCGCGGAACGCGCCGGGAGGCGGGGGTGATCCAGTGAATACCGCTCAATCGGAGACACATGAGACAGGGGCGGGGGATGTTCCATCCCCCTCCCCGTCAGCCCCTCCCCCACGGGGGGCGATTCCCTGTAGATACAGCGCCAGGGGGGCATCGCCACCGTCTCGCCGGATCCCCCGTCGAGATCCTGTCTCTCCCCCGTGCACGGCTATCCGATCAATCGCCATGCACTGCCCGCCCCCTCGGAAGGGGCGGGCGGAGGCCGCGGAGCGGCCGGGAGGTGGGGGTGTTCCAGCGAAAACCGTTCAATCGGAGATGCATGAGACAGGGGGGGATGTTCCATCCCCCGCCCCGTCAGCCTCTCCCCGGGGGGCGATTCCCCATAGATACAGCGCCACGGGAGAGATTTCCTTCAGCTGATTTCAGGCGAGAACTCCTCGAGGATCCTGTCTCTGTCCCCCGGACACGGCCACCGAGCCAATCGCCATGCACTGCCCGCCCCCTCTGGAGGGGGCGGGAGGAGGCCGCGGAGCGGCCGGGTGGTGGGGGTGGTCGACGAATACCGTTCAACCGGAGATGCATGAGACAGGGGCGGGGGATGTTCCATCCCCACTCCACACGGGGCGATTCCCCATCGATACAGTGTCCTGGGATTTGGCAGTCTCGTCGCGGTCTCACCTGACACTCCTGAAAGATCCTCTCTCCGCCCATGGCACGGCTATCCGGTGCTATCGCCCCATACTGCCCGCCCCCTCGGAAGGGGGCGGGAGGAGGCCGCGTGAGCGGCCGGGTGGTGGGGGTGATCCAGCGAGAGAGGTTTTCAGTGGCACGCGAGCGACAGGGGCGGGGGATGTTCCATCCCCCTCCCCGTCAGCCCCTCCCCCACGGGGGCGATTCCCCCATCGACGCACCGCCGGGGAACAGACAACCTCTCTACCGTCAGTGTGAACACCCTGCCGGAATCCTGTTCCCGTCCCCTGCCACGGCCACCGGGTCAATCACCCCTCACTGCCCGCCCCCTCGGAAGGGGGCGGGAGGAGGCCGCGTGAGCGGCCGGGTGGTGGGGGTGATCCAGCGAGAGAGGTTTTCAGTGGCACGCGAGCGACAGGGGCGGGGGATGTTCCATCCCCCTCCCCGTCAGCCCCTCCCCCACGGGGGCGATTCCCCCATCGACGCACTGCCGGGGAACAGACAACCTCTCTACCGTCAGTGTGAACACCCTGCCGGAATCCTGTTCCCGTCCCCTGCCACGGCCACCGGGTCAATCACCCCTCACTGCCCGCCCCCTCGGAAGGGGGCGGGAGGAGGCCGCGGAGCGGCCGGGTGGTGGTGGGTTGTTCAACGACCACCCTTCAACCAGAGACGCATAACCGGCCCGCCGCCGCGTGCTCAAGAGTATCTTCCCCGGCGTCTGCCCAGAACCCCCGTCCAGGTATCAGGCGGAAAAATCCCCTCTCTCACTCCCTCTCAGCCTCCCCCCGGACACCGCCGGACTGGATAAACCAGCCCGTCCCGGTGCCATCCAGTATTTCGGGAGAGTTCTTTCGCGTCAGAAGACTCACAACAACCATCGCCAGCAGCGAGAGCAGCAGCGCAAAGAAACTGAAGTGCATCGGAAGCGGCGCCACAAACTTGTGCCAGTAGCCAAAGACCCCGGCCGCCACAAGCCCGGTCGCCATGCTCGCAATACCGCCCGCACCCGTCGCCCCCCTCCAGTAGAGGCCGGCCAGCAGCGGAACAGCAAACGTCGCCAGCATAACCCCGATACCCATCCAGATCAGCCAGGCCAGCATCGGCGGCGGATTGATGGCCAGGATAAGCGTCCCCACCGCCCCCACCACAACCGCGACCCTGGAGACCATGAGAACCTCCTTCTCCGAAGCCGCCGGTCGGAACAGGTTCTTGTAGATGTCCCAGCCAAACGACGTCCCTATCGTGAGCATCAGCCGATCCGTCGTCGACATCACCGCCGCAAGCACAATCACAGCAAAAATGCCCCATAAAAACATGTTTGGCATCGCATACTCCACACCCACAATGAACGCAAAATCCTGGGCGTTCACAACATCGGGAAGGGTCACCGCCCCCTCCTCCACAAGCACCCTGGTCGCAAACCCCGTAAACTTCACCAGGAACATCACAACCGCGTATATCCCGAACGCCAGAAGCGGCGACCACTTAAAGTAGCGCGACTCTTTCGCCGCCAGAACGTTGTTGATGACATGCGGCGCACACGCAAGCCCCACCATCAGCAGTATGGCAAACGAGAAGAGGAACTCCGGCGTCGCGTAGGCGTAAGACGCGTATACCGGGCTCGGGAACCAGGGCTCAACAAAGTTCGGATCGATCCCCGCAAGAACCGTGTTGATGTGGGTAAGCCCCCCCGCGCTCCTGATGACAAAAGGCGCCATCGCAAGCACCCCCAGAATCAGGATCCCGCCCTGGAACAGCGTCGTCCAGGATACCGCGTATAACCCGCCGATCACCGTGTAGGCTATGATTATGACACCCGAGATCAGCAGCGCCTGCCAGTGCGGTATCGCAAATATCCAGACCAGCACGATGCTGATCGCAGCATACTGCCCTATGAGGTATATCAGCGAGACCAGGATCCCCGAGACCGCCGAGAGCGCCCGCATCCCCCGCGGACTCTCAAACCTCTCGGCCAGGTAGTCCTGGACGGTCATGTAGCCCCGCTCCTTCCCCACAGCGTTCAGCTTCACCCCGAAGAAGATTATACAGAACGAGGCCGCAAGCGGCACAAAGATCTGCTCCCAGATCCCCGGCCAGCCCGAAGTATACCCAAACCCGCTGACCCCGAGCAGCGTCATCCCGCTGCATATCGAACAGACGATCAGGATCGTGAAGATCCAGAACCCGAGCGACTTCCCCGCAAGGATGTAGTCCTCGGTGTTCCGGATCTTGCGCGACGCCCAGGTGCCTATACCGAGGAGCACAAAGAAGTAAATCCCGATCAGGGCGACCGTCGTTAGATCCGCCATCAGGACTCATCCTCCTGGAACCGCAGACCCCAGATGATCAACAACACAAAGGCCAGGACGACGATTGCGCCCACATAGAGTACCGTGTGGAGTGGTAATCCCAGTATCGTCATGCTATGACAGTGTGTGGCATGCTAACATATAACACAATCGATCGGAGATCGCTCCGATCGCCATTCACACCGCACAAAAAGTTATTTGGAGGTTTTCACGGTCTTTGACCCGCGGAGGAGGGCAACCTTGCCCGTCCTGACGAGCTCCTTGATGCCGTACTGCCGCAGGAGTTTCTCCAGGGCATCGATCTTATCGGTATCCCCCGCGACCTGGAGCACCAGCGTCCTCGTCCCCACATCCACGATCTGCGCCCGGAATATGTTTGCGATCTGCATGATCTCCGCACGGGCGGCCCCGGTCTCCGCGGCCACCTTGATCAGCGCAAGCTCTCGTTCAACGCTCTCGTGCTCCGTCAGGTCGGAGACCTTGATAACGTCTATGATCTTGTTGGTCTGCTTCATCACCTGCTCGACCACAGCATCATCCCCGTTCACAACGATCGTGATCCGGCTCATCCCGGGCTCCTCGCACGTCCCCACGGCAAGGCTCTCGATGTTGAACCCCCGGCGTGAGAACATCCCGGCAACCCGGGAGAGGACACCCGCCCTGTTCTCGACCAGGACGCTCAGCGTATGCGATGTCATGGGTTACGCACCCCTATCATCTCGTTGATCGCAGCACCGGCCGGGACCATGGGAAAGACGTTCTCCTCCCGCTCTATCCTGAAATCCAGGACAAACGGCCCATCGTGGGAGAGAGCCGTCTCGAGCGCCCCGCGAACATCAGCCTTCTCCTCGACCCGCATCCCCTCAACACCGTAGGCGTTTGCGACCTTCACAAAGTCCACCGGCGAGAGCTCGGTGTAGGCGTAACGCCGGTCGTAGAAGAGCTCCTGCCACTGCCGGACCATCCCGAGATAGATGTTGTTCAGGATGACAACCTTCACCGGGATGTTGTTGTGCGCAACCGTCGCGAGCTCCTGGATGTTCATCTGGAAACTCCCGTCACCCGCGACATCGACGACCGTCTCCCCCGGCCGGGCGAAGTGGGCGCCTATGGCCGCCGGGAACCCGTAGCCCATCGTCCCGAGACCGCCCGAGGTTATCCATGACCGCGGTTTCCTGAAACAGTAGTAGAGCGCCGTCCACATCTGGTTCTGGCCGACCTCGCTTATGACGATTCCCTCGCCCTTCATCAGGTCGGAGAGCTGCTGTATGATGTACTGCGGCCGCAGGCGATCGTCGTCGCGGTAAGCCGGCGGGAACTGCGCCTTCCAGGTGCTCGTCCGGTTCACCCAGTTCGCCGTATCGCCGCGCTTCTTCATCCGCGCAAGCATCGCCCGGAGCACCCTCCCGACATCGCCGACGATCGGTACATCGACCTTCTTGTTCTTCCCAATCTCGGCCGGGTCGATATCTATATGGATGATCTGGGCGTTCGGGGCGAAGGCCTCGATCTTGCCTGTAACCCGGTCATCGAACCGCACCCCGATTGCCACCAGGAGATCGCACTCCGTGACAGCGAAGTTTGCGGCCGCGGTGCCGTGCATACCGAGCATCCCCAGGTTGAGGGGGTGGTCTCCCGGGATGGCGCCAAGCCCCATAAGGGTGGTCGTCACCGGTATGGCAGCGGTCTCGATAAACTCACGGAGTTCGGCTGAGGCGCCGGAGAGGATCACGCCCCCACCGGCGTAGATGAGTGGCCGCTCCGCCTCCGCGATCAGGTCAAGCGCCTTGTCTATCTGGCGGACGTGCCCCTCATACGTGGGCTGGTAGCCCCGAAGCGAGACCGCCACCGGCGGCGAGGATGCCTCATCCACCTCAACCATGCTGACGTCTTTTGGAAGATCGATCAGCACCGGGCCGGGCCGGCCTGTGCCGGCGATGTAGAACGCCTCCTTTACAACGCGGTCGATATCGGCAGCGTTCTTGACCAGGTAGTTGTGCTTCGTGATCGGCATCGTGATCCCGGTGATGTCCGACTCCTGGAAAGCGTCGTTACCCAGGAGTGCTGTGGGCACCTGGCCGGTGAGGGCGACGATCGGGATGGAGTCCATGTAGGCCGTCGCTATACCGGTTACGAGGTTGCAGGCGCCGGGGCCTGAGGTGGCAAGGCATACACCTACGCGGCCGCTTGCACGCGCGTAGCCATCGGCCGCGTGCGCCGCTGCCTGCTCATGCCTTACCAGAATGTGCCGGATCGACGAGTCGTAGAGTTCATCGTAGATCGGCAACACAACGCCGCCGGGGTAGCCGAATATGGTATCCACCCCTTCACGCTGCAGCGCTTCTATCAGAGTCCTGGCTCCGGTCTTCATGCTCCTTCCCTGAGTAATCTGTTCATACCGGTGATAACCGCTTCGACGCTTGCCATGATTATGTCTGTCCGGGCGCCGCGGGAGGTGACGCTCTTTCCGTCCCTGCTCAGTTTCACGGAGACGTCAACGAGGGCGTCTGTGCCGCCGGTTATGGCGTCGACACGGTATTCATCAAGCCGTACATCCCCGACATCCGCGACCGATCGCTGGAGCGCGCGGATGGCTGCATCCACGGGGCCGTTCCCGACCGCGGCACCGGTGATCTCCTCGCCGTTGACGAGCATCGTGACGGAGGCGGTGGGCATGGCGTTGCTCCCGGAGACTATGGTGAACTGCCGCAGTTCGAGGCAGGGTTTGAACTCGATCTCCATGACGGTGTCGGCGATCGTCATGATGTCGGCGTCGGTGATCCGCGTTCCGGCGTCCCCCATCCGTTTGATCCTTGCGACGATCTCAGCAAGCTGCGCGGGATTGGGGTTATAGCCCATGTCGTGGAGCGCGGCCTCGACCGCTGCAGACCCCGAGTGTTTCCCGAGGACTATGCGCCTCCTCCTTCCCACCCTCTCGGGTTTGAGGGGTTCGTAGGTGCTTGCGTCCCGCATAACGCCGTGGGCGTGGATCCCGCTCTCGTGGGTGAACGCCATCTCGCCTACGATGGGTTTGTTGGTCGGCAGCGGCACCCCGGTCAGACGGGCGACGTGGGTCGAGAGGGGGTAGAGTTCGCTGGTCACGATCCCGGTGTCAACGCCGTAGAGGACCTCGAGCGCCATCACCAGTTCTTCGAGGGCGGTGTTCCCCGCCCGTTCGCCGAGGCCGTTGACGGTGACGTGGGCGGCGGATGCTCCGGCACGCAGGGCGGCGACGGTGTTTGCGAGCGCAAACCCGAGGTCGTCGTGGCAGTGGATGGAGAGCGGGGCAAACAGGAGCGGCGGGATGATCTCGGCCGCTCTTTCGGGTGTGAGGAGCCCGACGGTGTCGCAGAAGCAGAGCCGGTCTGCGCCGCGTTCGACTCCTTCCCGGAAGATCTCTGCCAGAAACGTCTGGTCGGCGCGGGATGCGTCTTCTCCGGAGAGTTCGACGATCAGTCCGCGCTCTTTTGCGTACTCGACGCTGCTCCAGGCCATCTCACAGACCTGTTCGCGGGTCTTGCGGAGTTTCTTGCTGATGTGGAGGTCGCTCACCGGGATCACCAGGTGGACGGAGTCTGCCCCGGCGTCGGCGGCGAGGTCGATGTCCGCCGGCAGTGCCCGGACGTAGGTGCAGGTCTCGGCTTTGAGCCCGGCGTCCGCGATCAGGCGGATGGATTCACGTTCTCCGGAGGATGCGGCTGCGGAGCCTGCTTCGATGACGTGGACACCGATACCGGCAAGGTGGGCTGCAATCTCAACCTTCTCGGCCGGCGTCAGGCTGACACCGGGTGTCTGCTCGCCGTCCCGTAACGTGGTATCAAAAAAGCGGATCGGTTCAACAAATAAAACAATCACTCATAGTGGTTTCCACCGGATCATGGTTGGCGGCGAGGGAACTTAAAGGTTGGGCAGGGTTTGAGGTTCTCGAGGCCGGTGCGTCCGGGGGGCAAAGACCTGTGGAGACGCACCCGGTTTTTTTTTCAGGGTGCGCTGATGATATCCCTGATGTACTCAAGCGCAAGCAGCGCGTCCTTGCGTTTCTGGTCGACGGCATGCTCCCCTGCAAATTCCAGGAACCGTGCAGCCTCCTCCGGGTCACCACCCCGTTCCTCTGCCGCGCTTGCAACCGCCTCGTACGTCCGGTCGGGGAAGTAGATCTCTTTTGCGGCCTCTACCAGCGCCCGGGCGGTATCGGCGCCGATCACACCGCACTCGATCGCCGCCTGAACGGTCGCCCGGATGTTTACAAGCGGCTCTGAGATCGCCGCGAATGTCTCAGGATCGAAGAGGAGCGCCACCTCGTCATCAGCAACAAGTCTCCCCTCGCGGTAGGCGCGGTAGATCTCACCGACCCCCTCCATACCCAGGCTGTCGAGTTCCGCCGCACGGAGCGCCCCCATGCTTGAGGCGCCGACGACCCGCACCCCCGCCCTCAACGCGGCAAGGATCTCGCGGTGGGCCACAGCAGAGTCCTGGAAGAAGACGCCATCGATCAGCCCGATGACCCGTGCCCCCTCCTCCACTGCCCGGATGATGTCGCCCCGTTTTGCGGGTGGCCGGTAATCGGCGTCCAGGATCTGGCGGGCTGCCGCCGGGTCACAACTTGGACCCAGAAATACGACGACGCCTCGCATCACGGCACCTCCTGCCCATCCGGTCCTGGTCCATCGCGTAGATCTCCAGGCCGGGCACGACAACCCGGACGACCGGGATCCCGATCTCGGGTCTGGTGAGGTCGACCACGATCACCCGCGACAGCCCCACCGCCCTGAGCCGGTCGATGACGTGCCGGATGTCGGTGAGGAAGTCGTCGCTGTCAAACGACGGCAGGTCAGCAGACGAAACAGTCTCCGAATCCGCAAACCAGTGACGGTTCAGCCGTTTCGTCCGTTCGTAACCGATCCGTTTCCTCACATCCGCTGTATCGGTATCCTCCCTGGCGCCGTGGATCTGGGTCAACCGGCTCTGTGCGACCTCCGTGAGCGCCCGGAGAACCGCGATCCCGGTGCTGGTATGCGACCCCATCCCGATCGTGAGCAGCGTCGGGTCCCTGAGGACGAGGTCATCGGCAACCGCTGCAACCGTGGGGATCCCCGTATCGCTGGTGATATCCTTGAGCGTGACCTCAACCCCGGCGGCCTCGAACCTTGCAAGCAGGTCGGCGGCAAGCCCGTCCTCGATCCCCTCGATCCGCGGCCCGGTATCCCGTGTCACCTCCGCGAGCGACCAGGCGTCGCGCTCAACAACCTCCATCAGGGCGTGGAAGACCGCCTCCTCAAGGGTGTTGCCCGAGGCAAGCCCGTTGGTGTTCGTCCGGAAGAGACCGCCCATCTTCACCGGCAGCGGATGGAAGACCGCGTGGGCCGGGATAAGGATCTCCTCCTGCTGCACGATATCATAACCCCTGACCCAGGGGATCACCAGATCGGCCGGGACGTGATCGGGGAGGATCAGGTCGACGGGATCGAGCGCGTTATACTCCGCCGAGACCTCACTGTAGCGGCCCATGACCACCTCGCGGTCGCCTATCTCTGCAGAGTAGCGTTCGATCCCCTCCATCATCGCCGAGACCTCGGCCTCGATCGGGGTGGCACCCTTCCCGTTGTAGACCGATATCGCCCCGGCCTCCGCGGTCGGCCTGATGCTCGAGAAGACCGGGATACCGATCCGATCCAGGTTCGTTATGTCCGCAACCCTGGTTATCCCGGCCGCAGGCAGCCTCTCCCGCGCCAGGCGCAGCGTCTCTTCGGGCGGAACCGCACGCTGGGTCTCCTTTGAGTAGGCCTTCCTGCAGGGCTGGAGCCGGATCATGCCCCGCCTCCAGAGGCTTCACCGGGCACCCAGCGTTCACCGCCATCGCCGATCTCCTTCTTCCAGATCGGCACGCTCTGCTTGATCCTCTCGAGGACGTACTCGCAGGCTGCAAAAGCCTCATGCCGGTGGCCGGCGCCGACGACGATGAGGAGGATCTTCTCACCGACCCGGAGTCGCCCAACCCGGTGGATGATCCATACGGCCGCCACCGGGAATCTCTGGAACGCTTCATCCCTGATGGTCTCAAGTTCTCTCACCGCGACCTCCCGGTAGGCCTCGACCTCCATCATCTCCACACCTTCATCGGCCCTGACGGTGCCAAGGAAGGTGACGAGAGCACCGAGATCCGGTCTCTTAACCTGCTCGATCACGGCGTTTATATCGAAATCCTCTTCTGTCACACTGATCATGCTCTCCTCCTCACCTGCCGTCCCCGCAGACGCTGCAGTCCTCCTGCCGCTCCACGGCCAGGGTTG
This sequence comes from Methanoculleus receptaculi, assembly GCF_033472595.1. Classification (NCBI taxonomy): domain Archaea; kingdom Methanobacteriati; phylum Methanobacteriota; class Methanomicrobia; order Methanomicrobiales; family Methanomicrobiaceae; genus Methanoculleus; species Methanoculleus receptaculi. The sequence continues at coordinate 1,106,118 of NZ_CP137642.1, read as the reverse complement.
TCATCGTCCCAGCCCGGCCGTCCCAGATCAGGAGCCTGTTCTCCAGGAGTTCGCCGCTGCCGGTGATGTACTTTATGGCCTCGTTTGCCTGGACAAGACCGATGACCCCCGGCGTCGTCCCGACGACCGGGATCATCTCCTCCCCGGGTGGAGCCGCCGGGAATATGCACTCCAGGCAGGCCGTTCTTCCCGGGATGATAGTCATTGCCTGGCCATCAAACCCACTGACCGCGCCGTGGATGAGCGGGACACCCATCCTGATCGCCGCCCGGTTCAGGGTGTAGCGCACAGCGAAGTTGTCGACGGCATCGATGACGAGATCGACCCCGGCAAGATGGCCGGCGGCGTTCCCCTCATCCAGGGTGGCCTGGATCGCGGTGACCCTGATGCCCGGGTTCTGCGCCCGGAGTTTCGCCGCCGCCGACTCGACCTTCGGCCGGCCGATATCGCTCTCGGTGTGGAGCACCTGCCTGTTCAGGTTGGTCAGGTCCACGAGATCGCCATCGATCAGCCGGATCTCCCCCACACCGGCGGCGGCCAGGTATAGCGCGACCGGGCAGCCGAGCCCGCCGGCGCCGACTATGGCGAGCCTGGCTTTTGAAAGCCGCTCCTGCGCCTCTTCCCCGAGGAGCGCTATCTGCCGGCTGTAGCGCTCCCGTTCCCGGCCGGTAAGCATCGCTGGATATCCTCCTGATCCTGCAACCCTTTGAATACGCAATTTATGTGGTCTCCCGGCTGATTTGAAGATTGCGTTTGCAAAAAGCCGCACCAAACATCGGTTTGCCGCTGGCGGAGAAGAGAAAAAGTGCCGATGCGAGGGGTGAGATTCGAACTCACGAACTCCTACGAGACCAGGCCCTCAACCTGGCGCCTTTGACCTGGCTTGGCAACCCTCGCCTTATCTACCCATATACAACGCATTGCAATATAATAAAACATTAGGCCCCTCACGAGGCTCTGCCGAAAAGCCGCAGCCCCTGTGAAAACCACCCGACGAACGTTGTCCCGTAACAACAACTACGGGGATAGACACCATCCCGGACGGTTGTGTGTTGTCACCCGCCGCGTTCCCTGATCCTCGCCAGTGCGTCCTCAGCGGCCTTCCGGGCGTACCAGTCCTCATCATCGAGGCGGGCTTCAAGCGGTGCAATCGCCCGCCCATCGCCGATCTCGGCCAGGATATCCGCTGCACGTTTGCGGACGTCCCCGTCCTCATCCTCCAGGGCCGCGATGACCCCCTCCATCGCAGGGGCGCCGATGGCGATCAGCGCCGATGCAGCCTCCCGGCGGACGCTGTAGTAATCGTCGTGGAGCAGGGTTATGAGGCCCCGCACCGCACGCGGATCGCCGATCTCACCGAGCGTCATCGCCGCCCGCCGCCGGATGCTGTCGTCGCGGTCTTCCAGGATGGTGATCAGGGGTTCGACTGCGGCGGCCCCCATCCTGGCGAGATCGCCCCAGCGTTCCTTTGCTATCAGGTAGACGACCGTCTCCTCCCCACCTGCCGGCGACCAGCCCAGTCGATCCAGGGCATCGGCCACACCGGCCCTGACGCGGAAATGCGTATCGGTGAGTGCAGCGGGGAGGATGCGTGCAGCAGGCTCCCCTATCATCACCAGCGCCTCCACGGCGCTCTTGCGTGACGCCTCGTCCCCCTCCGAGAGGACGCGGAGGAGAGGCAGAACGGCAGGTTCGCCCATCAGCCCCAGCGCCCGCACAACAACGCGCAGGAGGCGCGGGTCATCCAGGAGGAGCGCATCGATCAGGGGTTCGATGGCCGCAGGGTTTCCGATCTTTCCAAGCGTTGCGGCCGCTCCCAGCCGGATCGGCAGCGGGGCGGTGCGGAGCGCCCGGATGAGGGGTTCAACCGCCGGGCTCCCTATGCCGACAAGAGCCCGCGCCGCTCCCAGCCGGATCCTCCAGTCGCTGTCCTGGAACGCCTCGATGAGCGGCATGACCGCCGGTTCGCCGATCATCTTGAGAGCCTCTATCGCCTTTCTCTGCGCCGCTTCCTGTTCGGTCCGGAGTTCCCGGATCAGTCTCATGACCGCCGGCGCCCCGATCACACCGAGTGCATGACCTGCACCCCTCTGGACGCCGCTGTCGGCGTCGTTGAGCATCCCGATCAGGGGTTCGACAGCCGAGGCACCGATCGCGGCGACCGAAGCCCACTGTTCTTTTGCAATCAGGTAGCGGATGGTCTCCTCCTCGGTCTCCGGTTCCCAGCCGACCCGGTCGAGGACCTCCGCAGCACCCAGCCTGACCATGTAGCGCTCGTCGTTGAGGGATTCTGTGAGAAGCGGTGTGATCGGCTTCCCGATGCGGGTGAGGGCATCGATTGCCCCAAGCCGGATGACCTCACCGGGGTGGTCCAGCGCCCCTATGAGTCCGGGTGCGGCCGACTCTCCAAGGGCGGCGAGAACCCCGAGGGCCCGCTCCCTGACGCAGGCGTTCTCGTGCCCGAGCGCTGCGATGAGCGCATCAATGGCGGGCTCGCCTATCGCCTCCAGGATCGCGGCAACTGTATCGCCGGTATCAGGATCCGCAAGGGCCTGGATGAGCGCTCCCGTGGCGGGCTCGCCGATCCGGACAAGCACTCCTGCGGCCGTCCTGCGGATCTGCGGCCGGTGCAGGGCTTCGATCAGCGTATCCACTGCTGAGCCGCCGATTCGAACCAGTGCATCTTCGGCCGGTTCGCGGAGCCTCTCCTCACCGAGCAGAGAGACCAGCTGGGGGGCAGCAGGCGCCCCGATCTCGACCAGGACCTCCATCACGGAGGTCTGCACCGCAGCATCCGGATCGCCAAGCCGTGCTGCCAGGTGGTTGATTGCCGTGCCGCCAGCCTCGGCGGCCTCCTGCCACCGCTGCAGCGCGATCAGCCAGGCGATCTCCTCCTCCGGATCCGCAGGCTTCCAGCCGAGCCTCTCAAGAACCCCTGCCGCTCCAAGCCTGACCGCGGAGTTCTCGTTCTCGAGGGCTTTTACCAGCGCCGGGATTGCGGGGCCGCCGATCCCGGCCAGTGCGGCCATCGCGCCAGCCTGCGCCTCCCTCTCCTCGGCGAGGAGGGGGATGATGGCATCTACCGCCGGTTCGCCGATGCCGACCAGGGCGTCGATGGCTTTTCGATGAAGACGGTCACTTCCTCTCCTGAGGAACTCGATGAGGTGCGGGACGGCCGCCGGTTCGCCGAGCCTGCCGAGCACCTCTACCGCACTCTCCATCGCGGTCTCGCTGCCGCCCTCCTTGAGCAGGGCAAGAACCGGAGATGCGGCCGGCTCTCCTATGGCGGCCAGCGCTTCCGCCGCCGCCGGGGCAACGCTCTTATCGGCAAGAGATGCCACGAGCGGTCCAACCGCCGCCGGATCACCGATCTCGCCGAGGGTTGCCGCGGCCTCGCGGCGCACGCGGCCGTCATCATCGTTGAGTGCACGGATCAGCGGTTCGACCGCTGCGCTGCCCATCAGGGCGACCTCCGTCCACTCCTCCCGTGAGATAAGGTAGCATGCCCGCTCGGTATCGTTCCAGGGTTCCCAGCCCATCTCGCCCAGGATATCGGCCACGCGGGAACGCAGCCGCTGTGGCCCGGCGATGAGGGCCTGGATCAGGCCGGGGATTGCCGGATCACCGATTGCGCAGAGGATCTCACGGAGCACAGATTCTGTCTCTCCATCGGCTGTGTTCAGGGACTGGATGCAGGCCTCAGCCGCAGGTTCGCCGATCTGCACCAGCGCCTCCGCCGCGGTGCTGCGGAGGTCCGGGTTCTCGAGCATCCGTATAAGCGGATCGATGCCTGCCGCCCCGATCTCTGCGATCGCCATGGCGGCGAGCGGCCGAACCTCATCGTCTGCCTGCTGCATCAGGTCGATCAGGGGGGCGATCGCGGCCTCACCGATCTCCCCGAGGGTGCGGGCGGCGTTCCACCATAATCCTTTATCGCGGGATCTCAGGATCTGGATGAGGGGTTCGATTGCGGTCTCACCGTAAGCCGCAAGATCCAGCCATGCCTCCTCGGCGATGAGGCAGCGGATCGATGCGGCGGTGTCAGGCGGCGTCCAGCCGAGGTCGCGGAGGATGGCAGCAGCGGTGTTCCTGATGCGCCGTTCAGGCGCGTCGAGCGCCTCGATAAGGGATGGGAGCGCTTCGTCGCCGATCTCACGGAGGGCGTAGCGGGCCCCGAACCGCACCTCCTCGTCGTCATCGGCAAGCGCCTGGATCAGGGGCGGCACAGCGGGACCGCCCATGCGCACAAGTGTGGTTGCAGCCCCGATCTGCGCTTCGTCATCCCCGAGCGCGGCGATCAGCGCGGGGATTGCATCTTCGCCGACCATGGCAAGGGCATCGGCGATGCACCACCGCCGTGCTTTGTCTGCTTGCGCAAGGGCGTGGATGAGTGGGTCCACAGCGTCTGCTCCGCGCTCTGCGATCGCATCTACGGCACGCCGGCGAACCATCCCATCGTCGCTCATAAGGTCCTCGATGAGCGACTCTACGGGGCGGTCGTCCTGGAGACCGATTCCGGCGGGTTCAAGTTCGTCCAGGGCAGGGCCGAGGTCGCCCTCCTCAAACCCAAGCATCCGTATGAGGTCATCGTCGCTGAGCGATTCGGAGCGGGAGGCGGAGGGCGGTTCGTCCGCGATACTGATGTTGGAACTCTCTATGGAGAGATCTTCGGGGGATGCCTCTCCCTCCACGGGAGTCACCTCTGTTGGGGGTTTGGACTCTTCCAGGTCTTCCCGGGGCCATTCGATCTCGATCTCGCCGGGGAAGAGGGAATCGGCCGGGTAAGGTTCGGTCTCAGCGCCGGGTGGGGCAGTCGCGGGGGGGTGGGGTTTTTCTTCTTCGTTCTCGCTCTCTTTTTGACCTCTCTTCAGCCAGCGTTTTAGGCGCGAGGGTCTCCCGGACCTGAGGAGACCCGGCAGGCAGACTGCCGGAAATACAGGCCCGCCCGTCGCGGGGATGCCGTCTGCAGCGGCGGTGTATATAAGGAGGAGGAATGCGGCTGTTGCGATTGCGCATAACAGGGTTTGAGTGAAGAGCGGGGATGCACACCGCCTCTCCGGCCACGGTTCGCTGGCCGCTGCGGGCTTCATCATCCCCCCTGTCATCCGGGGGGCGGCTGGCAGGGGGTCGGTGAGCGGGATATCCGGGGATCCTTCCCGGGCGTCGGTGTGCATACCACGATCTCTCAGTATAAAAAATTAAAGGTGTCTGTCCAGCGGATCTGCGGGCCGGGAGGTGGGGGGTGGCTTGACGAATACCGTTCAAGCGGAAACACAGGAGACAGGGGCGGGGGATGTTCCATCCCCCTCCCCGTCAGCCCCTCCCCCACGGGGCGATATCCCATCGATGCACTGCCAGGGGGGCATCCCCTCACCCGGTTTCAGGCGAGAACTCCTCGAAGAATCCTGTTTTCCCCAGTGGCACGGCATCCGAACTATCGCCAAACACTCGCCCGCCCCCTCGGAAGGGGGCGGGCGGAGGCCGCGGAGCGGCCGGGAGGTGGGGGTGTTCCAGCGAATACTGTTCAATCGGAGATGCATGAGACAGGGGCGATATCCCATCGATGCACTGCCGGGGAAGAGCATCTCCACGGCTTGATGTGAACACCCTCACCGAAATCCCGTTCCTGCTCGCCGTCGATGGCCCCCCTCACTCCTCCGCCCTCCACAGCGGAAAACACTATATGCAACAAATAGAGATAAAAAGCCATGACTACCCGATCCGGGTCATCCCCGCAGTACGTTGTCTCTCAAGTGCAACCGCTGCGTTGCCGGCGCCCGTCGCCGGAAAACCCGCCATACTGTCTACCGCTGGAGGGGGTCTGTTGATGCGGAGCAGCATCCAGGCCGGGATACTTGCAGCCTCAAGCCTTGCCGTGATCGCCATCACGATCGGCTGCCTGGCAAATGGTATCACCACCGTCTTTCCGCATATCTTCTACATTCCCATAGTCTACGCCGCCTACTACTACCTGCGGCGCGGGGTTGCCGTGTCCGCCGGGCTTGGAGCGATCTACCTGGCGCTTGTTCTCATCCTCACCCCGGCGACCGCCGGGATCATCGTTGCGGCTCTCAGCCGGGTGGCGGTCTTCATCGCCATTGCTGTGATCGTGGCCACCCTTGCCGCCCGCCTCCGGGCAGCGGTCGCCACCGGGCTGGAGGAGGAGGAGCGTCTCCAGGAGTTGAACAGGGAGATCCATAGGAGGGAAGGATGGTACCGGGCGATATACGAGCAGTCGCCGATCGCCATCGGGGTGTATGATGCCAGCGGGAAACTCGCTCATGCCAACCCCGCCGCCCTCGACCTGGTGGGCGTTAGGGATCTGGATTCGCTCATCGGGTTTCCCCTGTTTGAAGACCCGAATCTTCCAGAGGACCAGAAGAAAAACCTCCTTGAAGGGAGAAAAACCCACTACCAGGCCCAATTCGATTTCGAGAGGGTCAGGTCGCATAACCTCTATCCCACCTCACGCAGAGGGGTCATCTGGCTGGATCGCCTCATCACCCCCATAAGGGATGATGGCGGCTCGATCATAGGTTACCTCGTCCATGCCTACGAGACCACCGCACGCAAGCAGGCGGAAGACGCTCTTAGAGAGAGCGAGGAGATGTTCAGAAACGTCACCCAGTCGGCGTATGACGCCATAGTCATGGTCGACAGCGAGGGACGCGTGACTTTCTGGAACAGGGCGGCAGTGGAGATGTTTGGGTATTCGGAGGATGAGGTGCGCGGGAGACCGGTCCACGACCTCATCGCCCCGCCAGACGTTCTAAACGCAGCAGAAGAGGGGGTGCGCAACTTCGCCCTCACCGGCACCGGTCCTGTCATCGGCAGGCCGCTCGAGAGGACGGCTCGCAGAAGAGACGGAAAGGAGTTTCCCGTTGAACTCACCATCTCCCCCCTGAACATCGGCGGGGCATGGCACGCTGTGGCTGTCATCCGGGACGTCAGCGAGCGAAAAGAGGCGGAAGCAGCGCTCCGGAAGGCTCACCGACAGTTGCAGATCCTCACCGGGATCACCCGCCACGACATCCTGAACAGCATCACAGCGGCTGACGGTTATATGGAGTTGTACAAGGACGCCGACCCGGCCGCCCGGGAGACATACCTTGAGAAGGTTCATCTGGCAATCCACAAGATCCAGCGTCAGATCGAGTTCACCCGCCAGTACGAGGCCATCGGCACACTGGAACCGGGATGGCAGAACCTCGAAACCCTGATCCAGGGCCTGGAAGTGCCGTCATCGATCTCGTTCCAGACCTCCGGGCTCAAACGCGAGATCTACGCGGATCCCATGGTAAAGCAGGTCTTTGAGAACCTCCTTGACAACACCCTGAGGCACGGCGGCGACGGCGTCAGCAGGATCACCCTCACCGCCGAGGTCTCCGATGGCGACCTGGTGGTGGCCTGGGAAGACGATGGCGTGGGTGTTTCAGGGGAGGATAAGAAACGGATATTCGAACGCGGGTTTGGGAAGCACACGGGTTTGGGCCTCTTTCTCTCGCGCGAGATCCTGGGGCTGACCGGGATCACGATCACCGAGAACGGCATCCCCGGCAGCGGAGCAAGGTTCGTGATCCGCGTTCCCGCCGGGAAATGGCGGGACCTGGAGTAGGGGCGATTGGCCCGCCCCCCTCCCGGAAACGGGATATCAGGGGATCGCCCGGCCACCCCTACCCGATCAGCTTGATAAGCCCGCGCCGGGGCTCGAGCACCTCGCCGCCCCGCTTCAGGTGGTCCAGGGTATACTCGATCTTGTCGCGGGCAAACCCCTGCTGGACCAGGACGTCGATGACCTCCTCGACCCTCGCCTGGCCGCCGGACTCGCCGGAGAGGGTCCGGATGGTCTCCTTTATAGACCGGATGATGTCGCGCTGCGACTTTGTGACCCCCGTCACAACCTTGTCGATATCAAAACTCCCGCTCTCCGCATCGTATGCGACCTGCCGCAGACAGGCGTCCACGATCTTGAGGATCCGGTCAGTGTCCTCCGTATCGATGGTGTTTGAGAGACGCATCCTGGCGCTCGCCTCCGCAAGCCGCACCAGCGCCTCGAGCTGCCTGGCGGTGACCGGGACAGGCTTGTCCCCGCTGGCAAGGTTGCGCAGACGCATGTAGTATCCAATCAGCGCCTCCTTCGCCCCATCGGATAGTATGGGGAAGCACGTCCTCTTAGCATAGGCGATGTACTTGCGCAGCAGCACCGGATCGATATCCGGTGTGACCGGTTCAAGCGCCCGCCGGATATACTCGTCATCAACGCCCGGCAGGGGTTCGTGCTCGTGCTGCTTGATCAGTTCGCCCACGGCATGCGTCCCGATGATGTGCTGGGCGATCGCCGCATCCCGTTCGGCCTCCGGCTGATCCGTCATGACAAAGATCAGGTCAAACCGTGAGAGGAGCGATGGCGGCATGTTGATCTGCTCGGCGATAGGGATGAACTGGTCAAACCGGCCGAGTTTCGGGTTTGCAGCGCCGAGGAGCGCGCACCGGCATTTCAGGGTCGCTGTGATCCCGGCTTTGGCAACCGAGACGGATTGCTGCTCCATAGCCTCGTGCAGCGCGCTCCGGTCCTCCTTTGCCATCTTGTCCATCTCATCGACTGCCGCGACCCCCATATCCGCGAGAACCAGCGCACCCGCCTCCAGCGTCCAGCGGCCGTCGCCGAACTCGTCCTTCACCGCCGTTGCCGTAAGCCCTGCAGACGTCGACGACTTCCCGCTCGCGTAGATCCCGCGGGGCGAGAGTTTCGCAACGTATCGCAGTATCTGGCTCTTCGCGATACCCGGATCCCCAACCAGCAGGACATGGATATCGCCGCGGAGACGGGAGCCGTCCGGCATCTCCTTTGGTATACCGCCGAAGAGCTGGAGGGCGATAGCCTCCTTCACATCGTCTGAGCCATAGATGGTCGGCGCAATCGAGCGCACAATCTTCCTGTAGACCATCGGGTCGCGGGCGAGGGCCATGATCCTCGCCTCGTCCTCCTCGGTGATCGAAACCTCCTCAAACTCCTTCTCGGCAACCTCGATGGAGTTGCCCTCCAGGTAGATGTCAAAGAGGGTGCTCTTCTGGCCGTAGTTGATCCGCTGCACCGACCGCAGGATGCCGTTCACAACCACCCGGTCGCCCGGCGCGACCAGCCCGGTGAGGTCGTCGACGACGTCGATATCGAGCGTCTGGGGCTGCTCGCCCCCGCGGAGCCCTTCCGGCGACTCCTGGATCCTGAGTTTCTGGGCGTCGACAAACCGGCATCGGTTGATGACAAGATCGAGTCGCGTCTTGCGCTCGCATCTCGGGCAGAACTCGGGTTCATCAAACCGGCCGTAACCCTGCGGGATCGGATCCGTCAGGTTGTTGCAGGAACGGCACCGGAATACAGCGCTGACGATCCGGGGACGCACCTCCGTCGTCTTTCTGATGATCCCCTCGGTACTGACGAGTGTGTTGATCTGGTCGGCCCGGATGTCCCTTATGCTGGTCTTCTGCGGCAGGTTCGTGAACCGGATGTTGAGGAGGTCGGGTTCCTGGCCGTCCTTGAGTTTGAGCAGTTTGTTCTGGACGATCGCGTCCCGTATATCCCCGATAACCTTTCCCGGGCTGCGCAGGAGTTCAAAAGCGAGCCGGTTGTTAAGGATCTTGCGGTAATCGATGACAAGCGAACGCCGGTGGGGGTACTCGCGCGATATCTCGGCAATCTCCCGGCGATACTGCTTCTTTAAGAACTTCGTCCACTCACCGACGTTATCGGTGACCTCGACGTTTATCTCCTCGGCCACACCAGACCTCCTTTCAGCGATGCCCCGCGGCGGCAAGGACGAACCGGGCAATCAGCGCTTCCATCTGGATATCGCTGTTTGCCCCCTCCGAGAGCCGGAAATCGGCCTCGCCGATGGCGTCTATAAGTTTCACCTTGAGCGCCCGGTCGATATCGCGCTGGACGAGCGCCCGATAGCACTGGTTGAGAACCTCGTTTGGGGCTATGCCCCGCACCCCGGTCAGGTCGGAGAGGGCCCTCTCCGCCTCGTCGAACCTCCCGCCGATCGAGAGATCCAGGAGTTCATCGATCTCGTCCGGTCTTGCGGTCGCGGTGATCGCGTAGATCATCTTCTCATCGATCCGGGGGCTGATGATGGCAGCGCCCTGCAGAGCGTTGATCGCCTTTCTCATATCCCCTGCGGCGACGTAGACTATGGCATCAAGCGCCCCCTCCGCGAGTGTGAGCCCCTCGGCCGCGGCAATCCTCCCGATCCCCTCTATGACCGCCTCCCGGTCAAGCGGCCTGAACCGGTATATGGCGCACCTGCTCTGGATAGGGTCGATGATCTTTGAGGAGTAGTTGCAGGATAGGATGAACCGGCATGTGCGGGCATAGGTCTCCATCGTCCTCCTGAGAGCCGCCTGCGCATCGGTGGTGAGCGCGTCCGCCTCGTCCAGGAAGAGTATCTTGAACTCCGCACCGCCAAGCGGCGACGTCCTGGCGAACTCCTTGATCTGTGTCCTGACGACGTCGATACCGCGTTCATCGGAGGCGTTCATCTCCCGGAAGTTCGTCTGCCAGGAGTCGCCGAAGAACTCCCTGGCAAGCGCCACGGCGGCTGTGGTCTTCCCGACCCCTGCGCTGCCTGCAAACAGGAGGTGCGGCAGGTTGCCGGTCTTAACGTAAGACTTGAGGCGCACCACGATATCATTCTGCCCGACTATATCGTCAAGCCGTCTGGGCCGGTACTTCTCTATCCAGATGGTGTGGTTGCCTTCCATTTGCATAGGTATAGGTGCCAGTCCATCGTAAAAGGTTCGGGTTCCCGGTGATCCCTTTTAGATGGGGGAAAACAGATAATAGGTACAGCCGCGTTATATCACAACCGCTTTCTCAAACGGATTGATTGCATGGTGCCTGTAGACCGGGTATTTGCGCGGGAGTTCTCCGCCGCGCGGCAGACCGCCGACGTCCGTATCCTGGTGACGCCGTCGGGTGCATGCTGCCGCCGCCTCTTCATAGTCGGTGCTCTCACCGAACGCCTTGGAAGCGGGGATCTCGTCCACGCCCGTGTAGCCGATCCGACCGGTGTCTTCCTGGTCACGGCGGACTGGCATAACCCCGACGCGCTCGATACGCTCAGATGCATCGACCCGCCCGCGTTCGTCGCCGTCACCGGCCGGCCGGTCTTCAGCGGTTCGGGAGACGGTGTCTGCGCAACGCTGGATGCTGAGGCCGTCCGCGTGGCCGACCGCGGCGCCCGCGACACCTGGGTGCTCGCAACCGCCGCCGCAACGCTCGACCGGCTCGAGGCGCTCCGGGACGGCGGGGACGAGTCTGCCTCAATCCTGGAGATGGTAAGGGCGGCGGTTGAGACCGTCCTGGAAACCCCCTCCCCGGTCGGGATCACCCCCCGGACTCTCCCGGAGGTCATGCTTGACGCTCTCCAGCGTATGGGCGGCGGCTCCAGGGGGATCGGGGTCGATGACGCAGTCGCGGCCGGGGTGCGTTCCGGCCTCACCGCCGGGGAGGCACGCGCCGCGATTGAAGAACTTCTTGCCGATGGAAACTGCTACCAGCCCGTGGATGGCACAATAAAACTGATCTGAGACGATTAATGCGCCTACATTTCATTGAGAACGGCCCCGCCCTCCTGGTCGAGCAGGAGCAGCGCGTCCTGGTCGTCGCCGACCTCCACATGGGGATCGAGTCCGGTCTCGAACGCTGCGGAGTTCATATCACGAGCCGGAGCGACGCCCGTGCCAAACGTGTGATCGCCTGCATCGAGGAGACCCGACCCGATCTCCTGCTCCTACTCGGCGATCTCAAGCACAACGTCCCGGTGACAACCCGGCAGGAGTACCGCGAACTTCCGCGCATACTCCAGTCGTTTCGGGAACTCGTCCCTATCGCCGTCACCCCGGGCAACCATGACGGCGGGATCGACCGGTTCCTCCAGGAGGGTGAACTCCTGCCCGCGGGAGGCGCGCTCATAGACGGCGTCGGGTATCTCCACGGCCACACCCATCCTGCCCCCTCTCTTTTTGGCCGCCTCATAATCCTCGGCCACCACCACCCGGTCGTCTCGCTCATGGACTCCGTCGGCTGCGCCGCCCGCGCCCAGCCGGCCTACCTCTACTCGGTATTTGAGGAGCCGACGGGGGTGCGCAGCCGGCTCCTGTTCGTCCCGGCATTCAACGAGCTCGCGGGCGGGATCGATGTCGGGCTGCTGCGGGAGAGCGGGCTTGGCCCCCTCTCGCGCTGCATAGACTATAAGAACGCGGAGGTGTTCCTGGCAGATGGCACGTACGTCGGCTCCCCGGCCACGCTCTGCCCCGCAGACGCCGACGGCTGAACTCCTCGACCCGCGGGTGCGGGAGGTCGTCCGGAAGCGAGGGTTCACAGAGTTTTCTGAGGCGCAGGAGCAGTCCATTCCGCGGCTTCTTGCCGGGGACAACCTGATCCTGGTGGCGCCGACGGGCACCGGGAAGACCGAGAGCGCGATGCTCCCTGTATTCGACCGGCTCCTCGAGACGCCGGGTCCCGGGTTCAAGGCCCTCTACATAACCCCGCTGCGCTCCCTGAACCGCGACATCCTGGCGCGGATGGAGTGGTGGTGCCGGGAGCTCTCACTCACGGCCGGCGTCCGCCACGGTGACACACCGCAGAACGAGCGGCGTAAACAGGCGCTGAACGCCCCTGACCTGCTCATAACCACGCCGGAGTCGCTGCAGGCGCTCTTCATGGGCAAACGCCTCCGCGAACACCTCAAGAACGTCAGGTATGTCATAATCGACGAGATCCACGACCTCGCCGAGAGCAAACGGGGGGCGCAACTTGCGGTGGCTCTCGAACGTCTGGCCGAGTATGCCGGGGAGTTCCAGAGGATCGGCCTCTCGGCGACCGTGGGGAACCCGGACGAGATCGGCCGGTTCCTCTGCGGCGCACGGCCGTTCTCGGTCGTGGAGGTTCCGGTCGCAAGCAACCTGGATATAACCGTCCGGTTTGCCGGGGAGGACTTCGGAGACCAGGTCAGGACGGTTGAGAGGTGCCTGGACGCCCCGGGCTCCACCCTGGTCTTTGTCAACACACGCGTGACCGCGGAGGCCCTCGGCCACAGCCTCTACTCCAGGGGGGATGTCGAGGTTCACCACGGTTCGCTCTCGCGGGATGTCCGGGTGGACGCCGAGGAGCGGTTCAGGCGCGGGGAGATCCGGGCGCTGATCGCGACCTCCTCGATGGAGCTTGGCATCGATATCGGGCATATCGAGCACGTCCTCCAGTTTGGCTCCCCAAGGGAGGTATCGCGCCTGGTGCAGCGGGTCGGCCGGGCCGGCCACCGTCTCGACGCGGTATCGCGCGGAACCGTTCTTGCGACCGGGTTTGACGACCTCCTGGAGTCGCTTGTGATAGCGCGCCGGGCGAAGGCTAACGAGTGCGAGAGGGTCGTCCCGCCCGCCGGCGCCGCCGATGTGCTTGCAAACCAGGTGGCGGCGATCGCGGTCGAGTACGGCGAGATCGAGATCTCCCGTCTCCGAAAGATTGTGGAGCGGTCGAGCATCTTTGCCGGCTGCGGGTCTCTCCTGGACGACGTATGCCGTCAGATGGCGGAGCACAGGCTGATCCGGGTCGAGGCGACCAGGGTCATCCGGACAGGGCGTGCAAGGCGCTACCTTGTCGGGAACCTCTCGATGATCCATGACGAGCGGAAGATGGAGGTCTTTGATATCGTGTCGCGCAGGACGGTCGGAACCCTGGACGAGTCGTTTGTCCTGGGCTGGATGCAGACCGGCGCGGTCTTCATCACGAAGGGCCAGCTCTGGCGGGTGCTCGATATGGAGGGCGGGAGGATCACGGTCGAACCGGCCGTGAGGGTGAGGGGGGAGGTGCCCTCCTGGGAGGGGGAGCAGATACCGGTGCCGTTTGCGGTCGCCCGCGAGGTCGGGGCGCTCCGGCGGATGCGGGCGTTCGGCCGCTACTCGGACGTTCCGGGGGTGATCGGGTATGCGGAGCGGTTCATGGCCCGGATGGATGCAGGAAACCATCCTGTCCCATCCGATCGGCTCATCACTCTGGAGAACGCTGACGAGGGCGTGGTCTGCAACGTCTGCGGCGGCCATAAGGCGAACGAGACGCTGGCACGGGCTCTCTCGATACTTATTTCGGCCCGCTACGGGACGACCGTCGGGATCGAGGTCGGGGCATACCGGTTCCTACTCCGCCTGCCCGGGAACGTCCGGGCGCTTGAGGTGCAGGAGGCGATGGCGGGGATCGAGCCCGAGCACCTTGCAGGGATACTGAGACTTGCCCTGAAGCGGACGGCGCTCTTCAAGTGGAAACTTGTGCAGGTGGCCAAGAAGTTCGGCGCCATCGATGCGGACGCCGACTACGAGCGGTTCAGCATCCACCGTCTGATCGACCTCTTCGACGGGACGGTCATAGCGGCGGAGGCGTACCGGGAACTCTTCAGCAACTACATGGATCTGGAGGCGGCAGAGGAGATCCTGGCCGGCATACGCGACGGCCGGATTGCGGTCACCATAGGCCGTCTCAGCCCGATCGGGAGCGAGGGGCTCTCGTCGTCCCGGGATACTGTCCCGCCGCCGATGATCGATCAGGCGGTGGTCGCGACGCTCATGCGCAGACTGGAGAAGGAGGAGGTCGTCCTCTTCTGCATGAACTGCCGGAAGTGGAAGAGCCGGACGGTCGTTGAGCGCGTCCCCGACCGGCCGCAGTGCCCCCTCTGCGGCGCTCGCCTGATCGCCGCGCTGAAGCCCTGGGACGAGGAACTCATCCCGGCGGTGACGAAGAAGAAGAAATCGGAGGAGGAGCGGGCGATCGAGGTCCGGTTCCTCCGGAACGCTAACATTGTTCTCTCGAGCGGGAAGAAGGCGGTGACCGCCCTCGCGGCAAAGGGTGTCGGCCCGGAGACGGCGTCGCGGATCCTGGCAACCCTCTCTGAGGGGGATGCCTTTTACCGTGAGATCCTGAAGGCTGAGCGCAACTACGTTAAGACTCACAGGTTCTGGTAGACCTCCACGGCGGTCGCTGGCGGTCTGTGAGAGCCGGGGTGGAAGCGGCCGGGTGGTGGTCTTCCAGCGAAAACCGTTCAACGGGAGACGCATGAGACAGGGGAGGGGGATGTTCCATCCCCCTCCCCGTCAGCCCCACCCCCACGGGGTGATTCCCTGTAGATACAGCGCCACGGGAGAGATTTCCTTCACCTGGTTCCCGGTGAAAACCCCCCGAAGAATCCTGTTTCCGTTCCCTGTCGCGGCCATCTGGCCAATCACCAAACACTTGCCCGCCCCCCTGTGGAGGGGGCGGGAGGAGGCGCGGAACGCGCCGGGAGGTGGGGGTCTTCCAGCGAAAACCGTTCAACGGGAGACGCATGAGACAGGGGAGGGGGATGTTCCATCCCCCTCCCCGTCAGCCCCACCCCCACGGGGTGATTCCCCATGGATACAGTCTCCGGGGATCTGGTAGTCTCTTCGCGGTCTCACCTGACACCCCCCCGAAGAATCCTGTTTCCGTTCCCTGCCGCGGCCATCTGGCCAATCGCCAATCACTTGCCCGCCCCCTTGTAGGGGCCTGGAGGTGGGGGTGTTTTCTAGAGGTGCGGGGGAGGTGGGGGCGTTTTCCGCCCCTCCCCGGGGTGACACACCCCCCGTGGAGTGCAGGTCCAGCGCCACGGTGAGACCGGGCTGTGACTGCTCCCCCTCCCTCTCAGGGGCCTTCTGGCTGTGTTCTTCGCAAGCCCTGGCGCAATCTCCATCGGTGCCTTCGAAACCTATAAAAAACCGCAGTGCTACCACCTGTACGGGTTTAACTGAATGTCGTATCCAGAACCTCTGCGGATCCTCTACATTGATGACGAGGCCTCGCTGCTTGAGATCGCCCGGATCTTCCTTGAGCGGGCGGGCGGGATGGCCGTCGACACCACTCCAGATCCCCGTGAAGCACTCCGCCTGATCATGAGCGATCGCTACGACGTGATAGTCTCAGACTACCAGATGCCGGAGATGGACGGGATCACGCTCCTCAAAGAGATCCGCGGCGCGGGGTCAAACGTCCCGTTCATCATCTTCACCGGCAGGGGACGCGAGGAGGTGGTGATCGAGGCGCTCAACAGCGGCGCTGACTTCTACCTCCAGAAGGGCGGCGACCCGAAATCGCAGTTTTTTGAACTTGCAAACGCTATCAGGCAGGTTGGCGGCAGGCAGAAGGCCGAAGCCGAGGCCCGAAGAATGGAGGGGATGCTGCATAAGGCCGAACGGCTTGCGCATCTCGGGAGCTGGGAGTTTGACCACAGGACGGGGGAGCTGGTCTGGTCCGAGGAGACCTACCGCATCTTCGGGCGCGACCCCGGGGATGGGGCGCCGGCCTATGATGAGTTCCTCTCGCTCGTCCACCCGGGGGATCGCGCCAGTGTCGATGCGACCTACTCCGCCTCGATCACCGGCGGGAGTGACGGCTACGAGATCGAGCACCGGATCATTCGAGCCGATACCGGTGAGGTTCGCCACGTTGTGGAGCGGTGTGAGCACACCCTGGACATCTTTGGGCGGCCCGTCCGCTCAATCGGGATGGTGCACGACGTAACAGATGCAAAGGAGGCTCAGGAGCGTCTAAAGGAGAGCGAGGAGCGCGTAAAGGCTAAACTGGAGAGCATCCTCTCCCCCGAGGGTGATATCGGCAACCTTGAACTTGCCGATATCACCGATATACCCATGATCCAGTCGCTCCTCAGCGATTTCCACGCCCTCACCGGGATCTCGGTCGCCATCATAGATACACATGGCCGGGTGCTGATCAATGCCGGGTGGCAGGAGATCTGTGCAAAGTTTCACCGGGTTCATCCCGCGACGCTTCGAAACTGCATCGAGAGCGACACGCACCTCTCCACAGGGATCGCTCCCGGAGAAGCGAAGATCTACCGCTGCAAAAACAACTTATGGGATGTCGCATCCCCCATCATCGTGGGCGGCAGACACCTTGGCAACGTCTTCATGGGGCAGTTCCTCCTTAAGGAAGAAGAACCGGATTACGAGGTCTTCCTGGCGCAGGCGCGGCGCCACGGGTTTGATGAAGATGCCTACACCGCCGCGCTCGATGCCGTTCCACGGTTGAGCAGAAAGACCGTGGACAGCGCCATCTCCTTCCTGCGTGAGGCTGCCGTATTCATATCTAAGTTGAGTTACGCCAACATCACCCTGGCGAGATCGCTTGCAGAACGCGACGCCCTGGTGAGAGAGCGCGAAGAGACCGCAAATAAGTTGAGACGAGCCCAGGAGATCGCTCACTTGGGCAGCTGGGAGTTCGATCACACCACGGGCCGGTTGACCTGGTCGGAGGAGGCTGCCCGGATCTCTGGTCTTTCCCCCGGCGACTACTCAGCGGATGACTACTTCGAACTGCTTCACCCCGACGATCGCGCCGCGGTCAGGTCGCTGCATTCCAGATCGCTCACCGGCGGGAGTGACGGCTACGAGATCGAGCACCGGATCATTCGAGCCGATACCGGTGAGGTCAGGTACGTCATTGAACGCGGCGAGCACCAGCGCGACGAGTCCGGGCGGGTCATTCGCACAATCGGGATGGTGCACGACATCACAGATCGCAAACTTGCCGAACTTGAGGCGATGCGGCGTCACGAGGAACTGCAGGCGGCATATGAACAACTCACCGCCATCGAGGAGGAGCTCCGGTCAGGTTTTGAGGAACTTAGTGAGCGGGAGCGGCAACTTCGGGAGAGTGAACGCAGGCTTGCCGAGATCATCGAGTTCCTCCCGGACGCAGCCTTTGTCATCGATGCAGAAGGCCGTGTTATCACCTGGAACCGTGCTATCGAGAGGCTCACCGGTGTTCCAAAAGAAGAGATGCTCGGCAGGGGCGATTACGCGTATGCGGTTCCGTTCTACGGCGAGGCGCGCCCCATACTTATCGATTACGTTCTTAAGCCCGATGAAGCCATTCTGAACCGCTACGAGATCCTGGGGCGAGAAGGAGATCTCCTTGAGAGCGAGACATCGCTTGCCCGCCCTGCCGGGAGGGAGGCCATCCTCAGGCTCAGGGTGTCCCCCCTCTACAACCTGGAAGGCAGGCGTGCCGGTGCTATAGAGACGATCCGGGAGGTGACCGAGCAGAGGCGGGTCGAGAGGGAGTTACGGGAGACCGCTGAGAAGATGGCGGGGATCTTCCGTGCTGCTCCCATCGGTATAGGCATGATGGTGAACGAGATCTTCACGGAGGCAAACGATCGCCTCTGCGAGATCCTCGGCTACACCCGCGATGACCTCATCGGTCGGCACGTCAGGCTGCTCTTCCCGGGCGAAGATGATTATGAGGCCGCCAGGCGTGAGGCGCTTGCCCGGGTCGAGAATACCGGGAGGTTTACGCTTGAGACCGTGGCGCGGCGCGGCGGCAGGACCGATGATCTGGTCTTTCTGGAGGTGTCGGGCACCCCTCTCGGCCAGGCGGAGGTCTCTCACGGGATGGCGCTGACCGTCCAGGATATAACCGAGAGAAAGGCCATGGAGCGGGAGATCGAGTATCATGCCCGGGAACTTGCACAGCAGAGGAACAGCCTGGCCGTCGCGAACAAAAAACTCACCCTTATGAACAGCATCACCCGACACGATGTCTTAAACCAGCTAACAGTCCTTCTTGGCAACCTGTCGCTTGCCAGGATGGCCGGTCCCGGGGAGGATATATCGAACTACCTTGCCCGTGTAGAGGACGCCGCCGAGCGGATCCGCCTCCAGATCGAGTTTACGCGGGACTACACCGACCTCGGTGTCCGGGCGCCCGAGTGGCAGCGGGTCTCCGATCTGATCCGCTCCGCGTCCGCACAGGGGCTGCCGGTCGAGGATGAGACGGGAGACCTGGTTGTCTATGCGGATCCAATGCTTTCAACGGTCTTTTCCAACCTGATGGACAACACCATCCGTCACGGTGAGTCGGCTACACGGGTTCGTGTATGGTCGTACCCCGGGGAGAACGGCGACCTTGTCCTTGTCTGGGAGGATAACGGCGTCGGCATTCCGCTGGAGGAAAAGGAGCGGATATTTGAGCGGGATGTAGGTAAGAACACGGGGCTTGGGCTTTTCCTGATCCGCGAGATCCTGGGGGTCACCGGGATCAGCATCACCGAGACCGGGACGCCGGGAAAAGGGGCGCGGTTTGAGATGAGGGTGCCGCACGGGGTCTACCGGCACGCGGCGTCCGTGGATCTCCGGTGACCGGGCAGGATAGAGGCCGCGACCCCCGGCAGCGAATCCGGCTGACGATTCTCCCCGTCGATAACGGATCGGTCAACCCTGACCTGGTATAACCCCCGATACCCGGCTCATGATCACCTCATGCCGCGAGGATGGGCCGGTAAGGAGCAGACGGTCTCAAAACGGGTTAAGGAAGACCTGTACTGGCCGGATTGAAGGAAGACTCCGGCCGCCGTCGACTCAGTGGACCGGGATCAGCCCGTGGTCTCTCCCGGTGATGGACCTGCCGCCGCCGGGGGTGACAACAAACGTGTTCTCGATCCCCACCATCCCGACGCCCTCGATCCCCTTCTTGGGTTCGAGGGCGATCGTAATACCCTCTTCGAGCGGTTCATCGAAACCGCCGGCGATCACCGGCATCTCGTCCACCTCAAGACCGATGCCGTGGCCCAGGAACTGCACCCGCCGGTTCCCAAAACCCATAAAGTTCTCCAGGAACCCGGGCTCCAGGTTCTCGATTATTCTCCTGTAGATCTCTGACGGCGTTACTCCGGGGCGGAGCAGCGAGGCTGCCTCGTCCTGTACCTCAACGCAACGCCGGTGCGCTTCCATCGCCTCCGGCGGGAGCGCCTCCCCGAAGATGTAAGTCATGGTCTTGTCGGTGTGGTAGCCATCCACCCCGCAACCGCAGTCGAGGAAGACCAGGTCGCCGGGTGCAAGCCGCCGGTCATGGCTGCCGAGCACAGGTGCGCCGGGAGCGACCCCGCGGCACCCGCCCGGACCGTCGAACGCGGTGGGGTAGAGCGAACTCTCGCCAAACCCGATCTGGCCGAGCACCATCTCCGTCCCGAAGCCCCCGAACCTGGTTATGCCGTGGTGCCCTTCCCTGACCATGAGGGCAAAGGTCTCGCCACCGAGTTCGGCCTCGCTCATCCCCTCCCTGAGCATCGCCGGTACGCAATCCTCGAGAATGTGGCGATGAATCTCTCCCGCCCGTTCCATGATGGCGATCTCGTAAGGGCTCTTCTTTGCCCGCACCTTTGCCGTCTGCGCATCGAGCGGGCGCACCTCCCTGAAAGGGAAGTGTTTGCGGAAGCGTTCGAGCAGTGCGAGTGTCACCTTCTCCGAGTCGAGGTAGACCGTTGAGGGGCGAGCGCCCATCCCGGCAGCAGCATCGCGGAAACTCTTCATGGGCCGGATATCGGGGAAGACTGATTCATCAAGCGCCCGCTCAAGACTCCGGCGCACCCAGAGCACGGGTTCGTCCCGGCGGGGGATAAGGAGAACCGCGTCCTGCATCGTCCCGGTGAAGTAGAACTGGTTTGTCCGTCCAAAGATCGCGGCGAACTCCCATGAGGGGTTCTCGGCGTCCATACGGTCCCGGAATCGCTCCATTCTATCCCGGAGTTCGGGGACGGGGGTCTTTTTATCCATACTCACGAATGGGTGGCGGGGGTATTAACCGGGGTGGTTCTCGCCGGGAATGGATTTACCGATTTTAACGAGAGATTTCTGGCATGGAAACCCGGCTCGATATACTCCCCGCCAGAGGTGGTGTAGCCGACACAGCCGAAGGGGTTGTCGTCGATGACCGACTGGACGAGGTTGTTAAACGCCGTTACGTTGGCGATCGGGACGGAAAGGTCCCGGACCGCCGTTTTGTTCACGGTCTTCTGGACGAAGTCTGCCATGGTTACTCCTCGCCTGCCAGGCTTCCCGGGAATACGACAGACGATCATAAGAGATCAGTCTGACTTTATCGGGAGGCTGGCCCTGAGCAGGTCACGATACCCGGTTCTGTACGGCGATGCACCACCAGGAGGCAGATTTATGTTCCTTGCTCCCGATAGAACAGATTGAACGGATATGCCCGTCACGCTGGATCTGATCCGGAAGAAGCGGTCCAGGATTCTCGCAATAGCCGGGCGGCACGGTGCAACCAACCTGCGGATCTTCGGGTCGGTCGCCCGGGGAGAGGCGGGGTCGGAGAGCGATCTCGACCTCCTGGTGGAGATGGAGCCGGGCAGGAGCCTCCTAGACCATATCGCGCTCATCCAGGACCTGGAGGAGGACCTCGGGTGCAGGGTGGATGTGGTGACCGAAAAAGCGCTCAAGGAGCGATACAGAAAGAAGATCCTTGAGGAGGTGGTGCCGCTCTGAAGGACGGGAGCGAGCGGCTCATCGACATCCTGGATGCGATCGATTGAGATTGAGCGGTATGCGGTCCGGGGCAGGGATGCTTTTTTGCAGGACGAACTAGTGCCGCGTCAACCTTCTAACGTCGGGTAAAGCCGTTTGAGTTTGATCCGTGCATCTTCAGTCGTGAACTGCCAGTTTACGTTTGCATTTTTATTATTTCTGGCATTTTCCCACGCTTTTACTTCTGCCCTGACCTCACCGATCTCCGCGATTCTCCGTGACAGGCACTGGCGGGTCAGTACGTTCAGAACCGGAAATTGGCTGCTCTACAGCGTGTATAAGGGTCCAGAGAGGGAAATATACGACATCGAGCCGGTTGTCATCCAGTATGGGAAGGGTGTTGAGAAATTGCTCCATGAAACTCTTCTCCTTCCCAATCGGGAGCGGATCCGGTCGGACAACAGGTTCTGCAATGATTCCAAAGATGGAGTTCGACCGATCTTCTGGAAAGGTTCTGAATGGGAGAAGATCCCACCGCTTCCGTTCACGCTGAAGACCGTGCTTGGTAACGACGAAAAGTCACTTGCTCTTGGCCAGTGGGGGCACCTTGGCAGTGACATCCAGAGGGGGCTGGCGAACCCAGTGACACGGGAGTTCTCTGCTCTGCTCCAGGAGCAAGGGATCTCCATGAAGATTCTCGCAGACCTCGGGAAACTGTGCCGGGATCTGTCTCTTGAGCGGAACGGGGCGGCGCACATCTCGTTCTACAGCAGGGATGAGGTGATGGAGAAGAGGGGCGAGATGGTGAAGGTCATCAACGACATCATTGGCAGAGTCTCCAGATCAGGCGGTGATTCCCAATCTGCGTGATTTCGGGAGACATCTGGGTTGGGGAGGGCGGATATTAATCTGAAGGGAAAATGGACAACCGGACGTCCGAACGATCGCCCTCTCAATAAATAGGCCAGCACAACGAAACTCTCCATATCGGAACTATTTTTAGTGGTGGTGGAATTTTCTGCAGTTTTTCGGTTGCCTAGGTAGGTAAGACATCGCATTCGTATTTTAAGATGTAAACGAAAGTTATATCACCTTATTCACCAACCACTCGGTTGTCTGGTGCTGGATATGACCACGTATGATGAAATGCTTGGTTTCGATTATACCGATGAGGGCGCGTGGAAAGAATTTGTCACCTCAGAGATCCTTCCCCTCTACATTGCAGCGGTTAAGATCACTGAGTTCTCTCAATATTTAAGAAGAAAATTGGAGAGTTCTTTTACAGATGCATTTTTAGAGAATAAGGGTATCCAGAAGATGCTTCTCGGGGGAGTAACTCCAGATGGTGAATATGCCGAGAATAGCCTCGCTAAGTTTTATAAAGAACGTATTGGAGTCTACATCGACCCTCATCTCTGGGTTTCGTTATGTAAGGAGCCTGACACTGAAACGCTTCAACATATCAAGGTTCACTTATCTCAGCCGCTGATTCCCCATAGGTCGAACGATGTCTGTGATTTAAGTAGCAAAATACTCAGGTCAGCAGGCCATGATCTTCCTGAAATTGATGAGGACGTCCTTAACGGTTTCATCCAAGATCCAGAGAGTATCATAGACGAATTCGAGACGGTATATTCCCAATTGATCAAGATCTCAGCGACATACAACTATCATACGTTCTTTGCCATGAGTACTCGTCTAACACCAAAATTTTTCCTTTTTGAAGCCTATCCGCGGTTAAAAATACATTTCGACGCGGTAACAGCACTGTTAGGGCTAGTAGTGACCGAGATTCCCCGGGTCAACAAAACAGCGTATCAGGGCGATATGGTTTTGATCGGACATACACCAGAGGGATTCGCCGACAGCCTTTATAAGTTGAATCAGATTGCCTGGTATAGCTTATCCTCCTTTGCTTTATTCGACGGTCAAGTTCCACCTCTTCGGGATGAGTTCATCGAGAACATTCAGATGAGTAATCCCGGTCTGAAACCACTGAGCGAGGCATTTGAAGTGACGAAATACTACCTCACTGATAACGGGCTTAACGTTCTGGGGTATACCGGTAATTCGAGGAATTTTTACCGTGCTTGCGAAATGAGTCTCCAGCACTTCCTCCGTATTGCTGCCCCGTATCTCTTCATGGGTCTGATGACTCTGGAGATAGAACGTGGGCCCCGCACACAATACGAGAGAGAAATTGTTGGATCACAACCGGCGCTGTATGTTTGTTCTACCTATCATGGCTAATGAGAGGTCCGAAGAATCGTAAAGGGTGGTTCTTACATGTCCATGGAAGTGAATAAAGAGAACAGCGGGCAGATGCCCGATGGGCGCCCCCCGGGCATCAGTGCAGATACCGGGCGGGAACCGAAAGGCAGTATGAGCGACGGGCCGGAATTAGAGGAGTCTCTTTTTGGAGGTGAACTTATCCCTGCGGTTAGTGTCCCAATTGTAAAGTTACCGGAACAGGCAAAAGAACACTCCCTAAAGGTTGAATTTGATTGCACTATTCCTGAAATCAACCGGCAGGGCAGCCTGGACCTGAGTGTGCCGATACTCCGCTTACGGCCGGGGAGTATCACCATGAGCAAGGTTGTGCTGGACGATCATATTCCCTTAATACCAAAAGAAGATGTCCATTTTTACGTCCCTGTGGTGAGTCTTCAACAGTCCGCTCCAGTTCTTCATAATACCTGGACTGAATGTGCTAGCGATGTCCAGGAGCACTGGGTCACTACGTACGCAACGCTCCGTGAACAGACTTCGACTGATAGAGAAGACATGAAGGAAACCCCGGAGACAACCTCACCAGACTCACCATCTGGAGGGGGCGCCGGCATACCCGAGGAGCCTCCAGATGTCATGCAGTACCTATTTGGGATCAAAAACGATGACCTATCGACCCGGCGGCCAAAGATCATTCTCTACAAAGAACTACCCGAGGACAACACCCTGGCCAGTTTTGAAACCTGCTGTTTACGTGTCTACCGGGAACAGGCAGGCGGGGATCCAAGATTACAGCTACAGCCCATCAGCGGGCTGGACGAAACCATTGTGACCTATTTAGACCGATGGGCAGATCCAGGCCATCGCCTTATCACGCTGGATCTTGATTACTTTGACCAAGCGGAAGCAGAGAAGTGGCTTGAACCAAAAAATCTGCGTGACTTCCTGAGGAGAGCAATCGCCGCAGACTATGGGTTCATTATCTTCAAGTCCCGGAGAGAGGATCTTTTTGAGAACTGCCGGCAATTGGTTGAGGAGCGGCTCGCGTCTGAGATCGGCCATCTCCTGGATATTCATGTTGTTAAACCCAATTCTCTTTCGATCGATGAGAAGAGATGGATTTCATCAATCTTCTGGGGGAATTGCGCGCGAATTAAGGAAGAACTCCCGATAGTTGCTCATTATCGAGATGGGGGAGGCAGGGAGACGCGCATCTCTTCATATGACTTAGACATAGTCTTCAACAAAAAGTGTAGGAAAGAGTACGAGAAAGAGTTCACCTCGTTCATCAGAGGAGAAAACAGGCTGTACCAGATCGTGACAAAAAAGAGATCCAGAGAGTCCGATGAGCACTATCTGATGAAGTGTTATGTTGTCCGATACCTCTCTGAAAAATATCAGTTGAAGACTATTGTGGAGATAACAGAAGCCATTCAAACTGAAAAGCCCCAAGATTTGAGCTCCAGCCCCGAATATTTCATTCCGGACGTTTTGTATAAGAAAGACAATGAGTATTACGAGATAGAGACGCTGTTTGCGGGAGATAGAAACGGAAAAGAACTCGTCAACCATTTGTCGGAGACTGTGTTGAAATATAAATCAGATCGCAATAATCCTGCAAGAGTCTATGTTGTCATCGACAACGTTGCTGCCATTAGACATATGAGCGATCTCCTCTGGCTTGAAGAGACGTTCCGCGATCAGCAGGTCATTCCGGTCAGATTCCTGACCTTCGACATCACCTCGAAGGGGTTAATCCCGATACAGGAAGTAAATCATATGCTGCAGAAGATAATGCATGATAAAACCTTAATATCCAAATCCGGCACTACCTGATCCCCCACGCATCATTTTTACCCATAAATGCTCTAATTACGATAGGGGTTTCGTCTCGGAGGCAAACGAGAACCTGCTGCGAGAGTCAGGACTCCAGTTCGTCCTCCCCCAGCGCCGCAACAGCACCCGGTATGAGACCCGGATCCACCTCACCGACCACTTCTTCTACCACAAACGGCTGATCCATGCGGGGAAACGTGAGGTGGACGGGGTGACGCTCTACCTCTATGAGGATGTCGATCTGGTGGCGGAGGAGGAGAAGACGCTCTACCGGTTGCTGGAAGAGGGGGTGATCGACCGAGAGACGCTGAATAAGCGACTGAAGCGCGCCGGCCGGATCCTGATCGTCTCCTCCCTCGCGGCAGAACCCCGGGAGGTTTACGACCTCTACAAGTCCAGAAGCCTGGTGGAAGAACATAATGCTTGTGTTCAAGAGTTTAATCCAGGCGGATAAACTATACCTCCGTGATGCAACGGCGGTCTTTGGCCACGTCTTTGTGGGGTTCCTGTGTCTCTACCTCTACTGCAGGATCCTGAATAGGATCAAGAAAGTGGGAATGACCGCTCATCTCTCACCGCATGGTCTCCTCCTGAAACTTTCAAAGGTGTATGCAGTGAGGAGCGGGGAGGAGAGAGCGATCACCGAGGTGCCAAAGCAGGTACGGAAGATCGCAGAGAGGCTTGAACTGAATATATTCCCTAATGTATGAGGAGATTGGGCTGTAACTGTGACCGGGGGCGCCGGCGGGAGCTTGCCCTCCGGTTTCCGCGGTTTGTGCGGTGGCGCGATGATAGGAGCCCAGAGGAAGCAACGACGACCGCCGAGGTTGCTACGATGTTTTACCGCCACAGGGGGGGGGCGGTGATACGTTTCTTTTCACCCTCTTTGCTGGAAGAAAATGGTGTTCTAAGCGCGGGAGCGTGTCGGGAGAGAGATGAGAGTTATTGAGGTTCACTGAGTCATTTTCAACTATCGGACAGTTTCTTTCAAATCACTTTTGTCTGACGGTTTTTACCCCCGCTACCCCAGGAGCCTTCATACCGATCTACCAGTCGGCTGTGTGCGAGGAGCCTTGCCATTTCTCCGGGATGGCGGGGCTGGCTGGAGGTGTCCGGATAGAAACAGGCTTATCGCGAAAGAGTTTTTCGTTAACTATTTATCAGGCCGTGAAGATATCCAAAGTCGTGAATACAAATATTCCCGGAAACTGTTCTTTTCCCGAAGAGTTGGGGTTTCTGGACTCTGCAAGCGCTCACACCGGACGCACTATCATGTTTAAAGAACTTTCTTTGCTGCTCGAAGTTACTCCACATGAGATCTCATTCGATGAGATCCGCAGGAAAGTAGAGCAGGAAAACATCCTCATGAAGAGCAGTGTTTCGGGTAGAGAGAAGAGCTTCTATCACCTGAAATCGTCTTACGGGCTTGATGTACAGGTTCCTGTATTTCGCGCACTTCGTTTTCTGTGGGATTTTGATCCCCGGGAGAGGCGGATGCTTGCTCTCCAGTGCGCCCTCGCCCGGGATACCATCCTCCGTGCGTCTGCACCGTTTATTCTCTCCTTAAAGGTTGGAGAGGTGGCCGAGAAAGAGTTGCTGATGGATCTTGTAGAGAAAGAGTACCCTCACAGGTACAGCCCAAAGACGGTCAGGTCCATAAGTAAAAATCTTCTCTCATCCTGGACGCAGTCAGGGCATCTGGAAGATAAAAACATGAAAACAAGGGTAAAAGCAACCGCAGGGCCGGCATCAGTTACATACGCGCTCTTCCTTGGCTACCTTTGCGGTGTGCGTGGGAAACTGCTCCACAATACCGTATGGGCAAATGTACTGGATGCAACGGATTCGGAAATTCAAGAATATGTTTACGAATCAGTGAGGAAAGGCTGGCTGATCTACAAGAATGCAGGTGGGATCGTTGAGGTCTCTTTCCCTCCTGATTTTGCTGACGGGATTCGATGGTTATGAGTAAGATTGACGATCTTATTGTGGCTTACAAAACGCAGGTTTCGTTGGAATGGAATGAGATGCTCTCCGGAGAGGAGAAGGTCTGGTTCTGCGTCTACGACCCTTCTTACGAGCGGAATATACGCGCTCGTCTCAGTGAATTTAAGATAGTTACCGAACAGGCCAAGCATAACTGGCAAGAGGTTGACGTCACCGGGATGTTTGAGAGGTGGCTGGCAGATAACGAATACCTTGAGGACTACTTTGCGGATCCGTCCCTTCTAAAGTATGATCTCGATGACTTTGTTACCTGCCTCGCGGATCACCTTGCAGAGAGGTTGAAGGATGCCGACGACTCAACCGTGGTTGCCGTGATCGGCATAGGGAGTCTATACGGAATCGTCCGGGCGAGTGCAGTTATCGATCGATTGATCAGATCTACGAAAATCCCCGGTCGTCTTATGTTCTTCTTCCCCGGCGACAGGGATGGGCGCAATTATCGGCTGCTGAAAGCCCGTGACGGCTGGAACTACCTCGCAACGCCTATTGAGGCGCGAGAGTGATGAGTATGGTTTCAAATGATTTAATCTTAAACAGAGATGTCTTCCAGAGGGATCCGCTTACTTATACCATCCCGAACGATGGTGTAACAAAAGTAGGTCCCATCACCACAGAGGACGAGTGGGCTGTTGCCCGCTACGAACTTGAAAATTTTGTCTGTAAAGGATCGTATCACAGGGGGTTAAAAAATATCCTTGAATCGTTCCTCTATAATCTTGACCAGCCATCGCAGCCCGCAATATGGGTTAGCGGGTTCTTTGGCTCCGGAAAATCACATCTTGTTCGTGTGCTGGAGTTCCTCTGGTGTGATCTGAAGTTTCCCGATGGGGTGTCTGCACGGGATGTATGTATGCTCCCGGATGACGTGCGGGACGCCCTAAACGAGCTTACTATTGAGAGCCGCAGGCATGGAGGCATATGGTCAGCTGCGGGGACTCTGAGTGCTGGATCCGCTAACGACCCCCGGGTTGCCATACTCCAGGTTGTCCTCCGTTCCGCTGGTCTCCCGGAGGATATCGATACCGCCCGCGTGCACCTCTGGCTCGCAGAGCTCGGGATCCTCGATGCCGTGCGGGACAGACTCCGCGAACAGGATCGTGAGAGAGATATGACCCGCCCCTTTGTCTCTCGAAAGTTTGCCGAGGCCCTCATCGAGTTTAACCCT
The DNA here is from genome assembly GCF_033472595.1 of Methanoculleus receptaculi. Classification (NCBI taxonomy): domain Archaea; kingdom Methanobacteriati; phylum Methanobacteriota; class Methanomicrobia; order Methanomicrobiales; family Methanomicrobiaceae; genus Methanoculleus; species Methanoculleus receptaculi. The sequence goes on along the minus strand of NZ_CP137642.1, from coordinate 1,077,542 downwards.
GATTTCCGTGGTATGGATGTGGAGCAGGTCAGAGAGGATCTTCGACGGCAGTTTGGAGCCGATTTTCAGATGACAAATTCGACCATGGTCGAGATGCTCAAGGATATATTTGCCATGAAGAGCACCGTAGCCGGAAAGATGCCTCTGGTGCTGATAGTTCTCGATGAGGTTCAGCAGTACCTGACGATCGGGGAGAGATCGGATCAGTTGTTAATCTTCCAGGAGGTCGTTGAGGATTGCTGTAAAAAATTTGGTTCAAAGGTGCTCTTTGTCGCTACAGGACAGGATGCGCTACATGCCAACATCCAGTTACAGCGCCTCCAGGATCGGTTTTCCCTGCAGGTTCCACTGGAGTCAAAAGATGTCGACGTGGTGCTCCGTCAGACGATCCTCCGGAAGAAGGAGTCGATGAAAGAACCCCTTAAAGGTGTTCTGGAGTCGGTCAGCGGTGAGATCTCACGCCACCTTGACGGATCAAGTCTGGCACCAAGGCCCGGGGATGAGGATGTTCTGGTGCTTGATTATCCTCTACTGCCTACCAGGAAACGATTCTGGGAACGAGTCCTGCAGAGTGTTGACCGGGGAGGGATGAGCACCCAGTTGCGCAATCAGTTGCGGTTGACCTTTGAGGGGAGCCGTGAGTTTGCTAAAGATCCAGTCGGAACGGTCATTCCGGCAGATTTCATCTTCAACCAGCAGAGCACTTACATGATACGGAACAACATCCTCTACCCAAAGATCTACGAGAGCATCAGCAAGGAGGATGACGGGACGAAGGAGGGGCGGCTTCGTTCCCGGATAATGGCGCTTCTTTTTCTGATCCAGCTGCTGGATGAATCAATCGGGATCAGAGCCACACCGGATACCCTCACCGATCTCCTGATCACAGATCTGACGGCAGGGAGCGAGGACCTGAGGCAGGAAATCCCGACCCATCTCAAAGACCTTCATGACCGCGGGGTGATCGCAAAGGTCGGGGATGAGTACCGCATCCAGACCGAGGAGGGTAGCATCTGGGAAGGAGATTACCAGCAGCGAAAAGCCAACGCCCGGGCGAGCGATACGAGCATAACGTTCAAGCGGGACGAAGTCCTCAGGAACTGTGTCGCCAAACGTCTTGGGAGTTTCTCGCTGTCACAGGGGGTGAGCAGAACCCCGCGCGGGATCGATATAACCTATTTCACCCCGCAGAGACCTGAGATCAGGTCGAATGTGCCGGTATGGCTACGGCATGGGTGGGAGGTCACCGAAGCAGGTGTTAAGTCGGAGGCGGCCGCTGAAGGGAATGAAAGCCCGATGGTGATGGTCTTTTTACCACGGCTGAACCATGATGCGCTAAAGGATGAGATCGCCGGGCTGCTCGCTGCTGAGGGGGTGCTAAGCGAACGTCCGGCCCCGACCACACCCGAAGGCGATCAGGCTAGGTCCAACATAGAGGCGAAACTCCGCGGCCACATGCAGAGGATCGATTCGCTGGTCGATGAGATCCTGAAGAACGCACATGTGTATATCGGCGGTGGCACCCCTATCGAGGCTGATTCGTTTGCAGGTGCGGTCAGGAAGGCAGCAGAGCAGGCTGTCCAGCGTATGTACTACCGGTTCTCTGATGCTGATGCCACGGGATGGGATCGTGTCATCACCCGTGTGAAGAGTGGTGACTGGACACCGATGAAGCAGATCGGGTTTGAAAGAGAGCCCGAGGAGCATCCGGTCTGCAAGGAGATCCTGAAGCGGCTGAACACGCCGAAGATCGGAAACGAGGTGCGTAAAGCGCTTGAAGCGCCGCCGTTCGGCTGGCCGCGGGACGCGATAGACGGGGCTTTGATGGTGCTGGCGGCCACCGGTCACCTGAAAGCCCGTTTCAATAACAGGCCGATATATGCTTCTGATCTGGATAAGACCAAGATTGGGAAGACAACTTTTGAGGCGGAGAATATAGTCCTCTCTCCCAACGAGAAACTTGCGGCCCGCGAACTCTATACGAAGCTGGGTCTGTCTGCGGAGCCGGGGCGTGAGGTGGAAGAGGCGGTGATCTTCCTTGAGCGTCTCCGTTCCCTTATCGAGGCTACCGGTGACGACCCCCCGCTGCCGCCACGAGAGTCGCCCACTTACCTTGCTGAACTCCAGGCATACTCAGGCAACCAGTTGGTGCGGGAACTGGTTGGACGGCGTGAGGTTATCAAACAGGATATTGAGAGGTGGAAGACGATAAAGGCCAAGATCGAGGAGCGGAAGCCTGCATGGGATGCACTGCAGCATCTGGTCTCGCACGCTGAGGGGTTTGAGGATCTTGATGATATCAGGACCGAGATGGAAGCGATCTGTAAGAATCGGAGTCTGCTCCACGATCCTGATCCGGTCGAACCGCTGCTTGCTGATCTTCGGAAGGGGCTGCGTGAAGCCCTGAATACCGGGATCACCCGCGTGGAGGAGGCGCGAAAGGAGGTGCTCGCTGCACTTGAGGCTGATCCTGACTGGCAGAGACTTGATGATGCAGACCGGGCACGTCTGATCCGGGAATACAATCTCGGTGAGTCATTGCCGTTGAAGATAGGGACAGACGCTGAGATAGTGGAGCACCTTAGAAAGACTCCGCTGACGTCTTTCGATGGCCGCGTGATGCTGGTCAGGGGGGCGCTTGACCGGATAAGGGTTGCGGTGGCAAAGATCCTTGAGCCAAAGACGGTGATTGTCTCTCTCGGGGCGCCGGTGACGGTGAAGACCCCGGATGATCTCGATGCATACCTGAAGGGTGTCCGCAGGCGGGCGCTGGCTGAACTTGAGAAGGGGACTCCGGTGATGCTCAGATGACGGTGCTCTCTCGCGAGGCGAGGAGCGCTCTCGATGAGGCGATACAGGAGGCTCGCAGGAAGGCTGAACAGGGGGCGAGAAATGCTCTGCTGGTTCTTGGTGTTGATGAGGAGCGAAAGCCAGGTTATCTCACGGCGGAGCAGGCGGAGATACGTCGGCAACTCCGGACGGAGTGCCGCAGGCTCGGGTCGTTTGACGACCTTGTCAGGTCGGTAGCTTACGAGCGGTGGCACCGGATGCTTTTTGCGCGGTTCCTGGCCGAGAACAGCCTGCTGATCCACCCGGAGTTCAGAGTGCCTGTCACCCTTGATGAGTGTGAGGAGATCGCCCGTGAGGAGGGGCGGGATCTCTGGGAGGTTGCCGGGGATTATGCGGCAGAGATGCTCCCCGGCCTCTTCAGGCGTGATAGCCCGGTGACGCGGGTCAGGTTCGCGGCCGAGGATACCATGGCGCTCCGGTCGATCCTTGCGAGGATTCCTTCGGAGACGTTCCTTGCCGAGGATGCGCTGGGGTGGACATACCAGTTCTGGCAGACCGATGCAAAGAGGGAGGTGAACGCCTCTGAGAGGAAGGTGGAGGGCTACGATATCTGCGCGGTGACCCAGCTCTTCACCGAGCCCTACATGGTGCAGTTCCTGCTCCAGAACACGCTCGGCGCCTGGTGGCTTCACCTCCATCCGGATAGTCCTCTCCGGAATGAGTGGCGCTACTACAGGGAGGGGGTGCAGCACGACTTTTCTGCCTGGCCTGAGAGCCCGGCGGAGTTGAAGATCCTCGACCCCTGCTGCGGGAGCGGGCATTTCCTGGTCGCGGCGTTTCATATGCTGCTTGCCATGCGAAGGGAGGTTGGTGAGGAGACGGAGGCCGCGATCAGGGGCATCCTGACGGAGAACCTCCACGGGCTTGAACTTGATCCCCGGTGCATCCAGATCGCGACGTTCTCCATCGCGCTGGAGGCGTGGAAGGCCGGGTTCCCGACCGATTCATACCTGCCGGTGCCAAACCTGGCCTGCACAGGGATACCGATCAGGGCTAAGAAGGAGGAGTGGCTGAGTCTTGCCGGGGATGATGGGCTGCTGGAGGGCGTGCTTGCGCAGTACTACGACCTCTTCAAGAACGCTGACACCCTCGGCAGCCTGATCCGGGTGGATAAGCAGCCGACCCTTGTCGACCCGAAAACTCTGGAGAAGAAGTTTGAGCAGGCTCTGCGGCGGGAGAAGGATGCGGCCGATCCGGTCGCGGAGACGTTTGGCGAGACGGGCGAGGGGGTGCTGAAAGCGGCAGGTCTCCTCTCCAGGCGGTATGATTATGTCATGACGAACGTCCCCTATCTGACCAGCGGGAAACAGGGAGAGGTTCTGAGGGGCTTCATTGAGGAGAACCACCCTCTGGCAAAGAACGATCTTGCAACGGTGTTTCTTGAGCGGTGCCTCGCTTTCTGCCGGCCGGGAGGGAAGGTCAGTATTGTTCTGCCACAGAACTGGCTCTTCCTGGCATCGTATAAGCGGTTCAGGGAGCACCTGCTGAAGAAAGAGCGCTGGGACCTGCTGGTGAGGCTGGGCCCCGGCGCATTTGAAACCATCTCCGGCGAGGTTGTGAAGGCCATTCTCCTGAACCTCACCCATGCGAAACCGCCAGAGGGGCACCTCCTCTGCGGGCTGGATGTCTCGGAGGAGCGCGATGCGGGGGCAAAGGCCCGGGCGCTTCTGGATGCAGAGATATCGTGTGTGGAGCAGGCTGGGCAGTTGGGGAATCCGGATGCGAGGATCATTTTAGATGATATACATAGTTCTGGACTACCTCTACTTACAGAATTTGTAGATACCTCACAGGGTCTAAAAACAGGTGACGATAACCGATACAGAAGAGAATTTTGGGAAATTGCTTACTCTATCAGAAGCTGGCGTTATTATCAAAGTACTACCGAAGAATCGCAAAATTTGTACGATGGAATGCATTATTGTGTAGATTGGAGAGATTCAGGCAAAAATATGGCGAGATTACAAGGCCAGAGTGCATGGGGAAATAAAGGGATTGCAGTCAGCCAAATGAGAGAGTTAAATCCAACTTTCTACTCCGGTGAACTTTACGATAGCAATGTCGGTCCAATAATCCCCCACGACCCCTCCCACCTCCCCGCCATCTGGTGTTTCTGCTCCTCTCCTGATTACAACATCGCCGTCCGAAAAATCGACCAGAGCCTCAAAGTCACCAACGCCACCCTCGTTAAGGTTCCCTTCGACCTCCCCCACTGGCAGAAGGTTGCTGCCGAGAAGTACCCCCACGGCCTCCCCGCGCCCTACTCAAACGACCCCACCCAGTGGATCTTCCACGGCCACCCATGCGGAAGCGTCATCTGGGACGAGGAGACAAAGATGCTCGCCCGCGGCCCCCTCCGCACCGATGGAACAGTCCTCCACGTCGCCATCGCCCGCCTCCTCGGCTACCGCTGGCCTGCCGAACTCGACCCCGATATGGAACTTGCCGACCTCCAGCGGGAGTGGGTGGCAGAGAGCAAGAAACTCCTTTCCTTCGCCGACAAGGACGGCATCGTCACAATCCCCTCCATACGGGGCGAGGGAAGGCTCGTCGACCGGCTCCGGTCGCTCCTTGCCGCCGCCTATGGTCCTGCGTGGTCACCCCACGTGGAGGACGAACTCCTCAGACAGGCCGGATACACAAAAAAGGATGGAAGCCTCAAAGGCGACCTCGAAGGATTCCTCAGGGACGAGTTCTTCGCCTCCCACTCCCGGCTATTTAACAATCGGCCGTTCATCTGGCAGGTCTGGGACGGAACAAAAGACGGTTTCTCGGTGCTGCTCAACTACCACAAACTCGATAAACGCAACCTTGAACGGCTGACCTATACCTATCTTGGAGCCTGGATCAACCAGCAGCGGACAGAAGTGGAAAAGGGCCTCCCTGGTGCCGAGCGGCGGCTTGCAGCCGCAGAAGACCTGAAAGAACGGCTCGCAAAGATCCTTGAGGGTGAAGAGCCATACGACATCTTTGTCCGGTGGAAACCTCTCCACGAACAACCGATCGGCTGGGACCCCGACCTGAACGACGGTGTGCGTCTCAACATCCGGCCCTTCGTCAAGGCCGGAGTGCTCCGATCGAGACCAAACATCAACTGGAATAAAGATCGCGGAAAAGACCCCGTCCCAAATGCTTCCGGGAGCGTGGAACGCTACAACGACCGCCACTTCAAGCTTGAAGAGAAACGGAAGGCAAGAGAAAAGGTGAAAGAGAGATGACAACCCTGCTAGATGCCATCGACAACGCCATCAGAGCGGCGATCAGGGACTACAACCGCGAAAACACCACACCTCCGGTAGCCCTCCTCTGGCCCGACCCGAGCGGAGAGTGGCAACCGGTGGCAACCCTGCTCAGAGAGGAGAAGGGCCTCCCGATCATAACACTCGGTGACTACGACCCCGGGCAGTGGCGGGGCCCGGCCATCTACATCCGCTGCCTGGTAGAAGGCACCCTCCCCGGAACAGGGCTGCCCGACAACGAAACGCCGGTCATATACCTCCCCGGCTACTCCAGGATCGAACTCCGCAACATAGGTGACGGTCCTGAACCCATCCAGCCTCTCGCAGAACTCCAGTATCGGGGCGCAATCTGGTCCCACCGCAACGGACGGGACTGGACGATAGCACGATTTCTTAAGGCGCACCTCGACATCGCCACCACCTCCGACCAGGACACAAAAAAGTTGCTCAGAGACAACATCGACAAACTCTGCAACGAACCCATCAGTTCAATCAAGAGCCACCAGCCCCTCAATGCCGCCTATCTTGCCAGCCTCGCCCAGCCAGATTACCGAAAACAGATCCTCCTCTGGATGAACTCACCACAGGAAGAAAAGGAGCGGATGGGCCCAAAAGATTGGTCGTCGTTTCGCTACATCTGCAAGACGGATTATGGGTTCGACCCCCATACCGACGGCGTCGCAACCGCTGTCGAACTGCTCACCTCACAGGGCAAGCGATGGGCGGACGTCTGGGAGCGTTACAGAGAAAACCCCCATGCTTACCCAAACATACCCACACTGATCCGAAACACCCCCCTGCCGCCGCTGCCAATGTTCAGTGAGTCGTGGCCCCAGATCAATGATGCCATGGAAGAAGATCTCCGCCAGGCACTCCTCAACCTCCAGGGTGCCCCCATCGACGAAGCCCGCCGGGAGATCCTGCGGCTTGAGGAAGAACACGGAGCCCGGCGCTCCTGGGTCTGGGCCGACCTTGGCGAAAGCCCACTTGCCTTCGCTCTCCAGCACCTCTCCAGGCTCGCAAAACTGACAGAAGACTTCAGGTTTGGCGGAACCATCGAGGAACAGTCGAAGCGCTACGCCAACGAATACTGGAGGGCTGACGATGCCATTGTCATGGCGCTTGCCCACGTCAGGAGACAGGAGGATCGAAAGGCTGTAACCACCGCGATCCGCGCAATCGCACGTAAATGGCTTGATGACCTCGCCACGGCATTTCAGGACGAATGGCTTAAATCTCCCCCGGAACAGCATAAAGAGACATGGGAGCCATCTCAGGGCGAAGTGCTGCTCTTCGTCGATGGGCTCCGTATGGACATCGGCCGCCGCCTTGAGGAGCGGTTGCAGAGATCTGGCTGCACATGCACCCTGACTTACCGTCTCTCAGTCCTCCCCACCACCACCGAGACCGCAAAACCTGCTGTCATGCCCATCGCAGGAGAACTCGCTGGAGGGCAGAACCTCACCCCCGTAACCAGGACTGGAGCAGTCGCACAGATCTCTGCACTGAGAACGCTCCTTAAAGAACAGAAGATCCAGGTGCTGGGGGATGACGGTTACGGCGACACGGAGGGCCGGGCATGGACAGAATGCGGGAACATCGATCGGGCGGGACATGAGAGAGGCAGCGAACTGCCAGCGGCCCTTGACGACGAACTTGCAACGATCGAACGGCGGATCATCGACCTCCTTGATGCCGGGTGGCAGCAGGTCAGCGTCGTCACCGACCACGGATGGCTCCTCCTGCCGGGTGGTCTGAACAAGACCGATCTCCTCCAGTCGCTCGTCTCGTTCAAGAAAGGCCGAGGCCGGTATGCGGATCTCCTGCCCGACAGCACCACCAATCTCCCCACTGTAGCCTGGTTCTGGGATAGAAATGTCCGGATTGCCCTCGCACCCGGGATCACCTGCTTCGAGGCAGGCAGGGAGTATGACCACGGCGGGTTAAGCCCCCAGGAGGTTGTCGTGCCCGAGATCGTCGTGACCAGAGGGTCGGGTGCAGCACAGAGACTGGTCATCCAGACACCCTCCTGGAGAGGCCTCCGCTGCCATATCACGGTCGATGGTGCCGAAGGCTACACCGTTGACATCCGGTTAAAACCGGGTGACCCGGCGACCAGCGTCACCAAGGATAAAAAAACAGTTCCACGTGAAGGGGCGGTCTCGCTTCTTGTTCCAGATGACAACCTTGAAGGAAAGGAAGCTATGATCGTCGTTCTCGATGAGAATGGAAACACAGTGACCCAGCGCAAGACGATCATAGGAGTGGAATAGTCCATGACAGAATTAGATGCCCTTGATCAGATGGCGGCTGACGTTTTTCCAGGCTACGTTGTCAGAAAAGACCTCGCAAAGAAGTTCAAAGACAATTACCCGGTCCCCACCTACGTTGCAGAGTTTCTAATCGGAAAATACTGTGCCACAACCGATGAAGATGAGATTAAGGATGGACTTGAGATAGTCCAGCGCCAGCTTGGTGAGCGCATCGTCCGTGCAGGAGAGCAAGAATTCTACAAAGCACAGGCAAAGGTACACGGCACAGTTAAAATCATAGACCTCATCACCGCCAGGCTCGATGCCAGGTCAGACTCCTTTCTCGCCACGGTCCCATCCCTCCTCCTGAACGATGTCCATATCTCATCAGACCTCGTCTATGAGCATGAACGGATGCTTACCGGCGGGTTTTACGCGGAGATCGATCTTGCATACGCTGATCCGGAGAGCAACCGCCCGTTCTCTATAACTCGCCTGCGCCCAATCCAGCTCTCAAAGAGGAACGTCCTCGACGATGTCGCCCGTGGGCGTGAGAAGATGTCAATTCAAGAGTGGAAGGATTTCCTCATCAGGAGCATCGGGATAGAACCCTCCTCTCTATCCCCAAGAGCACAGGACGTCCTCTTTCTCCGCATGGTCCCCTTTGTCGAGAAGGGTTACAACATGATCGAACTCGGCCCCCGTGGAACAGGAAAGAGTTACCTATATCAGCAGATCAGCCCCTACTCCCATCTGGTCTCGGGTGGAAAGGCAACGGTTGCAAAGATGTTTGTAAACAACGCAACCGGTCAGCGCGGTCTCGTATGCCAGTATGATGTTGTCTGTTTCGACGAGGTTTCGGGGATAAACTTTGACCAGAAAGATGGCATCAACATCATGAAAGGGTACATGGAAAGCGGGGAATTCTCCCGTGGCAAGGAGAGCATCAGGGCGGAGGGTGGAATTGTTATGCTCGGCAACTTTGAGATTGATGTCGAGCACCAGCAGCGTGTGGGCCACCTGTTCGGTCCGCTGCCAAGAGAGATCCGAGATGATACCGCGTTCATGGATAGGATTCACAGTTATGTGCCGGGCTGGGATTTCCCGAAGATCCATCCAAACATGATGACAGAGCACTATGGTCTCGTCAGCGATTTCCTGAGTGAGTGCTGGAGGCAACTCAGAAGCGAGGACAAACTCCACCTCATAAACGACCGCGTCTTCTTCGGGGATGCCCTGAGCGGACGCGACCGCCGGGCCGTGAACAAGACGGTAAACGGTCTCCTGAAACTTGTCTATCCCTCGTCAGATATGGAGATCTCTGATGATGTCCTTGAGTGGGCGGTGCGTCTGGCTCTCGAGTGCCGTCGCAGGGTCAAAGAGCAACAGAAACGGATCGGTTCTGCGGAGTTCCGCAACACCATGTTCAGCTACAAACTCGGTATGGACGGGATTGAACAGTACGTCGCAACCCCGGAGTTACATAACGAAAATGAGATAGGGCAGGACCCACTACCGCCAGGCCAGGTCTGGGCGATCGGTCCGGGGGAGGAGAACGAAGGAAGCGGCATTTATAAGATTGAGGTCACGGTGACACCGGGTTCATCCGTACGCCTGATCAATGTAAAAGCACCGGCCGGACTTCGCGAGGGGCTCCGCGCTGCAGAACAGGTCTTCTATACGCAGGCCAGATCGCTTATAGGTGACCGGGACCCGAGGGAGAGTGAATTCTCCGTTCAGGTCCGTGCACTCACCGCGGTAAAAGGTGCCTCTTCACTTGGAATGCCGCTTCTCCTTGCCCTCTGCTCAGCAGCGCTTGGTAGAAGCCTCAAAGGTGGCGTGGTGATTGGTGGGGGCATGAGCGTGGGCGGAACCGTCGAGCCGGTCTACAACGCACTGGATATGGTGGAGTTAGCCGCAGAAAAAGGGGCTACGGCAATCCTGCTGCCGGTATCCTGCCGGAGGCAACTCAACGATATGTCGGACGACCTGGCGTCCCGGTTGATGATCATCTACTATAAGGACCCAAGGGACGCCCTGTTCAAGGTTCTTGGTGAGTGAGGTTGCTCGAGCAGGCTAGTTCCATCTCCCCTTTCAACCATACACCCTAACCTCCTGCATATGTCAGGCGCACGTGGCAACTATTCTCACGATAGTGTAGTGGCTCATTTCACCACCACTCGCTTTACCTCCTTCTTGTATGCTCAAGGTTGCCAGGATATATTGCGCCCATACAATTTTTAGACGCTGCAGTTCATGCGACCTTTTCGACTCTATTGTAACGTCATAATTCCTACAGTATATCAATATAGAATCACATCACATCCAGAATACGGGGATACAATTGCGAAAACTCTTGGTGAAGGACGCCGCATCTGCAGTCCGGGTGATCGGAAGACGCACGGTACGCTTCCCCGGTTACATGGAGTTCTTCTCGTAGCGAAGGGTTACGATTGTTACGAGGTAGCAGAGATCCTGGGGCACTCCCCGACAACTATCGAGAACTGGGTAAATACATACAATACCCGCGGTGTGGAAGGGCTGCACGATGACAGTCGTCCGGGAAGACCGTCCCGAATCTCGGATGCAGTAAAGGACCAGATTGACCAGGACCTTCGGAAGAATCCCCGAGATTTAGGATATTCGCAGAACCTGTGGGACGGGAAGCTCCTGAGCCATCACCTGAAGGAGAGATACCAGATCACACTCGGGATTAGACAGGCCCAGCGCCTCTTCCATCAACTGGGATTCCGACAGCGAAAACCCCGACCAGTTATCTCACGAGGTGACCCGGTCGCTCAAGAGGCGTTTAAAAAAACTTGCAGAACTGGAGAAGGATGATACTCTCGAGATCTGGAGGTTGGATGAGTGCCACTTTCAGCAGCATGGGTCGCGGTGCACCATGTGGATACCTCCAGAGGAGAGGGATCCAGTGGTATTGCAGGAACACACACGATTCCATATCAGTGTCTTCGGGGCAGTGGCGATTGGAACTGGTCGCTTAGTGCACCAGTTAAGTGAGACTTTCAATGCAACCACTTTCCAGGACTTTCTCGAGAAACTTCTCTCCTTTTCGTAAAAGAGACCGGGCCCTATGCCTGATCCTGGACAACAGTCGATACCATCATGCAAAAATGCTCAAGCCTTGGCTGGAGAAGCATAAGGAAGAGTTGATCCTTGAATTCCTTCCTCCCTATAGCCCTCAACTGAATCCGATCGAGCGAGTGTGGAAAGAGACTCGAAAGAGGGCTACTCATAACAAGTATTTCTCCACCCTCTCGGATCTTGCTTCTGCGATTGAACCTTAACTCCCGCACTTTTTAGGCGCAGGGGGCAGACTATTCTCACGGTAGTGGCTCCTTTCACCACTATTCGCTTTATTTCCCTCTTTTATGCTCAGGTTCAGTACTTCGCTAATTTGAGAACCCCCATATTCTTCGCTGGACTCAGAAACCAGCACAAAAACGAAAGATCTATATAGTTTGCAGGCACCTCCTCATGCCTTTTACCAAAAGCAAGAAGACGACCTTGCAGAAAGAGTACCAACCTCACACCGCAAGAATGTTGTGCTCACGCCGTTGCGGCGCTGGATCAGCACCTGACCATCTCGATCCAGGGTCGGCTCACCCAGACCGACCTGTTTCAGGCTCTGGTCGGCATGGCCGCGATGCAACAATCGATTCACTCGATCACCGGGTTGTTGGAGCACGTGCCCTGTGAGACATCCTTCCGTTACCACCTCAAGAAACTTGATATGGACGAGTTAGAGGAAAAGAGCGCTGCGATCTCCTCGCCCATACGGTGTACCAGGTTCTCAAGCCCGGGAGCGCGTATCAGTTTGCGATTGACTACACCAACGATCCGTACTACGGGAAGACCTCCGAGGAGAATGAACCATACATCCTCAGAAGCAAACGCAAGCAATCGACGAACGAGTTCTATTCCTATGTCACCCTCAACGTGACCACCAGAGGTCGGCTACATCGCCCGGTACCTCGACCGGATCACCGAACTCGGCCTCGAAGTTGAAGTACTCTGTTTGGATCGGGAGTTCTATACCCGGAAGGTCTTCGGGTTTCTGACCCAGGTGCAGGTGCCATTCATCGTCCCCGTCAAGAAGCAGAGCAACCGCATGAAAGAGTTGCTCCAGGGAACGCAGTCACGGTATGCCGAGTATCAGATGAGGGGAAAACCACCACTTCCCCTGACGATTGCCATTGCTGTGAAGTATGCGAAGGGGAGACGAGGAAAACACGGCGCTGAGAACCTGGGCTACGTTGTCGGCGGTATTACCTGGCATCCGCTCCGGGTACACCGGATCTATCGATCACGGTTCTCGATCGAGTCGTCGTATCGGATGCGCAACCAGGTGAGACCTAGGACGAGCACAAGAAACCCCGTGATCCGGTATCTCTATGCGATCATCTCTTTTCTGCTGAAAAACGTCTGGGTCGCTCTGCTCTGGATACATTTCTCGCCGGTGAAGCAGGGACCGCGAACGATTGTAATGTGCGCGTTTCGATTCGACAGTTTTCGACTCATGATCTGGGAGGCAACCCGGGTATCGATGGGGATGGTGAAAGGAATTGCTGTGTTACGGCAACGGGTTTAGAGAAAGGATGGTGGAACAAAGTCAAACAGAAGGAGAGGTGAGGGAAATTTAGCGAAGTACTGATGCCTGTTTCGGCAACCGGCTGGTCTGGATCATGCTTCAGAGGAGCAATGCGAGAGACGGGTTTATGACCCGCAGTAAAACAGCCCAAGATACAGGGAGAGCGCAGGCCCGCTCATTCTCAACATCACCGGATGCCGAAAGCGTGTTCCCGCAGGTATGCGACGACCAGTTCGTATGCCGAATGGACCTTCTCCCGCTCAACCCCCGGCACGCCGCATGCCACGATGTGAACCGTCGTTGTGGCGCGGGTAATCTTCGTTGCATCCGAGTCGCGGTACGGGTAGACGGCGACGATCGCATCCTCATCCGTCAGGATAACCTGGTTCCTACGGAGCATGACGGGCGCTGCCATCCCGATGCCGAGGAACTCCTCGCCCTCTTCAGCAAACCGCATCGCGAGATCCCCGACCAGGGTATCGGCATCGAACGCCGCAATGGGTATGCCTGTGCGGACCGAGGCCAGGTTATAGGCATCCACCGCGGTGTTGATCGCCGGGAGCGTCTTCCCGGCCAGGATCCTTCTCACCAGCGCTTCCGAGGCGGGCCGCGTTTTGGTCGGATCGACGCCCACCTTCCAGAAGAAGTCCCTGTATGCCCTGAACAGGGGTTCGTCCTTGATCCTCTCCAGCGTATACCGCTCCCGTATCGAGCGGGCGACCTCGTCGCCCAGGGCTTTTAGGGCCGGGGCCGTCTCCCGGATCGAGAGCGGGCCGATAACGCCCTCTGCGACCGAGAGGCCGGGAAAGGCGGCAAGGATATCCTTATGAATCTGCATGGGTCGTCCTCCCTACCTGCGGGAGTACTCCTTATGGGCTTTCTCGATCGTCATGATCTTCTCGATCTTGACGATGCTCTCCTCATGCTCGATGATATAAAATACCGTGAAAGACCTGCCGATATGCAGGCGATAGACTGCAGGAGGGTGGGGGTACTCGAGTTTTTCCTTGTTTCCTCCCGGAAAGGGGTCTTCTTTGAGTTCCAGGATCTTTTCGACGATGATGCGCCGGGTTTTTGGGGGGAGCTTCTTCACGAACTCCCGTGCCCTTCGCTCAATGACAAGAGTAAACACGCTCTCCTGCTCCCCGGCGCGTCAGTCGTCCTGCAAGATATCGTCCGGGTCAAAGGCTACGAACTCGCCGGTCTCATCAATCTCGGCGATCATCCGCCAGTCCCGATAATCCTGCTCGCGCCGGATCATCTGGCTAAGTAGTTCATCGTAACTCTGCCCAGCCTCCTTGAGGTTGTGCAGGTCCCTCCAGGTGGGCTCTTTGACGGGGATACGCTTGATCTGATTGCCTGCTTCACTCGAGCTGGAAGACATATGTGTATTCTCAGTCAGCGTGATACTTATACTTGTGCATATTTGCCACAATGTGCCATATGATCATCCGGGTGCTGTGCCGGATCGGTAGCGTAACGAAAGTTCTGTAAAATGGAATTGGCCCTGGATCCAACCTAGATTTAGACAAAGGAGAAACAGGGCCATGGATCCCTTAGCGTTAATCGGAGATTATCTTTCCGATCAGGAGAATGGCATGAAGACCCTCATCACCGGGTTCCTCAACCAGGTGATGCTCGCAGAGGCCCTCCAGCAGGCAGGAGCTGCCCGGTACGAACGCACCGATGCGCGGAAGGCGCATCGGAACGGCTACAAGGACCGATCCCTCAAGACCCGATACGGGGAGACAGTCCTCCGGAAACCCCAGTTCCGCGAGTTCCCGTTCTAGACGCAGGTCTTCGGGCGCTATGCCCGGGTGGAGAAAGATGTGAGAGTCTGGAGAAGAGGGGATTGCTAAATGCGAGGTGTGTGCGGGATGAAAGTGAAGGGGGCGAGAGGCCCCTTCAGTCCAGCGACGCAACAGCGTCGGCCCAGGTCTCGACCGTGTCCCTGATGGCCTCATCCTGGTAGGACGAGAGCCTGAGGGTCTTCCTCGTGAAGGTGAGGTAGTAGTCGTCACCCGAGGGGTCGTGGCACCGCAGCTGCGCGTAGTAGGTCTCGTGCGGGAGGTCGCGGAGGGCGGTGCCGCCCATCGCAGCCTCGAGAGCCGCGTTGCCCATTACTTCGGCGGCGTTCGCCTCGAAGGCTGCGATCGTCGGCGAGTTGAGAGAGACCGTCCCGACACGCTTCCCATCACCGTCGATGAAGTTCACCTTCGCGGTGTAGTGCTCGCGGTTGAGGACGACCGGCTCGATATACTCCCCGTCGGAGGTGGTGTAGCCGACACAGCCGAAGGGGTTGTCGTCGATGACCGACTGGACGAGGTTGTTAAACGCCGTTACGTTGGGGATCGGGACCGAAAGTTCCCGGACCGCCGTTCTGTTTACAGTACTCAGCACAAAGTCTGCCATGGGTTCTGTCTCCTGCCTGCCAGGGTTCCCGGGAATGTGACAGACAACTATAGGGTTGGTGGGAGAGGGTATCAGCCTGACTGTATCAAAAACGCTGGATCTTGCCCGGATTCACCAATATATCCTTTACCGTATGGCTTTTCGATTCAGCCGACCCATACTCCCACAGGAGGAGACCATGACCACCGAGAAGACCACCCGGGAGCTCGTCTACGAGACGAACCGCGACGTGAAGTGGATATGCCGGACGCTTCAGCGGATGGAGGCCAGGGACGAGGATTTTGAGGCCCGGCTGCGTGCGCTGGAGGGGTGGCAGGCCGAGAAAGCGGGCGAGGAGCGGAGGGTCTCGACGGTCAGCGCCGGGGCCGGCGGGGTCGTCGGCGGGGTGGTGGCGGTGCTGATCAGGGTCTTTGGGGGCGGATGAGGCGGATCACAGACCAGGACAATCGAAGGAATGCCGTGAAATGATGACTTCACAATCTGCGCACATTTCGGATCGGAAAATGTGGCAGGAATGTGACAATCACATTCCAGTCATGTTCGATCCCTCAACCGGGCTGCATTATACCTGTCCAGATGAGTGATCTGTCTGACTTCGGCGTTAGACATCATCTAATCGCCCCACACTGCCCCGCCCCCTCTCGAGGGGGCGGGAGGAGGCAGCGAAGCGGCCGGGAGGCGGGGGTGTCTCTACCTCCGACGGAAAAAGAGTGTCTGGTTGATATGCAGGAGACGGGGGCGGGGGATATGTTCCATCCCCCTCCCCGTCAGCCCCTCCCCCAGGGGGGTGATACCTCATAGATACAGTGCCAGTGAATAGCATCCCTTCACCCGGTTTCAGGCGAGAACCTCACCGAAGATCCTGTCTCTCCCCATGTGCACGGCCATCGTGCCAATCGCCAAACACTTGCCCGCCCCCTATCGAGGGGGCGGGAGGAGGCCGCGGAGCGGCCGGGAGGTGGGGGTGATCTATAAATACCGTTCAACGGGAAACGCGAGCGACAGGGGAAGGGGCGTTCCGCCCCCTCCCCGTCAGCCCCTCCCCCACGGGGGCGATTTCCCATAGATGCCGTGCCCTGCAAAGCGTCAACCAGAGCGTCGGTGAAAACCCTCCGAAGAATCCTGTTCCCGTCCCCTGACACGGCCATCTGGCCAATCGCCACGCACTGCCCGCCCCCTATCGAGGGGGCGGGAGGAGGCCGCGGAGCGGCCGGGAGGTGGGGGTGATCTATAAATACCGTTCAACGGGAAACGCGAGCGACAGGGGCGGGGAGAAGTCCCGTCCCCCTCCCCAGGGTGCGATTCCCCATCGATACGGTGCAACGGAGAGCATCCCCTCACCCGGTTTCAGGCGAGAACCTTCCGGCTAATTCCACTCTTCTCCCACGGCTGAACAGCCGGGAGGCGGGGTGTCACTCGGGGTCGTCCCGCTCATACCCCGGGCATACCACAGAAAGGGTTATCTGGCAAAAACGTGCACCCTCTCGTCGGTGGGTTTATTACGTCTTTCAAAGTTGAGGTCATCGATAAGATGGCCGCCCTTATCACGGCGGCGTTCGGTCTGATCGCCGCTCTTGCCTGGAACGGCGCCATCCAGGAACTCTTCGATATCATTTTTGGGGAGCGGAGCACGCTTGTTGCGATGTTTGTCTACGCTGTCGTTGTGACTATCATCGCTGTGATTGCGGTCGTCCTGATTGGCCGCGCTGCGGCGAAGGCAAAGATGGCGGATGAGGCCGAGAGCGGGCACTAAAAGACGGCGCATCATCCATCTTCTGGCCCCACCACTTTTTGAAAGACCCGCGCTCAACCTTGCAGCCGCAGAGAGAGGCCATGCCGCATCCCTATATCGCTTGTCGTCCCCGCTCGTAGATTCTAATCGCCTGCGCATATCGATCACCGGCTGGGAATCCAGGTATGACCGTATCAGCCTTGAGCCGCTGGAGCGCCAGAGCGTCCTTCACGTCTTACACACAGGGTAGTGATCGCACACGGTATATCAGCCTCCTTTGACGAATCGTTCAATATGGCCTCCCTGACCTTTTTCGGTAACTCTCTTTTGCTATCACGCGAGAATGTAGATCTCCGATCTCGGTTTTGCCCTGCCTGCCTGCGGCGTGGGAGCCAAAAGGAGTGTATGACCACGGTATCGCGTTGCTTTATACCCTCTATCGTGTGACCTGCCTTCTGTGACTGATTCCCATTCCCGGACGCAATGACGGAAAGACGGATAAATAAACCCCGGGTTGGACGGTGATGACGATCCAGGAAAGAAGGAGAACCTGCTGGATAGGTCACCTGCCGCTCCGTCTTGCAGGACGCTTGATATCGCTCTGCACGACGTTCTTCTTCGACGAGAAGTAGTCCAGCGACGCCATCGATAATGCCCTTCAGGACTCCAGGCACTGCTGCTGCATGTTGACTGTCTGCAAGCAACCTCTTTTGCCGAAATTCAGTCGCTGAAAGACTCTCCTCATGCCCGATCAGGGCGTCCTCCGGGTAGATGCTTCTGGCCGACCCTGCAGTAACCTGTCAAAGATCTTCATGCGCCGCCTCTCAGGTGATCAAGGTATGACTCTATATTCATCCCGGCAAGAAACGCGGCTTTCTCAAGACTTACCTTCCGGTACAGCGACGCCGAAAGAGGGGCTCTCCTTTGCTGGATCTTGCGTAGCCTTCTGGACTCGTGGGCATATTCAGGATAGGTGACGTAGACGAAGAGGAGGAGATCATCCACGCTGAGGTCGTTGAGGAACTCCTTGAAGTCGTCTATTGCTTCGGACTCCTCGGGATGGAGCGCGGAGCAGACCTTCTCCCAGACAAGGGTATAGCCCCCTTCCGATCTCCTCACAACGCCCAGGGCGATGAGACCATCCGGCGCAACCTCGGCAGACTCGCTGTACGGCCCAAACTGGTGGGGGGCGGAGTCTGCCTCGTCTCCGATCCGCTCGATGCAGTTCCCGATGAGAAAAAGTTCTTTCTGGAATATGACATCCCCAAAAACGGCAGGGTTGCCTCCTGCATGCAGCAGGTGGAGGATCCCCAGATCCAGGTCGGAGAGGCTCTCAGTTATCTCATCGAGGGTGAAATCCACGGTCATCTTCAACCTCGCCCATCGGAGTCAGGCTGCCCGCCCCGGATGTGCTGTGTATAGTTGTTGTGCGTATGCTTGTGTCCATCAGGACTCATGGTGATGCCATCCGAGCGGGGTATCGATCCGATGGCCTCATATTACACCGCCGGCACCTTTTTGACGGGTGGGTCTTCCCTCACCCCCCGGCCACGACCCGCGTTGCGATCATGGCAACCCCGAGAGCCGCCAGGACAAAACCTATGATCCGGCCAAGCGTCCTCTCGCTGACCCTGTTTGCTATACCGGCACCGATGCCGGCGGCAAGCACGGTGGGGACGCTTGCAATCAGCGCTGCCTGTATATCGATGTTGGAGTGGATGATGTAGCCCGCCGTGCCCGATGCGGCGGTTACCATCATTATGAACGAGGATGTCCCGACCGCCAGGTGGACGGGGTAGCGGAGCACAAATATCAGGATCAGCAGGATCATCCCCCCGCCGCCGGCGCCAAAGAGCCCGCACATCATGCCGACGAAGACACCGAGGCCAAGCGCGGTGAACTGCTGGCGCCGGGTCTGCACCGGGAGCCGGGGCGAGTCGATCTCGCCGCCGGCGGCGGCGAGACCGGGACGGCCAAGCCCCTTCAGCCAGAGGTAGACCCCGGTCGGGATGAGCATCAGCGCGAAGAGCCCGCTCATCCCGACCGCCGGTATCATATCGGCAACCCTGCTCCCCGCCAGGGCGCCGCCGACCGAGCCAAGCGCTATCCAGAGCCCTGGCCGGATGTAGACGTTCTGGTGGCGGTGGTAGATGGTGGCGGTCACGACCGTTGCTATGACGTCGATGAGGAGGCTGGTGCCGATCGCGGTGTGGACGGGGAAAGATAGCAGGAGCGTCAGCATGGGCACCACCACCATCACCCCGCTGCCCCCCATGATCCCGACCATCACCCCGGCGCCGCTGCCGATGGCAAGTATGATGACGGTCTCGATGAGGGAGAATGCCATGAGAGATGAGATTTATAGCCGGGGGGTATTAAGGGATCTTTTTTTCCGGCGGCGGGGGGGATCCGCTCAAGACCGGATCGGAGATCCGGGCCCGGAACCCGTGTTCGGTCTCAACGGGTTGTGCACGCCCGGAGCCGAGAGTGCAGGGAGATCCCCGCGGCAAGACATCTGCGGGATGGGGGTGAATTACGCCGAGGTTCTGCGGCTGGCCCCTTTTCCCCCCTCTCCATCGTCGGGAGAGATCTGTTCAATAGATCTTTCTGAGCAGAGTTTTTGATTCCAGGATCACTGGCCAAAGAGCCACAAACTCACCTGGGGGTATCGACAGTTCAATTTTTAAGATACATTTATCGGTTCTTATTCTCATGCATTGTATGATGATTCGGGAGGCTCTCGACTCGGTTTCGCTTAAAAATACCAGATTAATCATCCTGACCGGTCGGTCAGGAAGAGAGATTTCCGCTGTGTTGCGCAACTGCGAAGATCAGTTTGGCTTTCCACGCATCAACGTGAACACTGAGCTGAGTCGAGGACTCCTTGATTTACCTCCTTGCGACCGTCCTATTATGGCCGAACGCTTACTTCACGAGATTATCATGAAGGTAGAGGGTGAGGCAGTGCTGCTCGATAGAACCGAGGTGTTGTTCTCCCGCGACCTGGCTCTCGATCCATTCCGTTTACTGAGCAATCTCGGGCGTTACAAAACCGTAATCGCCGCATGGAACGGAGATTATGATGGATCGGAACTCGTGTACGCTTATACCGGCCATGATGACTACCGGAGGTATGGCAGGAATCATCTTGGTGATACCCCGATCCTATCGGTATCATCAAATGGGAGGGGGTGTGTTGTGGCATGAAATACGGCGATCTCGTTCGGTTTGATCCTATTGAAGATGTAGTTCAGTTGCGAGAGGCGGATAAAAAGGATGAGGCCCGGCGCCTTGTGGAGACATATGTCATCTCGGATGGGATGGCGAAGAATCTCATCGAGGTTCTTATACCTCACCTTGAACTGAACACAACGCTCGACAAGAAAGGGCTGCTGGTTGTTGGGAATTATGGTACCGGTAAGTCGCACCTGATGTCGGTTGTCAGTGCCGTTGCAGAGCACGCGGATCTTGTGGAGCATCTCCAGAGCGATGACATAAAGGAGCCTGTAAAGAAGATTGCAGGTCAGTTTAAGGTTATCAGGACAGAGATCGGAGCTGTTCGGCAATCGCTTCGTGATATCGTCTGTGGTGAACTCGAGAGAAACCTGGCAAAGATTGGTGTGGACTACTCGTTTCCTCCTGCAGACAGATTGGTGAACCACAAGGATGCCTTTATCGCGATGATGAATGCATTCAACGAGAAATACCCCGACAAAGGGTTGCTTCTCGTCGTTGACGAACTCCTTGACTATCTGCGTTCACGGCAGGAGCAGGAGTTGATACTGGATCTCAACTTTATGCGTGAGATCGGTGAATCCTGTCGTCTGAGCAGGTTCCGGTTTATGGCCGGGATCCAGGAGGCGCTCTTTGACAACCCGCGGTTTGAGTTCGTTGCTGAGTCAATGAGGAGGGTCCAGAAGCGGTTTGAGTCGGTGCGGATAGTCCGGACGGATGTCTCGTATGTTGTGGCTGAACGGTTGCTGAAGAAGACGCCAGAACAAAAGGCAATGATCCGGCATCATCTTGGAAAGTTCACCGCACTTTATGGGGATATGAACGAACGGCTTGATGAATACGTTGCTCTCTACCCCATCCACCCGGCATACCTGGAGATCTTCGAGAAACTTTTTGTTGTTGAGAAAAGGGAGATCCTCAAGACGTTGAGCAGGGATGTTAAAAAACTCATTGAAGAGGAGGTCCCAACAGACAGTCCGGGCCTGCTCTCTTACGACCACTACTGGGAACCTCTCAGCACCGATACGTCGTTGCGGACAAATCAGGATATCCGGGAGGTTATCGAAAAAGGTCAGATCCTTGAAGGGATCCTGAACCGATCGTTTCAGAGGAAACAATACCTCCCATCTGCGATCAGGATTGTTCATGCCCTCTGCGTCCATCGTCTCACGACAGGCGATGTGAGTTCCCCGATTGGGTTGACGCCGGAAGAGATCCGGGATGATCTCTGTATCTATCTCCCTATACCGGAGCAGGATTCGGAGTTCCTGCTCACCACAATCGAGTCGATACTCCGTGAGATCGGAAAGACCGTCAGCGGGCAGTTCATATCGCATAATGATGAGAACGATATGTATTACATCGATGTTCGGAAGGACATTGATTATGACGCAAAGATCGAAGAGCGGGCCGATTCCCTGGATAAAGGGATACTGGATCGCTACTATTTCGAGGTCCTGGCCGGGGTGATGAAGACACCGGGATCGACCTATGTGCCAGGCTACCGGATCTGGGAGCATGAGGTCATCTGGAGGGATCGGCAAGCCGGGAGGTCTGGCTACCTCTTCTTTGGAGCGCCCAACGAACGGTCGACCGCCCAGCCGCCACGCGACTTTTACATCTACTTCCTCCAGCCATACGATCCGCCGCTCTTCACGGACGAACTGCGGTCGGATGAGGTCTTCTTCAGGTTAAGCAGGATGAACGAGACTTTCGAGACTGCTCTAAGGTTATATGCCGGCGCGAGGGAGATGTTCACTAACTCTTCGGGGTCGAACCGCAGCATATACGGAGCCAAGGCGTCCGAGCACCTCAAGACGATCACAAAGTGGCTGCGGGAGAACATCATCACCGCATACGACGTGACGTACCAGGGGGTGACCCGGCCCCTGGTTGAGCTGGCAAAAGAGGGGGGGATAAACACTTCGGGGGATATATCGGATACCATCAATGACATCTCAGCCCACTGTCTTGCGCCCCACTTTGAGGAGATCGCCCCGGATTACCCCCATTTCTTGCAGGTTATACGGTCTAAAGAGCGGGAAGAGGCGATGAAGGATGCCATCAAGTGTATAAGCGGTGTCCGCGTACAGCGCGGCATTGCAGTTCTTGACGGTCTCAACCTGCTTGAAGACGGTTCTATCAATACTGAGAATTCCGTATATGCCCGCCACATCAATGATCTCATCCGGAGCAGGGGGGTTGGTCAGGTGCTGAACCGGAGCGAGATCATCGGCGGCCAGAGGGGTGTCGAGTATGATCTGCGGTTCCGGCTTGAGCCTGAGTTTGTTGTCGTTGTTATTGCCGCCATGGTATACCATGGGGATGTGGTGGTGGCGTATCCGGGGAAGAAGATTACAGCCGCAAATTTTGAGGACCTCACCAGGATGAGTGTTGCTGACCTGACAGCGTTTAAACACCTTGAACTGCCAAAAGAACCGCCGATCGAGGTGCTTGCCGAACTCTTCTCTCTCATCGAGATATCACCAGCACTTGTCCGGAACTCCGCAACCCACCGGGAAGCGGTGAAGCAGTTGCAGGCACGCGTGGCCGGGTTGATCGAAGAGGTTGTTGCGGCTAAGGAGGTGTTGAAGAGTTCTCTGACGCTATGGGGGCAGAGCGTTCTTGACGAGAGCAGAAAAGAGGATGCTGCCCGGAAACTTGATGACCTTAAGGTCTTCCTCGAGTCGCTCCAGCGGTTCAAGACGGAGGGGCAACTCCGGAACTTCGGCAGCAGCCGGGCTGATGTGCGCAAGCAGCAAAAGAACCTGGAGGTTATGCGGGAGATCGGGGATCTGGATAAGTTCTGTAGGCGTGTCGCGCCGGTTACTCAATACCTCGCAGAGGCAGAGAGGGTCCTGCCTGACGATAACCCTTTTCTGCAATCGCTGGTTGAGCAGAAAAAAGCCCTGTTGGAGAAGATCAGAGATCCGGAGACTCAGAAGACCAAAGAGTTCCAGAGGGAGTTCGAACGGGAACTGAACCGGTTGAAAAAGGAGTACATCGACGAGTACCTGCGTCTCCATGGTGCGGCGCGCCTGGGTGTCGAGGGGGACAACCGGAAGAAGAGGTTAATGAAGAGTCCTGCCCTCAAGGCAATCCGGGAGCTCTCGAGCATCGAGATCATGCCGAAGGGTGATCTGACCCGTTTTGAGGCGGAACTGACACGCCTGAAGCCGTGCTTTGCGCTGGATAGTAGCGCTCTTGAGAACTCAGTGACCTGCCCGTACTGTCAGTTCAGGCCGGCGGATGAGGAGATATCCGCGCCACTGGAGAACATTCTTTCGGCGCTTGAGGACAGGCTGGATGATCTCTACAATAGGTGGACGCAAACACTGCTGGAGAACCTCAGCGACCCGGCGGTCAGCACAAGCCTTGAAGCCCTGAAACCCGATGAGAGGAAACTGGTTGAGGATTTTATGGCGGCAAAAGAGCTTCCGGAGAAGATATCTGTCGAGTTTGTGAAGGCGATGCAGGAGGTTCTTTCGGGGCTTGTGAAGGTGACAATCACCAGGGATGCTCTGATGGATGGCCTGAAGGGGAATGGGTCGCCCTGCACGGTGGACGAGTTCCGGAACCGGTTTGAGGGTTACATCAAATCCTTGACAAGAGGCAGGGAGGAGCGGGAGATCCGTATTGTGGTGGAGTAGGGATGAACGGTAAAAAATACGAGTTGACAAAGGAGATTCTTGACTCTCTGCGTGATGTTGAGGGGTTCCCAATTGGAAAGGACGAAGATATCATTGCGCTTTCCGACCCGCCCTACTACACTGCGTGCCCGAATCCCTGGATCGGGGAGTTCATCGAGCGCTACGGGCGGCCGTATGACCCGGAGGAGAGGTATGAGCGGGAGCCGTTTGCGGCTGACGTGAGGGAGGGGAAGAACGATCCCATCTACAACGCTCATTCCTACCACACGAAGGTGCCGCACAAGGCGATCATGCGCTACATCCTTCACTACACCGATCCCGGCGATATCGTCTTTGACGGTTTCTGCGGGACGGGGATGACAGGGGTGGCGGCACAGATGTGCGGCAATCCAGACCCGGAGTTCAGGGAGAAGGTTGAGCGGGAGATGCCCGACGTGGTGTGGGGTGCCCGCCGGGCGGTCCTCTGCGACCTCTCGCCGGCGGCAACCTTCATCGCCTACAACTACAACAACCCGGTGGACCCGGTGGAGTTCGAGCGGGAGGCGAAACGGATCCTTGCCGAGGTGGAGAAGGAGTGCGGCTGGATGTACGAGACGAACCATCTCGTGGATGGGAAGGTCCAGTTTAAAGCCGACCTGGACGGCACCAGAACCCCGGTGAAGGGAAGGATCAACTACACGGTCTGGAGCGATGTCTTTGTCTGCCCATCGTGCTCCGAGGAGATCGTCTTCTGGGAGGCGGCGGTGGACCAGAAGGAGGGGAAGGTCCGCGACGAGTTTCCCTGCCCGCACTGCGGCGCGATGATGACGAAGCGCTCGCTCGAGCGGGCATGGGAGTACGTCCATGACGAGGCCATCGGCGAGACGGTGCGGCGGGCAAAGCAGGTGCCGGTCTTGATCAACTACTCGGTCGGGAAGAAACGGTTTGAGAAGGTGCCGGACGAGAACGACCTTGCCCTGATCCAGAGGATCGAAGAGGTGGAGATACCCTACTGGTATCCGACGGATCGGATGCCTGATGGGTACAATACCGAACAGCCTAAAGTATCACATGGTTTTACTCATTTTCACCATTTTTATACGAAGCGAAGTCTTGCCTGTCTAGCAGTATTATGGAACTGTTTCAGGTTTCAAGACAGAAAAATAACCTCTCGTTTATTATACTCTTTTACATCTCTCTACCAACGTGTGACTAAGATGGCAGAGTATCGGAAGGGTGGGGGAAGTGGTAATATTCCTAACTTTTATATCCCTTCGTTTAATTGGGAGCCAAACGTTTACGAAGTCTGCAAAAGGAAATTAAGAAATATAATAACGGCGTTAATAGCAATGTCGCTTTGTCGTTCACAGAATACCATTTCCACTCAGTCTGCTGGGCAATTGCATCAGATTAAGAGCAGTAGCACTGATTACATTTTTACCGATCCACCATTCGGTGGGAACATAATGTATTCGGAAATGAACTTCCTCTGGGAGGCCTGGCTCCGGGTCTTCACGAACAACCACTCCGAGGCTGTCGTCAACAGAGTCCAGCGCAAGGGGCTTCCGGAGTACCAGGCGCTGATGGAGCGGTGCTTCGCCGAGAACTACCGCATCTTAAAGCCGGGGCGCTGGATGACCGTGGAGTTCCACAACTCCCAGAACAGGGTCTGGATGGCGATCCAGCAGGCATTGACGCGCGCCGGGTTTATCATCGCCGACGTCCGCACCCTGGACAAGAAGCAGGGCACCTTCAAACAGGTCACCACCACCAGCGCCGTCAAGCAGGACCTCATCATCTCCGCCTACAAACCCAACGGCGGGCTGGAAGAACGGTTCAAACTCACCGCCGGAACGGCGGAGGGCGTCTGGGACTTCGTCCGCCAGCACCTCAGACACCTGCCCATCGCCCCGGAGAAGGACGGCATCCTCCAGTACGTCCCTGAGCGGCAGAAACACCTCCTCTACGACCGCATGGTTGCGTTCCACGTCCAGCGCGGGATCATCGTCCCCATCTCCGCCGCGGACTTCTACCTCGGGCTCTACCAGCGCTTCCCCGAACGCGACGGCATGTACTTCCTCCCCGACCAGGTCCCCCTCTACGAACAGAAACGCCTCGCAGCGAGCCGGGTCGAGCAGGTCTCCCTCTTCGTCCACGATGAGAAGAGTGCCATCCGGTGGCTGCGTATCCAGCTCAGCGATCACCCGCAGACCTACCAGGAGATCCAACCGAAGTTTATGATCGAGTCCCGCAACACCGACCGCCACGAGGCCATGCCGGAACTTGCCGACCTCCTCGAGCAGAACTTCCTCAAAGACGAAGAAGGGCGATGGTACGTGCCCGACCCCAACAGGGAGGCCGACCTTGAAAAACTGCGGGAGAAAGCACTGCTCAGAGAGTTTGAGACTTACAAGACCACAAAAGGCAGGCTCAAAGTCTTCCGCACCGAGGCCGTCCGTGCCGGCTTCAAGAAATGCTGGTCAGAACGCGACTACGACATGATCATTGAGATCGGCGACCGACTGCCGCCTGAAATCCTGCAGGAAGACGACGTTCTCCTGATGTACTACGACAATGCAGAGACAAGACTCGAAAACAACTGATATGGAGTTGGAGCAGCAACCCGGCGACTGGGTCTGGCATCCGGATTTAGCAGAACCTGTGCAGATCATCACCATCCAGCACCTCTGGGGAAAGAAGAGTTACAGGGTCTGGGTGCCGGGCAGAAACCGCATCCTTCTCGCCGATGAAGATGCACTCACCCCGTTAAACCGTTCCAAACCGCTGAACAGAAACGAGATCATCTACCGCGCCGCCGCAGCAAAGATAATCGAGATCTACTCCCGTGAAAGGCTCCTCGCCCCCCTCAACTCCCGGGTCGTCCCCCTGCCTCACCAGATCTACGCCCTCTCCCGCGCCTGCGCACGCGACCCGGTGCGCTGCCTTTTCGCCGACGAAGTCGGCCTCGGAAAGACCATCGAAGCCGGCCTTGTGGTAAAAGAACTCAAACTTCGCAGAAAGGCCTCCAGGATACTTGTCGTCGCCCCACGCGGCCTCGTAAACCAATGGGTCTCAGAGATGTGGACACACTTCCAGGAAGAGTTCGTCCCCATAATCCCTGGAACCACCGGGAACCAGGTTCCCGGAGGCAGGAAGATCTGGACGCTGTTTGACCAGATCGTTGTCCCGCTCGATGCCATAAAACCCATGAAACGCCGCCGGGGATGGACGCCAAAAGAGATCCACGACCACAACCAGCAGCGGTTTCATGACCTCGTCAACGCCGGCTGGGACCTCATCATAATCGATGAAGCGCACAAACTCGCCGGCACAACCAGTCAGGTCGCACGCTTCAAACTCGGCCGCGCCCTCGCAGACCACACCCATCATCTCCTTCTCCTCTCCGCCACACCACACCAGGGCAAGACCGATGCATTCCTCCGGTTGATGAGCCTCATTGACAAAACAAGGTTCCGTGAAGATAGCCCGATCGACCGCGACGCCATAACTTCGTCCATCGTCCGCACCGAGAAGAGAAACGCCATCGATGCGGAGGGAAAACCCCTCTTCAGACCACGCAACACCCGTATAATCCGTGTCGAGTGGAAAGAAGAACACAGACTCCAGGCCGAACTCTACGAACAGGTCACCGAGTACGTCAGAACCGGATACAACCGGGCGCTCAAAGAGAAAAGAAACTACATCGGCTTCCTGATGGTCCTGATGCAGCGCCTCGTATCCAGCAGCACCCGATCGATACGAAACACACTTGAAAAACGTCTATCAGTGCTCCAGGACCAGCCGCCCCCCAGGCCTGAAGAACCTCTCGACGAAGACTGGTGGGACCTTGAGACCGAAGAGCGGGTAGAACAGATGGTCAACAGTTCCCCGCCTGCAGACCCCGATGAACGTGAAGAGGTGCGCCGTCTCCTCGATCTCGCTCGCCGCTGTGAGGCAACCAGACCCGACGCCAAGACCGAAGAGGTCGTCAACCTCATGTTGACCCTCCGTGCCCGGGAGAACAACCCCAACCTGAAATTCCTCATCTTCACCGAATTTGTCCCCACACAGACGATGCTTGCCGAATACCTCGAAGCACGCGGGTTCCGTGTGGTCCTCCTCAACGGCTCGATGAGCATGGAAGAACGCCAGAAAGCCCAGACCTCCTTCTCCAGGGATGCACAGGTGATGATATCTACAGAAGCGGGGGGAGAAGGACTCAACCTTCAGTTCTGTCACATTGTCATCAATTACGACATGCCATGGAACCCGATGCGGCTCGAACAGCGTATCGGTCGGGTTGACCGTATCGGCCAGACCCACGACGTTCAGGTCTACAACCTGGTCTTCTCCGGAACCGTCGAGGAGCGTGTCCACGAGGTCTTGCTCGAAAAACTGCTGGTCATCCTGAGCGACCTCGGTTTCGACAAAATCAGCGACGTCCTCGACTCCAGCGAGGCCGAGCGGACGTTCGAGAACCTCTTCATACACTCGATCATCAACCCGGAGAAAGCAGACACCTACCTCGAAGACTTCATCGCCTCATTATCCGAGCGGGCAAAACAGGAACGCGAATCTCTCTCATTTTTCCAGGATGATCCGGTGCTCGACACCATCGAGGTACAGGAGCACCTCAGGAACCCCCTCCCCGCCCTGACGGAACAGATGGTTGCAAACTATATCCTCTCCCGTGGAGGAAAGGTTGGAAAGACCATCTCCGGCTATGACCTCGTATGGCCGGACGGCTCAACACAGAGCGATGTATTCTTTGATAAAAGTGCATCAGAACCCTCTTTGGGAACACTTCTCACCGTATCCGACCCCCGGGTTGCAGAACTGCTCACACAGTCTTCCATAGTTCATCCAGAGATGCCCATGAAGCGTATAAAGATACCCGGTCTCCCTGAAGAGGTCTCTGGCATATGGTCGCTCTGGCGGCTGGTGGTCTCTGGCCCCTCTGGCGTCCGGGTGCACGCCATCCCTTACTTCATCAACGATGACGGCCGTACACTCCGTGTAAGTGCACGCCAGATCTGGGATACCCTCATCCGTGGCGAGTTTATAGAGACGGGAGTGACCTGCACTGACCGTTCGACCCTGGACCGCAGCAGAGAGGGCGCGGAGAATGCCGGGAGAGAACAGATCCTCGAGAGAACCGGTATACCTGAGATCTATCCCGTGATCATCCTGAGGGTGGAAGGCGGCAATGTCTGACTGGCGTGAAGAAATACTGGAGAACCTGCTGCAGGATGACAGACCTCTGATTATTGCTCTGGACCCCGACGCACTTGTCCTGGAGGAGGGGATCCAGCAGGCAATCCTGAACCGGGGGTATGATATCGTCTCGTATAACGATCCTTTCTCGTTTCGGATAGTGTATGAGTCAGAATACCGCGAACGCCTGGAACGCTGGAGAGACGATCCAGTGAAACTGATTGTCAGGTTCCCTCACGACCGGAGGGGATCGGTTCCCTTCGACCTGCTCAGGGACGGTTCCTGTGTGACCGTAAGAATCAACGACATATTCCCGCTCTTCAGTTACCCCGTCGTCCGCTTGCTTGAACCGGTTTACTACGACGCGCTTTATGAATCCGCAAAAAACTATCGTGGCGAAAGGATGGGCGACGCAAAGACCCGGGAGTACATCCTCAAAACGGTCTTTCGGATCGCTCCGGACGAGATCAGGGATCCAACCGACCTTGTCTCCCTCCTGTGCAGGATTCATTACGAGAGAAAAGTGGTTCCTGAAGAACTTGTGAACCACTGTCTCGAAATCTGGACGAGGCTCGGTATCGGAAAGGAGGAGATCCGTCCCCTCTTCAACCGCGACCGTTTCATGAATTACCTGCAGAGCCAGTGGGTTCGATATATCAACGCCAGTGATACCTCTGAGATACATTTCGATCACCAGGAGATCAGGCTATACGTTGAAACCTTCTTCCTTGAAGGCTCATTAAAGCCCATCGAGGTTGACGACACGGCCACACTCCCGGAGTGGGCAACCTGTGGCATTATACGCGACCCTCTGGCCGATGCGCGCCGTCATCTCCGGAACCTGCTCTCGAAGATATCAGAGAGCATCCCGGGGGAGAACGCACGATACGCAGACTGGAAGCAGATCGCCAGGTTATGGGCCGGGGCTATAATGATCCGCGGAAAACTCCATACCTCGCTTCACCGGGGGGAGTCAGAAGAGTTCGACCGGCTGCACCTCTCTATCGAGTCTGCGTTCAGGGACTGGCTTCTTGCTCATTTCAAATCGCTTCCAAACCAGCCGTACCTCCCCGCACCCGTGATGGTCCACCATATCCCTCATTTCATCGCCCACGAACTTGCCAGGAATGGTGGAAGGATAGCGCTGATAGTTATGGACGGTATGGCCATCGATCAGTGGTTGATCATCAAAGAGGCGCTGGGCAACGAGTTCTCTTACCGCGAAGACTCTGTGTATGCATGGGTGCCGACCATCACATCCATATCCAGGCGGTCTCTCTTTGCCGGCGAGACCCCGGCGTTCATCGAGCACACCCTTGGCGGAGAGACGGATGAGGAGCGTCTCTGGCGGAGGTTCTGGTCAGGTAGTAGTGGGTTTGAAAGACTCTCCGTCGGTTTCTCGAAGGGGCATCACCTCATCAATGAGTCGGAGGTCGATGAACTACTGCATGATGCCATGCCATCGATACTCGGGCTTGTTGTAAACACCATCGACAACCTCATGCACAGAACAACCATGGGGACGCCTGAACTGCACAGCGACATCAGACTCTGGTTAGAGAAGAGCGTCTTTCCGGACCTGCTTGCAGGTTTGCTCGAACGAGGTTACGCTGTCTACATCACCGCCGACCACGGCAACGTGAGCGCAGAAGGTGTAGGCCGCCTCAGCCAGGGGTTGCTTGTCGAAGAGACCAGTGCACGGGCAAGGCTCTATGACCGTGCCGTGTTCATGGAGCAGGCACATTCAAAGTACCCAGAAGACTCGTTTGCATGGGAAGGGGATTATCTCGGGACCGGCCACTCCGTGCTGATCGCCGACGCTCTGAAGGCGTTCTCTGATCCCGGTAAAGAAGTTGTCTCACATGGTGGGGTATCGATCGAAGAAGTGATTGTCCCATTCATCAGAGTTATGAGGGTGCAATAATGTCGAGGATGATCGGGTTTGATAGGAGGGTCCGTCTCGAGTGGCTTGATGCCGCTGCCAGTGCAGAGAGAGAGATCGGCGAGATCACCGAGATTAGGCAGTTCCTGCATGGTTTTCTCGAACCCGAGATCCCGACATACGCCGCACGGAGTAAGACTGTTGTGGTGCTGACAAAAATATGGTCACGTGTTCCAGAAGAGCATGTGGAGATCAGGGACAGAGCATTGGATCTCTTCCAGGTATCGAATACGCAGGACAGGATCTGGCTCCACTGGGGGATGGCCCTTCTCGCATACCCTTTTTTCAGGGATACCGCAACCGCAATCAACCGTTCTCTTCTCTATTATGACTGTTTTACAAAAGCGGAGATCGTTAAGAGGATAAAGGAGGACTGGGGCGAGCGTACAACTCTTAAAAGGGCTACCGAACGGATCGTATCTTCGATATTCGAGTGGGGTGTGATTGTAAAGGATAAGGAGACTGGAAAATATAACCTTCCTTTGCACCTGACCACTGAGAACAAGCAGATAGAGATCTGGCTGCTCGAAGCGGCTCTGCTTGCCTCACAAAAACAATGCATCCCGCTCGATCAGGCATTTTCCATCCCCGAGGTCTTTCCGTTCAAGTTCTCTCTCTCTATACCCGAGATCGTTGCATCGAATAAGTTTGAGATGTCTCAGATGGGAAATAATAGAGCAAAAATCTCAGTAATACCCACGTCTGGCGTCAGGTAGCCCTCAAGTATCGAACGGTTCATGTTCGATCTCGGGAACTATCGGGATTCCCCTGTTCACCACTGGAGGCGAGTCAGGACCACGAATATGGTTGAACGGGTGAATGCTGAGATCAAACGGAGAACTAAAGTCGTCGGTGCGTTTCCCGGTCGCGAATCCCTTCTTCGTCCGGTTGGCTCGATCCTCATGGACACGAACGAGGAGTTGCAGGAGCGGTATAACGCAATCGATGACCGCATGCCCAGCATCCAGATCCGCGTCCTGCAAACCCATCCCCGCAAAGAACCGCGCCGGTAGAGCGCTACAAACCCGCACCACCACCTTTCACTTTCACACCGCACGGTTTGCCATTAATAACAGAATCCAGCAATAAAGATTATCCATGAGAGATCACGCACTCCTCCACTACGACCAGACACTCTTTCGGGACCGGGAGATCTTCGAGTTTGGATACACCCCCGAGAGGCTCCACCACCGCGACGCCCAGACCACAGAACTTGCCTGGCTCGTCAGGCCGGCGCTGGAGGGCGCGGCCGCGGGGAACGCCATCCTCCGCGGCCCCCCCGGCACTGGGAAGACCACCACCGTCCGCCGTCTCTTTGCCGAGATCGAGGATGCCACAAACCGGATCATACCCGTCTTCATCAACTGCCAGCAGCACCGGACGCAGTTCTCCGTCTTTGCCCGGATATTCGAGGCGGTCGTCGGCCACGCCCCGCCCTCCGCCGGGAAACACGTCGACGAGATCGTGCGCCAGATGGCAGGACGCCTCGAGGAGCGGGACGCCGCGCTGCTCGTCTGCCTGGACGATGCCAACTACCTCCACGACGCCCGCCAGTTAAACGACCTCCTCTACCGGATCCTCCGGCTCTACGAGACCCGGGACGTCAGGAGGCCCGGCGTCTTTGTGGTCACAAGCGACCGCTGCCTGGATATCAACGCCGCCGTAGACGAACGCGTCCGCTCGGTCTTCCACCCGATCGAGGTCAACTTCCCGGCCTACACGAAGCCGGAGATCCTGGAGATCCTCGGCGACCGCGTCCGCCAGGGGCTCTTCCCCGGCGTCATGCCGCCCTCAAGCCTCGACCTCGCCGCCGGGATAACAGCCGATGAGCAGGACATAAGGGTCGGGATCGACCTCATCCGGCGGGCGGTCGAGACCGTTGAGAGGACGGGCCGCAGGAGGGTCACCCGGAAGGACGTTATGGAGGTCTCCCGCTCGATCATCGCACCGGCGCTCCAGAAGAGGGTCGAAGCCCTCCCGGAGGCCGAACGCGGCCTCCTCCTCCGGATCGCAGAGATGGCGCTTGAGGACGCGGATATGACATCGGGCTCGGTCTACGAGGAGTTGCGCGGCTACATCGCCGCCTGCCCGACCGTCTACCGGGCAAGGCTGAAACACCTGGAGGAGGAGCGGCTGATCGACCTCCCGCTCAGCCCCGGCCGCGGGCGGGCAAGGGACGTCCTCCTCCGCTACCCGCCCCGGGACGTTATAGAATGCTGCGAGAGACCCCAGAAACCGCGTTGAGACAGAACGCTGCATTCAGCCCCGGATCCCTGATCCGCCACTGTTCCGGGCGGATCACCGTTTTCCCGGTGCACAACATATAAATACAACTTCCGTTCATCAT
Organism: Methanoculleus receptaculi; assembly: GCF_033472595.1. Taxonomy (NCBI): domain Archaea; kingdom Methanobacteriati; phylum Methanobacteriota; class Methanomicrobia; order Methanomicrobiales; family Methanomicrobiaceae; genus Methanoculleus; species Methanoculleus receptaculi. The sequence goes on along the minus strand of NZ_CP137642.1, from coordinate 1,044,079 downwards.
CACCCAATCTACCGAAGGCTCTTTATAAAGCACGTCTTACGCCTGGATCAAGCGGCGGCACCCGGGGAGACCCGGATGCGCCGCGAAGGAAAGGAGTCCATGAGAAAAAAAGGAAAATCCGGGACGGGGGCCTCTGCCGCGGGGTGCATCGCCCGCCGCGGCGCCGGCTTTCCGGTAAGAGGAGGCAACTGCGATGGCAGCCAGGCACAACCAGGCGTTCCACAGACCTTGATGCACCGGGCCACCAGTGATAGTTACGACTGCAGCGATATAAGATTCTTCGCTTCGGCGGGGTGGGTGCGATGAGACCTGATGACGGGGTGCCGCTCTTCCTTGTGCCGCGGGCGGTGGCCGAGGAGATCCGGCGCTACGGCTACGCCGTCCGCGAGATCCATGTCCGCCGGACGAGGAACCACCAGTACGTCATCGAGACCAGGCGGGGGGAGCCCTGATGCCTCTTGCGGGATCGGTCAGCGTGACCGCGGCCGGCGGGCTCAGCCTCGAGATCGAGGCCGAACGCTACCGCGTCCTGCCGGAGGACCTCCGGGCGCTGATCTTCTACGGCAGCCCGGCGCCGCTCGTCCGCGAGCGGCTCCGCCGTAACGGCGGGACGATAACATCCACCGTCTCTATCGAGGGGCATATCGAGGTCCACCCCGCCGGCAGGGCGGCGGTTGTCCGGACAGCGGAAGGGTCGTGGCTGATACCGCTTGTATCCCTCCGGAGGGTTGCCCGCGGGGAGGCGGCCGGCGCGCCGCTCTTTCCGATCGGCGGGGACGGGGTATGATCGACCGTGCCATATCCATCCTTGCTGAAGTGGGCGCGGTTGTCGAGGTCCGGGCGATCGCCGACGGCGCGATCCACTCCGGCTACTTCGATGACCATACGGCGCTTGTCCGGTCGGTCGAGGCGCTGGACGCCGACCCCTCGGTCTACGGGATCTACGTCACCTTGAACACCGTCAATCCGGCGCTGCTTGCCCGGCGGGCAAACAGGATCAAGATGCGGCTCTCCCGGAAAGACGCGACCACCTCGGATGCCGACATCCTCCGGCGGCGCTGGCTCCCGATCGACATAGACCCAAAGAGACCGGCGGGGGTCTCCTCGACGGACGGGGAGCACCTCTCCGCGCTCGATGCCGCGGAGAGGGTCGCGGCGTACCTCTCGGAGCAGGGGTTCCCTGAGCCGCTGCGGGCGGACTCGGGGAACGGGGCGCACCTTCTCTACAGGATAGACCTCCCAAACGACGAGCCCTCGGCCACGCTGGTGAAGGCGGTTCTATCGACGCTTGACGCCCTCTTCTCAAACGACGCCGTGAGCGTCGATACGGCGAACCACAACGCCGCCCGTATATGGAAACTCTACGGCACGGTCTCGCGGAAGGGCGACTCGACGCCCGAGCGGCCCCACCGGCGCTCCAGGCTGATCTCGGCGCCGGAGGAGATGGCGGTCGTCCCTCCTCTCCGGCTCGGAGCGGTCGCCGGGGTCATACCGCGGGAGGAGGCTATGCCCCGGCGGCAGAAGACCGCCGGGTTCGACCTCGGCGCCTGGCTCTCCGGCCACGGGATCGCCGTCCGCGCCGAGAAGCCCTGGCAGGGCGGGAGGCTGTTTGTCCTTGAGGAGTGCCCGTTCTCAAGCGCGCACAGGGACGGCGCGTTTGCAATCCAGTTTTCAAGCGGCGCCGTCTTTGCCGGCTGCCACCACCAGAGCTGCGGCGGCGGGGCGCAGCGCTGGCCGGACCTCCGGAGGCTCTACGAGAAGGCCGCACCCCCTCCGGAGGCCGGATACCGGGCGCGGGCCCTCGAGATCCTCCGGCACGGCGACCCCATGGGGTTCATACTCGACACGTTCAACCGCGGCCACGTCGGCGACCGGACGGTTGCCGAGGCTCTCGCGGTCTCGGTCGTCTCGCGATCGGTTGCAAACACAAACGGCCTCCACGTCGCCATATCCGGGAACTCCGGGAAGGGGAAGAGCCACGCATGCCGAACGATGCTGAACCTCGTCCCGGAGGGCTCAAAGATGAGGGGCACCGTCTCTGACCGGGCGCTCTACTACGACGAAGGCCTCCTCCCGGGGACGGTCCTCCTCTTTGACGACGTCGCCCTCTCCGACGACCTCCAGGAGATACTGAGGTCGGCGACAGCGAACTTCCGCGAGCCTATCGAGCACCGGACGCTCACGGCCGAACGGCGGTTTAAGGTCTGCACCATACCGCAGAGGTGCGTCTGGTGGCTTGCAAAGGTGGAGGACCCGGGGGATGACCAGGTTATGAACCGGATGCTCACCGTCTGGATCGACGACTCGGCGGCCCAGGACCGCCGGGTGCTTGAGCACATGAAGACGGTTGAGGCCGGGCGGTGCCCGCCGGCGGAGGATGACCCGGCCGTCCTCACCTGCAGGGCGGTATGGGAGGTGCTGGGCGAGGAGGTTCTGGGTGTCCGGATCCCGTTTGCGCAGCGGGTGTCTTTCTCGTCGGCGGCGAACCGGAGGAACCCGGGGATGCTGTTTGACCTTATCAAGTGCTACGCCCGGCTCTTCTTCATGCAGCGCGGCCGCGACGAGGACGGCGCTGTCGTGGCGACGGAGGCTGATTTCACCGCGGCGGCGCGGCTGTATGAGGCGCTCGGCGGCGCGGCCGGCGGCCAGGAGACAAAACTCACCAGGAACGAGGCCGCGGCGCTTGAGACGGTTGACAGGATGGGCGTCTCTGTCTTCACCGTCCGCAGCCTCCAGGAGGCGATGGGGCTACCCTACCAGAAGACGCGGCGGATCCTTCACGGGTATACAAGCCGGGGGACGGTCTACGCGGGGCTGCTCGCGAAGTGTCCGGCGGTGAGCCTGTATGATGCGAGCGTGAGCGAGACGATGCCGGACGGCGAGACCGTCCGGCGCCGGGAGCAGCACTTCACGTTTGACCCGGAGGTCTACCGCGCCTGGTCACACGGGGCGGCGGTCTGGCTGGATGACAGCAATGACAGCAGTTTTGAGCAGCCTGACAGCACCGGCTGTCAACGAGAGATCCGCGGGAGCGATTCCGGTTTCGCCGACGGCGCACGGAGTGACGGGATCTCATCACCGGACGGGGCATCTTTTCAGCAGATCGAGATCCGCACAGCACCTCCCGAGGGGGGCGGGGGCAGCGGGGAGAAGGGGGTGTGTGCGCCCGGGAATGCTGTCACTCAAGAAGAGAGAGACGCGTCTCATGAGGATAATGAGAAAGGGGATAAGGATCCGGGTTTGTTCACTGACAGCAGTTGCTGTAAACCTGCTGAAGACTGCTCTAATTTGGCCGGGTTTGCTGAAGCCGCCGACGGTATGGGGGGAGGGTTCTACGCGTCTCATGAGGGTTATGGGAGAGCAGCAGGGGGGATCGACCCCGCCGACTACATCGCTCTGCCGGTCTCAAAGGACGAGCCCTGCCACGTCTGCGGCGGCCGGCCGACATCCTCGGTGAGGCGCGACAGCGACGAGTATCTCTGCTACGCCTGCTTCTCTCGCGCCCGGCGTGCGAGAGCACCCGCGAAGCCGCGGGTGGTGCAGCCTCTCCCGGGCGTCCTTGACCACCGGGGGTTTGAGCGTGTGAAGGCTGAGATAGGCCGCTGCGATCTCTGCGGCGCGGCAAAGGCGGTCTACCGCTCTCCGGAGGCCCGGACGAATCTCTGCGAGGGTTGTTATGCGCGGCTGGTGAGGGACTGGAACAGGGAGGCGGGGGTGAGGTGAGGGGGGGTGTGATCTCAAGGCTCAAGGACGATTTCGTCATATTACGGAGCACCCCCGCCCCTGTAACTCGCGTGTCACTGAAAACCTCTCGCCATCGACACCCCCGCCTCCCGGCGCGTTCCGCACCTCCTCCCGCCCCCTCCAGAGGGGGCGGGCAGTGATTGGCGATAGCCCGGATACAGTGCACGGGGAACGGGAACGGGATTTCGATGAGGGCGATCACGTTGACGGCAGAGAGGTTGTCTGCTCCCTGGCACCGTATCTATGGGGAATCACCCCCTGAGGGTGGGGCTGACGGGGAGGGGGGTGGAACATCCCCCTCCCCTGTCGCCGGCGTCTCTGGTTGAGCGGTATTCGTTGACAACCCCCGTCTCCCCTGTCCCGGCGTGTCACCGGGAACGGTTTACGTCGAGTCACCCCCCATCACCCCCTCCCCCTCCCTGCAGCACCCCCCCCAAAACCGCGCCGACATCTCCCCGAATCTCTACCATCCCGGCATTTTAAGCCCGATATCAATCAAAACGTTTTTCTACCGCGCCATACACTCTTCCCAAAAACCCCTCCCCATCCCTCCAGCACCCTCCGCCGACCTCCTCCAGCCGCTGGCCGCTCTCGCGGACGATTCGCGCGCTATCCTCCCGGCCCTCCGCTGCCTTAAGATCGATAGATATTTCTACATTTTCTCCAATAGATATCCTGACCAGCGAGCCTCCTCCGGCTTGCGATTTAACTCCAGGTGCCCCATGACCCGATTCCCTGCTCAGTCCCCGGAACTCCAGACAATTTCCAATCCCGCGGGCGGCCCTGCCGCGGAGGAGGAGCCCCCATGAGCGCACATCTTCCACCCACCCCCGCCTCATTTGCCGCCGCCCCCCTGCCCGACCCCGGCTCCATCCGGACGCTTGTCGCGATGCCGGCCCACAACGAGGAGGCTGCAATCGCAAAGACGGTTCTTGGCGCCCGGCGGCACGCCGACGCCGTCCTTGTCGTCGACGACGGTTCGACCGACGAGACGGCCGCGATCGCGGAGGCCCTCGGGGCTATCGTCGTCCGCCACGAGACCAACCGCGGCTATGGGGGCGCGCTCCAGACGATCTTTTCGACCGCGAGGAGGCTCGGCGTCGAGGAACTGGTCATCATCGATGCCGACGGCCAGCACGACCCGGCCGAGATCCCGGGGCTGCTTGCCGCGCTGCGGGAGGGGAGGGATGTGGTGATCGGCTCACGGTTCCTGGACGGCAACGGCAAAGCGGTGCCTGCCTACCGGAAGGTCGGGATGAAGGTGCTCGACGTCGCCACCACCCTTGCCGGCAAAGGCCTCTCGATCACCGACTCCCAGAGCGGGTTTCGGGCCTACGGCCCCCGGGCGATCGAGGTGATCCATCCTAACGGCGAGGGAATGAGCGCTGGCTCTGAGATCCTGGTCCAGGCAAGTGACAACCGCCTGAAGATTGCCGAGGTGCCGATCCGGGTTCGCTACGACATCGAGGGGACATCGAGTGAGAACCCGGTCTCCCACGGCGTCTCAGTCCTGATGAGCATTGTCAGGGTCATCAGCCTTCGCCGCCCCCTCCTCTTCTTCGGGATACCGGGCGGTCTGTTTGCCCTGCTCGGCATCGGCGCCGAGATCTACACCTTCTCCCTCTACTACCGCACCGGGCAGTTCCACTACATCATATTCACCGGGGGGTTTGCCGCGCTGATCCTGGGGTTGATGCTCGTGACGTCAGGGCTGATCCTCTACTCGCTTGTGCAGATAATCGAGCAGGGGAAGAAAGGGGCTGCGAACCCTGGAGGGGAAGGCGCGGGTGAGCGGGGAGGCTCCAGCCAGCCTGCGGGGAGGGTGTGAGAATGATCGCGATTGTGCTTGGCGACAAACAGTGATTCAAAAAACTTTCAGGTATTAATAATGATGAAAAAAGCGCTTATTACAGGTATCACCGGTCAGGACGGCTCCTATCTCGCCGAGTTTCTCCTCCACAAGGGTTATGAGGTGCACGGTGTCATAAGGCGGGCATCCACCTTCAATACCTCCAGGATCGACCATATCTATACCGACCCTCACGATCCAGACGCCCGGCTGTTCCTCCACTACGGTGATCTCTCTGACGATGAACAGATCTCGCACATAATATACAACATCAAACCCGACGAGGTCTATCACCTCGGTGCCCAGAGCCATGTGCGGGTCAGTTTCGATACCCCGGAATACACCGGCAATGTTACCGGCCTCGGAACAACACGTCTCCTTGAGCTGATCCGCAGAAGCGAGAACGGGACGAAGTTTTACCAGGCCTCAAGCAGCGAGATGTTCGGGGCGACACCACCTCCGCAGAACGAGACAACCCCGTTCTATCCGAGAAGCCCCTATGCCTGCGCAAAAGTCTACGCATACTGGATGACGCGAAACTACCGTGACGGATACGGGATCTTTGCTGCCAACGGCATCCTCTTCAACCACGAGTCTCCACGGCGGGGGGAGACGTTTGTGACGCGTAAGATCACAAGGGGGATCACCAGGATCCTTGCCGGCAAGGAGAAGCACCTCTACATGGGGAACCTGGACGCCCGGCGAGACTGGGGGTTTGCACCCGAGTATGTCGAGTGCATGTGGAGGATCCTTCAGCAGGAGGAGCCTGAAGACTTCGTCATCGGGACGGGGGAGAGCCATTCGGTCCGGGAATTCCTCGAGACCGCCTTCTCATACGCAGGCCTGGACTGGGAAGACCATGTAAGGATCGACCCACGCTACTTCCGGCCGACCGAGGTTGAAAACCTCATCGCGGATGCCAGAAAGGCCAGAGAGAAACTTGGCTGGAAACCACGGGTGACGTTTTCTGACCTGACCAGGATCATGGTTGACGCGGACCTGAGGGATGCAGGGCTTGAACCCATCGGCGATGGGGACGAGATCCTTGCCCGGCTTTACCCGGAACGGTGGTGGACGATAGATTGAGACATCCGCGGATCTGTTTCTACGTCAGCGACTTTGGTTACGGCCACGCGGCCAGGGCGATCGCTCTCACCCGGGAACTGCAGGAAGCCCTCTCTGCCGAGGTCACCATCAGGACAGGTTCGCCTGCAGAGTTCATGGCCCGGTCGCTCCCAGGGGTCGAGGTCAGATGGGGTCAAAATGACCCCGGTGTGGTGATGGAGGGGGCTGCCGTCGAGGGGGAGAAAACACGTGCAGCGGTCGAGCGCTGGGTTGCGTCCTGGGATGACTACATCGCCACCGAGAGATCTTTCCTCCATGACCATCAGATCGACCTTGTCCTCTCCGACATCGCCCCGCAACCGTTTCTCGCCGCAGAAGAACTCGGGATACCCTCGTTTGGCATCTCAAACTTCACCTGGCACCTGATCTACACTCATCTCTTCGGGAAGACCGAAGAGACCGACCGGATTGCCGAGGCCTACCGGGCGGCCGATGGTGCTCTCATCCTCCCGCTCCACGAGCCGATGGAGGTCTTTTCCAACCGGCGGGAGGTGGGGCTTGTGGCACGGCGGGTGACCCGGGGCCGCGAGGATCTCCGGGGGCTTCCCCGGGCTCGGCCGCTCGTCTACCTTAGACCGCCAGAGCCTGCGGCCATCAGGGGGTGCACCTGCCTCGTCCCCTCGTGGACAGAGATCCCGGGTACGATAAGTATCCCGCCGGATGAGACCGAGACCCAGGATTGGATCGCTGCCTGCGATCTTGTGGTCTCCAAGCCCGGCTACAGCAGCATCTCGGAAGCGATCCGGGCCGGCGTCCCCATGGCCCTCTTCCGCAGGGAGGGGTTTGCCGAGGACGACCACCTCATCAGCGGGATTGAAAGGATGGGGATCGGGAGAGAGATTCCGGCGGCAGCCGTTCTTGACGGTTCGTGGGTGGGCGACCTCGACAGCCTGACCGGCCTTCGGGAGAATTTTGATAGGATCGATGATCTCTTCAAGAGAGACGGCACAAAAGAGTGTATTGATATACTCCGGGAGATGGTATGATTGTTCTGGGATGGAAAGAACGTCCTTATCACAGGAGGGGCCGGGTTCCTGGGCTCCTCTCTGGTGAGGACGCTTGAAGAGCATGGACTCCCGCGGGAGAGTATGAGGATACCCCGGAGCCGTGACCTTGACCTGCGGCGATGGGAGAACTGTGTTGCCGCGGTCGATGGTATAGACGTTGTCATCCACCTTGCGGCAAAGGTCGGCGGCATCGGCTGCAACATGGCCAACCCGGGCTCCCTCTTCTATGACAACGCGGTTATGGGGATCCAGTTGATGGAGGCTGCACGGCAGGCGGGTGTGGGGAAGTTCGTTGCTATCGGGACGATCTGTGCCTACCCGAAGTTCACGCCGGTTCCGTTCCGGGAAGAGAATCTCTGGGAGGGGTATCCTGAGGAGACCAACGCGCCTTACGGCCTTGCAAAAAAGATGCTCCTTGTCCAGGCCCAGGCCTACCGGCAGCAGTATGGGTTTAACGCGATCTACCTTCTCCCGGTGAACCTCTACGGTCCGGGGGATAACTTTGATCCCGCAAGTTCGCATGTCATCCCGGCTCTCATCAAGAAGTTTGTTGAGGCGGTGGAGAGCGGTGCAAAGAGCGTTGAGGTCTGGGGCACCGGGGCGGCATCCCGGGAGTTTCTCTACGTCGATGATGCTGCGGAGGGGATCGCGCTTGCTGCCGAGCGCTACGACAAACCCGACCCGGTGAACCTCGGGGCGGGTTTTGAGATCACCATCCGTGATCTCGCGACACTCATCGCCGACATCACCGGGTTTACCGGGGAGATCGTCTGGGACACGACCAAGCCCGATGGCCAGCCCCGGCGGTGCCTGGATGTATCGCGCGCGGAGCGGGAGTTCGGGTTCCGGGCGAGAACAAAGTTTGAGGACGGATTGAAAGAAACGGTTGAGTGGTACAAAAGGGCAGGCAGGGAGGGGCGCACGTGAAAATCCTTGTCATCTGCTCGACACTTGACCTGAAGTACAAACTCGGGTGCACCCCATCCTGGTGGCAACTCATGAAAGCTCTCCACGAAATCGGGAACGAAGTCGTCGCCGTACCCTACCTTGGTGACCCGGTCGACTCCCCCTGGTGGAGGACGTATCCTAACCCCTGCAGCACTGAGAGCAAACTCTACAACCGTTTCCTCGACCACAAGAAGCGGTGTGGAAACCTCTCCAGTTACAACGAAAGACCCAACCCCATCCTGAACCTGCTTGCAGAGCAGCATGTACGGAGGAGATGGGAGAAGCATATCATCGAGATCCTCTCCGGCGAGAAGGATATCGACGCGGTCTTCATCATGGGCGTCCCGATCAACCACATCAAGGGCATTCCAACCAGGGTCAGGGAGGAGTTCAGCATCCCTGTCGCATACTACGACGGCGACATGCCCACGATCCTTCCGAGGTACGCAACCAGCAGAGGGTTTAAGTTCAACTATTACGTCGACGCTGATCTCTCGGAGTTCGATGCATTCTTCACAAACTCTAAGGGCGTCATTCCAGACCTCGAGGAGATGGGTGCTAAGAATGTCCACCCGCTTTACTATGCAGCCGATCCCGATCTCTTCAATCCTGTCAACGTTGAGAAGGACATCGACATCTCATTCTTCGGTTATGGCAGTGAATTCCGGGAAGAATGGATGACGAAGATGATCGCCGATCCTTCAATGGAGCTGCCCGATGTAAACTTCACTGTTGGGGGCGGGGGTTTCGGGATCTCTCTTGGCAACGCCAAACTAATAGGTGACCTATCATACAGTGCCTTCCGAAAGTTCTGTTGCCGGAGCAAGATCTGCCTGAACATCACCAGGTGGTCGCACACGAACGTCTATGCGTCGGCGACAGCACGGCCGTTTGAACTGGCGGCGTACGGGGCGTGCATTGTCTCGCAGCCGTATAACGGGATTGAGGAGTGGTTTGAGGTTGGGAAGGACATCATTGTTGTGGAAAGTGAGGATGAGGCTATTGAGACATACCAGTGGCTCCTTGCCTCCGATGAAGAGCGTCAAACGTTTGGGGAGAATGCCCGGGAGCGAATATTAAGGGAGCACACATACCATAATCGTGCTGAGTTGGTCACCAGAGAACTTGGCAATATCAAAAATTTACCAGCAAAGCCGAGTATTAATACCGCAGACGATGTTTCGATCTATAGAAATCGTAAGCAAAGAGCATGCGAACCCGATGGAGTAAAACAATGAAGAAAGACGTTATTATTCTCGGTATCCATGATGGACACAATGCAGGGGCTGCCTTAATTAAAAATGGTTCTGTCGCCGCGGCGATACAAGAGGACGCTCCAACCCTGATGCGACGGCGAGCAACAACGGCAGGCGGTACCTGGAGAAGAACGTCGCCCTGTATGAAGAGATCTTCTGCACCCTTGCCGGGGGTGAGGGCCTCGCGAGGAGGCCGATTCCCTCGAGGAGCGAGGATGCGCCGGGGGTCGGGCACCATGGGTGGTAATTTTAAAGGTGAGGGGGTTGTAAGTGGAATTGCTCCTACGAGAGAGCCCACACCTCGGGCGACAGAGGGAGAGGTCATCTCAAAGTCAACGAAATTTCAAGATCTGATAATAGGTTTCGATGAGAAGAATAACCTTCTCTTAACGTTCTTCTCTGGCAGGGCTGGTTCCATCGTTATGCAAGAGATCGACCACCAACGTGCCTACTACGCCTTCGACGCTTCTTGGTCAAGGAGGAGTATCTAGTGAAAATACTGGTTGGGAGTTTGCAGTATAGCCCCATTTTTAAATCTCATTGCTGCGCGTTCGGCAAACAAGCTGAGATGTCTGGTCATTCTGTGAAATATTTATTCAGCCGCAAGTATCTCTGGATGTTAGATGAGGATATTAAGGAAAAATCTGTCTTTTTCGGTAATAGTGAAAGCGTATTTACATCTCTAATTGAGGGGATCGACTATCGGCTTTTACAGGCGATTGATGAATTTATCAATCACGAGAGGCCTGACGCGATATACATGCATAACATCCATCCATTAAATTATCGTATCGCTAAGTTCGCGAAAGCGCACGATATAACATTTATTCAGCATATTCACGAACCATTTGTGGAGAATAAATCTGTTTACGGGGGTATTTATAAGTATTTCTTAAATATATTCGAGTACCTCCAGGGGAAATTATTAAATTTAACAGATGTCGCTGTGGTATCTTCTAACATCGCAGCCAATCTCTTTAAAAGGCGGTACCCAAACTACTCTGGAAAATTGATAAAAGTTCCCCTGATGTATGAAGATCTCGGTAAAGATAATGTTCCGCCCGAAAGTCGGCGATATATAACATTTATCGGCCCTCCAATACCCGCAAAGGGTCCAGAAATATTTTTAAAAATTGTGGAGTACTCAAATAATCACGCTCTCCCATTACAGTACCTCTTGATCTCTCGATATCCACTTGAAGACCATTTTTGTGATATCCCTAATTTAACACTATATCATAAAGACCAGATATCTGATCCGGAAATGGCGAAGTTATTGCATCAAAGCCTGATGACAATTACCCCCTACAAAACAGCAAGACAGAGTTCTGTAGTGCTGACATCATATATGTGTGGTACTCCGGTCCTATCTTCAGATATTGATGGATTGAGGGAATCGATTCATCATTTAAAGACCGGTTACCTAGTTGATCTTCACGCTCCGGTGGAATCATGGGTTGGTGGAATTGAATATATATGTGATAATAATGAAGTTTTATCCAAAAACTGTCGAACGGAATTTGTGACAAATTACTCCGAGATAAATTGGCAGCAATACCTTTCTCAGATAATGTGAGGTAAATGTGATCAGCGAAGTTGCAATTTGGATGTGAGAGCGACGATGGAGGAGAACGTGAAGGCCAAGGCAGAAGAATTATCTTGGGATAGTGTTGCGAAGAAAACAATGGAGGTTTATCGAGAAGCCTCTCGAAAGAGCACTGCAAATCCAACCTCTGGTAATCCAGGAGAAATTTAGAGAGGAAAATTAGATTTTTCATGAGGTTCGATTCCAGTTCATTATTATGGTTCATTATTATTAAGGTGAGCACGTGATGTCTCTTCCCGAATCTAAGTTTGAAGGTTTTATTCAGGGGGATTATCAATTTTCTGAATTAATTACATCGATTCTTCCTGGAGAGCCATCTCAGTACACAATTGCAGTCCTAATATCTGTCTTCTTAAAATCAGAAGGGGCCAGCAGAGTAGCTGAGGTGCAGGCCAAAAAATTGTCAAAAATGGGCTACTCCGTAGTTGTATATACTTTTGAATCGGACATTTCTCCGAGGGGCTATAGGGTTGAGATTATTGACTCTTGGGTCCAGACACATGTCCCGCGTTTGGTTAAACCGTACCGAGCGTTATTTCCACTTAATCGCTGGAAATCTTTGAAAATCAGTTCTGATCTAAAGGAAGCCAGCTTAATCATACTTCATCAAGAAACTTTGGTATCTGCAGCGTATTTGGCAAAAAAGTATTATGGTGCTAAGTTGATTTTCTGGCACCACCACATTGCTGAATCTCGTTTTATGACTTTGGAAGAAAGGGTCTACAATCTAGTGGTCTCTCCATTTAATTGGAGGAAAATAAAAAAATTTGATTTCGTTGTTTCTATAAGCGAGCACTCCAAGAACGTCCTCAGGAGTGAAAAGGGTATTGATAGCCTGGTTATTTATGATGAAATTGATTCCGACCGATTTAACGAGGGTAACTTAAACGGGACAACAATCCGAACAAAATACAACATTGCAGCAGATGATCCTGTTATACTCTTTGTTGGCCGGCTAACTCCCACAAAGAACATACATTCATTGATATCAGCCTTTAAAATTGTAAAAGCAAGGATCCCCAGGGCAAAACTTATTATCGTCGGCGGGAGTTACGACAAGCGATACGCAGAATATTTAATGCGAGATTGTGATCCAGGCGTTATTTTTGCCGGATTTGTACCTGATGATGATTTACCAGACTACTATGCTGCATGCGATGTCTATGCAACATGCTCTTTAGTGGAAGGTTTTAACCTGCCTTTAGTTGAGGCTCAAGCATATGGTAAGCCGGTTGTTGCGTTTGATATTGGACCTCATAAAGAGGTTGTAAAAAATGGTTTTTTAGTTACTGAAGAGCATCTTAACGAATTTGGAGAGACACTAATAAATATACTCGATAATCTTGATAAAACCCCACAAACCCCAAAATTATGGTATATGGCAGCTGATGATCAAAATGACGCTGTTTAAGACCTTCATATTTGCGCTCTTAAACTGAAGTTATTTCAACTTCACCATTAAAATATACCCTACTTGTTTGTTCTATTAACTGTTGTTTATCTGGTCCAGGATCCCCCTTTATATTGGAGGCGATGTAGACATACCTATCCAGACTGGATTGATATAGGTCAAGCCCCTTAATTCTATCTAAAGGCACCTCTCCCCAGAAAAAAATTGCCGAAGTGATGAAATAGGGTGTACCATCTGTCAAAATGAGGGCGTTTTCAGGAACGTGCGTATGTACCCACAGCCCTCCGTTCTCGTATTTTTGCATGTCAGGTAAGTTGTTTTCGCACCAGTAGTAATCATTTTGGCCCAAACTTTTAAAGTAGTATGCTGGGATATAATGTCCTCCAAAGAACGTCAACGTTACAATCCCTGCTGTAATTATACATGTTAATGCAGTTATTGCCGCCTGTTTATTCAGCGGCTTGAGCCAGATGTCCCGTAATCTGAATAGGGTCAAGGCCGCAAAAACTCCTATTAGCACCTCATAAAATGCAACAATACGGCCAACTTCTAGAAAGATGATTACATTTCCAAAGAAACCCAGTGCAATCAAGAGAACACATATCGTTGAAAGTAGGATTTCTTCATTCTTTTTGGTCTTAAAGGTATAAAAAATTGACATAGATCCAAGTAGTAGTATAATAAAGCGGATATTATGGATTATATTTGTTGGGAATGGGACAACATTTGAACCGCTCGAAAATGATATCACTGGAGCGCTATATGGATCTGCAAGCAACATCAAATTTATATAATCTTCGATGTGTTTTGGGAACACAAAAAAATGATAACCTATAACCAACACGAACAAGAAGACAAAAAAAAGTTTATCCGGCGGATCAATTTTGAATTTGCTTAATTGGCTGTTTGGATATGCTTTGCTAAGTGTAGACAATAAAAGCATGACACAGAAGGATGATCCTAAGATAAGTGAAATTAAAAGTGAAGAAAAATAATGGGAAAAGGCGCAAGCCACTGTAAATATTACGGCCAGTACCCTGTATGCCGATTTACCTTTTGATCCGCATGTTTTTAGTAGCGCTATGAGTAAAAATACAAGAATTATAAAAGCATATCCCTGATAGTGATATTCAGATTGATAAAATATAACGTGTGAACTAAGGGATGTAATCAGTCCGGATAAGAGAGAGACCCCATAATTTCTGGAGACTGTATATGCCAATAAATAAACTCCTAAAAAGAAAATTACTCCTAAAATTGGTTGCTGGTAATTAAAAAGCCACATGTAGTCAATTCCACCAATTCGCGATAGATATTCGGTGATGATTCCCATTAATGGCCAGTTAATTAGGCCCTCTGTTCCGGGGTACCAATAACCGTAAATCGGTTCTAGTGTTCCGAAGTCGTGTATGTTTAAAAACGTGACCAAGAAAGCGTAAGGGTCCCACAGCACTGGGTATGATACTCGTAGATAGCGGATGCATCTCGCAAAAAAACAAATCACAAGATATTGGGGCATAATAAGGATCAATTCTTCAGAACGTTGCACCATAAAAGAACTGATGACCAATGAAAGCAATAATATAAACATTAACGATGCAATGAAAATATCGCTGAATACGGGATTAATCAAGGTCGGAAAAAACCTAAAGTATAACACACTAACTGCGATAAGCACCCATGAGATAATTGATAGGCAGAGAAGGAATCTCTTCCGTAATATCTCATCCCCTCCGAGACTGGTTGAGAATCTTCTGTGCGCGTTCATATATTATCATTTAAATGGGGTTATCCTTGGGTCTTATCTCGTCTTTGATCTTCCGCAAACCTCAAGATCTAACTCATAGTGATACTCAAATCTGCACTATTCTACTTTTTCCAGTTGCATTTGTTTATTAATAATAATTTTAATATAGCAGAGGTAAATCCAAAGGCTAAGTGCCATTATCTTTTATAGTCGCTAAGGTATATCATAATTTTCTAATAAAGTCTTTGGGTGGGTAGAGGCCATCAAACCAATGCCTCACTGGTTTGAGGGCAACTTTCAGCGACCACACCCTCCCTTATCCCCCTCACTCAGCATAATTAGAATCCTCTACCTCATCTCCCACCCTCTCATAGAGACGATACCTCGAACCTTGAGAGCAAATTGTTGTCAACGTCGGTCTACCAATCCCCAGTTGCGTCGGAATATCACTCCCCACCGCACTTAAATCTATCGTCAGACATTTGTCAATCATTTGGACACCTCGTTTCAGTTGATTTTTCTTGATTCGTCCATAATTTATGGTTCTTTCGGTCTTTCATCCGATAACTTGCTCCCCGGATGTTCACCACCGTACAATGGTGGAGGATCCGATCGAGGAGAGCTGCCGCGATGACCTGATCCTGGAAGATCTCTCCCCAGTCAGCGAACGTCTTATTCGAGGTAAAGATGGTCGATCTACCCTCATATCGGCGCGAAACCAACTGGAAGAAGCAGTATGCTGTCAACGGCGGTGTAAAAGTGTACAGATTTGGGCGGAATAAAAGTGTACACTTGAGTCCATAAACCTATCTTTTTTCATCCCGGAAGCGTATTGGAGAAGAGCCCCTGTTTCCGCCGTTCTTTCAGGCGGTAACTGTCGCCTTTGATGTTAATTGTCGTACAATGATGGAGGATCCTATCCAGCACCGCTGCAGCGATCACATGGTCACCGAAGATCTCCCCCCACTCCCCGTAGGACTTGTTCGAGGTGAAGATCGTCGATGACTTCTCATACCGCCTTGAGATCAGACTGAAGAAACAGTGGGCGCCTTCGCTGTTGAAGGGCAAATATCCCATCTCATCGATGATCAGGAGATGAAACTTCGTGAGCGCCTTAATCCGCTCTTCAAGTTTGTTCTCCCGGTTCGCTTTCATCAACCGCTCAATGAGACTGGATGCATTCACATAGGAGACCCGGAATCCCTGTTTCACCGCCTCGTGACCGAGAGCCAGAGCCAGATGGGTCTTCCCCACTCCCGGAGGCCCCAGGAAGACAACGTTCTCGGCATTGTGGATGAACCGCAGAGATGCCAGATCCCGGATCACCGCGGGATCGAGTGATGGTTGAAAACTGACATCGAAATCCTCGAGTCTCTTTTCCATGGGAAACGCGGCCAGCCGCATCCGGAACTCAAGAGCACGCTCCTCTTTACTCTTCACCTCCTGATCCAGGAGACAGTCGAGGAGTTCCAGGGTTGACCAATCCTCCTTTGCGGCGATTTCGAGGTAGTTATCCAGGAGCGCCTCGATCGTCGTCAACTTCAGACGATTCAGATTATCATGCACCCGTTCGTAGATCAGGGCACTCATAACTGCACCTCCCCGGAGAACCCCTCATAGACCGAGAGCGGTCGGTGTTCAACCTCAGGACCGACCATCCGGAAGAGCGGCCGTGAGTCCGTTTCCGATTGAGCGTTACAGCGCATGACCTCGGCAAGAAGGCCGGAGAAGTGTTCCTTCTCACGGATGTTCCGGGCATGCCCGGGAACGATGGTATGCGAGCAGACGGTCTCGGTGCCGACCCTGACGGTCATCTGATCGCGCTGGATCTCCAGAATCGCCTCTCTCCCGGCGTAGCGGTAGGGCACCGAATACCGGTTGCCGAGATAGGAGATGTACGCTTCACGCGAGATCTTCCGGTGCTCTTCCTGGCGCAGCCGGTAGGGCGGGATCCCGATCAGGGGCTTGAGGTTCTCCTGTTGCAGCCGTTCAACCGGGATCTCGTGGGTGGTGCCGTGGGGTTCGGCGTTGACCCGGTTGCACCACTGCAGGAGCTGCCGGTTCATGTCGTCGAGGGATGAGAAGGTTCCTCCGAGGAGGAAGTCGCGTTTAACGTAGCCAATGGTATTTTCAATCTTCCCTTTGGTCTGGGGACAGTAGGGTTTGCAGAGCCTGGGAATGAACCCATGATGCGAGAAGAAGTCCTCGAACTTCGGGTTCCATTGGTGGTCGCTGGCGCGGAGCGCCCGTTTGAGGATCACCGTTTTGATGTTGTCATACAGGATCTCCTCGGTATACCCGCCGAAGTACTCGAAGGCATTGAGGTGGCACTGGATGAGGGTGGAGGTATCTGTGGAGAGGGTGAAGACCGCATATCGCATTCGCGAATAGCCGAGGATCATGCTGAAGCAGTACAGTTTCCTCCGCCGTCCATCGACATCCAGATGTCCGCACTCACCCCAGTCCACCTGCGCCTGGACACCGGGTTCGGTCTCATACCGGAGGACCGCCGGTACACGCGTGGGTGGCCGGATCTCCCGGATGTAGTCCTTGACGACGGTGTACTTCCCGCTAAATCCCATCTCCTGGATCTCGCGGTAGATCCGGGCGGCGCTCAGGGGGTAGTCGCGGATGCGCTGCTGAATGTACGCCTTGTATGGATCGAGTTTGCTCGGTCGTGTCCTGCGGGAAGCCGGTATTGGCATGGTTTGGGCAGCAAGGTATTTTCGCACTGTATTTCGATGATATCCCGTCTCCCGGGAGATCTGGCTGATGTTCAGCCCCTGATGATGCAAGTCGCGGATCATGAGAAATTCCTCCACAGTGACACATAGCTACGCCCCTCAAGTACGTCCTTGAGGGTTAGCAGGTGTACACTTTTAGACCGCCGAAAGTGCACAAAGTTACGCCGCCAGTGACACCGGGGTAACACCCAGAACCCCGCAGCCTCATTATCCTCCCCAAAACCACTCTGGCGTCCAACCATCTCAAGAGCTTCCGCTCTCCACCCCCGGTAAGAGATCCCCCAATAACGCAGATACTACACCCCTACATCAAACTCCAGCAGTTTCAACCAGATTCCCAGATTCTTCTCATGATCCGGCGAGATGCACCTGAACCAGCGCTCAGCCGCGATTCTCGTTAGTTTATTCCCCTCTTTATTAAGAAACTGAATTCTCCCAATAAATAAGCTACATGTCCTAAAGTAACAAGATAAACGCTTAATAACAGGTAAATTGGATTTAAGTCATCGATACTCGCTCCTAAATGTCGATAGATCAGGACTAGTGCAGTTGAAGTCAAAAAGAAGATCGAACCAAACAAAATGATATCCACACAAAACGAATATGCCAGAAATAGAACCGAAACAAATGTCACCATGACTTTGATAGAAAATCTCGTGTCAAAAGATTTTTTTTCATCATCCATTAAGTACTTATTATATATCTTCCTAGCGCTAACACCATCAGCATATCTGATTCTTAAAAAAGACAAGACAGACGTTGGAAGTTCATGATATACTACTGCAGCACTACATTTTTTTGAAAGATATCCTAAATGGGCTATTTTGAGATTTAAGACATTTTCATCCCCCCTACCTGTAAATACCTCATCAAAAAAATCTGCTTTTTCTAGCGCCACACGTGTATACGCAATATTTGCTCCATGCGCACCCAAAAGAGAATAATATGTTCCATATAATAGTTTTGCCACTAGATTTTGAGGATTCCCAATGATAACAGGACCCCATGCGTATCCAATTTTGGGATCATTGAAACATTTAGTATAACTTTCTAAACATCCACGATCCGCAAATGCATCACCATCAATGAATACTATTATACTTCCTTTTGAATGTTTTATCCCTGTGTTTCTTGCGCACGAAATGCCCGTGCCTTCCTGTTCGATTAACGATATACAAACAGGAGAATTAGATACCATATCATTTACGATTTTATATGTGTTATCCGTAGATCTACCGTCAACCACAATTATTTCGTATAAGTTTTTACTTAATGACTGGTCAACTAGAGAGTCAATGCAACGTCTAATCGTGGTTTCTTCATTCCTCACGGTCACAATTACTGAGATGCATGATTCATTATGGTCGCTTAACATTGTAATCTCCTACGTGTATCAAAATTGGGAAAATAAAGGCTATTAAACTGACATAAGTCACATTTTACAAGGTTTAAACCTATAATATTGGAAACTAGTATAATAACACCCTTTAATTAGTCAACAACGAAAAATCCCTCTTTCAATCGTTTAACAATAGAGGTGAACTGAACTGAAACTAAAGAACTCGAATAGAAATACCAATTGTGGGAGGTGTCCAAATTTTTGTCCCTTTCGATCCTTTCTCTCTTTGTCAGGGAACGAGTGATGATCACAACCAGATGCCCCAGGTTCGCAAGTTCTTCTGTAATATGCGCTGCATAGACACCAGCACCGCCGATAATGAACGGCGGGTACTCAAACGTGACGAACGCAACCTGCATACATCTCTTCCACCTGTTTCACAACGCTCTCCCACGTCAGGTATGGTAACGTCTCAGATCTTCTGTAATTTGTCTGAGCCCTATCTCCTTGCCTGATCATTCCTTCTCTATGGTCAAATACCTTCTGCCGGTAACCCACTCCTCGTTGATCTCCATCAGGATGGATCCGACCTGGCGGAGAAGGGATTCCTAGTTCGGGAACACGCCTACAACCCCGGTTCTCCGTTTCAATTCCCTATTGACCCGCTTCATCATCTTCGTGGTTCGGATCCGTTTCCCGTGCTGTTTTGAGAATGCCATGCAACTCATGATCCCCCGGCGGAGCCTCTCGAAGGTGTTGCCTGCTTTCCGGTATCCCCTGGGCATTCAGGTCATCGGCGAGATGCTGGAGAGCCTCCTGGAGCATCGCCTGGTTGAGGAAACCGGTGATGCAGGTCTTCATGCCGCTCTCTGAATCGGAAAGATAATCGTAACAGGTCAGGTATACCTGTAAGCCGCAGTTGGTATGAAGGGTTCTCCCTCGAATGCTCTCCGGATGGCTGTGATTACCGAGCCTCCATTCTTCATCACCGTTGAGATATACCCCCGAACCCTGCAGAAGTTAGATGCTCCCTCCACACTTCTAAACGTCCCTGAGATCTTCTGCTGAACCTTCACCATCCTGATGTCGCGCTCTGCAAGGTTGTTCGTAAAGGGCACCCTGAAATCGGTCATGAACCGGAGGATCTCTACACGATATCTCTGACACCGGTCAATGAGGTTCTCAGCAGGAGTTCGTCTCTTCCGACTGCGTCTCCCTCCTTGAACCGGCAGAGGAGAGGAGGGGTTCTCTGCCTTCCCGTTCTCGAGGATCAGATCAAATCGTCTTTGAAACTCCTCGATCTCAACCGGTGTGAGAGAACCCGCTGATTCCGGGGCCCCATCAACAGCGGCGTAGATCTCAAGAAGGAGATCATGCATCTCATCAGACCAACGCTGGCCGGTATTCTCCGATATACCTTTTGTCAACGTCGGAATAAGGTTCCCCAGGCCGGTTCAAGTTAGTAACTTGTTGAGGCCAGATGTTCGACACGGAGGATTGGTTTATGCTCAAAGATCTCGCGCGTGAACAGGAACAGAACACCGGACGGGTCAATATCAGCGAACTCTCCCGTGAGACCGGTCTTGATCGCAAGACCGTGAGACGTTACCTCAGGAGCGATCACCCTCCGGAAACCCCGCACACCCGAAATAAACCCAGCAAACTCGACCCCTACAAACCGTATATCCAGGAAAGACTGGAGAAATACCCACGATTGAGCCGTGTTCGTCTTATCGAGGAGATCCAGGCACTGGGCTACACCGGCAAATCGACCATCCTCGGTGACTATCTCCGCCAGATCCGGCCCAGGGTTTCAGTTCTTCCTGAACTCCGGTATGAAACCAAACCTGGTGAGATGTCACAGTGCGATTGGTCAGCGTGCCATTACTCCTCTTCTCAAGGTTTGGAGCAGAAAGTCAACTGTTTCTCGATGGTTCTTGGCTACTCCAGGGTGCAGTATATCGAGTTCACCCCGGCCCAGGACATCCAGACGTTCCTCACCTGCCACCTGCATGCCTTCGAATATTTTGACGGCGTCACCGAGGTTATACTCTACGACAATATCAAAAGTGTCGTTCTGAAACGGAAATACCCATCTACGGCCTCAGAGTTTCATCCTGCGTTTGTCGACTTAAGAGACCACTTTGGATTCACTGCCAGGCTCTGCCGGATCTACCGACCCAAGACCAAGGGCAAGGTTGAACGTTCGATCGGCTATGTCAAAGACAACTTCCTGTATGGCCGGGAATTTACCTCCCTCACTGACCTGAACAATTGTGCTCGTGAATGGCTGGACGATGTCAACAACAAGGTACACGGGACAACCCACGAGATCCCGTTTGACCGGCTTCCCCGGGAAAACCTCCGCCCTATCTCATCCTATCCCCCTTACATCTTTCAGAAGACCTACGAACGCAAAGTTTCCAGGGACTGTTACTTCTCGTTGTATGGTAATCTCTATTCCGTTCCCTGGCGGTATGCCGGTAGATATGTCGATATTGTTGTCAGGGATGGCACTCTCCAGGTATATGCTGACGATACCGTGATCTGCACGCATCCTTTACTTGAAGGCAAAAATCAGCGTTCCCGGCAGAATGAACATTTCGAAGGTCTCCTCAACCAGATCCTCGATGAGCCATGTTTGAGCCCGAAGAAGAAACTGGCCGCACAACAACCCCATTACCAGGAGTATCCTGTTGAAGAACGGAACCTTGAGTTGTATGACACTCTCTGGGAGAAGAGGTTATGACCATGCTCCTTCTCGAACAGGTTCACCAGCATCTGGAGAGACTGAAACTGATGACGATGGATGCACTTCTCGAACCAACGCTCGAACGGGTGATGAGGGAGAGCCTGAGCCCTCTCGAGACGATAGGATATCTGGTTGAGCAGGAATGGGCCAGCAAGAACTCTGCAACGATCCAGACCCGCATGAGATCTGCAGGTTTTCCCGTTAAAAAACGTATTGAAGAGTTTGATTTCGGGTTTCAACCTTCAATTGACCAGACTGTGATCCGTGACCTTGCAACTCTGAGGTTTGTCGAGAACGGTGAGAACGTGGTCTTTCTTGGACCCCCTGGTGTTGGAAAGACTCACCTTGCTATTGGTCTTGGAGTTGCTGCTATCGAGCAGGGTGTCTCTGTGTTGTTCATCAATGCGTCGGTCTTGATCGAACAACTCAAGGAAGCCTATCATACCGGGCATCTGGACAGTTGCCTTAAGAGACTATAGTTAAGAACAAAACTTATTATACATTAATTTACTAATTGTTTCTCATGGCAAAACCCGAACAAATCTTCATTCAGAGGCATCTCTCAATCGAAGATTTGAATCAGAGGATCAAGTCTCTGGAGAGGGATACGAGGGTGCTCAAGCGGCTGTACTTTATCAAATTCCGATATCAGGGAGACAGCGTCAAGATAGCAAGCGAGCGAGTGGGCGTTACTCGGATGGTAGGGTATTTATGGCAACAACGATGGAATGAACAGGGATATGAGGGACTTATTCCTCGGTTTGCCGGGGGGAGACCCTCCAAGATCAGTCCGGAACAGACTGAACATCTCCAGGATCTTCTCCGGGAGCGGGAGCATTGGACCACGGAGGAGGTGCGAAACCTCATCCAGAAAGAGTTCGGTATCGATTACACCCTGAAAACAGATCCGGATTATCTTAAAAAAATTCGGGATGCAATACGCGAAACCCTTTCCTCGGGATTATCGCCGACCTCAGGATGCAGAGGACCTCCTAAAAAAACTCCCGCTAGTGACCGGTGATACTGTGATTGGATTCCTGGACGAGGCCTCTCCTCAGACTACGGCGAACAGCCAGAGACTCTGGTCATTCACAAGACCTACTATAACAAAGAACACCACCAAGATGCGGGCAAACACTTTCGGCTTTTATGCGCTAAACGGAACCTCAGTGGTGGACTTTCGGGAGCACTCCCGGAAGGAGGATGTTTGTGCATTCCTCGCCCAAATCCGTGAGAAAAATCCGGGAAAGGATCTCCTGATCATCCTGGATAATTTTCGGTCACATCACACCACCGAGACCAGAGAATTTGCCCGTAAAGAACAGATCGAGCTGGTCTACCTCCCTCCATACTCGCCGGATCTCAATCCCATCGAATACATCTGGAAGAGCATCAAACGTATCGTGTCGGCAACGTTTGTCAAAGATCTGGATTGCTTGAAGGAGATCATCGAATCATCCTTCAGAAAATGCGCCGTTCATATCGGATACGCGAGAAAATGGATCGAAATGTTCCTTTATGAGGATATTAAGTATAAAATAATTAGTTCTTAACTATAACCCAACCAAAGTGGGATAGGTGATCCCCCCCATCAGAAAATGCATAATCCCGGAGATATGGGATCAGCACAATAAGAAGGTTGGATAACAAAATTGCACACAAACTTAAGGTCCATAAATTATTCTCTGGATTCCTCGAAGAAATGCTATATATAGTAAATATGATCCCGCCTACGGCTACAGCCCCAAGAAGTAACCAGACCTCGGGTGTGCTGGTGTAAACCGAAATCTCATACCCTTTAATTGGATTATTTTCAATAATAGAAGCAGCTAATGTAATGCAGAAATATGTAATAATTAAGCAGATTACAGGTGTTTTACTCAGATTATTGTTTGCCATTTATAATCCTTCATTCAATATATCAATAATATGCAACTTTAATTCATGTATGTTGCTCGGAACAAAAATTCCCGCTTTAATCATGAAATCAGAGGTGTTAAAATAATCTTTTCCATATAAATTTAAAAGTGATACTACACTTGTACTCTCACATATAATTTTTCCCGTAAGCAAGGATGTTGATATATCCCCTAGTAATAATTTTGGGTTGTAATTCACCAGGTGTAAAAACAAGGCCTCTGCTGGTAATCCTTGAGGGATTAGTTCAACTGATCTGTCAATAGATTGAAGGAAGTAGTTTTTCTCTCTTGGATGATATTTAACATAAACACCCATCCCTAGATCTTCGGTAATTGCAAGAATTTTTTCTATGAGGTCCACATATGGTTCAAAATAACTATGTTGTTGCAAAAATTCCGAGTGTGGTAGAATTATTAGTGTATCAATATTTTTAGGGCGGGAAAATCGGTAATCATGGAGTAGTATATCTGTAATAGAGTTCTTTTTTAGATTGCAAAGGGTTTTTCTGGAGATTTCTTGTATAGGTTTACACTTCAATTCATCCCTAATAAGGGAAGGCTTTAAGCACATAATCTTAGAGGTATACTTATAACCTCCATGATACTTGATGAACTGGTGCCAGGGACTATTATACACCCTATTGTACACTCTTCCAGCAATCGATGGAGAAGGTGAAGTCTGTGTGCTATACACCGCAAATCCGTCCTCTACATAGATATTAGTGCCACCACGTTTCTTGTTTAGATAGTAAGCTAATTGACATTCTCCGCGAGCATCATTAAACGAATAAACTATATGTATATCAGGGTTCTCTTTAAAGTAGTTTTTAATAAAGCGTATATTTTCCTGCTGTATGTTTAGTTCTGAATCTTTTCTAATAAACCTTTGGATATACGAATTGTATGTTCTACTCTCATAAGTCCCTTTTCTTATGTAAATATCCGCTCTATCAGCAATTTCCGTTTTCGCTATGGAATTTGCAAACTTGTCAGCTTCAAAAAAATCCCGAAATATTATTAGATCAATCTCGCTCGATTGTTCCATATCAAATATTAGGGCACATGCTAACAGTATATGATAAGGTGTGAACGCAAGAAAAACATCTTTCATAGAACATCTCCAGACTTGTTTATTCTATATGTTACTGATTAAACTGAATATTAGGTATGCAACATTAGGTTATGATGTTTCTTTGACGGCAGAATAAATATTTTGGTCACATGAGTCCTAGTGACAATCAAAACAAATAACCTCCTTAATTTGACGACCCCCACGAACCCCATCCCCGGCTATCGTTAAATAGGCATACCTCCACTAATTATTGTTGCAGGAATATCACCAATTCGCCCGGCGCATAGGCCTCATCGGCGCAACCAACCTCCTCATCAGCCTGAGCGGCCTCATCCTCCTCCCGATCCTCACCAAGACCCTGCCCATCGAAGAATATGGGACGTATGTCCAGGTCACCGTGACCATCGGCCTCGTCCCCGCGGTGGTGATGCTTGGCCTCCCCTACACGATGGTCAGGTTCCTCGCGGGAGCAAGATCGCGGGAGGAGATCCAGGAGGGCTACTACTCGATCGTGGGCATCACCGTCGTGACCGCCGGGCTCGCCTCGCTTGCCCTCTTCATCCTGGCAGAACCCATAGCCGCCGCGCTCTTCGATAACCGGGTTGCCATAATTCAGGTCCTTGCGGCGATAGTTTTTCTGGAGTGCATGAACGAGATCCAGTATAACTATTTCAGGACGTTTCAGCAGATAAAACGGTACTCCTCTCTCACCTTCTTCAAGACCTGCCTGCAGTTGACCCTGGTCTGTACGCTCGTCCTTGCCGGCTACGGTATCCTCGGTGCCACGATCGGGCTGTTGGTCACCGATGTGGTCCTGCTCATCATCATGAGCATCCTCATCGTCTCCGAGATCGGGGTCGCCGTCCCGAAGTTCAGGCACCTGCGGGAGTACCTCTCTTTTGGTCTTCCCACGGTGCCGGGGAACCTCTCCAGCTGGGTGGTGAACTCAAGCGACCGGTATGTGATTGCCCTGTTTCTCGGGACGGCATACGTCGGCTACTACTCGCCGGGCTACACCCTGGGAAATATTGTCAATATGTTCATCGCGCCGCTCTCGTTCATGCTGCCGGCGGTGCTCTCGAAACATTATGATGACGGCAACCTCAACGACGTCAAAACCATCCTGTCATACTCCATGAAGTATTTCCTTGCGCTGGCGATACCCTCAGTCGTGGGGCTGTCGCTGCTCTCCAGACCCTTATTGACGATCCTCTCAACGCCGGAGATTGCAGAGCAGGGCTACCTGATAACGCCATTCACTGCATTGTCTGGATTGTTATTTGGATCTTATGCAGTTATAATGCAAATTCTGGTGCTTGAAAAGAAGACCGGCATCAGCGGGACGATATGGATTGTGGCGGCGATCCTTAACCTGGGGTTGAATATCATATTCGTCCCCATATTCGGGATTATTGGAGCAGCGGTTACGACCCTGCTTGCGTACTCTCTGGCGTTTCTCTTATCGACGTATTATTCGTTTAAGTATCTTGTATTCGATCTAAACGCTGCTTTTATATTGAAGTGCATTATCGCAGCAGCGATCATGGGGGGGGTTGTTGTTATCGGAGGATCTCGGATATCTGGTGGGCTGGTGAGCATCCTTTTACTGGTGATCATCTCTGCGCTTGTCTACACTGCAGGATTGTTCATATTGCGGGGGTTCAAGAAGGAAGAGATCCTGTTTTTTAAGGGTCTGCTCCGGATCTGACCTGGCAAAATCAAAAGGTTATTACGTGTTCTCTTATGATTATACTGTATCCATTTGAGCGGATACAATCTACCGAAGGTGCATTATGTCATATTTTGACGGAAAAACCATTCTTGTCACGGGCGGCACAGGTTCGTTTGGGAAAATGTTTACATCATTGCTGCTCGAGGAGTGGAACCCCGACAGCGTCCGCATCTATTCGCGGGGTGAGTTGCTCCAGTGGGAGATGCAACAAAAAAATCAGGATGAGCGTCTCCGTTTTTTAATCGGCGATGTGAGGGATAAAGACCGTCTTTACCGCGCAATGAACGATGTCGATATCGTTGTCCACGCTGCCGCGCTGAAACAGGTTCCCACAGCAGAATACAACCCTATAGAAGCCGTAAAGACGAACATCGACGGTGCAGCCAACGTCATCAATGCGTCCATCGATAACGGCGTTGAGAGGGTCATGGCGTTGAGCACAGACAAGGCGGTGCACCCGGTCAACCTCTACGGTGCGACCAAGATGGTCGCGGAGAAACTCTTTGTACAGGGGAATGCTTATGCCGGTGGGAGGAAGACGCGGTTTGCCTGTACCCGCTACGGTAATGTGGTTGGAAGTCGTGGGAGTATCGTCCCGCTCTTCCTGGAGCAGAGGAAACAGGGCCGGGTTACAATAACCGACGAGCGCATGACGAGGTTCTGGCTGACGCTGGAACAGGGCGCGCGTTTCGTCGCCCGGTGCATCGAGACGATGAAAGGCGGAGAGATATTCGTTCCCAAGATCCCCAGCATGAGAATAACCGATCTTGCAAGAGTCATCGCCCCCGATTGTGAGGTCGAGATCATCGGTATCCGGCCGGGCGAGAAACTCCATGAGGTCCTCCTCACCGAAGATGAGGCCCGGCACTCGAAGGATATGGGGGACTATTTTATCATAGAGCCGGAGTTACGGTTCTGGCAGAAGAACGATGGGCATGAGGGAAAACCCCTGCCTGAGGGGTTCCGCTACTCGAGCGAGAACAATACGGCATGGCTTGACGCTGATGAACTGATCTCGATGATAGGTCTCCAGTAGAATACCCGCAATATGGTAAGGCCGATGAAGTTCATTCCGTATGGGCATCAATCCATCGATGATGATGATGTCCGATCTGTCGTAGAGATTCTGAAGGGCGACTGGCTCACGACGGGGCCGACCGTCGATCTGTTTGAGGCGGATCTTGCCGGATACGTCGGCGCACGGCACGCGGTCGCGGTGAACAGCGGCACGAGCGCTCTGGATATCGCGGTCCAGGCCCTTGGCCTCCCGAAAGGGAGTGAGATCATTACAACCCCCTTCACCTTTGCCGCCACGAGTAATGCTGTCCTCTACAACGGTCATATTCCGATCTTTGCTGATATCGACCCTATAACGAGGAATATCCACCCGGATGAGATAAGGAGGAGGATCGGCCCGAAAACCCGCGCGATAATCTACGTTGATTACGCGGGGCAGCCGTGTGCGATCGACGAGATCCGGGAGATTGCCGGGGAGTATGATCTTCGGCTGATTGAGGATGCATGCCATGCGTTTGGCGCCTCCTACAAAGGCCGCAAGATCGGCACCTTCGCTGATATGACCGTCTTCAGTTTCCACCCTGTCAAACCCATAACCACCGGGGAGGGAGGGGCGGTGGTGACCGACGATCCGGATCTCGATGCTAAACTCAGGATGCTCCGGAGTCATGGGATCACCCGGGATGTAGGTGATCTGTTCGGTGAAGGAGCATCATGGGGATACGACATGAAACTTCTTGGCCGTAACTACCGGATGACCGATATCCAGGCAGCACTGGGTGTGTCTCAGTTGAAGAAGATCGACTCTTTCATCAAGCGAAGAAACGAGATTGCAGCATTATACGGGAGGTCTCTCTCAGACCTGGCATGGCTTGATCTGCCTGAGACAATGGATGGGGTTAATCACGGCTGGCACCTCTACACGGTTCTGGTTAACGGGGTTGAGCGAAACATCCTGTTTTCTTACCTGAAGGAACGGGGAGTCGGTGTCAACGTTCATTATATCCCGATCTATAAATTCAGTTATTATCAGAAGCATTACCCCCAGGACGCCAATGCTTTTCCGAGCACCGAGGATGTATTCAACAGAACACTGACGCTGCCGCTCTACCCCGGTATGAAAGATGAGGATGTGGAGTATGTCTCTGAACAGTTGCATAAGGCAGAGTCTGACCTTGGAATCTCCGCGTGAGTGGTATTTTATATGCGTGTGGTGGCGGTAGTTCAGGCAAGGATGGGAAGTACGCGATTGCCTGGCAAGGTTATGAAAGACCTTCTCGGGAAACCGGTGCTGACCCGGGACGTTAACCGGATCCGGCGCGCAAAATGTATCGATGAGGTTGTGATCGCAACCACCACCAGACAGGAGGACGACCTGATCGCCTCACTCTGTGAGGAGGAAGGATGGCACTGTTTCCGGGGGAGCGAGAACGACCTTCTTGATCGGTATTACCAGGCTGCACGGGCGTTTGAGGCAAATGTGGTCGTTCGCATCACCTCTGATTGTCCTATGATCGATCCAGAAATTATAGATAAAGTGATAGAAGTGTTTCTGGATCTCAGGGAGAAGGTTGACTACGTCTCAAACACTCTTCCGCCAAGGACATTCCCGCGTGGCCTTGATGTCGAGGTGATGACCTTTGCAGCCCTTGAACGTGCTTGGAGAGAGGACAACAACCCTGCACTGCGAGAACATGTGACCCCCTACATATACCGGAATCCTGGAAAGTTCCGGCTTCATCGTGTTGCCAATGATGTAGATCTCTCGCACCATCGATGGACGCTCGACACGCCTGAAGACCTTGAGTTTATTCAGACGGTGTATGAGCATTTCGGGAACGACCACTTTACCTGGATGGATGCTCTCCGGTATCTGGAACAGCATCCAGAAATTGTAAAGATCAACAGTGATATCAAGCAAAAAGCGATCGAATGAGCCAAATGCACGATCTGGTGGTCATCCGCACCGATGCCTCGCCGGCCATCGGCACCGGTCACGTCATGCGTTGCCTCACCCTGGCAAACGCTCTGGCCGGAAAAGGTGTCGGCGTATCGTTTATCTGCCGCGAGCATGAGGGCAACCTTTGTGACCTGATCGAGGAACAGGGTTTTACAGTTCACCGCCTCCCTGCGACAGAGAGTGATTTTGAGGCCGATGCAACCCCGGCCCATGCTGCCTGGCTCGGAGCAGCATGGCAGGAAGACGCCGGGCAAACCGGCGTTGTCATCAGGACTCTGGGCATCAAACCCACATGGCTGGTGGTGGACCATTACGGGCTTGATTACCGCTGGGAAGAGGCTCTCCGGCCATTGGTAGACCGCATCTTTGTGATCGACGACCTCGCCGACCGGGCACATGATTGCGATCTGTTGCTTGACCAGAACCTTTTTGCAGACATGCAGACCCGCTATGCCGGTAAGGTGCCGGAAGATTGTCGCCTGCTGTTGGGACCGGAATACGCCCTCTTGCAGCCGATTTATGCCGAACTGCACGACCGCATCCCACCGCGGGAAGGCCCGGTCCATCGTATCCTCATCTCATTTGGCGGGGCTGACCGCGACAACCTGACTGGTCGCGCTCTCGCGGCTTTCCTGAGCCTGAATCGCCCCGATATCGATGTTGATGTCGTGATCTCTGACAGTAGTCCTTATGCTCCGGGGATCCGAGCTCAAGCAGTGAGACATGCCAACATTCACCTGCATGGCAACCTCCCGACCCTGGCACCGCTGATGGCGAGAGCGGATCTTGCCATCGGTGCGGCCGGGACGACCAGTTGGGAGCGCCTGTGCCTCGGCCTTCCTACACTTGTTGTGACGCTGGCGGAGAACCAGCGGCTGATTGCGGCTGAACTACACGGACTGGGATTAGTGCGCTGGCTGGGGCATAAAGATGAAGTCTCTGAACTGAGTGTCAGGCAGGTTCTGGCCGAGGTGATCGAAGGGGGCATTGACAGAGGATGGTCACTGCGCTGCCGGGCCACTGTAGACGGGAAAGGTGTGGATCGTGTCGGTGCGGTTTTAACCATAACTGCAGAAACGCCGCTTCAGGTGCGCCATGCCCGCCTCTCCGATGAAGCACTCCTCCTCACCTGGGCAAACGACCCGGAGACACGGCGAAACTCGTTCTCGTCTGACCCCATCTCTGCAGAGGATCATCGCCGGTGGTTCTATAGCCGGCTCCGCGATCTGGAGGGATGTCGTCTCTATGTTGTTGAGACCGAGGATGGAATTCCCATAGGGCAGGTGCGGTTTGAGAGGCGGGATACGGCCTGGGAGATCAGTTATTCGCTTGCATCTCAGTTCCGTAAAAGAGGTCTGGCTCGACCGCTGCTTAAAGCCGCTCTTCTAAAGATGCGTTCTGAATATCCTGGTGCGCTCGTTCTTGGACGGGTGAAACCTGAGAATCTGCCTTCGCGCAAAATTTTCGAGTCGCTTGACTTCGATACCATACCCGATGGACATACCCGATGGACATACCCGATGGACGGGGGGGGATTGCGTATCAGCGTGTGCTCTGATGCAGATAGCTGGAACCATATGTACATCCCAGAACTACTCCTGGACTGGTTGGCAGATGGGCATGAGGTGAGATGGGCCCATGAGGCTGATGAATTGTCACGTGGAGACCTATGCTTCTACCTGAGTTATGGGAAAATTGTTGGTCCCGATCTATTGGAGCGGCATAAGAATAACCTCGTCGTTCACGCAAGTGATTTGCCACGGGGCAGGGGATGGTCTCCCATGACTTGGCAGATTCTTGAGGGCAAGAATCAGATCCCGGTCACGTTGTTTGAAGCTGCGGAGGCGGTCGACAGCGGGCCGATTTACAAACAGGTGGTAATTCAGTTCTCGGGTGTGGAACTGATCGATGAGCTCAGGCATGCAGTGATGCAGGTGACAATGGATTTGTGCAGATCCTTTGTGAGGGAATATCCAGAGGTTATTACAACGGGAATCGCGCAAGAAGGCGAGCCGACGTTCTACGCCCGGCGCCGCCCTGAAGATAGCGCCATCGACCTCAAAAAGTCGGTCCAGGAACAATTCAATCTTCTCCGCACAGTTGATAATATTAGATACCCGGCGTGGTTTGAATTCAAGGGAAAGCGTTTCATTCTTCGGATTGAGAAACAAGAAGATGACTGAATACCAGAGACCATGAAGAGCTGAGGATGTATATGAAAATCGCACATCACACGATTGACCCGGGTGCTCCCCCCCTTATCATTGCAGAGATGTCCGGGAACCATAATCAGTCACTTGACAAGGCACTGGAGATCGTTGAGGCGGCCGCGAAAGCGGGTGCTCAGGCACTTAAACTTCAGACATACACGGCCGACACCATGACCCTCGACATCAACGAAGGTGAGTTCTTCATCGAAGATGAACAGAGTCCATGGAAAGGGAAGAGTCTCCACGACCTCTACACCCTCGCCCACACTCCATGGGAGTGGCACGCACCGATCATGGAGAGGGCGCGGGAACTCGGTATGATCTGCTTCTCGACACCATTTGACAGGAGCGCGGTCGACTTCCTCGAGAATCTGGGTGTTCCCGCCTACAAGATCGCCTCCTTCGAGATCGTTGACCTCCCCCTCATCCGCTACATCGCCGGGCAGGGGAAACCGATCATCCTCTCCACAGGCATGGCAACCCTCGCGGAGATCGACGAGGCCGTCCATACCATCCGGGAGGCCGGCAATGACCAGATCGCGCTGTTGAAGTGCACAAGTGCATACCCCGCGCCGCCGGAAGAGATGAACCTGAGGACCATCCCCCACCTTGCCGCGGCATTCGGGGCTCCGGTCGGGTTGTCGGACCACACCCTCGGTATAGCCACCTCGGTGGCGGCGGTCGCCCTCGGTGCATGCATCATTGAGAAGCACTTCACGCTTTCCCGCGCGGACCCGGGGCCGGACAGCGCATTCTCGCTTGAGCCGCACGAGTTTAAGGCGATGGTGGATGCGGTGAGGGAGACGGAAAAAGCGCTGGGCACGGTCTGCTATGAGGTCTCCGAGCACGAAAAGGCAAGCAG
Organism: Methanoculleus receptaculi; assembly: GCF_033472595.1. Taxonomy (NCBI): domain Archaea; kingdom Methanobacteriati; phylum Methanobacteriota; class Methanomicrobia; order Methanomicrobiales; family Methanomicrobiaceae; genus Methanoculleus; species Methanoculleus receptaculi. The sequence goes on along the minus strand of NZ_CP137642.1, from coordinate 1,011,779 downwards.
GGTCTTTCGGCGATCACTCTTCGCCGTGAGAGATATCGAGGCCGGGGAGGTGTTTACGGAGGAGAATGTGCGCTCGATCAGGCCGGGGTATGGACTGCCGCCGAAGTATCTGCCCGTGGTGCTCGGTAGAAGGGCAGCAGGGAAGATAACGAGAGGGACGCCGTTGTCGTGGGATCTGATTTTGTAGTTCCAGATCCCCTTGATCGAAATTTTTCAGTTATATCGTCGAATTTTTGACCGAATATACCCAGATCTTCCAGGGAGAACTATCATTCTCAAAAACACCAAACAATTCCAGGTTGTTGTCTTCATGGTTCAGAATCTCCACGGCCGAGAAGATATACCGCCCGCCCATATCATAGAGGGCTTCTGAGTCTATCTCAAGATTCTGGATTGGTTTAGAGTTTTCCCGGGTGTTCATGCCTATATTGTCTTCGAGTTCGCTGACGAATAGATAACAGCGGCTTCCCCATGTGTCAAAGTATACCCGATTCTTCTCGCTCTTTGCAAGCTCTTTCTCCATGATTTTGCGGAATGAATGTTTGTAATCCAGCGGGTAATTCACCTGATAACTATCCAGGGTATAGAACCCATTATATTGAGATACCGCCGGGTGCATCCCTATACTGACGACTCGATACGACTCTTTTGGGAGGGCTATGGCCTCATCGATATCATCAAACAGTTCCGGAGAATAAAATTCGTTCCAGGTTAACTGGTCCGTCAAAAAGAGGCCGGCGCCACCGTATTGGAGGGTACTTTCGCCAATTACTCCACCTCCGCAGGTGAAGAGGAATGCGATCTGGAGACCAAGGAAGATACCAGCAACCTGCTTTCCATATCGAAGGTTCGTGTAGATAATCTTGAGCGCCAGGGCAAAAATGACATACCATAGGAGCGGATGCAGCCAATGAAACCTTCCAAGCTGGAAGCCCTGGAATAGGGGGAAATTCTTGATAAAGAGCAGATACTCTGAATCAATAAAACCGTAAAAGAGCGAGATCGCGGCGCATAGTCCCAGCAATACCACAAAAAGATCGCACCTTTTCTTCTTGAGGAGGAGTATGAGGGCGGCAATGGCAACAGAGAGACCTACAAAGTATGTGTGCAGACTCACAGCATGATACTGGCCGTAGAAGAAGTTTACCACACTTGTTTTCAACGCGCTCCAGAAGTCCAACGGTGTTTGCGCAAACTCCACCCGGTGCGAGATGTAACCCGGGTCAATGAACATACCAAATATCAAGCGGTATTCTACGAGACAATACACCAGGCATAGCAGGCCGATAGCCAGGAAAAATACAAAATTCGGTTTTTTGGTCACAGCAAGATCATATAACCAGAAGATTGACAACGCAACCAGAACAAAAAACCCAGTCATAGCAAATGATGAGTAGAATGGCATGAGTCCAATGATTGCCCAATCAACAAGACTCCAGTGACCGTCCCTGATGTTCAGGAAGGCATAGAAGAGCAATGGCATGCCTGCAATACTCAGTCCACCGGTGGGCCAGAATGGGAGCAATGCAAACGCAAGAGAGACTCCTACGGTAAAAGGCTTAGAACCTTCATCCGGCAGAATACGCCGCGTAAGAAGGAGGTACATCCCAAAAAATGCAATAAAATGCATCAGGGTGAGGTTGATGATATACGCAGTATATGGCTCAAAAAATAGATAGAGCCATTGGATTACATTGAACTCCGATCCAAATGAGTTGCGGGGGATACCGTTCATCACCTGGGGGATGGTTGCATCCATAGGGCCAAACAACTGGCCGCTTTCTGCCAGAATTATATATCCAGTTACATGGGAACCAGAATCAAGGTTATCATGAACCAGTGTAGGAGCGTTCTCTCCAAAGAGATAGAACGGTGTTAAATAGAGAGCGATGACTATGATGGATACAATAACATACCTATGCTCCTTTAAAAAATCGGTCAAATATATCATACAATTCATTTCCGAAGACAACCTAACCACTCACTGATCTTTATTCCTTATCTCGAACCGAATCACTCACACTTTAAATTTTTGAACGAAAATACTCAATATGGATTCCACTCCTTCACCTCAGTATATTCTGGGTATTCCCCGTACTCATACTTTTCAAACAGTTTTCCCCACCCAGTGTTGCTAAATGCCCTGATGTTCTTCATCCCTGTCCGTGGATACCAGAACCGATCATGGTAGAACCCGGACGCAAATATGAAACTCCGAAATATCGGCGAGTGGAAGAGGAGGTTGTGCAGCCAGGGTATGCTGACTGTTCCCTTTCGCAGTCGCTGATCCCACTTGATGACCAGGCTCTTTGTTGTGGTGAAACCGAAGTTGAGGTGGTCGAACTCGCTTCGATCCATACCTACGATCTCGATCTGGTCCGGGTCGCCGGTGCCAAGGCCGCGGTCGTGAGCAATCCTGATGTAATCGATCGACATCGGGTCGAAACCCATTATCTTCGCTGCCACCGCGTCGATGGCCACCTGGTCCTCGCTTGCGAGCAAAATATTGCCGATATAGGGCTCCATCGTCCGTGGACCGGCGCCGTTGCCGCAGACCGCACCATCCATGGCCGCAAAGATCCCGGTGTGGATCTCCTGCTGGATCGCGAGGAGATCCATCAGCACCTCATGGATCATCTTGTGAGCATGGTGCCGGTACTTCGGGATCAGGCCCCAAAAGGCGTTCTTTATCGCCCCTGTGGTGGTCGTGTGGCCGTGGGTCTTGACGGTTGGAAGATGGATGACGTTACTGCCAAGGAAGGTTTTTGGGATGAGGATCTCTCCAACGAGATCATTCATCGCGAGCATCTCGGCTTTCGACGAAAAAGGCACCCATTCAACGTCGGTCAGGGGCTGATACTCGACGCCGTGCCGCTTGAGAACCGGGAGCCACTTGTTGTTGTATGCACCCTTCCAGGGATGGGTGACCACGGTCTGGTTCTCGACGCAGACAACATCCTGGTAGCCATCATTTCGGAGCGTCGAGAGCACTCCATCAAGCTGCCAGGGCGGCGTGGAGCACGCAGGATAAAACAGGCTCCAGGAGAGGTTGATCTTCAGTATGGTTTCCTTATCCCGGTGAACACTGCGCTCGTAACCAGCACTGTGCATCAGGGTGCCGCAATCTTCCAGCACCGTCTTCGGGGACGTTCGTATGACACTGACGGATGACATCTAGATTCCTCCGTTTGTGATTCCAGGCGATTCCTTCTTCAGGTTATGGGAAGGAATCATCCGCCGTCGGAACGCCAGGTAAACGGCCGAGCCCAGGATGACACCGTACCATAGCGTCCCAAACCGGACAACAAGGGCAATTCCGATGGCGGATGCCGCATCAAGCCCGTATACCTGTAGAAACCCTGTGATGGTGGCCTCCGCAAGACCGATGCCACCGGGGATCATGCTCACACCACCGGCAAGCAATGCGAAACTGAAGATGAAGGTTGAAAAGGTGATGCTGAGGTACTCGTGGAAACCAATGGTAACGACATAGAGGCCGAGGCACTCACAGAACCACGCAAGTGCGTTCAGGGCTGAAAGACCAAGAAGGAGACCTGGCTTCATTATCTGCTCAAACGTCGTGTGCATTGCCCTGGCATCAGTTGCATACTTCCCCGCATGGCGCTCAAGCACACCAAGCAATCTCTCTGAGATAGAACTGGACTGAATCGCCACATAGAACCCCACGATAAGCATCAGGAGCAGTATCAACAGCGGCACACCTTCCCTGTATGAGAGAATGCCTACGGCCGAGAGCAGTATCAGGCTCAGGATATCAGTGATGCGGTCAAGGATCACCACCGGAACGGTCGTGTTCAGGCTATCCCCTGAGATATCCCGGATCAACCACCCCTTCCAGATCTCTCCGATCTTACCTGGAGTCACGGTCATCGAGAGTCCGCTGAAGAAGACAAAGATATTCTGTTTTGCCGGGAGCGAGACCCCTGCTTTCTTCAAGAAGATGTCCCATTTCAGGTAACGCAGGAGATAGCCTGTTGTTGTTAGGGCGAGCAGAACGACAAGGCATCTCCACTCAAACCCCCTGACCACCTGAACAAGCTGATTAAAGTCAGCGTAGATACCCATGAGGATGTAGACGCCGATTGCGAGAGCGATGATCAGAGCGAGTTTCTTATTCGACATAGGATCAGTCCCTTCGATCGGCAGTGGTTCAGGAGAGAAGAGCGTCTCCCGAATGTCTGGAAGTCCCGTAACCGGAGGCAATCTTCCGGGTCATCGCCGCCGATCAGGATGCCTGCGTTTCCAATCTCACCGTGGAAATGAGCGTCGCTGCCAGCGACAACCGCGAGGTCGTGTTCCAGGCCAAACTCGGTGGCAGCCTGATTGTCGGCCTGAAACACACAGCGAGCGTTGAACCCCTCAATACCATCGATTCGGGCAACATCTTCAGGCCGCGGGTGGAGAGCTGTAGAGCGCAGCCGATCAAAGGGATGTGGGAGGAGGACGAAGCCGTTCTGAGCCTTGATTGCTGAAACAACATCCTCGAATCTTCCGGGAGCGACCTCTTCTGAGAGGAAGAGCCCGATGACCTCGCCCCGATCGGTCGAGACCTCGGATCCGATGATGACCCTAAAGTCTTCGGTCTCAAACTCTTTTGCTCTGACCCCTCCGGCAATTGTATTGTGATCTGTTATGGCTACGCCGTCAAGTCCCTTCTTGGTTGCGGTCTTCACTATATCAGCTGGTTGCATGCATCCACATCGACGAGAGTAGAGCGAATGGACATGGAGATCGAATATCACAGGAACCCTCCGTAAAGGATGAAGATAAGCAGACCGGCCCAGAGGATGAGGTTGATTACCGAGGGTCTGTCCAACAGGAGTTTTTCGCAACTCCCGCCAAAGTTGTCGAGGTGCACCAGCTGCACGTAACGGAACACTCCGAAGATCGCAAACGGCAACGTAAACAGCAGCGACTCGTTTACGGAGACGCTGTACAAAGAATAGGACATCAGCAGCAGCGATACAGAGAGGTTCAGGAAGTTCTCGGTCATTGGCACCGAGTAGTCGGTGAGACACGCCCGGGAGTTATCGGCAATGATCAGTTCCTGTCTTCTCTTTCCGAATGTGAGAACGAGAGCAAACAGGAAGACACAGAGGATCAGCCATGGTGAAATCCTCACACCGATTACCACACAACCTGCCGCGGCACGGATGATAAATCCGACACCGATAATGATAGCATCGATGATGGCATAGTTCTTGAGATAGGCGGTGTAGGTAGAATTTGTGAGGAGATAGGCCAAACAGAGCAATCCAAACGCCGTGTTAATAACAAAACCCAGCACAATTGCCCCAATGATGAGGATCGTGGCGGTGGGTACTGCAATTGCGGGGGAGAGGTCACCTGCGGCAATGGGGCGATATCGCTTCTTTGGGTGAAGTTTATCGAGGTCGATATCTTTTACGTCGTTTATGATGTAAAGGGAGCCGGAGAGAATACAGAAAACCAGAAATGCAAGCAGGAGTGGAACCCATAGCCCCAGGTTGAGGAGGTTGTCTGAGAAGATTATCCCGATGAACAGGATGAGGTTTTTGTACCACTGGTGCGGGCGCATGGAGATTATGATCGATCGCAACACGCCCTTTGGCCTGTCCGCGACGGGGCATCGGCTGGAAGGGCAATTTACCCGGTCATCCCCTTCTAACCCATCAGAGGGTTGTAGTTGAGGTTGAGGTGATACCCTTGCTTCTTGTTGCTCCATCTCTCAAGCCGCCAGATCTATTATTTTTCTTCATCATCAGGTGATTCCAACCTGCACGCTTAATTGGCCATATTAGAGCCGATTACAGTTACGATAGTAGAGTGCAGTTCTGACAGGAAATGTATGTTTTAGTGTATTTGAATCCTTCGAAACCTCCTAAGACCCGAGCATCTCGTCAAAAAGTAAGAGCGATCAAAACTTGATCTCGAAACCGTCGACAGGGGAAGGGGACGTGCCGTCCCCCTCCCCCCGGCACAATCAGTATCTACCTGTAGAGCGGAAGTTATCAGTAGCGATGAAGGCAATAACCGTCGTCGGGATCGACCCCGGGCTGGAGCGGGTCGGATACGGCGTCCTGGTGAGGGATGCCCCCAACCCCGGCGCCCCCAACCCCGGCGCCGCCGCCGCCCCCAGCGCCCCCGCCTACGGCTGCATAGAGACCGCACGCGGTCTCCCTGCGGCCGAACGCATCCGCGAGGTCTATGATGCCGTCTCCGCCGTCCTGGACGAACACCGCCCCGACTGCGTCGCCGTCGAGCAGGTCTTCTTCACCCGGAACATAACCTCCGCGCTTGCCGTCAGCGAGGTCCGGGGGGTCATCCTCCTCGCCGCCGGGCAGCGCGGGATCCCCGTCGCCGAGTACACACCGAACCAGATCAAACAGGCGGTCACAGGGTCGGGCCGCGCCGGGAAACGCCAGGTCCAGGAGATGATGCGCCGGCTCCTCCGGCTGGACGAGATCCCGAGGCCGGACGATGCCGCAGACGGCCTCGCCGTCGCCCTCTGCCACATGAACATGCAGCGGTTCCCATGATAGCACACCTTGCAGGAGAACTGATAGCCGCCGGCGAGACCTGGGTGGTGATCGATGTCGGCGGCGTCGGCTACCGGGTCACCGTCACCAGGGCGGCCGCCGAGGCGCTCCGCGGGACGGAGGGCGCCGTCCGCCTCCACACCCGGATGATCGTCCGGGACGACGACATCCTGCTCTACGGGTTCCTCCACCCCGGCGAACTCGACCTCTTCGGGATCCTCATCACCGTCGCCGGGATCGGCCCCCAGACCGCCATGAACATCCTCTCCCGGACGAGCCTCGAGGAGTTCGCGGCCGCGGTCGTGAACGAGGACGAGAGAGCGCTCACCCGGATCCCCGGGATCGGCCAGAAGAGCGCGAAACGGCTGATCCTGGAGCTGAAAGAGAAGATGAAGGGATACGCCGCCGCCGGCAGGCCGCCAAAGGCCGCCGACGCCGTGAGCGCCCTCATCTCCCTCGGGTTCCCGCCGGCGGAGGCGGAGGACGCCGTCGCCGCCGTCCTCCCCGGACTGCCAGAGCCCGACGTCCAGAGCCTGATCCGCGCAGCGCTTGCAAGGCTGCGGGAGGAGTGAGACCAGCGCATGAGAGAGAGACTCACATCATCAGACCTCCTCCATAACGAGGAGGACGACCCCAAGATCCGGCCAAGAACGTTCGACGAGTTCATAGGCCAGCCGCGGGCAAGGGAGACGCTTGCCATAGCCATAGCCGCCGCAAAGAAGCGCGGCGACGCCCTCGACCACATCCTCTTCTCAGGGCCGCCGGGGCTTGGCAAGACAACGCTTGCCCATATCGTCGCAAGGGAGATGGGCGTCTCCATCCGGAGCACAAGCGGCCCCGTGCTCGAGAGGCCCGGCGACCTTGCCGCCCAGCTGACCGCCCTCAACCGCGGCGACATCCTCTTCATAGACGAGATCCACCGGCTGAACCCCGTGGTCGAGGAGATCCTCTACCCCGCGATGGAGGACTGCTCCATAGACGTCATGATCGGCGAGGGCCCCGGCGCCCGCGCCGTCCAGCTGCCGCTCGAGGAGTTCACCCTCATAGGCGCAACCACAAAGGTCGGGCTGCTCGGATCCCCCCTCCGCGACCGGTTCGGGTTCGTCTTCCGGCTGAACCTCTACGATACAGACGACCTTCTCCGGATCGTCCAGCGGAGCGCGCGCGTTATGAAGACGCCCATAACCGACGACGGCGCGGCCGAGATAGCGAGACGGAGCCGCGGAACGCCGAGGATTGCAAACCGGCTCCTCCGGCGTGTGAGGGACTACGCCCTCGTCCGGGCGGACGGCAGGATAGATGGCTCAATCGCGGATGCAGCGCTCACGATGCTCGGTGTGGACCGCCTCGGGCTCGACGAACTCGACCGCCGGATCCTCCGCGTCATAGGCGAGGACTTCGGCGGCGGCCCCGTGGGCGTCCGGACGATAGCGATCTCCGTCGGCGAGGAGGTAAGAACGGTCGAGGAGGTCTACGAGCCCTACCTTATACAGATCGGGTTCATAAAGCGGACGCCGCAGGGCCGGGAGATAACAGAGGCGGCAAGAAGGCACATAGAGGGCGGCTGAATGGAGAGGAAGTGGCTCGTCCTTGCCGCGGTGATGCTCGGGAGCGTCATGGGCCCCATCGATGCAAGCGTCGTGAACGTCGTGCTCCCTACGATCGCCGAGGTCTTTGGGACGGGGATCTCCACGGCGCAGTGGGTCCCGATGGTCTATCTCCTGATGATCAGCAGCCTGCTGCTCACATACGGCCGCCTCGGGGACATGCACGGCTACCGCGCCGTCTACCTCTCCGGCCTGGCCGGGTTTACCGCGTCATCCGCGGTCTGCGGGCTCTCAGGCAGCATCGGGATGCTGATCGCCGCCCGCGCCGTCCAGGGTGTCACCGCCGGGATGATGATGGCCGTCGGCTCGGCGATCATCGTCGACGCATTCCCGGCCTCCGAACGCGGCAGGGCGCTCGGGATCAACGCAACCAGCATAGCGATCGGGCTTGCGGTCGGCCCCACTCTGGGCGGGTTCATCGCGGCATACCTGGGCTGGCGGTTCATATTCTTCATCAACATCCCCATAGGGGTTGCAGCGCTCCTCATCGCCTCCAGGATCCTGCCGGAGGGTGAGACCCGGCCGGGCCAGAGCCTCGACATAGTCGGCGCGGGAAGCGCGTTCGTCGGCCTCTTCTCGTTCCTCCTCCTCGTCAACCGCTGGCAGGCGATGGGCCAGCCCCAGAGGCTCGGGCTCGTGGCCGTCATGGCTGCGGCCGTTCTGGTCTTTATCCGGACAGAACTGACCATCCCGCAGCCGATGCTCGACCTCAGGATCTTCTCCATCCGGACGTTCACGTTTGCAAACCTGAGCGCCATGCTCAACTTCATGTCCCAGTACGTACTCGTCTTTCTCACCCCGTTCTACCTCCAGCAGGTCATGGGCTTCACCCCGGACAGGATCGGTATGGTTATGGTCGCCTTCCCGCTGGCCGTCCTCTTTGTCGCGCCGGTGAGCGGCGCCCTCTCGGACAGGATCGGGACGCGGGCGCCAGCCGCCCTGGGCGCCGGGCTCTGCGCTCTCGCTCTCCTTCTCATGGCGCGGGGTGAGGGGCTGCTCGGCTGCCTGGCGCTCTTTGGGGTTGGCACCGGGCTATTCCAGTCGCCAAACAACAGCGCGGTCATGGGGAGCACCCCCAAAAAGTATCTTGGCATCGGCTCGGCCGTGCTCGCAACCGTCCGAAACGTCGGCATGGTGCTCGGGATCGCCGTCGGCGGCGCCGTGTTGGCCTGGAGGATGCCGGTCTACGGCGGTCTTACGGAGGCGGCGTTCCACGACGCCTACATAGTCGGCGCCGTCCTGACCGGGATCGCGGCCGTCACATCGCTCGTCCGCTACCGCTCGGAGATCGCGGGCTCTCCGCCCGCATCACCGTGAGCGTGACACCCTCCCCCAGGCCGAACCGCTCAACGTCTCCCCGGCAGAACTCCTGGAGGTCGAGCATATGCGCGAGCCCCTCCGCCGCACGGTCGATTGAGACGACGTCGAGCGGCGGCTCCAGCAGCGGCCGCGGCAGGAAGACGACGCACTTTGCCCGGCCCCGCGTGAGCGAGACGTTCAATCGGTTCCTGCTGTATATGAACTCCGCCTCGGCAAGAGCCGTCTCGACGTCACTCACGCCGTAACTGACGATCACGGCGTCCGCCTCCTGGCCCTGCATCCTATCGACGGTATCCACAAAGACCGACCGGTCGGCGGGGATGAGTGCGGCAAGCCTCTCTTTGATCGCCCCTATCTGGGCGTGGTGAGGGCTGACGATGAAGAGCCCCCGGCGCCAGAACTCCGGCGCCACGTATGGTCTCCCGGTGCCGGGGTCGATCAGGCGTTCGCGAAGCCTCGCCGCAACCCTCGCGACCAGGTCGGCCTCGACCCGGTTCTCGATCGTCGTCCTGACACCCTCGAGAACGCAGAGGACGAGCGGGTGGTCAGGGTCGATGATACGATCGAGCCAGGGTTCCTCCCCCTCCCCCGGGACGAGGTCGATCCGGCGCCGGGCAACCTCCTCCGTTGCCGGGGCATAACCCCTGCCGTAGAGCGTCTCCGCCGGGAAGAGGGATAGAGTCCGGTTCATCCGCCAGTTCTCCAGGAGCTGGCAGGTGTAGACAGGGTCATCGGGGTCGTCGCGGTGCCGGAGGTAGGCAAAGATCGAGTCCTCAAGCCCCGGCAGCCCGTCCTCCGCGGCTCCGTAACGCCCCTGGATCACCGGCGGGAGCTGGAGGTCGTCGCCGGCGAGCACGAGCCGCCCCTCCGGCGAGAGCATCGGGAGCGGCATCGCAAGGTCTGCCGGCCGCATCTGCGAGGCCTCGTCGACGACGAGGAGGTCGAGTCTGGGAAGGAACCTCTCGAGCCTCTCAAACGCGTGCACCGTTCCGCCGATCAGGAACCCGGGGCAGCCGGCAAGGTCGCCGGCGCGGTCAGCCCCGAGAACCGCGAGGCTCCGTTCCGCCCCGGGTGTCCGGACGTCCCGGAGTTTGTAGACCGGGAAGGCGGCGGCCATCCCCTGGACCTTCATGAGCAGGTTCTCGACGGCGGCGTGGGTGAACCCCGCCACCCCGACCCGGAGCGGCCGCGCCCGCATGAGCGAGAGTATGGCCGCCGCAAGGAAATGGGTCTTCCCCGTCCCGGGCGGCCCCCAGACCAGAGTCAGCCGGTTCTCCGTCATCTGCTCAAAAGCCCTCTCCTGGCTGCTCGTAAACCCGGTTCCGCCGGCCGCCGGGAGCGCCGGGAGGGGCGCAGCAAACCCGCGGGGGTCGCGGAGGAGCCGGATGAACCCGTTCTCCGGGTCGGCGTCCAGGGAGAGCAGCCTCCCGATCATCCTGGGGGCGTTGAAGTCGGTGAACCGGGGGTGGAGAACCCCGCGCTCGATCGGCGGCTGGTTTGGGGGATACCGGACCTCCAGCACAACCCCCTTAACCAGCCCGGCGTCGCGGTCGACGATGGTGTCGTGGACGCGGGCAAACGCGACCCCGGCCGCCGCGGGGCTGGCGCTGCTCCGGTAGCGCAGGTCGTCGAACTCCGGCTCCTCGCCCTCCGGAGCCAGGATGTAGCTGAACGAGCGCGAGCGTTCAAAGACCGCGAGGTCGAGGGGGTGGATGAGCCGCCAGAAGTTCCCCTCCGCCCTCTCGACCGGTATGCTGATCCCCTCGCGGATACGCACCTCCCGCGGCCTGCTCCGGAGGTCCTGGACGTATCGTGCGCCCATGAACGACTCGTACTCCGTTATGAAGAGAAGCCGGGATATCTCCGGGGTCGCGGCCTCGAAGGGGCGGGGGAACCGGAACCTCTCCGGCCAGCGTTGCAGCCGGCCGCTCACACGTTCGCGCAGCCCTTCAAGCACGCTGCCGGCGGCGAGCAGCCGGCGCGATACTTCATGGCGGATCCAGTCGAGCGCCTCCGGCCGGCTGCCGTGCCAGGCAAGCAGGATGGCGTCGGCCTTCATGGCGTTCTTCTGCTCGCTCCAGAAGAGGGGGCTGGGCGAGAGGCGGTAGGGAAACCGGGACGAGGGGATCGCATCAAGCACCTCGGGGAGACGGAGCAAGAAGGCGACTGGGAGCGCGAGCAGCCGCCGGATCTCGCGGGTGAGGACGACGAGAGGATAGGAGACAGGGGTCTGCGGGTGACTGGAGGCGGCCGCGATCCCGGCGTCCTGGTAGTAGAACCGGAGCCTGAGCGCCTCTTCTGATATGCCGGGGTCATCCATGGCGTCGTCGAGGAGCCGGGTGAAGAGAGCCTCTTCGTAGGTGTCGTAGACGTATGTCTGGAGGGATCTCTGAGCCTTCCAGTCCTGGCCGCGGTTGTAGGTCTCGACGGCCTCAAGGTCACGAAGAAGTCCGCGGACGAACTCCCGGCGGACGCGGGTGGTATCGGCGGGCTCGGCCGCGATATGGATCTCCTCGCTGGCCGGGGTGCCGTAGACCTCTCTTCCCCCTACCCGCCGGAACCCGAGGGCGTATATCAGCCCGGAGACCGGGTCGCTCTGGAGCGTCAGGATGATGGCGATATCCTCGTGGACGGGGAGGGCGTGCGATCTCGCGGGGAGGGGGACGACCTCGCCCGAAAGGAGCGCCCGGACGACCGCCTGGAGGTGTTCGCGCTCTCCGGCAAGCGAGCCGCAGCCATCCAGGTAAGGTTCGGCTTTCGGGTTGTTGAGGAACTCCGCAAGGTCGGGCAGCGTCTCGATGGGCGGCGCCGCCTCCCGGAGGTAGCGGCGTGCGGCGGTGGATAGACCGGGGATCAGCGAGACGGAGGCGGTTCTCCCGGCCTCGGCACGGCAGTGGGGGTAGAACCCGCAGGACTCGCAGCGGGGGGTGATGTGCCAGGCGAGGTCGGATGCCGGGCCGCTGAGGATCTCCGGGAGACGGTGGCGGAGGAACTCCTCGGCAACCCGGATGTTGAGGTGGAGGTCGAAGGGTTCGGGGGCGGTCTGGCCGTGGAGCCAGATGGCCGCGTGATCGCGGTCGACCAAAAGATCGAGGTCGAGGAGGTCGAGGGCGTGATCCAGGATCAGGGCGTAAAGCGTCGCCTGGATCCGGTGGCTGATGCTGAGTTCCTCGCTTGCCTTGATATCGATGACCTGCAGCCGGCCACGGTCGTCCATGAGGATCAGGTCGGGACGGCAGGGGGCGAACCGGTGCACCCGGGGGTCAAGCCCGTAGCCGCGCAGGAAGTGGACGGAGACCGGGATGGTCGTCTGGTATATCGCCTCCCCGGGGTTGAGGCGGGGGAGGAGGTTGAAGGTCTCCTCGATGGAGAAGGAGCGGTCGGTGATGCGGCCGGCGCCGTCGGGGACGAGCACCCGCCCCGCAAGCCTCTGGCGGACGACCTCCTCCTCCCAGCGGATCCCGGCCTCGAGGAGCGCCCGGGTCACGGGGCCGGTCTCGACCGCGGCCGGGGGGATACCTGCGGCATCCCGTTCCTGTTCAGGGGTTGCGTGGTATCGGAGGTATCGTTCGCAGTCGTGGTAGAAGAACCGGCCGATGAGCGAGGGGCTGAGGTTGTAGTGCGGCATGGGCTCTCTTTTCCGGGGAAAGGATCTCTCCTACCGTTTGGCCGGGAGCGGGAAAAAAATGTCTCTGCCCGGTGGTGGCGAACCAGTGGGTTGCGACGCCGCCATGGATGGGCGGAGATCCGGGGGTAGACCGGGGGATCGGGAGAAAGACTGTGGTCCAGGTGGTTGTGACGCCGCCCTGGTAAGGCGGAGATCCGGGGGCTGTATCGGGGGAGTATCGCCCTGTCTCGGCGTGTCACTGAAAACGTCTTTCCATGCGAGCAGTCGATCAACCCCCACCGCCCGCCGCTCCGCGGCCTCCTCCCGCCCCCCTCCAGAGGGGGCGGGCAGTATGGGGCGATAGCACCGGATAGCCGTGCCATGGGCGGAGAGAAGATCTTTCAGGAGTGTCAGGTGAGACCGCGAAGATACTGCCAAATCCCCCGACACTGTATCCATGGGGAATCGCCCCCGTGGGGGAGGGGCTGACGGGGAGGGGGGGTGGAACATCCCCCTCCCCTGTCTCGACGTGTCAGCGGGAACGGTTTACGTCGATCAACCCCCACCGCCCGGCCGCTACCGCGGCCTCCTCCCGCCCCCTCCAGGGGGCGGGCAGTAAATGGCGATTGGCTCGGTGGCCGTGTCCGGGGGAGCAGGAACTTTGGTGAGTTTCTCGCCTGAAACCAGCTAAAGGAGATCTCTCCCGTGGCGCTGTATCTACAGGGAATCACCCCCCCGGGGAGGGGCTGACGGGGAGGGGGATGGAACATCCCCCGCCCCTGTCGCGGCGTGTCACCCGTTGAACGGTTTACGTAGATCAACCCCCACCTCCCGGCGCGTTCCGCGCCTCCTCCCGCCCCCTCGAGGGGGGCGGGCGAGTGTCTGGCGATAGCCCCGGATAGCCGTGCTACAGTGGGAAACAGGATCTTGATGATTGATCCACCGAGACGGTGGTTGATGCTCATCCCCCCGGCACCCTATCGACGGACAATCGCCCCCGTGGGGGAGGGGCTCGCAGGGGAGGGGGATGGAACATCCCCCGCCCCTGTCTCGACGTTGTCACTGAAGACGTCTTTCCATGCGAGCAGTCGATCAACCCCCGCCTCCCGGCGCGTTCCGCGCCTCCTTCCGCCCCTGTCTCATCGTGTCACCGGGAACGTCCTTCCAGCGTCCATCCCTCCAGAGAGACGTTATCAAACCGGGGGGGGGGACGGCTACCGGTCTTATGACCTCCGGCTGCAGAGCAGAGCAGCACCATTCGATACATTTATGTATTTTTACACATATGAGTACAAAGTGAGGTGATACAACCATGCCAGGATTGGATCGAACAGGCCCTCTCGGCCGCGGCCCTATGACCGGCGGCCGCCGGGGGCGGTGTGTTCTGCCGCTTGAACCGGAGGAGAAAGAAGGTTCCGCGCCGGTGCTTCGCGGCGTCGGCCGGGGCGGCATCCCGTGGGGCTGCGGCCGCGGTTTCCGCCGCGGCGGCCGCCGGTGGTAACGACCCCTGCCGGAGCGAAGGCACTATCTGCACGAAAGACCGACTTCTATTCCAGGATCGGCAGCATGAACGAGAGAGAACCCGGTGGGGGTTGCGGCCGGCGCCGCCAGCGCGGCCGGCCCCGTGCCCCCCGGAGGATCAGAAACCAGGGGGCGTTCCGGTGTTTCGGCCCTCTCTGCGGCAGCGGCAGCGAGTTTGTCGTCATCCTCCCCGAAGAGGTAGAGGCGCTGCGTCTCGTCGACCTCCAGGGGCTTGAGCAGGAGGAGGCCGCCGCTGTCCTCGGCGTCTCCCGAAAGACCCTCTGGCGCGACCTCCATCAGGCGCGGGAAAAGGTCGCCGACGCCCTTGTGCACGGCAAGACAATCCGGATCGCCGGGTGCAACCGTCCGCGGGAGGGAGGATGCCCGGAGGACGGGGACTTCTCCGATCAGCCGCCGCGGTGACCGGTAAGGGCAAACGCTCATCGAGAGCATGAAGCCCCGCCGGATCAATCGTGAACTACCCAAAGCCCACCGGCCGCCCCCCACTGCGGCGTTCCCCATAGCGCAGAGCGCGGCCGGCACCGGTTCCGGGTGTCACGATGGGTGGTTTTACTTTCTTCCGCGCATATGTGTATTATATGAAAAGAGATATCACGAGGATAGCGATTGCACAGGACGGAAACAGTGTCTCCGAACACTTCGGGCACTGCCAGAGCTACGCAATATTTGACGTCGAGGACTCGATCATATATCGCAGAGACGATCTCCCGAACCCCGGCCACGAACCCGGGCGGCTCCCGGTATTCCTCGCAGAGCACGGCGTCAGCCTGGTCATCGCCGGCGGCATGGGCCCCCGGGCCATCGAGATCTTTTCGGAGAACGGCATCGACGTTCTCATCGGCATCGGCGGAAACGTTGACTACGTCGCACAGGACTACATCGCAGGCCGTCTCTCACCGGGCAAGAGTTCCTGCCACCACGAGGACGACGGCCATATGAGCAAAGAACACCAGATGAGCGTATAACCATGATAGTTGGCATAACAGCGCGTGCACCAAGCACGTCCGCCCCGGTCGAACAGCGGTTCGGCCGGGCGCCTTACTTCGTCTTCGTCGACACGGAGACGGGAAAGGCCGAATCGGTTGAGAATCCCCTCGTCGACGCTGCCGGCGGGGTCGGCCCCCGGGCCGTCCAGATGTTTTCGGAGCACGGCGCAACGGTGGTCATAACCGGCCAGGTCGGCGGGAACGCCGCCCGGGCGCTTGGAATGGGGGGGATCAAGGCCTACGCCTACCGCGGAACCGGCAGCGTGGCCGATGCACTTGCGGAGTATACCGCCGGAAACCTCCAGCCGATCCCCCTTTGAAGTGGAACCCAGCATGAAGATCGCGATTGCAAGCGGCAAGGGTGGCACCGGGAAGAGCACCGTGGCGGCAAACCTCGGCTTCACGCTTGCCCTCTCCCGCGAGGTCGCGCTCGTCGACTGCGATGTCGAGGAGCCGAACCTCCACCTCTTCTTCCCGGCGCCGGCGACAGACGTGCCGGTGACGACCCCGATCCCAAAGATCGATCCCGACCGCTGCACCCTCTGCGGTGAGTGCGGGAAGTTCTGCCGGTTCGGGGCGCTCTCCGTCTTAAAAGACCGCGTCCTCGTCTTCCCGGAACTCTGCCACTCCTGCGGGGGCTGCACCCTTGTCTGCCCGCAGGGAGCGATCGAGGAGATCCCGCGCACAATCGGCCGTGTCGCGTGCTCCAGCCCGATCCCCCGCCTCACCCTGGTGAGCGGCGTCTTGAACGAGGGCGAGGTGCAGGCCCCGGCGGTCATCAGGGCGGCAAAGGCGCTCTCAAAGGCGCACCCGCTCACCCTGTATGACGCCTCACCCGGGACGGCCTGCCCTGTGATCGAGACCATTGAGGGGAGCGATGCCTGCATCCTGGTGACGGAATCGACACCGTTTGGACTGCACGACCTCCGCCTCGCGGCCGAGGTGGTGGAGCGGATCGGCATCGGCGCCGGCGTCGTGATCAACCGCAGCGACGGCCAGGACAAGGAGACCCTCGACTTCTGTCGGGACCGCGGCCTCCCCGTCCTCATGACCATCCCGTTCTCCCGCGAGATCGCCGCCGTCCAGAACCGGGGCGGGCTCATATGCCGCGACCTTCCGGGGTGGGAGGAACGGTTCCTGGCACTCTTTGATGGGATCGGGGGGGTGGTCGCGTGATCCGGCTCGCCGTCGTCAGCGGCAAGGGCGGCACCGGAAAGACGATGGTGGCGGCCGCGCTTGCAGATATCAGCGGGGTGCCGCAGGTCCTCGCCGACTGCGACGTCGACGCCGCGAACCTGGAACTCCTCTTCGAACCCCGGCAGATCACGACGGAAGAGTTCCTGGGGCTCGAAGCGGCCCGGATCGACCCGGCCGTCTGCCGCGACTGCGGCATCTGCGCCGACCACTGCCGGTTCGGGGCAATCGTGCGCCGAAACGATGCCTGGGAGGTTGACCCTCTGCACTGCGAGGGCTGCGCTGTCTGCGCCTACGTCTGCCCCACGGGTGCGGCCCGGATGGAGCCCCGCCCCACCGGCGAGATCTACACATCGGTGACAGACCGCGGCAGCCTCGCCCACGCCAGGCTCTTCCCGGGCTCCGGGAACTCGGGGCTGCTCGTCACCGAGGTGAGGAAGCGGGCGACGAGCCTCGCGGACGGCGCCGACCTGCTGCTCGCCGACGGCCCGCCGGGGATAGGCTGCCCGCTGATCGCGACGATCGGCGGCGTGGATGCGGTTCTCATCGTCACGGAGCCGGGTGTCTCGGCGCTCCACGACCTCGAGCGACTGGTGACGGTCTGCCGTCGGTTCGACGTCAGGATATTCGCCGCGATCAACCGGTTCGACCTTGCGGAGGATATATGCGCCAGGATCGAGGACTACTGCAGGAGAGAGGAGATCGTTGTGGCGGGAGAGATACCGTTCGATCCCCTGGTGATCGATGCCGTCCGGAACGGCCGCCCCGTGACCCGGGGCGCCTCCCCGGCAGCGGCCGCCATTCGGGCGCTCCGGAACACCCTTTTTGCCGAACTCGGTCTCTCCTGAGCCAGCGGCGCGTGGGGGGAAAAGAGGGTTTATCCCCGGTTTCAGAACCGGGGTTTTCTGTGTTTCGGGAGGCAGTCCTGGCAGTAGACAGGTCTGCCTTCGGTCGGCTTGAAGGGAACCTCGCACTCCTTTCCGCAGTCCGAACAGATGGCCTTAGTCATTTCGCGGGGGCCGC
Organism: Methanoculleus receptaculi; assembly: GCF_033472595.1. Lineage (NCBI taxonomy): Archaea > Methanobacteriati > Methanobacteriota > Methanomicrobia > Methanomicrobiales > Methanomicrobiaceae > Methanoculleus > Methanoculleus receptaculi. Next base: position 993,961 of record NZ_CP137642.1, on the reverse strand, counting down.
CGAAGTTCCTGTTTCCTCCCTTGTGAACTACCACGCGCCTCTCGGGCGGGGTAGTTCACTATATTGAACTATCATTCAATATATTGTATGTTCGGGGAGTTCGAGAAGTTCGTCGGGTTCCGGGTCCTCGCCTGGTTCCTCACCCACCCGACAGGCGAGATCCACATCAATAAACTCGCCCGGGAGATCGGGGTCAGTCCGGGAAGCGTCAAAGCGTATGCCGATGCCTTCGAGCGCGACGGGTTGCTCACCGCCACGCGCCTCGGCACGGCCCGGATCCTCTCCCTCGACAACGACTCCTTTGCCGCCCGGGAGTTGAAGCGGGCCTGCATGACCCTCCTCCTTGCCCGGGCTGGCATCGAGGAGCTCGCGCCCGAAAGCATCGCGGTCGCAGTCTACGGAAGCACCGCGGCGGGAACCTTTGATGAGCAGAGTGACATCGACATCCTGGTCATCGGCGACGAGAGCCAGGTCGATCACAACCGGGTGGCGGTACTGGAGGCGGAGACCGATCGAGAGGTGCAGTTGACGGTCGTCCCCTACTACCGGTGGGAGCGGATGAAAGAGGAGGGCGACCCGTTTGTCACGAGCGTCCTGCAAAACCACATTCTTGTTACAGGGGCTGCGCTATGAGATGGCGGGAGTATAATTATATACCTATCTTAATGCGAAGAGAACTGGTCGTGCCTACCTACACTGTGACTTGGTGGTGCTCAACCCCTAACGTATGAACTTCCCATTGTACTGAGTATCTGTACAATTACTCCCCAGGGTGGTGAAGAGATCCATGCTTACTTCCCTCCTCACCGCCACCACCCCGGCGCTGATCGTCGAGACCCGCCGCTCCAGCGCCCGGAGCCGGGTCTCAAAATCCTCAAGCGCACCTCCATTCGCGCGAGCGTCTTACAGATCCACTTCACGTCCCGGTTCGTCTCGTAAAACCGAGCTCCCGGGTGGTCTTCTCCTCGGTCATCAAGGTAGCCCTCCTGGAGGACAGTGGGACGTCCGAGAGAAAAAGCCTGACCGTAAGGATTATGTGCAGGAAAAATGGGCGGAGCGTTGCGCGTCTGGTCAGAAAGCCACCGGGCCTCCCGGGCCTCATCCCATGAGTTCAACCTCGCCCGCCGCGAGAGGCCGGCAGCAAAGCCTGCCGCTATGGAACTCTCTCATCACGGCATCGATCTTCCGGGAAACTTCCGCGCTGTAGTATGCCTCGCCGCACCGATCGCAGACGTATGCCGGGACGTCCCTGATGACAATGATCTCATCCCCCACCCGTGCCATGAACTCGGTCTTTCCTTCCTGCAGGGTTCCTTTACAGAGGGTACATCTCTCTGGAATCATTTCTTCTCTCTCCTTGTTCGCGCATCGATCCAGTGTTCGTCATCCGGCATGTAGGCGGTGATGACCCTGAGATGGTCATCGCAGATCCCGAGTACTACATGATACGCGTGGTCACCTATAAAGCCGAGCATGAGTGCTGAGGGACAGGGCTCGTCATCAGGATATGATTCGATAATTTCACCGGTCCTGATCGCTAAAAAAAGGTCGTCGGTGGAGATGTTACGCCCAAACATTCTGACCCGGGCATGATAGGAGATGATGACCGAATCTTGATCTACCAACCCGACGATCCTGGTTCTGCTGCGATTCACGTCTCTTCTTCCTTTGTGAATCACTTCTCTCCCCCGCACACAAAAACATTCCCTGCTGGCAACCTGCTATGAGGGCCGACCCCATGGCCTGCACTTATTTTGTGGCCTTTTTTCGCCCGATCTCCGCTCCCTATTCCCCGATAATGTCAGGCTGATATCCCCTCCTGTCCACCCCTATAGTTGTCTGTCATATTCCCGGGAAGCCTGGCAGGCAAAAAGGAGAAAAAACCCATTGCAGACTTCGTGCAGAAGACCGTGAACAAGACGGCGGTCCGGGAACTCACGACCCCGATCGCCACCGTAACGTCGTTTAACACCCTCGTCGAGGGCGTCATCAACGAAAACCCCTTCGGGTGCGTCGGGTACACCACCCGCGACGGCGAAACCATCGACCCGATCGTCCGGAACCGCGTATTGCACGTTCGTTCACGGTGATCTACAATATCGATCCGGACGACGACCTCGTCTATATCACCCACATCATGTCCATCGAAGAAGCACATCGGAGATCCGGACGAATTTGAACCGTACGAGGCAATTTCTCCACTCTTGCTGAGATAGGCATAATTGTAATGAAGCGGGAGGGGAGGGTGCGGAAATACCCACTCAATCCGTCATTGCGGACGAGGCCGTCGTGAAACGCCTGCAAGAACTGGAGAAGCCGTATGATCAGGCAGGCTCTCGGGGATACGCCCCGGATCACCGCCAAGGACCGCGATGAGATCTATGCCGCACTCTCGGACAAAAGCCATACAAAACTTGCAAGCGTGGTCCGCCCCTTTATCCCGCCGAACGCCTCCCCCGCCGATGAGTTCATCAAATGTATCCCGATGGGCGGCATACGGAGGAAGAACAACATTTCACGCATTCTCCAGGGCACTGCGACCGTGCTCACCTTTGTCCTGGCAGAGATCGAAGATGGCCTCGGCCAGCGTCTCATGGAAGAGGAATGCACCTGGAAACGGGAAGGCCTCGTGCAGATCACGGAAACAGGATGTGAACTACCCCGCCCGAGAGGCGCGGGGTAGCTCACTGAAATACTACAAGAGGTTATATGTTGTTCTCGTGAAGGTGTAATACGATGACAACATCTCATACAACGAATAACCGATATCGGAGTGTCCGGATGAGGGGGTCCACCAGCATGGGATTGACCGTCATGGAAAGGTGGTCCTTAGAAGCCTCCATCAAGAAGAATCAGAAGGCACTGGAACTCCTCGGCCGGCACTAAATGAGGCCGTCCAATCTCCTTGTATTTTTGCGGATCCATTCTTCGACCTCTTCCCGGGTATATGTGGCATTGCCCTCGGCATCCAGACTCGCAAGAGTTACCATGAACCGATCCGCTTCATCGCCCTCAACATCAAAGGCAAACCCATTTGCGCGTAATATGAGAACATGTATAGGCTGTTCTTTTATTACCCTGCCAGAAGGCATGCTCTGAGGCCAGGAAGTAAAACCCCGGGACCGTCTGCAGGAATCGGGCAAGAAGCGTTGTCTTTCCCACGCGTCGCCGCCCGTACAGGATCAGGCACTCCGGAACCGGTGAACGATACCGATCGGTAAGGAACTGCAGTTCACCTGCCCGGTCTACGAAGAGATGTTGATTCTTAAGTATACTACTTTATAGTCAACAATCACTTAAGGTGACCGGTAAGCGCCGGAGATTCGGACATGACCGCTACATGGATGGATTTCCCCCTACCGTTTGACGGCCACATGCCCGTAACCGGGCGGTATGAGGATGCCCTCCCCCGCGAGGCTCGGGTTAATCGATGCCCGGGGGGCAGGGGCGGGTGTCCCCCCTCCCAGCAGGGGCTTTTAGAACAAACTCGATCAGAGCCGTACCGTTTTCGGGATAGGTTCCGCTCTCCGGAGGGTGTGGCCTTGCGGGAATGGCGAAGCACTGGCCCGGGCTCGAGTCATCACCGCTTACACGATGCGACGAACACCGGATCGATTCACGGAACCTGGAGGAGGAATGATTCTGGAGAAGTATCCGACGATGGGTGGCGCCGTCTCATAATACCTCTCCCGCTCACCAGCAGATCCCCTCTTTGCCGTCACAGGAGAGGATCCGGCGCCCCTCGATGACGACCCGGGACCTCATCAGGTCGAACTCCCCGTTGAGGGCGGAGAACTCCGGCCACTCCGTCATCACCAGGCAGGCGTCGGCGACCGAGGCGGCGTAGCCGATCCCGGGAAAGACCTGTCGCATTGAAGGTACGGCAAGCGGGTCGTAGGCGGCGACCGGGATCGCCCGGGACTCCCGGATGTCGTCGGTGTTATCCTTGAAGGCGAGGCCGAGGACGGCGACCCGCTTCCCCGAAAGATCGCCGATCTTCTCCTCGAGCAGCCGCACCATGCGCAGCGGCTGGCTGTCGTTGACGTCGAGCACCGACCGGAGGAGTGCGGGCTCTTCCCCGAGTCCTTCCGCGAGGCTGACGAGGGCCGCGACGTCTTTTGGGAAGCAGCTCCCCCCGAACCCGGCGCCGGCGGCGAGACCCGGTGGTCCATCCCGACGCCCTCCATCACCTCGTAGACATCGATCCCGAGGCGTTTGCAGACGTTTCCCACCTCGTTTGCAAACGAGATCTTCGTCGCGAGGAGGGCGTTCGAGGCGTACTTGATCATCTCCGCGGCGGTGAGCCCGCACCGTACCACCGGGGCCGAAATCCCCTGGTAGGCGGCGGCGACGGCGTCCCCGGAGCGGCCGTCCCTGCTCCCGATCACGATCCGGTCCGGGTGCAGGAAGTCCTCGACCGCAAGACCCTCGCGGAGAAACTCCGGGTTCATCGCAAACCCGATCTCGTCGCGGGCACGACGAGGCCCGCGGTCGTCCCCGGCGGTACGGTGCTCTTCACCACGACGGTGTGCGAGCCGTTCCCGCTGCAAAGGGCCTCCCCGATCGACCGGCTTGCGGCGACGACCATCGAGAGATCGGCGCTCCCGGCGGGGTGCCGACGCAGACAAACGAGAGATCCGCGCCGGAGACCGGATCATAATCCGTCCCCGCGAAGAGCCGCTTGCCGGCATGCCGCTCGAGGAGCGCATCGAGCCCCCGCTCGTGGATCGGAGCGCGTCTGGCGTTGATCGCCGCCGCCTTCCCCGCATCGATCTCGACGATGTCGACGGTGTGCTCGAGTTAGGCGAAGCAGGCCCCCGTGACCAGGCCGACGTAGCCCCCGCCGACGACAGTTATCCGCATCTTCCTGTAATCCTCCGGTTCGTTACGTCAGAATTGGGCTTTGGGATGGTTAAAGATATCCGGTTGGAGAGAGGGCTCTGCCGCATTTTCAAAGGTGCGTAACGCTACCCCGAAGATGAATGACAACGACGTGCTACAGGAGCGCCCGGAACTCGTCGACGGTGATCCCGGACTGGAAAAGAATCGCCTGAAGCGTCTTTGGCGCAAGGATCTTTTTAGAGTGCACGGGAACGGTGACGATGACGTCACGTTGCGCATGATAGAGATAGTGATGGCTGCCCCGGATGCCAACCACCTCAAAACCGGCTCTCTTGAGAGCACCGACCACCGTCTCCCCGGTGGTTCTCGGGAGTTTCATGTCCCCGCGTTGCTTGTATTCAGGGGTACGGATACTTCAACCGGAATGGGTTTGCCGAGTTTCCTGGCTACCTCGATATACCCCGCGATCGCCTCCTCGATGTGTGCCAGCGCCTCTTCCCAGGTAGACCCCTCGCTGATGCACCCCGGGAGGGACGGCACCGTTACGGTATACCCTCCCTCCTCATTCTGCTCCATAAGGACCGTGTAGCGGAGACGAGTATCTGACAGTTGATCCCCTCCACTGGAGAGTTATCTATGACACTATATAGGGGTTCCGTGGATCGTCTCCTGCACGAGGCCACGGGACTAAGGGCGCAACTCCGGGCTGCCGATCCATATCCCAGCACCGCCCGGCACGGCACTAGCCCGAGAACATCTCCTTGACGAGGTCGATGACGGAGGTAGCGAGAGCCAGGGCCTTCTCGCCTTCCTCCCGATCGAACGCCTCGTACGGCAGGCCTCCCGGAATCCCGTTCGGATAGCGGGTTGGGATATAATAGAGGTCGAGTGTCCTTGCCCGCGAGATGGTGCCGAAGGCGCTGTTGAGTGAGGAGGCCCTGTTAAGGAGGTCCGCGACGGAATGGCCGAGCACTCTCTCCTCTCCGGAGAGATAGAGGTATGCCTTGATGGCCTTCTCTGCAGCCTGCTGGGCCAGGAAGCAGGTCAGGTTGTACCTCTCGCCGGCAAAAGCATACTCTGCATCGTCAAGGTCGCGTTCTGCCTGTTTCAGCCATCGGGTTCCTTCTTTTTCGGGCTCCTGCTTCATAGAGTACAACACCGTCCTGTAACGCATTCTTAAGAAAAATCCCTTCCTGCATGGCAGCGAACTCATCCGGGGTATACACCAGAATATCCATGGCGATACGAGCATCGCGATAAAACGGCTCAAGACGTGATAAAAACTTCTTATCTGTCTCCTGAACAACGACGAGATCGAGATCGCTGTCGCAACGGACATCGCCCCGGGCAGCCGAACCGAAGAGAATTATCTTCCTGATCGAGGGGTCCCGGCTCCAGCGGTCGACGAACCTCTCCAGCTCGGTTTTAAGTCGCAGTTTGTGCTCACGTGCGGTGCCGGGGGCAGCCATACTGATTGATCGCCCCGTTGGCGCGATAAAGGTATCGAACGACCACTCTTATGGAACGGGCGCGGCCTGTCTCCCGCTCATGTCTCTCTCAAACGCTCTTCGCGGGGAGTTATAGCCGGAGATTATCATTTTCATGATGGATCCACAGCATCGGTCGAAAGCTACCGGAAGACGAAGGACGCTGGCCCCCGAACCCCGCACGCCAATCGATACACTCCATACCCCAAGAGCCCGATACTATTCCAGAAAATGAACGCCCCCGCTCTCTCCGTCGTCCTTCCCGCGCTCAACGAAGAAGCGACCATCGGCGAGTGCATCAGAAAGATCCAGAGAGTGTTTGCCGATCGAGGGCGAGATCATCATCGCCGACTCCTCCGACGACCGGACGGCGGCGATCGCCCGCGACCTCGGGGCTACGGTCGTCAGACCGGAGAAGCGGGGCTCGCGTGCGCCCGGGGACGGTATATCGTCATCGGGGATGCGGACAACACCTACGACTTCCTGGAGATCCCCAAACTCCTCGCCCGGCTCGACGCCGGCGCCGACATGGCCCTCGGCTCCCGGCTCAGGGGCGAGATCAAGCCCGGAGCGATGCCCGCCCGGTCGTCCTGCCGCCGGGCTGGACGTGTGCGCCTGCGGCGGAAGACGACGCCGACGACCTTGCCGCGCTTTACGGCGAGGTCTTTGCAACCTACCCGTTTCCCATCGCCGATCCCGGCTACCTGCGGGCGACGATGGCCGGGGACTACCGTTACTTCATCGTCCGCACCGAAGACGGCCGGCTTGCCGCGGCCTCCTCGGCGGAGATCTACCGCGAGGACGAGAACGTCGAGATGACCGATTTCGCCGTGCACCAGGCGTTCCGGGGCAAAAACCTCTCGGGCTTGCTCCTCTCCCGGATGGATGAGGAGATGCGGGCGGCCGGGATGAGGATCCGCATATCCGCACCCTCTCGGTATGCTCGAATCCGTGCGCTCCCGATCCCGGAACCGCCGCCCTGACATACGCAAACATCCTGTCCGTCTCTTCGTCCATGATACATCTCTGTTTTCCAGGGGTTGAATACGGTTCCCTTTCAGTCGGCCCTGTTCCCGTGCTCATGCCGCCGCCCGGATCCGGCCGTTGTCTCCCACCGGTGTCCCACAATGGGTTTTGTGGGACATGAAAATACATTTTGTGACCCCAAAAATATTGTTGTGGATCGCAGATGACCCACAACCGCTTCCATGACGTGTTTGTGTATATCCCGGTAATCGCAAGATATTTTGTGTGTAGGATCGCGGTTTTGATACACACAAATGGGTTTGGAGCACTCACAACCGATCCCCTTCGGTGATGGCGATCAGGCGCGGGAAGATGTAGGTCGCGGCCCGCCGCCCCGAGTTCGCGTGCCTTTCGGATGGCCACCCTGATGATCTCCCGGTCGTCGGGCATAGGAGAAGGTATGGAACCGGGGGGTAAAGAGCGATCTGGTGGGGTGCCTATCACTCCAGGTACGGAACGATCGGCTCCAGATCCCGGTACCCGATCAGCTGCCCTGTTGCCCGGCGCTGGGACCGGTCGCCCCCATAGACCACGAACGATCGATCCGGGGTGTTGCCGGAGAGCCCGTTCCAGTACGTGATCTCGTCAAAGAAGTCGGCACTTGCCGTTCTGCCCGACTTGATCTCGACCGGGACGGGATCCCACCCCTGATACTCGATGATGCAGTCGATTTCATGCCCGTGTTTGTCCCGCCAGAAGTAGAGGTTGGACTCTTTGCCCCGGGTGAACTACCCCGCCCGAGAGGCGCGGGGTAGTTCACTTTGTTGAAATTGCATCATCTCCTTAAAGAGAGGGTACACTAAATACTAATTTCACACACATTAGTAGTTGGTTAGTAGTTCGCAGGGATGAGAACTATGGAGTCGCAAAAGAAGGGGTGGTGACAGAAGAGCAAAGTCACCCGTTGGCGCCCCGATCTCACCGAAGATGAGAGTGCGGGACTCATGCTGCTAACTCTCCAGCAACAGCTTCCCGGTCACTCCATAAGACCGGCTTCACGTTATAGTTCTTCAGCGCATCCAGAACATTTCCCGGGACCGGGCGGTCAATATCGTTCAGGATGGCATAGGCTTTTGAATCAGGAGGGCGGACGTCCTTTATATCAATCCAGGCGAACGCAACCGCCTGGGCCGTATCTCTGTTTGGGCTGCTGATTGTCTTGATGATTCGTTCCGGCTGGCTATAGGACTTGGGGATGATGAAGTCAAAGAGGTGGTCGAACCCACTCTGGCCGGTGAATTTGACGTTGGCTGCGTACCGGATCTTGTGCTCCTCAAGCCAGGCGACCACATCTTCGTAGAACAGGCTCGCTGTCATCGGTGTTGCAAGTCCAAAGAGATCATTGACAGCGAGCATCGCCTGTATCAGGTTGTGTTTGCTGGGTGCGAAGTTTGCAGCAGATGTCTGCACTTCGAGCCTATCTCCGCTCAGTTTCACGCCAAACCCGTTGAGCGTCATCATCAACAGAGACTTTCTCTTCGGAGTATCAAGTCTGCAACCGGACAACTCCAGATCCTGGAGGATGTATCCAGCATCGGTGAGAACATAGTCGCCGTTCCGGCGCCGGGCGTAGATCTGGAGATAGTCGTTGTGCCGGTCGAGGTAGGGTGTTGTGATCTCCACCCACTCGTCCACCTGCCTTATTAGAGTCTTTTCCTTGAGCCAACGGGCGTATTCGTCCACCAGGCTCTGGATCTCATCGATCATTGGATGCCCTTCTGAAATTCGCGGAACTGGGGTTTCCGGAGGACTGTCTCCCCGTATCGGGTCTTGAGGGATCGGTCCTTGTAGCCGTTCCGATGCGCTTTCCGCGCATCGGTGCGTTCGTACTGGGCGGCTCCTGCCTGCTGGAGGGCCTCTGCGAGCATCACCTGGGTCTTCATGCCATTCTCCTGATCGGAAAGATAATCTTCGATTAACGGTAAGGGATCCATGGCCAATTCAATTTTACAGAACTTTCGTTACGTTACCAAATCGTTCAACATCAGGTGGGAAGAAGCCACAGGAGACTACGCCACCTTTGAGATCATCCGGGGAGAAAACCTCCAGGAGGAGATATTACGCTGTGGATATACTCCAAAGCATGGATACGAAATTAGACCTGTGGCCGGACAAGCAGGACCAGAGCCCAGGTCGCGAGAGAGACGAAAGAAGAGATTGCCGGGCTCCGGAGTGACACCAGGAAGCACCTTGATGATGACTTATGGATTAGGTCTCTGAGTATCGGAGTCAAGTGAACTACGGACTGCAGCCCCGAATCCCCCGGCGAAAGGAAGGACGAGACACCTGTGCCTGGGGAGGAGGCTACCTGCGCGAATAATCCTTATGGGCTTTCTCGATCGTCATGATCTTCTCGATCTCAACGACGTTCTCCTCAGGCTCTATGATGTAAAAGACAGTCAACTACCCACCCCCTAAAGGGGTGGGCTTGCCCTTCCATCTCTCCTCTACTTGATTCGAGGAGTGGAGTGCAATAGGCTGGTTGACGGCAGCCCTGAGTGCAATATTTTTGGCGGCATTGATATCAGCGTTCTCCGAATGACCGCACTCCAGACAGACAAACTCAGACTGCGACTTCCGGTTCTCTTTGCTGACAAAACCGCAGACTGAACATTGCTGCGAAGTATAGCGGGGGTCAACAAACACCACCGGAACACCAAGGAGTTGTGCCTTGTACTGGATGAACGATGCCAACTCATAGAACGCCCATTTGCCGAGAGCAGACCGTAATGGCTTAGAAACCGTGCTACCGGGTTGAATCCCTTTCAGGTCTTCAAGGGCAATCGCCCGGTTCGTGCCTTGTGCCGTTTCAACGATCTGCTTTGAGATACAATGATTCGTGTCTTTCTTGAATCTCCTCTCTCTTCTTGAGATCCGCTTCAGATGCTTTTTCGCATCCCAGGTCCCAACGGATTGAAGTCGCGCCTTGAGTGCCGAGTATCGTTTCCGCACAGCCTCGCACTTCTCGCCGGAGAACTGGACTCCATCGTTTGTGGTTGCCAGATTGGTGACCCCCAGATCCACGCCGAGGATGCCGTCGGGGTTCTCAATCTGCTTCTCTTCCGGGATGTCGACGACCAGCATCAGGTAGAAGACCCCATCAAAGTAGATGAGATCCGCCTGTCCTCTGATCCGGGTTTGATCGAGGGGTCGGTAATCCCCATACACCATTGGAACCAGTGTCCGACCATTGAGTGTTAGGATCGATACCCGATCTGCACCTTTAATCGTCAGGTTCCGATGGTCGTAGGCGACAGCCCCATGAGACTTGAAGGTATGTTTCACAGACCGGTCGATCTTGTAACTCTCGGAGACTTTGCTGACCGCTCGGACGACCATCTGAGCAGAAAGACCGAATCTCTCCCGAACCTCGTAGTAGAGGATCTTCTGGAGTCTGATCTTCCCAAACGTTCGGTTCGACCATGCTACGTCGGAGATGTAGTTACAGGCTTCGTTGAATCGCTCCATTGTTTTCAGGAGATCGTCGTGTTGTTCCTGCGACGTCAGCAACTTCACCTTTATTGTAAGTAGCATGATGTAGAGAATCCCTGGTTCTTTAGGTATAAATAGGTGCTTATGACGGTATTCCACCCACCCCTAAAGGGGTGGGCTTCCTGCCTGTTTGATCGGTGAAGGATCTGCTGATATGGAGGCGGTAGATGGCAGGGGGATGGGGATACTCAAGTTTTTCCTTGTCTCGGTCTCCCGGAAATGGGTTCTCCGCGAGTTCCTGGATCTTTTCAACGACGATACGCCGGGTTTTGGGGGGGAGCCCCTTCAAGAACTCCCGTGCCCTTCTCTCGATCAGAATGGCAAACACGCTTTCCCGCTTCCGATACCTCAGTCATCCTGTAGGATCTCGTCCGGGTCGAAGGCTACGAACTCACCGCTCTCCTCGATCTCGACGATCATCTTCCAGTCGCGATAGTCCCGCTCTCGCCGGATCATCCGGGACAGAAGATCGTCGTAACTCTCCCCTGCCTCTTTGAGATCGTGCAGGTCTCTCCAGGTGGGTTCTTTCACAGGAATGCGCTTGATCTGGCTGCCGATATCGCGTGTGGCGGAAGACATACATGTCTGTAGATAGGGATGGTATTTATTAATTTGCATATTTGCCACAATGAATAAAAGTGCCACTCGTGCTGTGCTCCTGCCCCGAGCCTGCGGTTCATCACGTCTCCCTGAGGGGAACAGGGTCGGCGATGCCTCCCCTTGATGAAACTCACCAGGGGACGCTCGTTCTTCTCCCGGCCGGCGATTCCGCAGTGTTCCAGATCTGATGACCGTCAAAAAGACGCTCTCTGACCGTGTCCACTCCTGTCCGCAGTGTGGGCTCGCGACCAGAACGCGGGCGTTCAACATTATGAGAAATACCCAGGATGCCTCTGATTTACTTCCCGCTTTGCCCCCTTCACCCCCCCTGCGATATAAAAAGTGGTATATACTGAGTGTTCGCAAAATAGGGTTTGATCGAGAATGGCCAATGGCGGGAGTGAGAGGATGAGAGGACAACAGCACAGGAAATAATGCTCCTCGAACACCTGGTCTACTCTACGGCGATCGCTATCGTCCTTGGCACGCTCTACCGGAGGTATACCGGGAGGGATCACGCCTGGCTCGTTGTCGCGAGCGCGTATCTGCCGGATCTCGATATCGTCGCGGACGGCCTGCTGCAGCGTATCGGGATCACGGTCATGGTGCATGGGAGCCCCATCAGGCACGGATACTTCCACAACGTTGCGGTCATGCTGGCGTATGCGGTCATTGTGGCGCTCCTGCTCCACCCGGTCGGGGTCAGGCTCGTGGACTCGTTCTTCTTTGCCGCCGCAGGGTTTGGAGCGCACCTCTTCGAGGACGCCCTGGTATATGAAGGGGGCTACGCGTTCTTCTGGCCGCTCTCAAACCAGCACTACGGTATCGGGGCGTTTGAGTACACCCGGGACTGGTATGGGGTCGCGAATACCGAAGTCCTGGTCGTCGGGGTCATAGCACTGGTCGGTGCTCTGGTGTTCTGGTGGGCATTGGAGAAGAAGGGCTGGAAGGTGGGTGGTTGAGAGCGGTGATCTCTTTCTGGCCGGGTTCCGCGCCGGGAGAAGAGCGGCGTGCAGAGACAAGGGGGGTGATTCCTCCACCGATGCAGCGGCCGGGGAGTGGGTCACCACCTCCAGGTGAGAACCTTTTTAATTCTACCAGCGCCCACCCTATGGTATGATCCTCGAAGAGGTCGTCGCCTTCAGTGAAGAGGTTGACGCAGTGGAGTTTATCAGTTTTCTCAAGAGCAAGGGCTGCCGCGCCAGAAGAGAGGTCCGGGGGATCGCCAACGCCGATGATGTGGTGGAGGGAGCGCTCGATGACCTGATAGCCTGGTTCGAGGAGGCTGCCGCGCAGAGCGGGGAAGAGCCGCCAGAGTTATCGGATGACACCCAGTGGTTCCTGGAGGGCGCGGAGAAGTACCGGCGCCAGCGCGACCAGATAGCGGCGCTGCTGGAGGGGCATAAGCCGGGGGATATCCTCTACACCAACGATGACCTCAAGCGGTCGCAGGAGGATCTGTTCCGCAAGGTGGCGGACAAGGCCCGGGAATGGATAGAGGGGAAGAAAGATGCCGGTGAAGAACTGGATGAGTCGGCGCTGTTTGAGATCCTGTTCGGTGACCACGATCTCCTGCCGGCGGACGCTCCCCTCTTCGTGCTCCACGCAGTGTTGATGAGAAACGGTATCTTAGAGGAGACGCCTGAAGGCTACCGGCTGACCCGGGAGACCCCCGCCGGGCAGGTTGTGTTGGAGATCTCCACCGATAACCTGCCTGATCTCGATATCGACCTCCCGGAGGACGCCGGGCTGAAGAGAAAGGCCGTCTACTGGATCGATCCCCTCTACCAGGTTGTTATCGACCCCGCGATCCATTTTGCCTGCGAGCCGGACGAGGTGCTCACCGCCCTGGAGGGCACCACCGTGGATATCAAGTCTGCGACCGCCCTGGAGGACAACCTCAGGGTGAAGGGGTTCATCATCTCGACACTCCTCGAGGAGGTGAGGCAGAAGCCGGGGATCTCGGTGGACGACCTCTCGGGCCTTCTCCGGGTGGAGACGGTCGATGAGGATGGAGAGTTGATGACGTATGAGATCGCCATAGACCGGCGCATGGCCTCAAGCATCGTCGCCGAACTGCGCAAGGTGGGCATACTCACAGGGAGCGATCAGAAGATCAAGATCGGGGGGACGCCCGGCGGCAGGAAGAGACATAATCGGTGAGGCGTGGGATGATTGTGCCAGGAGAGATGAACAGGATTTCGGCAGGGTGTTAACATCAAGCCGCGGAGGTGCTCATCCTACCCGTGGCACCGTATCGAGGCTACAGAGGAGGCCCGGCGCCGTGCGGCAGAGAGGATCGAGCGGCTGAAAAGACGTGGATAAGGCCGGATGATGGAGGCGGGTTTTGATAGGCGTCCGCCGGGACGCGGCAGTGCATCGATGGAGAGATTCCTCCCCGGCGAAGACGGTTTCAAAAAAACTACATGATGCATCTGGGGCCAGTGAAGGCTGATCGCTTTTTGGGAGTTGAGCCCGTGGAAAAAGAGGCTGGTTTTTTAAGTATTTATTCAGTCGTCTTTCCATCGAAGTGCTCGTTGTCGGCCATGGCCTCCTGGCGAGTCAGGTGGATGACCCCGTCGCGGTGCTCGGGCGGTGAGTAGATCGTGTAGAGTTTTAGAGGAGCCTTCTTTGAGGTGTTGATCACGTTGTGGTTCGCGCCGTTTGGCACGACCACAGCGGTGCCGTCCCTGACCGGGTGCTCAACACCATCGATCACGACGACACCCTCCCCCTCCTCAAACCGGAAGAACTGGTCGACGTCCTCGTGCACCTCCGCACCGATCTCCTCGCCGGGCTTGAGGCACATCAGCACAACCTGACTGTAGTTCCCGGTATACAGGACGCGGCGGAAGTAGGTGTTCTTCTTCGTCTCGGTCTCGATATCCGTTACAAATCCCTTCTTCATCGCAGAACCTCCTTCGAGTGTTATTGACAAACTGTATATAGAACTGTTAATATTTAACTTTTGAGCCGTGCTCGCCTATTCGCAGGAAAAGACGTTTTCGGTGAGATGCAGGAGACAGGGGCGGGGAGAAGTCCCGTCCCCCCCAGGGGCGATTCCCCATCGATACAGTGTCGGGGGATCTGGCAGTCTCTTCGCGGTCTCACCTGACACCCCCCCAAAGATCCTGCCTCTCCCCATGTGCACGGCTATCCGGTCAATCGCCAAACACTTGCCGCCCCCTCTCGAGGGGGCGGGAGGAGGCCGCGGAGCGGCCGGGTGGTGGGGGTGTTTTGGCGTCGTGATCCCGCCAAAACCTTATCTGGCGCGGAGGAGAGACCTTTGCACCATGGGCCTTCCACAGTCTTTCTACGAACGCGACACCGTGGCCGTTGCCCGTGACCTGCTCGGCTGCCTGCTCATCAATCGGGATAAAGACGGAGCGGCGGCCGGCAGGATCGTCGAGGTCGAGGCTTACCTCCGGGACGACCCTGCGGCCCACTCCTACCGCGGGATGACAGAGAGGAACAGGGCGATGTTCGGCCCGGCAGGCCACGCTTACGTCTACCGGATCTACGGCCTCCACACCTGTGTCAACGCCGTGACCGGCGCGGAAGGAAGAGGAGAGGCCGTCCTGATCCGGGCGCTCGAACCGGTTGCAGGGATCGACCTGATGCAGGCACGGCGGGGAAGGGATGACCTGATCTCGCTTGCAAACGGCCCGGGAAAACTGACGGAGGCGCTCGGTATAACGACCGACCTTGACGGAACCTCGCTCTCTTGCGGCCCGCTCCGGATCTACCCCCCAACAGCCCGCAGGGAGGAGATCGTCCAGACGACACGGGTCGGGATCACGAAGGCGGCCGACCTCCCCCTGAGGTTCTACCTGAAAGGAAACCCCTACCTCTCGCGCCGGTGATACCGGGAGCCGCACAGCGCTTCCGCGACAAAAGCAGTTATCCCGCAGGAGAGAGATAACTTACGTTCATGCCACCGGCCCGCCATCCCGCCTCATCCTTCGACGTCTTCAACGTCTATTTCGAACGGATCTACGACCCCACGATGCACGTGGTCTTCACGTTCGACGGCGGGATCGAGGCAGAGGTCATGCGGGAGGCGACGATGAGGCTGATCGCATCCGATCCGTACCTGCGGTCGCGCTACACGGAGGTCGAAGGCCGGCCGGTCTGGGAGGAGACCCCGAAAGAGTCCTGGAACGGGGCGTTCTTCATCGAGCAGGGCGGCCAGCCGCTCACGACGCCCCCGCCGCCGCTTGACGTCCGAAAGGGGCCGCAGGTTCGGGTCGGGCTGTACCGGGATGGCGAGGGCGACCGTCTCGCGGTCACCTGCCATCACGGGTTCTGCGACGCCGGCGGCGCCCTTGCCATTGCGCGGGACGTCTTCTCGGTCTACCGCAGGCTCATGGAGAACCGCGATCACCGGCCGCCAGAGCGAAACCCCTGCAACCGGAGCATAAAGAGGATCCTCAACCTTCACACCAGGGAGGAGAGGAGGGAGGCGCTTGCCGGGGAGGAGCCTTTCGTCGACCGCTGGAGTTTCCCGGCCGAGCGCCCGGGCCGGGGAAGACCGCGGGTTGCGTCCAGGACGCTTGCGCCCGAAAGGCTCAAACTCATAAAAGCGTTTGGAAAGGAGCACGGCGCCACTGTTAACGACGTCCTCGTCGCCGCGTTCTTCCTGGCCTTCCGGAAGATCCGGGACGACCCCTCCGACATAGGCTCGCCCCGCTCCATCCTGACGTCGGTCGACCTCCGGCGGAGGTACCCGGGGCTCTACGACGACTGCCCCATTGCGAACCTCTCTGCCGCATACGAGATCACCCTCACCGAGGGGGCGGGGCTTGAGGATATAATAGGTGACGTTGCGGCGATAACGACACGCCGCAAGGCCGGGCACCTCGGGCTTGCGGCAATCCTCTTCTACGAGGGGATCATCGCCCGCGGGATGCCGGCGGTGCTGGAGTTCTTCGATGATATGATCGAGCGCTACACCGCCTCCGGGCTCAAGAACCCGGTCTTCTCCAATCTCGGGGTCTTTGACCCGGGTGAGTTCCTCCCCGTCCCGGGGAAGGGGGGTGAAGACCTGGATATCCTGGATATCCGGTACCTCCCCTGTGTCTGCTGGCCCTACGGGTTCCTGATGATAGCATCCACCTTCCGCGACCGCCTGACCCTGGCCAGCGCCTACGAGGATGGACCCTACTCGACGGCGGTGGTGGAGCGGTTCCTGGGCTACGTGGACGGCTGCCTGCCGTGAGGCGGCGGTTGTAAGGGGCCTGTCGCCTCCAGGGTTCACTTCTGGATAAGGGCTTTCCCGGCGCTCCAGGCGTTCCCGACGGCCTCGCCGAGGCCGTGGTAAGCGTTGTCGGCCATGGTCAGGACGAGCGGGTTGATGGCCACGTAGTCGGGTTTCCCATCAACTGTCACCGCTTCATCGGCATACGCCGTCACGATCTCGCCGATGAAGGCCGTGTGGCTGGGCAGCGGAACGGTCTGGAAGACCCGGCACTCGAAGTTGACCGGGCAGTCCCGGATCATGGGTGCTTTCTTGAGTTTCCCGTAGAAGACCTCAAATAATCCCGATTTATCGACCTCCGCTCCGGAGACGAGCCCGCAGTAGTCGGTCTTATCCAGGAGGGCCGGCGAGGGGACGTTCACCGAGAACGCCCCGGTCTCCAGGATCCCCTTTGTTGTATGATGGTTCCTTGCGAGTGCGCAGAGGATCATCGGCGGGTTTCCGTTCACCTGCGTGCACCAGCCTGCGGGCATGAAGTTCACCTTTCCGCCAACCTCTGCCCCGATGAGCACGATAGGCATCGGGAGGGCAAAGTTTCCGTTGATCTCTCTCTTCTCCATGGTTATCACCTCGCACGGCGGTCCGCCAGCCGCGATGGGGGCGCTGACGGACGCTGTGTTATGGTAAAATAGATCCTTTGGGGATATATAGGATATACGCATATTTTAGTAAGATACTTTCATTGGTGTAACTATGGCCTACACGAAGAACGGCAAGACCTTCCACTGCCCCATCGAGGCGGCGCTCGATGTAATCGGGGGGAAGTGGAAGCCGCTGATACTATGGCACCTCTGCGGCGGTATCAAACGGTTCTCCGAGCTGCAGCGCGAACTGCCGGGGGTCAACGCAAAGATGCTCACAAAACAGCTCCGGGAACTCGAGGGGGACGGTCTTGTTATGCGGACGGTCTACCCGGAGGTGCCGCCACGGGTGGAGTATGCCATCACCGGGTTTGGAAGGACGCTGGTACCGGTGATGGAAGCACTCTGTGCCTGGGGCCTTGAG
This sequence comes from Methanoculleus receptaculi, assembly GCF_033472595.1. Taxonomy (NCBI): domain Archaea; kingdom Methanobacteriati; phylum Methanobacteriota; class Methanomicrobia; order Methanomicrobiales; family Methanomicrobiaceae; genus Methanoculleus; species Methanoculleus receptaculi. The sequence goes on along the minus strand of NZ_CP137642.1, from coordinate 976,252 downwards.
TATCTCGGTATCGACGATGAGGGCACGTGCCGGTGCGCAAAAGAAGGGAGAAGTTGAGTGGCCATCAAACCAATGATCTTGAGGTTCCGCTGCGGCCCGGCACCTGTGAGGGCGGGCAGTGTGGGGCGATTGGCACGATAGCCGTGTCAGGGGAGTGGAACAGGATTTCAGTCAAGGGTGTTCACGTTGACGGCAGAGGGAGGATCTCTCCCGTGGCAGTGTATCGATGGAGAATCGCCCCCCACGGGGGAGGGGCTGACGGGGAGGGGATGGAACGCCCCTTCCCCTGTCTCCTGCATCTCACCGAAAACGTCTTTTCCTGCGAATAGGCGAGCCACCCCCACCGCCCGCCCGCTCCGCGGCCTCCTCCCGCCCCCTCGAGAGGGGGCGGGCAAGTGTTTGGCGATTGACCGGATAGCCGTGCACAGGGGGAGAGACAGGATCTTCGGTGAGGTTCTCGCCTGAAACCGGGTGAGGGGATGCTATTCACTGGCAGTGTATCAATGGGGAATCGTCCCCATGGGGGAGGGGCTGACGGGGAGGGGGACGGGACTTCTCCCCGCCCCTGTCTCCTGCATCTCCGATTGAACGGTGTTCATAGACCACCCCCCCTGCGAGATGAGGCGGGCAGTGTGGGGCGATTGACCGGATAGCCGTGCCACAGGGGGAGAGACAGGATCTTCGGTGAGGTTCTCGCCTGAAACCGGGTGAGGGGATGCACTCCGTTGCACCGTATCGATGGAGAATCGCCCCCTGGGCGTTTGGGTGGAAACGCCCCCCATCTCTCCCCGGAATGTTGTCTTTGCAAAAATATCCTGGGGGTAGAGCGCGGTCTGTGGCGATGGAGATTCACCGGCCCAATCTTTGATGGCCGCCCTCTCGGCCGCCGGCGGGTTGCCCAAATACTTTATATACCTTCGCTGATAACGAGTAGGTATGAAACCTACAAACGCTGAAGCACCTGGAAACGCTGAAGCGTACTGCCTTCTTCACCGATAGCCATGCGAAAAAGAATGTAACTGTTTTCGACACCACGCTGCGCGACGGTGAACAGACACCGGGCATCTCGTTCACGCTCGAAGAGAAGCTCGCTATTGCCGAACAGCTCTCAAAAATAGGAGTACACGTCATCGAGGCAGGTTTCCCCGCGTCCTCGGAGACCGAACGCCAGAGCGTCAAAGCCGTCGTGGGTCTGGGCCTCTCGTCACAGGTCTGCGGACTGGCGCGGTCGCTCACATCCGATGTGGATGCGTGCATCGACTGCGGTGTCGATATGGTTCATGTATTCATACCGACATCCGACGTCCAGAGGGAGTACACCATCCGCAAGACACGCGAGCAGGTGCTCGATACGGTCAACGAGATCATCACGTATGCACGTGACCACGTCGACCAGTGCATGTTCTCCCCGATGGATGCCACCAGGACCGACTGGGACTACCTGATCCGGGTCTGCCGCGCCGCGATGGATGCTGGAGCCACGATCATCAACATCCCGGACACCGTCGGGGTGATCACGCCGGGCGCGATGAAACGCCTCATCGAGAGGATCGAGAGCGAGGTGAACTGCCCGCTCGACGTCCACTGCCACAACGACTTCGGGCTTGCCGTGGCAAACACCCTGGCGGCGGTCGAGGCCGGGGCGTCGCAGGTCCAGGTGACGGTGAACGGTCTCGGAGAACGGGCGGGGAACGCCGACCTTGCGCAGACGGTGATGGCCCTCACCTCCATCTATGGGATCGATACCGGCATCCGGACGACGGGCCTGGTCGAGACCTCAAGGCTTGTATCGCGCTACTCCGGGATCAGCATCCCGCCAACGCAGCCGATCGTAGGCGAGAACGCCTTCGCCCACGAGAGCGGGATCCACTCCCACGGCGTTATCACGCGCTCAGACACGTTTGAGCCCGGGATCATGACACCGGAGATGGTCGGCCACCGGCGCAGGCTCAAACTCGGGAAACACGCCGGGAAACATGCCATCAGACAGATGCTGATTGAGGTGCAGATCGAGCCAACCGATGCTCAGCTCGACGAGATCGTCCAGCGGGTGAAGGCAATTGCCGGGAAGGGCAAACGGATGACGGATGCAGACCTCTACGAGATCGCGGAGAGCGTCATGCACCTTGCACCCGACGAGAAGACCCTGGAACTCCAGGACGTCGCGATCATGACCGGGAACCATGTGATCCCGACTGCAAGCGTCAGGGCGCTCGTTGACGGGAAAGAGCACATCTTCTCGAACGTCGGCAACGGTCCTGTGGACGCGGCCGTGAAAGCGATTCTCGGGATCATGCCGGCCCCCATCCTGTTGAAGGAGTTCAACATCGAGGCGATCTCCGGGGGCACCGATGCAATCGGGCACGTCACGATCGCCGTCGAGGACGAGAAGGGCCGGGTCTTTGACGCCAGCGCCGCAAACGATGACATCGTCCTGGCCTCCGTAGAGGCGGTGGTCAATGCGATCAACCTGGTATGCAGGATGCGCAAACACGACCTGAACCAGAAAGCGTGAGAGAGAGCCTTCTCACCTTTCCTCATTCCACAAACCCTTTTTTCAGAGACCGTTGAGGAGCCGGAAGCGATTAACCCGATGGCCGTGCCACGGGGGAAACAGGGTTCCCATGGAGGGTTCAGCGATAGCCGCGGAAAAACCGTATCCATGGGAAATCGCCCCCCGTGGGGGAGGGGGATGGAAACATCCCCCATCCCCTGCGGCCGGGCCAGCGCATAGGCGGCGGTGCAGAAGAACGAACGAGAGAAAAGAGCGATTTATGCCGGAAAAATGGAGCTTTTTCGGGATGGGGCTCAGACCGGGCCCGGCGTCTTCTGTTTTCCTTCCAGCGCATCCCGAACCTGGGACGAGAGCTGCTCGTACCTCTGCTGCAGCGCCTTCTCCTGCTTCTCAAGCGACCTGAGCCGGAGTTCGAGCGTCTCGATGCGCTCGTTTATGGCTGCAACCACCTTCTCCTTGCTCTTCTGCATCATGACGCTGCCGACGTTCATGAAGACCACTGCATCCTCCGGGACATCGGCCAGGTCCTCGAGCGCGCGCCTGGCCTCGCGGATCATCATGTCATACTGCGCCTTCTGCGTGATCACGGTCTGCAGCTGCTGCTGCATCTGCTGAAGCATCACCAGCTGGTTCTGCAATTTTTGCGGTATGTTCTCCATATTCATCTCCTCCTTGGATACGACGAAGATCGATAACAGTATCTGGAGCGGCAGAGAAGGTCTCACCCTCCCTGGCCGCCTTTCTCTACAACATAAGGCCGCGAATACAATTAAATGTAGGGTTCAGGCGGGAGGGCGCTCCCGCCCCGGGAGAGAGCAGCCTCCCGCACCTCAACCGCTATATTGATCAGCCGGAGCCAGGTGTTAAGGGCCGCACGAAGCGCCGGTATATCCGCAGCGCTCACCTCCAGGATAAGGGTCTCCTCATCCTCAAGCCTGACCCTCGCAGACGAACGCTCACCCACATCCCCCTCCTCCTGGCAGACGGAGAGATAGATTGCACGGGCACCAGGAGCCGTAAACCGGAATACCGCCGAATGCCTCATGGCGCCACCCTCAGGGTATAGCGCCGCCGCTGCCGCCCGTCAAACACGATCCGGTCTTCCGGGAGCGCGTCCACAAAAAAGACCATATCGACCAGACCCTCCAGCGCACTGGCGAGGGCGCGGTCAGATACCGCAAGGCCGCGGGAGATCGCACCCTCCCGCTCCTCGACCGCAAACGAGAGAACACGGATCCCGGCAACCGCCTCACCCCCTGAAAAGACCTGAATAAGAAAAGATTGACCTGACCTCGAGACGATCAGAACCGGCCCATCGTGGGACGACAGGAGGTCGCCCATGCCCATCTTCCCGCGGGTGGCGTATTCGGCGCCGATCGCAAACGCAAGATCCCGTGCGAGTGACCGCACCTCCGGAACCGGTTTGCGCGACGTCGTGACGACCGTCATCGAGCCTTCAGGTCTTTTATCGCGGCCCCGCGCTCCTTGAAGAGGATGCGGTGCCCACAGTAGGGACAGCGTATATTGATGTCTATCTCAACCTTCTGCTTACACCTAGCGCACTTATAGGCAGCCACGGCCGGTTAACCCTCCTTCTGCAGCGAACGCTCGATGCTCCGCGCAGCGACACGCATAGCCGGCGTCTGCGGGACGTAACTCCCGCCTGCGAACTTGAACCCGCACTTGCGGCACTCCCAGATCCCCGTCCCCACACGCCTGACCGCTTCCAGGTCACAGCGGGGACAGACGTGAGCCGCGCGGGAGATATGCTCGATCTGGTTCACTCTCTTCCTGATAAACCTGCCGTACCTGGGGCCGTATCGACCGGAACTCCCGACAACCCTGCCTTTTGCACTCTGCTTGCGGCCTGCCATTTCGCCTACCTCTTGTATGTCCTCTAACTTCTGTGGTCTCGACTAATATTAGTTACTCACGATACACGCCCGACGATCTTGGTCTCGGCGCTCCCTCTCGAGATCTTGTTCACCAGGTTGTAGAACTCCTCCTGGATACCGGCCGGAATCCTGACCACCGCGATCCAGGAACCGTCCTTCTGCCACTCGTTCTGCTCGATCGCTGCTGCGGCCTGGAGTTCCCCGTAAGCCCTTGCAGCATGTTCCGGCGGGAACCTGACGGCGATCCGGATCTCCTCAAACCTGATGGGAAGGATCGGGCGGAGGGCCTTGACAACCTCCTTCACCTGCTCCTCGACCGACTTGAAGGGATCGATGTTCACCTTCGCCTCCTCCATCGCGAGCTCGATCCGCTGCGGGGGGTGGGGGTAGCCCGATTGCGGGTTGATAGCGTTCCTTGCTATGAACGTTATGACCCGGTTCCGTTTGTCCGCGATGATATGGCGCCGCTGCTCTGCCGTCAGATGGATCTCGCCCTTCTGGATGATCTTCGGCGCAATCTCTTCAAACTCGGTCGTCTTGAAGACCTTCATGAGAGCCTCGTCCGAGGCCCTCTCACCATGAGCGGCGTTCGAGAAGACGGAGTCGGCCGCAACGACGTCCTCAAGGTCTATCGCTTCCCCCTGCCGGATGCGCATCGCCTGGTCGGGGTCGACCAGCACCTCAAACCGTTCCCCGTGACTCTCGAACCTCGCCACAACCGCACGGTCAAGCGGGATCATTCTGATGGCACGCTCTCCTCAAACTTATCAACGTAGGACTGGATCTCATCCCTCTCCATCTTCCGGAACCCCCCCGTCTCGATGGAGACAACACCGATCTCGATTGCGCTCACGTCCAGTTTCCCCTCGGTCGCTGCATGGAGCGCCTTGATGCCGAGAGCGATCGCCTCCGAGAAGGTCGCATCCTCACGATACTCCTCCTCAAAGACCTGCATGACCGCCGGCCGACCTGTCCCGATCCCGGTTGCCCTGTACTCGAGCAGCGTGCCGCTCGGGTCGGTCTCAAAGAGTCTGCCCTTACCGTCGCTGATCCCGGCGATCAGGAGCGCCGTGCCGTAGGGACGCGCACCGCCGAACTGGGTATAGATCTGCATATGGTCGCAGAGTTTCTTGGCCAGTGTCTCGACATCGATGGGCTCGTTGTAGGAGACCCTGTTGATCTGGGCCTCGACCCGCGCCCTGTCCACGAGGGAGCGTGCATCCCCCACAAGACCGGAGGAGGCCACACCTATGTGCGCATCGATCTTGAAGATCTTCTCGATGGAGGCCGGTTCAAGGAGGCGGGATGTCACCCTTTTGTCGACTATCAGCACGACACCCTCGCTGCACTTGAGCCCAACGGCCGTCGTGCCGCGTTTTACCGCTTCCCTTGCATACTCAACCTGATAGAGTCTTCCATCGGGGCTGAAGACCGTGATAGCCCGGTCGTATCCCATCTGATATTGTGGTTGCATTATCGTTCCTCCAAATCGAGTTCGCTGAAAAAGAATCTTTTCTGATGCTTAATACCCTTTTCAATCAAATCAACCTTTTGACCCGGATACCGGCAGACAGCATAAGCCCTCTCGCCTATCATAATCTCCCCATCCTCAGGAATGGGCCGGATCGGTCTCATCCGGCGCCGCAGCGCACGGATTGTCCCGGATGTGGCGACCGTCCGGAGCGAAACCCGGTCATCGCCGACCGCGGTGACTGTTGCAAGCGCTGCGGCGATCTCCCTCTCAGCCCCGCGCCGGCACCGGATGACGACATACCCCGCATCGCAGTAGACGACGGCGGGCTGGGCGAGACCGACGGCCGCATCGCCGAGGAGGGATGCCGCGGCCTCGATGACGGAGAGGTAGAGTTGTTTCGGGTCAACTGCTGCACCGTATGGAAGGATCCTTGCCAGTATGTAGCGCCGTTTCGTCCGCATCGTCGGCGGCCTGGGCCTCATCTGACCCCCCCGGGGGGACTGGAGTGCTCGATCATCCGGCCCACAGACGATAGAGCCTCGTTCACCTCGGCCCCGGTCATGCCGAAGAGCCCGCAGAGCCCCCGGATCTCTCGAACCGAACGCTGGTCGAGTATCGAACTGGCGGCGCTCGATATGGTGAGCATAAACCCGTAACGCCGGTGCAGCGCGAGGATATCCGCATACCGGTTCAGCGCCTGCTGGCGTTTAGCCCCGCGGAGGTGGATCAGGGGGGCAATAGAGATCTCCACCGCCACGCCCCTCTCCGCCGCCGTCCGTGCGGCGACGTGGTCAAAGGCGTTCTGCCGGGTGGCATGGATCTTACTGATGACGTTCACATCCTTGGTGCTTGCAAGAGCGCGGTTGAACGAGAGATCTCCGGCATCGACGCAGACCAGATCGGCGCGCCGGACGGCGGGGTCGCGCAGGTCGCGCAGAACCTCTTTTACGGACCGGGCGGTGATGATAGCGCCCTGGAGGATCTCAACGGCGCAGGACAACCGATGCCCGGCATCCCCTATGGCGACGAGGCTATCGAACCCGAGTTCTCCCGCCTCGATCGCCATCCGCGAAACCGTGGAGTCGCCGTCAGGATAGGGGAATATACAGGCATCTGTGATCTTCATCGTCGTTTAAAAAAAGTGTTTATTTGCCGCGGTTTGCATGCGACCGGACGCTGGGCCGAGTCTTCTCGGTTCCGCTCCCGCGTTTCCGCATCCCGCGCCCCTTCACGCCGGCGGAGGTCTTGCCGCGCTCCGCCCGGCCCCGGTGAACGGGGTCGGCCAGCCAGGAGAGGTTCCGGTCGCTCTGGATGGCAGGGTGGTGGCCATCGACCAGGATCACCTCAAACCACTTGTGGCGCCCGTCCTCCCCGACCCAGTAGGAGTTCAGGGCCTCCATGTTCGGGTACCTGCGGGATGCACGCTCCTCGGCCATGCGCTGGAGGCTCTTTGCCGGGGTCATCCGGCGCATACCCATGCGCGCTGTTCTGCGGCCGCGAACGTAACGGGGCTTCCTCCGGCCGCCGCGGCGGATCTTGACCCGCACGACGATTATGCCCTGCTTGGCCTTGTAGCCAAGCGAACGGGCGCGGTCGATCCTTGTGGGGCGCTCAACGCGCACGACACTCCCCTTGCGCCGCCAGACCTGGAGACGCTCCCAGAGGAGGTCTTTCACCTCGGACGTGTCAGGCTGTTTCCAGGCCTCACGTACGTAGGCATACATCGATTTTGCCATGCTCTCAATCACCTCAGGTTCAGCGTTTCCGCCACATTCCTTTCCGGGACGTATCCCGTTGGCTCCATATAGATCGACGGGGGCGCTGATAAAGGATTCCGTCTCCCCCTCCTCACGGGGGGGGCGATTCCCCATAGATACCGCGTCCGGGGATCTGGCAGTCCCTTCGCGGTCTCACCTGACACTCCTGAAAGATCCGGCTCCGTCCCCGGACACGGGCCCCCGGGCCAATCGCCAGAGACACTTGCCCGCCCCCTCTGAGGCGGGGGTGTTTCAAAAGAAGCGATCTGATCGGCCCCGCTCACCCTCCCTTTTTCTTCTCCAGAACGCGGATGGCATCGATCCGGGTGACCGGGTACTGACCGTTCTCGTCCTTCTCGGCCGATTTAACCATATCCCAGACCGTGAGCAGGGCGACAGAGACGCCGGTGAGCGCCTCCATCTCGACGCCGGTCCTCCCGAAAGACTTCACGCGGGCGGTGGCCTCCAGGCAACCATCGCCCTCCTCAAAATCTATGGTGACCCCTGCAAGCGGTATTGGGTGGCACATCGGGATTATGCGCGGCGTCTCCTTCACCGCCAGGGTGGCCGCAACCCGTGCGGTTGCAAGAACGTTGCCCTTGACCGTGGTCCCCTCCCTGATTGCCCTGAGTGTCTCAGCCCGGAGGTAGATCCGGCCGCTTGCAACCGCCTCGCGGGCAACCTCGGTCTTTGCCGAGATGTCCACCATCTGTGCGCGGTCGTTCTCGATGTGGGTGAAGACCGGCGCCCTGCCGTCTTCGCCGGACTCGTTCATATCCATCAGAGGAGATCTTTGCACCTGCCGGGGATAAATGTGGACGCTGCCTGCAGTCTCAATCCGGCGGGCGGCGGAGGAAGACCTCCTGCGGGATAAAGTCCAGTATATCGGTGGCAAGGATGCCGTTCCCCCTCTCTTCCGCCGCCCGCATCCCCGCCCTGCCGTTCACGTATGCGGCGATGCAGGCCGACTCGAAGGCCGGGAGGTGGCAGAACAGCGCGCCCGCAACCCCGGCAAGCAGGTCGCCCGTCCCGCCGGTGGTCATGGCAGGGGTGCCGGTCCGGTTGAAACGGACACGGGAGCCATCGGATATCACGTCGACCGGGCCCTTGAGGAGGACCGTCCCGGTTGCAGCGGCGGCCCTCACACACCGGCCACGGGCCGCAACCTCCGCAGGGGGTTCCGTCCCGGTCATCCGGGCAAACTCACCGGCATGGGGGGTGTAGATGGTCTCTTTCGCCGCTGGCAGCGGTCGGCGGAGGGCGTCGGCATCAAAGACCGCGCGCCCTGCCGCCTCCGAAACGCCAAGGACGACCTCGTGGCTCGCCCCCCCAAGCCCCATACCGCAGACGACGACATCGGCCCTCTCCACGAGTCGGAGGATGGTCTCCAGGTGGTCAGGGGTGATCAGGTCGCCATCCAGGCGCTCGTGGATCAGGTCGGGGATCGGGATGCAGGCGGGGGAGGCGACCCGCACGATATCCGCGCCGGCACGCAGCGCCCCGAGCGCCGCGATATACGGCGCACCCTGGTAGGGGCCGCCGCCGATGACGAGAACCTCGCCGCCGGCGCCCTTGTGGGCATTCTCGTCTCTTCTCGGAAGGAGCGTGAGGTCTCCGGGACCGGTGTAGACCTCGGCTTCAAGCGGGATTCCTATATCCACGAGATCTGCGCCCTGGATCTTTGGGCGGTGGAACGAGAGGATCCGGTTTGCCCGTATACCGGGGGTGGGGATATCGACGGCGATGACCGGCGCAGCGCTCGTGTTCGCGCGGGCAACCAGGGTTGCAAGCGGTTCGCGAGGCGCACCGGAGGCGCCTGTGCCGAGCATCGCATCGACGATGATATCTGCCCTATCAAAAAGGTGCGAGATCCCATCGACCTCGGCAGCGCACCTGATCGGGTGGAGAGCGACAGAGCAGTGCCTGAGCAGGCCGAGTTCCGCGGCGGTTGAGGGTGTAATCGAACCGCAGTCCGGGTAGACAACGTCGACGGCGTCGAGGTGCTGGAGGCAGCGTGCCGCCGCCATACCGTCGCCGCCGTTGTTCCCCCTCCCGCAGAGCAGAAGGACGCGGGAAGGGCTGAAAGACTGCACGGCGGCAGCAACCGCCCGGCCGGCGCTCTCCATCATCACAAGCGACGGCAGGCCAAGCGCTATGGCGTTCTCCTCGACGGCACGCATACGCCCGGCGTCGATAACGCCGGTCTCCAGAAACTCACGCATATCCTTTGTGGTCATCCAACGCTCTCCTCCGGGAAACCATGCACCCATCGGTGCTATGCGTTTCTCTCTTAGATACCTTTTGAGTCCGGTCTCCGGGGAGGAATGTGAGGGTGGTCTATGAACACCGTTCAACGGCTGAGACAGGAGACAGGGGAGGGGGATCTCCCGTCAGCCCCACCTCGCGGGGCGATTCCCCATCGATACGGTGCAACTGAGTGCATCCACCCACCCGGTTTCAGGCGAGAACCTTCCTGCTAATTCCACTCCACTCCCCATGTGCACGGCTATCCAGGGTCAAATCGCCCCACACTGCCCGCCCCCTCTCGAGGGGGCGGGAGGAGGCCGCGGAGCGGCCGGGAGGTGGGGGTGGCTCGCCTATTCGCAGGAAAAGACGTTTTCGGTGAAATGCAGGAGACAGGGGAGGGGGATCTTCCACCCCCTCCCCGTCAGCCCCTCCCCCGTGGGGCGATTCCCCATTGATACACTGCCCGGGAGTGCATCAACCACCGTGTGTCGGTTGATCCCCGTCAAGATCCTGTTTCCACCCCCTGTGGTGAGACGCAGGAGGCAGAGGCGGTGATAGCCTGAATAAAGACCGTATTCCTGGAGACGTCTAGAGACCGGCGGTGTTTTCCCGCAAAACCATCTTCTCGCTCTCAGAACCGGTATCGCCTCCCCTCAAAACCCCGTTCGCCCCACAAGTTAAGTGGCTGCACCACCCATAGGTATGGAAGATGAACCTCGAGCGCGATCTGCGGAGAGCGGCGGACATTATCTCTGACGCTGACTCGGTGACGATCGTCTCCCACATCGACGCCGACGGCATCAGCACGGAGGCGATCCTGGCGCAGGCGCTCAGCCGCGAGGGCATACCGCTCGAATCGGTCTTCGTTCGCCAGCTCGAACCGATGGCGATGCGGCACATCCCGGACGACGACTCCCTCAAACTATTTGCAGACCTGGGCGCCGGGCAGCAGGCCCTCCTCGAGAGCCGCGGTCTCTCCGCAGAGGACGTCCTGATCCTGGATCACCACGTCAGCCAGCCCTGCACAACGGCCTACCCCATGATCAACTGCCTCGACCACGGCATCACCCGGATGAGCGCCGCCGGCCTCGCCTACCTGGTCGCAAAGACGCTTGACCCGACAAACATCGACCTCGCCAAACTCGCCGTGATCGGGAACGTCGGCGACATGATGGCCCGCGAGAACTGCGGCCTGGTCGGCCCCGCACGCGAGATCGTCCAGGACGGCGTCGAGTATGGCAACATCATCGTGCAGAGCCGCGACCTCAACTGCTACGGCCTCTCCACCCGCCCCGTCCACATCTGTCTTGGCTACTGCGACGAACCCTACATCGACGGGATCTCCAACAACACAAACGGCGCGCTCCGGTTCCTCGAACGGCTCGGCGTCGAACTGAAGAACCCCCGCGGCGGCTGGCTCGTCTGGGAAGAACTCCCGTTCGGCGACCGGCGCAGGATCGTCAGCGCCCTGACCCAGCACCTCATCGCCCACGGCCAGGATACCGGCCGCCTCCTCGCCGAGACATACATCTTCCCGGACGAACCGGAACGCACACCGCTCCGGAACGCCTCGGAGTATGCCACCCTCCTCAACGCCTGTGGCCGCTGGGCAAAACCAGGGGTGGGGAGCAGCATCTGCCGGGGGATGCGCGGCGAGGCCTACCGCGAGGCGGAGTACATGCTCGGCCACCACCGCTCCGTCATACGCGACCTGCTCCACTACATCCTTGACACAGGCGTCACCGAACTATCCCACCTCCAGTACATCCACACCGGTGACCGGTTCCCCGACACCATCGTCGGGATAGGAGCGGGCATGGCGCTCTCAAAACTGAACTGGCGTAAACCTATCATGGTTCTCAGCGCAATGGTGGACGACCCGGACCTCACCAAGGTCTCGATGCGGACGAACGAATGGGCGCTCAGCCGCGGGATCGACCTCCAGCAGGCGCTCGTCGAGGCCTCGGCATCGGTGGGCGGCGCCGGCGGCGGGCACCGTATCGCCGCCGGGGCGTTCATCCCCCGCGAAACAGAAGAGGAGTTTGTTGATGACGTCAACCGGGTACTCAAAAGACAGTTTGCTGCAGCGGGTCAGGACGATAGGTGACTTCCAGTTTGGGAGAGGGGCAGGGGAGGCCATATTCCCCGACGGATGCACGTTCCAGTTATCCACGACAGGGCGTATCCGGCAGGTGCGTCTCGACGGCGAGAGGCTTGCGACCGTTCGTGCGCAGGACGGCCGCCTCACCCTCGGGATCGCCGGAGCGGTTCGTCTTGCCGCCCACATACCGCCGCCGGGCTACAGGGTGGCGGTGCAGGAGGATGTAGCGGCGTTCATCGCTGACGGCAGGAACGCTATGGCAAAACACGTGGTCTCTGCCGACGAAAGCATCCGCGCAGGGGACGAGGTGCTGGTGGTGACCGGGGATGATAACCTCCTTGCCACCGGCGCCGCCCTCCTCTCCGGCCGGGAGATGCTGGCATTTAATTACGGTGTAGCCGTAAAAGTAAGGCAGGGGAGAGGATCCGAATGTATCCAGGAAAGATAAACCCTAAGAAGATGAAGCAGATGATGAAGCAGATGGGCATGGAGATGGAGGAACTCGAGGGCGTTGAGAGGGTCATCATCCAGACGTCCGCCGGGGACTACATCTTTGAAGAGGCCCAGGTCGTCGCAACCAGGATGCAGGGGGTAACCTCCTACCAGATCACCGGCGAACCCCGGTTTGAGGAGACCGCCCCTGAGATCCCGGACGAGGACGTCGCGCTCGTAGCATCCCAGACCGGAGCAACAGAAGAGGCTGCACGGGCCGCGCTCATCGAGACCCGCGGCGATATCGCCGAAGCCATACTGAAACTCGCCGAGCAATGATCGAGACCGGCGAACGCCTCCTGCTCGTCGGAGAGGACCGGGAGTACTTCGTGACGGCGGAGGAGGGGCAGTTCTCCACCGACCGCGGGACGATCGACCTCTCGGCACTCCCCGGGATGAACCCGGGCGACGAGGTCAGGACACACCTCGGCGTCCCGTTCATCGTGCTGCGCCCGCGGCCAACCGATTTTTTTGTCCACGCAAAGCGCAGCGGCGTTCCCATGCTTCCAAAAGACATAGGGCTGGTTATAGCCTACACCGGGATGAACCGGGACGACACCGTCCTCGACGCGGGGACGGGGAGCGGTGTCGCCGCGATCTACTTTGGAAATATCGCCCGCCACGTGAAGACCTGCGAGGTGCGCCCGGAGTTTGCAGCGCTTGCAGAGAAGAACATCAGAAACGCCAGGCTCGATAACGTCGAGGTGATGGCGGGCGATATGCTCCAGGCAACCGGAGAGTTCGATGTGGTCCACCTGGACATGACGATAACCCCGGCACACGTGGAGCATGCATTCTCGCTCCTCAGGCCCGGCGGCTACCTGGCGTGCTACACCCCGTTCCTTGAGCATACGTTCACCGCACTCGATGCCGCGGCACCGATCTTTCGCGAGGTCCACTGCTACGAGTGCATCGAGCGTGAATTGACGCGTTCCGCCAGGGGAACCAGGCCGTCGACCCGGGTCGCCCACAGCGGCTACATCACTATCGCGCGCCGGTAGCGAGGCTAATACTCTTTCAGCGGGTGCTCCCAGCCGGTGTAGCCGCAGTAGATGCACCCGTCGCCGCCGCAGTGCCTGCACCTGCGCGATGGCTGCTCTACCATCACGCTGCCCTTTCCGCTGCAGTAGGTGCAGCCGAGCCCCCCGCAATGGGAGCAGGTCTCGGCGGCATACCTTTCTTTCTCGCCTGGAACCATTCTATCCTCCGTTGAGTAAGTATGGGGCGGCCGGGGATGAGAAAGGTTCTCATCCGATCACGCGAAAAGGTATTTTCTTTCTGCGCGGTGAACCAGTATCCATGAGAGGATGGGGCGGAAAGGTTGAACGCGAGCCCCGGAAGGTAGCCGCACGATGTACCACATTATCTCTATCCGCGATTTTGAAAGGGAAGACCTCGATTACCTGCTAGATAGAGCAGAGGTCTTCGAGACCGGGCGTTACCCGCCGGGGCTGCTCAAGGACAGGCTCGTGGCGCTTCTCTTCTTTGAACCCAGCACCCGCACACGGATGTCGTTTGCAGCCGCCCTGGCCCGGCTCGGCGGGCAGTCGATCAACGTCGATTCTGTGGAGGCGAGTTCCATCGTCAAGGGGGAGACGCTCGCAGACACCATCCGGGTGGTGAGCGGCTACGTGGACGCCATCGTGCTCCGCCACCCTAAAGAGGGGGCGGCACGCCTTGCAGCCGAGTTCTCCTCCGTCCCGGTGATCAACGCCGGCGACGGTGCGGGGCAGCACCCGAGCCAGACGCTGCTTGACCTCTACACCATCCGCAAGTCCATGCCGCTTGACGGTATCGATGCGGGGCTTCTGGGGGATCTCCGTTACGGGAGGACGGCGCACTCGCTGGCGCTTGCACTCTCCCTCTACGGCGTCACCCTGCACACGATCGCGCCTACGGGGCTTGAGATGCCGGTGAACATAGCGGTTGAACTGCGGGAGCGCGGTGTGGAGGTGGTCGAGCACGCGAGCGTTGAGGAGGCGATCAGGGAACTCGACGTTCTGTATGTCACGAGGATCCAGCGCGAACGTTTCCCGGACACGGCGTCATACTACAACGTAGCCTCGAGTTACCGGATAACAACACAACTGCTGGAGGGCGTCCGGGATCACCTGATGATCCTCCACCCCCTGCCGCGCGCCGGGGAGATCGATCCTGCTGTGGATAGGACGCCGTATGCGCGCTACTTTGAGCAGGCGCGCAACGGTGTTCCGGTCAGGATGGCGCTCCTTCACGAGGTGATGAGATGAGCAGGAAAGATACCGCACACGGGCTGCTCGTCAGCCCCATCCGGAACGGCACCGTCATAGATCATATCACGGCCGGCGAGGCGCTGAACGTCCTGCGGATCCTTGGCATCACGGGGTCGACAAACGAGTGCCTGAGCATCGCGACAAACGTCGAGAGCAGGCGGTTGGGGAAGAAGGATATCGTGAAGATCGAGAACCGGGAACTCCGCAAGGAGGAGGTCGACCTGATAGCCCTGCTTGCGCCGCAGGCAAGGATCAACATCATCCGGGAGTATGGGGTCGTGGAGAAGAAGGGTGTGGAGATCCCCCACGTCATCAAGGGCGTGGTCAGATGCCCGAACCCCGGCTGCATCACGAACACAAACGAACCGGTGGAGAGCACCTTTGAGGTGCTTGATAAGGGGCTGCACTGCCTCTACTGCGACTGGTTGATCAAGGACGATATAGCAAACCACATCATCTGATCAGGCGCCCGTGCGGGTCGATCTCGCCCCGGTATATACGGGTGCTCGAGATCCGCCGTTCGTCCTCGGCGAGGACGCACGAGACAACGTAGAGGTCGACCTTTGCCAGGCCGTTCTGCCGCCGGAGTTCGTTGATATCCAGGGCAACATGGAATGTCTCCTCGGAGACGACAAGGATATCGAAATCGGCATCGACGGCGCTCCCATAGCGGTCGGAGAGAGGTTCAACCGCCCAGGAGGCGGTGTAACCCTTCTCCAGGATGAATGCCGTGACGTTATCCAGTCGTTTCTGGTATGGCTGGACGGGATGCTCCTTGGTACCGGCGAACTCATCGGTTGTCAGCCCGATCACAACCTCGCCGGCGGGGCCGGCAAGGTCAAAGGAGCGGGAGAGGAGTTTCCGGTGCCCGGCATGGAGGGGGTCAAACGTCCCCCCGACCACCACTCTCATCAAGAGGCGTTTGCACTGATGGGTATTAGGGGTAGTGGTCGGCGGAGCGGGTGGCGCTGGGGTTGCTCTCCTGAATCTCTGGCTGAACGGTTTGCATCGAGCCGCCTCCACCGCCCCTGTCGCGACGTGCCGCCGTGACAGTGTTTTAGCCTCTGGAATAACCCCCACCTCCCGGCGCGTTCCGCGCCTCCTCCCGCCCCCTCCATAGGGGGCGGGCAGTGAGGGGTGATAGCACCGGATACCGTGCCATGGGCGGAGAGAGGATCTTTCAGGAGTGTCAGGTGAGACCGCGAAGATACTGCCAGATCCCCCGACACCGTATCGATCGGGAATCGCCCCCACGGGGAGGGGCTGATGGGGAGGGGGATGGAGCATCCCCCTCCCCTGTCTCCTGCATCTCCGATTGAACGGTGTTCATAGACCACCCCCTCTGCGAGAGGGGGGCGGGTGAGTGCATGATGATAGCCCCGGATAGCCGTGCACGGGGGGAGGAACGGGATCCTGACGGGGGATCCACTGAGACGTTGGTTGATGCGCTCCCCGGCAGTGTATCGATTGGGACAATCGCCACCCTGTGAGGAGCGTCTTTCGTGGAAACACCCTCCCCCTGGATCCGTCCCCGAAAAGGTTCACCGAACCCGGGGAGAGAGGTATGGCCTGACCGCCACCGGCGATGGAGAAGGTTTTGTATCGCCAGAACAAATACTAGACTTACTATGGAGAGCGGAACGGTTGTGGGGAGCCGCGTCTTTATCGCAGAGAATGCAACGGTCATCGGGGACGTGACGCTCGCCGACGACGTTAGTGTCTGGTTCGGTGCTGTTATCCGCGGTGACCGGGACAGGATCACGGTTGGAACTGGCTCAAACATCCAGGACAACGCCACCGTCCACACCACCCCCGGCCACCCGGTCAGCATCGGGAGCCAGGTCTCTGTCGGCCACGGCGCCATCCTGCACGGCTGCACCATCCGCGACCGTGTGCTCGTCGGGATGGGCGCAATCGTCCTGAACGGTGCTGTGGTTGGGGAGGGATCCATCATCGGCGCCGGCGCGGTGGTGACCGAAGGAAAAGAGATCCCGGCGGCCTCCCTGGTCCTCGGCGTGCCCGGAAAGGTTGTTCGGGGGACAACCGCCGAAGAGGAGGCCGGGATCGTTCAGAACGCGGAGACATACGTCCGGCTTGCAGGAGGTTACCGCCGTGGCTGATGCCGTCGTCATCGGCGCCGGGGTTGCGGGTATCCAGGCAGCGCTCGACCTCGCAGGCCACAACATCCATGTCCACCTCATAGAACGTGAGCCCAGCATCGGTGGGCACATGGCACAGCTCGACAAGACGTTCCCCACAAACGACTGCTCGATGTGCATCCTCTCCCCAAAGATGGTGGACGTTGCCCGGCACCCGAATATCACCATCCACACCTGTTCAGAGGTCGAGTCGGTCGAGGGCGAGGTCGGGAACTTCAGGGTCAGGGTCAGGAAACACCCTCGCTACATCCTGGAGAACGAGTGCAACGGCTGCGGGGACTGCACCCTGATCTGTCCTGTGGAGGTCTACAACCGGTTTGACGCCGGTGTCGGTGTTCGAAAAGCCATCTACAAACCTCACACCCAGGCCGTCCCCGATATCGTCGTGAAGGACGCTGAGCACTGCATCGAGTGCGGTCTCTGTTACGACGTCTGCGGCAGGGACGCAATCCTCCACGAGGACGAGGAGCGCACGATCGACCTTGAGGCGGCAAGCATCATCGTTGCAACCGGTTACGCGACGTTTGATGCCAGAAACAAGACCCAGCTGCGCTACCTCCTGATCCCGGACGTCATCACGAGCCTTGAGTTCGAGCGGCTGATCAACGCAAGCGGCCCCACCGGCGGGAAGATCCGGCGGCTCTCAAACGGCAGGACTCCTCGAAGCGTGGCGTTTGTCCAGTGCGTCGGTTCACGTGACATCTCCATCGACCGCCCCTACTGTTCGGGCGTCTGCTGCATGTATGCCATGAAGAACGCGATGCTCATCCGGGAGAAGAACCCGGAGATCGAGGTTACTGTCTTCTACAACGATATCAGGGCATACGGCAAGGGTTACGAGGAGTACTTCGAGCGGGCAAAGAGTCTTGGCGTCAGGTTCGTCCGGGGGTTCCCTGGGGAGGTGCTCGAAGAAAACGATCGGCTGACGCTGATCGCGGAGAACACCGAGACCGGTGAGGTGGAGACCGTCCACCCCGACCTTGTGGTGCTCTCCGTCGGTCTTGAACCCGCCGGTGGTGCGGAGGAGATCGCCCGGATGCTTGGGATCCCGCGTGACGAGTCGGGGTTCTTCGGGGTTGCCGACCAGAAGCTCGGCCCCGTGCTGACGGTGAAGCCCGGGATCTATGTTGCGGGAACCGCCACCGCTCCAAGGGACATCCCCGACTCGGTCGCGATGGGCGAGGCGGCGGCGATGCGGGCCTACCTGGACGTGATCCGCGCGGGGTGAAGATGAAAGGAGAGACCACCTACACCATTGCCTGGGATGCGGAGAACAACTGCATCATCTACATCGACCAGACCCTTCTCCCGGGGCGGTATGAGGTTGGCCGCTGCAGAACCGTCGACGAACTCGCCGATGCGATCCGGAGGCTCGCGATCCGCGGCGCCCCGGCGCTAGGGATCGCAGGGGCGATGGGTGTGGCGCTTGCAGCCGCCCGGAGCGGCGAGAGGGATCCTGTGCGGTTCCGCCGGGATCTCCACCGGGCAGCCGAGATTCTCCGGAGCACCCGGCCTACCGCGGTCAACCTGGGTTGGGGGATCGACCGCGTCCTCGGCGCGGCCGATGCGGCAGGGTCGGTCGAGGCGGCAAAGGAGGCCGCGGTCCGCGAGGCGGGCGCCGTTGCCGAGGAGGACGAGGTGACCTGCCGGAGGATCGGCGCGTTCGGAGCCGAACTCCTGCCGGAGAGGTGCACGGTGCTCACCCACTGCAACGCGGGGGCGCTTGCCTGCCGCTGCTGGGGGACGGCGCTCGGGGTCGTCCGGTCGGCGGTTGAGGCGGGAAAGGATGTGCGGGTGATCGCCTGCGAGACCCGGCCGCTGAACCAGGGTTCACGCCTGACCTGCTGGGAACTCGCACGGGACGGGATCGATGTGACCCTCATCACCGACTCGGCAGCGGCCTATCTTATGCGGAAAGGGGTGATCGACGCCGTCATCGTCGGTGCAGACAGGATCACGCGGGACGCGGTCTTCAACAAGATCGGGACATACATGCACGCCATCTCCGCCCGGCACCACGGTATCCCGTTCTATGTGGCGGCACCGGTCTCGACGTTCGATCCCGCGAGGAGCGAGGCTGATGTCGTTGTCGAGGAGCGGGACCGCGACGAACTTGCCCGATGCGGTGACCGGGTGCTCGCACCCGATGGTGCGGCGGTCTTAAACTACGCCTTCGACGCCACTCCGCTCGACCTGGTCGATGCGATCGTCACTGAGGTCGGGGTGCTGCGGCCGCCCTATACGGAGTCGTTCCGGCTGATGGAGGGGAAACGATGAGTCTCCTTGCAACCGGCGCCTGGGGGCAGGTGATGACCCTGATTGGAGAGGTGACGTTCTTTGTAATCCTGGGGATGCTGCTCTTCGCGGTGGCGCTCGCGCTCCTCACCGTCGCCTCTGTCCGGAGGGGCAAGTTTTACCTGCCGCAGATCCTGATACCGGGCATGGTCGCACTGGAAGGGCTTGTGAAGGCGTTCTGCAAACTTCTCGGGCTGGATGACAGGGATCTCATCACGTTCTTCATAACGCTTCGCAACAGTATGAACCAGAAAGCCTTCGCGGAGACCCCGGTGGAGGAGCGTGCGATCTTCCTGCCGCAGTGCCTGCGCTCGGCACAGTGTCCGGCGAACCTGACGCCGGAAGGCCTGAAATGCCGGAACTGCGGCCGCTGCCAGGTGGGGGAGAACATTCTGTGGCTTGAAAAACTGGGCTACAGGGTATTCATTGTGCCGGGCTCGACGTTCATAAAGAGGATGGCCAGGAAGCATCATCCGCGGGCGATCATCGGTGTCGGCTGTCTTGTGGAGGTGAAGGACGGGATAGATATGGCCGACCGGATGGGGATCACCGCCATCGGTGTTGTGAACCTGAAAGACGGTTGTGTGGAGACTATCGCCGACTGGGCGGCGTTGAGGGATGCCGCCCTGCTCGGTCTCGACGCGGCGTCAGGGGGCGTGGACCTTCACGGCCCGGCCCAGTAACTGTTCGGTGCTGACTTTCCCATAGACGTAGATCGTCTTTTCGCTGGTTACGACCCCGGTCTTCACCCCGGGCCGCAGTATGACGTCTCCGCCGGCCTGGATAGAGTGGAGGCAGGCGTTGTCACAGATGGTGGCTCTCTCGAGCACCCGGAGCGGCCCTTTGATCCTGGCGTCGTGGCCGATGATGGCGCTCTCGGCCTCGACAAACCCGCCGACGGTGGATCCGGGGCCGAGTTCAAGCCGGCCGCTGACAATCATGTTCCCCCAGATATGCGTCCAGGGGGGAGTGATAAAATTTCCCTCTATCTTCACGTTCCCGTCAAAGAAGGAACCTTTAGGTGCTATGTACGTGTCCCCGTGCCGGTAAACCTTCATGGAGATCTCCCGGCTAACAACTCTCGTCCATAACCAGATAAAATTATCAGCGATTGTCAGCGCAACAGGACGGTAACCTGCCGGAAGGAGAGCACCGCCGGAGACCCAGAAAGCCTCCGTCGCCGGCGCTGTGAGAGGGTGACGGAGAGGCTGCGGTGATTGCACCTGGAAAGCCGTGTTACGGGGGGGAAACTGAATCCTGATGATGGATTCACGGGGACGGTCCTGATGCTCTCCCGCGGCAGTGTATGATGACGTGTCCGGGGGACGGAAGCATGATTTCGGCAGGGTGTTCACATCGAGCCGTGGAGGTGCTCATCCTACCCGTGGCACTGTATCGATGGGATATCGCCCCTGTCTCGACGTCTCATCCGAAAACCTCTCTCGCTGGAAACACCCCCGCTCAGATAACTGCGGCAATTGCAAAGACGGCGAGCGCAGCAAACATCCCCGCCCGGAGTATGGATGTTGCCCGGGACGCACGGACACAGTCCGGCCGCGTGCAGGCCGCCCCTCTGGCGGCTCCGGCCACGATGACTATATCCACTACTGCGATGCCGGCAAGGTAGAACCCGCCCCACCATCTGCCGAAGGGGAGGAGGCTTACCGCCACGGCACAACAGGCGCAGGCAAAGGCGAAGATCCCCGTCCGCCGTATGCCTATGATCATGGGGAGGGTGCGTGCGCCGCCCGCCGCATCACCCTCGACGTCCTCTGCATCCTTCAGAACCTCCCTTGCCAGGGTTGCAAGCAACGTGATCGCCGCAAGCGAGAGGTTGCTGATGAGCCCGAAGACGCCTGCAAACGCCCCGCCGAAGAGGAAGACGCTGGCTGTCAGGTAGGCGACGGCGACGTTTCCGATGAGAGGGGTGCGTTTCAGCCGGGCGGCATAGGCAACCAGGATGACCGAGTTGATGAGGGCTATGGCAAGGCAGAGCGGTGTCGTCAGCGCGGCAAGCACGATCCCGGAGAGGAATAGAGCCAGGGCGTAGGTCTTTGCAGCGCCGGGGCTGATCTTCCCGGCCGGGAGAGGGCGGTCCGGCCGGTTGATCCGGTCGATATCGATATCGAATATGTCGTTTATGACGTTCCCGCCGGCGGTTATGAGCGCAACGATAACGGCGAGGAGGAGCGATGGCACCGTGAGCGTTCCCGTGGCGATGAGGTAGCCAAGGAGCGCGGTAAGCCCGGCAACTATGGCGTTGTGCGGCCGGGTAATCCTGAGAAAGGCTGATGCGCTCATTATCGAGGAGTCAGGTTCACCCCTGCGAGATAAATAACCCGGTTATTTGCAACGGTGCAGGACGGCCGCGCGCTCGCAGCGGGTATACGTGAGAGGATCCTCGAGCGTGATCCCTCATGGGAGGGGGTATCCTCTCTCCCGGCATCTCTGGCTGAACGGTTTTACGTCGGCCACACCCACACCGCCAGGGCCCGGAAAGTCGGGCGGGCAAGTTATGATATGATAGCACCGGATACCGTGCATGGGGAGCAGGAAAGGGATCTCGGTGAGGGTGTTCACATCGAGCCGCGGATCTGCTCATCCTGACCGGGACACTGTATCGATGGAGAATCACCCCGTGGGGGAGGGGCTCGCAGGGGCGGGGGATGGAGCATCCCCCTCCCCTGTCTCCTGCATTTCCATCAGACACCCTTTTTCCGTGGGAGTTAGAGCTACCCCCACCGCCCGGCCGCTCCGCGGCCTCCTCCCGCCCCTCCAGAGGGGGCGGGCAGTGCGTGGCGATAGTACCGGATACCGTGCCATGGGGAGCAGGAAAGGGATCTCGGTGAGGGTGTTCACGTTGACGGCAGAGAGGATCCCTCTCATGGCAGTGCATCTATTGGATATCGCCCCGTGGGGGAGGGGCTGACGGGGAGGGGGATGGTGCATCCCCCTCCCCTCTCTCCTGCGTCTCTGGTTGAACGGTATTCGTGGAAACACCCCCATCTCCCCACTCCCCTCTCTCCTGCGTCTCTGGTTGAACGGTATTCGTCGACCACACCCACCCCTCTCTCCTATTACCCGGATACCATTTCCAGGTGAGACGAACCTCGCAGTTCATGCGGTATTGGAAAAAAGCAACGGGCTTGGGGGGATTTGAACCCCCGACATTCAGCTTAGGAGGCTGACGCCATATCCTGGCTAGGCCACAAGCCCACGCACTGGACTAAGAGTGTTGCCCATGAGAAGGTATAAGGATATCGAGCATCCACGTTTCCCGGAAAAATATGGATCTCGTTGAGGTTACCGAAGGGAGAACCCGCTTTTTTGTGCCCCGGCAGGACCCGGGTCTCCAGTTCCCGCCGGGAAACGCCCCGGTCTTTTACAATCCGCGCATGGAGTTGAACCGTGACACCACCGTCCTGCTGGTCACACTCCTCCGGCCGCGGGATTACCTCGACGCCATGGGGGCTTCAGGCGTCCGGGGGCTCCGGGTGGCAGGCGAGGCCGGGATACCGGTGACGATCAACGACCGGAGCGAGAGAGCGGCCGACCTGATCCGGCATAACGTCGAGACTTCCGGCCTGGAGATCGAGGTCACCTGCCAGGACGCAAACGTGCTTATGAGCGGGAGAAGGTTTGATGCCGTCGACCTCGACCCCTTCGGGACACCGGCGCCCTTTACCGACTCCGCCGCACGGAGCGCCGGGAACTACCTCTTCGTCACCGCCACCGACACCGCACCGCTCTGCGGTGCGCACCTCCCGGCGGGGATGCGCCGCTACTTCTCCCGGCCAAGGAACACCGAGTACCATGCCGAGGTGGGTCTCCGGACGCTGCTCGGGTTTGTCGTGCGCGAGGTGATCCGCTACGACCGCGGCGTGGAACCGCTCTTCTGTTACGCCCACGAGCACTTCCACCGGCTGCACCTCCGGCTCCGCAGCGGCGCTGCAGCGGCCGACCGGACGCTGGCACGGATAGGTTACGTGATGCAGTGCCCCGGCTGCCTCTACCGGACGGAAGAGGCCGGGATTCTCCCCGAACCTGCAGACTGCCCGCTCTGCGGCGCCCGCCTCGTCGCGGTCGGCCCCCTCTGGACGGGCAGGATCAACGACGACCAGACCCTCGCCGCGATGCAGGAGGCCCTGCCGTCGGTCACAGCCGGAACCGCCCCCCGGATCTCGAGGCTGCTCTCAACCTGCCGGCAGGAACTCGATACATCAAGCCACTACGACCACCACGTTCTGGCAGGATCGCTACGGGTCTCCCCGGCCGGGATCGAGAGCGTGATCGAGCGGCTCAGGTCTCTTGGCTACAGCGCAAGCCGCGCCCACTACTCGGGCACCGCCCTGAAAACAGATGCCCCGCTGCCCCTCCTCCAGGAGGTCATCAGCGGCGGGTGACTATGGTCAGGATGTCGCCGTCGGCGAGCCGGTGGTTGAGCCCGACGCGCTGGGCGTCGTGCTTGGCGGATCTGCCCCAAACCTTTGCGTAACGGAACTTATCCGCAAAGTCGCGGTGGAGACGGTTGCAGACGTCCTCGACCGTCGCCGGGCTCCGGATGATCAGCGGCTCGTCCAGGTCGGCGGGGCCGCCGACCGGTTTCAGGTAGACGCGCATGAACCGCAGGCTATCAAAGATGGCGTCCCTGAGTTCTTCGATGTTGTAGCCGCTCTGCGCAGAGACCATGATCGGGGGCTCACCGAACCTCTCGGTAAGGTTCTCCTCGATCTCCTGCCGCATCCTCTCGTCGACCAGGTCGACCTTGTTGACCGCGATGAACGCCGGGACGTAGACTCGGTTTCCAATCATCGCATCGATGAAATCGTCCTGGGTGACTCCTTCACGGATCAGGACCTCGGCGTTCATGATCTTGTTCTCGGCCAGGATCGAGCGGATCTCCTCTATATCGAGGTCAACAGCACCGACGGTGTTCAGCCTTATCCCGCCGTTGCCGGTCTTCTTGATGGTTATATCGGGCCTCTCCCGGTTGATCCGGATACCTGCATCGTGGAGTTCGCGGAGGAGGACGTCTGTGTGCTGCTGGTTGAAGACGTCGACCAGTATCAGGATCAGGTCAGCGCTCCGCACGACAGCGATGACCTCCTTCCCGCGGCCCTTCCCCATGGCTGCGCCGGCTATCAGCCCCGGGATATCCAGGATCTGGATCTTTGCGCCCCGGTGCTCCATCAAGCCCGGTATGACGGAGACTGTCGTGAAGGCGTAGGAGGCTGTCTCGCTCAGGTTCTCACCGGTGAGACTGTTGAGCAGCGTGCTCTTACCGACTGACGGGAACCCAACGAGGACAACGGTGGCGTCTCCCGATTTCCTGACGGAGTAGCCCTCCCCCCCTCCGGCGGAGGCCATCGCCCGGGTCACAGCCTCGTCACGGATCTTCGCGACTTTCGCCTTGAGGCGGCCGATGTGTTTGGAGGTCGCCTTGTTGTAGGGAGTTTTCCTGATTTCGTCCTCGATCTCCCGTATCTGCTCTTCGAGACTGCTCATTGCTGCCGGTATAGGTTAGATGGGAAGCTACTTATGGGTGTCTGTGCCAGAAATTGCAAAGAAAGAAGCCCGGATCAGGCTCAGATCGAGTGGTTGCCGTCAGAAATCGGGAGGAGAATGGCGGGACAGGTTTAAATACCATAACAGACAACGTTTTAAGGCACATTGGTGCACTGCGCTGCTATAGTGTAGACCGGCCAATCATGCAGGACTCTCACTCCTGCGACTGGGGTTCAAATCCCCATAGCAGCATACTGACTTTCGGTCTAAATCCGACATCCTTTTTCCCGCCCCGACCGAAGGCATGCGTATGAAATGTGCGCCAACACTTTCAGACAGCTCTTTTCCATTGCATCAAGAGCACAACTCCATCAACCGTGGTCTCGCCAACGGCAGGCTCACCGCGTGTGACGCCGACCTGATCCGCGAGTTCATCGCCGAATCGCAGTCCTGCAACAACATCAGTGCAGGTCGAACAAACAAGATCGTCTTCACCCTCGTCGGGTGGCGGCGGTTTATCGGGCCATACCTGGAGAACAGCATGGCCGACATCTACCAGGGCATCTCCGCCCTCAAGACCGCCATCAGCGCCCGCGGCAAACCCTTCAAGCAGAACACCATCGCCGACCACATCATCCTCAAACGGTTCTATGGGTGGGCGATCGAGAACGGCCACACCGACCTCCCGGACCGAAAGATCCGGCGCCTCAAGATCCCCACCAAAGACACCATGACCAAGGAGGCCGCCGCCCTGGAGACGGTGGCGGCGATGGGGTTGGAGCAGTTTACGATCAAGATGCTGCAGGAGGCGATCGGGCTCTCATACCAGCAGACCTACCGGATTCTCAACGGTTATGCGAGCTGCGGGGCGACC
Source organism: Methanoculleus receptaculi (assembly GCF_033472595.1). Lineage (NCBI taxonomy): Archaea > Methanobacteriati > Methanobacteriota > Methanomicrobia > Methanomicrobiales > Methanomicrobiaceae > Methanoculleus > Methanoculleus receptaculi. Next base: position 950,686 of record NZ_CP137642.1, on the reverse strand, counting down.
CACTCGGGGCTGCTGGAAAAGTGTCCGGCGGTGAGTTACTTTGATACGATGGTGACGGAGGACGGGGAGGGGTATGCGGTCGAGAGCGTGGAACTTGAAAACCGCGGTTTTGATCAGATCTCCCGGCGGTTCGATCCCGAGAACCCGGGGGTCTCCGTCGATGTCCGCTTTATCGAGGTGAAGGGGCGTGCCGGTACGGGCGATGTGTTCCTGACAGAGAACGAGTACAGGACGGCGACGCGGTTGAAGAACGATTACTGGTTGTATGTGGTGTACAACTGTGCATCTACGCCTGAGGTTCGTCTGATCCGGGATCCGGTCCGGCTGGGATGGAAGCCGGTGGTGACGGTGGAGCACTATCAGGCGGGGAAAGACGCTATTCTGCGGGCGTCTGAGGGGTGATCTGCTTACCCGGTGAAGAAAGACCCCGGTTCTCGAATGGTGATGCCGGGGAGTGTCTCCTCGATTTTCTTGCGGTTGTTCAGAATATGGGTCTTGTCAGCGGTGACGAGACTGACATCCTCCCTTATCCGATTAATCTGTATGAAATATGCGTCCAGTATCACAAGGATGTCTGGTTCGTAGCCGATGGCGGTGATCAGAGCGCTTTTTTGATCCGGGAGATGTGAGTCATAATTCTCGGGGCAGCAGGTGTAACAGACGACCGGGGCTGAAGGGTCGTCGGGACGGCAATCTCTATCCAGTGAATCCAATGCTCCCTTGATGGCGTCGATGATCTCCTGTCTGAAGGTGTCCCGATCTTGTTCTGTTCCCAGGGCACAGTTGCGGAGATCGTCCATGTTCTGCTGCACAAAAGAACCGAGCACATTCTTCTCTTTCTCGTTTTTTAGTGAGAGGGTATGCCGCTCGGTGAGTTTCTGGATGGTCCGATCGAGGGTGAAGGGGTCAGGAGAGACAGGGAGGGATTTTACAAGATAGTTCAGGTATTTTGTTATCGTTCTCCTGAACAGACCAAATACGCCGGTGCATTCCTTATACACCCGCTCGCTCGTATGCCGGAGGAAGCCGTCCTGCTGCATGTATCGGTGAGTGTGATGGTGCTGTCCATCCCATTCGATCCGGGATCCGACAAGGATGTTTGTGTCGAGAAAATGATGGAGGGGGGGCATCGTGGTCGCTCTCTTCAGGAGAGGTAACCCTCGATCAGAGAGGAGAGGATCCTCTTTGAGCGGTCGTTGGCATTCCGGCGGTTTGTAGGGCGGACCGATTCCCGAATGTTTCGGTTAAATGCGTTCACCTCTGAGATCATATTCGAGATGGCCGAACGGTATTCCACTTCCCATTGTTCAAGTTTATTGTCGTAGTACTCGTCGTGTCCTTCGTCCAGAATGCGCACCCCTTTGACAAAGGTGTACCAGATCTCCACAGCGGTCTTACAGGTCGATTCGGTGATCGTGTAGGCGTTATCCTCATTCTTTCTGATGATGTCGAAGGCCTTTCCGGCTCCTGAGACATATGAGGTGAACTCGTCGTTGAACTCTTCGAAGAGCGGTTCCTCGACGAGTTCGGCCTCGCAGTCGTAGATGAGATTTTCCAGGCGGTCGATCTGGGGATTTGTGTCGTCCTCAATGTACCGGTTGAGGGTGGTTTGGCCGACAGGGTGTAATTTGAGGTATTCTTCGAAGAGGTTCAGAAAATCCACTTTATAGAGGGGCATGAACTCGTAGGGAGCATCTTCCCGGTAGATCTGGTTGACGAAAGGTTCGATGTGATAAGGATCGATATTCCTGACGATGCGCTCGACGATGGCAGAGGCCTCTTCAAGCTCATTGAGGGTATCGGTAAGGTTGGTGGTAAGCATGAGGAGGGAGTTGCCCCTGTGCGTCTCCTCCTCTCTGAGGATGCCGTTGACCTTCAGGGTATCGATAGAGGCCTCGACGACCTCTGAATAAGGGCCGTAGTTGTACCAGTAAAACGGGATATTCTTTCTGACCGGGTCGTCTTCGGGGAGGGCCGTCCGCACCTTGAAGAGGATTTTATGTACCGCTCTTTTTGATAACTTGAGATCGGGGCGAGAGTGATAGATCTGCTGGATCAGGTGAGAGACGACTTCGGACTGAAGCATTGTACCATCATATTCATGAAGTAAATATATAGGGATTTCTTATGCGGGGCGAAATTATCAGATCGAATCGACTATACAATAGAGAATACCAGTCTCTCTTCTGAGAGCACGCACTCATCCCCTGGTCCAGCGAGAACCATCCACCTCCGGAGTTATACGAATGATCCACTACCCAAAACGTCTCATCGAAGTCGATCTCCCGATTAAGAAAATATCCGAGCACGCACGGCGGGAGAAGTCCATCCGCCACGGCCATATCTCGACCCTGCATATCTGGTGGGCGCGCCGGCCTCTGGCGGCCTGCAGGGCGGTGCTGTGTGCGGCGCGGGAGGAGATGGACGCCTTTTAGAACGCCCTCGACCGGACGAACCGGGACTGTGCCGATCTGCTCATGCTCCGCATCCGCCCTGATCAACTGCGCCGGTCTGGTCTTTGGCAGCGCCGGTCTGATTCTGGTCTTCCTTGCCGGAAGCAGCCTGGTGTGGGGTCTGGGGGCGATCAACCTGGCGGTCGGGGCGGTCTGCCTCGCAGCCTGGATGATGATTGGAAAACGGGGAGGGACCAGAGAGTGAGAACGATGTGTCCAGCACTCAACCGGTGCCATACTGCTTCAACCGTGCCTCGAGGGCGCGCGGCAGGAGAACGCGGTCGATGATATGGTATATACCGTTTGTGCACTCGATGTCGGGCTTTATGATGGCGGCTCCGTTCAGCCGTATCCCAGGAGGCGCCCCGGAGATCTCCAGGTGTTCACCCTGCAGCGTCTTGATCGCTTCCATCCCCGCCAGTTCGTATGTGGTGAGTTTGCCCAGGATGACGTGGAACCTGACCAGGTTTGCAACCTTCACCGGGTCGGCCCGGACGGAGTCCAGCAACTCTTCCGAAAAGAGGGAATACGCATCGTTCGTCGGGAACAATACTGTATACTCCCCCGGCCCGAGGAGTGTCTTATCCTGCCCTCCTGCCCGCAGCAACTCAACGGATATGCTCAACTGCGCGTCCTCCCCTGCGGTCTCAACGATGCTCTTCATGGATAACCCTGAATCAGCCTGAGGGGTATATATAACTTGAGTAATTGGGCTTGCCGGCCCTTCCCGGGAGGTAATAAAGGAGGCCGTTTCACGGAATTCAAAAAAAGCATCCCCGGGGACTTACATGGGGAGAACCCCTCACTTCCCCGTCTTCCCGGCGATATACTCCTCAAGCAGCCTGAGCGCCTCATGCTCCCTGGCACCGCCGCACCTCCGGGCAAGGGCGGCGTGGTGCTCGATCAGTTGTAAGAGCCAGGGGTCGTGTTTCCTGACGTAACGGGTTGCATGGACAGTGGCCTCAATAATACTTGCAAACCCCCGGTTCACCGGATGCAGCCGGAGTTCCAGAACCTCTTCCTTCACGGGAGTGAGTCGGACGACAAGCGCCTCGGTGTTCGATCGTTCCACCTCGGCGGTGAACGCAGCCCAGGCCTCCACCTCATGGAGACGGCAGAAGACCTCTCCCCCGACCTTCTCGGTGACAAAATCATCGTCCGGGAGGTCGTCAAACGCCGTCCGGACGTAGATCACCGGGTCAAAGACGAAGTTTGCCACCACCCGGCGGTCCCGGGCGACGTTCCGGGCTGTATGGCTCCCCCGGAAGAGGACCATGTGCATCGAACCGCCGCGGTTGATGATCCCGATGGGCGCAGCGTTGCGGCAGGTGGTCGCGATCACCTCACTGATCCCCTCGCTCAGCAGTCCCACCGCCACCCCTCCCCCAGGGCCACGTAGATCCCGGCTATGGTGATATCGGCGATCGAACCGGGGTTGATCCCGGCTGAGACACAGTCAGAGTCGAAAGCCGCCAGGTCGCGGCTGCCCTCAAGCACCTCGGCCGCCTGCCGCATCGTCCTCTCCGCCGCAGCCACCCCGTGCTTCTTCGCTATGAAGGTGTCCGGCTCCGAGGCCAGGATCTCCATGAACGCCGCAACGATCGCCTTCCTCCCGCAGCCGTGGGCGTGGAGCAGGTCGGCACACCGCCTCGTCAGGGCAAAACCGTTCGTCCACTCCCGGGCAACCATATCCCTCGGCGCCGAGTAGGCCATGATGTCGGCAAGGGTCATACCCCTCTCCCGGATGGCGGCAACCGATGCCGGGTCGTTCACGTCAAGTTCATCGCTCTTTAACACCCTGACGTTCGTGAGTGCGAACGCCGCGTAGAAATCGAGAGCGTCCTGGAGATCCGTCCCGGCGATAACCCGCCGCGCCCCCTCGATATCCCCGCCGAGAACCAGGGGAACGAGGAGGATGAACGCACCGAAATGGGTGTTTCCGCCAGAGTGGCCGTTCGTCCGCATGACCGCATCGCGGATCAGCCTACCGACGCGGCCGCCGGTCTTCTCGGCCTCATCAAAGACCGGGCGGACCATGATGGCCGAGGCCAGGAAGTGTTCGAGCCGGGTATCGGGGTAGTCATGGCAGCGGTCGACGTTCCCGGGCTTCGGGTAGGCGCAGACCTCAAGCATCATCGCCATCTGCGCACGTTCAGCCCGACCCATCACCAGATTCTGTTTCATCGAATATCCTGTGCATGATCGTCTCAGAGAGACGGCGTTTGCAGCGCATGTAATCCTGCGGCGAGAGGTTTATACTCTCCAGGGTCATGTTCCGGAACATGCAGGGGGAACTGGTCTTGCAGCACCATGCAAGACTCCCGAAACATGTGATCGCCCCGCCCTCAAGCGGCGTCCCCTTCACCGCCTCCTGTTTCAGGTTGAGGTAGTCCTCCGGGGAGAGCCCGACCTTCTGGAGGGTCGCAATGAGCGGACAGGGTTTCACCGGCATGCAGCAGAAGGCCAGAGCCCGGATATCCCCGCCCCGGCAGATCTGTTTCGGGGCGTTGTACCAGCCCCCTTCCTCGGCCGCCCGGGTGATCGCGGCATCCAGTCCCGCAAGTGTCCAGGGATCGGACTTCCGGGCAACCGAGACCATATCCGCGCCGTGGGAGAAGGCATCCATCACGCGGTCGAAGGAGGTCATGGAGTTGTTTGCGATCAAAGTCAGGGGGGAGGCGTTTCTGATCTGGCGGACCTTCGAATGCCCAAAGTCCATCAGATCGACGTGTATGATATCCGCCCCCGCCTTCCATATGCTTCGGGCAAGAGCGGCATCGTCTGCGGCGACCCCGGCCCTCATCTTCACCGAGACGGTGACGTCCTCGGCCTTCAGGGCGCGGATGATCTCAAAGAGTTTTGAAGGGTGCTGGAGGAGATGCTCGCCACAGCCGGCCTCAAGCATCGGCTGCTGCCGGCAGTGGGCATCGATCTCGTAGACCACATTGTCCTCAAACGCCTCCGCAACACCGGCGTATGACTCAGGGCTGCTGCCACGGAGGTTGATCCCGAGAACAACGTCGCTGCTCTGGATGGCAGCGATCTCGCGACCCAGCGCTTCCAGGGGGTCATCATATAGAAACTCTTTTCGGCCGGCGTCTGCCATCTGCCGGCTTGCCTCCATCGTGGGGCGGTCGATCGAGTAACCGCCTATGAAAGCCGCACCAACATGCTCCGCCCGCTCAAGAACGTAGGCCGCATCCACGATCCCGGCCATGGAGGCTATTGCTACAGGCGTCCTTACGATCCGATCGTTTATGATGAGTTCAAAACGATCAAAAGCTTCTCTCATACTTCTCCAACCGTTGGCGGTGATAGGGGATATTGATTTGCGTCGCGTCACGGGAAGGGTCATCAAGTCGGTCCGCTCATGGTTTGATGCCCCAGATCACCACCGCGGTGAAACGTCTTATGCGGCTGACCACGCGGCCGCTTGAGGGGGGCAAGTGTATGATGATAGCACCGGATATCGTGCTCTGGGCTGGGGCAGGATCTTTGGGGGGGTGTCAGGTGAGACCGCGAAGAGACTGCCAGATCCCCGGAGACTGTATCCATGGGGAATCGCCCCGCGGGGGGGAGGGGCTCGCCGGGGAGGGGGGAGGCGGAGACGGCTCCCCCCTGTTTCAACGTGTCACCGGGAACGGTATTCGTCGACCACCCCCACCGCCCGGCCGCTCCGCGGTCTCCTCCCGCCCCCTCAATAGGGGGCGGGCAGTCTGTGGCGATAGTCCGGATAGCCGTGCACGGGGAGAGGGAGAGGATTTCGGTGTGGGTGATCGCATCGAACCGCGGATCTGCTCATCCTGGCCGTGGCACTGTATCGATGGGATACCGCCCCCACGGGGGGGATGGAACATCCCCTCCCCTGTCTCCTGCGTTTCATTGAAAACCCCTCCCCCTGGAACACCCCCGCCTCTCCAATCTCTCCGCAACGGCGTCTCGCAAAAAGGTGCACGGCGGTGCCGCCACCCGGAATCCGTCCATGGAGGGGCAGCCTCAACCCCGGATGCGGGCGGGAGCCTGGAAAACCGCTGCTCAATAAGGATCAGTAATTATTTTAATCGAGTATCGTAGTACCTTGTAATATATGGCTAAAAAGGGCATGCTACTGGTCGGCCATGGGAGCAAGCTCCCCTACAACAAGGACCTCGTGGAGACCACCGCAAGACTCATCGCCGAGAAGACGGACGAATACATCGTCAGGGCGGGTTTCATGAGCCTCAACACCCCCACCGTGCAGGAACAGCTCGAGGCGTTCCGGAAAGAGAAGATCGAGATGCTGGTCGTCGTCCCGCTCTTCCTGGCAAGGGGTGTCCACATCGAGAAAGACATCCCTGCGATCCTGGGGCTGCCCGAGGGTGCCCGGGCCGGCACATTCCACATGAACGGAAAGGACGTCCCCCTTGTCTACGCCAGCCCCATCGGGAGCGACCCGCTGCTGGCCGAGTTGATGCTGAAGAACGCGGCTGAGGCGATAGCCGAACTGGAACGCTGACCCGGAATGCGCATACTGGTGCTGGACACCATCCACGGCGGGGCGGACCTCGCCGTGGCGCTCCGGGATGCCGGTCACCGGGTGGACGAGGTGGACGTCTACCGGGGAGAGATCGGTATCCCCGTCGAGGAGGCGCTCGTCCGCACCTACGACCTTGTCACCGCGCCGGTCCACCTCGACCCCGACCACCCGCTCCTCCAGCAGCACGGCCCAGCGGTCTCGCACCACGAGATTGTCGGGCTTCTCATCGCCGGCGACGCGGGGCGGCCGTTCATCGAGATCACCGGGGCACGGGGGAAGACCACCACCGCCCACGCCATCGCCGCGCTGATGCCGGGGCCGGGCGTCCTGCACACCTCGACCGGCACCTACCGCTACCCCGAACGGGAACTCCTCTGGAAGAAGAGCATCACCCCGGCCTCCCTGATACCGGCGGCGCGCGAGGCGGAGCGGATCGGCGGCTGGCTGGTTGCCGAGGAGTCGCTCGGTGTCACCGGCGCCGGGGATGCGGCCGTCCTGACATCGGCGGAGGACTACCCCATCGCCGCAGGGAAGAGACGGGCTCTTGCCGCGAAACTCGGGTTGCTCGCCCGTGCACGGACGGTCGTGCTCCCGCAGGGGGTTGACATCCCCGGCTGCATCCCGGTCGGGAGCGTGGTATCCGTCGAGGGGGAGGCCTGCCGCTACTCGGGCTACGGGATCGCCGGGTCGTTTCAAAACCCGCTCTTAAGCCTTGCGGGCTACCGAACGGCGCTGTCGCTTGCGGCCGCGACCGCCTGCGTCCTCGGGATCGATCCCTCCCCCCTGGGCGGGTTCACACCCATCCCCGGGCGGATGGCCGTCCGCCGGGACGGAAGCCTCCTGGTGGTCGACAACGCAAACAGCGGGACGAACATGGCGACCACGGTTGAAGCCGCCCGCTACGCAAGAGAACTTGCAGGCGACGCCCCCCTGACACTCGTCATCGGCGAAGAGGCCCGCGCCGTCTGCGAGGGTTTCCCCGCAACCGAGATCAGCCGGGCGGTTGCGGCCGTCCGGCCTGATGCAACCGTCTATGTCGGCGACGGAGAGGAGGCGGCGACGCTTGAGGAGGGGTTTGCCGCCGCCCGCGAGATCACGCCGGAGGGCGCGATAGTGCTCGCGGTAAAAACCTGGAGATGAGATCATGGACTACATTCAACCAAGGCCGAGTTCCATCGTTGCGGCTCTTTACACCGCCCGGGACCTCGGCGTCGACGTGGCCATACTCCACGGGCCGTCGGGCTGCTCGTTCAAACACGCCCGGCTCCTTGAGGAGGACGGTATGCATGTCCTGACAACATCGCTTGCAGACAACGAGTTCATCTTCGGCGGCCACGACCTCCTGGTGCGGGTGCTCCGTGAGGCGGAAGAGATGTTTGCGCCCCGGCGGATGGCGGTTGTCGGGACGTGTGTTGCGATGATCATCGGTGAGGACCTCCAGTCGGCTATCCTGGACGCCGGGATAGCCACACCGGCGATAGCGGTGGATATCCATGCCGGGTTCCGGGAGAACATCGAGGGTGTCCTGGCAACCCTGGAGCCCGCGGCAGCGGTGGGCTGGATCAGTGCAGGTGAACTGGAACGGCAGCGTTCACTCCTTCTGAAGGCAAACGAGGTGGAACGGCTGAGGGGAGCGGCTTCCCGGGCCTACATCGAGCCGTCCCGGGGTGACCTCAAACACATCGCGGCGGAGCGTCTCCTCGAACTCGCAGGGAGCGGCGCCACGGGTGCTGCGGTCATGAACGCCAAGAAAGAGACCGCCTACATCTTCGCCGACGAGCTGATAGCACTCCATGATGCCTGCCCGGAGGCCGCGGTCACCTACATGGCAAACCTGGAAGACCGCGGGCTCCCGAAGGTCAGGGAGGACGCCGCACGCATACTCGCCGGGATGAGAGGCCGCGGTCTCGAGCCCGAACTCGTCGGGGCGCTGGACGAGTACGGGGCAAACGGCCAGGCGATCGGGGAGCGGATCCGTGAGATCGACCCGGATTTCGCCCTCCTGGTCGGAGTTCCCCACGCCATCCCCCCGGAATACACGGAGGGGATAGAGGTCTTCTCGATCACGAACGGCCCGCGGCAGGTCGAACCGCTGCGGGAGATGGGGCACCGGCACGTTATGGTCGAGATCGACCTCCACCCAAAGACGCTGGGCGTCCGTGAGATCGTCGAGAGCGAGTTCGGGGCGGTTCTGCGGAGCATGCGATGAAGGCATTCCTGGTTGCCGGCGACCGCTCAGGGAGCGGGAAGACGAGCATCACCCTGGCGCTCTCGGCGCTGCTCTCGACCCGGAGGACTGTCCAGACGTTCAAGGTGGGGATGGACTACATCGACCCCTCGTACCTTGCCGGGGTGACCGGGCGGCCCTGCCGGAACCTGGACGGCTACGTGATGAGCCCGGCGGAGAACCGGGCGGTCTTTGCCCACGGCTGCCGGGGAGCGGAGATCGCCGTCATCGAGGGCGTCCGGGGGCTGTTTGAGGGGGCAGAGGCCCTCTCAGACCTGGGGAGCACTGCGGCGATAGCAAAACTGCTCGACCTTCCCGTGGTGCTGGTGGTGAACGCCCGGAGCATCACCCGGAGCGCGGCAGCGATAGTGAGGGGGTTCCAGGGGTTTGAGAGCGGCATAGATATCCAGGGGGTCATCGCGAACAACGTCACGGGAAGCAGGCACCGGGAGAAGGTCGTATGCGCGATCGAGCACTACTGCGGCATCCCGGTTCTCGGCGCCATCCCCCGTTCACCGGAGATGGAACTCTCGATGCGGCACCTGGGTCTTGTCCCGTACCGCGAGGGCCGGGAGCAGGAAGAGTTCATGGCGCGGATCGAGGCGGTGAAACGGGTGGTTGCCGGGAACGTCGATCTCGAGGCGCTGCTCTCGATTGCCCGTGAGGTTGAACCCCCGGCGGAGGATGATGCGGTGTTTGCGGTTCCAGAGGAGCCGGATGTGAGGATCGGGGTCGCGCTGGATGAGGCATTCAACTTCTACTACGCCGACCTCTTTGACGTCCTGGCATCGCTCGGGGCGGAGGTTGTCCCGTTCTCCCCGGTTCACGACCGTCTGCCGGAGGCGGACGGCTACATCATCGGCGGGGGTTATCCGGAGGTCTTCGGCGCGGAACTCGAGGCGAACACCGCGATGAGGGAGGGGCTCCTCGAGGTCTCCAGGAACGGGACGCCGATCTACGCGGAGTGTGGCGGTCTTATCTACCTGACCGGGAGGATGGTGCTCAAAGCCGGGTTTGCGGGCCGGGAGAGGGAGGAGTCCTGCGACCTTGTCGGGGTGTTCCAGGGCGAGACCCGGATGCCCGCGAGGCGGATGCTCGGCTACGTGGTCGGGAGGAGCGTTGCAGAGAGCCCTATGGGCGAGGCGGGGTTCCGGGGCCACGAGTTCCACTACAGCAGTGTTGACCTGGCGCCGGGGACGCGCTACGCCTACAGGCTGAGCAGGGGGAGCGGGATCCGCGACGGGCTCGACGGCGCCGTCCGCGATCAGACGATCGCGAGCTACACGCATCTCCACCCGGTTGCAAGCCGGGGGATGTTTGAGCACTTCGTTGACGCCTGCCGGGAGGGCTGAGAACGGGGTGCACGAAACACAAGACATACAAAGAAATCGATACCACACTACTCCCATGATAATTTACCTTGACGGCAGATTCGTCCCGGAGGAGGAGGCCAGGGTCTCGGTCTTTGACCACGGGCTCCTCTATGGTGACGGTGTTTTCGAGGGGATACGCGCCTACAACGGTAAAATTTTCCGTCTTGACGAGCACCTTGCACGGCTCTACGACTCGGCAAAGGCAATCGATCTCGCCATCCCGCTCACGAAGGCGGAGATGGCGGAGGTCATCAAGGAGACGCTGCGGCAAAACAGCCTGCGGGACGCCTACATCCGCCCGATCGTGACGCGGGGTAAGGGCGATCTCGGGCTTGACCCGCTGAAATGCGCAAAACCGACCGTCATCGTCATCGCCGTCACCTGGGGGGCGATGTACGGCGACCTCTACGATAATGGGCTCCGGGCGATCTGCGTCTCGGTCCGGCGCACGCCGCCGGAGTCGATGCCGCCGAACGTGAAGAGCCTCAACTACTTAAACAACATCCTGGCAAAGATCGAGGCAAACTACAGGGGGGTCGATGAGGCGATCTTCTTCGATACGAAGGGTCACGTCTCTGAGGGGTCCGGGGACAACATATTTGTCGTCAAGGACGGTGTGATCATCACTCCGCCGACACTGAACAACCTGCGCGGGATCACCCGGATGGTTGTGCTGGAGATCGCGGCATCGATGGGGATCACGGTTCTTGAGCGTGATCTCGGGTATTTCGACCTTTATACGGCCGACGAGGTCTTTGTCACGGGGACGGCGGCGGAGGTTGCGCCGATCCGCGAGATCGACGGGCGGGTGATCGGGAACGGGAAGCCCGGACCCATCACCAGGCAGCTGATGGCCGCCTTCAGGACGGCCACCCAGAAGGATGGCACCCCGATCGAGGGGTAAGGCTTCCACTTTTTTCTCTCCGGCGAGGCTGCAGGTATAACTACCTGAAGGCTGAAGAGTTGATCATCAGGAGGTTTCCTGGAGGTGTGCCGCATTTATGGCGGGCAGTGCGGTTAAGATCCCGAGGGCGACGTGCAAGGTCTTTGGCGCGATAAAAGCGCTTTCTACGGTGAAGCGGTGCGTTGTGCTCGTCCACGGCCCGAAGGGCTGTGTATATCACATCAACTACATCCTGGGGATGCGGGGCGACCGGCCATCGGAGGTCTACTCGACCTGTCTTGATGAGCATGATGTCATCTTCGGCGCCGAGGAGAAGCTCACGGAGGCTATTGAGGAGATCGATGCGAGCCTCCACCCTGACCTGATCGCGGTGCTCTCATGCTGCGTCTCAAGCATCATCGGCGAGGATCTAAACGCCGCGGCGAGGGCCGCCTCGACATCTGCACGGGTTGTCGGTATTGAGGCCGGCGGGTTTGAGGGGGATTTCAGGGAGGGTTACAGCGAGACCCTCTGCCGGCTGGTCGAGGAGTTTGTCCGGGGGCCGCCGGGCGAGGTCAGGGATCGGTCGGTCAACCTGGTCGGTCTTCTCCGGGGCGGGCCGGACCTGAGGGAACTTGTGCGGATACTGGGTCTCATCGGCGTCCGCGTCAACGCGACGCTGACCGCGAACGCAGCGGTCGATGACCTTGAGCGCCTGGGGGAGGCGGTGTTAAACATCGTTCTCTGCGAGCCGGCCGGGCTTGAGGCGGCGAAGTTGCTTGAGCGGGTCTGCGGCACGCCGTTCATCGTCGCCGATATCCCTGTGGGTCATGCCGCCACCATCCGGTTCCTGGACAGCGTTGCCGACACTCTGGGGATTGGGCGTTACCCTCTCCGGGATGAGGAGGGCGACGAACTCTGCCGGGAGGCCCTGGCCGGGAGGCGGGTGGCGATCGTAAGCGGGCCGACGAGGGCGATCGGGATGACCCGGTTCCTGGCGGACCTGGGGCTTGCGCCGTCGCTAATCGTTGTGGACTTCGACCCGGGCAACCTGGAGCGGTTGAGCGGCCTGGCCGGGCCGGGGTGCGCGATCCTGGTCGAGCCGGAGCAGGAGGTGATCCGGGAGAGGCTTTTAGCCGGGAGGATCGACCTGATCTTTGGCGGCATGCTTGAGCGGCCGCTGGCCGCCTCGCTCGGGATCGAGCACCTGGATATGATGCACGGCAGCCAGAGGACGCTCGGGTTTGAAGGCGCAAGGCATATTGTCGAGGCGCTGACGAGAGAGAAGCCGGGTCAGAGCGGCAGGTAGAGGGGGAGCGGTTTTTGAGATCCGGCCCGGGATCGCTGCGGCACAACTTTTTTATTTATCGGTGCCCAAGTTGTATGGCACATTGGATGGGCTGCTATAGTGTAGGGGCCAATCATGTCGGCCTTTCACGCCGACGACTGGGGTTCAAATCCCCATAGCAGCATATATACTTGGGGTTTTTATTCCCGGGCCATTTCTTTGTATGTTTCCAGAGCACCGTCCACGTGTTCCGAATAAAGACGTCTTGAGGTTGCTTGACTATCCCGCTTACTTCAACCTTATGAACATCCCACTGCCGGAGAATCATGATGGAATTCTGCATGCGCTGGCGAGCGACGACCTGATCCGTGCGGTCGATGCTGGCGTCTGGAGCATCACGAACCCTTGGAGTGAGTGGCATCAACAAAGAGAACATATGGAATTTGCTGTTAATCGGCACAAGAAAGAATGCCTGAACCTGCCAATCGAGTTCCCCGGCCATTCGTCCCAGGAGGATCCAGATACAGATGGAGACGAACCCATTTTCCGGCACGGATGTTAGGACGTCCGCGATATCTTTATTCCTGATGCTGGGTCGAACGGCTTTATCGAGCCCATCAAATCAACGATCTGGCTTATAAACTCTTCTCTCTTTTCCGGTAGTATGCGCGCCTCTGGCGCACCGTGCCAGTTTATCTGGTTTTTACCGGAGATTTACCAGGTCTGCTAATTTTTTTTGCGCCTCGGTAAGAGGTGTTCCGTCAGGTATATATACCTGGCCCCAAAATGGCTCATGGCCTTTAACACCGAGTTTTTGGCAAAAGAAGACGGATTTGAAGAGATTGAACCAGGGTTCTCTCTCACGGAGTTCCTCAGTTCGCCCTATCTGGACACCATTGCACAGACTATTGAACGAGAATACTACTCCAGACAGGTCTCTCGGTTCCATTATCCGGTTATTCTTATGATCAAACTACTTGTCATCAAGTGTTTCAGGAAACAGTCCTATGTCCGGACAATTCGTCTCCTGACAGAGGATGATTGTTTCAACCTTGGTGCAGAGAAGACTGAAGCAGGGTATCTATTGCCCAATCCTGCAACACTCCACAGTTTTGTGAAATATCGTCTCGGCGTCGAAGGTGTGGAACGGCTCATGCATCTTGTCGGTGAGGCAATTGTTCTCTGGGCACAGGAGGAGAGGGTTGGGATCATCGATTCAACTCCAATCGAAGCATCCCGGTATGACAGATATGCTCTTTTTCACCCACATTACCAGGTTAAGATGGATAAAGCGCATATCTTCCATCTCGGACCATACCCACTCACCATGGTCTACTCGAATGGGACTGATGCGGATTTAACCCACCTTTTTCCACTTATCGAGAGAGTGGAGGCGCTGAAACCCAAACTCAGTCTTGTGCTGCTTGATGCCGGATACGACTCATACGAGGCACATGCACACCTCTGGTATCATCTGAATGCTCGACCCTGTATTGATACCCGGGATGGGGCAGTGATCCAGGAAGAAGGGACGGAACCACGCATCCGGCATTGGGTCAACAAACTCTGGAGAGCAGGGGGAGATATCCATGCTCCCCTGACTCAACAGTTGCGATTCCTATACCAGCATGGAAGAGTTGAACAGGTCGGGATGCATTTGCGAAACAAGAATCTTCTCGACCCGGAATTCCCAACTCTCATACAAAGCCGCGGTGAGTGTGAACGGATACATGGCCGGATTAAGGCTTCTGTAACCTTTCACCTCAAGGGGATCCGACATGAGAGCCGGAAACTCTATATGACTCTCAACTTCGTTGCATATCAAATTCTCCTTCTGTTCGGGTTGCGCGCGGGACTGAAGAATCCAACGCACCTGAGTGCACTGGTCTGAGGGAATCTGATACTCAGTCGGAGTTGAGGGAACTTCCCCCCCCCGAAATATGGGGGGACATGAAGAGCGGGAGCTGTCTTCAGTTTTCCAGGTTCTGCCACAATTTGCTCTCAAGGCTCGAGGTATCGTCTCTATGAGAGGGTGGGAGATGAGGGGGAGGATTCTAATTATGCAGAGTGAGGGGGATGAGGGAGGGATCTGCGTGGTCGCTGAAAGTTGCCATCAAACCAGTGAGGGCATTGGATTGATGGCCTCTTATCAACGCAACCCCCAACCCAAAACAATTAAGTGCCACCATGGCTTACTATGTAAGGTAAATCCCACCGGGCCCGTAGCATAGCTGGTGGTGCACCCGGCTGATAACCGGGAGGTCGTGCGTTCGAACCGCATCGGGCCCACTGATCCTTATTTTACGTTGTTTACAGTGTTTGTTTTAACGGTGGTGCACCCGGCTGATAGCCGGGAGGCCGGCCGTTCAAGTTATATCAGGTCCGTTCTCCACTCAACCGGTCTCGTTGGGCGGTTTCACCGGCACATAAAACCGCGAATCTGCTCCATGGAACCCGATCGTCTCCCTCACCCCGCCCCTCCCGACCGCCGCCGGTAGACAAGGTGCTCAAGCCCGAGCACCGTGACGATACCAACCACAAACCCGTTTGCAAGCACCGGCCGGAGCACCGCAGGTAGACCCGCAACAGCCTCCGCCGGCAGGAACGCCACCAGCGTCCCGAGCAGGAGGGGGATACCGACGATCAGCCCGCCATCAAACGTCTCCAGCGCCCCGCTCTCCTGGCCAAAGACCAGCCCTGCCGCAATCTGGGTGGCCATGACGTAGGCCAGGACGACGCCTATGACCGGACCCGGTATGCACTCCATGCAGCCGATAGCGCGCGGCGAGAACGCTATCAGCCCCAGCCCCACGGCCGCAGGGACGAGCGCAAACCGCGAGGCACAGCCCGTGGCCGCGATGACACCAGGACTCAGCGAGAAGTTCACCGGCCCTATAACCCCCATCAGCCCCGCAATGACGTTGCCAAGACCGGTGACACCCACCCCCCGGTTAACCCGCTCGTCCATCCCCTCAGCCGCAAGAAGGCTGCCGACCGACTGGATCGACCCGAGATCGTTCGTGGCAAGCGCCAGGTAACAGATCAGGAAGGCCGCAAGCACCCCGGGATCGGGGATGGCAAGCGGTGCAGCCAGATCCCCGGGCAGAGCAAACAGCGCCGTATCGGCAGGGAGAGCGGCGACGCCCCCGAAAAGAGCAATGTAGACCACGGTGCCGAAGACGAGACCCCATACCGCCACCGTCGACCGCCAGAACCCCTCAAGAAGCCCGTACGCCGCAAAGAGGACGAGAGCAAACCCCACGGCAAAGAGGAAGGCCGCTGTCGCCGTAGCCCCATCACCACCCTCCGTGACAAGACCCAGGATGACGGGTGCAAGGGTGAACGCAATGAGCATCAGGACGACCACTATCACACGCGGCGTGAAGAGCCTTTTGAGGTGCCCCACAAACCCCGTCAGCGCGATCGCGCTGAGCAAAAGCCCCCCGATCAGAAGCGAGGCGTTGATGGCGGCTGAACCCGCATCCTGGCTTGCCAGGATGCCGACAAGGAGCACCGTCGCCGGGCCGAGAACGATCGGGAGCCTGTGACCCATGTAGACCTGCACCACCAGCAGCACCGCGGCCAGGAGGAATAGCCTCTGCAGATAGGGGATCGCCGCACCCGCAGGCTCGAGGCCGGCCGCCACCCTCCCGGCGATCAGGATGACAGGGACGCTCACCGCCAGCCACTGGAGCCCGTAGACCAGGAGCAGCCCCGGCCGTGGCCGCTCGTCAATACCGCAGGAAAACTCCATTCACAAACCCCGGGTTCAAGGAGTATGTGGGCGCTCCCCAAAATATAGCCCTTCCTCGACCCAAAAAGTCGGTTATTATTATGTCTCAGCCCGATAACGTTTCACACGATGCATCTACCCTATATCGCGGCCAGAGAGCGGGTCCGCCGGAGATGGCGGCCATGAACGCCGTCGATGTCCGCGGGCTCTCGCGTTCGTTTGACGGCCGGGAGATCCTCCGCGGCGTCACCTTTTCCGTCGCTCACGGTGAGATCTTCGGCTACCTCGGCCCCAACGGCGCCGGGAAGACCACAACCATCCGGATCCTGCTCGGGCTCCTCACCCCCGGCGCCGGCGAGTGCCGGGTTCTCGGCCGCGACCTCGCCCTCGACGACGCTGCCCGCGCAAAGGTCGGCGTCCTCTTCGAGAACAACGGCCTTGCCGACCGGCTGAGCGCCGCAGACAACCTGGCCTACTACGCCGGGCTCTACGATCTCGACGACCCCCGCGACCGGATCGATGAACTCCTGGCGCTCGTAGACCTCGAGGACCGGCGAAACGACCCCGTCGGAACGTTCTCAACCGGCATGAAACGAAGGCTCGGGATCGCCCGGGCAATCCTCCACCGGCCCGAGGTCGTCTTCCTGGACGAACCCTCGTCCGGGCTTGACCCCGGTGCGCAGCGGATGGTCCGCGACCTCATAGTCGACCTCTCACAGCGCGAAGAGATGACCGTCTTCTTAAACTCCCACCACCTCGACGAGGTCCAGCGGATCTGCTCCACCGTCGCGATCCTGGCGGGCGGCAGGATCCGGGCGTTCGACTCGGTGAAGAACCTCACCGCCGCCTCCGGCCGCCCAGAGATGACGGTCGTCCTTGCCGACCCGGGCGATCGTGCCCGCGCCCGCGAAACCGCAATGGCGCTCCCTTACGTCAGCGGCTGCGAGGAGGATGGAGAGGTCCTGCGCTGCACCCTCACCGACCCCGGCGTCATCCCCGACCTCATCGCGGCGCTCGCCGCCGCAGGGTTCAGGCTCCTTGAGGTTCGCCGCTCTTCGCGGTCGCTTGAAGAGATCTACCTCGAAAACGTCGGCCAATCGGAGGGCGGCTCATGAGCACGTTTACCGTCATAGCCGGCCGGGAGATTCATATCGCGCTGCGAAACCGGGGCATCATCATCACCGCCCTCATCTTCGCCGTATGGTTCCCCGCCCTCTCGGCCGTCGGGATGGTGGCGGCTTCCGGCGAGGGCGCCGTTGCCGTCTCCGGCGTCGTTGTCGCGATCACCCTCCCCGTTGCCATCCTCATGGGCTACATCTTCTGCTCCGACGCCTTCCTCCGGGAGAAACGGGACGGCAGCATCGAGACGCTCCTCTGCGCCCCCGTCTCGCTCCGGCACCTCTGGGCGGGAAAGACCGCCGGAGTCGCCATCCCGGCCTACCTGACAACCCTGCTCTCAGCCGTTTTGACGTTCGCGACGGCCTCAGCCATGCTGGAGGCTCCACCCAGCCTCGATCTCCTGCTCATCCCTCACATGCTGGTAGTCGTCCCGGTCTGGATCCTCACCGCCGCCGGGTTCATCGGCGCCGCCCAGCTCGCCCTCGGGATGCGGGAGAACCAGATCCTTGGGTTCCTCTTCATATTCGGGTTCATTTTCCTTATCAGCGCGCTCCAGGGCATCATATCCGGAGGGGCGGAGATCTCGGCCGCGGCCGAAGCGGCTCTCGCGGCAGCAGGGGTTGCGCTCCTCGGTCTTGCCCGCTTCATCGCCGGCAGGGTATCAAAAGAGAGGATCGTTACGACGATCCCGTGAAGGGAGGGGAAAGACCCTCCTACAGCGTCTCCTCGCCGTAGAGGTAGGGCCTCAGGGCCTCCGGCACCGTGACCGAGCCGTCCGGGTTCTGGTAGTTCTCCAGGATCGCCCGGATAGCCCGTGTTGTCGCTATCGCGGTGCTGTTCAGGGTGTGGAGATAGCGTTTCTTCGTGAACTCAACAGGGTCGCGCACCTTGATGTTTAGCCGGACCGCCTGGTATGCCGTGCAGTTCGAGCACGATACCGCCTCGCGGTAGCGCTCCTCCCGCGGCATCCAGACCTCAAGGTCGTACTTCTTCGCGGCGACCGTCCCGATATCCCCGGTACATATCAGGACAACCCGGTAGGGCAGACCGAGCCGCTGGAAGACCTCCTCGGCGTTTGCTATCAGTTCCTCGTGAAGGTCCCAGGACTGTTCCGGGGTGGAGTAGATGAACTGCTCCACCTTGTGGAACTGGTGGACGCGAAACAGCCCCTTTGTATCGATCCCGTGCGCCCCGATCTCGCGCCGGAAACAGGGGCTGATACCTGCAAACCTGAGCGGGAGGTCTTTCTCCTCGAAGATCTCATCGCTGTAGATCGCGGCCATGGGGTGCTCGCTCGTCGCGATCAGGTACTCATCCTCGCCGTCGATCTTATACATCACGTTCTCAAAGTCAGCAAGGTCAGTCACCCCCTCGTATGAGGCCCGGTTCATCATGTAGGGCGGGATGATCGGGGTGTAGCCGCGCCTGATGAGGAGATCCATCGCGAACCGCTGGAGAGCCATATCGAGCAGGGCAAGCCTGCCTTTCAGGAAGTAGAACCCCGCGCCCGCGATCTTTGCTGCGCGTTCGAAGTCCGCCCAACCATGCTCGACGGCAAGCGCCCCGTGGTTCACCAGGTCAAACTCCGGAACTTTCGGCTCCCCCCAGCACCGGATCTCGACGTTCCCCGTCTCGTCACTCCCGATCGGCACGCTCTCGTGGAGGATGTTCGGGAGGCGCATCAGCCGATAGCGCACCGCTTCGGAGAGGCGGCCGCGCTCAGCCTCGGCCTCCCTGATCCGCTCCGGCAGACCCGCCGCCTCGGAGAGGAGCGGCGATATATCCTCTCCGGACCTCCTTGCCCGGCTGATCTCTCGTGAGACAACGTTCCTGCGGTTGCGCAGGTTCCCGATCTCAACCGTGAGTTCACGGACCCGCCGGTCCATCTCCAGCACCTCGTCGACCCAGGGCAGTTTATCGGTATCCCCTCTCTTCATGAGGTCGGCCCTGACGATCTCGGGGTGTTCGCGAACGAACTTCAGATCAAGCATGCTCTTTCTCTCTACTTACTTCGGCGTGACGGTATATGGTCATGTTGTCGGCCAAGAGTTATAATCCCGTGCGGATCAATCCATAATCATGGACAGGAACCAGAAGATCGTTCTGGTGGCCGGCGGCCTCATAACGCTCGTGCTCTTATTCATCGACTACTTCGTCGCCCTGATCGCGCTGGTCTGCCTGCTCACCCTGTTGATGAGCATCCATATCATGGGGGAGACCGCAGACTTCCCGCTTGTCACCGCAGACCTATCAGAAGACGCCCGCAGGATCATCCTCACCAACACCGGCACCGCCGTGGCGAACAACATCCATCTCGCCCTGGTCCCCCTGAATATCGAGTTTGATCACCCCTCGCTCGGCCCTGACGAGAGGTCAAGTCTCGAACTTGAGTCGATGGTCTCAGAAGCAAAAGCGGTCGTCACCTACGAGAACGCCGGGGGAGAGCGGTTCCAGCGCTCCTACATGCTTGCGGCGCTCCGTGCCGGACACGACCCTACTGAACCCTTCTTCCCGATCTTCGGAAAACGCTGAGACGCTCTCACGGAATAGCGATGTACTCCAGCGTCCGCGCGAGGGCCGCCATGAGCTCCTCCTCCTTCTCCGCATACTCGTAGAGCGCCCGGTAGAGCATGAAGAGGATCTCGTAGCCGTAGATCTCAAACGCCTCCTCCGGCGTCAGCACAGACAGGTAGGAGTCTGTCCGGATCTCGGTGTTGGTGTACATCAGTTCGTGGAAGACCCCGTCCTCGTCGAGTACGCAGATCTGCACATCGACCGGCTTTGCCGTATCGTCGGGGCGGTAGGGGAGCGGCTCCCCCTTCCCGAGGAGTATCATCCTCTTCTCGTAAAACTCCTGGTCGTAGAGCTGCCCTGAGGCCTCCCTCCTTGCACGCCGGAGCATCTCAAGCCCGACCTTCTTTACCGCCGGCGCTGCATCGGCGGCCATCCTTGCAAGGAGAGCGGCTGCGTTCTCCCTGACTTTCGCGGCAGCCTCTTCCTTCTCCGCCTCCAGGGTGCCCAGGGTCTCAAGGAGCCGGTTATACCCCTCTTCGATGATTGGATCCATTGCTTCATTCACTTTTTTGCGTATCTCTCCATAAGCGCACCGATCTGCCTCCACGGATCCCGAGCGCGGCCGCGTAGGCCGCTGTGCTCACCAGGATGATCGTCGCACCGGAGGGGACGTTCAGGACGTAGGAGAGGCCGATCCCGATCAGGGTGAATAGGGCGCCTAGACCGGTTGCAAGGAGCATCATGCTCCACAGCCTCCCGGTGCAGAGCCGGCTGATAGCCGCCGGGATGGTGAGGAGAGCGATCACCAGGATGATCCCGACGACCCGGATCAGCATCACCACAGTGAGCGCGACCAGAACCAGGAGGAGGAGCGAGAGCCGTTCCACCGGGAGGTTCATGACCCTTGCGTAGTCCGGATCGAAGGTTACCGCCTGGAACTCAAGGTAGAAGAGGCCGACGATCGCGACGATGATCACCACCAGCACCGCCATCAGGAGGATATCGCCCCGCGGCACCAGCAGGATGTTCCCGAAGAGGTAGGAGAATAGGTCCGGCGCAAACCCGGGCGTCAGGTAGACAAAGAGTATCCCGAGCGCCATTCCGGCCGCCCAGACCGCGCCTATGATGGTATCCATCTGCTGCCGGGCGCGGATCTCAAGCGCCCCCATACCGAGCGCCGTCGCCACGGTGAAGACCGTCGCGCCGAGGAGCGGGTCGATCCCGAGGTAGTAGCCAAGCCCCACACCGCCAAACGCCGCGTGGGATATACCCCCGCTGACAGAGACCATCCGCCGCACCACGACATACGTCCCGATGATCCCGCAGGCGATGCTTGCAAGCACCCCGGCAAGAAGGGCGTTGCGGAAGAACTCGAACCCGAGCACCTCAAGCATCCTCTCCACCCTCCTCCGGGTGGTCTGAGAAGACCCGGTGCGGAACGCCGTGGGCTATCAGGTCCACGGGGCAGTGGTATGCGGCCTCGAGCATATCCGGTGTGATCTCGGCCGAGTCGTGGGTGTAGAGGCGCCGGTTCAGGCAGGCAACACGGGTGATCCGATCCGGGATCACCCCTATATCGTGAGTGACGAGGACGATCGCCATCCGCTCGCGGAGTTGGTCGAGGATCTCGTAGAACTGCAGGGTTGTCGGGGTGTCAACGTAGACCGTCGGTTCGTCCAGAAGGAGGACATTCGGCTCGCCGACGAGCGCACGGGCGATGATCGCGCGCTGCTGCTCCCCGCCAGAGAGGTCGCGGATCTGGCGGTCGGCAAGGTCTGAGATGCCCATCGTCTCGAGCGCTTCATCTGCCCGTTCGCGGTCCAGGCTTCCGTACCGCCGCGGGAGACGGCTGATCCGGCCAAGGCGACCGGAGATCACCATCTCCCGGACGGTGATCGGGTAATCGAAGTCAAACGTCCGGAACTGGGGGACGTAGCCGAGATTGCTCATACCGCCGCGAAACCTGACCTCCCCCCGGCAGGGGCGGAGGAGACCAAGGATCACCCGGAGAAGCGTAGTCTTCCCGCCGCCGTTCGGGCCGATGATGGCGAAGAAGTCGTCAGGGTAGATGCTGAGGTTCACCGCCTCGAGTACGGTATGCCCGCGCATCGTGACCCAGACGTCCCTGACATCGATCAGAGGTTCGCTCATCCGCTGACGCTCCCGGCGAAGGCCGAGGCCACCTGCCGCATGTTATCCATGTAGTCCTTCTTGAGCGGGCTCACAGTCACCACGCTGCCGCCGATCGCCTCCGCGATCACCCCGGCGCTCCGGGTGGAGTGTTCCGGTGAGGCGAAGACCACCCGGACACCCTCCTCCTCTGCCAGGCGGATGAGGTGTTCTATCCTCTTTGGCGAGGGTTCTTTGCCCTCGCTCTCGATCGCCACCTCCTCAAACCCGTAGTCCCGGGCAAGGTAGGCCCAGGAGGGGTGGTCGACCAGCACCACCCTCACACCCGACCCGGCGATCAGAGCGGAGATCTCGGCGTCCAGGGTATCGAGGTCATCCAGGTATGCCGCGGCGTTCCGGCGGTAGTCTTCAGCGTTCTCCGGGTCGGCCTCGATAAGCCCGTCGCGGATATTCTCAACCATGACCTTTGCGTTCCGGGGTGATGTCCAGATATGGGGGTCGGCCGCGATAAACTCGACCCCCTGCGAGCAGTTCACCACGGCCATACCGGGGTTCAGGGCGGCGATCTTATCTCCCCAGGCAATCTCAAACTCGATCCCCGACCCGACCATCGCATACAGATCCGCCTCCGCAACCCCGGCCAGGACCGCCGGCGCGGGTTCGTGGGTGTGGGGGTCGGCACCGGGAGGCACGAGCAGTATCACCCTGACATGATCCCCGCCAACCCGCTCCACGAACTCCTGCTGAGGGGGGATGGTGACGACCACAACAATCCGGCCATCATCCTCCACATCCCCGTCAGCGCCGGTGCACCCCGCCATGGCGGTCATAAGCCCGAGGAGGAGGCATGCGGCGGCAATGAGGGATAATGGTTTGATCCCGGCGGCACCACGCATCATTCTCATCTCCATGATTTGGTACCTATCTAAATCTTGCTCACACCAACCGTCCGCCGGAGGAGCAGCAACCGCGATCGTGCTCGATCTCGCCGCAGACGCTCATCATCGGGTGCCCGAGCGACCTGCAGATCCTGTCGACCAGGTCCTTTGAGAAAGACTGCTCGATCTTCTCCGCCTCGCTGCAGGCCTCCTCGGGCGTAAGCCTGTAGTGGCTCAGCACCAGCGCAACGATCCGGTGGCGGCGGACCAGAAACCGGGCATACTCGACGCCGGGAGGGGTGAGTCTCACGCCGTGGTAGGGCGTGTGCTCGATGTAACCCGCGTTCGCGATCTCCCTCAGGGCCTTTGTGACGGTCGATGGGGCAACGTCAAACCGGGCGGCGATCTCGGTTGTCTTCACGAGATCGCCCCGCATGTAGATGTACTTCAGGTAATCTGCCTTCTTTGAGGAGAGTTCCTGGCCGGTGAACTCCTGCATGAGAGAGTGTCTATTCAAGGTATGAGAAAAAGTTTCCGTGGGGCTAAATCGGGACCGCCGGATCAAATATTCCAGGATATAGGCTCACCACGTTTTGCAGGCAGTGTGCGCGGGGGTGCTTCAAACCGGGTTTGCTGTGAACACCATTCTGTGGGAGACGCTCGAAGGGCGGGGAGGGCCGATTGGCCCGATGGCCGTGTCCGGGGGAGGAGACCGGATCTGCGAGGAGTTTCGCGCCTGAAACCGGCTGAGGTGATGCTCTCCCCGGACACCGTATCTATGGGGAATCGCCCCGTGGGGGAGGGGCTGACGGGGAGGGGGATGGAACATCCCACGCCCCTGTCTCCTGCATATCAACCAGACACTCTTCTTCCGTGGGAGGTAGAGACACCCCCACCGCCCGGCCGCTCCGCGGCCTCCTCCCGCCCCCTCCACAGGGGGCGGGCAAGTGTTTGGCGATTGGCCCGATGGCCGTGTCCGGGGGAGGAGACCGGATCTCAAGGAGTGTCAGGTGAGACCACGAAGTAGTGGTCTCCTCCCCGGACACCGTATCTATGGGGAATCGCCCCGTGGGGGAGGGGCTGACGGGGAGGGGGATGGAACATCCCCCGCCCCTGTCTCCTGCATATCAACCAGACACTCTTCTTCCGTGGGAGGTAGAGACACCCCCACCGCCCGGCCGCTCCGCGGCCTCCTCCCGCCCCCTTCCGAGGGGGCGGGCAGTGCGTGGCGATAGCCCCGATGGCCGTGCCAGGGGACGGAGACCGGATCTCAGGGAGTGTCAGGTGAGACCGCGAAGTAGTGGTCTCCTCCCCGGACACCGTATCTATGGGGAATCGCCCCGTGGGGGAGGGGCTGACGGGGAGGGGGATGGAACATCCCCCGCCCCTGTCTCCTGCATATCAACCAGACACTCTTCTTCCGTGGGAGGTAGAGACACCCCCACCGCCCGGCCGCTCCGCGGCCTCCTCCCGCCCCTTCCACAGGGGGCGAGCAGTGTGGGGCGATAGCACCGGATACCGTGTCCGGGGGAGGAGACCGGATCTCAGGGAGTGTCAGGTGAGACCGCGAAGTAGTGGTCTCCTCCCGGACACCGTATCTATGGAGAATCGCCCCCGTGGGGGAGGGGCTGACGGGGAGGGGGGATGGAGACGTCCCCCGCCCCTGTCGCTCGCGTGTCACCAGAAAGATCTTTCATAGATCACCTCCGCCCTGTAAAACCGTCGCGGCAGAGGTTCCACCAAACCCGGCAGCACGGCTCCGGCAGCACGGCTCGCACCGCCTGACGTCACCGGTCTGGCGGCCTCAAACCAGTTCCCCGATGACGTAGTGGCGGTGGTTTCCGGTTATGAGCGCTCTCCCGGAGAAACCCGGTGGCAGGTCGTCTCTGATGACGACGTTGAGGTAACAGGGGTTACGGCAGACGGTCGAGCCCGGCACTTTCTTCTCTGTCGCGACCACCGGCGTCACCCGTCCCATCCAGCGCTCGTTGTAGCGGTCGTAGATCCGGTTCGCCTCAGCAAGCAGCGCCCGTGACCGCTCCTTCCTCAGCCTCTCCGGGAGGTCTTTCAAGGCGGCAGCGGGGGTGCCGGGCCGCCGGGAGTAGCGTGTGACATTAACCTTCACAAACTCACACCGGCGGAGGAGTTCGAGCGTCTCCTGGAACTCCTCATCCGTCTCGCCCGGAAACCCGGTTATGAAGTCAGAAGAGATCATCATATCCGGGAACTCCTCCCGGAACGCATCCACGATCCGGACGACGTCCGCCGCGGTGTAGCCCCGCTGCATCCGCTCAAGGACGGTGTCCGAGCCTGACTGAACAGGGAGGTGGAGGAACCGGAAGACCTTCTCGCTGTGGAACGCCTCGACCAGATCGTCCAGGATACCGGTGACCGATGCGGGGTGCATCATCCCCACCCGGACGGCAAACCGCCCCGGGATACCCGATATCCCGCGCAGGAGGTCCGGGAACGATTCGCCGCGATCGAGGCCCCAGGCGGCAACGTCCTGCCCGGTAACCTGGATCTCGTATGCTCCTGAGGCGAGAAGACCCCTGACGGCATCAAGGACTGCCTCCGCCGGCGCGCTCCGCAGCCGCCCGCGTGCAAGCCGGGTTATGCAGTAACTGCACCGGCCTGCGCAGCCGGAAGCCACCTGGACGACGCCGGTCGCCCCCGGGCCTCGGGTGCCGATGCTCCCGGACCGCTCCTGGATCTCGTCCGGGTGGATGACACGGGGGTTGCAGACCGACCGGATCTCATCCATCTGAACGAGGGGCATACACCCGGTCACATAGAGATCGCGGTCGGCGAACTCCTCAAGCCGCCGGAGCATCTTTCGCTCGGTTCTGCCTATCACCGTGCAGGTGTTGATGACAACGGCGTCCGCCTCCTCCGGACGCCCTGTTATGGTGCAACCCTGCCCCTCCAGTATCCGTTCCAGCCTCCGGCTATCGGCCTGGTTGTAGGTGCAGCCATAGGTCTCGATGTAGACCCGTCTTCCCCGTAACTCATCAACCGTAATGACTGCTCAACGCTCCTTTTCTGCGCGGTCGGATGCCGGCTCGAAACCCGGGTGGTGTGATGCAGGTGGATTGGTTTAACTTGCGGGGATGAAAGGGGCGAAGCGGGAAGTCCCCGGTCGAGAGGAGCGGGGATGAAAGCGGAGCCACCCTTCGAGCCTGTGGAGCCAAGACCTCTACATCACATCTCTGTGGTGCAAGTGTTGGCCATGATAGCCGGGAAACCCCGCCCGAGAGGCGCAGTGTAGTTCACGCCACCGCCTGCCGGTTTCGTGCCGGGCACAAAACCCTTAACCGCTGACATTACAACTTCTTTATTCGATGATAAAAATAGGGTTGCTCGGCTGCGGCAACGTCGGGCATATCATCGCCGCACACGCCGGGGGTATCCAGATCACCGCCGTATATGATATCATCCCGGAACGGGCGGAGGAACTGGCGGCGCTCTGCGGCGCTCGCGCATGCACCGATTTTGAGACCTTCATGCACGATGAGTTCTCGATCGTCGTTGAAGCCGCCTCGATCAACGCAGTCAGAACCTTCGGCGAGGCGATCCTCCGGTCTGGCCGGGATATCGTCATCCTCTCCGTTGGTGCCCTGGCTGAGGAGGATTTTCGCGAACATCTCGTCGGGGTGGCACGGGAGGTGGGAAAGAGGATCCGGATCCCGAGCGGCGCGATCCTGGGGCTCGATAACCTCAAGATATGCCAGGTTTCGCCGCCACGGCAACTCCTCCTCCGGACGACCAAAAACCCGGTGTCGCTCGGGATGGATGTTGCGGCCAGGACGGAACTATTTAAGGGACTGGCGCACGATTGTATACGACAGTTTCCAAAAAACATCAACGTCGCGGTGGCACTGGGACTTGCCGCCGGCAGGGACGCTGAGGTGGAACTCTGGGTCGACCCGGCGGTGGAGAGGAACATACACGAGGTCTTCGTTGAGGGGGAGTTCGGGGATATCTACATCCGGGTCAGCAACGTCCCGAGCCCCGATAACCCTGCGACGAGTTATATGGCAGCCCTCTCGATCCTGGCGCTCCTGCGGAATCTTGAGAATCCACTGGTGGTGGGAACGTAACTCATGGAAGACGAGATCCGTGTGCTCAAATCCAGGAAGAACGCGGTCATCCTGGCGCATAACTACCAGCCCATGGAGATACAGGCGCTTGCCGACGTTGTCGGCGACAGCCTGGAACTTGCGGTGAAGGCAAAAGAGACAGGGGCTGACCTGATCGTCGTCTGCGGTGTCCGGTTCATGGCTGAGACGGCAAAGATCCTGAACCCCGGCCGGAAGGTGATCATCCCGGTGGAGGATGCCGGTTGCCCGCTTGCCGACCACCTGACCCCGGCGATGATCCTGGAGGCACGCCGGCAGCACCCGGATGCGGCGGTGGTGGTCTACGTCAACAGCAGCGCGGAGTGCAAGGCGCTCGCCGATATAACATGCACATCGGCAAACGCGGTCCGGGTGGTCGCCTCCCTCCAGAACGACGAGATACTCTTTGGACCTGACGCCAACCTTGCGGCATACGTCCAGCGTGAACTCCCCGATAAGAGGATCATCCCCCTCCCGCCGTGGGGGCACTGTTACGTCCATACCGGGTTCTCCCTGGCGGATGTGGAGGCGGCGCGAAAGAGGGGTGGGATCATCGTCTGCCACCCGGAATGTCTGCCTGAGGTCCAGGAAGAGGCCGACATGATAGCATCCACGGGAGGGATGGTTAGGGGCGCAGCAGACGGCGGGAACGAGCCCTGGTGGGTCTTCACTGAGCGGGAGATGGTCTCCCGTCTCCGGTATCTCTGTCCAGGAAGGGTCTTTTACGAGAAGCCGGACGCCGTCTGCAGCGATATGAAGAAGATAAAGCCTGCCGACCTCCTCCGCGCGCTCGACCGCGAGGAGCACGAGATCGTCCTCTCCCCGAGCGTGATGGAGGACGCACGGCGGGCCATCGAGCGGATGCTCGCCGCAGGAGCGTGATGAATGTGATACCGATAGACGACCTGCTCCGGTTCGTCCGGGAGGACGCGCCCTGGGGGGATCTCACCTCCGAGACGGTCGTTCCGGACGATGTCTGCCTGGCGGTGATCCGGGCGAAAGAGGTGGGAGTCATTGCCGGGCTTGAAGAGGCGCGAGCGCTCTTTGAGCACTTCGGGGTCACGGTCTACCCGCATACCGCTGACGGCCGCGAGGTTGCCGCGGGAACCGCCATCATGGACCTGGAGGGGCCTGCCAGGGCGATCCTCCTTCTGGAGCGGACGACACTCAATATCATCGGCAGGATGAGCGGGATTGCGACAGCGACCCGGGAGGCGGTTGAGAGGGTCAGCCGTGTCTCTAAGGGGGTGCGGGTTGCCGCGACCCGGAAGACTGCGCCCGGGCTCCGGGTGCTCGACAAGAAGGCGGTGACCCTGGGCGGTGGCGACCCGCACCGCTGCACGCTCTCGGATATGATCCTGATCAAGGACAACCACCTGGCGCTGGTGCCGCTCCCGGAAGCGATACGCCGGGCAAAGGCGCGGAGCCGCTACCTGATGATCGAGGTTGAGGTCGAGACGGTGGAAGACGCCGTCACGGCGGCGGAGGCCGGCGCCTCGGTCATCATGCTCGACAACATGACGCCGGAGGACGTTAAAGCGGCGGTCGAAGCACTTAAACGGGAGGGGCTGCGGGAGCGGGTGACCCTTGAGGTCTCGGGAGGCGTTGATGGCGCCGACCTCGCTGTGTATGCCGCAACAGGGATCGATATCATCAGCATGGGGGCGCTCACCCACACCGTCAGGAACTTTGATGTGAGCCTGGATATCCTGAGGGGCGTCTTCACCGTCAGGCTCGAGTGAAGAGGGCGCGGGTTTCAGGTCTGGCCGTTCCGTCCACCCCGATGGAGGCGACGAGACCAGAGAGACCGGTGCCGGGGGGGCAGATGTGGAAAGGAGAGCCCTCCCACTCAGTCGAGGACTCACATCACGGGAAAATAAGTTTTGATTGGGTTTCTCAGGATGCGCCGGGAAGTGCATCATCCATATCGAGATCCATATCGAGTTCGTCAAGGAAAGGCATCAGCCCTTTGACGTAGGCCACGGCCTCCCCATCCTCTGCATGAATCTCCCCGCAGGCCAGGATCTCGATCACCAGAGGGAGTTCGTCGAGATAACTGCTGAAGAGCGGGTCTGACCCGGTGGCGAACCGCAAGAACTCATCAAGGTTGACGAACGGACGCTCCACTTCCGGAACGTGGCGGTAGTCTTCCAGGTCCCTGCCAAGCGTGGAGCCCCTGGCAAGGTCCTCCTCAAAGTAGAGGTAAGCCTGGAAGTTGTGGTGCTTTGAGAGTGCATCGAGGTCTCTTATGTCGATCCTTGTTCCGGCAGCGATGCCGAGGCGCTCCAGTTCCGGGGGAAACGCCGTGGCCTCTGGTTTAACCGTCTTTGGACTGTCCATACATATGGAGAGGGCGCGGAGAAGAGAAAAATGCACCCCCGCGGGGGGGTGGGGCTGACGGGGAGGGGAAAGGAACATCCCCCGCCCCTTGTCTCATGCGTCTCCCGTTGAACGGTTTTCGCTGGAACACCCCCGCCGCCCGGCCGCTCACGCGGCCTCCTCCCGCCCCCTTCCGAGGGGGCGGGCAGTGCGTGGCGATAGCCCCCGATGGCCGTGCCAGGGGACAGAGACAGGATTTCGACAGGGTGTTCACATCAAGCCGTGGAGATGCTCTTCCCCGGCAGTGCATCGATGGGATATCACCCCGCGGGGGTGGGGCTGACGGGGAGGGGGATGAAACATCCCCCGCCCCTGTCTCATGCGTCTACCGTTGAACGGTTTTCGCTGGAACACCCCCACATCCCCCGCTGCCTGTCTCCTGTGTCTCCCGTTGAACGGTTTTCGATGGAACACCCCCACATCCCCACTCCCCTGTCTCCTGTGTCTCTGGTTGAACGGTATTCGTGGAAACACCCCCACCGCCCGGCCGCCTCCATCCTGATGGGGGAGGCGGTCTGCGACGATGCGGATATCCGTCCGTACTTCCGTCCACGCCGGAGGTTCATCAGACCAGGGCACAGCCATGAAGAAGACTGGCTTCATGCCCTCCCGGGCTCTCGCCGGCCCGCAGTCCAAAAAACTTATACCCGGATGACCCCCAGATGAGCGTGAGGTGGATCTGCCTGTGCCAGAAGAGGAGGAGACCGGTGAGAAGAGCGTTGAGAGGGCGTTCAACCGCCACATCTCGATGCTGAGGTGGGGAGGGCTCAACGAACGCTGGCGGGCCGCTGATGCGCTTGCGGAATTCGCTGACGATCGCGCCGTGCAACCGCTCATCGAGGCGCTGGACGACGACTACGCCGATGTCCGGTGGAGAGCGGCGACTGCGCTCGGGATCCTGGACGGCCGCGAAGCGGTCACCCCGTTGATACAATGCCTGGAGGATGAGAGTTCCTGGGTACGGATGGCGGCGGCCAGGTCGCTAGGGCTGATCGGCGACCCTCGTGCGGTTGATCCGTTGATCCGGCTGCTCGACGACGAAAAACCCCGGGTCAGGAGGGAGGCAGCCCTGGCGCTCGGCCGTATTGGCAACCCCCGGGCCAGGGATGCCCTCCTTCGTCTCCTGGACGACACCGACCGCGATGTCAGGGAGGCGGCCCGCCAGGCGCTCGCCGAGATAGGAATCAGAGGAGAGGCCTCAACCGCCTAAGAAGGAGGCCGGGCGCAAGCGTATCACGCCCGAACCGGGCGTTTTCGTTTCATATGTGTTTATAAGCCCGGAGCATCTTCATATATCATCAGGTGTTTCTGAGTTGTCATACGCTGGCTCTGGCGCCCCGGGGGGTGTTGTATGGACCTCTTCATGAAATGCTCCATCGAAGAGGCGGAGGCTGGACTTCGTGAAGGGGGAATACCGATCGGCTCCGTCCTGGTCCGTAACGGCCAGATCATCAGCAGGGGGCGCAACCGCCGCGTCCAGGAGAACAACCCCATCCTCCACGCCGAGATCGACTGCCTGATAAACGCCGGCAGGATCCGGAACTACAGCGAATGCACGCTTTACTCCACCCTTATGCCCTGCTACCTCTGTGCCGGGGCGGTCGTCCAGTTCGGGATCGGGAAGGTTGTGGCGGGCGAGTCTGTGAACTTTGCAGGAGCACGGGAGTTCCTGGAGTCGCATGCCGTCGAGGTAATCGATCTTGACCTGGAGGTCTGCAAGGAGATGATGGCCGCGTTCATCAGGGAGCATCCAGACATCTGGTATGAAGATATAGGAGAAACCTGAGAAGCGCATGACCCACGGCAGACTGCCGCGTTTCATCATCGTTGCTGCCATCTTAATCACTCTAGGCGCCTGTATCGGGTTTGCGACCGTTCCACTCCCGTCAACGGCAGAAACTGACCGGGAGACCCTTTTTCAGGTCTCGACCATCGATGCGCTTCTCCAGGGCATATACGATTGGCAGCATGAGTTTTGACGAACTCGCGTCGCGCGGCGAGCGGCTCGACGGGGAACTGATCGGTCTCGACGGCGGGTGGTACCTGATCAGGGTCGATGGTCGGGCTTACCCGGTCGCTGGAAACGCGACAACGCCTTTTGCGGCCACGACCTTCTTTGACCCCGATATCGAGATCGCGGTCGAGAAGCCGATGACCCTTCCTGATCTGGAGAACCGCGTGCGGGATGAGTTCCCCTCTGAGAACTACTTCTATGCGATCAGGGTGGATGGCACCTTCTCGCAGGTGGTGACCAGGAGCGTTCCCGCCAAGGAAAAACCCTACCCACGTCTCGCGCTGGTGACAGCAAACCAGGCGGTCTTTTCCTTCAAGAATATCACCGGGACAGCCGTCGGGTTCTGGTCACCGGGACTGGCAAAAGGTGTCAACGTCCCCGGTTACCACCTGCATTTCATAACCACTGACCGCACCGTTGGCGGTCACATCCTCGATATGACCCTCGCAGAAGGCACCGTCCGTGCCGACACCACAAAAAACTTCAGCGTTGTGCTCCCATCCAGCAGTGATTTCCCGGCGGTAGACCTCACAGTAGACCTTGGATCGGTAGAGT
The DNA here is from genome assembly GCF_033472595.1 of Methanoculleus receptaculi. Classification (NCBI taxonomy): domain Archaea; kingdom Methanobacteriati; phylum Methanobacteriota; class Methanomicrobia; order Methanomicrobiales; family Methanomicrobiaceae; genus Methanoculleus; species Methanoculleus receptaculi. The sequence continues at coordinate 918,506 of NZ_CP137642.1, read as the reverse complement.
GAGGCCACTTTCCATCTCATCCTTCCTGTAGTGGTGCCAGAGCCTCTCTGCAGACCGGGCAGAGCATCTTCTTCTTCCTGTCGAGTTCGTCAAGAGTCTGCGGCCGGAACATGACACATTCGGGGTTTGAACAGTGGCCGAGCCCCAGGAGGTGGCCGAGTTCATGCGCCCCCTCCTTAGCTGTCCGGTCTATGAGCTCGGTATCGTCCGGCACCCTGCCGTAATAGTCGTTTCCCAGCCGGGCTGTCGAGACGACGGCGACACCGGCTCTCGGACGGGCAAGCCCGAAGACAAAGTCGCACCCCCCGGTGTAGAGGTCGCGTGAGGTTACAAACAGCAGCGGACCATCGATATCATACCTGCGCGTCAGGGTGTCCTGCAGGCGGTCCAGGATCTTCTGAGCATCGTGCTGGTTGCGATCCCTGTCATAACCATCGATGAGGAGCGGGTATTCGACAAGTTCCGCCTCTTCTCCAAGGATCATCGCGATCATCCGGATGACCGGGAGCTCTATACCCGCCGGCGCCTCTGAATCCCAAAGAATATGGATGCCCATCACCTAAACTCTTCGTGATGAGCCAGTATAAACATATTGAACGGAGTATAGGGGAGTACATCGCCAGCCGCTACCGCCGGGCGGTCGAGGTGGGGATCGGGAATAACCCCGTGGCCGCAGGGCTGGTTGCGGCTGCCGGCGCCCTGATGCTCTGCACAGATATAAGACCTGGCATACAGCATGAAGGGCTCACCGTGGTGGCCGACGACATATTCGAACCCGATATCAGGCTCTACCATGGCGCAGACGTGATCTACTCCGTGAGACCGGGCGTGGAGATGGTTCCACCCCTGATCTCGCTTGCCACCCGGATAAACTCCGACCTCCTGGTCTACCACCTGGGGTGCGAGATCTACCGGGACGGGGGAGAGGTCGTGGACGCCGGCGGGGTGCAACTCCACCTCTACCACCGCCGCCGGCCCTAAAACAGCGTCGCCTGGCCCGGCGGAGGGCCGCGCCTAAATTCACCGGGATCGTCCTTCGGTGCGTCTTCTGCGGGTTTCTTCACCCTGCCGCCACCCCTCTTTGCGGGAGGCGTCTTCTTCACCTCTTTCTCCTCCTTTGCCGCCTCCCTGACAACCCTGGCAGCCCGCGGCTTATCGTTGATGAAGAGGTTCAGTTCATCGGCATCGAGCCCGAACTCGCGGACGTATCTTGCGGCGTCCCTCTCGACCAGTATGCTGATCGCCGTGAAGAAACTCGCCCGCAGCGCCTCCTCGGGGATCTTCAGGACGCTGCTCAATCTCCGGTACAGACCTGCGCGGACGGCCTTCTGCCTCTTTGCTGCACCCATCTTCTGCCAGCGCGGCGGCGGCATGATGCGGCCGCGAACTCCCCGGCCGCCCGCAGCCTCAGCTACGCCAAGGAGCATGACCGCGTTTGCGTAGCGCCAGAGGGTGTAGTACTGCCGCTGGTAGGTGCGGCCTATGTACTCATCCGCCCTCGCGAGAGAGGCGTAACCCCTCATCCTGGAGGGCAGATCCGGTATATGGTCGAGGTTCCCCTCCAGCCACTGCTCAACGGTGTCGGGGGTATCCTCGACCTCCATCACCAGCCGGAGGAGGTCGGCGTCCTTCCTGCCGGCAAAGACCGCGCCGACGAGTTCGAATATGGTTGAACGCTCATCCTTTGTTGAGGTGCGGATATCGCTTGCGAGGAGACGATCTTTTCCTATCGCCGCGGCGTAGAGCATATTCATCGCGGCCCGCATATCCCCACCGGCGCGGTTTGCAATCTCCTGGAGCGCGGCGGGGTCGCAATCCACCCCCTCTGCGGCGCAGATCTGGCGGAGGCGGGGGACGATCGACCGGGCCTGGAGCGCCCTGAACTGGACGGGTTCCGTGACCGCCTTGAGTTGTTTAGGGAGGGCGTGGTAGTCGTTTGCTATAAGGGTTATCGGCTGCTGCGAAGCCGCTATGATATCGATGATCGCCTTTGCGCCGCCGCGGTCGGCCTGGCCGTGGAGGTTGTCGGCCTCGTCGAGCAGGATGAGTTTCCGGCTCGCACCGGTGAGGCTGGCCGTGGTTGAACTTGAGCCCGCTATCCGTTCAAGGACGGCTTTTGTCCGCTGGTCGGAGGCGTTCAGTTCCACCACCTCCCAGTTCATGTCGTTTGCAAGGGCGTATGCGCTTGAGGTCTTGCCTATCCCGGGTTTTCCGTATAGGATAAGCGGTTTCTTCTCCGGCGACCAGTCCCGCGCCCACTCATACATCTGCCGGATGGCACTTGAGTTCCCCACGACCTCATTGAGGTGCTGCGGCCTGTACTTCTCCGCCCAGTCCATGCCGATCTATTGGGTTGTGGTGTATCAAAAATGCCACCCCGGTTGCGACGAGGTGGTGAGGCTGCACTGGAGCGCGAATGTCCGCTCCTGAAGGAGTGTCTCCTCCCATCTCCAGCCAGGATCGGTTCAGTCTGGAACGGTATGTATAATGCTGCAGATGAAATAGATTATCTCTTATGAGGCAGAATACCATAAGAAACCGGAGATGTTGGTGTTCTTGTGGTGAAGGATTGCTCCACCGATACGGTAGCACAGGCCGTCAGGGAATATGAGGGTGTTACCCGGAAGAGGGAGATAGGCGACATGATCCGGGCTCTCCGGGTGGACAGCCCCAATGTTGTCGCATCGTTCGGTGAGGACGCCGCGGTCATCCGGCACAATGCAGAGGATGCGCTGCTGCTTGCAGCAGACGGCATCTGGAGCAGGCTGATGGAGGCGGACCCCTTCTGGGCAGGTTACTGTGCAGTGCTCGTGAACATCCACGATATTGCCGCGATGGGTGGGAGACCGGTTGCGATGGTCGATATCCTCTCTGCCGTCAACGACCAGATCCGCGACGAGGTGGTGCGTGGCATGGTCACCGCATCATCGCAGTTCGGCGTTCCCATCGTTGGCGGGCATCTGCACCCGGATACCCCCTACAGCGTCGTGGATGTGGCTATACTGGGGACGGCCAGGATGGATGACCTCATCTTCTCCCATACAGCAAAGGAGGGGGAGATCGTCGTCGCCGCCATAGACCTGGACGGCCGGGTTCACCCCTCCTGGTGGTTCAACTGGGACTCGGTCACGATGAAGTCCGCGGAGGTTGTGCGGGCGCAGATCCGGGTTATGGAGGACCTGGGCAGGGAGCACCTGGTGACGGCCGGGAAGGATATCAGCAACCCCGGCGTCATCGGGACGCTCGGGATGCTCCTTGAGGTGAGCGGGAAGGGCGCGGTAGTCAACCTGGAGTCTATACCGAGGCCCGACCTCGCCGTATTCGGCATCTCATTTGAGCACTGGGTGCGGATGTACCCCGGTATGGGATTCATCCTCACGGTCAAACCGGAGAACGTGGATGAGGTCTGCCGCAGGTTTGCCGACGTCGGTATGGCGGCAGCCGCCATCGGGGAGGTGAACGGGGATCGGCGTTTGACCGTCCGCTACCTGGGCAGGGAGACGCAGGTCTTTGACCTGGACCGCGACGGCATCATGCGGATCTTTGCAGGCGGCGGGGGATGCCGGTAACGATAGGGCTGGGTGCGGCAAAGGCGGAGGCGAAGATCCTCTCGGTCGCCAGGGCTGTCAGAGGAGAGGTAAACCTGGTTTTGTTCGCGCCGCCCGGGACCGCCGACTCGTTCGGTGATGAGGTCACGGTCATCGAGGCCGAGGAGCCGGAGGCCGCCATCGTCGAGGCGCTCTACACCGGCAGGATCGATGCCGCGGTCAGGGGGACGCTTCCCGCTTCCACCACCCTGAAGGCCCTCAAGCAGGCTGCGGGCGTCGACCGCCTGGAGCGGATCGCCCTGCTGGAGACGCCGGACGGCCATCTCTTCCTCCTGGCCCCTGTCGGGGTCGATGAGGGCTGGACTGTCGGGCAGAAGGTCCGGTTTGCCAGTGCCGGTAGGGATATCGCCAGGCGGTTCGGGCTACCGGAGGGTGTGGCCGTCCTCTCCGGCGGAAGGTTCGGTGATCTGGGGCGCCACCCAGCAGTCGACCGGACGATGGCGGATGCCGAACTCGTCGCCCGCCTGAGCGGTGCGGAGCATATAGAAATCCTGGTCGAGGAGGTGCCGGGGCGGTACGGCCTGGTGATCGCCCCGGACGGCATAACCGGGAACCTGATCTTTCGTACACTCGCTCTCCTTGGCGGCGGGAGAGGGCATGGTGCCCCGGTGGTAAATATCGATAGAATATTCGTGGACACCTCGCGCGCCTCAGCAGATTACACCAATGCCATAATGCTTGCTAAATCGCTGGTGCTCCCGGAAAAACCGTGATAAATCACTCTAATTATAGATCAAGGGGTTTATTCTGTTTTTTTTAATCGGCTCGATTCTCTCTCGATTATCGGGATACCCTCTCCGGATGCACCTTAGAAATGAAAGAGAAACCCGGATCTCTGAGATTATCCCGAAATATTTAAATATTAACTGATACACCTCTTTAACGGTGGAGTAAGACTATGGCAGATCTACCCATTGCTGCGGTTGTACGTATCGCAAAGAAGAATGGTGCTGAGAGGGTTGGCAGCGATGCTGCTGCTGCACTTGTTGCCAAAGCAGAGGCCTACATCGCTGAACTGACCCGGGAAGCCAACAGGCTGGCCCAGCACGCTGGACGCAAGACGATCAAGGCAGAAGACGTCGAACTCGCGGTCAAGTCCGCGTAACCCGGCAGTCTTCCCTTTCTCTTTATCGGGGTCCATCTGGGCCCCATTCTCCGATCCGAACCGTCAGCCCGGGCGCCGACCGTCGGCCGGAGGTGTGACTGGTTCCGGTTTCAAAACTTCGATTGCACTGTCGGTCAGTTACATGGCGGCAGCGCTTTTCTGGCCCAATTCTGGAGTAGCCATCCCGGATGGAGCAGCAGAGGGTGGGGGTGTCCTGCAAAGGGCATATAATCCCGGGAGATTACGCTCTCCAGTCTCAGACGCCCACACCCGCAATCTCAGCCGGGTTGCACCCCCCGCCCAGAGATTCCCCCGGAAGATCAAGGAGATGCTTATTTATGAGCCGATGCGCGGCTTACCCGGCGGGTCTCAGAACGTCCCCTTCGTGCTCGGCACCTCGCCGCCCATAGCCGGATCGATGGCCACCGCTGCCCGGAGCGCACGCCCAAACGCCTTGAACGCCGCCTCGCATACATGGTGATCGCTCCTGCCCGTAAGGCTGATGTGCGCGGTTAACCCCGCGTTTGTGCAGAGACTGTAGAAGAAGTGCTCGATGAGGTCGCCCGGTATACCGCCCGGCCCTGCAGGCGAGAAACCCCCCTCGAAGACCAGGTAGCCCCGTCCACCAAGATCGAGCGCCACCCGTGCAAGAGCCTCGTCCATCGGCACGGCCGCGTCGGCAAACCGGGTTATCCCCTTCCCATCACCGACGGCCGCAGCCAGGGCTTTGCCCAGGGCTATCCCGGTATCCTCGATTGTGTGGTGCGCATCCACCCCAAGGTCACCCTCAGCCTTGACGCCGAGATCGAACCGGCCGTGCCGGGCAAACGACTCCAGCATGTGGTCAAAGAAAGGTATGCCGGTCTCGATTCTCGCCGTCCCGGTGCCGTCAAGGCCGAGGGAGAGCCTGATATCGGTCTCCCGCGTTGCGCGGTGAACTTCAGCTCTTCGCATGCGCAGCCTCCATCGCCTCAGAGAGCCCGATCCTGCCGGAGTAGAGAGCCGAGCCCAGGACCGCCGCTGCCGCCCCCGCCTCCCGGAGGGCGCGGACGTCCCGGGCGCTCGATATGCCCCCGGAGACCACCACCGGGACGCTCACCCGGGCAAGGAGAGCCTCGATCGGGGCTATATCTATCCCCTGCTGGAGACCCTCTACATCCACATTCGTGTAGAGGAGAGACCCCGCGCCGAGAGACTCAAACCGTTCCGCCCAGGAGAGGTAATCACCCGCCGGGCGCTCCCAGCCCTCGATCACCACCTCGGCGCCCCGGGCATCGATCCCGACCACCACACGCTCGCTCCCGAACTCATCGGCAAGCCTACGGACAACCTCCGGCTCCCGGACGGCAAGGGTCGAGACTATCACACGGTCGACGCCGGCATCAAGCCACCCCGCGGCGTCTTCCACGCTCCGTATACCCCCGCCGAGTTCGATAAACGTCTCCGTCTCGCCGGCGAGCCGGCGGATCAGGTCGGCGTTCCTCTTTGCCCTCCCGAACGCCCCGTCCAGGTTGATAACGTGCAGACCGTCAGCTCCCAGATCGAGCCACCGGCACGCCCAGGCGAGCGGGTCGCCGTAGACCGTAGCCGCGTCCTGGCGCCCCTGCACAAGCTGCACGCACCGACCCTCCAGGATATCGACTGCAGGATATATCTCCATGCTCTCAACGTATGATCCGTTCGATGGGCATGACTAATATGTCTTTTGCGCCGGCGCGTTTTAACTGGTTGATCAGTTGATAGACCCGTTCCTCGTTTACAACAGCATGAACGGCGACCAGATTCTCATCGGACGCCACATCCATCACCGTCGGCCCCGAGAGGCCGGGCAGGATCTCCCTCACGCCCGCAAGAGCGCTCCTGTGGACGTTCATCATCAGGTAACACTGCCCCTTTGCCTGGAGGACGCTGTCAAGCGCCAGGACAACCTCATCGATCTTCTCGTGACGGATCTCTAGCGATCTCGGGTTTGCCACAAGGATCGTGGTTGAGGTCAGGATCTCCCGAACAACGCGGAGATGGTTTGTCCGGAGCGTCGTCCCCGATGAGGTGAGATCGACTATGGCGTCGGCGATCCCGAGGTGCGGCGTCGCCTCGCATGCACCGCCCACCGTCACCACCGTCACCGCAACCCCGTGCTCCGCAAAGAAAGCGCGGGTTATCCCTGGAAACTCGGTCGCCACCCTTGCCCCATCGAGATCGGTGATGCTCTCGACAGCAGACTCCTCCGGCACAGCCACAACCAGTGTCGCCCTGCCGGTCTGGAGGTCGAGCAACTCCTTGACCTCCGAACCCCGCTCCAGGACCATATCCTTCCCGGTGATCCCTAGATCGGCAACACCTGTTGCCACGTACTCCGGTATATCGATCGGCCGGGCAAAGAGGATCTCAACATGGGGGTCGCGCGTCCGGGCGATGAGCCTGCGCTCACCCCCGCCGTCGGCCAGGTGAAGCCCGCTCTTCTCGATCAACTCGTGGACCGGACCGGCGATCCGGCCTTTGTTCGGGATGGCAAGACGGATAAACGCCGGATCCGGGTTCCTGGATACTGGTTTACTCATGGATTGCAGACTCCAGAAAGTTATAGGGGATGGCTAAAAAGTAGAGAGTTCTCCCCTGATAACCTTCTCGGTGATGGTGGCGGTCTTCTCCAGCCAGGTGTCGACGACCCCCTCGACCTCCGGCCTGAGAGCACTCACCTCAAACCCGGGTTTCGGGAGGATCTGGGCGCTTGCGATGTGCGGCTGGTCGATGGGGTGGCCGATCTGTGAGAGGAGGCGGACGTAGATCTCCTCTATGCCATCGACCCTTGCAACACAGTCCTTCGCGATCTCTGTTGCCAGGAGGTTGTAGATCTTCCCGATATGGTTGATCGGGTTCTTTCCGCTCGTCGCCTCCATGCTCATCGGACGGTTCGGCGTGATCAGCCCGTTTGCGCGGTTACCCCGGCCGACCGAGCCGTCGTCCCCCATCTCGGCCGAGGTGCCGGAGACAGTCAGGAAGATGCTGCCGCTATCCAGGTCATCAGCGGTGTTGATGGCAACGTTGACCCTCCTGCTGGTGAACTTCCCCGCAACCGACGCTATCTGATCCGTCAGGAAGTTCTTCTCCTCAATGTAGTCGGCGATGCCCGAACAGTAGCGGTCCACAAACGCCATCGCGAGGGTGAGGTTGATTGTATCACCGTCACGAAGGCACATGATCTTGCAGTCCTGGCCGATGACAGGGTGTTTCGGACGGAGCGTCCTGTCCACAAACTCAGAAATGCCAAGAACTATACTCTCCGCCTCGCTGAACGGCGCGTGCCCGACACCAAACGAGGTGTCGTTCGCCCGCGGGGCCTTGCCCGAGCACGACCAGAAGACGTCCTGAAGGTCTGTCGAACCCCGGCCCATCCGGCAGTCAACAATGACGTCGCGCTCCATGTTGAGCATGGGGAGGGTCTTTTTTATGTAGTCCCTTGCCGCCTCGATTGCAATCGCGTCCGCCGGGATGTTGACGCCGTTGAAGGTCTTCGTCGCCCGCCCCGAGATCAGGAAGTAGATCGGTCTTGTGATGATGCCGCCGCCAAACTTCGGGAGCGACTCGCCCGCAACGACCTCCCCCTGGTCTGTGTTGTGGTGGAGGACGCTCCCGCACTCCTCCAGGTAAGACCTGCTGAGTGCGCGGCTGATCGACTCCGCGATACCGTCCGCCAGGCTGTCGGGGTGCCCCAGGCACTTACGCTCCACCAGTTCTATCCGCTGCTTCTCGATCGGGATCTGCTCAAGCCCTTCTACGCTGATGTTCCTGATCATCAAATCCACCGTAGTTCTAAAGTATGATAAGAAAGATGATTGCAATTCATATAACCGTTTCTAACCCTTGCATCGAAGGCGGATATCAGAACGGATGCTGAGCTTGCACTCCCCGCCCCTGAAGATGCGCACCACCCCCCCGCTCTCGGATACCGTGACGCCGATGGCCGGGATCTCCCGTGTGATTGACGCGGTCGCGCGGTGCCGGCCGCCAAGACCGCCGGGTAGGGATATGTCCCGCCCCGTCACATCCAGGTAGCGGCCGGCCGCCTGGATCTCGCCGCTCCTGTCGATGACAAAGACGCCGTCGAGCTGGGCGAACTCTTTTACGCTCTCCCAGTTATCCCGGTTCTTTATGTCCCGGAGAGAGGCCGGATGCCCCTGGTAGGGGTTCAGGATCGCCTGGTGCGAGTGGAGGAATACCTCATCGGGGTCGCCGATGATGAACGCCGTGCCTATGGCGCGCCCCTCCCTCCCCTCGACCGCTATCTCGAGGGCCAGAGTGAGGACGGCGTGGAGCACCTCACGGGAGACGATATCCGAGAAATCCTTGAGGCTTATGAAGTTCTTCCCCTCGACGATATCGTAGATGAGGATGGCGTAGGGGAAGACCCCGACCACGAGCCCGGTCTCAAAGTTCCGGCGGAGGTAGAGGTGGACGGCAGCATCGAGCAGATGGCGTTCGCTCACCTCCAGTATATCATGCATCGTGAGGTCTTTGAGGACATCGAGCTGGAGTTCCTGCACCTTTATTATCGGGATCTCCGGCTCACCCTCAATGACCGGCGCAGGTTCGATGAATGAGACAACCGCCCTTGCCCCGATCTTCTTTGCAACCTCACAGGCGGTTGCAAGCATCAGTTCGCCGTTCATAAAAACTCCCGGACCAGCCCCGGTATCTCCGAGGGTCTGGCCGCGACAGGAACCCCCATCTCAGAGAGCCGCCTCACCTTTGACCGCGCGTCGCCCTCTCCGCCCTCAATGATCGCGCCGGCATGACCCATCCGCTTCTCTGGCGGGGCGCTCACTCCTGCGATGTAGGCGACAACCGGCAGATCGGTCGACCGCGCACCCTCCTCCTCCAGGCTGCCGCCAACCTCGCCGATTAGAACGACGGCCTTTGTGTGCGGGTCCTCCTCAAACCGTGCAAGCACGTCCACAAAAGTCTGCCCTATCACCGGGTCGCCGCCTATCCCGACCACCGTGCTCTGGCCTATACCGGCACGGCTGAGTTCATCGACCACCTCGTAGGTCAGGGTGCCGCTCCGCGAGACCACTCCAACATCTCCGCGGGTGGCAAGGTGCGCCGGCATGATTCCGAGTTTGCACTCCCCCGGCGAGAGGAGGCCCGGGCAGTTCGGGCCGATGACCGCACAGTCGTGGAGTTTCGCGTAGGCGATCGCCTTCATCGTGTCATGGACGGGGATGAGCTCGGTTATAACGACGGCAAGTTCTATCCCCGCATATGCCGCCTCCATGATGGCATCCGCGGCGGCGGGTGCCGGGACAAATATGACGCTTGCGGCGGCATCGTGCTCTGCGAGCGCCTCCTTCACGGTGTTGTAGACCGGGACGCCGTCGACCTCCATCCCGGCCTTCCCAGGGGCGACACCGGCAACAATCCCCTTCCAGCCTGTCTCACGGGCGTAGGCGTTCATGAGTTCCGTGTGGAACCGCCCCTGTCTCCCGGTGATGTTCTGGACTATCACACCCAGGTTTCGGTCACCGTAGATCATTCTCCAGCCTCCAGCGCCGCTCTCACTGCCGCTTCCATGCTATCGACCATCCTGTAGCCGTGCTCCGCAAGCAGCCGCCGGCCCTCCTCCTCGTTCGTCCCGGCCATACGGACGATCACGGGCACGCCGACGTCGGTGGCGATGATCCCGTGCGCGACCTCATCGCACCGGGTGATGCCGCCGAGCAGGTTTACAAGGATAACCTTCACGGACGGGAGGCCTGCAACCAGCCGGACGGCATGCATCACCCGTTCCCGGTCGGCACCGCCGCCGACGTCAAGGAAGTTTGCCGCGCGGCCTCTGTAGTAGTCGATGAGGTCGATCGTCGACATGGTTAACCCGGCACCGTTCCCGATGACCCCGATCGTCCCGTCGAGCTCCACGTAGGAGAACCCGTGCCTCCCGGCCTCGCGCTCGCGCTCCGAGAGGTCGCGGTTGACCTCGATCCCCTGGCGGCCGAGGGCGTTGTCGTCTATGATAAGTTTTGCATCGGCAGCATAAACCCCGTCCGGGGTCGTCACAAGAGGGTTGATCTCGGCGAGCATGGCGTCCCTCTCCTGAAACACGCGGTAGAGGCTGTTGATGACGGGGGCTATATCCCGGGGCGCGCTCCCAAGGAGCTCCCGCATAAGAAACGCCGGTACCTCCCGGAGGAGGGGGGAGACCACAGCCCTCCGTATGGCGGACCCGTCCTCCTGTGCAGTCCTCTCGATCTCGACGCCGCCGGTGTCGCCGAAGAGCACCACCGGCTGTCTGGTCGAGCGGTCGACGGCGATGCTGAGGTAGTACTCATGCTCTATCTCAAGCCGCTCCTCAACCAGGATCTCCCTCACAGGGACGCCCCGGATCTCCCGCGAAAACAGTTCACGCGCTCTATCGACCGCCGACGCCGAATCTACAACCAGAACGCCGCCGGCCTTCCCCCGGCCGCCGACGTCCACCTGCGCCTTCAGCACCACGGCATCCCCGAACTCCGAGAGATGCGCCTCGATCTCTCCGGGTTCGCGTATGAGAACCCCTTTCGGGACGGGTATCCTGTAGTCCGAGAAGACCCTTTTTGCCTCGTATTCAAGCAGTTTCATGGATTACACGCTCGCTCTCCAAGTTCAAATCCACGTTTCAAAGCACGCTGGTTCAGGCCCTCCGTGCCCTTTGGCACGCTGTCGAGCACCGCACGCTCGATCGCCTCCCTGCTCACGACCCCGGTTGCGACCACAAGGGCGCCGATCATAACGATGTTTGCCACGATCTCCCTGCCCAGGTTGGTCTTTGCCTCCGACGTTGCCGGGATCTCACAGCAGCGGCAGAGGGGACGCGACCTGACCAGGTCGGAATCGATAAGCATGAACGCGTCCTTCCGTGCATGGACGCCGTACTTCTCAAACCCTTGCCGGGACATGATGACGTAGATATCGGGGTCGGTCACCTCGGGAAAGAGGATAGGTTCGTCATCGATAACCACCTGCCCCATCGACGCCCCCCCACGGGCCTCCGGGCCGTAGACCTGCGTCTGGACGGCGTACTTGCCGTCGTAGAGCGCCGCCGCCCGCCCAAGGATGACAGAGGAGAGGATTATCCCCTGGCCGCCGTATCCCGAGAGCCTGACCTCGTGCCTCATGGCTGCACCCCCATCGCCGGCCGGTTCCGCCGAACCAGTTCCCCGATGGTGAACGTCCCCTCCGGGATCGGTTTACCCTCGGCGATCAACCGTTCATACTTCTGGACGAGCATCGCGTGGCTCCGGAGGTACTCGATCATATCGGAAACCTCTCTCAGCCTGTTGGAGCGGCCGTAGTTCGTCGGGCACTGTGTCCGCACCTCGATGAACGCAAGCCCCGGCGTCTGGAGGCCTGTGGTGATGGCCTTTGTGAGTTCCGTGACGTGGTAGGACGTCCAGCGGGCGACATAATTTGCGCCGGCAGCGATGGCGAGATCCGCAAGATCGAACGCCGGTTCGCTCGCACCGTATGGGGTTGTCGTCGAGATCGCTCCCGGCGGCGTCGTCGGGCTCCCTTGACCGCCGGTCATCCCGTAGATCTGGTTGTTCATGCAGACCACGGTCATGTCCACGTTCCGGCGGCAGGCGTGGATGAAGTGGTTCCCGCCGATAGCGGCAAGATCGCCGTCCCCTGTGAAGACGACAACTTTCAGGTCGGGTCGCGCCAGTTTCACCCCGGTGGCAAACGCGAGCGCCCGGCCGTGCGTGGTATGGAGCGAGTCGGTGTTGATGTAGCCTGGAGCCCGTGAGGAACAGCCGATCCCGGAGAGGAAGACCGTCTCATCGCGTCTCCACCCCACCTCGTCGATCGCGGCCAGGGTGCAGTTGATGACCGTTCCGTTCCCGCAACCGCTGCAGTAGATGTGCGGCAACCGGTCCTCCCGGAGCCATTCGGCCCTGCTCATAGATACGCCTCCAGGGCGCGAAGCAGGTCGGCAGGTGTGTGGAGGTCACCGCCGAGTTTTGGGATCGGGACTACCGGCTGGCCGACGTGACGCTCGACCTCCCGTGAGATCTGGCCCATGTTCAGTTCAGGCATCAGGAAAACCCTGGCATCTGGAAACTCAGCCAGCGCAAACTCCGGGAACGGCCATACAACCCGGAGGCGCAGGTGCCCGATACCCTTATCGGGATGATCGTGGATCACCTGCTGCACCGTCCGGGAGGGGGCGCCGTAGGTGACAAAGACCACACGTGCATCCGGATTCACAACCTCGTAGTCGGCGATCTCCCTGCGCGCCGACTCGACCTTTGCGACCAGTCGCCTCACAAGCCGTTCGTGCGCCTCAGGATCGGTTGTGTCCGGGTAGCCGCGCTCGTCGTGGGTGAGCCCGGTCACATGTATAGCCCTCCCCGAACCGAACGGCGCAAACCCCGGCACCCCGTCTTCCCCGGCCTCGAACGGGAGCCTGGCCTCGGGGAGGGGCGGTCTGCTGGCGATCTCGACCTTGTCGGGGATGGTCATACGCTCACGCATGTGGCCGATGATCTCATCGGCCATCAGGAAGGTGGGAACCCTGAACCGGTCGGCCAGGTTGAAGGCCTTTGCGGTCAGGTCAAACATCTCCTGGACGGAGGAGGGGGAGAGAGCGATGGTGCTGTAGTCGCCGTGCGACCCGAACCGGCACTGGAGCATGTCGCCCTGCGACGCCCGCGTGGGCTGGCCGGTGCTCGGGCCGCCGCGCTGGATGTTGACGATGACACATGGCGTCTCGGTCATGGCCGCGTAACCTATGTTCTCCATCATCAGCGAGAACCCGGGGCCGCTTGTCGCCGTCATCGCCCGGGCGCCCGTCCATGCGGCGCCGATAACCGCGGCGATACTCCCGAGTTCGTCCTCCATCGATATGAAGACCCCGCCGACCTTCGGGAGCCTTCGTGCCATCGTCTCGGCTATCTCGGTCGACGGCGTGATCGGGTAGCCGCCAAAGAACCGGCATCCGGCGGCGAGCGCCCCTTCGGCGCAGGCAACGTTCCCCTGCATGAACTCGGTTCTGCTCAAAACTCCACCTCCACCTTATGCGGTTCAAACGGCCTCTCATCGACCCAGGCGATCGCCTGGTCAGGGCAGATCATCTGGCAGACGCCGCAGAGCAGCCGGCCGTAGAGGGGCTGTAGCCTGCAGTTTGTGCACCGTTCCGGCCGGTCAAGGACCGGTGTTACGATCCCGCGGTCGTTGAGTTCCGTCCCTTCCTTGAATATCCTGTAGGGGCAGACCAGCACGCAGAGGTTGCACCCTTTGCAGCGGGTTTCATCGATGACAAGTTTCATGAGATGATATCCTGCTTTATATTGAATCGCTGTTGAAATTTTGTTTTCGCTTTCTCTTGTGCGGCCGCGAAGAGGTCGCCGCCGTGGGCGTCGATCCCGACCGTCAACGGGAGAGAATCAGCCTCGATCACCCAGACCGCCTCGGCCATACCGAGTTCCTCAAAATAAACGCCGGTGATCCGCATACGGGCTGCGGCGAGCGCGGCGCATCCCCCCGTGAACGCGAGGTAGACGCCGCGGCCGCGGAGACGCTCCACCACCTCCTGTCCCATCCCGCCCTTGCCGATAAGGGCGCGGACACCGGCATCGATCAGAAACCAGGTGAGCGAGTTCATCCGGGCGGAGGTGGTGGGTCCTGCAGCGAGAAGGCGGCCGTCCTGCACGACGGGGCCGCAGTGGTAGACCGCGGCGCCCTCCGGGTCGAATGGTATACCCTCTTCCATCATCCGGAGGTGCGCCTCGTCACGCGCGGTGTAGATGGTCCCCGAGAGGCTGACCCGGTCGCCAGCCCGGAGGTCGAGCACCTCATCACCGAGGGGTGTCTTCAGGTTCAGAGTCTCACCTCCACGCTCGCCCGGCGGGACGCCCAGCACTGGACGTTCACCGCCACCGGGAGGGAGGCGGTGTGGCAGGCGGCGCGCTTCACCTTAACCGCGAGCGCGGTCACGTCGCCGCCAAGCCCCATCGGCCCGATCCCGAGCGCGTTGACGGCGTCGCAGAGTTCCTGCTCATATTTGTCCATGGTATCGGCCGGGAGGAGGAGAGCCTCCTTGGCAAGCGCTGCCGCTGCATCAAACGTTCCGCCGATGCCGACGCCAAGGATCACCGGCGGGCAGGGTCTTCCCCCCGCGATGAGCATCGTCTCTGCGACAAACTCCGGGATCCCGGCCGCCTGCGAGGGAAGGAGCATTCCGATCCTGGAGACGTTCTCAGAGCCCGCACCTTTCGGGAGCACCGTCACCGTGAACCGCTCGCCCGGAACCACGTGGATGGGGGGCATTCCGGCGCCGGTGTTGTCCCCGGTGTTTTGCCGGGTAATGGGATCGACTGCGTTTGGACGGAGCGGTATCGCGGCAGTCGCCCGGCGCACGCCTTCCCGCACCCCCTCAAAGAGCGCGGGCGAGAAAGGAATCTCGGGGGGTAGGCTCAGGTAGACCACCGGCACACCGGTGTCCTGGCAGATAGGCAGACCGCGTTCCCCGGCAAGCGCGATGTTCTCCAGGATGTTCCCCAACTCCTGCCGCGCTATCCCGTTCGTCTCGGCCGCTGCAGCCCGCCGGAGTGCGGCAAGCACGTCGGGGGGGAGCCGGGTCTCAGCCTCACGGAGCGCCCGCTCTGTTGCGTCTGCCAGCGCTTCCACAAGCCCCGGATCTGCCTGATTGACCATCATCTATACTGGTGGGAAGAGACTATAAAAACCTATATTCCCCGCAGGCAAGGATCTCCTCCCTGCAGGGAGAAACTCAGAAACAGGTGGATATGGGGGTTATGCCGTCTGAACCCGCTCTTCGATGATTCTTGCAGGGGCCGGGAGTTTGTAGGTTCCGCCCTTGAGTGAGGCCTTGGCCTTCTCGGCAAACTGCGGGCTCGTCCAGACGGAGAAGATCTTCTGGCCTGCCCTCACCCGTGCCGCCGTCCCGACGGGTTTGCCGAAGGCGAGGCGCATACCTTCCGAGACACGGTCGGCTCCTGCGCCGGTTGCCTGCTTGTTCTCGCGCAGGACGTGGTGGGGGTATGTCCGCAGTTTCAGCCGGAAGTTCGCCCTCCCGACATCCTTGACCAGCCGCCGGTTGATGCTGATACGGACGGCTTCGAGCGCCGTGTGCCGGATCTGACAGGCCTCGTCGACGATGATGGAGAGTTCGACCGGATAGTTCTCGGATAGGTTGCCCATATCAAACTGCACCACCTTGCTGCCAGGCACGCCGCCCATGTATTCCCTGCGTGTATATGCTTTCTTTGCGAGATTCCGATACATCCTCGCTGGTTTTCGTACCATCGCTAAAAACTCCTGCCGATCTCTGGGTGCTCTATAAAATGGAGATATCTTCTTATAAACCTTACTGGGTCTCTTCTCGCTCCTCGATCATCCGGAGCACCTTCCGGCGAACCTCAGCAAACTCGCTGCTGGTGCGGTCGCGCGGTCGCGGCCAGGGGATCTCGACTATCTCCTGGATCGACCCGGGGCGGGGTGTGAGGACTACGATCCGGTCGGAGAGGTAGACCGCCTCATCCACGCTGTGGGTGATGAAGATGATCGTCTTCTTTGTCTTCTCCCAGATGGAGAGGAGTTCTCCCTGCATCCGGTTCCGGGTCTGGGCATCCAGCGCCCCGAACGGTTCGTCCATCAGAAGAACGTCGGGGTCGTTTGCAAGCGCCCGCGCTATCGCCACACGCTGCCGCATCCCGCCGGAGAGTTCGTAGGGGTAGGCGTCCCGGAACTGCGAGAGCCCGACCATCTCAAGGTAGCGTTCCGCTGTCTTCCGCCGTTCCTCCTTTTCCACGCCCCTCATCTCAAGGCCGAAGGCGATGTTGTCGATTACCTTACGCCAGGGGAAGAGCGAGTACTCCTGGAATACCATGCCACGCCGGGGGTCAGGGCCGGTGACCTCGTTGCCGTCGACGATAACCCTCCCGGTGGTCGGGGTCTCGAGCCCAGCGATGATCCGCAGAAGCGTCGTTTTCCCGCAGCCTGACGGCCCAACAAGGCAGAAAAACTCCTTATCCTGGATCTCCAGGTTGATATTCTTTAGCGCCCATATGACGCCGCCGTCCTCCTTCGGGAAGGACTTGCTGAGGTTCTCTATGATGACTCCACTCATGAGGCCACCTCGCCTTCATGCCACCGCAGGAGCCGCTGGTCAACGTAGTGCCTGAAGATGTGGTCTATGATGAGCCCGGCAAACCCGAGGATCAGCATGTAAACAACGACCTCCGGCATCTGGTGAAGGTAGTAGTTGTGCCAGAGCTGGTAGCCGAGGCCGTTTCTGGAGACTCCAAACATCTCTGCCGCCACAAGACACATCCAGCCAACCCCCATCGATATCCGGATCCCGGAGGCTATGGAGGGGATCGCCGATGGGAGGGCGATGTGACGGATTAACTCAAACGATGTGTCGCAGCCGAGCACCTTGCCCGCCTCAACATACACCTTCGGGACCGACCGAAACGCTGTGTAGGTCGCTGTCAGGATGGGGAAGAACGCCCCCACAAAGATGACAAAACCGGCTGCCCCGGCGGTCAGCCCGAACCATATGATGGCAAACGGGATCCAGGCAAGCGGCGGGATGGGTCGGAGGATCTCGATGATCGGGTCAAGCAGGTGGTCAGCCACCCGAAACCACCCCATCAGGATCCCGATGGGGACGCCAAGGAAGATCGCCGCAAGGAGGCCTATTCCAAAATGCTTCAAACTCACCCCGATGTCAACCAGGAGCGTCCCGGAGGCGAGGAGGTTTACGAACGCCGCAGCGACATCGGTGACGCTTGGAAGGATGAACGATCGCCCCACGATGTACTCGGCGACAAACTGCCAGATCGCCACAGCGACGATGAGCGCTGCGATGCCGAGGAGTTGTTTCCGTATCTGTCGTTTCATGGCTCTGTTCCGCCTCGCAGGATGGTCGTGCCGGCGGGGCCGCAAATGGCGGCCCGCTCAGACGTCTTTATCCCTCATCCTATCGGCGCGTCGATAGAAGATACTTTTGGAAGGAAAAAAAGCGGGAGTGGGCCGGGTTTATGCCACGGCCTCATCGTAGAACGTGAAGTCGAAGAGGTCATCCTCTGTGAGCGCTCCATTGATGTAGCCGAGTTCATACTGGAGTTCCGTGTACTCGACAACCGAGGATGCGATCAGGTGCGGGTCGGCCGTCCATGTGCCGTCCCAGTCCTCAAAGGACGCCTTCACTATATCGACGTTCTGTCCGCTCCTTGCCGCGTAGATGGCTGCAGCCTCATCCTGGTGTTCGAGGTTGTATTCAGTCGCCCTGATGTGTGTCTTTACGACCTGCTCGACGATCTCGGGGTGATCCCGGATCAGGGAGCCGCTTGCAACCAGGACACAGCATGCATGGTCCTTTCGCATCTCGCCCGACTTCACCACGGTTCTCCCCGTGCCGCTTGCCACTATGATCGATGGTGAGGGGTGGGGCAGGAAGACACCGTCAACCCGGCCGGCGGAGATGGCGGTGGTGGCAGGACCCGGGTCCATGGGAACAATCTCGACACTCTCGGGGTCGACGCCGTTCTCTTCAAGCCAGGTCCGCAGAAGGGTGTCCTGGATCGTTCCTGGTGGGAAGGTGGCAATCTTCCTGCCGACAAGGTCGGCGGGGCCAGAGTAGGGGACCTCGTTCCTGAGCACGAGGTCAGAGCCCTGGGTCTGGACAGCGGCAACGATCTTTGCGTCAAGCCCGCTGCTGACGGCGGCAACAAACGGGGCGGCGCCAACGTATGCGATATCCAGGTCGCCGGAAAGCATCGCCTGCATCTCGGGTGCGCCTGTCCCGAACTCGTAGTCGGTCACCTCTGTGATGCCAAGCGGTGCCAGGTCTTCCTGCCACCATCCCTTCTCCATCGCGGTGATGTGGGCGATCTGGTGGGTGCTCGGCTGGTAGCCTATACGAAGGTGCGTTGCGTCGCCGGTATCGGTGCACCCGGCGATAAGCGCGAAAGCCGCAACCATGGTCACGGCCAGGATAACTGCTGCATGAGATCTCATATCAACCTCCATCCGTATACTGGATGAGTACTCTTCACGCTGTCTGTATATAGTATTGTCGAAAATCGCACAAATTTTTATATCATAGTAGAATTTTATATCATAAAATCTTTCCTATAAGATAGGCATTCTGTAAAATCCGCAGTCCGGGGATAGAACTCTTCAGGCAGCGCGGGCATGCTACGGCGATTGTGAGGGGGAGGCGGCCGGGGCCGGGAACCGATGAGAGATCTTGCACTGAACTGATGGAGAATCATCCAGCGGGGCGGGCAGTGCGTGGTGGTTGAGCCGGATACCGTGCCAGGGGGACAGGAACGGGATCTCGGCAGGGCGTCTCAGATTGACGGCAGAAAAAGGATCTCTCCCTGGCACCGTATCTATGGAGAATCGCCACGGGGGGGGAGGGGTTGACGACCTCCGGACGGCCACGACAGAAGAAACGTGGTCTTAATCTTTTACCGTAACCAAACGCTACAGACAGGACTGTTGATAGGATGCGGACGGATCAGATTCGAGAGGGTCGTCTTGCAGGCGAACGGTCGCACGATATCGAGCGCTTCCTTGCATCGATGGACGCCGACCGCTGGATAGCAAGGGCAGACCTACTTGTGGATATGGCGCACCTGCTCGGGCTGCAGCGGCAGGGGATCATCGAGGACGCCCCGGCGCGTGCGCTGATGGCGGCGCTCCTGGATTTCTATGACCACGGTCTCCCGGAGGCGGCGTTCGACGAACGGTTCGAGGACGTCCATGCCGGCAAAGAGGCCTGCCTCATCGAGCGCGTGGGCGAGGATGTCGGCGGGCGTCTCCACATCGGCCGGTCTCGAAACGACGAGGTCGCCACCTGCATAAGGATTCGGCTCAAAGAGGAGATCCTGGGCCTTCTCTCCTCTCTCACCGACCTGCGGCGGACCCTGCTCGATATTGCCGCCGCTCACACCGAGAGCGTGATGCCGGGGTTCACCCACCTCCAGCACGCCCAGCCCACCACCCTCGCCCACCACCTCCTCGGCTACGAGCAGGGTTTCTCCAGGGACACCTCCAGGCTCCGGGAGGCGTATGCCCGGCTGGACGTCTCGCCGCTCGGTTCAGCGGCGTTTGCATCGACCGGCTACCCCCTTGACCGCGAATACACCGCCGGACTCCTGGGGTTCTCGCGCCCCGCGCCAAACAGCATGGACGCCGTCGCCTCCCGGGACTTCGTGATCGAGGTTCTCGCCGACGCTGCCACCTGCATGACGACGGTAAGCCGTCTCTGCGAGGAACTCGTCCTCTGGAGCACCTCGTTTGCAGGATTCGTACGGCTCGACGATGCCTACTGCTCCTCCTCATCGATCATGCCACAGAAGAAGAACCCTGATGTCGCCGAGATCATGCGGGCAAAGGCCGGAACGGTCGCGGGTTCGCTTGCAGCGGCGATCACGATCACAAAGGCCCTCCCAATGAGTTACAACCGCGACCTCCAGGAGGTGACGCCGCACCTCTGGCGCGGTATTGAGGCCACGAGGGAGAGCGTCCCGCTCCTCTCCGGGATGATAGCCACCGCCGTCTTTGATACAGAGAGGATGGCAGCGGAGGCGGGGAGAGGGTTCTCCACCGCCACAGACCTTGCCGACGCCCTGGTCCGGGACTACGGCCTCCCGTTCAGGACCGCCCACCGGATCATCGGCCGGGCGGTCAGGCACGGTTCGCTCGACCTCGATACGCTCGAGACCGCCGCAAGGGAAGCGGCCGGGATATCGGTTCTGGAGATGGGGCTCACGCAGGAGAAGATCGATACCGTCCTCGATCCCCGCCACGCCGTTGCAGCCAGAAAGATCATCGGCGGCCCGGCGCCGGAGACCGCCGCGGCTCAGATAGAGGTGCAGCGTGGGACCCTGGCCGGGGAGACGGCGTGGGTGAATGAGAGAGAGACGGCGTTATCGCGTGCTTTTGAGGCCCTCGTCATCGAGGCGCGGAGGTTTGCAGAATGATCGATACTCTCAGGACAGGAGACGTGGTGCGGTATACGGTAAACGGCAAAACCGCGCTCACAGGGATCTACATCACCGAAAGGGACGGTATGGCCGTCATAAAACTGGAGAGCGGCTACAACATAGGAGCGTCGCCCGAAAGGATCGAGTTTATCGAGCGCCCGGCCGCCAGGCCTCCGGCAGCCGCCGTGGCCGTCGCGCAGAACCCCGATCTCCCGGAACTTGCCATCCTCTCCACCGGCGGGACGATCGCAAGCAGGGTGGACTACCGGACTGGCGCGGTGATGAGCCAGTTCTCAGCAGCCGATATACTGCGCGCTATCCCCGAACTCGGCGGGATCGCACGCTACCGCGACCGCCAGATCGCAAGCATACTCTCCGAGGATATGCAGCCGGCGCTCTGGCAGAACCTTGCCCGCGCGATCTACGACGAGATCCGGGCCGGAGTTGAAGGGGTGATCGTCACCCACGGCACCGACACGATGGCCTACTCGGCCGCCGCGGTCAGGTTCATGCTCAGGACACCGGTGCCGATCGTCTTTGTCGGCGCGCAGCGGTCGGCCGACCGCCCGAGCTCCGATAACGCCATGAACGCCCTCTGCAGCGCCGCCGCTGCCACAAGCGACCTTGGCGAGGTGGCGGTTGTGATGCACGCGACCACAAACGATGACCGCTGCGCCATCCACCGGGCAACCAGGGTCAGGAAGATGCATACCTCCCGGCGCGACGCCTTCCAGAGCATCGGGATAGAACCGCTCGGCTGCGTCGACTACCCCTCGCTCGCCGTCAGCCTCTCTGGCGAGGCTGTACGGAGGGGGGCGCAGGAGCCCGAACTCCAGGACAGTCTCGAGGAGCGATGCGCCCTCCTCCAGTTCTACCCCGGTATGCCGGCGTCCATCCTCGAGGCCTTCGAGGGTTACGCAGGTCTTGTCATCTCCGGGACGGGACTCGGCCACGTCTCAAGCGGTCTCGTCCCGGGGCTCCGTGAGATGATAGAGGGTGGGACGACCGTCGTCATGACATCCCAGTGTCTCAACGGCCGGGTCTGCGACCGTGTCTACAACACCGGCAGAGACCTCCTCGCAGCCGGTGTCATAGAGGGTGAGGACATGCTCCCCGAGGTTGCGCTTGTGAAACTGATGTGGGTGCTCGGGAACGAGTCCGACCCCGAACGCGTCCGGAGGCTGGTTCAGACCGACCTTGCCGGGGAGATGCAGCGGAGGTCGATCCCATGAGGGATTACGACGCCCTGGGCCTCAAGGCCGGGATCGAGATCCACCAGCAGCTCGACACCGCCGAGAAGCTCTTCTGCCACTGTCCGACGGTTCTCAGGGACGTCTCTGAACGGACAGGAGAGTTCCAGCGCTACCTCCGGGCAACCGGGAGCGAACTTGGCGAGATCGACCGTGCGGCGCGTGAGGAGATGCGGCTCGTCCGGAAGTTCTGCTACTACACATACGATACGGTCTGCCTGGTGGAGCACGACGAAGAGCCCCCCACCCCGATGAACCCCGAAGCGCTCGAGATCGCCCTCACGATCGCGAAGATGCTCGGCATGACCCCGGTCGAGCATGTTCATACCATGAGAAAGGTCGTCATCGACGGTTCGAACACCAGCGGGTTCCAGCGAACGGCGCTAATTGCGCTCTCCGGCGCGCTTCCCGGGGGTTGCAGGGTCGAGACGATATGCCTGGAGGAGGAGGCAGCGCAGCGGGTGGAGGGGGATACCTTCTCACTCGACCGTCTGGGGATCCCGCTCGTTGAGATCACCACCGCCCCCTGCATGCGCAACCCCGAGGAGGTTGCGAGAGTCGCGGCTTACATCGGGATGGTCCTTCGCTCTACAGGGCGGGTGAAGCGCGGTCTCGGAACGATAAGGCAGGACATCAACGTCTCGATCGCGAATGGCGCCCGGGTGGAGATCAAGGGCGTCCAGGACCTCGATCTCATCATCGAGGTGGTGCGGCGAGAGGTCGAGCGGCAGACAAACCTCCTTGAGATCCGCGACGCCCTGCGGGAGCGGGGCGCCCGGGTTGACCAGAACGTCGTCGATGTGACAGACCTCTTCTCCGGCACGAACTCCTCCATCCTGAAGAAGGCAAGATCCATCCTTGCCCTCCGGCTCTGCGGGTTTGCGGGGCTTGTCGGCCGGGAGATCCAGCCAGACCGGCGGCTTGGAAGCGAGTTCTCCGACTACGCAAAGAAGTGCGGGGTGGGCGGGATCTTCCACACCGACGAACTCCCGGCCTACGGCGTAACCGCGGAGGAGGTGGCACGGCTGCGCGAACATCTCGGGGCCGCGGATGAGGACTGTATCGTCATAGTGGCCGCCGGGAAGGAGCGTGCCGGGTGCGCGATCGAGCAGGTGATGACCCGCGCCAGGATGGCCTTGGAAGGAGTGCCCGAGGAGACCCGGAAGATGCTTGAGGGCGGAAGCACCGCCTACATGCGCCCGCTCCCCGGCGCCGCCAGGATGTACCCCGAGACCGATGTCTTCCCGGTCACGATCGAACCGGGCTTCTGGGAGAGCATCCCGGTTCCAGAACTCCTCACCGATCGGGCTGCGCGGTTTGTAAGCGAGTTCGGGCTCTCCGAGGATCTGGCACGCCAGGTGGCGTTCTCCGAGCGCCTCCCGCTCTTTGAGAGGGCCGTCGCCGCCGGTGTCCGGCCTGCCCTTGCGGCACGGACGCTCCTTGCCACATGCAGGGAACTTGCACGCGACGGCGTCGAGGTGGACCGCGTCACCGGAGACGAGATGCTTGCGCTGCTATCGGCGGTGGAGGCCGGCCGGGCAGCAAAAGAGGCGATCCCTGAGATCCTCACAGAACTTGCACTTACACCGCAGGAGAGCGGGGTGACGCCGGAAGAACGGGTGGATGCAGCCATACAGAGGGTTGCGCCCGCGGTCTCAGCGGCCGATGTTGAGGCGGTCGTCCGCAGGGTTGTGGCCGAACGCGATGGGTTCGCCCGCGAGAGGGGTATGGCCGCGCTCGGACCCCTTATGGGTGTGGTCATGAAAGAACTGCGTGGCAGCGTCGATGGGAAGGTGGTCAGCGAGGCCCTCCGACGGGAGCTGGAGCGGTTGATATCCTGATCCTGCGGGTTACTTTTATCAGCGGATCAGGTCATAAATATAAAGGAGTTTTATCATGGGAAAGACAGGAAGCGTTAAGTGGGCCCAGGTTAAGGGTGTGAAGGGGCAGATCCGGCTCGTCCCTGCAAGTGAAGCCACCGTCAAGAAGCCCGGCCCGAACCAGCGGTTCAAGTCGGCAGCGGTTATCCAGAAGCGGGCGAGCAGGGAAGGGCAGGACCCGAGGCGAGGCGGCCGCGGCGGCCGTGGCGGCCGCGGCGGCCGCGGCAGCAGAGGTGTGGGCGGTCCTACGGCAGATCCGCGGGTCCGCCGGGCAATCCACCGCTCGAAGGCCTCGATACTTGGAACCAAACAGAAATCAAGATAAACCTGCCCTCTCCTTTCAATACTTTTTATAACTGCGAGTGCCAGTATTGGTATGGATCTTAAAACCGCTATAAGGACGTACCAGTTTGCCGAACGGGCAAAATCCGAGTTGATCATCGGGTCGCACCTGACGACAGCCCTGGTAGAGTTCCCGATCCAGGAGAAGCCTGGCGGAAAAAGGATGCTTCTGATGCTGCTTGAGGCTGTCCGCACAGAACTCGAGTTCGCGCAGCGGGACACCGGGCATAAGGAGTTTAAGAAGGCTATCGATCACCTCAACGAAGCGATCAGTCTGGTTGAGAGTATGGACCTGGGCGCCGCTGCGGAGCGGGTCGGCAGGGCGATCAGCGCCGCAACGACCGCGGCCCAGGAAGCATGGGACACGCTCAAAGGGCATGGACTCCTCTGAGTTTCTCCGTTTTCTGAGGACGCGCTCTTCGGTGCGGGATTACTACGGGCAGCCGCTCGAGGCGGAGGATATCGACTACATCCTGGCCTGCGCAAGCACCGCGCCGAGCGCGGGCAACCGTGAGGCCTGGGACGTTGTCGTCGTCACAGACGACGATATAAGGCTGGAACTTTCATCGGCGGCCCTCGATCAGGTTCATGTCACTGAGGCGCCAGCGGTGTTTGTGGTCTGCGCAAACTACGTCCGCTCGATCTCGCGCTACGGGGAGCGGGGGATCCTATACGCCGTCCAGGATGCAACGATCGCCTGCACCTACATGATGCTTGCCGCCCACGCGCGTGGCCTTCATTCCTGCTGGACGGGGGCGTTTGAGGAGGAGAGTGTGCGCGAGATCCTCGATCTCCCGCAGCACATCCGTCCAATAGTCCTCCTCACCGTTGGGAAGGGGAGACCGCCGCTTGAACCGATGGAGCGGATGCCGGTAGAGGAGCATCTGCACCGCGAGACCTGGTAGATAAATACTGCATTTTGGGAGAGAGTATGCCTGATTATTTGGTTACGCTTGAATCTGCCTGGATAATTAAGGATGTCAGGTCGATGGAGGATGCCGTGAGCATCGCGATCAGCGAGGCGGGGAAGCGGCTCAACCCCTCGGCCAAGTTCGTGGAGATCGAGGCCGGGGTGACCGAGTGCCCCTTCTGCGAGGGTGAGTTGAACACAGCGCTTGTGGTTGCCGGTACCGCGCTTGTTGGGCTTGTGCTGGATATGAAGGTCTTCCGTGCTGAGTCTGAAGAGCATGCGGCCAGGATAGCAAAATCGGTCGTCGGGAAGGCGCTCCACGATGTGCCGCTCCAGGTTGTGGAAGTGCAGGAGATATGATCGCCGTTGTCGGGCATACCGCAATCGATCACCTCTTCCGGGTGCCTAAACTCCCGGGGCGGCATAACTCAACCTACATAACCGAACACTCGGTCTACTTCGGCGGCGGGGCGGCAAACATAGCGGCAGGGATTGCGACGCTCGGGGAGAGATGCCAGCTGGTCTCCCTCGTGGGTGACGACTTTCCGGGCAGCGATTACGACCTCTGGCTGCAGCGCCTCGGTGTCGAGCAGGACGCTGCCGTGGTGAAAGGCGCCAGGACGGCGACCGCCTACGTCTTCACCGACGATGCCGGCGACCAGGAGACCTTCTTTGAGTGGGGCGCGTCAGCCGCGTTCAGCGGCCTGGAGGCTCCCGCTCTCGATTTTGTCCACATGGCAACCGCTGACCCGGACTTTAACGTTCGGGTGGCGCAGAAGAGCAGGTTTGCCTCTTTCGACCCGGGGCAGGATCTACTCCGCTACACGCCGGAACAGCTTGGGATCATCCTTGCAGACATAGATATCCTCTTCTCGAACAACCACGAGATGGACCGGATGTGCGGTATGCTGGGGCTGGAACGCGAAGATCTTATTGCGTCTGTCCCGATGACGGTCATAACCCGTGGGGCTGAGGGAAGCATCCTCTGCATGGACGGCGAGGAGTATCACGTCCCGGCCGTCCGTGTGGAGGCTGTTGACCCGACCGGTGCCGGTGACGGTTACCGTGCTGGTTTCCTCACGGCGTTCAGGAGGGGCGTCGCCCCGCTCGACTGCTGCCGGGTGGGCGCGGTGGTTGCGTCCTTTGTCGTTGAGCGGCCGGGCACCCAGACAAACCTTCCGGACCGGGACCGGATGCTTGCACGCTACCGGAAGGTCTTTGGCGAACCGGGAGAGATTTTTGTCTGAGATATGGGGAACGCTCTGCAGGTTGCCGAGACAAGGCTGTCTGCTTTTAACTCTGCTCCGGGAGCGGCACCCGGTGGTGCATCCTGATGGAGTCCAGCCAGTACGTGCGGTTTGAGGGGCTCACCCGCTACCTCTTCTCAGCTCCTTCCTGGCCGCGGTCGCTTGCCATCACCGTGGTGCTCGGGCTCCTCATCGATGGGGCGGCCTACCGGGCTGGCAGCGGGTTTTTTCCTGTCGGCACCATGGGTTTCACGATTCCAGCGCTGGTTGCATTCCTGCTGACACCGCCGCTGGTGCGGATCTCCGGCAGGCAGATCACATGGAACCGGTCGGCTCTTCTGGCACTTGCCTGCACGGTTCTTGGGGTGATCGTGAGCCTCTCACCGACGCTGGTTGCCGGCCCATCGCTCTTTCCCACACTGTATGCGATAGCGCTCGGGCTGACATTCTCTATCCGGCTGCTCGTCCTTGTTGCCGTGGCTGATTACCGGCAGAGCCGGATGGCTCTTCCCGCATTAACCCAGGGTGCTGCTGGCATAGCGGTGGGGGCACGGCTATTTACACCGGGGTTCGTTCCCTACGCCCTGCTGCTCCAGGTGGTCTTTGGGCTGGTTGCCATCGTTCTGATCTGGTTGATCGAGCGGCCGTTGAAACGGGGGTTCCATGTCAGCGGGCTAAACTTCCTCAATACCTTCATTGCGCACCTCACAGACGGCTCAAAGAGGATGGAGGACTTCTTCCGCGAGATCGGCGAGGAGGTCTACGTCCCGCAGGTCTCGCTCTTCTTCTCCCGCGATGAGGGGGAGGATGCCCTCTTTACCGTCCCGAACGTCCACCCCGGGCCGATGGGCGATGTCGGCGGCGGAAACCTCTCCCGGAACCTGCATGACTCGTTTCCGGAGGAGACGCTGGTTGCCCACGGCTGCGCCACCCATGATTTCAACCTGGTCTCGGAGAGTGAGATAGAGAAGATCGTCCACGCTGTGGAGGAGTCGCGGAAGGGGGTTGTATTCTCCGATACAGCGAGCCGCCCCATCAGGGTTGCCTCGGGCTCGGTCTCGATACTCTGCCAGAGGTTCGGGGACGCCCTCCTGATGGTGAGCACAAGGTCGCCGGAGCGAACGGAGGACCTTGACTCTGCGATAGGGATGATGATCATGGCCGAGGGCCGTTGCTGGTTCTCGGAGGTTGCGTTCGTCGACGCCCACAACTGCATGACCGGCGTGGGGTCGCCGGTACTCCTTGCAACCCGGATTGCAACGGAGTACCTGGATGCCGCACGCGAGGGGTTCAGGGCGGCGCGGGATCTGCCGCTGGAGCCTCTTTCAGTGGGGGTGTCACACATCCGGGTTCCGTTTACACGGGAGCAGGGGTTCGGGTCGCTCGGGGTGCAGGCGCTGGTGACGGAGGTCGCGGGGGTGCGGGCGGCCTACGTCCTGATCGATGGGAACAATGTGGCAGAGGGCGTCCGGGAGCGCCTGCGCGGGGTTGCGCTTGGGCATGTGGATGAGGCGGAGATCATGACGACGGATACGCACACGGTGAACACGGTCAGCGGGAAGAACCCGGTCGGATACGCGGTGCCGGCGGATGAGATCGTCCCCTACATCGAGCAGGCGGTGCGGGAGGCGGTCTCTGATCTCGCGCCCGCCCGCGTGGGGGCGGCAACGGCCTGGTGTGAGGGGATAACGGTCTTTGGGTCGCAGCGGGTCTCGCAGCTTGCAAGCACGGTGAACACGATGCTCTCGTACATCGCACCGCTGAGTTTCATGATACTTGTCCTGGCGTTCCTGCTCTCGATCCTGGCCTACATCGTGCTGCATTAAGTTGTTACTCAGGGGTTTTTCCACCTCTCTCTTGCGCGTTGTCAGCCGGAACGTCTTTTTCAGGGGGGGTGATGGTCCCAAAAGACCGTATCAGGGGAACGGGAACCGGGAGTGACCGCCGGATAGGTCTCCCTCGAACCGTATCGATGGAGAATCACCGTCAGGGGGGCGGGGCATCGCCCTCCCCTGTCCCGGCGCTTCAACCAGGCACACTCTCCTCCTCCAGCCCGCCGCCGGCCGGCGGGTGGGTTTTTCTCTCTGCACGTCCAGGAATTGTCATGAACTATCGGTTCGCCGGCCGGATGAAACGCGTCCCGGAGTCGTTCCTCGGGGAGCTCTTCCGGGTCTCGGCTGTTCCCGGCGTGATATCGTTTGCCGGAGGTCTCCCGGCTTCGGACTGCATCGATGTTGATGGGATCGCGGAGGCTGCCCGTCAGGTCTTTGCCGAAGAGGGGCGGACGGCGCTTCAGTACAGCACGACGGACGGTTACCTCCCCCTCCGGGAGTTCATCGCCGATCGCTACCGGAGAAGGCTCGGCCTCCCGGCAACCGCGGACGAGATCCAGATCGTGAACGGTTCGCAGCAGTCTCTTGACCTGGCCGCAAAGATCTTCATCGACCCGGGGGATGCCGTCGGGATGGAGCGCCCAGGCTACCTCGGCGCGATCGAGGCCTTCTCGTTCTACGAGCCGGTCTTTCACGCGGTTCCCCTGGAGGAGGACGGGCCGGATCTCGCTGTGTTCGAGTCGGTCATCCGCGACCACGCCCCGGGACTCTTCTACGGTATCCCCAACTCGCAGAACCCTTCCGGGACGACGTACTCTGACCGGAAACGGCGGGCGGTCGCGGAGATCCTTGAGGGGAGTGAGACTGTCTTCTACGAGGACGATGCCTTCGGGGAACTCTTCTTCGACGGCAGGCCGCGGGTGCCGGTGAAACGCTACATCCCGGAGCAGACGCTTATCTCGGGCTCGTTCTCAAAGATCATCGCCCCGGGGATGCGGATAGGCTGGATATACGCCCCGGCACCCATCCTTCGCGAGTTCAACCTGGCAAAACAGGCTGCCGATCTCCACTCAAACCTCCTCTGCCAGGCGATACTCAACCGCTACCTGAGAACCCACGACCTGGACGGCCACGTCCGGAGGGTTGCAGCGGTCTACGGCGAGCACTGCCGGCTGATGTGCGACCTCCTCGACGACCTGATGCCGGCGGGGATGACGCACACCAGACCGGAGGGCGGGATCTTCCTGACAGCCGCCCTGCCCCGGGGCGTCTCCTCTATGGAGGTCTTCCACGATGGGGTGCGGGAGGGTGTTGCGGTTCTGCCGGGGGTGCCGTTCTACGTCGACGGCGGCGGCAAAGAGACGATACGGCTGAACTTCTCGGCGGTGGGAGCGGAAGAGATCGTTGAGGGGATGCACCGGCTGGCACGGGTGATGCACCGGCTGGTGTGAGGGTGGCGACCGGCGGCGGGCTTAATACATCTCCTCTTCAAATACCATATGGACGATTTTGGGACAGCGAGGGTAGGCAAGCCTGGCCAAAACCGGCGGACTTAAGATCCGTTCTCGCAGGAGTTCGTGGGTTCGAATCCCACCCCTCGCATCTAATTCCGTAACAGGTCAGGTATACCTGTAAGCCGCAGTTGGTATGAAGGGTTCTCCCTCGAATGCCTTCCTGATGGCCGTGATTACCGACCCTCCATTCTTCCTCACCGTTGAGATATACCCCCGAACCCTGCAGAAGTTAGATGCCCCCTCCACACTTCTAAACGTCCCTGAGATCTTCTGCTGAACCTTCACCATCCTGATATCGCGCTCTGCAAGGTTGTTTGTAAAGGGCACCCTGAAATCGGTCATGAACCGGAGGATCTCTACACGATATCTCTGACACCGGTCAATGAGGTTCTCAGCAGGAGTTCGTCTCTTCCGACTACGTCTCCCTCCTTGAACCGGCAGAGGAGAAGAGGGGTTCTCTGCCTTCCCGCTCTCGAGGATCAGATCAAATCGTCTTTGAAACTCTTCGATCTCAATCGGTGTGAGAGAACCCGCTGATTCCGGGGCTCCATCAACAGCGGCGTAGATCTCAAGGAGGAGATCATGCATCTCATCAGACCAATGCTGGCCGGTATTCTCCGATATACCTTTGAGATCGCGGAGGATATGGGCATTACAGACCGCATGCTCGCATGCATACCCGAAGTAGGGCGACCAGCAGTCATGGACCATGATCCCCTTGAACGCAGGAAGTACACCGATCGCATCCATCGCCGCCGATCCTCTTTTCGGATGATGACCATAAAGCGTGAGGAGATCCGTACTGGCTGTATGCAGCCATTCTCGTTTGCCGTTCACCCGGAATCCGGTTTCATCAGCATGCAGAACAGGTGCTCCCTGCAGAAGGTGTTTCACCTCTTCTTCAAAACCGTCAAGGTTTGCTGCACAGGCTGAAACGGACTGCATCAGGGTTGCCTTGACCGGGGAACACCCAAAGATGTCCGTGAAGATCTCCGCTGAACGTTCATACGGAAGCAACTGGTAGATGCAGAAGTAAACCATCAACGCCCGGATGTTGTAGCCGTATTGGAGGTAAGCCGGAACCTCCTCGGGGAATGACCCTTCATGTATCCGACCACAGTGTGGGCAGACGACCGTTTCAGCGTGATGTTCGGTAACAACTACCTGGAGTGGGGGAATGTCATGAACCTGTCTCTTCTGAACAGAGGATGCCGGGACGAGAGCAAGGTATGCACCACATTCTTCACAGACATCTGCGCGGTGTGTCTGGATGATGTCTGGAGTCTCACACCATTCAATCGTCCGACCTTCATGTCCTTTCTGACCACCCGGACGTTTCCCGGTCTTTTTACGCTCTTTCTGAGGCCGTTTGAAGCCATCGGTGGATGGGGGACGACTGCTGTTTTGACTGTTCATGTTGAGACGTCGTTCGAGTTCAGCGATCCGGGTCTGCTGAAGTGAGCAGAGTTCTTGAAGTTGCTTGACTTCTTCTTCCAGACGCTGGATGATCGTGACGATCGCTTCAGGGTCGTTCTGTATCAGTGCAAGAATATCGTCACGTTCCATGATGACATAACCTGAATATCTATTTATCTCTCATTATATAAAGATCTAACGGTTGTATGGGCGTATTTTCAGAAAAGGGGGATTGTGATATGATGGGTAAGAGCAAGGCGGGGTGAAGGGGTGTCCTGACCTGTTACCTAATTCCTTTGTCGTGAAGCCACAGTGAACCTGCTTCCTGCTTTCGCGAGGAGACTTTCTCGCATGTGGAACTCCCTTAGCGCTCCTTTTCCCTGATCTGCCGCCATTTGCTTTCAAGGCTCGATGCATTATCTCTATGGGATATGTGGGAAATGGAGGGTGGAGGATTCAAATTGTGCAGAGTGAGCGGAATGAGGGATTGAGATCTGCATGGTCGCTGAGGGTTGCCATCAAACCGGTGGCGGCTATTGTTTTGAGGGGCTCCGATCAAACTACCATATCAACCGATATTGGCTTACTCTATAATTCGGTAAGTTATAAGGTTGTATCTATCAAACTGATCCATATAAATCATCAGCTCTCTCAAGCGCCATTGAACCCTGGCAAACCTGCAAGAAACGGTGTGCCCTGAAAGAGACATAAATGATATGATCGGGGTAGAATACGATGATGAGTATGCGGTCCAGGAAGTGTTTCAGTTACTCAAGGTTCCATGGGAATGGTACAACCCTGCATCAACATACGATGTTGTCATATCAAAAAATGATCATTCTCCAAAAAACTGTGACGTGATTGACCTCGCCGGCAACGACCTTCTCAAAAAGATCGTTGATACACTCAACGAAGGACTTCCCTCAAGCCGAAGACCGATCTGTGAAGAGTATCTGGATGTACTGCGCCGGCAGCTTAAACGCTTTACTCTGTTGATCGAGATCCCGCCAATACCCTGGGGTTATAACTACTCGCTCGCGCTCACACACGACGTCGATATAACCTCTGTCAGGGAGAGATCCGTTCCTTCAGCCCTCTACGCAGCCTACAACTGTTTTCGTCAACGAAGATTCCTCGAGGGGGCCAGGATCATCCTTGCAAAACTCAGACTTGCAGAGGATCCATGGGATCTCTTCGAGGCCTGGAGAGCGCTGGAAGAGAAGCACGAGGTGAGATCCACGTTCTACTTCCTGCCCCGCAAAGACTATGCAGGAATCGTCTCCCCTGAGATTCGCGCCGGAGGTTACCTAATCGACGATGTTCCGATCGAGGAATTGACTGCAGGCGGCTGGGAGATCGGAGTTCACGGCATCGATAACTGGATCGACAAAGCAAGTGCCGTCGCTGAACGCATATCGCTATCGAGCGATGAAAGGGTCAGGGTGGGCACACGGGTGCACTGGTTGCATTTCGGTAAGAGCACATGGCAGATCCTAGATGACGCTGGCTATGAGTATGACTCAACATTCGGCTACAATGAGAACGTTGGATTCCGCGCCGGGACGCTGCAGGTCTACAAGCCCCGCGGGGTTGAGCGGCTGCTCGAACTCCCGCTCCACATCCAGGATGTCAGCCTGTTTGAGGGGTATTGCTGGCTTATGGCGGATGGGGAGTACAGGCGGGTGGATTGTCTGGGTCTGGATAAAGATGGGGCGCTCCTGACCTGCAACGAGATCCTCGATCAGGCGTTGCGATACGGTGGTGTTGTCACAATCCTCTGGCACAGCGACTGTCTGGCCGCACCCCGCGACTGGGGTGATGTGTATACGGGTATCATCAAAAGGGCAAAATCGGACAATGCCTGGATCACCCGTGCGATCGATATCGTCGATTGGTTCAGGATGCGCCGCAACGTCCGGCTGGCCTACTCGAGGTCTGGGGATCTCCTCAGGATTAAGGTTGTGGGCCTTGAACCAGCCAGGTCGCTGCCGCCGCTGCGCCTCCGGGTTCATGTCGACCCGGAACAGGTCAGGCATATCGATGCGGAGTACGTCTGCGGCGACGGGTATGTGGATATCAGGTGCGACAGAGAGCGGGTGAACGTGGTTTTAGCATGAGGGTTCTGATCACTGACGGGAACTTTAAACACGCACTAGCATCAGTCAGATCTCTTGGAAAGAAAGGGATTGATGTTACAGCGCTTTCCCACATGCGCCTTAGCACATCATTTCACTCAAAATACTGTTCAAAGGGTATTCTTGCCCCAAACCCGGAACATGACCCCACATTCGCTGAGTTTGTGCATGAACTGGTAAAGCGGGAGCGCTTCGATGTAGTTTTGCCGATCAGCTACGCAGCAGTTGATCAGATCTCCAGTATCCAGGACAGGTTAGAGCCTTACGTCAGGGTACCCCTGGCGGATCGAGCCTCGATCGAACTCGCCGGAAATAAAGACCGAACCATGCAATTTGCAGATAGGATCGGTATTGCAATCCCAAAAACCTTCTATCCGAAGTCGCTAGAGGATCTGCAACAGATCGCAGATACGCTCTCCTACCCTGTGGTAGTGAAAGGGGCACGAGAAAACGGCAACGTCGGCTACGCGAACTCGCCAGAGGAACTCACATCACAGTACAAAAGGATATTAACGTTCTCCCCCATCGTCCAGGAGTATATCACCGGCGAGGGGTACGGATTTTTTGCACTATATAACCATGGAGAGGCGAGAGCAATCTTCATGCATCGGCGGATACGAGAATACCCGATCACAGGCGGACCAAGCGCCCTTGCTGAGAGCATATACGACCCCACCTTGATGGAGCAGGGTCTGAAAATCCTTGATAGCTTGCACTGGCACGGTGTGGCGATGGTAGAGTTCAAGAAAGAAGAACAGACCGGGAGGTACGTTCTGATGGAGATTAACCCTAAATTCTGGGGTTCTCTTGAACTCGCCATAGCATCCGGTGTAGATTTTCCGTACCTGACCTGTAAGATGGCATGCGATGGAGATATAGAACCGGTTTTCTCTTATCAAACAGGTGTAAAGTTCAGGTGGCTCTTCCCTCAGGATCTGTTCCATGCTATGACAAACCCAAGAGCCATACCCAGGTTCTTCTCAGATTTTACAGATAGGACTATCTGTTATGATATTGATCCTCATGATATCGTGCCCAACATCCTGCAACTGGGGATGACTGTGGGTGAGTTTGCATTACGTCTAAAACAGAGGAGATTCTGGAGGGCACATGGAAGACCTCTACTTTGACTGCCACATTCACTCCAAATATTCGCACGATTCGTTGATGAAGCCACGCAAGATACTTAAGCGGGCAAAGAGAGTTGGCTTAACCGGCGTTGCAATAACAGATCACGATGCAATCCAGGGATCTTTAGAAGCTAAGAAACTGGAAAAGGAAGTGGGGGTGACTGTCATTCCTGGCGTGGAGATCCTGACAGATTCTGGAGATATCATCGGTCTATTTATCGAAGAGGAGATCCAATCCCACAGGTGGGATGAGGTTATCGATGAGATCAGGGATCAGGGTGGTGTTGCTGTCCTGCCTCACCCATATCGGTCGCACCGGAATATCCTCGATCTGGCAAAAGCGGTAGACCTCATCGAGGTATGGAACGCACGAAGCACGGTGGAGCAGAACGAGAAGGCGCTGAAACTGGCGAGGAGTTTTCGGAAGCCAGGGATGTATGGGAGCGACGCGCACACCTATGCTGAGATCGGGAATGTGAACGCGCTGGTTGACCCCGGCACATGGGAGGTAAAGGAGGTTATACACGCCGAGTACTCTCCACGGTCTGCGGTTATCGGGTCTCAGATAACCCATTACCTGAGACGACGGGAATTCCTGCAGTTGATACAATCCGGGTGGCGTTACCTTTGGAAGATCGTAGACTGATGGTTCTCTCTGACCATTACCTCACGTTTATCAAGGACCAGGTGGAACTGCTCGCGAAGACGTTTGCGCACACCGATGTCTACGTCAGGTACCATCCGGCAACTGAGATTTCCAGGATAGTTCCATATCCACGCCTCAAAGCCTTCCGGAAAGAGTCTCTTATTGACCTGACGAATCTGCCGGAGAATGTATCTATCCATCCAATATCACTCTTCTATCTACCCTGTGACGGTCAGTTTAGAAGGGTTGGAGATCGTTACTATAAAACTGTCAAAGACCTGCTCCAGAAGTCTGAAGCGTTCCCAGATCTCGTTCACGCGCATTTTGTCTGGCCAAACGGCTTTGTAGGTGCGAAGTTGAAGGAAGAATACGCTACTCCCTTCGTTGTCACCGCGCATGGGTACGATATCTATGATCTGCCATTCAGGGATGCGGAATGGAAAGAACAAATTGAAGCAATTCTCAACGCAGCCGACGCGGTTATAACCGTCAGTAACAGCAACCGAAAATGTGTAGAGAGACTGAATGTGACTGCTCCGGTAAAAGTTGTTCCGAATGGATTCAGGCAAGATCAATTCTACCCGATGGAAACAGAGATCTGCAGGAGAACGCTCAACCTCCCTATAGACCGAAAGATAATTCTCAGCGTCGGAAATCTGATGGAGGTCAAGGGCCACACGTACCTGATTGATGCGATGTCTGAAGTCGTTCGGGAAAGAGAGGATATCCTTTGTCTTATTGTCGGTAGGGGAGAGTTAAAGCACAAATTGGAGAAGAAAATATCATCGGTGGGACTTGAGCAATATGTGCGTCTTGTCGGAGGGAGACACCATGGCGAGATCCCGCTATGGATGAACGCCTGCGATCTTTTTGTCCTGCCGAGTCTCAGGGAAAGTTTTGGTATTGTACAGGTAGAGGCGATGGCCTGCGGGAAACCAGTCGTTGCCACAAGAAACGGCGGAAGCGAAGAGATCGTGATACCTGGTAAAACTGGCCTGCTCTCTGATGCTGCAGATCCATTCAGTCTCGCAGAAAATATCGTAAGAGCGCTAGATACATCGTGGGACACTGATGCGATTGTGAAGTACTCCACAGTCTATTCATGGAGCAACGTCGTAAAAGAGGTTTTACGGGTGTATAACAGCATCCGAAACTATTCACCCGTCGAGCATGTCACTCTTCTTTAGCACTGCAAAATAATTTGCTCCAAAACCTTTGAGAATTTCAGATAATGACAAATCTAGGTCAGTTATAAATTGAGTAGAGAATATTTCCAGTATTTTCTCTAATTTATTTGAGAAGATCGGAAAAACACCGTTCGTATACCAGTTTATAATCTCAAGATTCTGTGATGCAAACATTTGGTTATAATATTGGCAAGGAATCCTGTAGTGCCAGTCTATCTCGTCCACGCAACCAAATACCTTTTTAATACTGTCTTTAACATATCCTGCACCATAATACATCGAATGGCAATTTGGGCCACTAAAAAGTAATACCCCACTAGGATTTAGCAGATTGACAATTTTTTCAATAAACATTTGCCGTTTATTTTGGGGTATATGCTCATAAACTTCGAAGGTCATTATAAGATCATACTTTCGAGGTGGGACCCAATTCAGGAAATCCTCCTCAAAATAGGTTACATTTGGATTACGTATTAGTTGATACGAATTCAAATTGAGATCCACTGCATCTACAGTTAAGCCCAAACACCCTAACTTTGCAGAATAATATCCCCTATTACAGCCAATATCTAATGCGACTTTGGCATCAGGTTTTATATTTTTAAAAATAAAATCGATGTAATCAAGGACAGATTTCCATCTAAGATAATGATAATACCTTGTTATAAACGAGTCGGTGTCGTTAATCTTATCGAGATAATAGTCCCAAGATAAGGCTTTATTACGGGCGATAATATCTCCATCATTTCCTTTCATGGTATCACAACATGTAGATCTCTGATCTAAACCTAGAGAGGGCACCCTTCACAATGCATATTTCTCACTGTGGTCTTAAATAATGCCATCAACGGTGTGAAACTCCCTTCTATCAACAGTGTCAACGACAGTGTGAAATTCCCTTCTACTGGCAGCGTACTTTCCATGAAAAAGGAGACCTCAATTTTGTTCACCTATCTCTCTTAACTTGTCAACCCCTACCTCACTTCCAGGCGAAATGTAGTTATATCCACTCCAGCACATATCCTGTAAACCATATTCGATTCCCAAAAATCTCAGTTCCCGGAAGGTTTGGGATAACCAAGAGAGAGCATTCGCTCATTCGCCTGAGCCGCTTGCGGCTCTGGGGTTCTTGGATATTGTAGTAACTAGATCCCAAACACCGCATGATTTAGGGACCATACTCTCCACCCCGTCCTCCTTTTTTCAATCCCACCGCTCAAACCGCAAGATCAATATGCGTATAATTCTCTAATATTACACCGTATAGAAAACCGGGTTTGTACCTGGCTGGAAGAACAGCGCCGAAAGGGTAAGACGGGCATGGAGATCAAGTATATCCAGAACAAACCCTACGTCTACAACTCAACGAGCGTCTACGACAGGGCCACAGATCGCCAAAAAAGATGAGCACATACATCGGCCGTCTAACAAAAGACGCCGGTCTCATCCCGAAAGGATCGCGCGACAGTCGCCCTATCTCCTCCCTGGACGGTCAGGGAGTAGTACATATGAAACCCACAGATCCACCTAACCGATCACTTCTTCTACCACAAACAACTGATCCATACGGGGAAACGGGAGGCGGAGGGGGCGACGCTCTACCTCTACGAGGATGTGGACGTGGCGGCAGAGGAGGAGATGACACTATATCAACTGCAGGAAGAGGGGGAGATCGATCGGGAGACACTTAACCAGCGGCTGAAACGCGCCAGCAGGATCCTGGTTGTCTCCTCACTTAAGACAGAACGACGGCAGGTCTACGGCCTCTGCAGGATCCTGAACCGTATCAAGAAAGCGGGGATGACCGCCCATCTCTCGCCGCACGGGTTACTGCTGAAACTCTCAAAGGTCTATGCAGTGAAAAGCAGGGAGGAGAGAGTGCTCACCGGAGTTCCAGAGCAGGTATAAAAGATCGCGGAGAGACCTGGACCGGGGATATTCCTGATGCATGAGGAGTTTGGGTACCTAATACCGGAACTTTAACTTATAGAAAGGATTACTAAAACTTGGGTCAGGGAATAAACTCCTACAAGATTGCAGGTCCTGCTCGGAGAATAACCCTTCCCAGACATAACCCCCCTGCAAACCCTGGCATTTCAGTGCGGTGACAGCAATGAAAAACGATATCGACGGCGCCAAGATCAAGAAACTCAACGTCATCCCCGACGAGCGCGGCTGGCTGATGGAGATCCTCCGCTGCGACGACGAGATCTTTGAGCGGTTCGGTCAGGTCTACTGCACGACAGCCTACCCTGGCGTCGTCAAGGCCTGGCACTACCACAAGAAACAGACCGACAACTTCACCTGCGTCCACGGAATGATGAAGGTCGCGCTCTACGACGCCCGCGAGGACTCCCCTACCTACAAGAGCCTCATGGAACTCTTCGTCGGCGAGAAGAACCCGATCCTCGTCAGCGTCCCGGCCGGTGTCTATCACGGGTTTAAGGCCATCGGCACAGAGACAGCGTTCTTCGTGAGCATCCCGACCCTGCCCTACAACTACAACGAGCCCGACGAGTTCCGGCTGCCGCCGGACACCCCCGAGATCCCCTACGACTGGGGGCTTGCCCCGGGACTTAAACACGGATGAAGGAGATGGCGGAAATGACGATGCTTGTCACCGGCGGCGCGGGGTTCATAGGCAGCAACTTCATCCGCCACATGTTAACCGAGCACCCCGATACAAGAATCGTCAACCTTGACGCACTGACCTACGCCGGGAATCTGGAGAATCTCCGGGACGTTGCTGGCAACCCGAACTACACCTTTGTCCATGGCGACATCTGCGACCCCGGCGCGGTAGCGGCCGTCTTCCAGAATCACCCGATCGAGACCGTCGTCCACTTCGCCGCGGAGAGCCACGTCGACCGCTCAATCTCGGACGGCTCCACCTTTGTGCGGACGAATGTCCTCGGGACATTCACCCTGCTCGACTGCGCGCGCAAACACGGCGTCCGGCGGTTCATCCATATCTCGACCGACGAGGTCTATGGAAGCACCCGCGAGGGCTCGTTTGCAGAGACCGACAACCTGAACCCCTCCAGCCCCTACTCCTCGAGCAAGGCTGCATCCGACCTCCTTGCCCGGTCGTTCTTCATCACTCATGGCCTTCCTGTGATCGTCACCCGCTGCACCAACAACTATGGCCCCTACCAGTTCCCAGAGAAGCTGATCCCGTTCTTTACGACCAACCTCCTTCAGGGCAAGAAGGTCCCCGTCTACGGAACCGGCAGAAACGTCCGTGACTGGCTATACGTCATCGACCACTGCCGGGCGATCGACTTCATCCTCCAGCACGGTGAACCGGGTGAGATCTACAACATCGGCGGCGGTGCCGAGATGACGAACCTCGAGATCACCCGGAAGATCCTCGAACTCCTCGGTGAAGACGAGTCGATGATCGAGTATGTCCCTGACCGGAAAGGCCATGACTTCCGCTACTCGCTTGACTTCGGGAAACTCCGTAAACTCGGCTGGAAACCGGCGTATCGGTTCGACGACGCCCTCGAGGCGACGGTCAAGTGGTACGTGGAGAACGAGTGGTGGTGGCGGCCGCTGAAGGGGCGGTCGCCATGACCTTCTCGAATATCCTGATCCTCGGTGCCGGCGGCATGCTGGGGCACGACCTCGCGGCGGTCTTCCCCGGCGCCCGGCTCTGTGGGCATAAGGACCTCGACATAACCGACGAGGCTGCGGTAAAGGCCTATATCCTTGATGCGAAGCCTGACCTCGTCATCAACGCCGCCGCATACACCGACGTTGACGGCTGCGAGGACGACCCCGGGAGGGCTTTTGCCGTCAACGGCGACGCGCCGGGATACATCGCCGCAGCATGTCATGAGGTGGGCGCCAGGCTGATCCACTACAGCACCGATTACGTCTTTGACGGCTCAAAGACGGAGTACGTCGAGTCCGACGAACCAAGACCCATCAACGTCTACGGTGCATCAAAACTCCTCGGAGAACAGAATATCGCACGGGAGATGGACAACTACCTTATCATCCGGACCTCCTGGCTCTTCGGCCGGCACGGGAAGAACTTCGTCGAGACGATCCGGCACCTCTCGCGGACGAACGAGACCATCCGGGTGGTGACCGACCAGGTGGGTAAGCCTACCTACACGATGGACCTGGCCCGGAAGACGGCCGAGATCGCCGAGTGCCCGCCCGGGATCTACCATGTGACGAACGACGGCGTCTGCTCGTGGTATGAGTTTGCCCGGGCCTTCGCCCCGAACGTCGTCCCCTGCTCCAGCGACGAGTTCCCGCGAAAGGCGAAACGCCCCGCATACTCGGTGCTCGTGAACACAAAAACGAGCCCCCTGCGCCACTGGAAAGAGGCGCTGGAAGAATACCTGAACACTACGGTGAATGTCCCATGAAAGGCATCATACTTGCAGGCGGGACAGGCTCCCGCCTCTACCCCTTAACGAAGGTAACAAACAAACACCTCCTCCCGGTCTACGACAAGCCGATGATCTACTACCCAATCAATACGCTCATCTCCGCCGGGATCAAGGATATCATGATAGTCTCAGGGCGTGGCCACGTTGGCCATTTCCTGGAGTTGCTGGGCTCGGGAAAGGAGTTTGGTGTCCGGTTTGCCTACGAGATCCAGGAGGGCGCCGGCGGGATCGCCGAGGCACTCTGGCTGGCAGAGGAGTGGGCCGGGCCGGAGAACGTCACGGTGATCCTCGGTGACAACATCTTCCAGGACAACATCAGGAAGGATGTTGAGTCATTCGAGTCCGGGGCGAAGATCTTCTTAAAAGATGTCCCTGACGCTCACCGGTTCGGGGTCGCCGAGGTGAAGGGGAATAAGGTGCTCGGGATCGAGGAGAAGCCGAAGGCCCCGAAGTCGAACCTCGCGGTGACCGGGCTCTATCTCTACGACGCCGGGGTCTTTGATATTATTAAGACACTCAAACCGTCCGGGCGGGGCGAACTCGAGATCACGGATGTGAACAACGCCTACATCCGGCGGGGCGCGATGGAGTTCTCGGTGCTGGAAGGGTTCTGGAGCGATGCCGGGACGTTTGAGAGTTTGTTGCGGGCGAGTGTGATGGTGCAGAGATATGGTATCTGTCGGGGAGATGCCCGGGTATCCGGGTCGGGAATTGACCGCCCCTGCGAGATCTTTAAGGCAGGTAAAATCAACTGATCTAACCCATCTCTGGGTTTTTATAACAATATCGTCCAATGAGAACTATGTCTAAAAAAGAGCTGTATATGGATAAGGAGGCTGGTTATTTTTCCAATGTACGCTGGGATGTCATCTCTTTAATCCCGAAGGGCGAACATAGAATTCTCGAAGTGGGGTGTGGGGAGGGAAACACACTGATCAAACTGCGGGAACTACAGAAAGCTGGAGAGATCGTTGGGATGGAGTTAAACGAAGAGATCTTACAGGATAATATTAACATGCTTGACGCTGCTCTGATCGGAGACGTAGAAGAGATTGAACTAACATTCGAAGAGGGTTACTTTGATTACATTATCTTTGCTGACGTTCTGGAGCACCTTGTGAACCCTGCAGACGTCCTGAAAAGATATGCCCCCTATCTCAAGGACACAGGATACGTAATTGCGAGTATACCCAACGTTAAGAATTACCGGGTGCTGCTGGATCTGGTATTGTATGACAAGTTTGAGTACGCTGATAGTGGGATACTGGATCGTTCACACCTTCGCTTTTTCACGCGAAGGGAGATACGTAACCTGTTTACCCGGGCCGGTTTGAATATCGTATCGATACAATCCGGATTCGGGGGTGGACACCTTGGCAATCTTGACAGGCGCCTGAATAACTCACTGGGTAAATACCTGCCTGGAGCATCGTTCCTGACTGTCCAGTACCTTGTCAGGGCTACCATGGGGAAGAACAGCGCAGCGTTATCCTGATACGCCAGTTGTGTCGCGTGTTTCTGATGTCCCCAGCTGGTCCCGTCGAATGTTTACTCAAACCTATACTATCTCCCGGACGTCTTTGCTGCAGCTGGGTATTCCTGCCGGCAGCGCCCAAATATATAATGGCAGGTATAATCTATATCAATTAACATAATGCCTCATGTTGCAATCGTAATTTTAAATTGGAACGGATGGGCGGATACGATTCAATGCATTGAATCCATTCGCCGACTATCCACCTCCAGCTACGATATCATAGTGGTCGATAACAACTCGAGCGATAGTTCGATCGAGAATATTCGACGCTACTGTGAGGGGGCAGGCATGTCTGGAAATACTCCAATCCATCTATTCGAGGTCTTCGAAGATGAGATAAACCAGACAGGACTGGATCCTTCGTCTTACTATGGAGAGGAACCAGGGCGGAGGATGATCCTGATTAAAAACCATGACAATTATGGTTATGCTCGGGGCAACAACATAGGCATTCGATTTGCCCTGAACGCCCTCAAACCCGATTATATCCTCGTCCTGAACAACGATGTGATTATTGAAGACACAGAGATGCTTAACAAACTCCTCGACACTATGAATAAAGATGGCCGTATCGGGGCCGTGAGTCCGATTCTCATGTCCACAAATGGTGAGGTGCAGAGGGCGTGTACAAGGAATTTGCCTGATTTTCTTGATTTCATATTTGTCCACACGTTTATCGGTCAGCGGTTAATAAAGGAGAACCGGATCTGGAAACGACACTTCGACTACGACTATCCTTTTGATCGACCGGCTGAGTTCGGCGTTCTGCCAGGTTCATGCATTCTCTTCAGACGTCAGGCAATTACCGAGATAGGTCTCTTTGATGAGAATACCTTCCTTTACTGGGAGGAGTTTATCATCGGATGTAAACTTGCCACTCGTGGCTGGAAGTCGGTGTTATGTCCCGATGCCGAAGCCATTCACAAGGGTGAATCCTGCATAAAGAACCTGAACTTGAAGAGCTGGGCAAGATACTGGTCGATCAAGAGCGAACTTTACTACCTGAAGAACTACACATCACAAAATCAATTCAAAATGGCCGTTATTAAAGCGGTTCTCTTCCTGGAGTCAACTTTAGCCATCATCGATACGATACTTAAGGGCAAGAGGAGCAAATTTGACCGGGAGTATGAACTGAAAATTATCTCAACCATATGTGGGAATACAGGTAACAAAAATGGGTAACAACAATGCACCGCAGCCTAACCCCCTCACCACCCTCATCCTGGACTTCGACGGCGTCATCGTCGAGTCCATCCCCATGAAGACCGCGGCGTTCAGGAAGGTCTTCTCCTTCGCGCCCCCCGGACACCTCGACGAGATCATCGCATTCCACCTCGATAACGGCGGGATGCCACGCTACGACAAGTTCCGCCACATCTACGCAAACATCCTCCACGAGGAACTGACTCCCGAGCAGGAGGAGCGGCTCGCAGCCGAGTACTCCGGGCTGACCTTTGATGCAATGCTCACCGTCCCATACGTCGAGGGAGCGGAGGAACTCCTGCAGGACTGCTCCCGGAGGCTCCCGCTCTACATCGTCTCCGCAACCCCGGAGCCCGAGATGCAGGAGATCGCCAGCCGCAGAGGGCTCACAGGATACTTCAGGCGGATATACGGCTCACCGAAGACGAAGGCCGAGTGCATCCGCGAGATCCTGGCCGAGACCGGCGCCTCGCCCGGTGAAACTCTCTTCGTCGGCGACGCCCCAAACGACTGGGAGGCGGCCTGCGAGACCGGGGTGCGGTTTGTGGCCCGCATCCGGCCCGGCGACCCGAACCGGTTTGCCGGGCGACCGGGGGTGGAGGTGATCGTGGAGAACCTTCATCAACTCCGGGAGTATCTACGGGGGAGCGTATGCTCATCCCGATCTCGTACCCCCTGAACCGGGGAACACCGTTCTATCCCGGCACGGAACCGCTTGCGATAACCCCCACAAGATCCCTCAATGGGGGAGATGCGGAAGAGATGAACCTGATCTCGTTCTCCAGCCACGCCGG
Organism: Methanoculleus receptaculi; assembly: GCF_033472595.1. Classification (NCBI taxonomy): domain Archaea; kingdom Methanobacteriati; phylum Methanobacteriota; class Methanomicrobia; order Methanomicrobiales; family Methanomicrobiaceae; genus Methanoculleus; species Methanoculleus receptaculi. The sequence continues at coordinate 874,366 of NZ_CP137642.1, read as the reverse complement.
GACGCACATCGACCTCCCCCGGAGAGCACGGGTGCGAAGTCATCGGGGATCATGCGAAACCGTGTTTATCCACCGATCCGGGGCGCCGCCGTTTCGCAAGAGCCTGGTGCATCTCGAGGTACCGGGCGCGTGAGAGGGCGTAACTCCCGGCATTCGCAAGGAACGCATCGATCAGATCGGCCTGCTCGCGGCTCCAGACCTCGTTTGGGACCCGCCTGACCCAGAGAGCATGTTTCCGGACAAAGGCCAGCCTCTCCTGCCGGTTCTTCTCCTGATCAAACCCCAATTCCATATGGTTCCCCCCGGACATGCAGGCGCTCCATGAACGATCGCATGAGATCCGCGTCCAGCATCTCGCGGAACAACACCCAGAGGTAGACGGCATCCTCAATATCCTTGTCGCTCCCAAGGTAGAGTTTATAGGGGATCTGCAGTTCGATGGGCGATATACAAAACCGGATATCGTCGAACGCTACTGTCCTTGCCATGGCCATCGCGTAACGGTCGAAGTCGTCCTTCTTGAACTTCATCTCGACGTTTGGGATGATCCTCTCCTCCTCGGCAATCCGCACGGCAAACCCGTCGCGGAGCATCGAGTAGATCTCGCCGAGGTCATCCGAGTTCAGGAAGTAGAACCCTCGTGCCACGAGTTCATCGGCAAACGATCGAAACGTATCGCGGTCCATATAGTCGACGAAGAGATCGATATCTTCCGTGCCCCTGGCCCTGCCAAAAAGAATCGCAACATACCCGCTGACGATCACGTAGTTGGTGTACCGCTCGATGATCCCCGTCACTGAAGCCACAAAACGATCGAGTGCGGTCACAACCTTACCGTCGATGAGGATGGTCCCATCAGGAGCACTCGTGATCTGCATTCCCTCTCCTCTGGTAGAGTCATACCGGGTACTATATTAATTGCACGTGCCCCGTCAGGACGTCGGAGCGATCAATCGCGAGGCCAGGCACTGTGCATCCGGTGACGGAAGTGCGAACCTCCAGCAAGAAACACCCCTGCGACACCTCCGAGTTCAAACATCTCCAACGTGAGAGGTGGAAGTCGTTCGAAGTAGGGGAGTGTTGAGGTCGCACCTGCACAAAATTAGCACGCCCAACCAGCAAAGCTCCCTGGTCAACTAATAAAGGCCCGCACCCGGGTTCACGAAATCCAACTCTTGGGGGAAAGAGGTATTCAGTTCCCCGGCACTATCCGGCGAAGGTCCTCCTCGACCGTCGTGTTCCCCCGGATCCCGAAGCGCTCGACGAGCACCTTCAGAATGCCGGGCGAGATGAAGGCCTGGAGGCGGGGGCCGAGAGTAATGTCCCGAACGCCGAGCGAGAGGAGACTGAGGAGGACGAGCACCGCCTTCTGCTCGTACCAGGCGATGTTATACGAAATCGGGAGCTCGTTGATCCCGACGCCGAACGCTTCGGCGAGGGCCTGGGCGATGAGCACCAGGGAGTAGCAGTCGTTGCACTGCCCGGCGTCGAGGACGCGGGGGATGCCGCCGATATCCCCGAGACCAAGGCTGTTGTAGCGGTACTTCGCGCACCCGGCGGTGAGGATGACAGTATCCGCCGGGAGAGCCTTCGCGAACCGGGTGTAGTAGTCCCGCTCGGCGTGCCGTTTGTCGCAGCCCGCCATCACGACAAACCGCCGAATGGCGCCGGACTTCACCGCGCCGACAACCGTATCGGCGATGGCGAGGACCGGAGCGTGGGCGCATCCGGTGACCAGGTCGCCGCGGGAGAGGTCCTCCGGGGGCTTGCAACGTTTTGCGTGCTCGATCAGGGCCGAGAAATCCTTCCTCCCGTCCTCCGACGCACCGATGTGTTTCAGCCCCGCATACCCGACGAGCCCGGTGGTGTAGACCCGGTCGCGGTATGAGTCCTTCGGGGGGACGAGGCGGTTGGTGGTGACGAGGACCGGGCCGTTGAACCGCTCGAACTCCTCCCGCTGGAAGAGCCAGGACCCGCCGTAGTTCCCGATGAGGTGGTCATACTTCGCAAGACCGGGGTAGGCGTGCGCCGGGAGCATCTCGCCGTGAGTGTAGACGTCCACCCCCGTCCCTGCGGTCTGTTCGAGGAGGTCGGAGAGGTCTTTGAGGTCGTGGCCGGTGACGAGGATACCCGGACGCGTGCCTGCTGCGGTGCCGACCGTCGTGATCTCCGGTATCCCGTAGGCGACGGTGTTCGCCGTATCGAGGAGGGCGAGGACCTTCACACCGACTTCGCCGCACCTGAGCACGTAGCCGACCATCTCATCAACGGTGAGGTCCTGCAGCGTGGCGGCGAGCCCCTCCTGCAGGAAGGTCATGACCTCCTCATCCTCGTAGCCGAGGACCTCGGCATGGTGAAAGTAGGCGCCGACCCCTTTGAGTCCGTAGACGAGGAGTTCGCGGAGCGACTGCAGGTCTTCGTCGACGGTCTCCCGCGCTGCGATGATCTCCTGGGTCTTTGCCGTGATCGCCGCCGGGCTCTCCGGGGTCCAGGTGCAGGCATCTGGCTCCATGCTCCCGGCCGGCGGGAGGGCGTCGCGGATACGGGCCGCCTTCTGGATAGCCTCCTCGAAACGTGCAGGGTTGAAGTTCACGTTGGTCAGGGTGGCAAAGAGGCAGCGGCATCCGAGTTCCCGCCGCCCTTCTTCATCGCCACGAGGTTCCGGACCGAGAGCCCTTTGAGGGTGTAGATCAGGACGTCCTGGAGCCCGGCAGTCTCCGCATCCTTGCCGCAGACGCCGCGTACGGTGCATCCAAAACCCTTTGCTGTTTCTTCACACTGGTTGCAGAACACTCATGCTCACTCTATAGTATCTTTAGGATACAAAGTATCCATTAGATACTAAAATACAAGTAGGAGAAGGTTTCTTTAACTTGCGGGGGTGAAGGGGGCGGAGCGGGAAGTCCCCACCGTTCACGATGGGGATGAAAGCGGAGCCGCCCTTCCTTCCTGCGATAGATATATTCCTCTTGAGTATTCTATTATCATTCACCCAACATGAGGTATAAACTTGATAGGTCTGCACATTCGGTACATCAGGACAGGTAAGCCTCGATGCGCTGAAGGAGTATGTCGACCCGCAGATGGAGGAAGTAAATGATCGTTTCCTACAAGTACCGAGCGTATCCCGATGCAACCACTGAAGTTCGGCTGAATGCCGCGCTCGATACCTGTAGGTGGCTCTACAACAAACTTCTCGAAGAATGCAACACGGCACGAGAGAATGGAATCTCTCCGACGATGCAAGGAATGCAGGCGCGGATCGTCACGCTGAAAGAGGAGAATCCTGCACTCAAGGACGTGTACTCTAAAGTGCTCCAGATGGTCAACTATACCCTCTGGAGCAACATCGCTGCACTCTCGCAGACAAAGAAGAGAGGACGGAAGATCGGCAAACTCCGATTCAAGAGTGCAGCCCGATACCGGACGCTCAATTATAATCAGTCGGGTTTCAAGATCGATCGCGAGCATAGTTCGATTACGTTCTCGAAGATCGGAACGATTCCGTTCAACATGCACCGACCCTACACCGGGAAGGTGAAGGGTGTCCTGATCACCCGTTCCGGCGATAGATGGTATGTGATCATTCAGACAGAGCAGGAGGTCTACAAGTCAAAGCGTGAAGGGCAGTCTGTCGGTATCGATCTCGGGTTGGATTCGTTTGCGGTCGATAGTGACGGTGCAGTGATCGAGAACCCCAGGTTCTATGAACATTCTCTGGGCAGGATCAAGAAGATCCAGCGGAGTCTTGCCCGGAAACAACGGTTCTCGAAAAACTGGAAGAAGGCAAAAAGGAAACTGGAGAAGGTCTATGATCATGTCACCAACCAGAAGAACGATTTCCTGCACAAACTCTCCCGTCAGTACGTTGACACCTATGCGACGATCTGTGTTGAAGACCTGAATATCAAGTATTTGAAAGAGAACGGCAAATCTCGTGGGCTCCGGAGAAGTATCCACAGTGCGTCGTGGGGACGATTTTATTCTTACCTCTCGTACAAGGCTGAAAGTGCTGGTACGGAACTCGTCAAAGTCGATCCCCGCGACACGACACAGATGTGTTCGAACTGTGGAAGCATCGTGAAAAAGACGCTCTCCGAGAGAGTCCACGAATGCCCATACTGTGGGTTTGTTGCCGATAGAGATTACAATGCTGCGGTAAATATCCACCGCGTGGGGATGGAACAGCCCTTTGAGCCTGTGGAGCCAAGACCTCTACATCACATCTCTGTGGTGCAAGTGTTGGCCATGAAGCAGGAAGCCCCGCCCGAGAGGCGCGGGGTAGTTCACCTATACCATGCACGCCGAGTGTACGGTCAATCAGACCGTCAAATACCTGGGAAGAAAGTGGACGCTCCTGATCATCCTCGAACTCTACAAGGGGGAGAACTACACCCGCCGGTTCACCGAGGTGAAGGAGCATCTCCCAGGGATCACAGCGAAGGTTCTCTCGGCCAGGTTGAAGGAACTTGAGGAGGAAGGTCTCGTTGAGAAGATGGTCGACGCAGGATCTGTCCCCGTCAGAAGCGAGTACACGCTCACCGGGAGCGGGCTTGGGCTCGTTGAGGTGATCAGGGAGATCAAGCGGTGGGCGCTCAGGTGGAAGATCGATAACCTTGCGTGTGGGGCACAGGACTGTCATGATTGTGTGCTGTGAACTACACCGTCCGCGAGGGCGGGGCTTTGGCGGCAATCATTCCCCCAACAGATCCACAGGCTCAAGCAGCGCTGATCCACACCTGCAAGTATCGTGTCTGACCACCTCTGGCGTGTAGATTCGCCATGGGGGGAATTGTGAACCAGACGAAAGGGCACCGCTTCCATTCCCCGGCGTGCGCAGGGGGAGTTCTCCGGACGCTCTTTCCGGGACAGGGTGAATCATAGATCATAATCGACACTTTTATCGATTACCGTCGACTATAATCGATAAATGGATGAAAAACTGCAGATCGCACTCGAGAGCCAGAACCCCTGGTGGTTCGGAAAAGAGTTCGAAACCGGCGTTGAACGGCTTTCTTTCTTTCCCTCCCTGATGCAGTATCTTGATGCACCGGAGGTGCTCCTCCTCATCGGCGCGCGCAGGACAGGGAAGTCGACGCTACTGTACCAGATCATCAGTTCCCTTCTCGGAAGAGGTGTGCCTGGCAGGGCTATCCTCTTCATCACCATGGACGAACCACTCCTCCTCTCGATGGCAGACGACCCCTGGCTGATCCGTCGCATCGTCGAGGACCATCTCGCACGTCATCCCGGTCTCGAACGGCTCTATCTCTGCATCGACGAGGTCCAGCACTACCCCTCCTGGGTGCCTACCATCAAGACCCTCTATGACACGAAGAGTACGGTCAAATGCATCCTGACCGGCTCCACATCCTCGCTGCTCAGGCAGGATAGCAGTCGCCTCCTCTCCGGCAGGTATTTTTCCTGTACCGTGTACCCTCTCTCGTTCCCTGAATTTCTCCGCATTCAGGGCATTCTAAACCCGACAATCATCGAGAAGAGGCATTATTTTGAGATGTACCTGAAATACGGCGGTTTCCCCCGGGTGGTCCTTGAAAAAGACGAAGACCTGAAGATGCAGATCCTCAAAAACTACTACGAGACGATCTATCTCAAGGACATCATCTATCCAAACAGGGTGCGGAAGAACAGTGAGGTTACAGACCTGCTCTATTACCTCATATCAAATGCCGGGAACGCCGTCTCGTACAACCAGATTGCCAGGACTCTCAATATCGCACCAGATACGGTGAGGGAGTACATCGAGTACGCCGGGAACGCGTTTCTCCTCTACCCTCTGATGAAGTTCGATTATTCCGTTAAAAAACAGGTTGCAAACCCAAAAAAGATCTATTTCGTGGATCCCGGCCTGATAAACGCAGTTGCATTTGCATTCTCCGAAAATCGTGGAAGACTCCTGGAAAACATCGTCTTCATCGCCCTGATGAAGAAGTACGGCGACATCTTCTACCACCGGGACCGCTACGAGTGCGACTTCCTGGTCAGGTCAGGCCGGACGATTGTCCAGGCCGTCCAGGTGACGCAGTCCCTGCAGGACGACGCTACGAGGCAGCGGGAGATGCGCGGCCTTCTCGAGGCGATGGACGCACACGGCCTTGACGAAGGAACGATCGTCACTGCGTCGGAATCGGCGGAGACGACCGTCGACGGGCGGGCCGTCCACACTGTCCCGATCGCTGAATGGCTGGAAGAACTGTGACGCCTTTCTGGAACCTCTGTGTGCGCCCAGGTAACATGAGCTGCCGGGCCGCTACAGGGTTGCCGACCGCTCGCAGCACCACTCCTCCGGATTCGGGATGCTGTGTCGTTCCGATAGACCGTGCAGAGGGATTCGTGGGGGGTCAGAGGTCCAGCAGGAGGTCCGGGTCGGGATCGGTTGATACAAGAGTGACGTTTGTTATCTTGTGGTAGAACCGCTGGGGATAACTGTAGGTTGTCTTCCCGCTCCGGCTTTTCTGCACGAAGGGTTTGAGGATATCCTCCGTCTCATACTCAAGCGAGTACGCCGCCCCGGTTTTGAGGGGAGTCACCTCCTTCGCCCGGAACATAACCTTCCTGAAACCCTCCATCGAATGGTCGCAGTCCGAGTAGTCAGAGGCGAAAACAAGTCCATCCTTCCGGACCCTGTCGATCACAATCCTGGTTCGTAGCATGGATTTGCTATCGCCCTGGTCAGGCATTAAAGTGTGCCGTGCGGGGCGAAAGTAATCCTGACGAAAGAGCCCCACCCATAAGGGGTAGTTGCCGGGGCCCCCCGGAGCGGTCATGCAGACGCGCGGAAGATCCGTTGTGGACCGCTTCGTCTTCGCGACCTTCTGGGTGAGGTAGTGATCACTCCCATGCCTCTGGACCCACACAATACGGTGACATGCCCCAGTAGTCCGGGCATGCGGAGTGGCGTCCTGATCGCGTTCCCGGAGAAGACAACAGACCACGATCATTCATTATCTTATGGCAATCATACCATTCTGGTGAATGACATCAAAGGTCTCACCCGGTACCTGCCTGCTCTGCAGGGCTCCCGTAACAAAACGGAAGGCCCTTAAACACGGCACGGAATGCCTTCAGGCGTCGGGCTGGCCCATCGGAGAGGAACCTTCGCTCCTCATCATGATACAGGGGCGGTACCATAAGGAATACTGGCTGGTGGTTCTCGCACGACACGACGCCCGGCTTGGAGATCTCGACCAGCTGATCCGCGATGTGTGGGTGGAGTGTTGCGAGCATCTCAGTTCCTTCCGGATCGGCGGGGCCACATACGACTCGGACGCCGAGCGTTTTACAAACGACATGAATGTCCCTCTCTCGCACCTCATCGCTCCGGGCAGCACGTTCACCTATGACTACGACTTCGGCTCCCCCACATCGCTGGACCTGAAGGTGATCGGGGAGACGTCCGTTGCCCCGAGGGACGGCCCGCTCTGCCTGATCGCGCGGAACGACCGGCCAATTATCCCCTGCGACCTCTGCGGCGGCGAGGCCGAACTTGCCCTGAACGATTTTGACGAGGATTTCCAACATTATTACTGCCGTGAATGCCTCTCATCGACCGAATACGATCCCGACCGTGTAGACCTCATTGCCAACTCTCCGAGAAACGGCGTCTGTGGCTATGCCGAGGACGCCATCACCGCACTCCACTGGTATCCCCCGGGATGGAGCGCGGATGAGATCGTTCCCGAAGAACCGGGTGAGCTCCTGGATGAGATCCCGCTTGATGACGAAACCGAGGTGAACGCCGCGATGGCTGCCGTCATCCAGGATATCGGACCTGATATCAACGAGTTTGTTGAGGCGGAGAGGGCCGCATACGGAGAAGGAATTGCCTGTATGGCCGGGGATACCGTCATGGCCTTCTGTAGTTTCATGTATATCGTCTACAAAGTGAAGATCGATGCATGGGATGCCTTGTCCGTGCAGAGGTGCCTGGTCGATGAACTGTCGCAAAACCCGATCTTCCCGGAAGACTGGCCGGAGAACGCCGTCCCGATCCTCTGCCGGTTCCTGACGCATATGGAAGCATCCGGCCACCTCATAAACGCTTCTGAACTCATCGCCGCCCTCAAAGAAGCGGAACCCGCCTTTCAGAAAGCAGCCACGAGCCCGGAGAAAGGCCAGGCCATCTTCAAGTTTATCCTCATGAAAGCGGAGGAGGCAGGCGTCGACACGGACGACCTCGATGCATTCTTCAATTTCGCGGTGAGAGAACTCGTCGAGATGGCCGGGTTTGACCTCGACAACGAAGAGGTCCAGAAGGAACTCTCCAACCTGCTTGAGGGCAGAACACCGGAAGCGCTCGCCGGCAATATACGCGCCGCCATGATCTTTGAGAGGTGCGAGGACTTCTGCCAACGTTTTCCGGATAACACCATTCTGGAGCATTGCAGAAGGATCGTCAAGGACCTCTTCGATCATCCGGCCGCACCGCTCGCGCGAGGAGACGCGGTTCTCTGGAGTGCGGCGATCGTGTATGCAGCCTGCCAGGATGAGGATCTTATCCGGCCGGGAAGGGGTGCCCCTCCCCTCGGGCAGGAGATCAGTTCTTTCTTCGGCGTTGAGCGACCATCGATCCGGAACAAGGCGAGGGCGATGAGAGCGTTCCTTCCCGACTGAAGAGCGCCGGGAATGAGGGGGCATCGACCAGAAAGGATGGGGGAGAGGCCCGGATCTCCCGGCAAAGAAGGTTGTTCCCCGGTCACTAACCCTTTCACCGCGACAGAGACCAACGCTCCTTCGCGGGGTACTCAATCGCTATCTGCACCAATCCTCATCACCGCGCAGTAAGATGATCGCGCCGGAGAACACCGCCATGAGGTCTTTGGGGATCACGAAGATCCAGGGTGCCGCCGTTTCGCGAGAGCCTGGTGCATCTCGAGGTACCGGGCACGGGAAAGGGCGTAACTCCCGGCGTTCGCCAGGAACGCATCGATCAGATCGGCCTGCTCGCGGCTCCAGACCTCGTTTGGGACACGCCTGACCCAGAGAGCATGTCTCCGGACAAAGGCCAGCCGCTCCTGCCGGTTCTTCTCCCGGTCAAACCCCAATTCCATGGCCCCCTCTAGATAACCCCCATCTCCGACAGCCTTGTCGGCAGGTATTCCTTCGTCACAAAGTCAAGCCCCCTGCTTGCAAACGCCTGCTGCTCCGACTTCAGCCTCATATCGAGCTGCAGGCGGATCTGGTTACGCCAGTATTCGGTCGCAAACCTCGGATCGGTGAGTTCCGCTTTAAGGGCATTGATATCCTGTTCTGTGAGCCTGTCTGCGGGGAGGTTGTAGTCCGAGATGTCTGAGGGTTGAACCCCCACAAACTGCGCCTGAGGCGTCGCCAGGAGTTCCGATATGTGGGCGCTCTTGATCGAACCGTAGGCAACGCTTGCATATATCCTGTATGACCACGGATCGCCGTCGGTGAAGACCACCACCGGCAGACCAAGCGACTCGTTGAGACGCCGCAGCACCCTGCGCGTCGAACGCGCCGGCTGACCCTTCAGGTGGACAAGGATCGCCCCGTAGTCCTGGTCAAACCCGTTCTCCATCAACCGGGCATACATACCCCCGGTCTCTATGGCGATGACAAACTTCGCGTCGTGATCGGTGAACTCGAGGTTGTCGACGTTGTTCGGGATGGGGTATCCCGCCTCCCCGACATCCTCCTGGCAGTGGATCTCCTTCACCCCCCGGCGGGTGGTCTCCCGAAGCCTGAGCGGCCCGAATATCGAGGCCCCGTCCTCCTCCGGACGGAGGTGGAACGCCTCCCGCTGCATCTCGGTGATGATCTCCAGGTCCTCTATAAGGAGGTTGCTCTCGTCCTGGGCCGCAAACTTCGCCTTCTTCCAGCCTTCGGAGATGTAATAGAGCTCTCTCAGCGTCGACGACCGGTTCTCCACGAGCTGCTGCTTCAGGAACCCGATGACGTAGGCCATCTTCAGGAGATGGATGGCGCTCTTCTCCGTTGCCGCCGACCGCGTGCTCTCCCGGTCGCCGTACTTCCAGACCTCGCTATCGTCATCATACTCAAGATTTCGCTTCGTCCGCGTCGGCAGCCGGATATACGGCACAACGCCGTCCCGCATCTGTTCATACCACTCGCGTGCGATACCTACAAGCCGCTCCTTTGCACGCGCATCCATCTCTTCCCTAGACATCGAGATCCACCACCACCTTCATCCCGTCATCAACCCCCCGCAGGTCAAACGTCCCCTCACCCGTCCCGGTGTAGAGGACGCGCCAGGCCTCGCCGGCACCGAGGGCGCACCGCCATACCTTGTTGTATTCGCCGTCGATGCTGTCCACAAAATCCGGCCGGGGCACCGCGTCCTCCGCCGTATCGCGGGAGAGGCTGTAGATAACGATCTCAACCTCCTTTCCGGTGTAGTTGTTCACCTCGATAGAGACCTTCCCATCGACCGTCCTTTTCTTTGCAACGACTTTTCGCATAATTTTGCCCTCGATCGGGGTGGTATCGACCGGCGGGAGTTCAACGATCTCGCTAACCTTTGCTGCTATCTCCGGGATGATCGAGCAGACCGCACGGGCACGGTCGTCCTGCAGTTTCTTCTTCTCCCGCCGGGAAAGATACCGCTTCAGTTCCCGCCCCAGTTCCTGGAGGACAAGGACTATCTCGCGCTCGATCTCCGGGATTGACGCGATCGCGTCCTTGCTCTCGCTCGTGAAGGGAACGTTTGTGGAGGCCACATGGACCATGATCAGAACCGGGCCCATCGGTAGACCCTGCTGTGCGAGCCCGTAGTTCTTCCAGTTCACCTGGGATACGCAGTCTGTGATGGCGCAGGCGCCCTGCTGGTAGAGGAGGGGGACGCGGTTTGCAAACCGGAGGATCCTGGCGTTCCCTTCCGGCGGGATCCTGCCTCCATAGCCTATCGCCGCCTCGACTATGAACGAGTGCCCGCCGTAGACCGCGCTCGGCCGCGTCCGCGCCTTGATGAAATCGAGGTGGATCTCCTTCTCAAGCCCCCTGCAGATCAGGTCCTCGCCTATCGGTGAGAGGCACTGCTGCGCCGGCGGGGCCGGCACCCTCACGGCCTGCATCGCCTCCAGGAGGCGCTTGAGTTCGTTTGAGTCGAGTTTGTTTGCCTTCCGGGAGGGTTTGAGCCCGGCAAGGCTGATCATCTCCTCTGCGGTCTTCTTCCCGACACGTGAGAAACTGCCGACCAGGAACTCCTCCACAGTCCCCCTGCTCGCGGCCGCCAGCCTTTTCAGCGCACCGAACTCGATCCCGTGCGGGTGGGGGAGGACGGGTTTCGGGCACGGCGGGACCTCGTCGCTTGCCCGCTCAAAGACCGTGATCTCACCGTCGATATCCGCGGTGATCCTTGCATGCGGGTTTACGATCGCCGTCAGCCTCAGGTAGTCGAGCAGCCGTTTCTTCGCGGCAAGGGTGCTCCTGAACTGGATCTCGATCCTTGTCCCGTGCGTCCGGTCCCACTCGATCTTCTCGTGGCTGATGACCTCGGGCTCGTTCGTCTCCGTCCTGATCATCACCTCGAACCGGTGGGCAGGCGTCTTTGCCCCCGTCCGGGAGGTGATCCGGGCCGGGGTGCCGGTGGTGAGCTGCGCATACAGCACCGCAGCCGATATCCCGATACCCTGCTGCCCGCGGCTCTGGCGGATCTGGTGGAACCTGGAACCGTAGAGGAGTTTCCCAAAGACCGGGGGGACGTTCTCCGGCACGATCCCGGGACCGTTGTCCTCGACGGTTATACGGTAGACCTCGTCCTCGACCCTCTTTACTCCGACAAATATGTCCGGCAGGACTTCAGCCTCCTCGCAGGCGTCGAGGGCGTTGTCCACCGCCTCTTTGACGGTGGTTATGATCCCGCGTGTCGGGGAGTCAAAACCCAGGAGGTGTTTGTTCTTCTCGAAGAACTCCGCAACGCTGATGCTTCGCTGCTCTCTGGCCAGGTCCTCAGCGATGACCATGCCCTGCCACCCCGGCGATGGCGTCCTCGAGTCCCATCTCCTGCTGCTCCCCGGTGCGGAGGTCCTTCAGGGTCACCGTGCCGGCCTCAACCTCGCGTTCGCCGATGATCACGACAAACTCCGCGGTCTTTGCGGCGTGAGCAACCTGGGCGGCGAGCCCCCGCTCCATAAGGTCGGCCTCAGCCCGGATCCCGGCCTCCCGGAAGGCGCGGGCAACCTGGAGCGCCCGGCCGCGGGCCCCGGGCGTGCAGACAACCCCGACAACGGACTCGTGGGGGAGTTCAACCCCGCCGAGCGAGACCATGACACGGTCAAACCCTATCGCAAACCCGCACGAGGCGACATCGTCGCCGCCAAAAAGGTGGGCGAGCCTGTAGGCGCCGCCGCCAAGTATCTGGTTCTCCGCCCCAAGGTTCCTGGCAAACCCCTCAAAGACCGTCCCGGTGTAGTAGTCAAGCCCGCGGGCGATCCCGAAGTCCGGCCGGTAGCGGATCTCCTGGGAGTCAAGGATCGCAAACATCTCCTCGATCCGGGCGCGTTCGGGAACGTCCCCCGCGACCTCAAACACCTCCTCCACGCTGCTGCAATCGGAGAGAGCGGCAAGCGGTTCGGCAAGGTGGGTGAGACGCCGGGCGGCGAGCGCCGCCTCAAGCCCCTCCCGGTCATGCTTATCGAGACAGGCCATGATCACCCCCTGGTCAGCGGGGTCAAGCCCGGAGAGGATGTGCTTCATCGGGGCAAGATGGCCGACGTGGAGGTCGAATGCGACACCGGTTGACCTGAGTATATCGTCGGCAAGCATGATCACCTCGGCTTCGGCAAGCGCGGTGTCCGCACCTATGAGTTCGGCGCCGAACTGCCAGAACTGCCTGTAGCGGCCTTTCTGGGGGCGCTCGTAGCGGAAACAGTCGGCAAAGTAGCACCAGCGGATGGGTTTTGGGAGAACCCTGCCCTCGTTGACATACATCCGGAGCACCGCTGCCGTCACCTCAGGCCGGAGAGTCATCTTCCTGCCGCTCTTGTCCTCAAAGACATACATCTCCTGGATTATCCCTTCGCCGGACTTCATCGTGAAGAGTTCGAGGTGCTCAAAATCGGGTGTGCAGACCTCCCGGTAACCCCACCGCCGGGCCACCTCCCGCATCCGCTGCTCGATCGATCGCCGCTGTTCCATCTCTTCGGGCAAAAAGTCCCGTGTGCCCCGTGGTTTCTGAAGCATTCAGTATTCTCCCTTGTTATGGTCTCTTCTGCGAACCCTTAACATTTCTGCGCTCCGCCCGGCCGAAGAACCGCTCGACGGCACTTTTTCCATGCCATATGTTCTCCCGTTCAACCCTGTCCTGGAGGTAGAGTGCGAGCAGGATCAGCGCAAGACCGAGAAGGTCCCAGCCTTCTGCATACACCGTGATGAACGCCCCAAGGAGCGCAAGCGCCGTATATGGAACCCCATGATACGCCGCTTTCCGGTAACTGGGAAGACCCGTACGGTAGAATATCCGCAGGTCGCGCAGCCATAGAAAAACGGTGACGGCAACGCCGAACCATGCAATATAGACGAAGTAGGACATGATGTGATGTAATATTATACCTCCACCCCATATTTTTGTTATCAAAGTATGCTGCCGAATGCCACAATCAGGGAGATCCTCCGGATGTATCGTGATGGCGAGGTTTCCGAGGACGAAGCGGCTGACGCTATCGAGGGGCTCAGGATCGATATGATCGACGGCATTGCCCGGTTCGATACGGGGCGGGGTGTGCGCTGCGGGGTGCCCGAGGTTGTGCTTGCCGAGGGCAAGGATCCGGAAGCGTTTGCGGGGATCATGATTGCGCAGGTGAGGGCGGCGGGCCGGTGCATCGCGACAAGGGTCTCGCCGGCACACCTTGAGGCGCTCCGGGCCCGGCTGCCGCCGGGTGTCCGGCTGGAGCACCGGGAGGCTGCACGCGGCGTCATCCTCTCGACGGGTGATGACCCCGCCCCCCGCGGGGGGACGGTCGCCATCCTCACGGCAGGGACGTCCGATATCCCTGCCGCCGAGGAGGCGAGGCTGATGGCCGAGGAGATGGGATGCAGTGTCAAGACCGCCTACGATGTCGGGGTGGCGGGGATCCACCGCCTCTTCTCGGCTCTCCGCGACCTTATACCTGCGGACGTCTTCATCGTGGCCGCAGGCCGGGAGGGGACGCTCCCGGCGATCGTGGCGGGGCTGGTCGACAGCCCGGTGATCGGTCTTCCTGTGAGCACCGGTTACGGCTACATGGGCGGCGGCGAGGCGGCTCTTGCAAGCATGCTCCAGGCGTGCTCGGTTCTGGCGGTCGTGAACATAGATGCCGGGTTTACGGCGGGAGCGTTTGCCGCTCAGGTCGCACGCGGGAGGGCGCGGGAATGAGCCGCGGGTTCTACATCGGCCGGTTCCAGCCCTACCACAACGGTCATCACTCGGTGCTGGAGAGGATTGCCCGCTCCGTGGACGAGATTGTCATAGGGGTGGGGAGCGCCCAGCTCTCCCATACGCTGGACAACCCCTTTACGGCCGGTGAACGGGTGCTGATGCTGACGCGGTCGCTCACGGATCTCGATTGCCCATTCTACGTGATACCGATCGAGGATATCCAGCGCAACGCCCTCTGGGTGGCCCATGTCCGGTCGATGACACCGCCGTTTGAGACGGTCTACTCGAGCAACCCGCTGGTCATGCAACTCTTTGCCGAGGCCGGGATGGCGGTTCAGTCTCCGGATATGTATGAACGGCTGACGCACTCGGGCACCGCCATCCGTCGGAGGATGCTTGATGGCGAGCCCTGGGAGCACCTTGTCCCTCCTGCGGTCGTGGAGGTCATCCGGGAGATCCGGGGTGTTGAGCGCCTCCAGCGGATCGCAAGGAGCGATTGAAGAAAAGACTGATGGTGACCGGGATCATAGTCTTAGAAGAGAAATGTTCAAACAACTGCGCGACATCTTTCGCCGGGCCGAACCGGAGGAAGAGCACCCGGAACTCTCGTTTGACGGCATCCCGTCCTGGCTGGACTCCCGCGAGGAGGAGATCGCCCGCGGCCTTGAGGCTGCGACGGCATCGTCACGGGACGCCATCTCCGCCACGCTGGTCTCGCTCCGGGAGGCGGTCGCCAGGATGGAGACGGCAGAGACCGATGATGATACCCACCCCCGGCTCAGGGATATATCCCGGAAGACGCTCCCCGGGTTCACCAGGTCGATGTCACAGATCCTTTCACGCGAGCCGTCCGGCGACCCGGAGACCTTCTACGCGACGGCCGCGGAGATCCTGAAGGGGGTGCTCAAGACGATGAAGGGGCAGGGGAAGTATCTCTCGTCCGTTTACCCCGGGGAGGTCAGGGAGTTGAGGGATGCTGTCCGCGACCTTGGGCGCGAGGTCAACGCGATGACGGAGGCGATCGGGCGGGCGCGTGAGCGCCGGAAGCAGGTGGAGGGGGTGCGGGAGGCGTATGAGGCCATTGTCCGGATCCGGGATGATTATGCTGCCGTAAGCGCAAATCTCCGAGACCAAGCCGCTGCGATTGGAGAACTGGAAGACGCGATCCGGAAGGCCGGGGAAGGGCTTGCCGCCCTGAGAGATCACCCGGATTACGCCCGGAAGATAGAACTGGAGGAGAGGATCCGCGAGATCAGGGCGAAAGAGGAGATGGTCGGAAGAGAGATCGGGTCGCTCCGGTCCACGGCCGCCCATCTTCTGCGAAAGGCCGGGAAGGTGGCAGAGAGGAGCGGAGACCGGGCTGCTGTTGCGGCGATCTCCCTGGCGGTTGAGGCGGAGGAGGGGATCGAGGCGGCGATGCCGGTGGTCCTGGATATGGTCCGGCGGGGCGACCTCGCCCTCAAGAACCAGGAGGAGATCCGTCTCTTCTCCGACCCGGAGACTCTGCCCGCCGCGTTGAGGGACGCTATTGAACGCGGGCGTGACCTTGAAATGGAGCGAAAGAAGGAGGAGGCGGCCCTGGCGGCGCTGCAGGTTGTGGTTGAGGAGGAGCGTCTCAGAGCGGCGCTCCCGGACCTGCAGAAGAGACGCGAGGTCGCGATCGCGGCGAAGGCGCGGGCGGAGACCCGCCTGGAGAGCCTGCGGGCTGAGTATGCGCGGGAGTGCGAGAACCTGCGGTCACGAATGATGGGATTTGAGGCAAGGGTTACGATCGTCGACCTTCCGCCTCAACCCTGAGCACGCGGTAGAGAATGGAAACCATGTTTATCTCCGGCGGCGAACTGACTTGTGAGAGGAGTCGATGACCACAAACACCATAACACCCGGGCCGGCGTCACGTCTCTGGATGGCGGTTCCTGCAGTCTCATTTGGGGGTATCGGGATCGGTCTGCTCTTGATGGAGGTTGTGGAGTTTTCCTACGGTTTCTGGGCGGGGATTGCCGGCTGTGTGATCGCTTCGTGCCTTCTCTTTTACCAGGCCTACTCCAAGCCGCGGCGGGATCTTGTCTCGCTCTTTACGCCACTTTACGCTGTCCTCATCTTTCTTCTTCCAAATGAGGTTGGGTCGATGGTGATCGTGCAGGTGGTCTTTGCGGCGACGATCAGCCTTCTTTCTGTCCGGGTGGAGAAGTTGTTTAACGTCAAAAAAACGGAGAAGAAGACGATGAAACAGATGTTGAATGAGTATATCATGCGGATCGAGCCGCTCCTTTCGCGGGTCGATGAGGAGACCGGTCACCTTGTTGCGCAGGCTCTGTTGAGATTTAAGTTTGGACTGTATGAGTCCGCGACTGACAACTGCAACAAAGCGCTTGACCGGCTCAAGGCGATCGAGCCATACCCCGGGGTGCTTGAGCGTGCGCTCCTGATCCTGCGTGAGCGTGCGTCGGGTCTTGCCATCTCACGGGTGGTGACATACCCCGAGCACGTCTTCACGGAGGAGGACAGCGAGTATCTTGCCATCCACCTCCCCGAGAACCTGATCGACGACCCTGCCACGCTTGACCTGGACAACACTCTCATCCTGCTCTACGCAGTCGGGATCGAGACATCACCCCTTGATGAGCAGGCGCTGGAGGAGCACCAGCGGTTTATCATCCAGATCCTTGAGTCATACAAGGAGAAGCTGGCCAAAGCGGCCGCGACGTGAGCGGGGGGCTGGCGGCGGTCACCGGATCCCCCGGCCGGCATGCGGCCGCCGGAGGTGATCCGCTCTCATTCCAACGCCGGAGCGGGAGCATACCTTCTGGTTCTATCTTCTGCGCCCACCGGCACGGATTCCCCACCGGAACACTACCTCCTCCAGAAACTGCAACCGTGGAGGAAGAGGTTGCCGGCATGGCCGGGTTAGTGAGGGTGTGGCACAACCTGGCGGGCACACCGGTTGTCCTGGATTCAGACGATCTCGTGAGACCGGCCGCCAATGAAAAGGGGGATCGAGGAGCCGGCTTGCCGCTACCGCGCCCTGGCCAGACCACATCGACAGCATCGTCGTGGTTCCGAAGAGTGCCATGTTAGAGGAGATCCGGGAACTTGCCTGGCAGCATCACCATGCCAGATCATCAGGGTGAGTGGAGCGCGTTGCTCCGTGCGATCTTCTTCATCACCTTCTCCCAGGTGCCCGTGATCAGGAAACTCTCCTCCATGAACCCGATGACCTTCTCAAACTTCTTCATGGGAAACGCCATCGTCAGGACATCAACCGGCACGCAGGGCCGTGCCGAAGGGTCAAACAGCCCGAGAACGGCCTTTGGGTCATCGCTCTGCTGCTCAAGCCAGGGGTAGTGAAAGACCGAGCTGCACCCGGCGCCGAACGGACAGATAACCCCGCAGGGGTCGGGCCGATCGAAGTTTGCAAGCGTAAAGAGCCCGGAGATCACCTCGGGCCGGACGAAGAAGACCACGGCGTCAGGGTTGTCTGCAGCGGTCAGGTTGTCCCAGCGCTTGAAGACGATGCTCTTTCCCTTCGTCGGTATCCGGGCTGTCCCCCGGTCGAGTTCGTCAACCAGTTCGGGAGTCTGCCGGTATCGCTCTCCCTCAACGACGCCTGGCTTGCCGTATGAGAGGAAGTAGCGGAAGTCGGGAGCTCTTTCGGTGTCGTAACCGAGGTAAAACCTCCCGCCGCGGCAGCCGATCGAGTCTTCAGAGAAGGCGAGGCTCTGGCCCTTCCGCACCCTGGCGACGTCACAGACGAAGCATCTCCAGCCTTTAGGGGGAGGGATCTTCTCCACACCCTCCGTCGCTCCCCCGACCTCAAAGGCGATCGGGAGTTCGGCTCCCGGGAAGCAGGTCCCGTGAAGCCTGATGTAGGTGTCGCGCAGTTCTGTGTCCATATGGCTCTGTTCCAGGGGAGGGGGGATTAATCTTATGATCTGCACGATGGGCGAGTAGAGGCCATCAGATCAACGATTCTGTGACACAAACCCGGCCAGCGTCTCCTGGTTGTATGCGGGGGGCTATCAAGCCGGTTCACCGATGCCATCGAGTCGTTCGCGTTGGCAGGAATGGGATTTCGGTGAGGGCGTTCACATTGACACCAGAGAAGAGGTCTCCACGGTGGCACTGTATCTATGGAGGGGAAAGGAAACTTTCCCTCCCTCGTCTCTGCATACCCCGGAACGGTATATACTTGCAGAACACCCCGCCGCCCCGCGCCACGAGAGAAGGTTACCTTTTGAAGAGAGCCGTCCAACATACAGAGCGGCGAGGTTCGATGGAATCCCTCTACCAGAACACCCACGCGACGGAGCGGTCAAGATGACGGCTGAAGACCACTCTCCCCACCACCCGCTCATCGAGTTTCGAAACGTCACCATTGTCCGGGGCGGCCATAGACTCCTTGACTCCATCTCGCTCACGATACAGGAGGGCGAGCATCTCGCCATTCTCGGGCCAAACGGCGCCGGGAAATCGTCGCTCATCCGGGCGGTCACCCGGGAATACTACCCCTCCTCGCCGGGCTCGGAGACTGTCTTTCGGTTCTGCGGGCTTGATACATGGGATGCCTTTGACCTCCGATCGCACATCGGGCTCGTCTCCGGCGACCTCCAGTATACCTTCACCCGCGGGATCTCGGGGCGCGAGGTTGTGCTCTCCGGGTTCTTCTCGAGCATCGGGCTCTTCTACCATGAGGTGACACCGGCGATGGAGCAGAAGGCGGACGATATCCTCGAGTTCCTGGATGTCGCCCACCTCGCCGACCGGCCGATGACGGAGGTCTCCTCGGGTGAGGCCCGCAGGCTTCTGATCGGAAGGGCGCTCGTCCACGACCCGGGCACTCTCGTACTCGACGAACCCACAAACAGTCTCGACCTGCACGCGCTCCACTCCTTCCGAAAGACCCTTAGAAAGATTGCCAGGTCGGGGACGGGAATCATCCTGGTGACGCACAACCTCCATGATATCATCCCGGAAATCTCGCGGGTCGTCCTGATGCGGGATGGTGCGATCGTGATGGACGGCGAAAAGGCTGAGGTGCTGACTGAGAGAAATATCGGCGAACTCTTCCGCGTTCAGGTTCATATCCACAGAGAAAACGGCTACTACTACGCCACAGGCTACTGAAATTGGGCGGACGCGGCTGAAAATGTTTCATTTGCGCGCCGGAAGGGCACTCAACCATACCTTTTTTACCCAGAAGTGACAATTTTCGGATCGATAGGAGGAAAGAATTATGTCATCCAGATTGATGGACTACTTCAACAAACAGCCAAGGATAGGCATCCTGAGCACCGCTAACAGAGAGGGAAAGGTAAACGCGGCTCTCTTCGGCTCGCCGCGGATGGTCGACGAGAAGACCGTCGTTATGGGGCTTGGAAAGAACCGCACTCTCGACTACCTGCAGCAGAATCCCCATGCCGTCTACACCATCCTCGAACCGGGGGAGACCCTCATGGACTGGAAGGGTCTGCGGGTCTACCTGAAACTGAAGGACTGCGCAACCTCGGGTAAGAAACTTGAGGACTACAAGAGAGAGGTTGCAGCGGCACTGGGCGAGGATGCGGCGAAGATGATGCACGCCACGCTGACGTTTGAGGTCACGGAGGTCCGCCCGATCGTTGACATGGGCCAGGGCTGGGAGAAGTCGGTCTGAACGCTTTGAGCACCCGGCACGCCAGCAAAACCCGTGATATGAGGGTATACTGGCGATACATCCCCCAGGCGAGGAACACCCTCGCCGATGACCTTCTCAAACTTCTTCATGGGGAACGCCATCGTCAGGACATCAACCGGCACGCAGGGCCGTGCCGAAGGGTCAAACAGCCCGAGAACGGCCTTTGGGTCATCGCTCTGCTGCTCAAGCCAGGGGTAGTGAAAGACCGAGCTGCACCCGGCGCCGAACGGACAGATAACCCCGCAGGGATCGGGCCGATCGAAGTTTGCAAGCGTAAAGAGCCCGGAGATCACCTCGGGCCGGACGAAGAAGACCACGGCGTCAGGGTTGTCTGCAGCGGTCAGGTTGTCCCAGCGCTTGAAGACGATGCTCTTTCCCTTCGTCGGTATCCGGGCTGTCCCCCGGTCGAGTTCGTCAACCAGTTCGGGAGTCTGCCGGTATCGCTCTCCCTCAACGACGCCGGGCTTGCCGTATGAGAGGAAGTAGCGGAAGTCGGGAGCTCTTTCGGTGTCGTAACCGAGGTAAAACCTCCCGCCGCGGCAGCCGATCGAGTCTTCAGAGAATGCGAGGCTCTGGCCCCTCCGCACCCTGGCGACGTCACAGACGAAGCATCTCCAGCCTTTAGGGGGAGGGATCTCCTCCACACCCTCCGTCGCTCCCCCGACCTCAAAGGTGATCGGGAGTTCGGCTCCCGGGAAGCAGGTCCCGTGAAGCCTGATGTAGGTGTCGCGCAGTTCTGTGTCCATATGGCTCTGTTCCAGGGGAGGGGGGATTAATCTTATGGTCTGCACGATGGGCGAGTAGAGGCCATCAGATCAACGATTCTGTGACACAAACCCGGCCAGCATCTCCTGGTTGTATGCGGGGGGCTATCAAGCCGGTTCACCGATGCCATCGAGTCGTTCGCGTTGGCAGGAATGGGATTTCGGTGAGGTTGTTCACATTGACACCAGAGAAGAGGTCTCCACGGTGGCACTGTATCTATGGAGGGGAAAGGAAACTTTCCCTCCCTCGTCTCTGCATACCCCGGAACGGTATATACTTGCAGAACACCTCGCCGCCCGGCGCCACGAGAGAAGGTTACCTTTTGAAGAGAGCCGTCCAACAATACAGAGCGGCGAGGTTCGATGGAATCCCTCTACCAGAACACCCACGCGACGGAGCGGTCAAGATGACGGCTGAAGACCACTCTCCCCCCCACCCGCTCATCGAGTTTCGAAACGTCACCATTGTCCGGGGCGGCCATAGACTCCTTGACGCCGTCTCGCTCACGATACAGGAGGGCGAGCATCTCGCCATTCTCGGGCCAAACGGCGCCGGGAAATCGTCGCTCATCCGGGCGATCACGCGGGAATACTACCCCTCCTCGCCGGGCTCGGAGACTGTCTTTCGGTTCCGCGGGCTTGATACATGGGATGCCTTTGACCTCCGGTCCCACATCGGGCTCGTCTCCGGCGACCTCCAGTATACCTTCACCCGCGGGATCTCGGGCCGCGAGGTTGTGCTCTCCGGGTTCTTCTCGAGCATCGGGCTCTTCTACCATGAGGTGACACCGGCGATGGAGCAGAAGGCGGACGATATCCTCGAGTTCCTGGATGTCGCCCACCTCGCCGACCGGCCGATGACGGAGGTCTCCTCGGGCGAGGCCCGCAGGCTTCTGATCGGAAGGGCGCTCGTCCACGACCCGGGCACTCTCGTACTCGACGAACCCACAAACAGTCTCGACCTGCACGCGCTCCACTCCTTCCGAAAGACCCTTAGAAAGATTGCCAGGTCGGGGACGGGAATCATCCTGGTGACGCACAACCTCCATGATATCATCCCGGAAATCTCGCGGGTCGTCCTGATGCGGGATGGTGCGATCGTGATGGACGGCGAAAAGGCTGAGGTGCTGACTGAGAGAAATATCGGCGAACTCTTCCGCGTTCAGGTTCATATCCACAGAGAAAACGGCTACTACTACGCCACAGGCTACTGAAATTGGGCGGACGCGGCTGAAAATGTTTCATTTGCGCGCCGGAAGGGCACTCACCCATACCTTTTTTACCCAGAAGTGACAATTTTCGGATCGATAGGAGGAAAGAATTATGTCATCCAGATTGATGGACTACTTCAACAAACAGCCAAGGATAGGCATCCTGAGCACCGCTAACAGAGAGGGAAAGGTAAACGCGGCTCTCTTCGGCTCGCCGCGGATGGTCGACGAGAAGACCGTCGTTATGGGGCTTGGAAAGAACCGCACTCTCGACTACCTGCAGCAGAATCCCCATGCCGTCTACACCATCCTCGAACCGGGGGAGACCCTCATGGACTGGAAGGGTCTGCGGGTCTACCTGAAACTGAAGGACTGCGCAACCTCGGGTAAGAAACTTGAGGACTACAAGAGAGAGGTTGCAGCGGCACTGGGCGAGGATGCGGCGAAGATGATGCACGCCACGCTGACGTTTGAGGTCACGGAGGTCCGCCCGATCGTTGACATGGGCCAGGGCTGGGAGAAGTCGGTCTGAACGCTTTGAGCACCCGGCACGCCAGCAAAACCCGTGATATGAGGGTATACTGGCGATACATCCCCCAGGCGAGGAACACCCTCGCCGCTGACCTTCTCAAACTTCTTCATGGGGAACGCCATCGTCAGGACATCAACCGGCACGCAGGGCCGTGCCGAAGGGTCAAACAGCCCGAGAACGGCCTTTGGGTCATCGCTCTGCTGCTCAAGCCAGGGGTAGTGAAAGACCGAGCTGCACCCGGCGCCGAACGGACAGATAACCCCGCAGGGGTCGGGCCGATCGAAGTTTGCAAGCGTAAAGAGCCCGGAGATCACCTCGGGCCGGACGAAGAAGACCACGGCGTCAGGGTTGTCTGCAGCGGTCAGGTTGTCCCAGCGCTTGAAGACGATGCTCTTTCCCTTCGTCGGTATCCGGGCTGTCCCCCGGTCGAGTTCGTCAACCAGTTCGGGAGTCTGCCGGTATCGCTCTCCCTCAACGACGCCTGGCTTGCCGTATGAGAGGAAGTAGCGGAAGTCGGGAGCTCTTTCGGTGTCGTAACCGAGGTAAAACCTCCCGCCGCGGCAGCCGATCGAGTCTTCAGAGAAGGCGAGGCTCTGGCCCTTCCGCACCCTGGCGACGTCACAGACGAAGCATCTCCAGCCTTTAGGGGGAGGGATCTCCTCCACACCCTCCGTCGCTCCCCCGACCTCAAAGGTGATCGGGAGTTCGGCTCCCGGGAAGCAGGTCCCGTGAAGCCTGATGTAGGTGTCGCGCAGTTCTGTGTCCATATGGCTCTGTTCCAGGGGAGGGGGGATTAATCTTATGGTCTGCACGATGGGCGAGTAGAGGCCATCAGATCAACGATTCTGTGACACAAACCCGGCCAGCGTCTCCTGGTTGTATGCGGGGGGCTATCAAGCCGGTTCACCGATGCCATCGAGTCGTTCGCGTTGGCAGGAATGGGATTTCGGTGAGGGCGTTCACATTGACACCAGAGAAGAGGTCTCCACGGTGGCACTGTATCTATGGAGGGGAAAGGAAACTTTCCCTCCCTCGTCTCTGCATACCCCGGAACGGTATATACTTGCAGAACACCCCGCCGCCCCGCGCCACGAGAGAAGGTTACCTTTTGAAGAGAGCCGTCCAACATACAGAGCGGCGAGGTTCGATGGAATCCCTCTACCAGAACACCCACGCGACGGAGCGGTCAAGATGACGGCTGAAGACCACTCTCCCCACCACCCGCTCATCGAGTTTCGAAACGTCACCATTGTCCGGGGCGGCCATAGACTCCTTGACTCCATCTCGCTCACGATACAGGAGGGCGAGCATCTCGCCATTCTCGGGCCAAACGGCGCCGGGAAATCGTCGCTCATCCGGGCGGTCACCCGGGAATACTACCCCTCCTCGCCGGGCTCGGAGACTGTCTTTCGGTTCTGCGGGCTTGATACATGGGATGCCTTTGACCTCCGATCGCACATCGGGCTCGTCTCCGGCGACCTCCAGTATACCTTCACCCGCGGGATCTCGGGGCGCGAGGTTGTGCTCTCCGGGTTCTTCTCGAGCATCGGGCTCTTCTACCATGAGGTGACACCGGCGATGGAGCAGAAGGCGGACGATATCCTCGAGTTCCTGGATGTCGCCCACCTCGCCGACCGGCCGATGACGGAGGTCTCCTCGGGTGAGGCCCGCAGGCTTCTGATCGGAAGGGCGCTCGTCCACGACCCGGGCACTCTCGTACTCGACGAACCCACAAACAGTCTCGACCTGCACGCGCTCCACTCCTTCCGAAAGACCCTTAGAAAGATTGCCAGGTCGGGGACGGGAATCGTCCTGGTGACGCACAACCTCCATGATATCATCCCGGAAATCTCGCGGGTGGTTCTGATGCGGGATGGTGCGATCGTGATGGACCGCGAAAAGGCCGAGGTGCTGACTGAGAGAAATATCGGCGAACTCTTCCGCGTTCCGGTTCATATCCACAGAGAAAACGGCTACTACTACGCCACAGGCTACTGAAACTGGGCGGACGCGGCTGAAAATGTTTCATTTGCGCGCCGGAAGGGCACTCAACCATACCTTTTTTACCCAGAAGTGACAATTTTCGAATCGATAGGAGGAAAGAATTATGTCATCCAGATTGATGGACTACTTCAACAAACAGCCAAGGATAGGCATCCTGAGCACCGCTAACAGAGAGGGAAAGGTAAACGCAGCTCTCTTCGGCTCGCCGCAGATGGTCGACGAGAAGACCGTCGTTATGGGGCTTGGAAAGAACCGCACTCTCGACTACCTGCAGCAGAATCCCCATGCCGTCTACACCATCCTCGAACCAGGGGAGACCCTCATGGACTGGAAGGGTCTGCGGGTCTACCTGAAACTGAAGGACTGCGCGACCTCGGGTAAGAAACTTGAGGACTACAAGAGAGAGGTTGCAGCGGCACTGGGCGAGGATGCGGCGAAGATGATGCACGCCACGCTGACATTTGAGGTCACGGAGGTCCGCCCGATCGTTGACATGGGCCAGGGCTGGGAGAAGTCAGTCTGAACGCTTTGAGCACCCGGCACGCCCGCAAAACCCGTGATATGAGGGTATACTGGCGATACATCCCCCAGGCGAGGAACACCCTCGCCGCGCTTGCTGCGGCGTGCGAGGTGCACGGCTACGAACTCGATGTGGCGGACGGCCCCCGGCCGGACGTCACCATCTACAGCCTGAACTCTATCAACGAGCGCGTCTACCGTGATGAGATCGCCGGCGCAGACTGTATAACGATTGTCGGCGGGCCTCATGCCTCCGCCTGCTACCGTGAGGTGGCCGAATACGCCGATTACGTCGTCGTCGGGGAGGGCGAGTACACCCTCCCGGCGCTTCTTGCCGCCATCGAGGATGGGCGGAACGCTCCTCCAGGGGTTGCCACCTCTGCGGGCTACACCCCTGCACAACACACCGTTCTCCTCGACGGTTACCCGCCCTTCTCGCGTATCAAGGGTTTTGTCGAGATAACGAGGGGATGCCCATTCTCCTGCGGCTACTGCCAGACGCCGCGCCTCTTCGGGCGGTGTATGCGCCACCGCTCCATCGACGAGATCGTCCGCTACGCCTCGCGCTACCGGGATATCCGGTTCGTAGCCCCGAACGCCTTTGCCTACGGCTCTGACGGCATCCATCTGCGGCTTGACAGGGTAGAACGGCTCCTCCGGCAACTCGATGGTCGGCGGGTCTTCTTTGGCACATTTCCGGGCGAGGTGCGCCCGGAGTGCGTCTCGCGAGAGTCCCTTGAACTCGTGACCGGCCACTGCGCCAACACCCGTCTTCACTTTGGGGCGCAGTCGGGGAGTGATGCGGTGCTGCGCCGTCTGCACCGGGGGCATACGGTCCAGGACGTCCTTTCCGCCGTCGACCTCTGCCGCGAATACGGGCTCGTTCCGGTCGTCGATTTCATCCTGGGGCTGCCATTTGAGACCGATGATGACCAGCGCGCAACGCTCGACCTGGTGAGGGAGGTGACGCGGGCCGGGAAGGCGCATATCCACTACTTCATGCCGCTGCCGGGGACACCGCTCTCAAACGCCCGCCCCCGGCCGCTCCTTCCGGAGACCGAGAGCGTCCTTGGAAAACTGGCGCTCGATGGCAGAATAACCGGCTCGTGGATGGATCATGAGATAAGGTTTTTTAGACACACTCCTCATCTATAGAGCATGATGGATGTGCTCCTCCTAGCAGATCTGCACGGAAACTACGGAAAAGTTGACGCTTTTCTTGGCTACGACTACGATGCGGTCATAATCGCTGGTGACATAACCAATTTCGGTCCACTTGAACCTGTAGAGTCATTACTCTCCTCCTTCGAGGTGCCATGTTTTGCAATACCAGGCAACTGCGATCCCCGCGAGATCGTCGACGTGCTCGAGCGTTCGGATGCGGTCTGTCTGCATAACTCCTGGATCTCCCTTGGCAAGGTAACATTCGCCGGGCTGGGGGGCTCGAACAAGACCCCCTTTGACACACCGTTTGAACTGACGGAAGAAGAGATCGATAAAGAACTGGGGCGGATTGTCAGGTACATGGAGCGGAACGTTCACAACGTCCTGATCAGCCATGCGCCGCCATACAAGACGCTGGACACCGTCGGCGCGAACCACGTCGGCAGCCAGAGCATAAGAAAGCACATGACCGGTTTCGACCTGGTCTGCTGCGCCCACATCCATGAGGCACGGGGGATCACCACGGCAGACGGTGTCACCATCGTCAACCCGGGACCTGCATCGGATGGATACGGCGCTCTCATCCGTTTCGGGAATGAGCCAAAAGAGATCCGTATTGATCTGATCAGCGTTTGAACAGCAGCATCTCAAGATACGAGGTGTAGATCGGTGGACCATCTACACCCACCTCTTTTGCAATCGCACCAATCCTTGCGGCGGCATCGTCTCTACCGTCTTCGGTCAGGATCTCGATCTCGATGAACGTCCCGAGTCCCTCGACGGTGTCGAGTGTTATGGTCACACCTCCCATATAGTAGAACTCGCGCGTCTTGGAGACAGTGGCTGCGCGCCGGAATCCAAGGCTGGAGAGCATCGTCTCGAGGGTCTCGCCGGAGTTCACCACCAGGTTATGCTCTTCCCGGGCCTTTGCGCCGCCAACACGAACCTTCGGGCCTTTGTAGGTCAGGGTGACTCCGGTATCATCGTACCGGACCCGCAGCGCTTCATCGGTCTCTCCGAAATCGCGGTGCGGAGCGTTGTAATAGACGTCCCGCTCCTGTTCTCTCCTGCCCTTTCGCGCTCCCATCGCCTCCAGCCGGGACCTGATGGCATCGAGACCCCTGACCGCAAACTTTGCCTCCACCTCTAGCATAACCCTCGCATCAGGTTTGCTCTCTGGAATGATGATATATACCATTCCATCCTAATGAAATGGAACAATGTGACAGGAGTGCGCGGTGCACCGCTGCGGGAATGCCGCAGCGGGAGGCTGCTGTGCACCAACTAACCATGGTGAATGGAAATGGCAGTTCAGGAAGGAGATTTTGTCAGGATCAGATACACCGGGCGTATCGGTGGAGACGTTTTTGATACTACAGATGAGGAGATTGCAAAGGAAGAGGATATCTACAATCAGATGGCGGAATACGGCCCGGTAACCATCCGCCTTGGAAGCCGCCACATCCTTGCCGGTCTTGAAGAGGAACTGATCGGAAAGGAGGTTGGCACGGAAGGGGAGGTCGAGATCCCGCCCGAGAAGGCGTTCGGAGAGCACGACGAGAACGAGGTGAGGTCTTTCCCGGTCACGCAGTTCCGCGAGAAGCCCGAACCCGGGATGCGGGTCAGCATCGAAGGCAGGGAGGGTGTGGTCATCAGCGTCATAGGGAGGCGCGCGGTCGTTGACTTCAACCATCCCTTCGCCGGGAAGAGCGTGCACTACACCTACAGCATACTCGAGAAGGTCGAGGATCAGGCGGAGCAGATCAGGGGTCTCATCAGGATCTTCGCCCGCCGGAACGATATCGATCTCAGGATCACCGATGGGACGGTCGAACTCGAGCTGCCTCATGATATCATCTATGACCGGCGCTGGATGGTCTGGCGGGGGAATCTGATCAGCCAGGTCTTCGAATACTATCCTGAGGTCAGCAAGGTCGTCATGAAGGAGACGTTCACCCGCCCGCCCTCGACCGAGCTGGAGCCAGAGATAGAAAAGACTGAGACTGCTGAGATGGAAGAGAGCAGGGAGTCGGAGGAGTAAATTCTCCGCTCCTGTAATTTGCTTTTTTGAAGGGTTTTGCACTGGTGGGTAACTGTCCCGGCGATGGCGCCGCTCATCCCCTGCCCCCGGGAAGCCATCAAATCAACGATTACTCTCCACGTTTCCAGGTATTGAGGGGGGGAGTTGCCAAACCAGTTCCCCGGCGCCCCGGATCACTCGTGTTGAACCTCTTTCGCCGACCACAGTGCGAGGGGGGTTTTGGCAAGTGCGCGGTGATCGGCGATGGCGCCGTGCCTGGAACAGGAATGAGACGATCCAGGGTTTGTCGCCTCCACGGACGCTGCGTCGATGGGGTATCGCCAGCGGGGGAGGGGACGCCCCCGCCCACGTTTCACCCTGTCCACAGGAGACTCTCTTCGCCGGGAGGGGGTAGACCCCCGAACCCGTAAGCCCGTCCATGGCAAGGTTCATCAAACCTGAGCCCGGCCTGAGGGCATGGGTTTTGGCAACCCCTGCCTCCCCGGCCCGGCCGTGTCCTTATTTAGGTGGCGGGCCGTACCTATTCTGAATCAATGGCGACACTACAGGGTATGAGCGGGATCGACCTCCGGGCTCTCGTTGGGGAGGCCTCCGAACGCCTCCCTCTCTGGGTCGGCAAGATCTACCAGTTCGACGCAAAGACCCTGGGCATCAGGTTGAACGGCGAGGACCGGGCAAAATACCTGCTGATCGTGGAGGCCGGGAGACGGGCTCATTTCACCGCGGAGTTCCCGACACCCCCAAAACACCCTCCAGGGTTTGCGATGCTGCTTCGAAAGCACCTGAACGGCGGAAAGGTGCTTGGCATACATCAGTTCGGGCTTGAACGCGCGATATGCCTCGATATAGGGAAGAGGGAGACGACCTATCACCTCATCTTTGAGTTGTTTGATGAGGGGAACGTCGTCCTCTGCGACGAGGGGTATACCATCATCAAACCGCTATGGCACCACCGGTTCAGGAGCCGGGAGGTGGTCCCCGGCGCGGTATATGCCACCGGAGGACCTGACTGCTCAACCCTCTCCCCCGATGAGTTCCAGGCGATGCTTGCTGCGTCCGACCGCGATATTGTCCGGACGCTCGCCGTCGACTGTCTCCTCGGCGGCGCATACGCCGAAGCGGTCTGCCGGATGGCAGGGGTGGATAAGAGCGCCCCTGCCGCGGATGTCGATGCCGGGGCTGTCAGGGAGGCGCTCGCCCATCTCATAGCCGATGCTGAAGGCCACCGGGAGCCGGTGATCACGGCCACGGGATGCTGGCCGGTGATACTACCAGGAGAAGAGGTTATCGAGAGGTTCTCGACATTCAGCGAGGCGCTGGATGAGTTCTACCCGCCGGCAGCCGGCGAGAAAGAAGAGACTGCACCTGGAAAACCCCGCCTCTCCCGGGAAGAGGTGATCCGGCAGCGCCAGGCCGAGGCGATCAGGGGGTTTGAGAAGAAGATTGAGCGCTACGAACGCGTAGTGGAGGCGATCTACGAGAACTACACAACGGTTGCCGGGATCCTGGCGGCGCTCGATGAGGCAAGCAGAACCCGTTCCTGGCAGGAGATCGAGGCTATACTCAGGTCAAACCGCGACAACCCGGCAGCGAAGATGGTCTGCGCGGTGCATCCCGCCGAGGCAGCGGTGGAACTCGACCTCCAGGGGGAGCGGGTGAAGGTCTACGTCCACGAGAGTATCGAGCAGAACATCGGCCGCTGCTACGACCAGATCAAGAAGTTCAAGAAGAAGAGGGCAGGTGCAGTTGCGGCGATGGAGCGGGCGGTCCCGGAGAGACCGCGGCCAAAACGGGATACTCCCCTCCAGAAGAAGCGGTGGTACCACCGGTTCCGCTGGTTCGTCACCAGCGACGGTGTCCTTGTCATCGGCGGCCGGGACGCCTCCCAGAACGAGGAACTCGTCAGGAAGTACATGGAGGGCGGCGACCTCTTCGTCCACGCCGATGTCCATGGCGGGAGCGTGGTCATCGTGAAGGGCAGGACAGAACGCATGGACGAGGCCGCGCAGTTCGCCGCATCCTACTCCAACGCCTGGAAGGCCGGGCATTTCACCGCCGACGTCTATGCCGCCAGGCCCGAACAGGTGAGCAAGACCGCCGAGTCCGGGGAGTACGTGGCACGAGGCGCTTTCGTCGTCAGGGGTGAACGGCAGTACTTCAGGGACGTCCCCCTGGCCGTAGCCATCGGTCTTCAGGTCTCGCCGGAGGTCGCCGTCATCGGCGGTCCGCCTGCTGCCGTCGCCGGGCGTGCCAGTGTCTGGGTCGAACTCCGTCCGGGGCAGTTTGAGCCAAACGACACGGCAAAGAAGGTTGTCCGGGCGCTCAGGGACAAACTCCCGGAGGACGAGTGGAAAGGGCTCAAGAACGCCCTGAACACCGAGGCGGTTGCTGCTTTCGTCCCGCCGGGGGGATCCGATCTCATAGAGTCATGAAGGCCGAAGTCCGTGAGATGAAGAACCAGTTTGGCGAGATCCGTCTCTTCCCTGAGACACTCGACGACCTCTGGCACCTCTCCCACCTTATCCGGCCGGGGGATCTCGTCTTTGCGACGACATTCCGCGGCGTGGAGATGGCGACCGATAAGATCCGTCCCGAGAAGGTCGAGAAACGACCGGTCAGGCTCGGAATCCGCGTCGAGAAAGTGGAGTTCCACCAGCACACAAACCGTCTCCGGGTCTCCGGCATCATCGAGAGCGGGGTGGACGTCTCCGCACACCACACCCTGAATCTCGAGACAGGGTTTGAGATCTCGGTCATAAAACGCTGGCGCACCGTCGACTGTGAACGGATCCGGCGCGCCGTCGCCGCCTCCGAGTACGGTGTGGTTCACGTCGTGAGCATCGAGGAGGGCGAGGCCCAGGTCTACCGCCTCCGCCAGTTCGGCCCGGAGTGGGTGACCACCGTAACAGTCGGCAGCAGCAAGGGCGCCGGAACCGGCAGCAGCCGATCGGCGCTCTTTGAGAAGACGCTCGAGGCGGTAGCGGGGGTAACCGGGCCTCTCGTCGTCGCGGGGCCCGGGTTTGTGAAGGACGAGTTCGTGGGTTACGTAAAGACCCGCGACCCCGACCTCGCCGGGCGGACGGCCGCCGTCGAGACGCGCCGGGTCGGGCGGGGCGCTGTGCAGGAGGTCATCGGCCAGGGCGTCATCGAGAGGCTGCTCGGTGATCTCCACCTTGGAAGGGAGGTCACGCTTATGGAGGAGGTCCTGCTCCGGATCGCCACCGGGGGTGCCGTTGCATACGGTATCAGGGATGTCCGCAAAGCGGTCACATACGGCGCCGCGGAGACGGTGCTGGTCACCGACACCCTGCTCCGGGATGAGGAGGCCGCAACACTCATCGAGCAGGCCGAGGAGATCAACACCACGATAGTGGTGATGAGCACCGAGTTCGAGCCTGGAGAGCGCCTGGAGGCGATCGGTGGTATGGCGGCGCTCCTGCGCTACAGGATCGAGTGATGCCCGGATAACGGCATGGCGGAGGAGGTCGGGGCGGTTTGAGGGAAAAGGTGGAGGCAGACAGGCCATAAAACTCTCCACCCCGACAGTATGCGCGGAGACCGCCGGACGTGTTTGCTCATGGTTTGATCTGCCCCGTCTCTCCTGGATGATGAATGCCCACGCAGCGGCTGCTCCACGATGGCGGTGCAGGGAACTGGAAACAGGATTTTGCTGGAGGGTGTTTACATTGGCGGCAGAGAACTGCTCATACCCTGCGGCACGGTTTCGATGGAGAATCGCCGTCCCCTCTCTTCTTCCGCGTCTCAGAGTACAGTCTCTCTCCCCGTGCCGGGAGGGGGTTTTATCAAACCACGGAGGTGTGTGGTGGTTTGATGCCCTCCGCCTCAGCCGGCAAGGTGGTACCTACTTTTATAACCGGAGAACTCCCAGTACTGTAATAATTTGCCAATCCAGGAGAGTGACCCGGAAAGGCGGTTTTCCATCGTCAGCCCGCCGTCACGGGAGGAGTCTCATCTCCAGGAGCGGCGCAGCACGGGTGTCACGATGAGCGAGAAACCGGGAGGAGATGAGGTCGATAAGACACGGCCGAAGACCCGTATCGAGAAACAGGTCGAGCACAGGAATCGGATAAAAAGGACGCTTGTAGCCTGCTTCATGGGCATCCTGGTCGGAGGTCTCTCATTCTACCTCTCAGGCACACCTGACCCGGCAACAGGTCTTCAGGAGAACGCTATTATCGGTATACTTCTCCTTG
The DNA here is from genome assembly GCF_033472595.1 of Methanoculleus receptaculi. Lineage (NCBI taxonomy): Archaea > Methanobacteriati > Methanobacteriota > Methanomicrobia > Methanomicrobiales > Methanomicrobiaceae > Methanoculleus > Methanoculleus receptaculi. The sequence continues at coordinate 841,887 of NZ_CP137642.1, read as the reverse complement.
CTGCGGGCGTTGTCTTCCAGAAATATGTCTTCATGTTCATCGGCGTCGATTACATGGAACTCTCCACCAAAGACTGGTTCTACCAGAGTTTTGTGACGTTTGCACTCTGGTTTATGACCTGGACGATCTTCCTCACGACAACCGTCCTTATGTGATCATCCATGCGTATTGCCGTTGTACACCGCGATAGATGCCATCCCGTCAAGTGCGGAACAGAGTGCATCATCTACTGCCCGCGCGTCAGGACGGGCGATGAGACCGTCATCATAGGCGATGACCAGAAAGCCGTCATATCCGAGGAGCTATGTGTTGGCTGCGGCATCTGCGTGAAGAAGTGCCCTTTTGATGCCATCGATATAGTCAACCTCCCCGAGCACCTTGACCAGCCTGTCCACCGCTACGGAAGGAACGGTTTTGTTCTCTATGGTCTTCCGATCCCGATCGAGGGTAAGGTCACGGGCATCCTCGGGCCAAACGGTATAGGAAAGAGCACATCGGTCAAGATACTCTCCGGGATGCTGGTTCCAAACCTCGGGAGGAACGAAGAAGAGATCTCCTGGGACGACGTCCTCGACCTCTACCAGGGGACCGAACTCTTCGACTACCTCAAACTGCTATCGCAGAAGAGTGTGAAGGTTGCGGTGAAACCGCAGTACGTTGACCAGATCCCGAAGGTCTTCTCGGGTTCGGTTCGTGAACTCCTGGCGACGACCGATGAGCGCGGCAGACTTGGCTACTATCTCGGGCGGCTGTCGCTCACGAATCTCCTCGACCGGCCGATCACGACCCTCTCCGGCGGCGAACTCCAGCGGGTGGCGCTTGCCGCCTGTTTCGCCCGCGATGCTGATTTCTACTTCCTGGATGAGATCACACCGTATCTTGACGTCTACCAGCGGATGGCTGCCGCAAACCTGGTCCGGGAGCTCGCGATGGAGCGCCCGGTTGTGATAGTCGAGCACGACCTTGCCATACTCGATATGCTCGCCGACACCGTGCACATCGCCTACGGTGAGCCGGCGGTCTTTGGCGTCATCACACACCCGAAGGGTGTCCGGGTTGGGATTAACCAGTACCTTGAGGGGTTCCTTCCGGAGGAGAACGTCAGGTTCCGCGCATACGCCGTGGCGTTTGAAACCCGGGCGCACACCGCCGCAACCAACCGGGAGGTGCTGCTTGAGTTTCCGGCGATGACCAAACGGTTCGGCCGGTTCTCGCTCACGGTTGAGGGCGGGGAGATCCGCAAAGGGGAGGTCCTGGGAGTGCTCGGGGCAAACGGTATAGGGAAGAGCACGTTTGCAGGGCTCCTGGCCGGGGTGATCGAGCCCGACACCGGGGCGATGGACAAAAGGGTGCGGATATCCTACAAGCCGCAGTACCTGAAGGGGGATACGGAGGCGACGGTCGAGGAGATCCTCCGCCAGACGACGACGAAGTTTGATACATCCTACTACCAGCACGAGATTCTGGAGCCGCTCTCCCTCTCGCAACTGCTCCAGGCGCCGGTGAACACCCTCTCCGGCGGCGAACTCCAGCGGGTGGCGATAGCAGTCTGCCTCTCCCGCGACGCTGACCTATACATACTTGACGAACCGAGCGCCCACCTGGACGTGGAGCAGCGGGTGAGGATCTCCCGGATGATCCGTAAGCACGCCGAGGTCCGGGAGGCGAGCACGCTCGTGATCGATCACGACATCTACGTCATCGATATGATCAGCGACAGGATCCTGGTCTTTGAAGGCAACCCCGGGGCGGAGGGCAGGGCCGCCGGGCCGTTTGATATGGCGCCGGGCATGAACAGGTTCCTTAAGGCGCTCGGGATCACGTTCCGCCGGGATAAGAGCGGGAGGCCGCGGATCAACAAGCCGGGATCGTTCCTTGACCGCGAGCAGGTCGCTGCTGGTGAGTATTACTACACCGAGATATCAAAATAGTGCGTAGAGGGGCGCTCAGGCGTCTCTCGCCAGGATACGGCGGTCTGTGAAGGGGTGCGGCCGGGCGCATTGGGGAATGAGGGAAGGAGTTCTGGATCGAGGATGGAGGGGGATCTACCGATCGGTGATCGCGGGTCTGTAGTTTGTGATTATGACCTCGTTGATCTCCCCGCGCCGGTCAGCATTGGAGTTGATCATGCGCCGGGCGGGCACCCTCTCGATGCAATATCCGGCGTAAAGTTCGTCAAAGAAGTTATCCGAGGGATCCTGATTTTTCGGGTCGGAGTTGCTGAGCATCAGCATCGCCCCCCTGGCGTCCAGGTCACGGAAGAACGCGGCAAGACGCCGCTGTTCATCGTCACCAAACCCGCCTTTTGAGTATGATGTAAAACTCGATGACCGGTTCAGGGGGCGGTACGGCGGGTCGAAGTAGACGAAGGTCTTCTCATCGACAAAGGGGGCACACGATGAGAAGTCGCCATGGTGTATTCCTGTGTTTTCAAGCAGTTCAGAATCGCTTCGCAGCAGTTCCTCGTGCAGTATCTTCGGGTTCCTGTAGCGGCCGGCCGGAACATTGAAGGAGCCTTCTGAGTTGACCCTGAATAGTCCGTTAAAACAGGTTCTGTTGAGGAATATGAGGTCTGCAGCCCTCTGGACCCATGCTTTGCTGTAGTTGTTCAACTGAATTGAGGATCTCTCTTTGTTGTACTCGCGGCGGACGGTGTAATAAAACTCCTCTCGCTTTTTGGCGTCTAAATTCAGGTATGTGGTCTCCATACCCCTCAACACCTCAATCAGGTCGTCAACGTCATTCCTGACAACCGTGTAGGCCAGGATGAGATCCTCGTTGGTATCAAAGATGTGACACTCGTCAAAAGCGTATTTACTGGTGATATGGAAGTAAACGGCCCCTCCGCCTGCAAACGGCTCAACGTATGCAGAGGCGCGGCCCTCTCTCACCGCCCGCGGAAGCCGCGCCTCAAACTCGCCCAGGAGTTGGCCTTTTCCGCCAGCCCACTTCAAAAACGGCCTTGGATCGCAGACCCTCATACTGTTAAGCCTCCGCGGCAGCGCCGAATCCTGACACCGCCTGATTCATCCCTCTATAGTTCTCGGCGTTCAAGGGCTAAAAAGGATACGAAGGTTTTCAGGAGCCGCGGGAGGCAAACGGGATTTTATTTCAATCCACGCACCCGTGAAGGGTGCGACGTCCGGTGTATTGATGCCAGCGATGTTACTGATGAATTTCAATCCACGCACCCGTGAAGGGTGCGACATAATTTGCACACTTCTCTGCGATGTTGATGGTATTTCAATCCACGCACCCGTGAAGGGTGCAACTACAGTGACCAGTCGTCAAGGCACAGGCCTCCTGATTTCAATCCACGCACCCGTGAAGGGTGCGACCTTCCAGGCTCGATTACGTGGAAATTCAAAACTCTATTTCAATCCACGCACCCGTGAAGGGTGCGACCTCGATACCTTGTAATATTGGGGATAGAAATAAAGATTTCAATCCACGCACCCGTGAAGGGTGCGACCCGATTGTTCAACGGAAATTGCCGTTTCACCTAATTTCAATCCACGCACCCGTGAAGGGTGCGACTCTGTGCGACTATTGGTACGCGCCAACCGGAGACAATTTCAATCCACGCACCCGTGAAGGGTGCGACTCTGTGCGACTATTGGTACGCGCCAACCGGAGACAATTTCAATCCACGCACCCGTGAAGGGTGCGACATTGGTAAGCGATAGTGTTCTCGACCTCGTCGATAAATTTCAATCCACGCACCCGTGAAGGGTGCGACTTAACGTGGGTTTCCGGGTGTATTCGTTCATCAAATTTCAATCCACGCACCCGTGAAGGGTGCGACTCTGTGCGACTATTGGTACGCGCCAACCGGAGACAATTTCAATCCACGCACCCGTGAAGGGTGCGACAACTTTGTAATGTCTTGCAGCGATAGTCCATCAAATTTCAATCCACGCACCCGTGAAGGGTGCGACTTGCATGTTGCTGCCGTCCATCCGCCCGTTTTGCAGATTTCAATCCACGCACCCGTGAAGGGTGCGACTGTGATGGTGCTCTTGTACCTTCTACCCAGGCAAATTTCAATCCACGCACCCGTGAAGGGTGCGACTGCCCTTGGGATAGGACATCCCGTGCCGGTAGCGATTTCAATCCACGCACCCGTGAAGGGTGCGACTTATACGCCAGAATTCCTCTGGCTCCAATTCAAAGATTTCAATCCACGCACCCGTGAAGGGTGCGACACAATATTACTTGTTATAAAACTTGTATGTTATTATTTCAATCCACGCACCCGTGAAGGGTGCGACGTGCTCTATATCGCTAATATGTGGCTCTAATGAATTTCAATCCACGCACCCGTGAAGGGTGCGACTGTCTGGTTCAGCAACGATTTTATGCGCTTTAGAATTTCAATCCACGCACCCGTGAAGGGTGCGACGTCCTATACCTCATGAGCGACCACACGGTCATGTTTATTTCAATCCACGCACCCGTGAAGGGTGCGACTTAAAGAAAAAGATAACGACAAGTTTTGGTATAATTTCAATCCACGCACCCGTGAAGGGTGCGACGTTTTCGCTTTGGAATTTTATAATAGAGTTAAAAATTTCAATCCACGCACCCGTGAAGGGTGCGACTATATTAAAGGTAAAATGGCAAAATAACAATTTAATTTCAATCCACGCACCCGTGAAGGGTGCGACTTTATTGAATTGCGCTTTTAAAAATGAGATTAAAATTTCAATCCACGCACCCGTGAAGGGTGCGACTTGGGCGCAAAATGTAGAGAATATCAGATATATAATTTCAATCCACGCACCCGTGAAGGGTGCGACTACCTTGGGAGTTTTTATCCTGGCGGAAATGCTGGGATTTCAATCCACGCACCCGTGAAGGGTGCGACACGTCTACACCATTATAGCCGTAAACATTTTCACAATTTCAATCCACGCACCCGTGAAGGGTGCGACTAATAAAAAAGTAATTAGCGTTCTTTCCATCTTATTTCAATCCACGCACCCGTGAAGGGTGCGACAATGGTTCCTTGTTCAGGTGTCGAAAATGTGGTTTTATTTCAATCCACGCACCCGTGAAGGGTGCGACTTATTGTTATTATCATTTTTACCCCCACCTTGGGATTTCAATCCACGCACCCGTGAAGGGTGCGACTATGTTGTGGGCCCGGGTTCGGTTCATCCGAACGATTTCAATCCACGCACCCGTGAAGGGTGCGACTCCAATTTCAATTCCATCAGGATATAATATAATTGATTTCAATCCACGCACCCGTGAAGGGTGCGACTTTTTCAAGAAAAGACCATAATCTAAAGAGATTTTTATTTCAATCCACGCACCCGTGAAGGGTGCGACGGTCGCCCCGGTAGTGGAGATGTCGATCTCCGGATTTCAATCCACGCACCCGTGAAGGGTGCGACGATGTCGTTCTGATACTGGAGCGCAAACGTTACCATTTCAATCCACGCACCCGTGAAGGGTGCGACTCACGAGATCAGTATCTTTAATTCCTCCTTTTTTAATTTCAATCCACGCACCCGTGAAGGGTGCGACCTACAGGACATTACAAAGTTCCTGGGCGAATTGTCATTTCAATCCACGCACCCGTGAAGGGTGCGACGAATTCTTCGAACCATCCCTCCTGTAGTGGCGGGGATTTCAATCCACGCACCCGTGAAGGGTGCGACGTGATGAGAGATTATCCGCCGTTGTGATATCTGTATTTCAATCCACGCACCCGTGAAGGGTGCGACGGGTATCGTTGAGGCCTGTGTTCGCCGCCAGCGCTATTTCAATCCACGCACCCGTGAAGGGTGCGACTTTCCGCGGCGGCCCAAAGGGTGGCGGCCGTTAGAAATTTCAATCCACGCACCCGTGAAGGGTGCGACGTTGTGCCTGCGTCACGGCGGCGGTCTCACCAGATTTCAATCCACGCACCCGTGAAGGGTGCGACATCCCGAAGGTTGTCTGGAGATGATGAGCCACCGATTTCAATCCACGCACCCGTGAAGGGTGCGACATCCTCCTGGGGTGTCCAGTCCCGACGTATCCCCGATTTCAATCCACGCACCCGTGAAGGGTGCGACGCCGCACCAAAAGGCCGCCTCGGCGTGTTCCTCTGATTTCAATCCACGCACCCGTGAAGGGTGCGACTCGGAACTATCGGCTCGCCCTTCCCCCACAAGACATTTCAATCCACGCACCCGTGAAGGGTGCGACGTTTGCCTGCAATTTCCGACATCCAATATTCGCGATTTCAATCCACGCACCCGTGAAGGGTGCGACTTCAACGTGAAACGGGGGACGGCGGCTCTCTGTGGTATTTCAATCCACGCACCCGTGAAGGGTGCGACATGTGCATACACCTATTATATCATGTAACACTTGATTTCAATCCACGCACCCGTGAAGGGTGCGACCCTGCACGTGCCTGTAAGGTGCATCCACGAGGTCCATTTCAATCCACGCACCCGTGAAGGGTGCGACCAGAGATGCACCGCGTGGCCGGCCGGTCACAATTTATTTCAATCCACGCACCCGTGAAGGGTGCGACTGTGGGTTTTCCTCTGCCCACACGATCTGGTCACGAATTTCAATCCACGCACCCGTGAAGGGTGCGACACTACCCCCGTACGGTGGAGATCTCTCGGGTCACGGCATTTCAATCCACGCACCCGTGAAGGGTGCGACATGCACCGTGTGCTTTGATACATACTTGAAGCCAAGATTTCAATCCACGCACCCGTGAAGGGTGCGACCCAGGTGCCACTACTCACCAAGCAGGAGGTCGGATTTCAATCCACGCACCCGTGAAGGGTGCGACGTTTGGGCTGGTTAAAAACTCGGTAGTGGTAGACGAATTTCAATCCACGCACCCGTGAAGGGTGCGACGCGGCCAGGTTCTCATCGAATCAAAAGACGAAATATTTCAATCCACGCACCCGTGAAGGGTGCGACCCTCGTCGACGATCACAAGGATGTGCACCTCGTGATTTCAATCCACGCACCCGTGAAGGGTGCGACGCAGAGAGAGTCGAACGTTGACGGGTTGGAATTATTTCAATCCACGCACCCGTGAAGGGTGCGACGTGAGGACGGTTTTAACCATTACAACCCTCCACTATTTCAATCCACGCACCCGTGAAGGGTGCGACTTCTTTGAGATTGGTTCACCTTCTCGACTCATGCAAATTTCAATCCACGCACCCGTGAAGGGTGCGACTTATACAAAGTTGGTATGCTAAACCATATGAAAATTTCAATCCACGCACCCGTGAAGGGTGCGACTACTACTCAGAGAGCTCAAATATCATCAAGTCTTGATTTCAATCCACGCACCCGTGAAGGGTGCGACCGAACTGCAAAATATTTTGTAGACAATAATGACGATTTCAATCCACGCACCCGTGAAGGGTGCGACATATGTTCTCTCTCTTAATTATACACCAAAAATTATTTCAATCCACGCACCCGTGAAGGGTGCGACCTGCAAACTGTGCACCGCCCCCAGCAACGTTCCCGATTTCAATCCACGCACCCGTGAAGGGTGCGACTATGACGTTTAAGTTATTTTATATGGCATTACAATTTCAATCCACGCACCCGTGAAGGGTGCGACTTTAGGTAAGGAGATTTTGGGCAGGGAGATTTTAGATTTCAATCCACGCACCCGTGAAGGGTGCGACTTCAAGCACAGCGGTTTTTGGTGGAGAGAAAGAGTAATTTCAATCCACGCACCCGTGAAGGGTGCGACCGAACGTCCCGATGATCATGGGGAGTGCGATCGTGAGATTTCAATCCACGCACCCGTGAAGGGTGCGACCCGTCTATGCCAGAGTGCGATCGCAGTAGGAGCATTTCAATCCACGCACCCGTGAAGGGTGCGACTAGGATCGACGGTCCTCCCTGGTGTGGCGATGCTATTTCAATCCACGCACCCGTGAAGGGTGCGACGTGATTGTTCCAGTATATCGCATTTTTTCACCTCAATTTCAATCCACGCACCCGTGAAGGGTGCGACGTCTCAGTCACAGGGTCGATGATCAGGACGCTCCCAATTTCAATCCACGCACCCGTGAAGGGTGCGACGGGGGGGTCTTTGTGGATCGGCCTGCCTTCCGATTTCAATCCACGCACCCGTGAAGGGTGCGACGATAGTGCCAAAGAGCATCATTCAGGAACGGTTTTATTTCAATCCACGCACCCGTGAAGGGTGCGACTATCGTGGTTGTGACAATATACAACCGGCGCAAGAAATTTCAATCCACGCACCCGTGAAGGGTGCGACATCTCCCTTCCTAAACCTCCGGTGATCTCACTCCCATTTCAATCCACGCACCCGTGAAGGGTGCGACGCCACAACCGATCCATCATTGCAGAGTGCAAGAATTTCAATCCACGCACCCGTGAAGGGTGCGACGCACTGAAAGCAGGCAAGGTCGCAGGTGCAATAGATTTCAATCCACGCACCCGTGAAGGGTGCGACTTTTTGAGACACTTTCATAGAGAGTATTGTATAGAATTTCAATCCACGCACCCGTGAAGGGTGCGACAAAATGAGTGCGTACCTACTGAGTACGGTTACAGATTTCAATCCACGCACCCGTGAAGGGTGCGACGGAGAGTACTATTCCAGGCGGTGAGCAGGTGGTAATTTCAATCCACGCACCCGTGAAGGGTGCGACCATAACAACCGACGCTAATAACGTGCGTATCTGGATTTCAATCCACGCACCCGTGAAGGGTGCGACGGTTTGATGTGCTTGAATACAACCACAGATCTGGAATTTCAATCCACGCACCCGTGAAGGGTGCGACGCAGGCATTGCCTATCTCGTCGGGCGGAGGCGGTATTTCAATCCACGCACCCGTGAAGGGTGCGACAGTGCGTACGGCGGTCGGTACGCGCGGATCTGTGATTTCAATCCACGCACCCGTGAAGGGTGCGACATCTTCATGAGGCTGATATAATCCATCCTTGGGGATTTCAATCCACGCACCCGTGAAGGGTGCGACTTCCGGTACTGGATTCTCAATCGTGATGGTTCCGGATTTCAATCCACGCACCCGTGAAGGGTGCGACCCGCCCGGAATTATCAGATGCCGGATACCCCATCATCAATTTCAATCCACGCACCCGTGAAGGGTGCGACCTTGTTTCGGGCTTTTAGTTCGCTATCCGACCACATATTTCAATCCACGCACCCGTGAAGGGTGCGACACAACAAAATGGTTAGGGATGACATCAGAGCCGATTTCAATCCACGCACCCGTGAAGGGTGCGACACGACCCTGACAACTTCCTTCCCGTTTTTGACTAATTTCAATCCACGCACCCGTGAAGGGTGCGACTATATAATGCTGGCACCGCAGCGTGTGTTTCACATTTCAATCCACGCACCCGTGAAGGGTGCGACCGTTAACGCGGCTGCCTTAAAAAGATGCGCCGTCTATTTCAATCCACGCACCCGTGAAGGGTGCGACAATGCAATTCATTAATCAAATCACCATATCGATTATTTCAATCCACGCACCCGTGAAGGGTGCGACCGGATAATACTACTCACTACTGATATACTACTCATGATTTCAATCCACGCACCCGTGAAGGGTGCGACCTTTACAATTCTTTTTCTAAAATCGTCTAAATTTATTTCAATCCACGCACCCGTGAAGGGTGCGACCGACCGAGCCAGACCACATGGTAATCATCCCTATCGATTTCAATCCACGCACCCGTGAAGGGTGCGACTCGATAAGACCGAGCCGATCCTCGCCTCCCCTCCGATTTCAATCCACGCACCCGTGAAGGGTGCGACATTCGCGATTAATTGTGAGTTTCGCACCTGTGAATTTCAATCCACGCACCCGTGAAGGGTGCGACCATCGGCAAGTTTTCGATTTTGGAGTTCGGCATCTCATTTCAATCCACGCACCCGTGAAGGGTGCGACGCGCCGATAATTGGATATGGCACCTCCACCTCGCCATTTCAATCCACGCACCCGTGAAGGGTGCGACTTGGAAGCCCATATAGAGTACTTGGAGTACCTGCCTATTTCAATCCACGCACCCGTGAAGGGTGCGACTTGGGACTGCAATTGGTGGTGCAGCAATTGCTTCTATTTCAATCCACGCACCCGTGAAGGGTGCGACAAGAGTGGTTTGATCTCTGGGCATGGGCGCACATATTTCAATCCACGCACCCGTGAAGGGTGCGACATAAACTCGTTTCCCAATCAGATGTGAGATGTCTTATTTCAATCCACGCACCCGTGAAGGGTGCGACCCACCTCACCGGTGGTTGACATCGTATCTCTCTGCATTTCAATCCACGCACCCGTGAAGGGTGCGACACCTATTCATCGGCACCTCATGGGACATCCACGATATTTCAATCCACGCACCCGTGAAGGGTGCGACCAGGATCAAAGGTGTTGCGGCCGATACGCCAGGTATTTCAATCCACGCACCCGTGAAGGGTGCGACTCGTCGTGGGTGGTCTGGGTGGCAACACCTGATGATTTCAATCCACGCACCCGTGAAGGGTGCGACGCAGATCTTACATGGAAATTACTCGACAAATGGGAATTTCAATCCACGCACCCGTGAAGGGTGCGACGGGGCACGGTCTACACAGCCCCACCAACTGAAGAGATTTCAATCCACGCACCCGTGAAGGGTGCGACATCGGCACCCGCCGAACCTCTTCCTCGCCCTGGAATTTCAATCCACGCACCCGTGAAGGGTGCGACCAGCCCGGAGCCGGGCACACGCCAAGTCCTTGAGATTTCAATCCACGCACCCGTGAAGGGTGCGACTCGCGGATGGTCGTGAGGAGATCGACCGTCTCGTTATTTCAATCCACGCACCCGTGAAGGGTGCGACTCGAACCCCGCTGTATTGAGGTGGGGGGTGAATGGATTTCAATCCACGCACCCGTGAAGGGTGCGACTGTAGAGGTCGAGCCGCGCCTCGCCTGCGGGGCGATTTCAATCCACGCACCCGTGAAGGGTGCGACGCTCACGTCAGACCAGTCCCGGCTCCTGATGATCGGATTTCAATCCACGCACCCGTGAAGGGTGCGACCGAAGAGCTCCGTCCGCCGCATCCGCACCACCGAATTTCAATCCACGCACCCGTGAAGGGTGCGACATCCCGGCAGACCCGCACCAGCGCAGCGGCCCGGTATTTCAATCCACGCACCCGTGAAGGGTGCGACCCGATGCGGGCCGGGGACCAGAAAGTGGTTTGAATTTCAATCCACGCACCCGTGAAGGGTGCGACGCCCCGATCACCGCGCCGATGCGGGCCGGGGACCAATTTCAATCCACGCACCCGTGAAGGGTGCGACGTGCGGCACCCACTCCCGTGGTATCGCGATCGACTATTTCAATCCACGCACCCGTGAAGGGTGCGACGCGGTGGGCGATCGCGAGGTAGCCATCCCTACCGCAATTTCAATCCACGCACCCGTGAAGGGTGCGACCTCCACGATACATTTTCATATATTCATCAAAACACATTTCAATCCACGCACCCGTGAAGGGTGCGACCGCCGGGCTCGAAGATGCCCCCGCCCGAACCCATCATTTCAATCCACGCACCCGTGAAGGGTGCGACTCGATCGCCGGCTTGTCCCGGGCCTTGACCATAATATTTCAATCCACGCACCCGTGAAGGGTGCGACTCGTGGTTGTGACGATATACAACCGGCGCAAGAAATTTCAATCCACGCACCCGTGAAGGGTGCGACTGCAAACAACCCAGATCAACGTTCAACCATTTCATGGAATATGGTCTGACGCTAGATCATTTGATAATGAATCTAGAGGGTGATAAATGTTGTTCCCGCTAAAATCGGATAGATCAAAATATATCCCTTATTGAAAATATTTATATCGAGATATTACTTGACAGTGCTTCATCAATCAAGATCAAGAACTCACCTCCGACAGGGAAGTGACCACCCCCATAAAGGTAATATAGGACATGAAGGAAAATCCCGCGAACCTCCCGGGGGATCCGCTGTTCACCAGAGGTTCGCAAACTCATGTAATCAATAAGCCTTCCGGATCGTATCCCTCCTTCGCACCGAAGTGCTCCACCCGGTTTTTCCAGTTCTTCCCCAGGTAGTAAAACCGGAGACTATCCTTCTCCATATCAATCAATTCACAGAGAGAACACTTAAGCCTGGCAAACTGTGCGGGGTCAACGAGACACTCAAACACAGAGTTCTGCACACGCTGCCCATAATTCACACATTCTGCCGCCACCTTGCGTAGCCGTTTCTTTCCCTCTGGAGTCTCTGTGTTGACATCATAAGTTACCAGAACCATCATACAGGCACCTCAATTCATAAAGAACGGCGGATAACCATCAATATCACCCCGGAGAAAACGGGCCATCAGCATTGCCTGCACATAAGGGAGCAGACCTATAGGGATCTTCTCGTTCAGGTAAGGATGCGTGATCATATCCTGCTTCCTCTTCTGCCATGCGGCTATCACCGTTTTCCGTCCGTCATCTTTCATAATAACCCCTCCATTCTCTTTTTTATAAAAATCGTCCCCGTTGACCTGATTTAAATTTACAAGATTCAGCGCAAGACGATCTGCCATATACGGCCTCAGTTCCTCCATCATATCCAGCGCCAGCCCGGGCCGCCCGGGACGATCGGTGTGAAAAAATCCAACATATGGATCAAGCCCGACCGTCTCCAGTGCGGACTCAACATCGTGAGCAAGAAGCGTGTACAAAAAAGAGAGGAGTGTGTTCATATTATCCAGTGGCGGCCTCCGATTCCGTTCATGCATGTAAAAAACGTCCTTCTGCCTGAGGATCAGATCATCAAGTGCAACGAAATAGAATTTTGCGCAATTCCCTTCAATCCCACGCAGCGTATCCGCAGAATCGCAATCCTCGATCTTCAGGAGGTTCTCGATCAACAGGGCATCCACCCCCCTGACCCGATCGCAATCGATTACAGCACTGTGATCGCGGATACCCCTTCCGAGGATAGTTCTACAGTTTACGATCTTGCCTATAATAAAAGACTTTGATATCTCCAGCGACTCCAGACGATTGTCCGCCTTCCGGTACTGTGTCCGCCGCAACAGAACGTTGCCGCGGACGCGCCCGCTAACCCGGGCCAGAAACTTCCCGGACGGCGTTAAAAAGGATAGGCCCACATTATTTTCAGAACAAAGCCTCATCAGATGAGGGCTCGCACCCATGTAGCCGAAACACACGACCCCCTCGAGGTTGTGGATCGGAATACGGAATTTCTCCTCGTTACCAACCCTTACCACCAAGTTCTCCCCATCGCGGGCCAGGTAAGCATCCGGTGTTGTCACGTAAAGGGTATTCAGCAACTTCCTCATTTAAAGACCATTCCTGGATACAGAGTTCCTTTCCAGGTAGCGCAGCCCCTGAGACGTCTTAAACAGTCAAACATCCTCCACACAGGCCTCTTTAATGTGTTTGCGCACATATCTGCGAACGGAAAGATTCTTCCTGGTTATTTTTGGCATGCAGACATCCTGGAGAGAACATAGATTACACTTACGAGAGGGATCTGCAGGCGGCGTGACACCCTCTTTGAAGAGAACATGCATCTCTTCTGATAACGAGCAGACCTTGTCCCTCAATTCAGCAGAGAACAAAAGAGGCACTCTTTTCCGGATCTCATTATAGTAAAACTCACCACGGTCGATATAGATCTCAAACATCTCCTCAAGACACATCGCCTGTGCACAGAGTTGAACCTCATCACGCTCATCAATCTTCGGTTTCCCCCGCTTGTACTCCACCGGCCTTATCGCCCAGAGTCCCTCGCGACCAGAAAGAGCAATACCATCCTCAGAACGGACGTACTCAACCACATCCGCCACACCGTACAGACCAAGAACGTATGAAACCAGAGGGAACGCACGTGAAATTACCACATCGCCACGGCTCTCGGCGAAAAATGGATCGTTCACCCGCTTGTGTACCGCCTCCCCTTCCACGGTCCGCAGGTTATCCTCCCACTGGCGCTCGATGTGAATAAGCGCCCACTGTCGGCGACAAAAACAGAAATGCTGAATACCCGACAGCGCCAGCAATTCGTCGTCGGTGTATCGCATCTCCCTCATAAGAACTCGATTACCTCTACGCCAGCAGGCACATCTCTGTCAACGGCGACCTTGTAATCTCCAATGGAGCGTGGAGGTCGATCACCGGAAACTCTCTCCACTTTGACCTTATCAAACAGGATATGGGACTGACAGCATCCAAGCGGGGTATCGTGCTTGAATACGATAAGTTTCCTGGCGGACAACTTTCCCCTTGAGGCCGAATGATCGTGTTCGAACATGTTGACCAGGCTCTCCCAGAAAAGTTTCAGATCGTCCTCCGAGAACCCCGTCGTCTTCTGGGCCAGGTGAGCGGAGATGTACCCCTCAGCACGATACAGGGCGTATGGGACAATCTGTTTCTTCCCCATTGTCTGCCCCTTCTCGGCATCCCTTTCGTTCGCAACCGCCTGCCGGGTAATTGTAACCTCCTGCTGAAATATCGGATCAATGCTTCGGGCGAAGTTCAACTGCACCGGTCCACGAACCTGCCCACAGTTCACGTCTGTGGTCATCACGGCCCCGAACGTCCGAATATCAAAGAAATTATCGCACATAAACTTCGTCAGTCTACTATCCTTCGGCTTTTTGCTGCTTGGTTCGATGCCAAGGTAATCATACGCCTTCTTGTGCTGATCGTTCAGAACCACACCAGATTTGACGTAGATCATATAGCCCGGTGCATCACCCTTTACCATTTCAACGTAATCCCGAACCTTCCTCTTGAGACAGACATCGGTAACGATGCCATGTCCGGTCTGGGGATCGACCCGCGGCATATTCCCCATATCCGGGTCGCCGTTCGGATTACCGTTCTCTACATCGAACAACAGTACAAACTCATACCGATTTTTAATAGGTTCGCTCATATTTACGCCTCCTCGCTCACAACATCCTCTTTTTTGGTGAAACTCGCCTTCCTCTGATGGTAATAACCAAGCATAAACATCCCCTGCTCCTCAAGACTCAGATATGCGGGGAACTCATCCACGCCATCCAACACTTCCTCAATATCCCTGGCGGTCTTGAACCCCCAGTCAGACTTGGCTATATGATGCTGTGCAAGTTTCAGCAGAACCGGGAAGACCACAGCTGGCGTCGTCGACGCACTGCTGAAGTACTTGCTGCTGATCGTGCTCTTTACATCTTTGTTTGCATCAGTCTGTGCCTTCTCGAGTATGGCAAACAGCCGCCCGAGGCGATACGGCACATTCTGATTATCTTTTTTAAGGCTCACGCTAATCAAATCCTCCTTTAAATTCGTCAAACCGGCTCTCGAAAGCCGCAGCAGGTAGGCCTTAATGAAGCCCGCCCTGACAGAGTTGATCGACCGCTCAACCTTCACCCTGCTGAGAATCGCACCATACATCTGAACAGGATACGGTGTACCGTTCAGGATCGACCTCATAACAAGGCCTCCAAGAAGCGGTGCGGGGGTCTTATTCTCAGCACTCTGTGCTACAGTCTCCCGCAGAAGGCGGTACAGCGACACGTATCGTGGATCGCGACCCCCTCTAACGATCTCCATATCAAGGTGATGACGCGCTGCTTTTGTGACGAAATTGCCAAAACTGTCCACATGCCAGAACCGCACTGCAAGTCTCGCATTGTTGGGTGCCAGACCAAGTATGTAGAAATTCGTCTCCGGGTCAGCCCCGATATCATCAAGATTGATCTTCCGACCATTCCTGACCTTATCGAGGATGTCCCGGATCAACTCGATCTTCTGCCAGTCCTGAACCCTCTCCGTGTCCTGATCCTGCCCTCCCGTATCGCCCTCAAAGACATCCGGTGGATCGAAGAGGAGATTGGCAACCTCTTCACAGGCTGTTCCACTCGTCTCCGCCCAGAAAACGACAGTTGTGTCGGCAATTCGTATACGGTAGTCCTGATGTGCAAGCAGGTGGTTAAGAGCGGTGGTGTATTTAAACATCGCCGATTTACTGATAGGAGCGTTAAAACTCTGCTCTTTTCCGTAAGAGCAGAATGAGACATCGTTGAACGTGACGAGCGACGCACCTGCCTGATGCGCACCAACAACTCCAGCGATTTTGTTGTGCACTCGCGCAACAGGAGCAGTCTTGCCGGTTACAAGGCATTGGGTAGTAAAAACCTCATCATCCCCCTCCTGGGTGAGGTGATTCTCCCAGATCTCCATCACGGCTGGTTTCGTGTGCAGAAATACCTCCTCACACTCAAAGACACAATTCCCACCACCAAGGAGTTCGTCCATGTATTCCACAATCTTCGGGTGCCGGGCGAACTCCTCGGGGTTCCAGGTGTCCAGAAAGGTCAGGAGAGCCCTGATACCCCGATCGTCCAGAGAGTCAAACAGCCTGTGATGAAGGTTCTTGAAGGCTTCAAATGAATCGCGTGACCGCTGGTTAACCAGAACCACCTCTTTCTCCGTCTCAGCAAGGATCCTGTAATCAGACGACGCGCCCTTTCCGGAAGACTTCACGAACTTCTTTTCGAACTCACTTCGTTTGAGCTTCTCAACACCAAAGATGTATTTCGCGTTATCGCAGAGAACGTTGGGTGCTATTCCCGCGGAGCGAACCCCCTGCTGGGGGACATCCATAGCCCTTGGCCGCTTTCTCTTGTTGTCATCAATCCTGAGATCGACTATATAAGATAACTCACCCTCCGGGCTGAGGACAAGCGCAAACGACACATTCCCCTTGCTGTACCCCGGCCTGGAGATCCCTGCATCCTCATCCTCCGCCAGAATATCATAATACCGGCAGAGGGACTGTATGATCATGACACGCCTCCATACCCAAGGCACCGCTCCACGTCGATAATGCCGTCCACCATGACCGCCCGGTAAAAAATTGGCTTCATGCCGTTGGAGAAATCGATATCGTACAGCATAAACCCGAGATCTTTCTCTCCGCCGTTCTCTCCGGTGTAGTACGACTTTGGCATCTCCCCTTCAACGAGTTCGAATCTAACGGGGAACTCACGGCAGCCAAAGTAAGGCTGGTAGAAGCATTGACCTTTCCGCATCCTGCGGAGCGCAATGCTGTAGTGCTTCTCGACGCTATCTTCAGGACCTGCCTCGCCGGTCAGTTCAAAATGCGCTTCAATGCCGTAGCAGACATCGCGCAGCACCAGTGACGCCCGTTGGACGGCGTCATCTGACGCATCCTGAAAAAGTCTCACATCCCCGCCGCGGAGCGCAGTCTTAACTTTGGCTGCGGGGATCTTGCCGGATCTCTCGTTTCGGCGGATGTTATCAAACTTGATCGGGTTGAGGACATGAATTTTGTCGATCTTCCACCGGATGGCAGGCTTCCAGTGGATTGCCTCGAGAATCCCACGAGCAGCTGACGGGGTCATGACATCATAGCTCACCCGTTCCGTCTTCATCTCCGGGCGGGTGAAGCAGGCGTAATCGCCCCAGACCTTCAGTCTTACTCCATACCCAATTGCTCTCACCTCCCCTAAACAATCAGTAGTGACCTTTCCTCTTCAATACCTTTTCTGTTTATAAGTCCAATCTCCTCGGAGTATTTGCTCATGTCATTGAGCACATAGAACCTCTCATCCAGCAGATCGATTAGATCTGCCCGTTCAAGTTCCTTGAACTCGTCGGGGTAGATACCGATCGTATACCCCTGGAGACGTCGTGCATACTTCCATGGATTCTCACCGGTCCTGAGGTCATTGAGGAGTGATCTCCCCTCTTCACCGTAGGGGATGATGAGATCCTTTGTAGCCTGTTCGATGATGCTGAACTCCCACCCCACATCCTCAAACGGAAATGCGAGGTCACGAGCCCTCTTCTCAAATGAGAATATTATCTTTTTCTTATCGAGTCCGTCCTCACCCTCATACGAGTAAAGCTTCTGGAAGTATGCCTCAACGGTCTGAAGAGAGAGCGGATCTTCATGGGTGTCGATGACCATCCGGCCAATCTCCGCAGTCAGGCGCTGCCAGCTGGTGGTAGCCTGACCGTAGCGCTCGGTTGACCGGAAGATATAGACATCCCCCCTCTCGTTCTTTCCCTCACGGTTGCACCGGCCGGCTGCCTGGGCAATGGAGTCAACACCGGCTATCGCGCGGTAGACCACTGGAAAATCTATATCCACACCGGCCTCTATCAACTGGGTTGAGACGACACGGCAGTCAGCACCTTCCCTGAGCAGTCTCCTGATCTCGCCGAGCTGCTTTCTCCTGTGAACCGGGCACATCCGGGCGCTCAGGTGGAAACACTTCTCATGTTTCGAGAGTTCAGCATGCAGGTTCTGTGCATGGGCTCTGGTATTGACAATACACAGGACCTGGCGATGCTCTTTCAGCCTCGCGGAGAGTTCTTCGTCGCTCAAGGATCCAAGATCGGTTACACGCACCCGGCGGAAAGCCTCATAGAGTTCTTCAGGCGAATGCATGATCTCAACGGGCCTGAGTTCCCTGTCCAGAAGATCGCCAAGTTTCGGCTGGGTTGCCGTGCAGATGAGAACCGTAGAGCCATAGTTCCGGACGAGTTCGGAGAGAGCCTGCAGGCAGGGCATTAAGTATTCCGTTGGTAACATCTGGGCTTCGTCGAGTATGATGACACTCCGGGCTAAATTGTGGATCTTCCTGCATCTTGACCGCCTGTTAGAGAAAAGAGATTCAAAAAACTGGACGTTTGTAGTTACAACTATTGGCATGTCCCAGTTCTCGGCTGAGAGTTTCAGAAAGTGCTCCACCGAGCCAACATCGTCGTCGACTATCGCCGCGGGGTCGAAGTTGCTGTGATGTTCCAGCACGTTCCGGCCTCCGAAGACCTTCCTGAACGTCGCAGCGTTCTGTTCGATGATGCTGGTATATGGGATTACATAAACGATCCTATCCAAGCCATGATATTTCAGGTGGTCAAGCGCAAACGCCATCGATGAGAGAGTCTTCCCCCCGCCGGTCGGAACGGTCAGGGAAAAGAACTGTGGCGGGAGAGTGGCCATTGCTCTGCACCGTTCATAAATCTCTCTTCTGTACCTGTTGATCGCGGTGTCCTCTGCTTTTGAGTGGAGGGAGACCATGTAGTCATCTAATTTCTTCGAAAGGTTTTCGAACGATTCATACTGCCCACGAGCACGGGCCGACCGGGGATCTGCAAAAGATTCTGTGTCGAGGGAATCTGCATCGACAAGGCACGAGTAAAGCATTCGTGTGAAGAAAGATACCGAAAAGCCCTTCTTTTTCCTGATAGGACGCAATTTGATGCGGAAATTTGTTAGATCAGGGACCGAGATCTCCTCACGGTATGCCGAATAATCCGGCAGATATTTGTTTGCCAGGCGCTCCTCAAGCCCGCTCTCGCTGCTGCCGTAATTTAAGAGCCCTCCGTGGTGCCCCGTGATGATGTACTCCAGTAAACGGCTTAACTGCCAGTTGTACAGCGCCCGGGCCTCCCGCGCACCGGCGGTTGAATGGTCAACCCGAATACTGGCACCCTCCAGACGCCGCTGAAATTCAATCGAATACTTCCCGATGTCGTGCAATAGACCCGCCGCATAGGCGAGATCACCGGCATCGAAACGATCGGCAAACGTCGAGGCGATGTCAGCCACATTCTTGAGGTGAACCCCAAGCAACTGCCAGCATCTCTTGTCGGGGCTGTCCGTAGAGTGTGCATAATACATGACGCTGGTCACTGAATCAAAATGTTCAATGTAGATAAGATAAACATAGCTCTTTTCATCGTATTCCAGAAACTCTCGATCCCCCTTTCCCTTTTGCCACCTTCGCGAACTCAAGCCCTCGAGGGACGCCCCCACCGGGGCCGCAATCCGCAGCCGGCAGACCGCCCATGGCGGCGGCTCCGGCTTAGAGCCGGACGCTTGCGATTGCCGCAGGGCCGGGAAGAGGTTACAGCAGATACAGGATACAGTCCCACACCGCCTTCGGGGCGGGTGAGATACGGGATGTTGCTATGGCATCGATCGCCGACACGATCGGAGGGCTTATGGTCACCCTCATAGAATACCCATGATCAGGCGGGTTGCTCTGAGGTGTGAATATGAAAACAGCAGTTATTGCCCCACTGGGCATGAGCCCTCCGGTTGTCAGCACCTTCATTGACGGATTGGGCGAACCTGTATCGGATCTTGTCCTGCTCACAACAAACAACGCGAGCGTTCGTGCCGGGGCCCGCCTGCTTACAACAGGGCTTGCACGCCGCTACCCTTGGCTGCGGGTTCATACCGAAATGCTCCCCTGGGACGATATCGCAACAAAGGAGCAGAATTTCAAATTTATGTCAATAGCGGCGAAAATTTTCCGGAAAGAACGGGATATCCACCACTGCGATGCCATCTATCTCAACGTCTCCGGCGGACGGAAAAATATGTGCATGACTCTATCGCTCATCGGACAGATCCTGCAGGCAGACGGTGTATACCATATCGTCAACCGTGACATCAGCGTGATAAACGAACGCCTGGAACGGTTCAGGAGCGAGATCATGGGTTTTGCTGACGTGGATGACCCGCAGGAGATCGAGAGACTCTATGAGATGCATGAAGCGGACTTTGACCACCTCCTCTTCCCCGACCGGCGGACGTACGAGATCATCCGTATCCCTACGCTCCCCTACCCGGTGGACTACCTCCAGTACCTTGTCGAGGGGATGCTCGAGCGGGGTGCCGGGCTCACCGCGGAGGACAGGGATCTCCTGGTTCGGCATGGCATCTTTGAGCGAGTCGGCAGTTCTGTGACGCTCACCCCTCACGGAGAGGCGTTGCTGGAGGTGATTCTGGGGCGATGAAGTGCCTCTCGTTTGTCGGGAGCGGCAACCTCCACGAGACCAACTACTGCTGGGAGGGGGAGTGCTGCCGGACAAGCATCGTCCAGGAGGCCCTCTTCCAGTTCTTCCCCGTGGATGAAGTTGTCCTCTTCACCACAGAGGGGGCCGCAGCAACGAACTACCCCATGGTTGCCGGGAGGGTGCCAGGGTGCCGGAAGGTCGGTATCCCGGATGGGAGGGACGAGGAGGAGCTCTGGGAGATCTTCCGGATCATCTGCGACGAGGTTCAGCCCGGTGATGAGATCCTCTTTGATATCACACACGGGTTCAGGTCGCTTCCGTTTGTCGCCTTCCTGACGATGGCGTACCTGAAAGATACGAAAAAGGTGAGGATCTGCAGGGTGGTCTACGGTGCATACGAGGCCAGGGATGAGACCGGCACCCCCATCTTCGACCTGACGGGCTTCGTCAGCATCCTTGACTGGTTTGCGGCTGTTCGGTCGTTTGTTGAGCACGTTGATGCAACCTATCTCCGCGACCTTCTCGCGGGCATCCAGGCAGAGGAACACCGGCAGAGGGGCGATGGGGCGCCGCCAACGCACCTTGCAGGCTGGTCAAAGCGGCTGCAGAACTTCACCGCCGCCGTCAGGCTATCGAGGCCGGTTGATGCCCTGTCTGCCGCGAGAGACATCTTCAGCGGTCTTGATTCTGTCGGGGAGGAGATCGCAGCCTTTGTCCCGGCGCTTGACCCTGTGATGGACCGGATCAGCGATCTGAACCGGCTCGCTGCGGCTCCCCCTGATCCGCAGCGAGGTCCGGACTGGGGCCACGTGGAGCGTCAGCTGCGGTTGATCGAGTACCAGGTGGAGAAGGGTCTCTACCTCCAGGCTGCCACCCTTGCCCGGGAGTGGATGGTGACAACCCTGATCGTCAGGTTCGGTGACGCCGCCGACTGGCTCGATCGGGAGTGCCGTTCTGTTGTTGAGCGGACGCTTGCTGGTGGGGCGAAAAAGCAGCGGATGGAGTGTTTCGAACCGACAGAACTCTCCAGCCGGTTCGAGATGCTGGAGGGGTGGGAGGAGATGGCCGCAACCTGGGACTGGGTAACTGGGCTTCGAAACGATCTCGCTCACTGTGGCATGAGCCGGGAGGCCAGCAGAGTCACAAGTCTCGAACGGCGGGCGAAGGGACTGCCGAAACGCTTACAGAAGTTCTTTACGGCAAACGCCCCGCCTGACCACGGAGCGGAGTGACCTTATAAAGGGATCACGAAAAGTGGCTCACTCTCTTTAAATAGGGATGATCATTGGAGCCATATGGAAAGGTATTTATCGAATCGGAGCAAATTTTCTGCTGTTGCATACGACCTTCCAGCAAAACAAGGACTGCAACGTATCTTTTCGCGTCGGGATACCACAGAGCTTTTCGCAGTTGCATACGACCTTCCAGCAAAACAAGGACTGCAACTCTCTCCTGAGAGGATTTTACCGTTCTGGCTCCATGATGTTGCATACGACCTTCCAGCAAAACAAGGACTGCAACCCATTTTGCTACTGTATTACGAGAGACACCTAACTCTCTGTTGCATACGACCTTCCAGCAAAACAAGGACTGCAACGTCTCGCAGAGGCGGACCGTGTTAGGGCCGAGCAGGATCAGTTGCATACGACCTTCCAGCAAAACAAGGACTGCAACAAAACTGGGGGATAGTCGCTAAACTACCTAAAAAATCGTTGCATACGACCTTCCAGCAAAACAAGGACTGCAACGTTGTAATTTCGCCACTGTGTTTCACCGCCACTGATTCGGGTTGCATACGACCTTCCAGCAAAACAAGGACTGCAACACGGAAACTATCAAAGTGGCAGACGTCGTCGAGATACTGGGTTGCATACGACCTTCCAGCAAAACAAGGACTGCAACCGGACACGGAGCGTCTCCAGCCGGGACCCGGCCATCCCGGCCAGGTTGCATACGACCTTCCAGCAAAACAAGGACTGCAACACCAGGGAGTACCCATTTGTCCGGCTCTTGTCGATCCGTTGCATACGACCTTCCAGCAAAACAAGGACTGCAACGTGAATGTGATCCGGTACTTGATCGCCTCAAACATCATGAAGTTGCATACGACCTTCCAGCAAAACAAGGACTGCAACCTCATTTTCTGAGAACACTTCGTCCGCTGTCATCCACGTTGCATACGACCTTCCAGCAAAACAAGGACTGCAACTCCTCCGCGATTGTGCAGAGCGGTCGCCCGCTTGCGTTGCATACGACCTTCCAGCAAAACAAGGACTGCAACCCGTCCACCCGCACGGCGGACTGTATGGAGCACAATGTTGCATACGACCTTCCAGCAAAACAAGGACTGCAACCATGATACTGGAACAATCTACGATGTAGAGCGGTTATATAGTTGCATACGACCTTCCAGCAAAACAAGGACTGCAACTAATCCTCATAATCCAAGTCAATCATTTCACCATCGCGTTGCATACGACCTTCCAGCAAAACAAGGACTGCAACCGCGTTTGGGGGTATGGAGTTGATTGCAACACACTTAAGTTGCATACGACCTTCCAGCAAAACAAGGACTGCAACGCTTCATGTACCTCTTCCACCTCGTACACAGGGGTTATCCGTTGCATACGACCTCCCAGCAAAACAAGGACTGCAACCGTAGTCTGCTTTGATGTCTAATAATCCGCACCAGAGAGTTGCATACGACCTTCCAGCAAAACAAGGACTGCAACTTGTGCAGAGCGGCCGTCCGGCCGAGCAGACCAGCTCCCGTTGCATACGACCTTCCAGCAAAACAAGGACTGCAACTTTCCTCTAGGTTCTCTACCTTTTCGGCACTCTTACCGTTTCATACGACCTTCCAGCAAAACAAGGACTGCAACAAAATCGCTCCTGAGGAAAAATTTTTTCAAGTCTTTCCGTTGCATACGACCTTCCAGCAAAACAAGGACTGCAACTCCCATTCCCCGTCCTGAGCAGCCTCCGCGTGCTCTTCCGGTTGCATACGACCTTCCAGCAAAACAAGGACTGCAACTCATTCCGGAACTTTCCGTTATCGTGATTTACAACAAGTTGCATACGACCTTCCAGCAAAACAAGGACTGCAACTCATTCCGGAACTTTCCGTTATCGTGATTTACAACAAGTTGCATACGACCTTCCAGCAAAACAAGGACTGCAACTCATTCCGGAACTTTCCGTTATCGTGATTTACAACAAGTTGCATACGACCTTCCAGCAAAACAAGGACTGCAATCAGATAGTAACAAGGTAAAGCGCACTTTAATTAGTGAGTTGCATACAACCCTCCCCCAAAACAGAGCCCTCAGACCAGGTATCAGTGATTCAAAATCCGGGCCAGCCACGTGGATGCTGCACCTGCACCCCCGGCAGAGCAACCCGCACTCGATTACGCCGAAGAACTTCGCGACCGTCTGACTGGAGGGTTATCCCGCCTCAGCCGCGGCGGGCGAAGAGACTGCGGCTGCCACCCCCAGTTCCCGGGGAAAACCGGCCACACCATGGACTAAACCTTGTTTTGCCGCCGTATTAGAGTTAAACTGCACCGTTGATCAACAGCCGCGGAAAAAAATCTTTCAAAAGACATATATAGCAATAGATAAATGTTGCAGTGTGGATGAGACAGAAATTCGTGGGCTGGTGATCGCAGCCCTGCTCCACGACATCGGCAAATTTATGCAGCGAACAGGTGTTCCCCACGACCCGCGATACGACCGCCTGACAGGGGAGGACTACGGCCAGCACGGCGCCCACGCCAAATGGGGAGCCAGTTTTGTCTCTTCATGCCTGCCAGACCCATACATCGAAGACCTCATACTCTACCATCACAACCCCCCACGTTCATCTCACCCCGTCCAGGCAAAGATCATCCAGGACGCAGACCACCTCTCCTCAGCGATGGACAGAAGAACACGCGAATCGAAAGGGAAAGTTGCAGAAGAACCGTTAGAGAGCATCTTCCCGAGCATATCGTTTACCAGGGAAAGGAGCGAGAAAACACCCCCGCCAGAGCGGGTCTACCCGCTGAAACCGCTCAGCATCTCCAGAGATGCGTTCCCCGTCTCACGCCGGGAGATCGACCTCTGGAAACTGACACCTGCCTATCGCACCCTCTGGGAAGACTTCGCGTCCAGCTGCAACCGTCTCGACAACCCCCCGCCGATCGGCACACTGCTTGCGCTGCTGAAGAAGTACACCTCGGCCATACCGTCGGCGGTCTATGTAAACAGGCCCGACATCCCCCTCTACGATCACGCCAAGACCACAGCGGCCATCGCCCACTGTCTCGCCGCCTCAACCGAGGAGAACCCCTTCCTCCTCATCCAGGGCGACCTATCCGGGATCCAGAACTTCATCTACGGAATCGTCACCCCCGAAGACGCCCGAAAACGGATGGCAAAACGGCTCCGGGGGAGATCATACTGGCTCTCGCTGCTGATGGACGCGGTGGCGCAGGAGATCAGCCGCGAATTCGGCCTCTTCGAGCCCTCCGTGCTCTGGAACACCGGTGGGAACTTCGCAATCCTAGCGCCGAACACGCCCACAAACAGGGATAGCGTCGAGACCATCGCACGCCGGGTCAACCAGCGCCTCCTCGAGCGTTACGGGGGAAGGCTCTTCCTCGCCGTCGGTATGCTGACCTGTAGCCGGAGCGAGATCGAGTCGTTCTCGGATACACTCGAGCGGCTCTCCCACAAAACAGGAATAGCAAAAACCCAGAAGTTCATCGACTGCGAGATCTCCTTTGAGCCCCGGGGTGAGAATTGGCCGATCGAGGGTTGCTGCCCCTCCTGCGGAGAGAGGCTTGAACCTGAGACCGGCCGGTGTCAGGTCTGTGACCTCCACGAGAGGATTGGTCAGAAGATCGCCCGTGCACGATACCAGGTTCGGGGCAGCGGGCTGCCGATAGCATTTGAAGACCTCGGCCTGAGAACCAGTTACGACCTGACGCCGGATATCCCCGCCACCCGCGGCCTGACCGCCGCCCTCTCGATCAACAGCACGGACTTCCCCATCGAAGGAGATCTCACGCACGGGTTCATATTCCTCGGAAACACCGTGCCGACGGTGGGCGACCGCGTTCTCTCTTTCGGTGAGATGGCCCGGTTTGCCCGAGGTTCACAGCGTCTCGGCGTGATCAAGGCGGACGTCGACAACCTGGGCCGAATCTTTGCCTTCGGCCTGCCCGAAGAGCAGAGAACCATCTCGAGAATACACACTCTCAGCACAAAACTTGAGTTCTTCTTCTCAGGTTACCTGAACTCCATCTGCCGGGAGTTCCTCCTATACCACGATCTCTGCGCAGGCTGCAGGGAGCGGGCGACCCGCAAGATCAGCGTCACCACGACCGACGACGAAGGGATCGAGAGGAAGGAGACCTACTACGAGATCGAGAGACCCTGTGACGAGTGCGCACGAAAGAGTCTCTCTCCCTTCTACATCACCTACTCCGGAGGAGACGACCTCCTGATAATCGGCCCCTGGGACGCAGCGATCCTCCTCGCGGGACGGATCAACGACGAGTTCCGCCGGTTCACCTGCAACAACCCCGATATCACCCTCTCTGCCGGCGTCGCCGTGGCAACCCCCCGCCTGCCCGTCGGTAGGGCGGTTGCAAAGGCAGACCGGCTTCTCGAGAGAGCCAAAGAGAGCGGCAAGAACCGCATCGTCCTCTTCGACGAATGCCTGATCTGGGACGATACAGGGTATGCCGAGAGGGGTTACAACACCCTGATCACGACCGCCAGGGAGATCGAGCAGGCAACCTCCAGCAAGAAGATCTCAAAGAGTTTCGTCTACACACTCCTCGTCCTCTGGAACCAGACCTTTGACGACCTGAAATCGTGCAGCATCGAGGAGGAAACAAAAGAGCGGATCCGGCGGAAACGCTTCGTGCCGTATCTCAAGTATGTCATGAAACGGCACGCAAAGACCCGTGATGACCTTGAAAGCCTCGAGCGCCTCGTCCAGCCGGTATTCCCCTGGATCAGGTTCCCGGTCTACTGGACAAGCCTGCGGTTGAGAGAAGAGAGACGCTGATCAAAAGGAAAGAACAGGTGAAAATGACCATGGCAAGACCAAATTACTCCCCATCCTCTTATGATGGGACGACCCGGCGGAGAGAGGGTGGCGGAAAAACTCAGGATACTATTAAACAGATCGCTTAGTGAAGGAGAGGGTGTAACATGGATAAAGGTGGCGGAAAAACTCAGGATACTATTAAACAGATCGCGCAGTTGAAAAACCTTGCCGACCTGGATATCGAAGAGATTACAAAGGAAAACGGGATCGCTGAATCGTTTGTTCGGGAGCTAAGTGGCCAGTTAAAACCAACTCAGCTTCGGAAGTTCTTCGATACCATCGTTCGCAACCAGGAACAGATCCGGGAGAAGGGCTGGGTTGCAGCACGGGCCGAGTTCCACATGATCCGGCCAAGCCTTGCATACGCGAAGGGCCGAAAGCTCATCCCAAACGAGTTCTTCGACCTCGTAGACACCTGCATGAAAAAGATCCCGGCGGGGACCGAAGACCAGACAATAAAGAACTACGACCGGTTTGTAGACCTGATGAAAGCGATCGTGGCATACGCAAAATATTACGGAAAAGGATAGGTGGTGATGATGAAATTTGAGCGCAATTACCGTATTTGCGGTGTGATCGAGTGTCTGACCGGGCTGCACATCGGCGGGATTGCTGAGGAACTCAAGATCGGGGGTACCGATTCGCCGGTGATCATGGACGGTGTCCTGAACCTGCCCTACATCCCTGGCTCCTCGCTGAAGGGGAAGATGCGATCGCTCCTTGAGGTTCGTCACTCAGACAAGTGGCTCATGAACGGCGGCGATGTCCACACCTGCAAGGAGCCATCTTGCGACCTCTGTGTCACGTTCGGCAGGTCAGCAGCCGAGAAGATCGAGGGAGGGCCAACACGCATAATCGTCCGCGACTCCTACCCCGACCAGAAGACCCGGGCGCTCTGGGACTCAACCGAGGACATCCTGCACGGGACAGAGGTGAAGGGTGAGAACTTCCTCAACCGGATCACCTCGATGGCAACACCCAGGTTTATCGAGCGTGTCCCTGCCGGGTCTTCCTTCGATCTCGAGATCATATTCTCGCAATACGGTGTGGATGATGGAAGACGCCTGAAACTGGTCCTTGAGGCGATGACCCTCCTTGAGGACAACTACCTTGGAGCCTCGGGCAGCCGTGGATACGGGAAGATACGGTTCACCGATCTCGCTCTGATGGAGAAGACGGTAGAGGATTACCGGAGTGGAGCAGACTGGAGACCCCATGAAAAGACCAATGGGGCGACGACCGCACGCGAGATCCTCGGACTGCTCAGCGCGGAGTGAGCAGACACCATGCGAGCAGTCTATCTCACACCGCATTCGACCTTTCCATCAGTCTTTCCCTCAAACACATTGTTTGGGGCGATCTGCACCGGACTGTTTGACCTTGATTACGATCTCGATGATCTGATCGAGCGTTACCCTGAGGATCCAGCGTTCATTCTCTCCTCCGCCTTCCCGTACCTCAACGCGGGAGGGGCGATCCACCATCTCCTCCCATCACCGCTGCTGCCGCCGCCGAAGATCCGGCTTGAGGAGGACTTTGATAAAGCCAAAGCGTTCAAGAAGGTCAGGTATATCCACGAAGCAGTCTTCCACGACCTGGCCGGCGGCAAACTCCAACGCGAGGACATCATAGGCGATCTAGACAATTACGCCGTCGAAAGCGGGATGCTGGCCAGAAAAAGAGAGTATCTCCCGCTGGACAGGGCCGAGATGGAGATCCCTCACAACCGGATCAACCGCATCACTTCCGAGTCGGAGGAGTTTTACCACACCTATGGCTCGATTTTCAGGAGAGGCGGCAGATACTTCCTGATCCGGTTTTACGACAGGGCCTGGGAGGCTCCGGTTGAAGCGGCCCTCCGGCTCCTGGAGGATCGGGGCGTCGGCCCGAGAACCTCCGGAGGACAGGGGCAGTTCTCGCTCTCGTTCGGCGAGATGGAGATCCCTGAGGATGCGGGAGCACCATACCTGATGAGCCTCTCGCGGTTTGCTCCGGAGTCGCTTGCAGCCTTCGAAGGGCGTGTGTGGTATGATCTGGTCTCTATCCGTGGACGGAGCGGTGACGGCGTCATGAAGAAGAGTGTCAGAATGCTTTCCGAGGGTTCGGTCTTTGCAAACCTGCACCGCCCCTCATACGGCACGATGGCGACAGTCAGGGACTCGCCCAGGGTTGTCGAGTACGGGATGGCGTTTCCCGTCGGGATACGGTGGTCGGGATGAGGATCACGCTGAAAGCGCTCTCGCCGGTACATATCGGAACCGGGATCGAGTACTCGCCGCTTGAGTTTGTTCTGAATACGGATAAGGGTAATAGGGACTGGCTCTGGAGGATCGACCCGTCACGGTTCCTCTCCTCGCTCAGCGAAGAGAGACGAGACCAGTTTGTTGCGGCGGTGAACAACACGAACTTCGATCTCAAAAGGTTTGCGCAGGGCATGGATCTTCGGCCGATGCGCCGTTATATCGTGAGGAACTTCACAGGGAAGTCACACATCCCTGCTGTTAGGGAGTGCATCAAGACGGCCGACCGCGCCTACATCCCGGGGTCGAGCCTGAAAGGGGCTTTCAGGACCGCTCTGCTCTGGTCGGTTGCAAAGGACGATGAGAGGTTTGTAAGCGCCATAAGAGAGGAGGCACGGGTGACGGTGAATAAGGGAACGATCGGGAAGCGTTACGAGGAGTCTGTCTTCAACTGCAGTAATAAAAAATACAACCCGACGTATGACCTTCTCAAGTTCCTGGCTGTATCCGACTTCATGCCGAAAGCCGTTAACAAGATCCGTCTCGACAAGGTGCGGACGCTCTCACTCAGGCGAGATGGGGAGCTGAAGGAGAAAAAGTTTGAGATCTTTGTCGAGGCGGTGAGCGGGTCGTTTGAGGGAACGATCGGGGTCTCTGAACAGATCGCAGCGGCCATCCGTCACCCTGAATACGGGTATCTTGGGCAGAAACTGGCGATCCTCGGGATGGACAGCCCTGACGATACCGACGCGGTCATCCCCCACCTGAAAAAGGTTATGCGGGAGTTCAACCTCCGCTGTTTGGAGAAGGAACGAAGGTTGATCGAAGAGGCCCATGACGAGGGTATCGAAAAGAAGATGAAAGGTATAGAGAATCGACTTGGCAAGAGTGACCTCATCAGGGTTGGGTTCGGCGTCGGGACAACCTACCAGACGCTCTTTGGACTGATCGAGGAGAAGGATCCAGAACTTGCGGCAGAGATCGCGAGCAAAATCGGGCGATACCGGGGGACGGTCAGCCCTGAGGGTTGCCTTGAACCGCCATACCCCAAGACCATCGAGATGACGGCTGCGGGATATTTTCTCGGCTGGCTTGAGTGGCTGAACTCGGACGATTCCAACCTCCACAGTGCATGAAGCGATGAAGGTACGCACGCTTTATATGGTCCTGCAGACCGACAGGCCGATGCAGGAAGACGCGACCAGACTGCGTGGGTATATTGGAAACCGGTTTGCGGGCTACCCCCTCCTTCACCACCATGCCGAAACCCCGCTCTTCACCTATCCCCGGGTGCAGTACAAGGTGCTGGAGGGCACCCCTGCCATCCTGGGTCTTGATGAAGGGGCAGCGCTCCTGAAGGAGATCTCGGACGAGATAACCGAGATTGCCCTGCACACACGCACCTACCGTGTGACCGGAAAGGTGATGTACGAACATATGGTTGAGATTGAGGCGACCCGGAGGCCGCTGCAATACCGGTTTCTCTCCCCCTGGCTTGCCCTGAACTCACGAAACTACGAGGAGTTCCAGTCCATCGCAGACTGGAGCGAGAAGAAGCAATTCCTCAACAACATCCTCATCGGGAACATCCTGAGTCTGGCAAAAGGGCTCGGGATTGTCATCGATCGGCGGTTGTATGTCCATTCACGGCTGGATGCGATGCGGGCACGCTACAAGGGGATCGAGATGACGGGGTTTCTGGGGGAGTTCAGGGTCAACGCCCGTCTGCCGGACTACATCGGGATCGGGAAAGGTGTCTCCCAGGGGTTTGGGACGCTATACCGCGTGAAAAATCCGGATATAGATGTCGAGGAGACCTGAAGGGGATGCCAGAGTGTAATGCCCGGGGCATTCCTCTGAGTCTCCGGCAGGGTCTGGTAGGGTCTGGAGAGAGGCCGCAGCAGTATCGTGTTGCATGTCAACGATGCCGGTGAGTCTCATGGACATCGTCGTCAACGGTTACGGAGCGTCTCTCAGGAAGAAGGGCAATCGTTTTGTTCTCGATCATGGCGGAGAGGTGCAGGAATTTTCCGCAGATATGGTAAGACAGTTCATCCTCTCCGATTCGGTCAGCATAACCAGCGGGGCGATGAAACTCGCTGCAGAGAAGGGGATTGATATCGTTGTCCTCTCGCGCAGCGGGATGCCGGTCTGCAGAGTCTATCCGTGCGAGCCCTGCGGGACCGTTACAACCCGGAAGAATCAGCTCGCTGCAGCGTCGACGGCGGCAGGCTACCTCCTCTCTGCGGCGATGGTCTCTGCAAAGGTCACGAATATGGCAAACCTGCTTGCAGCGCTTGGGAAGAGCCGCAACAACCACGATCTCCGGTCTGCCGCGGAAGAGATCGGGCGCCTTGCGGATGCGATACCACCGGAGGGGACACCTTCGATGCAGGGTGCTCTTATCAGGGGTATAGAGGGGCGGGCATCCCGGGTTTACTTCGCTGCCCTGAGCGCCTGGTCATCCCCCCTGACCTCTACAGGGGCAGGCGCTCGCAGCACCCTGCAGAGGACGTATTCAACGCGTACCTCAACTACTGTTACGGCATCCTCTACAATGAGGTCGAGAGAGCCTGTATCCTGGCCGGGTTAGACCCCTACATCGGTTTTCTGCACGCCGAACGATACGGGAAGAGGTCATTCGTCTACGACGTCATTGAGCAGTTCAGGCAGCCCGTCGTTGACAGGATGGTTATAACGCTGGCGGTCAGGGGCCGGATGCAGAGGGAGGACACGGACGAGCGCTGGTATCTCGTCGGGGAGGGGCGGCGGAAGGCAATTGCCTCGACCCTTCAGCGTCTGGACGAGGAGAGGGTGATTGGCGGCAGGACGACCTCTTTCAGAAGCGCCATCCTTGAGAACGCCCGCAGCATTGTTAACTACCTGAATGAAGGGGCGGTGTTTGAACCGTTTGTCTACAGGTGGGGTTGATGTTCGTCTGGGTCGCCTACGATATCTCCGATAACAACCTGAGAACACGCATCGCCGATCACTGCAAAGACCTCGGGCTTGTCCGTTTCCAGAAGAGCATATTCCTGGGCGAGTCCGATCGGGCCACACTCCAGATGCTTGCATCGCTCATCCGCCGTGAGATGGAAGAGGATGCCAGCGGGGAGGAGGACAGTGTTGCGATTGGCACACTCTGTGGTTCATGCCAGAAGAGTCTCATTACCCTCGGAAAACCGGTCGATGGGAGCAAGTATCGGAGAAGGCCGTTTGTCATCATCGGGTAGACCGGGAGGGATGTCTCCCATCGTGGATCGTGGACGGGCGATGGAGAGGGAGGGTGCACCGCTTCGCCCGTAGCGGAGTGACTTTATAAAGGGATCACGAAAAGTGGCTCACTCTCTTTAAATAGGGGTGATCATTGGAGCCATATGGAAAGGTATTTATCGAATCGGAGCAAATTTTCTGCTGTTGCATACGACCTTCCAGCAAAACAAGGACTGCAACCTTTTTCACGTTCGTTTTCCCAAGCCATCATGATACTGTTGCATACGACCTTCCAGCAAAACAAGGACTGCAACTTGTGGGTTCGACTCGTGCGTCTCACGCCCTGATCGTTGCATACGACCTTCCAGCAAAACAAGGACTGCAACACTATAAAGGTATCGGAAGGTCAGAATGTTCTTCAAGTTGCATACGACCTTCCAGCAAAACAAGGACTGCAACTCTGTCTTATACTCATGTTATAGAGCTCCTCCTTCTCGTTGCATACGACCTTCCAGCAAAACAAGGACTGCAACACCTCTTTTCAATTCTTTCACACCAAACTTCCTAATTCGTTGCATACGACCTTCCAGCAAAACAAGGACTGCAACCTCATCAGACAGTTCTACCAACACGTCTACTACGCGTTGCATACGACCTTCCAGCAAAACAAGGACTGCAACGATTAAAACAGCGCCATCAGTAAAAGCTTCAATTGAGTTGCATACGACCTTCCAGCAAAACAAGGACTGCAACTTCGATCATATCTTGTTGTCATGTTTACTACCTCTTTGATTAGTTGCATACGACCTTCCAGCAAAACAAGGACTGCAACAACATCAATGTATTCCCCGGCCATTGTAGTCCCTTCAGGTTGCATACGACCTTCCAGCAAAACAAGGACTGCAACTCATTGTGGGCGTTCCGTGCCCCTCAACCAATTCAATGTTGCATACGACCTTCCAGCAAAACAAGGACTGCAACTGTGTCAATGCGGTTTGATTATACTCTCCCGCTCAGGTTGCATACGACCTTCCAGCAAAACAAGGACTGCAACTGTGTCAATGCGGTTTGATTATACTCTCCCGCTCAGGTTGCATACGACCTTCCAGCAAAACAAGGACTGCAACACAGGATCCGATCCGGTTGCCTCAGGTCGTGTTTGAGTTGCATACGACCTTCCAGCAAAACAAGGACTGCAACTGCGTTTAGGTTTGGTCTCCTTGATGAGAGTCTCGTTAAGTTGCATACGACCTTCCAGCAAAACAAGGACTGCAACTGGTTTTACCCACACCCTCACCGCCGTGTATCAGGATACGTTGCATACGACCTTCCAGCAAAACAAGGACTGCAACGGTATCACGGCGGCGGAAGACACGCGTACTCAGTGGGTTGCATACGACCTTCCAGCAAAACAAGGACTGCAACATCTGTACATGGTTTAGTACAGTAGTAGTAGTAGGTTGCATACGAACTTCCAGCAAAACAAGGACTGCAACTCTTTCTCAGTTGCAAATCCACATTCGATCATATCCGTTGCATACGACCTTCCAGCAAAACAAGGACTGCAACTTGATCCACCCACCGTTGTAGCGAGTGAAATTTTTCACGTTGCATACGACCTTCCAGCAAAACAAGGACTGCAACCCTCCCAATGCCCCATTTTCGCATACTCTGCATGCTCCTGCGGGAGTTGCATACGACCTTCCAGCAAAACAAGGACTGCAACCCCGCAGTCAGTTCTGTAGAACCATAACTCCCTGAAAGTTCAGGCGCCTACCTACACCAATTCTGGCGTAAATCACTTTCTTTTCAAAAATGCCCCTGTAATGCGTGAACAATCGGTATTATAGATGTAAAGGAGACCAGAAGGGAGGAGGACCTCCGCGTCTTTGAGTGGCAGGTCACTATAAAAAACTACATGATGCCCTTTGGGCCACAAGCATACCCTATTAAAATAGTCGGGTGGCCATTTCTCCTGGGGTAGTGAAAGCTGACCCCTTTTTGGGACCTGAGCCCGTGCAAAAAACTAACCCAGCCATCGTTTCGGAAGCATACCTGCATCAGCGAATGCGTATACGAAAACGCTCCTGAAGTGTTTTGGAGCTACCCCATCTCGTGAGGTATTATGAAGGAACCAACCATAGTATGTGGAATCGATGTTCACAAGATGTTTCTCCAGGTCTGCATTCTCTCACGATCTGGAGAAGCCTCTCAGCATCGCTTCCACAACACTCTCAATGGGATTCTGGCACTAAAAGACCTTGTGCTTGCTGAAGGGTGTGAGATCGTTGCCATGGAATCGACCGGGATCTACTGGTATCGACTCTTCCTGGAACTCGAGTCAGATATTCGAACGATTGTTGCCAACGCGCGTCAGATCAAGAGTATCCCAGGACGCAAGACAGACATGAACGATGCCCGATGGATTGCCGAACTCGCTCTCCACGGGTTGATCCGGCCCTCCCGGATCTTTCCCCGGCGCGATCGTGAGTTCCGGGATCTGACCCGCAACCGGGAGACACTGGTCAGAACCCGGACAACCATCAAGAACCGGATTCATAAGATCCTGGATAGCGCGGGTATCCGCCTGAACCTGGCGCTCAAAGATCTTTTCGGGAAATCAGGTCGTCACCTCCTCTCAGGTCTTGCCGAACAGAAGGACCTGGAGACCACCCTCGCGACTATCCCCTCGCCCCGGATCCTCCGCCGTGCCGATCAACTCCGGGAGATCCTCCAGGGTAGCCCACTCTCCCCCATCCAGTTGCATCTCCTTACGACCCAGTTGCATCTGCTTGAGGAGATCGAGGAGAAGATCGCTCATCTGGATGAGTTGATCCTTGCCTCGCTCGAGGATCCCCAGCTGGAGGCAGTCGCGATCTGTACCTCGGTGCCGGGGATCAGCATCACCGCAGCAACAACAATTCTCGCAGAACTGGGTGATGTCCGGGATTTCTCCACCGCGAGTCATCTGGTTTCTTGGGCTGGGTTGGCACCGTCAGTCTATCAATCTGCTGATACCCAGGTGTGCGGCAAGATCACGAAACAGGGGTCAAAGAGTCTCCGCTGGATCCTGGTGCAGGCGGCCCAGGCGGCCAGCCGGACTACAGGTACTGTCTTCTCCTCCTTCTTCCGGCGGATCGCCTACCGCCGAGGGAGGAATAAGGCAATTGTTGCTCTCGCCCGGAAGATCCTCAGTATCCTGTGGCATCTCCTGGTGAACCGGGAATCCTACGTCGAACCGGGACTCAAGAGGGTGCGGAAACTCCCGGCGCGCATGACCCTGCCGAAGATCTCGATTGATGATGCCGTCGAAACCCTGTTGAGTGCGGGGTACCGAATTTACTCGCCTGAGAACCAAAAGTCAACCGGTAAGGGGGTGAGAGCGGAGAGGGCCACCCACCCCCTTTGACATTTTCATACGAAAAGAGGAGGCGAACTACGGGAAATGCCCACATGCCAGACGTAGCGGGGGCACCCCCTCTTCATCACGGTCCATCTCCCCCCTCCCGCTCACGTTCGCCATCAACCCGGCAACGGTATACCGAACCCGTTCCCCACGGGGAGGACGCTGCTCACCCCCCGCCGACCTCATCCTTCCGGAGTTTCGCCCGCACCGCCGCACCGACGACCCCGGCGGCTGTCCCGAGGATTATGTAGAGATACCCGAGAGCGATCATCACCATCCCCGCAAGCCCGGCGACAAACCCCTCACCATACGATGCCGTCCAGAGGAGCGGGAGCGAGCAGAGCCCTGTCCCGAAGAGCGCCGTCACAAACCCGGCATCGAGGCCGTCCCTCGCCCCTCCCACGACACCGAATCCTGCTATGAAACCGCCGACGATTGGTGCGACGATGAGCAGCGGGCCGGGGGCGGCGATGAAAAAGGCTACGATGAAAAAGGCTACGATGATGATCGTGCCGATCACGACCCCGGCCCACGGCGTTCTGGCCGGGGTGCCGCCTCCCCGGATTCCGTTTCGCACCAGGGTTCCGGCAGCGCCGCCGATGGCGTTGTAGGGGAGCAGGAGTATGATGAGGAAGAGGGCGTAGAAGCCAAACGTCGCCCAGGGCGCCGGATACTCTGGATCGGGCGTTCTCAGGCCCATGATGGCTGTTATAGCGGCCACGATAATGGCCGCAATCACCCCGCAGACAGCACCGCTGATGGCACCCTCCTTCACTGCCCCCTCCGTGAGGAGCCCGGCGATGAGCCCTCCGCCGAAGAGGAAGACCAACATCCCGGCCTGCTCAGGGATGGAGTTCAGCACGCCAGAAAGCGAGACTACACCGATCAGCAGCGCCCCAAGGATAGCCCCCCGCCATCCACTGACACCGGTTGCCATGCAGGGGTCTTCTCCTGTCGAGGTATTTATCTGTTCCGACCCGTGTATACGACAGAGCAGCGGCGAGCAAAACCCTTCAGCACCCCGGATGCAGGTATGATCGAGAGCAGAACGCCCGGCAGCATCATCACCCGCCGCCCCCTCAGTCAGAACTAATACCTCCCGGTGCCATCTATCAGAAGAGTTGATCGATCCCATGCAGTACTCAGAAGGAAAGGTCGGCAGGGTCTTTACCGTCCGGATCGACGACGGGAAAGACTTCCTCCAGGAGATCCAGCGGTTTGTCACGGCGATGGCGATCCAGAGCGGCACCATCCAGTTCCTGGGCGCCGTCCGGTCGGCAAGACTCGTCACCGGGCCAAAAGAGCCGGTCATCCCACCATCCCCCCACGGTGAAGAGATCTTCGGCGGCTGGGAACTCATCGGGTTTGCAACCATCTACCCCGGCGACGACGGCCCCTCCATCCACCTCCACACCGCCGCGGGGAAGGGGATGCGCTCGCTCGCCGGCTGCCTCCGGGATAGGGCAGAGGTCTACCTGGTCATCGAGGCCATCATCACCGAGTTCATCGGCATCACCGCAAAACGGATCCACGACGAGAAGACCGGCGTAAACCTCCCCGTCTTTGACCGGACGCTCCAATGACCGGCCGGCAGCCAGAGTTCCTCCCCATGACCCCGGAGGGGAGAGACCGCTTCGAGATCATCCTCGTCACCGGCGACGCCTACGTCGACCACCCCTCCTTCGGAACCGCCATCATCGGCCGGGTGCTCGTGGACGCCGGCTACACCGTCGGCGTCATCGCCCAGCCAGACTGGCGCGGAGAGACCGATCTCAGGCGTCTCGGCGAGCCCAGCCTCTTCTTCTCCATATCGGCCGGAAACGTCGACTCGATGGTGAACGCATTCACCCCAAACCTCAAACGCCGGCGCTCAGACGTCTACTCCCCCGGCGGCCGACTCCTCCGGCCCGACCGCGCAACCCTGGTCTACACCGACCGCGTCCACGCCCTCTTCCCCGACACCCCCATCATCATCGGCGGGATAGAGGCAAGCCTCCGGCGGTTCGCCCACTACGACTACTGGTCAGACACCGTCCGCCAGTCCATCCTGGCCGACGCCCCAGCCGACCTCCTCGTCTACGGCATGGGCGAACGCCAGGTCGTCGAGAT
The DNA here is from genome assembly GCF_033472595.1 of Methanoculleus receptaculi. Taxonomy (NCBI): domain Archaea; kingdom Methanobacteriati; phylum Methanobacteriota; class Methanomicrobia; order Methanomicrobiales; family Methanomicrobiaceae; genus Methanoculleus; species Methanoculleus receptaculi. The sequence continues at coordinate 803,972 of NZ_CP137642.1, read as the reverse complement.
CGCCGGCCGCCTCGCCGCCGGAGAACCCCTCACCGGGATCCCGGGCACCGCCCACCGCCTCGACCTCGCCGCATGGCGGAGCGCCGACCACTCCGGCTGCACCGTCCTCCCCTCCTACGACGATCTCAGATCCGATCGCCACGCCTACGCCAGAGCGTTTGCGATGCATTACGCCGAACAGGACCCCATCCGCGGCCGCCCCGTCGTCCAGCCGCACCCAAAGACCGTCATCGTCCAGAACCCCCCGGCTATGCCGCTCTCGACCGCCGAACTCGACCACGTCTACGAACTCCCATACACCCGGCGGGCACACCCCTCATACACCGAACCCATACCCGCGCTCGACCCCGTCAGGTTCTCCCTCGTCAGCCACCGCGGCTGTTTCGGCGGCTGCTCGTTCTGCGCACTCACCCACCACCAGGGCCGGATCATCCAGAGCCGGAGCATCGACTCTATCGTCCGCGAGGTTGAACGGATGACAGAGATGCCGGAGTTCCGCGGAGTCGTCCAGGACATCGGCGGCCCCACGGCAAACATGTACTCCCTCCGCTGCAGCCGCTGGGAGACCGCCGGCACCTGCCCCGACCGCCGCTGCATCGACTGCCCCTCGCTTGACCGCAGCCACCGGGAACAACTCCGGATGCTCCAGCGGGTCTCCGAGATCCCGGGAGTGAAACGGGTCTTCATCGCCTCAGGCATCCGCTACGACCTGATCCCCCCAGAAGAGGATTACCTTGCCCGGATCTGTGCCCGGCACATATCCGGCCACCTCAAGGTCGCTCCAGAACACATATCTGAACGGGTCTGCGCCTGCATGGGAAAACCCCCCCGCCAGGTCTTTGACGCCTTCCGGGAACGGTTCGAGGCCCTCCAGAAAGGAAGACGGAGACGGCAGTACCTCCTCCCCTACTTCATGTCCGGCCACCCCGGGTGCCGGATCGAGGACATGATCGAACTCGCAGTCTACGTCCGGGAGACCGGGCTATACACCGAGCAGGTCCAGGACTTCACCCCAACCCCGATGAGCATCTCGACAACCATCTACCACACCGGGCTTGACCCCTTCACCATGGAAGAAGTCCATGTCCCGAAAGGCCGGGAGAAGAAGATCCAGCGGGCTCTCCTCCACTACCGCGACCCGAAGAACTACAACCTCGTCCGGGAAGGGCTCCTCGCCGCCGGGAGGGCCGACCTGATCGGGAACGCCTGGAACTGTCTCATCCCGGCAAAGAGAAGGTCGAATAGGTTACGCGCCCCGCCGGATCGACCCGAGAACAAAACCGGCAGCCGCCCGGCTCCACGGGAGGGTTATTGCCGCCAGGTTCTCGGGCGTCCCGGGGGTGAGGGCGGCATCGAGCCGGCGCCGTGACCTGGAAGAGAGCAGCGGCCAGCCTCAACATGCAGGTCATACAGACGGTAGGTGTGCACGGAGGATTATTTATCTTGCGGGGGTGAAGGAGGCAGAGCGGGAAGACCCCACCCTTTCCGTAACCAATTTCAATACGATACGTTTTTCTGTTTATCCATCCAGCAATGCTGTTTCTGTGTTGCGATAACCAAGCAACATGATGCCAGGCGCGGGACGCGCCGTTGGGCCTGTGGACCTGCTCCCGGTGGGGAGGAGGATGAAGCATGAAGCCACGCCCGAGAGGCGCGGGGTAGTTCACCTCCTCTGGTGCATGGCCAGCAGTTCCCTGATCCGGCGCATATGCCTCCGATGACAGGAGGGGCAGAGGGCCTCAACGTTCCCCGGCGTCCGGGAGCCACCGCAGATCACCGGCCGCCGGAGATCAAAATAGGTCAGCCCCGGACGCAGCGGAGCGCCGCACCGGACGCAGCGGCGGCCCTGTCTATCAAGGACTATCCTGACCTCATCAAGCGTTATGTAGACATCGCCCACAGGCACATCCCGGGGATCCACCATCCCCGGTCCCGCGCGCCCGGATCCCATGCGGAGAGATGCCCCTTCCAGACGATAAGCGTTCTGCCGCGCCGGCGGTAAACGCCCTCTCATCGACCACCCCCAGGACCCGGGAATTACCGGTTTGATACCCTCAACAAGACTCCCCCGCAGAGGGGAAAGGATATTCTTCCCCGATTCAATACTCATCAGCATGCACTACGAGATCACAGGAGACAACCTCCAGATGGTGACCATCCGCCTCGCCCCCGGCGAGAGCGTCTGCGCCGAGGCCGGCGCCATGGTCAACATGAGCGGCAACATGAAGATGACCACCAACGTGAAGGGCGGACTCTTCAAGGGGCTCAAGCGGGTGGTGACCGGGGAGAGCCTCTTCATGACCGAGTTCACCCCGGAGAAGGGGGAGGGGTTTGTCGCCTTCGCCGGGAACGTCCCGGGGAAGATCTTCACCCTCGACCTTGACGGGAGAGAGTTCATCGCCCAGAAGGACGCGTTCCTCTGCTCGGAACCTGGGATCGACCTCGATATAGCCTTCACCAAGAAGCTCCGCGCGGGAGCGTTCGGCGGGGAGGGATTCATCCTACAGCGGCTCTCCGGGAGCGGGAAGGCGTTCCTCCACTGCTGCGGCGACATCAAGGAGATGATGCTTGGGGAAGGCGAGGTGATCCGGGTGGAGACAGGGCTTGTTGTCGGGTTCGACAGCACCGTCGACTACAGCATCGCGCTTGCCGGCGGGGTGAAGACCGTCCTCTTCGGGGGCGAGGGGCTCTTCCTGACCACGCTGACCGGCCCCGGCCGGGTCATCCTGCAGTCGATGGATCTCGCAAAACTCGCAAGCGCCCTGAGCCCCTTCCTCCCCACCCAGAACTCCTCGGGACGGTAACCTGATACCCCGCAAAGACCCAATCTCTCCAATGAACGCGGTCATGGTGGTGCATGGCCCCGCGGCCTTCGATGCCGGGGACGTCGAGCGGTTGATGGGGCTCCTCCGCCCGCGGCGGGTGCTCGTCGCCGGGGTGATGGCGAGGACCGCCGCCGAGGAGTCCGGACTCCCGGTCACCTGCACGGACGAGCGCCCGAGCAGGGTGCTTTCAGATCTGCGGGAGCCCGCGTTCCTGCTCAACCGGGGTAAGACCCCGGAGTCCGGGCGGATCTTTGGCGAGATCGTTGCCGGGAGGCTCCCGGGACTCGTCCACGTCGAGACCTCGAGCGGAACCGTCTACTGCTGGAACCGCGGCGATGCCGCTCTCGCAGAGGAGATCGCGCTCCGGACGGGCTGCGACCTGGTTCTCGCGAGGAGCACGGCGAAACCGCAGGACGGGCAGCGGGAGATCCGGGGGTGCATCCCCGGGGAGGCGGTCTTTGTCAACGGGGTGGTCATAGGGACAACAACCGCGGATACGGTCGTCCTCGCGATGGAGAATGGCTCGCTGAAGGCGGTCTCCGGTCTCGACCCCAAACCCCACGGATTTGAGAAACTCCTCCGCTCCGGTCTCCCGGATATCACCAGGGCCTGGTGCAAGAGCGGGCCGGTGCGTTCCGCACCCCCGCGGCAGGGCAGCCGGGTCTGCCGCGGCGGGAGGGTGGCGGTCGTCGACCACTGCGGCCACACCCTCTATACGGCGATCGGGGATGATGTATGCGGAGTGCTTGCCATCGGCGATGACACCACCGCCGTCTGCGGGCACATCTGTTCCCATGCCGGGATCCCCGTCTTCGGCGTGGTCGACGGGGACGCCGACGCCATCGTGGAGCCGGGGTATGCCCCGGGCTCGGTGGTGGTTGAGGTTATCGACGGCCGGGACGACGATCTCGGCCGGGAGATTGCAAAGAGAAGAGACCTCCGGGCTTCGAGGTGGGAGGACTGGGTGGAGGAGACGCTGAACGCCATCGATGGAAGGGTGCGTATACTCCTCGACCTCCGGGAGCGCTGAATGATGCGCTGTGCCGAGTGCAAAGGAAAAGGGCTCTGCGGGCTTGAGAAGTGCCCCGTCATGAGCCGGTTCTACGCCCGGCTCCAGGTCAGGCCGGGCGACCGCTACCAGGGTTCCGCGCCATCGGTCTTTGTGGGGAGTTACGGTTATCCGAATGTTGCGGCGGGGCCGCTTATGATCGACGACACCGACAACCCGCCGGACTGGGTTGCGCGGGGCCTCCAGATCGACGATGTAGTCGGGCTTCGGGCGCGGACGATCCACGGCGCCGGCGAGTCGAAGAGCGTTGCGGGGAGCATCCAGGATATAGCGTTATCGAGCAGACCGCTCGATGTCGAGGCGCAGTTTGTAAAACCCGTCACTTTCGATCTCCGGTTCGACGGGACGATCGCACCCATAGGCCTCACCGGCGCCATCCGGCACCTGGATGTCCTGGACAACCCCCGGGTGGAGAGACCGGTCGACCGGGTGACGTCGGACACCGACCTATCCGCGACCGAGGCGTGCGGCCTCCTCCACTCCTCCGGGACCGATGTCTACCGGATAACCCAGCTCCTCACAGCCGGACTGCTTGGAAGCGATAAGAAACGGCATATAGTCCCGACGCGCTGGGCGATCACGGCGGTCGATGACACCGTCTCAAAACGCCTCAAGAAGAAGATCGCGCGTTACCCGCCGCTCGATGGGATCAGGGTCTTCCCGGCATCGCTGTATGGCAACCATATCGTCTGCATCCTGGTTCCGGGCGACTGGAAGTTCGAGATGATCGAGGTCTGGGGCAGGCAGTCGCTCTGGGGGCAGGGGGATGAGACGATCGCCCGCGACGGCGAGGGTCTGACAAAATCCGGCTACTCGCCGCTTGCGGGGGCCTACTACTCGGCACGTCTGGCGGTGGCGGAGTACCTGGATGGCGTGCAGCGGTCCGCACGGGTTCTGGTCCTCCGGCACGTCACAGGCGAGTACTGGGCGCCGCTCGGCACCTGGGTCGTCCGGGAAGCCGCGAGAAACGCTATGCGTGGCCCCGGGACGCCGTGCGCCAGCCTCGACCAGGCGGTCGACCTGGCCTCAAGGCTGGTCGGGTTCTCCCACTGGCAGGCCTACAGCCACCTCATCCCGGAACTGAGAACGCAGAAGACGCTGTTTGATTTCTGAGTTGCAATGCGGGGCGGCGAGTGGCCCGGAAGGCCGTGCACGGGGAGGGTTTCACCGTAACGGCTCCTCCCGGACACGGCATCGATGGCGAATCGTCCCTGTCTCACCGTCTCACTGACCGCTCTCTTTTCAGGCAGGGATCTGAAAAACACCCCCACAACCCGGGTCTCAACAACGCCGCCCCGCTCAGCACTCCAGTTTGGATATAACGGCATCGGCAAACTGTGCCGCAGCCTCAGGACCGTTCCCGGTTACAATCTGCCTGTCGGCGACGACGGGGACGCTGACGAGGTTTGCCCCCGCCTTCTTCATCTCCCTTATGGCGTCCGGGCTCGGGTAGACCGTCGCCTGCCGCCCGGCCAGGATCCCGGCGCGCGCAAGCACGACCGGCGAGAGACATATGGCAGCGACAATCTTGCCTTGCTCAAAGAACGACCGAACAAGGCTCTGGAGTTTCCGGTTCCCCCAGAGGTGGTCCGGAGAGCCGCTTCCGCCCACCAGAACGATCCCGTCGTAGTTGTCGGGATTGACGTCGTCAAACGTCAGGGACGCCGCCGCTGTGCCGCCGAGCATCCCCCTGCACCTCCCGGTGACCGTTGAGGCGATATCCACATCTATCCCGGCCTCCAGAAACGCCCGTCTCGGGACCTCCAGCTCCTCATCCCTGAACCGTTCCGGTGCAATCACAATCAGGAGTTTCATCAAACCTCACCGATCACTGGATCTGTTCATCCAGTTATTGAGTGTTTGGGAGCCGCAGCAGACCCGGCCGGCATCAGCGGTGCTTCTCAACGTGCTGCCGGAGCATCGTCCCCGGCCGATAGCGGTCGGCGATATCGAGAGCCGTCGCCCGGAGAGCCGCGTGTTCAGCGATACACGACTCCGGCGGCGGCGCCCGCCTGAGGATCCCGGACGTGTTCTCCGTGATCTGGATCAGTTCAGTCGCGATCAGGGCATTGAGCCAGATGAGGTCGCGCAACATATCCTTGAGTTCTTCATCCTGCTGCATCAGTAAGGTTTAGGGACCAGAACCACATCAATCATGCAGAACCGGACAGAAGGGTTGATTCTCCCCACCGGGAAAGTTACTACAGAAGGGATATGGGTATGCAGTTTCTGGAGTTCGCCCGCATCTGCGAACACCTTGAAGGAATCTCCGGACGCCTGGAGATGATCGAAGAGGTCGCCACCGTCCTCCCCGGACTTGACGAGACCGACCTTCCCATCTTCGTCAGGTTCATCATGGGCAGGACCTTCCCCGACTGGAGCACCAGAAAACTCGGCGTGGGTCCAAACCTCCTCTACGACGCCGTGGCCTACGTTGCAGGGGTGAAGCGAGAGACCGTTGTTGAGGCGGTCAACAGGACAGGCGACGTGGGGCTTGCGGTCGAGGAACTCCTGGCAAAGAAAGAACAGACCTCTTTCTTCATCCAGGAACTCGAACTCCTCGATGTCTACCGGGGGTTCGAACGGATGGCGGCCGCCGAAGGGCAGCGATCGCAGCGGGAGAAACTCCGGGTGGCAGAAGGGCTCTTTGGCAACGCCCGCCCGATAGAGGGGCGTTACCTGGCCAGACTTATGCTCGAAGAACTCCGGATAGGCATGGGCGAAGGGAACGTCCGCGACGCCATCGCCCGGGCTTTCGGGGTGGATGTCCACCTGGTTGAGCACGCCCAGCAGGTTATAAACGACCTGGGGGAGGTCGCCCTCCTCGCCCGGAAGAATCCCGAAGAACTCTCCCGCGTCAGGATCAGGCCGTTTCGGCCGGTAAAGATGATGCTTGCGCAGGCTGGCACCATCGCCGACCAGATCGCCGAACACGGCACCGTCGCCGTCGAGTACAAATACGACGGAAGCCGGTTCCAGTTCCACAAGGTTGGCGAGAGGTGCCGGATCTACTCGCGAAAACTCGAAGACGTCACAGAGAGCATTCCCGACGTCGCACGCCACCTCATGGAAGCCACCGGCCATGACGTCATCCTGGACGGCGAGGCGATCGCCGTCCGCGAAGGGAGGCCCATGCCTTTCCAGTACGTGATCCGGCGGTTCCGGCGGAAACACGAGATCGACTCGATGATGGAGCAGATAGAACTCGTCCCCCAGGTCTTCGATATCCTCTACCTTGACGGCGAGTCGCTGGTGGACCGCCCCCTCTCGGAGCGGCGAAGATACCTCGAGGAGACCCTTCACGACCACGTCGCCCCGCAGTTCCAGACCGGCGATCCCGCCCGGGCAGAGGAGATCTACGCCGACGCCCTGAACCTCGGCCACGAAGGGGTTATGGTGAAGGTCCTGGACTCCCCCTACACCCCCGGCGTCCGCGGCCGGCTCTGGGTGAAGGTTAAGCCCGGCGTCGAGACGCTAGATCTCGCCGTGATCGGGGCCGAGTGGGGAGAGGGCCGGAGGGCCGGGATGTTCGGGTCGTTCCTGCTCGCCGTCCAGGACGAGGGCGGCCGGCTCCTCCCGGTCGGGAAGGTGGCGACCGGGATCACAGACGAAGTTCTGGCAGACCTCTACGACCTCTTCAAGGATCGGGTGATTGCCCGATCAGGAAAAGAGGTCACTTTCGAGCCAGGTGTGGTCTTTGAGGTTGGTTACTCCGAGATCCAGACAAGCCCTAACTACGAGAGCGGGTATGCCCTCCGTTTCCCCAGGTTTGTCCGGGTGAGAGACGACAAGAGCCTGGACGAGGTCGAGACTCTGGACTCGCTTGCCGAACGTTACGCCCGGCAGAAGGGTCAGACGGGGTCAGCCTGAATCTTGCCGGGGGGGGCGCTGGCAAACAGACCACCGGGTTTTAAGTTTCGTCCGGGACAGAACTCTCTCTCAGGAGTGCTGGCCACTGTGGTCGAGAAGAATGTCTTTGTCGGGGAGATAACCGGCGGTGTCCCGGTCGACGCACCATTCGTTGTGGATTCGGCAGAGGTCCGGGAGAAGAAGGACGGCGGGAAGTACATCCACCTCACCATATCCGACCGCAGCGGCCGGGGAGCCTGCAAGGTCTGGGGGACGGGGAGCCAGAGCGCCGAAGAGATAGAGGCGTTCTGCCGCGGTATCAGGCAGGGCGAGGTCTACCGCATCACGGGCTACGCGAAGGTCTACAACGGCACGTGCGAGGTCAACGTCAACGAGGGCATCTTCTCCCTGGCAGAACCTCTGCCGCTGGAGGGGATCGAGCCCTCCCTCTTCGTCTACGCCCCCGTAGAGACCGCCGCCGTCCGCCAGGGGCTGGCACGCATGGCCGCGATGATCGGCGACCCCGGCATCTCCTCTCTCGTCGGCCGGGTTCTTGAGGAGACGCCGGGGTTCTTCGAAGCCCCGGCAGCGAAACGGCGCCACCACGCCTGCACCGGCGGGCTTGCCGAGCACACCCTTGAGACCGCGGAGAACGCGGTTGCACTGGCGGGAAGCGTCAGGCGGGCGGCGATGGATACCGATGTCATCCTCGCCGGCGCCCTCCTCCACGATGTCGGGAAAGCCTCCTGTTTCCGGCGCCAGGGGTTCTCGTTCGTCGCTCTCCCCGAATACACCCTGGTCGGGCACACCGCGATCGGGGCCGCCGCGGTCATGCGGCACGCCGACGGCGTCGACCCTGCACGGTTCGCGCACATCCTCCACATCATCATGTCGCACCACGGACCCCACGGTGAGATCCAGCCCCGGACACCGGAGGCCTGGACAGTCCACTTCGCTGACAACGCAAGCGCCGTCCTCCGCGGGATCTGCGACGATACCACCGACCTCGCCCCCGGAGAGGGGCGGCACGGCGGGAGGTTCGGCGGCGCGGTCTACCGGTTCTGATTGCGCCGCCGGAAAGGGATCACAACTTCTTCAGGTAGGCCTCCGGGTCGCGTTCGAAGAGTTTCTTGCACCCCGGGGCGCAGAAGTAGTAGGTCCTGCCTTTGTACTCAGTTTTGAACCTGGCGGCCGCCTCATCGACCTCCATCCCGCATACCGGATCAACTGCCATCTGTATCAATCTCCGATCTCTTCGCCGGGGGTATATAAGTCTTGAGCATCAGGGAGAGCGAGACAACCGTCACCGAGGAGAGCGCCATCGCGAGCGCCGCAAGTTCCGGGCGGAAGGTGATCCCGAAGAAGGGGTAGAGCAGACCCGCGGCAATAGGGATCAGAGCGGCGTTGTAGGCAAACGCCCAGAAGAGGTTCTGCCTGATCCGGGAGATCACCTTCCGGGAGACCTGGATGGCCGCGACCACGTCGGTCAGGTCGTCGCGGATCAGGACGATGTCCCCACTCTCTATCGCTACATCCGTCCCGCTCCCTATGGCGATACCGACGTCCGCCTGCGCAAGCGCGGGGGCGTCGTTGATCCCGTCGCCGACGAAGGCAACAACCTCGCCCCGCTGCTGGAGGGCGCGGACCTCCTCGACCTTCTCCTGCGGCATCAACCCGGCACGTAGGTTCTCTATCCCGACCTCCCGGGCGATCGCGGTTGCTGTCCGCTCGTTGTCGCCGGTGAGCATCATCACGGCAAGCCCCATCCTCTTCAGTTCGGAAACAGCGCTCTTTGTCGTCGGTTTGAGGGTGTCGGCGATGCCGATGACCCCCCCAAGCGTTCCGCCGACGGCGACGAGGACCACTGTCTTCCCCTCGTCCTGGAGGGCGGCGATCCTCTCCGCCGCCTCCGGCGGGAGGGTGACACCGCGCCCGGTGAGGAGGGGCGGGTTCCCGATCAGCACCTCCGCGCCCTCAACAAGGGCGGTCACACCCAGGCCGCCGAATGTCGTGAACCGCTCCGATGGTGGAAGGTCAAGACCCGCGCTCTCCGCCCGGCGCACGATCGCCGTTGCGAGCGGGTGCTGCGAGTTTGACTCGACCGCCGCGGCAATCGATAGAAGCCTCTCCTCCGCAACCCCTAACGGGACGATATCGGTGACGTCCGGTTTCCCGCGGGTGAGCGTCCCGGTCTTGTCAAAGACGACCGTGGTCAACTTCTCCGAGACCTCGAGCGCCTCACCGTTCCTGATGAGGAGCCCGAGTTCTGCGCCCCGGCCGATCCCGACGGTCACAGCGGTCGGGGTGGCAAGACCGAGCGCACAGGGGCAGGCAACCACCAGGACGGAGATCAGCACCGTGAGAGAGAAGAGGAGAGAAGCGTCGAGGACGAGGTACCAGACAAGAAACGCGGCAGTGGCAACTGCAAGAACGGCCGGGATGAAGTAGGTGACCGCGACGTCGGCGATCCGCTCAACAGACGGTTTTGAGCCCTGGGCCTCCCGAACAAGCCTGATGATCTGTGCAAGGACCATCTCCTTCCCCACCCGCTCAGCGCGGATGCGGAGGACGCCGTTCACGTTCAGGGTTCCGCCGACGACCGCGTCGCCCTCCCGCTTCTCGACCGGTATGGGTTCACCGGTGATCATCGACTCATCGACTGAACTCTCCCCGCCAATGACCACCCCGTCCACCGGCATCTTCTCCCCAGGCCGGACAATGATGATCTCGCCTGGGACCACCGCCTCGACCGGGACCTCGACCTCCCGGCCGTCACGGATGACCGTCGCGGTCTTGGGCCGCAGGCCTACAAGGCTCCTGATGGCATCAGACGTCTTCCCCTTTGCCCGGGCCTCGAGGTATCGGCCGAGCATCAGGAACGAGGCCAGCATAACGGCGGTGTCGTAGAAGGCGAACTCCGGGGTGAGGAGAACCTCAAAAGTCCCGAGTATGCTTGCACCGTAGGCGACACCGATGCCCATGGCGTACATAACGTCCATCGTCAGCGCCCGGTGACGGAGCGCCGAAGCGGCCGCCTTAAAGATCGGGGCGCTGACGTAGACGAAGACCGGCAGGGTGATGATGAGCAGGATCAGGTTAAAGGAGAGAGGGAGAGCGAGCATACCGGGTATGCCGAGGAGCATGATTACAAACAGCGGAACGCTCACCGCAAACCCGATGGTGAACCGCCGGAACTTCTCGCGGAGGTCTTCCTCGCGCATCTTCTCCTCGATATCCGCGGGGATCTCCTCCTCGAGCCCCAGGTAGGTGTAACCGGCATCCTCGATGGCGGCGCGGATATCAGCGATCGTGACCAGTTCCGGGTTGTAGACGATATAAGCGTTCTCGGCGGCGAGGTTGACCCGGGCGTCGTAGACGCCTTCGAGACCGGTGAGCGAGGCCTCAACAACGCTGGCGCAGGAGGCACAGACCATCCCGCCGATCCTGACGGTGGCGGTGCTCTTCAGGACGCCGTAACCGGCATCGATGACCGCCTGCTCGATATCGGCGATTGTGGTCTTTGCGGGGTCGTAGTCGACGCTGGCGGTCCCGGTGGCCAGGTTGACACGGGCATCATGGACGCCCTCCCTGGCCGTGAGAGCACGCTCCACGTTGAGGGCGCAGGATGCACACTGCATCCCGGTGACCTTCAGTTCCGCCTTCCGCTTCTCGTCCGGCATTGTGATCACCTCACCACACAGAGATAAAATACATGCAGAACCGGAAAAAACCGGTCATGGAGTGGAATCGCCCCTCAAAGAGAGACCTCCGCTCACCCCTTCCTTCGAACCCGCACCGATTCGGCGTGGGCGTGGAGCCCTTCGGCATCGGCGATCGTCTCCACGACGTCGGCGATGGCTAAAAGCCCCTCGCGGCTGATAACCTGGACGGTCGACCGCCGGCAGAAGTGGTTGAGATCGAGCCCCGAGTATATGGCGGCGTAGCCCGCTGTGGGGAGGACGTGGTTTGTGCCGGAGGCGTAATCGCCGCAGGCCACAGCGGCGTATGGCCCGACAAAGATAGACCCGGCGTTCCTGACGCGGTTTAAGACCGCAAGCGGGTCGGAGACCTGGATCGAGAGGTGCTCGGGAGCGATCGCATCGATCGTCGCCACGCCCTCGTCGAGGTCTGATACCAGGACATAACCCGAGTTCCCAAGCGCTTTCATGATGATCTCGCGGCGTTCTGACCCGGCAACCATCCGTTCCACTTCGGCGCCGACGGCATCGGCGAGACCGGGGCGGGTGGTCACGAGGACGCAGGCGGCGTTGGGGTCGTGCTCGGCCTGGGCCAGGATATCGGCGGCGATGAAGGTCGGGTTGGCCGTTTCGTCGGCGAGGACGGCGATCTCGCTTGGGCCTGCCGGGAAGTCGATCTCTACCTCGTCCCGGAGGAGCATCTTCGCGGCGGTGACGTAGACGTTCCCGGGGCCGACGATCTTCTCCACCCGGGGGACGGTCTCTGTCCCGATTGCCATCGCCGCGATGGCCTGGGCGCCGCCGATACGGTAGACCTCGTCCACCCCGGCTATGTCGAGTGCGACCAGGGTTATCGGGCTGACCGGCGGCGGGGTGCAGCAGCAGATCTCAGAGACGCCGGCGACCTTTGCCGGGACGGTGCACATAAGGGCGGTTGAGGGGTATGCCGCACGCCCGCCGGGGACGTATGCCCCCACACGGGAGAGGGGCGTCGTCCTGACGCCCAGGGTGATCCCTGGCTCCATCTCCTGGAGCCAGAGGTCACGCCCGCGCTGCAACTCGTGAAACGCGCTTATGCGCGCCTCTGCTTCCACCAGGCTCTCAACCAGCCGGGCATCCACGCGGTCGTAGGCCGCCTCCAGTTCCTCTTTCGGTACGGCGATCTCCTCGAGGTCGATGCCGTCAAACTTCTTCGTCAGGTCGAGGAGAGCGGCGTCGCCTTCCGCCCGCACCCTTGCGATGATCTGAGAGACGGGTTCTTTGACCCGGTCGAGGTCAGACCGCCGGCCGGCAATCCAGGCCTCGATATCCAGCGCCTGCCACATGAGAAGAAGGGTCGGCGGGGAGAAGCGTTAAGGTTTCGACACGAGCGGCAAAAAAAAAGGTCGAAAGACCGGGTCACGTCCCAATCGTCCAGGAGTTCATGTAGGCCTCCTGTTCGGGTGTCAGCCGGTCGATAGAGAGACCGAGTGCATCGAGTTTCAGTCGCGCCACCTCCTCGTCGATCTCTGATGGGACATCGTGAACCCCGGGTTTGAGTTCGCGGCCGTGCTTCGCGATGTAGCGGGCGGAGAGAGCCTGGACGGCGAAACTGAGGTCCATCACCTCGATGGGGTGACCCATGCCCTTGGGGGTGGCGAGGTTCACGAGCCTGCCCTCGGCGAGGACGTGAACCGCCTTTCCGTCCAAGATGTAGGTATCGATGCCGTCGCGGCGGACAGTGGAGCCGGCGTGCGAGGCGAGCCAGTCGAGATCGATCTCTACGTTGAAATGCCCGGCGTTTGCAAGGATTGCACCGTCCTTCATCTTCGGGAAGTGGCGTTCCGTTATGATGCTTCTGTTCCCGGTGGTGGTGATGAAGAGGTCGCCGAGCGGCGCTGCCTGATCCATCGTCATGACGTCAAACCCGTCCATGTGCGCCTGGAGCGCCCGCCGGGGATCGACCTCGGTCACGATGACCCTGGCGCCAAGGCTCCTGGCCTTCTGAGCAAGTCCCCGGCCGCAGTAACCGTATCCCGCAACGACGAGACGTTTGCCGGCGATGAGGACGTTTGTGGTGATCATGATCGATGCAAGCGAACTCTCGCCGGTGCCGTGGACGTTGTCGAAGAAACGTTTCATGGGGGTGTCGTTGACGGCGACGACCGGGAACCTGAGCGCTCCATCCCGCGCCATCGCGCGAAGCCTGTGGATGCCGGTCGTGGTCTCCTCGCAGCCGCCGATGACCGTCTCCAGCACCTCCCGGCGTTCCGTGTGGAGGCGATGGATGAGGTCCATGCCGTCGTCGATGGTGATCGCCGGCCGTGCGTCGAGCACCCGGTCGATGGCCGCGTAGTAGTCCTCCACCCCGGCGCCCCGGCGGGCGTAGGAATGGATCCCCTCGCGGGTGTTGAGCGCGGCGGAGACATCGTCCTGGGTTGAGAGGGGGTTGCACCCGGTGATGTGCACCTCGGCGCCGCCTGCCGCCAGCGTCTCGACAAGTACCGCGGTCTTTGCCTCGACGTGCAGCGCCATCCCGATTGTAATGCCGGAGAACGGCTTTTCCTCAACAAAACGGTTCCGGATGGACGAGAGTACCGGCATGTACTGCCGCGCCCATGCTATCTTAAGATCTCCAGACTCCATAAAAACCACCAGACCGGTTAATCCCGCCGGATGCTCCTCCGGTTTGTCTCTAAAAGTATTCTCCCGGAGAACTTAAACGTAGGGGGGTTATTGACGGGGAGGGCTACAGCAGCAGGGAAGGGGAGTGCAGGGTGAGGGAGGGAGACGGTGGGTGGTGATGGGGCTGGAAGCCGTGCAGAGGGGGGGTGTTCAGCGTGACGCCAGAGTTGTCCTCCCCGCCCGCCGCATCCATGGTGGATCGCCCCAACCCGTCTCGGCAAGCCGGTTAAAACCTCTCTCGTCGAGCCACCCTCACCTCCCGGCCGCTCAAGAGGGGGCTGGCGAGTGTCTGGCGACTGACTCGATGGCCGTCTCCAGGGAGGGGGTTCTCACTGACGGCAGAGATCTGCTCGTCCCCCGTGGCACGGTATCGATGGAGAATCGCCCCGTTGGGGTTGGAGAGATCCCCCCCAATACAGCCATGCCGCCCGGAACGTCTGCCATCGATCACCCCCGCAGAACAAAACACTCATCAACTCACGCTAAATAACCAGTACTCATGGTTTTAACGAAGCGGATCATCCCCTGCCTCGACCTCAAAGATGGACGGGTCGTCAAGGGCACGCACTTCGTCGGGCTGCAGGATGCGGGCGACCCCGTGGAACTCGCCCGGCGCTACAACGAGCAGGGCGCCGACGAGGTGGTCTTCCTCGACATCACCGCCACCCGCGAGGACCGGGGCACCATCATCGATGTGGTGCAGCGGGCGGCGGACCACCTCTTCCTTCCCCTCACCGTCGGCGGCGGCATCCGGAGCATCGAAGACATGAAACAGATCCTCCGGGCTGGCGCCGACAAGGTGAGCATCAACTCAAGCGCAGTCAAAGACCCCGACCTCATCACAAAGGGCGCCGGGAGGTTCGGCACCCAGTGCATCGTCGTCGCAATAGACGTCCGGCGCAACTACGATATGGCCGCCGGCAGGACGCCGATCACCCTCGCCGACGGCCGGGAGTGCTGGTACGAGGTCGTGACCCACGGCGGCAGCAGACCCACAGGGCTTGACGCCATCAAATGGGCGATGGAGGCCGAAGAGCGCGGCGCCGGCGAGATCCTGCTCACAAGCATGGAGACCGACGGCACCCGGGAGGGGTTTGATATCCCAATCACCCGCGCTGTCTCGGAATCGGTCGGGATCCCGGTCGTCGCAAGCGGCGGCGTGGGATCGCTCGAACACTTCTACAAAGGGTTCACAGAAGGAAAGGCCGACGCCTGCCTTGCAGCAAGCGTCTTCCACTACGGCGAGTTCACCGTCCGCCAGGTGAAGGAGTACCTGGCGGAGCGGGGTATCCCGGTACGGCTCTGAGATCGAGCGCCAGCGCCGCAACCGGGTGCTCGAGATCGAACGCCCGCAGCACAGCCGGGTGGATCTCCCCGAACACCCCCACAACCCTTCCATCGAGAACTATATCCCCGCGGCGCCCCTCGATGAACGCCGGATCGGCCGACTCCCTGACACTGTAGCCGATCGAGACCTCCCGGCACAGGACGTCCGCCGCCGCGTAGGCCTCCGAGAAGTCTGCCGCCGGGTGGATGCTGACCGCCGCCACCTTCTGGTAGGTCAGACAGTCCTCCACCACATCGCCCACCGCAAATAACCGCTGCGGCAGGTCACGATGCTTGTTTGCAAACAGAGCCTCCATCAACAGCGGTAGCAGGTCGGTTCGCACCACCGTCTGCTCCTCGCTGATCGGGTGGAGCAGCCTCACCGTCCCCGGCGATGGAGACCGCTGCATGTTCGTATACAGCACCCTCTCGTTCGTGAGGGTGAACTGTATCATCTCTATGTAGCCAAGCCCCGTCATCACCGACCGAACCGCCCCCTCTATCGTCTTGACCGGGTGCTCCGCAGCGATGGTTGAGACCGCCGGCAGGGTGGCCTCGAAGTTCTCAAACCCGTAGGCGATTGCCACATCCTCAAATACATCCCAGTCGTGGAGGATGTCCGCCCGGTAACAGGGGATCCGGACCCTGACCCGTGAATCGTCCGCAGGTTCAGCGCCAAACCTCATCCGGCCAAGCAGCCGCGCCATCTCTCCCGGTGTGAGCGGGATCCCGAGGAGAGAAGAACAGTCCTCAACAAAGACCAGTCTTTCCGCCGGTGCAAGGGTGGGCATCTCCTCCCCATCCACGTTGACCGACTCGATGCTCGCCCCCGCCTCCCCTAGCGCCGTGCAGATGATGTTTACCGCCGTCATCACCGCTTTCCGGTCGGTACCGGTGCAGTCGAGAAGGATGTTCCTCGTCGCCGCCGTGACCCGCGTAACCTCGCCGTTGATGATCGGCGGAAACGAGAGCACCCGGTCATCGGCATCGACGATCAGCGGGAATTTCGGGAAGTTCTCCACCAGGTGAGCGTAATCCCGGCCCTTCGGGTGGTCGACCAGGATCTCCTCCATCGTCATCTCCCTCTCAAAGTCCAGCGGGACAAACGACCGATCCCGGGGCGAGGCGATGTAGCGGAATGGCGGCCTGACAGCGTCAAGGTCGTGGACGCCTATCGCCACCTTGCCTCGGCCGCGGCCGACCGCCCAGTGGAGGGCCTCCTGGAGCCCCATAAGCGACTCGATTGACTCTTCATCGAGGTTGACGTTCCGGATCACCGCTGAGCCCAGGCACGGCCGGATATCGGCAAGCCCCGGATCCACCGAGAAGGTTATACCCGATGGGCGGACGCTGTAGACCGGCAGCCCCACCTCTATCCCGAGGAAACCCCGCACCGCACGGGCGACACCCTCCGGCGAGTAGAGGTCAGGCCGGTCGGGGAAGAACTCAACATCCACGTGATCCTCCTCGACCCGCTCGATATCGGCACCGATCATCGGGAGGCGCTCGATGATCGTCTCCCGGTCAACCCCGGTCAGCCGTTCCAGGTACCTGTAGGGGAGCGTTATGATCGCCACTCTCACCGCCCCCCGCCGTAGATGGGCGTCTCCCGGATCCACTCAACATCGCTCCTGTAGAGGTGCCGGAGGTCCCGCAGCCCGAGCCGCAGCATCGCCACCCGGCTTATCCCGAGACCCCAGGCAAGCACCGGGTGCTCGATCCCGAATGGCGCCGTCACCTCTTCACGGAAGATCCCGGCTCCGCCAAGCTCCACCCAGCCCAGACCCTCAACATAGACCTCAGGCTCCACGCTCGGTTCGGTGTAGGGGAAGTAGCCCGGCCTGAACCTGACCCTGTCAAACCCCATCTTCGCGTAGAACTCCTTCAAGAACCCCAGGAGATGACGGAAGTTGACACCCTCGTCCATCACTATACCCTCAAGCTGCTCAAACTCCGCCAGGTGGGTGGGGTCGATGGCCTCCCGCCGGTAGACCCGGCCGATGCAGAACGCCTTGACCGGGGGTTCCCGGTGCTCCGCCAGGTGCTGGATCGAGAGGCTGGTCGTGTGCGTCCGCAGAACACACTGCTGCGCCTTCTCCGCGCTCCACCTCCCTCCCCACCCGGTGGACGAGGTATCGCCGCCGTGCTCGTGCATCTCGCGGACGCGCTCGTAACCCTCGGGAAGAGGCCAGCGCTCGGCCAGGAAGAATGTATCCTGCATCTCCCTGGCCGGGTGGTCCTGGGGCTGGAAGAGGGCGTCAAAGTTCCAGAACGAACTCTGGACTACCCCGCCCGACATCTCGGCAAACCCCATATCAAAGAGGACTCGGCGCATCTCGTCGATGAGGCGCTGATAGGGGTGGGTCTTCCCCGGGTAGACGCGTCGCGGCAGTTTCGTGACGTCGTAGCGCCGGAGGGGGAGGCTCTCCCAGGCGCCGGAGATGATCTGCTCACGTGTGAGCGTCCCCACCTCCTCACGCAGATCGAGCCCGGCGGCCAGGAGGGCTCTGCCGTGGGGTGTTATCGATATGGTGTATGTGACCTCATCCTCTTCCCGGACAAGCCCGCGTTTCACGAGATCGAGAACACCCTCCTCATCAGCGGGGATCTCGCCAGTCTCTCCAACCCGGGCAAACGCAACCTCATCCGGGCCCGGCGGGGCGTTGCCGGTCTTATGCACCACACCGTCGCGGATGGTGATCCAGCCTTTCCTGCGCATCCAGCCGATCCCGATCTTTGCAAGCGGGTGTTTCTGGAGGTCGCGCATAGGGATAGCCTCCCCGAAACTCTCGAACAACTGCCGCTCGGGGAGACCCTTCCCGACATAGGCCAGCCCCTCCTCCGTCGGCCGGTAGCGCCGGGTGACGTCTCTCTCAACCTCAACAAGCCCCCGCTCACGGGCGAGGTTCGCATACTGCACAACCGCCTCCGGGCGGGTGTTCATCTTCTCCGCAAGAGCGGCCGCGTCTGCCGACCCGAGCGGGGCCAGGGCAACCAGGAGTTTCTTCTCGTTCTGCGTCAGTTCCACCGTATCATACCTCCTCGGCAAGGTGCTCAACCGCATCCATCCGATCCCGCAGATCCGCAAGGAACGCCCGCACGCGTTCCAGCGTCTCTTTCTTGCACTGCCCGCAGGTGAGTTCGCCGCTCTCGCAGCGGCGGCGCAGGTCGGCAAGCTCGATATCGTCATCAAGCATGTGAAAGAGGTTCAGGAGATAGACCGGACAGGAGTCCGGATCGCCGCCAAGACGCCTCTGCTCCTCAAGCGTCATCCGCCCGCCGGTAAGCGCCGCCATGACCTTCTTCTTTACCGAGGAGTCGGGCTCGTAGAACCCGAACTGGCTCGCGGGCACGCTGCTTGACATCTTCCCGCCCTGGAGCCCAGGCATGAAGATGTGGTAGGTCGAGGAAGGGAGGTAGAACCCAAACCCGCCGTGATCGATCTCGATCCTCCGGACGGTCTCCTCCACGCGGTTCTGCGCAAGACCCGGTATGTCCACGTGAGCCGCATACCTCTTCGAGCCCGGGAACGCGCGATAGACCGTCTCAATGGCCTCTTCAGAGGCGTTCTTTGACCGGACGCTGATGTACTCGCCGCGGTCCTCGACCGTGAACATCCGGAGTTTGTAGGCCACGTCCCGGGTTAGCCGGAGGTGCGGGTCCTGGTCAAGGCCAACCGGGACGATCGTGGGCGCCGGACCGGCATCCACCTGCGGGAAGAGGATGTCGGCCACCTGGGTGATGACGCTCATGGCGTGAGAGAGCGACGTATCCGGGCCAAACCCGTAGATTGCATTGAGTTCCGAGAAGTTCACCCGCGTTGACGCCTCGAAGGCCAGATCCTTCAAACGCTCGTTTCGGCTCTGGTAGTAGGTCGTGCCCTCGAACCCGAGGGCGTAGAGGGCTTTGAGGTACTCCTTCCCGTAGTCCCGGCACTTCTCCCAGGATATGCCGCGGACGGCGTGCGCCTCCCGGTCGGCGATGGCGACGTAGCCCGTCCCGCCCTGCTGCACGTGCCAGACAACCTCTTTCATGACCATCAGGTGCCCGAGGTGCGGGAGACCGGAGGGCATGAACCCGGTAAGGACATGAAACGGCGTTCTGTTCCGGATAGCGTCGGCGATCAGGTTATAATCCCGATGCCCGACGACGATGCCGCGGCGTATGAACGGCGGTATCTCTGGAAGGTTTCGTGCCACCTCACCAATAGGCTCGATACCAAACTCGGAGAAGAGTCGATCCAGATCGACGGTCTGGTTGTTTGACCAGGGGGTTAGCTCGGAATTCATGTAATGACGCTCACAGTTTTATTCTGCCAAATTCGACGTACCTGATACCGCTGTTACGTACGCAGGCAAACAACATCTTCTTTTTGACGCTGTGAGCGAGCCTGACGGAGCGGGAGACGGCGCTCATCGGCATGGAAGTTCCTGCAGGAACGGCGTGGACCAGCATCTCGGAGTGGCTCTTCTTCCCGGAGTAGACACGGAAGTGGTGGCCGAACTTGTAGCCGGTCCTGGGGATGTAACCTTTGTCCCGGAGGTCGGAAAAGACCCGCTCCTTCTCGCGGATCTCGATATCAACCTCCGCAACCGCGTCAAGGAGGGTCTCTGCGGTCATCGGCCCGCCGTCGTGATGGACTTCGAGACAGCATCTGCGAATCAGGTAGATCGACTCGACGGGGCGAAAGAGGAGGCGTTCGGCATCGAGCCTCTTGCCGTACCACTCCTCCTCAAGCCGGTTTCCCGGCGGCAGGTGGGCAAGCGCGTATGTTCCAAGGAGCCCCGCCCCCACAGGCGCCTCACAGGCCGGCGGCTCGCCGATGGGGGGGAGATCCTGCAGCCGTACCTCGTAGTAGGTCAGTTCGTCCTCGTCATCGACGACCGCCAGGAGGTACTGTTTTCGCATGTTGACCGCAGTAAGCACATCCTGATCCAGGCGGTCGAAATCGACGAGATCGCGTTCCGAGAGAACCCGGACCAGGTATCGCGACTTACCGGACCCGGGTTTGTGGCCGCGGCGAAACACGCGGAAATCGTGCGGGCCAGGCTGAATCACGTAGCCCCGCTCGCGGATGTCGCGATAGACCATGTACCTGCGGATGAAGTTTGACCGGTCGGCGAAGAGGCCGAGCAGGGCATCAAAGTCAAGGTCCTTCACCTCGATCTTGTTTCGCTCCATGAGGTAGAGAGCTTCTTCGGGGGATAGGCAAAGACCGTCTTTCTCCGGTCTCCCATAACCGCCCTGGTCGTAGAGCGTGCGCCCTTCGCTCTTCAGGTGCACCCAGGTTCCGTCGAATGTCGCCAGCACGTGCTAATGTATTGGGAGTCCACGTTCATTAAGGGATTGCCGGCGGCGAACCACTACGCTTTTTGCGCTTCCCGCCCATCCTTCATGGATCTCCATGACAGAAAACCCTCAAGGCTTCTGGCGAAGGAAAGCGATCCTGGCAGCACTGTTCATTGCGGTGGTGCTGCCGGCGGGGGTCGTCTCCGCAACCGCGGCCTCTCCAGAGGTCGCCTGGAACGTGACGTTTAAGCTGGAGAATGAGAACAAGTTTGATGCCGTTGCACCCTCTGCAGACGGAGGTCTCATCGCCATCGGTTCAACCCTGTCAAGAACCAGCGGCAAGGAGGAGGACGTGATGCTCGTAAAGACCGACGGGGCGGGTAACCAGGTCTGGCTGAAAAGGCTGCCCGGGATGGCGCCTGCCTCCGTTGCTGCGGCCGCTGACGGCGGGTGCATCGCCGGTGTATACAGCGTCTCGATCAACGAGACGGATGGGGGGGGCGAATACCAGGGCACCTCGTTCCTGATCAGGCTGGACGCCGCGGGTGAGGAGGAGTGGCGGGAGGCTCTCCCGGGGATGAAGGTCTCGTCGGTTGCAAAGACGCCTGATGGCGGATATCTTGCCGCCGGCTGGCTCTGGAACCCGGCGGGCTCGGAGAACGAGACGACCGGGGTTCTGCTGAAGACCGACGGGAACGGGACGCCCATCTGGAACAGGACGTTCCCGGGCACCGCGGTGAACACCGCGATTGTGACCTCTGACGGCGGCTACCTCGTCGGGGGGACGTCATCGCCTTTCACCTACGATATGGGGGACGGATTCCTCATCCGGCTCGATGCCGACGGCAACACCCTGTGGTCGAGGAACTACCAGGTTCCGGTCATCTTCGATCTTGAGGAGACCGCGGACGGCGGATTTGTCTACTCCGGGAACTACTGGTATGGGCTCGTCGATCAGGACGGAGATGAGGCCTGGGCTAGGAAGATGGAGGGGTTCACCGGTTACGCTGTCGGCATCCAGCCCTCCGGCGGCTACCTGGTTGCAGGTACGAACGCAGCGAGTGGAGAGGGTTTTGTCTTCGGGACGGACGCTGACGGGGCCATACTCTGGAAGATGACGTTCCCCGGGAACCGGGTGTATGCCGCTGCCAGCGTTCCTGGCGGCGGTTATGTCCTGGCAGGCATCCAGTTCATCTCCACCGGCAACAGCACCGCCTGGCTGGCAGGGATCACGGAGCCTGGAGAAGAGACAGAAGAACCGGTGCCGACGGCGACCGCACCCGGGTTCGGTGCGGCGGCGGCCGGGGCGGCGCTGGTCATCCTGATCGCGACACGGTATCGTCGGGGGTAAAAACCCCGGTCATTTTTTCCCAGCGGGGGGACTCACAAAAATGGCGCCCCTTTCCAGATTTCTCAGTGCTGCCAATATGCAAAGATCTGCGATCTCTCGTAAATGCGAGGCCATCTCGCACCAGAACGATCAAACCAAAACAGGGATGCGATAGCCGGGAATCGAACCCGGGTTAGAGGCTTGGGAAGCCCCTGTCCTGCCGCTAGACTACTATCGCATTTGTGCTATCAGGTTTTGCCCTGAGAGCAGGTGAACTACCCCGCGCCTCTCGGGCGGGGGGCTTCCTGTTTCATCCCCCTCCCCACCGGGAGCGAGTCCACAGGCCCAACGGCGCGTCCCGCGCCTGGTATTGTTGGATGGATAAACAGAAAAACGTATCGTATTGAAATTGATTACGGGAAGGGCGGTTCCGCTTGCATCCCCGCTCCGCCCCTTCACCCCGCTGGAGAGTCCGATACTCTTAAGATTCTTCCCGGTAAACAATGTAGAGCACTGTATGTGCTGGCTATGGTAAGTCCGACGTGCTCCCGGAAGCACTGCCCGCAAGGGCTCGGGATTACAGAGAATAGTCAGGAAACGGACTCTTTTCTGGACTTACATAGTTAATACCTAACGGAGGTGCATGAATGGCAAGAATGTACGCTCGGCGCCGGGGAACCAGCGGTTCAGTCCGCCCCTATCGTAAAGAGGCGCCCGAGTGGTCAAACACGGATGCAGCGGAGATCGAGAAGATCATCATCGAACTCCGCAAAGACGGCCTCTCGGCCAGCCAGATCGGGCTTGTCCTGCGCGACAGGCACGCCGTCCCTGACGTCAGGCTCGCCACAGGCAAACGTATAACGGAGATTCTCCGTGAGAACGGTCTTGAATCAGAGATCCCCGAGGACCTCCGGAACCTGATGGAGAAAGCGCTCAGGCTCAGGAAACACCTTGCTGAGAACAAGAAGGACCACCACAACCTCAGGCAGCTTCAGATCGCCGAGTCCAAGGTCCGCAGGCTGGTAAACTACTACGTCAAAAGCGGACGGCTGCCGGCCGACTGGACATACAAACCGGAGACCGCGGAGATCCTGCTTACCCGCTGATCGACCCATGTCGCTTGACGCCGCTGCTGCAACCCTGGCCAACCGCCTGCTCGAAGACGAGTTTGTGGAGGTGCTGGCACACCACGATGCCGACGGCATAGCCGCCGCATCCATCCTCTGCCAGGCCATGTTCCGCGCGGGCGGTCGGTTCCGCCTGAGGATCCGCCCCGAGATCACGCCGGAAGAGATCCCCAGGGAGGGCAGCGTGCTGTTATGCGACTTTGGATCGGCGCTTCCGGACCTGCCAGACGACGTGATGGTGGTCGACCACCACCAGCCGCGTTTCGAGGGCGAACTCCACGTCAACCCGCACCTCGCCGGGATCGACGGTGACCGGAGCCTCTCAGCGGCCGGTGCCGCATACCTTGTCGCCCGGCAGATGGGGGACAACCGTGATCTCGCGGGGCTCACGCTCCTCGGGATCATCGGCGACGGCCAGGTTATCGAGGGGCCAAACCGGGAGATCGCAAACGAAGGGATCGCAAACGGGTTCATCACACCCGGCCGCGGCCTCCTCCTCGCAGGAAGAGGACTCGTCGAACAGATCACACTCGCGATCGACCCCTACCTCCCCGGACTCTCCGGAGAACCCGATGCCGCCCGCACACTGGTTGCAGCAGTCACCGGTGAGGACGAAGTGGATATGGAGACGCTCCTCTCCCGGATCGTCCTTACTGCCGCCAGGGAGGCGTCAGTCACCGCCCTCTGCAGCCTCTGGGGGACCACCTACAGCCTTGGCCGCGAGGTGATCGACGAGGCAGGTGACCTCACCGCCGTCGTCGACGCCTGCGGCAAAGCCGGAAAAGGTGATATCGGTGCATCGCTCTGCCTCCGCTCGAGCCACGCGCTCCAGGAAGCCCGGGAGATCACCGCACGTTACCGGCAGTCGGTCATCGCAGGCGTCCGCGAAGCGCGTCGCCTGGACGAACGCGTCGCCCTGTATGAGGTGGACGACGAGAACGTCGCAAGCGACGTCGCGGATGTGCTCGCCTACGACCTTCTCCAGGACGGCCCCGTCTTCGTCATCGGGATGAGCGGCGACCACTGCTCGATCTCAGCACGCTGCCCGCCGGGCGTCGACCTCAACCTGGACGCGCTCATGCGGACGGTTGCCCGGGCCTGCGGCGGCCACGGCGGCGGCCACCGCCAGAGGGCCGGTGCCCGGATCCCAGCCGGAGGCCTGGAGAGGTTCAGGCAGGAACTCCTGGAGGCGATCCTCGCATGATCCGTGTTTTGGGCGTCATAGAGACCCGGCACAACCACCCCGGGTGTGTGGCCGCGGCGCTCGAGCCCGACAACCTCAACCTCATCAGGACGATCCAGGTCGGAGGGGGTGTGCAGGCCCTGGTGGATGGAGCCAGGCTCCGGTCGATCATCGCGACGGTGGACGACTACCTCATGAACCTGGCAATAGCAGATGAGGTCTGCAACGCCGCCATGCGGCAGCAAAAGGGTCAGGAAGTGAATTCAGGCTCAAATGGGATGAAAAATTGATATTGATGAAGTGATACCATGGCAAAGAAGAAACAGGCTGGAAGAAGGCTTGAAGGCTGGAAAGCCAAGAAGTGGTACCGTGTCTACGTACCGGAGACCTTCGGCAAAGTCGAGATCGGCGACACCATCTCGGCCGACCCCGAGAACATGATCGGCCGCGTTATGACCACCACCCTCGGTGAGGTCGCACAGGACTACTCAAAGTCCCACATCAAGATGAAGTTCAAGATCAAGAACGTGGCCGGCGACGCCGCCTACACCGAGTTCGTCGGGCACGAGGTGACCCGCGACTACCTGCGATCGATGGTGAAGCGGCGGACGTCCCGTATCGATACCATCCTCCCGCTCCTCACCAGGGATGGCAAACTCCTCCGGGTCACGGTCGTCTGCCTCACGCTCACAAGGGCCGACCAGAGCCAGGTCCACGCCATCCGCCAGACGGTCGCACAGATACTCACCGCAAAGGCAGCGGAGAGCGATTTGGATACCCTGGTCAGGGAGATCGTATCCGGCGACCTCGCCCGGGATATCTTCAAGGCCGTCAAGACGATCTACCCGATGCGCCGGGTCGAGATCACAAAGTCCAGACTTGAGCAGATTGCGGCCGTATAGGGCCCACTGCTCAACCACATTTCACCCGCACCACTGGCAAGAGTAATCAGGTTTTAGATCATCATCTCTTCACTATGATTGCCCAGAAGGTTCTATTCCTGGTACTGGACGGGATCTCAGACCGCCCATGTGAAGCGCTGGACGGGAAAACGCCTCTTGCCGCTGCACGAACACCTGTCCTCGACCGGATCGCCGCTGGAGGCGTATGCGGGATCATGGACACCATATCCCCCGGTATACGCCCCGGATCCGATACATCCCACCTCGCGCTGCTCGGCTATCCGCCGCAGGACTACTACACCGGCCGCGGACCGCTCGAGGCAGAGGGAACCGGGATCCATATGACCGCCGGTATGATCGGGTTCCGCTGCAACTTTGCCACCGTTGACGAGAACGGTGCGGTCACCGACCGCCGGGCAGGGAGGATCTCCGGGACGGAGCCCCTGGCGGAAGCGATCCGGGATGGCGTCGACCTCTCATCGCTCGGTCTTGAGTTCCGGTTCAACTCTGGCGTCGGCCACCGGGCTGCCCTGGCCCTCGTCGGGGAGGGGCTCGGGGATAAGGTCTCCTCGAACGACCCGAAGAAGGAGGGTGTCCGCCCGCCAGAGATCCGGGCCTGCACCGACGACCCCGCCGACGCAAAGACCGCCCGCGCCTGCAACGAGTTCGTCCGCCAGTCGGCGGAGATCCTCTACCACCACCCCCTCAACATCCAGCGAATGAAGGAGGGACTGGCGCCCGCAAACTACCTCCTGATCCGCGGTGCCGGGAAGATGGGTGAGTTCCCGCAGTTCTCAGAGCGTTACGGGCTTTCCGGGAGCGTGATCGCGGCTGCCACACTGATCGTGGGGATCGGGAAGGTCGTGGGGCTTGAACACATCCCGGTGCCGGGAGCGACAGGGTCGGTCAACTCCGATGTGGCCGCCAAGGTGCGGGCAGCGCTGGCGGAACTCGGCCGGAAAGACTTCGTCCTGATGAACATCAAGGGCGCAGACGAGGCCGGCCACGACGGTAACGCCACCCAGAAACGGGATTTTATAGAGGTTATCGATGCGGCGCTCGAACCGCTGCTCGATCTCGACGAGACCCTGATCGTGGTCTGTGCCGACCACAGCACGCCCTGCCCGGTCAGGGATCACAGCGCCGACCCGGTGCCGGTCGTCATACGTGGCCCCGGAGTCAGGGTTGACCGGGTCAGACGGTTCGACGAGGTCTCGTGTGCGGAGGGTGGGTTGCACCGTATCCGTGGCTCTGACCTCATGCCGATCGTCATGGACCTAATCAATAAGAGTCATAAGTATGGCGCATGAAGGTTATACCGGGTAAATGGAATCCAGGGTAGACCACAACCGGATCAGTGGCTGCACCCTCCCCGACCGCACCGAACTCCAGGAGAGGACGCTCAAGACCGAACAGGATATCATCGTCGGCGAGAAGTGCCGGATCGATTACGGTCTCTCGGGAAAGGACGTCGTCGTCTGTGAGTTCAGCAGGATCAACGGCAGCATCGTTGCGGCAGGCGATGCCAGGATCGATAACTGGTGCGAGGTCAGCGGCGACGTTATAGTGGACGAGGACGCCTACCTTGGGGAAGGGGTGAAGATCCTTGGCAAACTGGTCGTCCGTGGAGACCTGGACATAGGCGACAACGTCCAGATAGAGCGCGGGTTTGAGGCGAAAGGCTGGATCTCCATCCGCAACCCCATGCCGGTCATAATCTACATCGTGATGTACCTGGTGGCCATACTCGGGATCGAGAGGGAGGACGAACTGAGTTCAGTCCTCGAAAAGATCTTCGGCGACGATGAGGCTCCTGCCGCCACGCCGCTTATGATCCCGGGCGGTTCCGTCCTGGATATGCAGACCTTCTCCGTCCCGGATAGGATGGTCATCGGCTCTGGCTGCCGGCTGCACGGGAACATCCGTGCGGCCTCGATCGTGGTGAGGGAGGATACGACCCTGTTCGGGAGTATCAGCCTTCGGGAGGATGGAAGCATCGCGAGGGGTTCGGTCATCCACGGAGATCTCCAGAGCGAGGGTGATCTGAGGGTAGAAGAGGGTGTGCACATCCTTGGAAACGTCTCCTGTCGCCGCCTCACGCTGCACGAGGACGCCCGCATCGATGGGGTCATCCGGGCACCGGGCGGACTGAAGATCGAGAGGGGGTCGGCATGAGGGTTGCGGATATTCTTGAGGTCGAGGGCTGCAGGCTCATAGAACCCTCTTTTGCTGACCTGACGCTGGATTCGTGCACGGACTACCTCTTCCAGATTCGGGCGGACGAGGCTCGCCTCCTGGTCGATGAGAATGAGGAGGTGATCGCGCTTGCGCTCCACGACAGGAGAGGCTGGCACGTCGCCTCGTTCCTCTACCGCGACCCGAACCTTGCCATCATAGAGTATTTCGAGGCGATCGGCGGGGAAATCTACCAGGAAAGACGGGAGACCTGGGCGAGTGCCGTCCGCGAATACTACAGCATGGAACTCCTGGAGACAACATCACCCGCCCTGGAAGACCTGCGCCCGGGCCGGGTAGAGTATATACGTGACCTCCTCCAGGAGGTCTGGGGCGACCGGAGCGGGGAACTCTGTCTCGACTGCTGCTGTGGCTCCGGGGTCGGCACCGCAGCGCTCCGTGCGGGCGGTCTGCGCGCGCTCGCCTACGACAACGACCCAACGCTCCTGGCGCTCGGCCTCTCGAAAGGGCGGCTCCTCCCATCCGATACCATCTGCATCGATGCACGGGAGGCTGACCGCTACATTACAGACGCTCCTCTCGGGATCATCCTCATGGCAGGGCAGATCTACCCCTACAACGCCAGTCTCTGGCAGGATATCATAACCACCCTCCTTGACCTCACCGACGAGACGCTGGTCACCCTCGGCACGGAGGAGGAGGCGACCATGGTGGAGTCGTGGTGCGCCGGACGGGATACCAGGGTCTTTGAGAACCGGCGTGACCCGTTATACGACAGGTGGTGCTGCGTTTCACGCTGCGAGAGCCCATCAAATCAACGATCTGGCTTATAAACTCTTCTCTCTTTTTCGGTAGTATGCGCGCCTCTGGCGCACCTTGCCAGTTTATCTGGTTTTTACCGGAGATGTACCAGGTCTGCTAATTTTTTTGCGCCTCGGTAAGAGGTGTTCCGTCAGGTATATATACCTGGCCCCAAAATGGTTCATGGCCTTTAACACCGAGTTTTTGGCAAAAGAAGACGGATTTGAAGAGATTGAACCAGGGTTCTCTCTCACGGAGTTCCTAAGTTCGCCCTATCTGGACACCATTGCACAGACTATTGAACGAGAATACTACTCCAGACAGGTCTCTCGGTTCCATTATCCGGTTATTCTTATGATCAAACTACTTGTCATCAAGTGTTTCAGGAAACAGTCCTATGTCCGGACAGTTCGTCTCCTGACAGAGGATGATTGTTTCAACCTTGGTGCAGAGAAGACTGAAGCAGGGTATCTATTGCCCAATCCTGCAACACTCCACAGTTTTGTGAAATATCGTCTCGGCGTCGAAGGTGTGGAACGGCTCATGCATCTTGTAGGTGAGGCAATTGTTCTCTGGGCACAGAAGGAGAGGGTTGGGATCATCGATTCAACTCCAATCGAAGCATCCCGGTATGACAGATATGCTCTTTTTCACCCGCATTACCAGGTTAAGATGGATAAAGCGCATATCTTCAATCTCGGACCATACCCACTCACCATGGTCTACTCGAATGGGACTGATGCGGATTTAACCCACCTTTTTCCACTTATCGAGAGAGTGGAGGCGCTGAAACCCAAACTCAGTCTTGTGCTGCTTGATACCGGATACGACTCATACGAGGCACATGCACACCTCTGGTATCATCTGAATGCTCGACCCTGTATTGATACCCGGGATGGGGCAGTGATCCAGGAAGAAGGGACGGAAACACGCATCCGGCATTGGGTCAACAAACTCTGGAGAGCAGGGGGAGATATCCATGCTCCCCTGACTCAACAGTTGCGATTCCTATACCAGCATGGAAGAGTTGAACAGGTCGGGATGCATTTGCGAAACAAGAATCTTCTCGACCCGGAATTCCCAACTCTCATACAAAGCCGCGGTGAGTGTGAACGGATACATGGCCGGATTAAGGCTTCTGTAACCTTTCACCTCAAAGGGATCCGACATGAGAGCCGGAAACTCTATATGACTCTCAACTTCGTTGCATATCAAATTCTCCTTCTGTTCGGGTTGCGTGCGGGACTGAAGAATCCAACGCACCTGAGTGCACTGGTCTGAGGGAATCTGATACTCAGTCGGAGTTGAGGGAACTTTCCCCCCCACAGAAATATGGGGGGACATGATGAGCGGGAGCTGTCTTCAGTTTTCCAGGTTCTGCCACAATTTGCTCTCAAGGCTCGAGGTATCGTCTCTATGAGAGGGTGGGAGATGAGGTGGAGGATTCTAATTATGCAGAGTGAGGGGGATGAGGGGGGATCTGCGTGGTCGCTGAAAGTTGCCATCAAACCAGTGAGGGCATTGGATTGATGGCCTCTTTACAACTCCCTCACGTTTCGACAGGATTTGGGACCGTATCCGGTTCTGTCATGTGGGGGAGCGCCGGCCCATCATACCATTAAGGAGATAAAAATGTAAGGGGTCGGGTAATAGAGTGCAGGGACCCGGGGAGGGCCCGAGGTTCTACGGCTGCAGGGTGGCGTAGAGGGTGCCGATGCCCTTGAGAGTCCTGTAACCCTTCTCGGTGATAATATAATCTCCCCGCTCGTGCCGCTGCAGGATCATCCCGGCATCCTGGAGTTTCTTGAGGTGAAAGAGCAGGTTGCCTCCGCGGAGACCGGTCAGGTTCGAGAGGGCCGAGAACGTCCGTGTTTCGGCGGCGAGCGACTGGACGATCCGGAAGCGGTGCCGGTTTGCAAGCGGCTCGAGGATATCCCTGACCAGGATCTCGTCCGAGAGGTCCGCAACGGACGAAGAAGTCTCCTTATTGCTCCGGTAGATCCCGAGCGAGCGCATCAGTTCGATCTGTTTCTCAAAGAGACGGTTCGTCTCGGTAAAGCAGGTGGAACAGGTGTCGAACTTCCCCCCCTTCCGCATCTCCGCGAGCCGGTCGCGGTAGGACCGGACGACCTCTTCGCTCACCTCCCCGTCCCGGATATGCTCTGCGGAACTCTTGAGAAACTCGTAGAAAGCGGCATAACACCTATCCCTCATCGGGCATTGGCGGATCATCCGCTCCTGGAGCCTCTGTTCTGCGTCGGAGAGGTGCTGCTCGACGAAGACCCCTGCATACTCTTTGCGGAGCCCGTCGATGGCCGTATCGACGTGCTGTCTGTTCGCGTACTCAATGAACCGCCGGAGTTCGCTCCTGAGTGCCGCAATCTCGGACTGGACTTCTTTAATCTCCTGGCTGTAGCGTTCTGTCCCGTCAGTCATTGGATCCTCCATGGTCGATCAAGACCGTGCTGTTACGGTTATGAGAGTGTAGCACGAGATTATTGTATAGTTTAATGACGGGTATCTATATTATTCTAACCGTCCAACGGGAGGATCGGCGAAACACGTTCCCGAACGGCGTCGCGCCGGAGCGTTCGTACCGGATGAGAACGCAGAGCAGGCAAGTGGCCTGTAAGAGCGCACGTTTCGGTTATGCCGATCACGGCAAAGGCCGCCGGGGATATCGCCAAGATGCTGGAGGCAAAGAAATGAACGTTAAAGAAGAGATCCATGCCCAGATTGCCGGCGCCCTCGTCGGCGCGAAGTTCCCGATCAGGACGCCCGAAGAGCTCCTTGCCGCATTCCCGGCGGGAGCGGCGACCAGGTGCAAAGCAGGCGACGTGGAGATGACCGCCGGTGAAGCGGTCACCCTTCTGAAGCCCGAGGACTTCCCCTTCACAAGCCCCGGACAGGTGGCCGACACCATCCTCTCCCGGGCGGGGATGTAACCCTTTTTTCCATGCCGGTTTCCGGGCAGGGTCATTCCGGTTGCGCGGGGGGAGCTCCTGCAGAGAGGACGTAGTCCCCGTCGATCCGCACCTGCCCACGGCCGCCGAACATGAGTCCTCCGTCGTAGGGGCGGAGCAGGCGGACGATGTTCGGGTTCTCCCGGTCCGGCCCCTGCTCGATGGCGAGCGTCTGGCTGGTCCAGAGGTTCTCCCGGACAAGGAAGTTTCCGAGGGCGGCGTTCCCCAAGCCGGTCGCCGGGTCCTCCAGATATCCGAACGTCGGGGCGAAGACCCGGGTATGCAGGTCGTTCTCCGAAAACGCCGTCTCGCGGGTATAGATGACGACCGCGTCGACGGAATGGGCGAGAGCGAACGCACGGAGCGTCATGTAGTCGGGAGAGCACCGGATGCAGGCGTCGAGCGAGGCCAGGGGGACGAGCAGGGTTTCGAGGCCGGCGTTCACGACGCCGGGGTGTATCGCGGGATCGATATCCCGGATGCCGAGACCGAGGGCGGCGGCGGTCTCTGCAGCGTCCGGGCGTGCGCCGGAGAACTCCGGTTCGGGAGCCCGGATATACACCATGCCGTCCTCGCCCGTCCGGTTCAGGACCGTGACGATACCTTTGTTCGTCCGGAGGAGCAGGCTCTCCCGGTCACGGAACCGGTCGTCGCAACGCACCACGTCGTCCATGATGGCTATCGTCGCATGGCCGCAGAATTCGACCTCCCGTTCGCAGGAGAAGTAGCGCATCGAGAGATCAGATTCGCCCGGCGTGCCCTCGCGGAGAAAGCCCACTTCCGAGACAAAACCCTTCAGTTCGCGGGCGATCTGCTGCATATCGCGGTTGGTGATCTGCTCCCCCGGGGAGAGGCGGACGTATCCCGCGGGGTTTCCCGACGACCCGGCGGCTGCAAAGGCATCGATCTTTTTGAACCGGTAGCGGTTCATGAGTCCATCCATTAATGTGCCGGCGATTCCAGCTATCGAGCGATTGTACTCCTCCGGAAGGGAAGAGTTTGCCATCTGCTCAGGGCAATACCCGGCCACAGCATGTAGCGACCCCCGGGACGGCGATCGTCCGGGCGAGGTTCACGAAAAAAAGTAGGGTTAGTTCTTTCTCCCCGCAACCAGCAGCAGCCCCGCAATCAGCAGGGCGCCGCCGGCAACGGCCGGAGAGAACGGTGCGGTCTGTGTGGGCGTCGTGATCGGGTTCAGCGTCACGTAGAGGTCGACCGTCTCACCCTTGCCGGGGTAGCGGTCGATGGTGCCGGTGTAGGTCTGATACCCTTCCTTTGTCACGGTGTAAGTCCTGTATGGTGTTCCGGTTGTGTAGACCTCCACAGAAAGGACGCCCTGGCTTGTGACACCCTTGACCTCGTTGTCGAACTGAACCGTTGCCCAATCAACGTTGACATGGACGGTGTACCAGCCGATATCCCCGCCGATTATCGGTGCTGTGGCGGGCTGGACGGGGTTGAGGGTCGCGTAGAGGTCAAATACCTCCCCTTTGCCCGGAACAGAGGTGACCTCCCCATTGTATGTTGTGTAGCCGTCTTTCTCCACGCGGAAGGTCTGGTAGGGCGTTCCTGTGGTGTAGATAGGGACGTAGAGCACACCGGCCTCGATCGTTCCCTGATACTCGTTGTCGAAGTAGACATCTGCTCCATTCACGTTGCAGTTCACCGCATACCATCCGTTGTCTCCGCCTATGGGCGGTTGGGCGCTCGAGGGCAGGAGAATAAAACAGCAGGCGAGAAGAGAAAAGATCATCAGGTTGCGTAAAACGCTCTGCATGCAGAGCCTCTACTTTAACTTGCGGGGGTGAAGGGGGCGGAGCGGGAAGTCCCCACCGTTCACGATGGGGATGAAAGCGGAGCCGCCCTTCCTTCCTGCGATAGATATATTCCTCTTAAGTATTCTATTATCATTCACCCAACATGAGGTATAAACTTGATAGGTCTGCACATTGGGTACAGGTACGTCAGGACAGGTAAGCCTCGATGCGCTGAAGGAGTATGTTGACTCGCAGATAGAGAATTAAATGATCGTTTCCTACAAGTACCGAGCGTATCCAGACGCAACCGTGGAAACACGGCTGAACACTGCACTTGATACCTGTAGGTGGCTCTACAACAAACTTCTCGAAGAATGCAACACGGCACGAGAGAATGGAATCTCTACGACGATGCAAGGAATGCAGGCGCGGATCGTCACGCTGAAAGAGGAGAATCCTGGCACTCAAGGACGTATACTCTAAAGTGCTCCAGATGGTCAACTACACCCTCTGGAGCAACATCGCTGCACTCTCGCAGACAAAGAAGAGAGGACGGAAGATCGGCAAACTCCGATTCAAGAGTGCAGCCCGGTACCGGACGCTCAATTATAATCAGTCGGGTTTCAAGATCGATCGCGAGCATAGTTCGATTACGTTCTCGAAGATCGGAACGATTCCGTTCAACATGCACCGACCCTACACCGGGAAGGTGAAGGGTGTCCTGATCACCCGTTCCGGCGATAGATGGTATGTGATCATTCAGACAGAGCAGGAGGTCTACAAGTCAAAGCGTGAAGGGCAGTCTGTCGGTATCGATGTCGGTCTGAACTCGTTTGCGGTCGATAGTGACGGTGCAGTGATCGAGAACCCCAGGTTCTATGAACATTCTCTGGGCAGGATCAAGAAGATCCAGCGGAGTCTTGCCCGGAAACAACGGTTCTCGAAAAACTGGAAGAAGGCAAAAAGGAAACTGGAGAAGGTCTATGATCATGTCACCAACCAGAAGAACGATTTCCTGCACAAACTCTCCCGTCAGTACGTTGACACCTATGCGACGATCTGTGTTGAAGACCTGAATATCAAGTATTTGAAAGAGAACGGCAAATCTCGCGGGCTCCGGAGAAGTATCCACAGTGCGTCGTGGGGACGATTTTATTCTTACCTCTCGTACAAGGCTGAAAGTGCTGGTACGGAACTCGTCAAAGTCGATCCCCGCGACACGACACAGATGTGTTCGAACTGTGGAAGCATCGTGAAAAAGACGCTCTCCGAGAGAGTCCACGAATGCCCATACTGTGGGTTTGTTGCCGATAGAGATTACAATGCTGCGGTAAATATCCACCGCGTGGGGATGGAACAGCCCTTTGAGCCTGTGGAGCCAAGACCTCTACGTCACATATCTGTGGTGCAAGTGTTGGCCATGATAGCCGGGAAGCCCCGCCCGAGAGGCGCGGGGTAGTTCACATATATCAGGTGTAATCTGCATGAAAACAGCCAGACGCATATATACCGTCTTATTCATCTCCGTCTTTGCCACGATGCTCGGGCTTGGTGTTGTCAGCCCGCTTCTCCCCCTATACGCGGAGAACCTGGGTGCGACCGGGATCTGGCTCGGCATCATCTTCTCAGCCTTCGCGCTCTCCAGGTCGGTCTTCATGCCGATCATCGGGAGGCTGTCCGACCGCCAGGGGAGGAAGTGGATCATCCTCATGGGGATGTTTGCGTATGCCGTCCTCTCCCTCGCCTACATCATCGCCGACAGCGTCTACTCACTCACGGTTGTCCGGTTCGCCCACGGTATCGCCTCAGCGATGGTCGTCCCGATAGCAATGGCCTACATCGCCGACCTCTCGGAGCATGGAAAGGAAGGGAGTTATATGGGGAACTTCTCCATATCGATGTTCCTCGGCATGGGCGTAGGGCCGCTCCTCGGTGGTTTCCTCAACGACGCTTTCGGGATGAACTCGGTATTCTACACCATGGCCGCACTCTCGGCGTTTGCCACACTCCTGGTCGCTGTCTCACTCCCCGAAGCGAAACGCGCTTCTTCCGCGATCAAGGGCGCGGAACCCGCCCCGATGAGGGATATCTTCAGGCTGCCGGTCATGCGGGGTGTCATGGTCTTCACCCTGATCAGCGCTCTCGGCCGTGGAGGGACGATGGTCTTCATCCCCGTCTTTGCCCCGCTGATCGCGATCAGCCCGTCCAGTGTGGGGGTCATCCTCTCAGTGAACACCTTCATCATGGCGCTCCTCCAGGTGCCGGTAGGAAGGTTCACTGACAGGGGGAACAAAGTCGCCCTGATCGTCGTGGGATCGGCCATAGCAGCGATTGCACTTCTCATAATCCCCTTCTCGAGATCGTTCTGGCACCTGCTCGTGATAACCTCGCTGATCGGTGTCGGCGGCGCCATCCAGCAGCCGTCGATCATGGCGCTGACGGTCGATGCCGGCCGGACGCTGGGGATGGGGACGTCGATGGGCGCCTACAACACCATCTTCGGGATAGGCATGATCATAGCCCCGTTGATTGGGGGTCTCTTCATGGACTACATTGGTATAGATGCCGTATTCTACGCAGCCGGCGCTATAAGCCTCCTCGGGACAGCGATCTTCGCGGTTATGATGCAGAAGGCAGCAGGCGAGATAAACGGGGGACAGAACGCCGGGATGGTGGCGGGCCCGGCCCCGGATGACCTGCGGGAACAGCCTTGATCGGTGCCGGGATGGGGCATAACCCGCCCCTGTCTCTTGCGTCTCTCGTTGAACGGTGTTCGTCGACCACCCCCCGGCGCGTTCCGCGCCTCCTCCCGCCCCTTCACCGGGGCGGGCAGTGCGTGATGATAGCCCCGGATACCGTGCCAAGGGATCGGGATCTCAGGGAGTCTCCGTTGAGACCGCGAATTAGTGGTCTCCTCCCCCCGAGACTGTATCGATGGGGAATCATCCCCACGTGGTGGGGCTCGCCGTGGCGGGGAGGCGGAGATGCTCCCGGGCACCTTCTTCCCGTGATTGACAAAACCCGATCAGAGCGCGCCTCGATCAATTACAGTTCTACCGCTCCTCATCGACGGCGCACTCGAGTTCCGCCACGATCCAGGCCGCATCGTCCGCCCGGCGGACAAGGTCCCTGATCTGGATCAACCGCTCAGCACCGATGAAGTGCTCTGCCATCACTCGAGCCATATCGGTGAGTTCGATACGCCCTCCCCGCCGCCTGACCAGTCCGTAGTCAAGGAGTGTCGGGAGGGCGGGTTCCAGCGTCCCGACCATCATGCGGTTCATCCGGATGATCTGCTGCTCGTCGCCGTCGCAGACAACGGCGTTTGCGACGAACTCCTCGGTGCTCTGTTCCAGGTCATACTCCGGCGCGACCTCCTCCATCTCGCCCCGCAGGAGGGCGATGGCAACCTCCTCCTCGGTCTTCCCGGACGTCCTGGAGTAAGACCCGCCGGGCTCCGCCAGGATGACCACCCGGCCAAGGTCGTGGAAGTCCGGCCGGCCGGCCCGGCCCATCATCTGGTGAAACTCCTGGACGGTCAGCCACTGGATCCCCATCGCAAGCGCATCAAAGATCACCTGGGACGCCGGGAAATCCACACCGGCAGCAAGCGCTGCCGTGGTCACGACAGCGGCAACCTCCCCATTTGAGAACCGCCGCTCGACCTCCCGGCGCTCCTGGGCGCTCAACCCCGCATGGTATGGCACAGCCATCTTACCCAGGGCGTCGGCGATGACGTGGCAGCGAGCCCGCGAGTTTGTAAAGACGATCGTCTGCCCCCGGTAGCCCTTCGAAGACCGCATCCGGTACTCCTCGGCGACCATCTGCTTTATGAACGCGATCTTCTTCTCCCGCTCGATAAATATGAGGTGGCGCTCAAGCGGAACCGGCCGTTCCGCGTAGCGGACAAGGTTCGCCCCGAGTTTCTCTGCCAGCAGCCCGGGTGCCCCGATCGTTGCCGAGAGGTAGAGGAACTGTGCGTCAGGGGCGATATACTTGAGACGTGCGATCAGCCCGTCGAGACGGTGGCCGCGCTCCGCGTCCTCGAGCATCTGGACCTCATCGATCACGACCGTCCCGATATCCTTCAGAGTCTTCCCCGTCCTGAGGAGGTGGTCTATACCCTCGTATGTCCCGACCACCACTGGAGCATTGACGTCACGGTCGCCGGCCGGCCGGGTCTCCGGGAGGTTGAGACGGCTCACCCCTACCTGGAGGGCGACACGGACAAGGTGACCGTATCGGTCCCGGAACCGCTGGTACTTCTGGTTCGCAAGCGCGACCAGCGGAACCAGGAAGAGCATCCTCCCCCGGCCCTCCAGGAAGTTCTTCATCCCGGCCATCTCCCCGATGAAGGTCTTGCCGCTCGCTGTGGCCGAGACCACAAGGAGATGCTGCCCCTCAAGGAGGCCGCTCTGGACGGCCAGGTGCTGGACGGGCATCAGATAATCGACGCCGGCGGCCTTCACGAACGCAGGAGGCAGCGATAGATCGGTGATATGCAGCGTCTTCTCGATCTCGTGAGCCTCAAGCCTGTCAAAGAGCGTCCGCCGCCGGTCAGGCCGCTCTGGCCCAACCGATGCCAGCACCCGGTCGAGATCCCGGACCTGGGCAAGGAGTTTCTCCAGATGGATGAGCACAGAACCGCCGAACCTCCCCATGTAGCCGAGTTCACGGCGCATCTCGCGTTTCGCGCACTCCATGCAGATCCACTCCCCGCCGCAGCGCACCCCGGTCGCCTTATCTACCGGGACAAACCTGTCCTCGATCTGGCAGAACCGGCAGATATCGATCCGTGAAAACGGGATCTGGAGATCGGCGAGGAACGACTCGAACTCCGGGCTCTCCGCTGCAAGGGCCACCGATGAGCGGCGCAGCATCGTGATCAGGTCACGCGTAGGGACGGGTGCCGGGTGTCTGCTGCCGCGGCGGCGCATCTTGAAGTTCTTCGGCCGCTGACCCTTCTGGGTCGCGGTGAGGGTGACGAAACCCGTCCCTTCAACGCGGTCGCCCTCGACAAAAAGCAGTTTGTACGCGCTTTTCTGCGGCTGGATGATGACCTTCATGACGGTATCAGGTCATGGATTGTGTAGGCGAGCCCCACCGTCTCAAGCCGTTTGAGAAAATCGGTAAACTCTTCATCGACGATAAGTATCGCACACTCAAGGCCGTGAAACGCCGCCTCGATGACACCTTCCCGGGCACCAAAGAACATATCCGGTTCGATACCCGCCTTTTTAAGGGCCACATACGACTCAAGCCCTACGGCGGCCACAGCCTCAGCATCCCGGACGACATCCCTGAGGAGATCCAGGTCGACCATGCGTGACCCGCCATGCTCCACCCGCGGGACCTTGCAGACGTGGACGGCCCCCTCCTTATGCTCGATGATGCCATTCAACCGGGCGACACCGAGGTCTTCACCGGCCATGGCGTCCATCGTCGCAACACCCATGGCGCTCTGCTCCCTCTCTGTCGCATACAGCCAGCCTTTCTGCATGAAGACGCCGACAGTATCCCCCTCCCGGATATCGTCCTCAGCGATGGCCGTCCAGACCGCCACCTGCTGGATGATGTCGCGGGTGATGTGGCGGGCATACGACTCGAGCGCCTCGGCATGCCGGAGCACCCACTCGACACCGCTCTTCGTGACCTCATACCGGCCCCGGCCGTGAGTGGTGACAAGCCCCTCATCCACCAGTTCCCGGATGTACTCCGAGACCGCCTGGGGGGTCACCCCGAGTTTCCCGGCGATCTCCTGCTGGCGGACGGCTGGCTGGTGTTCGGCGATCTCGACCAGGATCTGAAACCGGGTTGCCTCTCGCTTGCTGCGCAGGATGATGTAGAGCGGGTCCTCACTGGGTTCGGTCAAGCAAAACCATCCCCTGCCCTCTCACATCGAGACCGGGGATCCTCTTTGCAAGCCCCCTTATGAAGATCGGGCTGACCCCGTATTTGCGGGATATATCACCGATAGAGGTTGTTCCGGTCATGATCTCCTGTTGAACCGCATCGACTATGGAACGGAGACTCTCGTCGTTTGATATGGCGATATGAAGCAGATCCCCTATATCACCCATGGAACACTGAAAACTGGCCCGGAACTTGCTGTATGTTGCCCGGTACTCTTTCGTGGGTTTCTCGCCGGGTTTCGGCATCCGCCATTGCTCCTCGATAAGGTTGCCCTTCTTGAGGATCGCAAGACACTCGGCAACCGTGGACTTCCCCACGTACTCCGCGAGGTCCTCCTCGGTCATCCATGCCTTATTTAAGAGATCGTAGATCTTTTTATATTCTGCATTATTGAACGTTATGAGAAGAGGAACCAGTTCCACTGGATCGTTAAGAATTTTGATATGTCCCGTCACTGCGATACCCTATTGTTATATGGAGGTATAACTCCATAAATTTTTGCTGAAATCCCAATGCGCAGAAGTGGCACAATCATCATCCGGGGCATCGTTCAGGGAGTCGGGTTTCGTCCTTTTGTCTATGCCAAAGCCCGGGAATTCGGGATCACGGGCACTGTCAAAAACCTGGGGAGCGAGGTGGAGATCCATGCGTCCGGAGAGCGTTTCGAGGAGTTTCTGGAGGCTGTTTCCAGGGGTACACCCTTATCCCGCATAGATTCTGTAAATGTTTATAATCTGCGCGATGGGCAGGAGACGGCGGGGTTTACCATCCTCGAGAGCGGCAGGGGTAGTCTCACGGGATTCATCCCGGCCGATGTCGCCATCTGTGATGAATGTATCGCAGATATATTCACGCCCGGCAGCCGGTATGAGGGTTACTGGGCCACATCATGTGTCAACTGCGGCCCCCGTTACAGCATAATCACCGACGTCCCGTACGACCGGGAACGGACATCGATGGCAGATTTCCCGCTCTGCCCCGCCTGCCAGAGCGAGTACTCCGACCCATCATCTCGCCGCCACCACGCCCAGACGATTGCGTGTGCGGCCTGCGGGCCGCGTCTGAGTCTTCTAAAGGCCGACGGGATACCGCTGGCTGTGGACGATCCCATCCGGGAGGCCGCCGCCCTGCTCGACGAGGGTTCGATCGTTGCCATCCGCGGGATCGGAGGGTTCCACATAGCCTGTATCGAGGAGGCGGCTGAAGAACTCAAACACCGACTGGGGCGGACGGAGCAGCCGCTCGCGGTTATGGCTGAACCGGAAGAGGTGGAGCGGATCGCGGTCGTCTCTGCTGATGATCGGCGGATCCTGCACTCACGGGAGAGACCGATCGTGGTGCTCGAGAAGCGTGATCCGGAGTCGCACCGGACAATCTCAGGGCTTCATACCATAGGCTGTATGCTCCCCTACACCGGGCTGCACTATCTCCTCTTTGCGCACCTTGACCATCCCCTGCTGGTGATGACAAGCGCAAACCTACCGGGCTACCCGATGATAACGGATCTCGAGAGCGCCCTGGAACGCCTGCCGCGGCAGGTGGACTGCATACTCACGCACAACCGCCGGATCGTCAACCGCTGCGACGATTCGGTCGTGAGAGACGGCTGCATCATCCGCCTCTCCCGCGGTCTTGCGCCTAAACGGCAGGCCATAGATCTCGGCGATGCGTGCATCCTGGGCGTTGGCCCGGAACTGAACTCGAACATATCGGTCTACAAAAACGGGTTCTGCATAACGTCTCCGCACGTGGGGAATGTCAGGAACCCCCAGACTCTGGCCTACCTTACGGAGACGGTGGAGAAGATCGGAAAACTCACCGACGCAAGATACGATCTGGTCGTCCACGACCTTCACCCGCAGTTCCTCTCGACCCGTTATGCCGGGGAGGTTGCCGAAGCAACCGGGGCGGAACTCCTTGCCGTCCAGCACCACCGGGCGCATATCGCCGCCGCCACACGGGAGGAGTGTGTGGGGATCGCCATAGACGGTCTCGGATACGGCGATGACGGGACGGTCTGGGGCGGGGAGGTCTTTGCGGGAGAGGTTCCGCACCTTGAGAGGGTCGCTCACCTGGAGGTTGTTCCGATGCCCGGCGGCGATCTCGCCACCCGGTTCCCGGAACGGATGCTCTACGGCATCCTGCCAACGGCGGAGATCCGCGGCCTGCTCGCTTCGCGGGGCTGGAGCGATATGGAGCTCGCCGTCCTTGCAAAGCAGGTGGAGCGGGGGTTGAACGTCGCCGCGACATCGAGCACCGGCCGCGTCCTGGACGCGGCATCGGCACTGCTCGGGATCTGCCGGGAGCGGACATACGATGGTGAACCGGCAATGAAACTCGAGTCGGAGGCATACAGGGGCAGGGCTTCGGCCTGGGAGATCGAGTTCCGGCGCGAAGACGGCTGCGAGGTTCTATCGACCCGGTCTCTCCTGGCGGAGGCGTACAGGCGTATGGTTGCGGGAGAGAGGGTGGCCGATATCGCGGCGTCCATCCAGTTCAACCTGGCGCGTGGGATGACCACTATGGCAGTCCGGGCGGCAGAGGAGCGCGGGATCCCGCGGGTGGTGCTCTCGGGCGGCGTGGCCTACAACCGGGCGATCCGGGAGACGATCCGGGCCGAGGTGCTGGCCACCGGGCTCGAGTTCATCGTCAACCGGGACTACCCCCTTGGCGACGGGTGCATCAGCTTCGGGCAGGTAGTCTACGGGGGGAGCATGCGGCGGGAGTGAGGGGGAACCCGGTCTTCCAAAGAATACTCCGATCCAGATTTAGCAGTAATGACGAACGGATGATGACGACTGAAATACGATATCTCTACATATCAAAAACTCGTGATGACCCGTTGTTGGAGAACCAGTGGGCCAAGGATGCCTGAGGGCGTCCCAGACACGGATTCCGAGGGGATATCGCCATGAGGGGAGGGGCGATAGTTCCACGGTCCACTATACCGCGATATTTTCCCCGTTTTGACTACTCTTTGCATCCGGGTATACTTCTCATCAATCACCCGGCCGGGAATCGTGACTTTCACCACCCCGGTTTCACCAGGGTCATGGTCGGGCATCGGGAAATCCAATATCACCCACACAAAACTCTTTTCTAACTCATTTTCAGAACAGATCGCCTAAGTAAGCCATCCCCGTAGTCTGCGAGTTCCGGGAAATCTGCCAATGGAGATACCGCTCAACGAGTGACTACGGTGAAACAAGGATCGATAAAGAACCGGCCAACTACCGGCGAAAAAAAGGTTTAGCCGAAGAGGGCACCGAGACCGGCAAGACCGCTCTCTTCGTCCTCTTCCTTCTTCTCCTCTTCCGTCTCCTCTTCCTCTGCGGCGGGTGCTGCAGCAGCAGCCGGAGCCGCGGCGGCAGCGGGTGCAGCAGCAGCGACAGGTGCGAGGGCGGCCCTGTTGATGGCCTCCTCGATGTTCACATCCTCAAGTGCGGCGACGAGCGCCTTCACGCGGGCGTCCTGAACCTCGACACCGGCAGATTTTAAGACAGCAGTCACATTCTCTTCAGTAATTTCCTTGCCTGCGTTGTGCAGGAGCAGTGCAGCGTAGATATACTCCATTCTTGATTCACCTCGTTTTTGAAATATCAGCCGAAGAGGGCACCGAGACCGGCAAGACCGCTCTCCTCGTCCTCCTCCTTCTTCTCCTCTTCCGTCTCCTCTTCCTCTGCGGCGGGTGCTGCAACAGCAGCCGGAACCGCGGCGGACACGGCAGGTGCGGCGGCCGTTGCCGCCTTCAGGGTCTCCTCATCAAGGTCGAACCCCCTGGCCTGCGCCGCGAGCGCCACAGCCAGCATCTCGCGCCTGGCACGCCCGATGATCAGGTCGATGATATCCTTCTCGTAGACGCCCGCCTCAACACCAACGTTCCGCGCCTCACTTACCGCCCTGCCAATGATGGCCCCGATGGTAAGCCTGGTCGGGATAGCAGCGTTGACCGAGAGGTTGAACGCCTGGCTGGCCGCGAACGCGATCTTCTTCGCGCAGGCCTCCTCATCGATTGCAAGCATCTCCGGCGTGAAGACACTGCCGCGGTAGTACGCAGCCTGAAGGGCAAGCCCGACATCCATCGGCTTGATCCCGAGTTTCGAGAGCACCCCAGCGACCTTCCGGTTGATGACCTCGCCCTTCTTCACGACCGTCTTTGTCTCGCGAATCTTGAC
This sequence comes from Methanoculleus receptaculi, assembly GCF_033472595.1. Taxonomy (NCBI): domain Archaea; kingdom Methanobacteriati; phylum Methanobacteriota; class Methanomicrobia; order Methanomicrobiales; family Methanomicrobiaceae; genus Methanoculleus; species Methanoculleus receptaculi. The sequence goes on along the minus strand of NZ_CP137642.1, from coordinate 760,905 downwards.
CTTGCCACCCTCAATGACCGCGGGTATGCCCACCTGCTGGAACTCGCCAACGATAGGGCCTGGCTTGAAAGTGGTCGGGCCCTTCGGGACAACGATATCCTCGGGCGCAATCTCGCCGGGCTTAGCGGCCATCTTCGTCTTGGTCTGCTCAAGCAGTTTAAAGAGCCTGAAAGGATTCTCGTTTGTGAAGATCAGTGCACTCTGGCCTTCAAAATGCTCTTTTAAGTCTGCAACGCTACCGCCGAGCTCGTTCAAGGCACGCTCGATGAGCGTGTTGCGGGACATCTTCACCCTCGCTGTGCCGCGGAGGTTCCGCCGGATATCCTGCACCTGCGAGGCGGGGATACCGTGCATATTCACGATACCGACGACCGGGTGCTCCTGGATGCCGCGCTTGATCTCCTCTACTTCATCCCTCTTCCATCGGGGCAGATGGTGCGTATAGAGTGCCATCAGATCACCCTCACTGCCGGCCCCATCGTCGTCTTCACGTAGACCGAATGAATATTCATCGCTCCACTCTCCAGGACGGACTCAACCCGCCGGAGAATTGTATCGATGTTCTCGGCGATCTCCGCAGGATCCATCGCGGTGGTCCCGACCTTGGTGTGGAAGACCTTCTTGTCCTTTGTCCGGATCTTCACGGAGTTCCTAAGCCGCTGAACGATGGGCCGGATATCGGTTCCCTGCGAGATCGGAATCGGCATCCTTCCACGCGGACCCAGCCGGACACCGAGATAGCGGCCAACAAGAGGCATCATTGCCGTCTCAGCCAGGAAGAACCGATATTCATCCGCGATCTTCCGAGCCTCCCGTGGTTCGCCACCGAGCCGTTCGATATCCTCAGGACCCAGGATGAGGTCGACATTTGCCTCTTTAGCCTGCGTAACGATATCCCCCTTCCCGAGAACAGCAATCTTGACGTTGTCAAAACCGTGCGGGAGATGAACCGTCTCGTCGATACGGTTCTTTGGCTGAGACATATCGATATTCCTGAGGTTGACTGTGAGATCCACGCTCTCCCTGAACTTCCGTTCCGGAGCCTTCTCAAGTGCCGTTTTCACGGCTTTCTGTATACTGGTTATGTCAACCATCCTTTGCCTCCATAGTACACGACCTCACGATCTTCTATGGTTGTCTGACATCTATGCGACGAGTACGTCGTCGTACTCCCCGTTATTGATGGCCTGGATCATATCGCGGGGTTTCTTCCCCTCGATGTTGACACCCACACTCATACACGTTCCGGCGACCTCTTTGACCGCCGACTTCAGGTCGTACGAGAGCATACCATCAAACTTCATACGGGCAATACGGACGACGGCCTCCAGCGGTATATCTCCCGCCACCAGAGCACCCGGCTCAGCCGAACCCTTCTCGATACCGGCCTCTTTCTTGATGAGCGCCGCGGTGGGCGGAATACCCACCTCGATCGTGAAGTTCCGCTTATCGTCAACCGTAACCGTCACCGGCACCTGCATGCCGTTGAATTCGGCCGTCTTTCTGTTGATCTCGTCGACGACAGCCTTCACGTTGATACCGAGAGGACCGAGCGCGGGCCCGAGAGGCGGGCCTGCAGTTGCCTTGCCGCCGGGTACCAATACCTCGACCGTTTCTGCCATACAAATTCACCAGCTTATTCCTCAGGGGAATAGTTGCCTGGGTTATCTAAGGTTAACCTGAGAGGATTTAAAGTACGGGGCATGACCCGGGGACGGTGGGCGCGCATGGCACCATCCCCTGCACCACAAAAAAAGACTGGAGTTCTTCTTCAGAAGACGTCTTCGGAGCGCTCCACAACGCGGACGGAATCGCCCCGGACAGTGATCGGAATTGGAACCATGCTCTCGTAGAGTTCAACCGTGATCTCTTCCTTTCCGGAATCGATACGTTTTACAACTGCCTTCTCACCCTTGAACGGCCCGGCGATGATCTCGACTATGGTTCCCTCGGTGATGCCGCTGACAACCGGCTTTGGCACCAGGAAGTGCTCCACCTCGGCAAGCGTGGTCGAACCGCGCACCACCGCGCGCGCGTGGGGGATCAGTTCCACCAGCTGCTCCATGCGGGCAAGGGAGTCCGGGCTCTCCACCAGGACGTAGCCTTTCAGCTCCTCGGGAACCATAACGGCCGTAACATGGATATCCTTCTGCTCCCTCGTCACCTTCTCTATATTGTCGGCTACCGTCCGCTCCTGCTTGGCGGTCGTCTTGACCGCGTAAACCCTGTTTGCACCCTCAGCCATATCCATCATCTGGGCAGTAGCAGCATGATCTCGTATATTATAAAGCCGATAAGACCGATAAGCAGGATACCTGCCGCCGATACTATAGCGATCTTGGTGAACTCATCACGGGTAGGCCGCCGTGCCAGTTTCAGCACGCGCCAGTACTTCTTGAAGAGCTCCTCCTCGATCTTGAACGACTTTGCGCTTTCCACTGTCTCCTTATAGTTCATATTAACGGCTCACTTCAGGAAGTCGATCTCAAACTGTCTCATCGTGCGAGGCATACTCTTCTCGCTTCTGCCATATATTTGTGGTGACCGGACACCGGTGACCACAAGCAGCGTCCGCATCTTGCCCTGCATCTCAGGATCAACCTGAGCACCCCAGATTATGCGGGCATCGGGATCGATCCGGTCGTATACCTCCTGAATGACGCCTTCCGCCTCGGACATGGTCATATCGGAGCCACCGACGACGTTGACGAGCGCCGCGGTTGCGCCTGAGATATCGACATCCAGCAGCGGGGAGCGCAGCGCCTTCTTGACCGAATCAGCGGCTTTATCCTCACTGTCACTCTCACCCATACCGATCATCGCGACGCCTCCACGCTCCATGACCGTCCGGACATCAGCAAAGTCCAGGTTCACAAGACCGGGCATCGTGATCAGCTCGGTTATGCCCTTGACAGCCCGCATCAGCACCTCGTCAGAGACCTTGAAGGCAGCATAGAGCGGGAGACGGGGCACCACCTCGAGCAGCCGATCGTTTGGCACGACGATGACGGTGTCTGCCACTTCACGGAGACGTTCAAGCCCTGCTTCCGCGTTCTGCGCCCTGATAGCACCTTCCGCGGTGAACGGCAGGGTGACCACCGCGATGGTCAGCGCACCCTCGTCTCTCGCGGCTTTTGCCACAATCGGTGCAGCACCGGTGCCGGTGCCCCCGCCGAGTCCGGTGGTGATGAAGACCATATCGCAGCCCTGAACGGCACGCCTGATGTCATCCTCGTTCTCAAGGGCAGCCTCCTCGCCGACCTGGGGGATCGAGCCCGCGCCAAGACCACGTGTTCTCTGCCGGCCGATCAGGATTCGACTATCGGCACGCGTCCGGACGAGGTGCTGTGCATCGGTGTTGATGGCGATCAGCCGTGCACCGTTGATGCCCTCCTCCCACATCCTGGTCACCGTGTTCGAGCCACCACCCCCGCACCCGATGACCGCGATCTCGGTCCGGAGTTCCATCAGGACCTCTTCGAGATCCCTCTCGACCTCCAGTGGCTCATCAAGGCGCTGCTCCGCCCCAGCCCGTGAAAGAGCTTCTTCTACGATGGATTTCATAAGTATCTCTCCAATCCCGGGATATGTATCCGTTTCACGCTGGTTGTCTGCACCGTATCAGGCGTGATCCTCCGTCCCTCGATCTCGACCGCTTCTCCGCTGGCAAGCCTGGCATAAAGCGGCCCCTTCGGCACTCCCTGCCTGCGCGCCTTCTCAGGGTCAAACCGCACCTTGCGGAGGACGAGGCGATCACCCTCGATAACAGCATTCTCACAGATAAGTAGGAGTTTTATACACTGGGTAGTTATATCACTTGCGAGTCGGGACGAATCGTTCTCAAAACAGATGAACCTTGATGAGACCTCCGTTGAGCCATGCGAGATATGGGCAAGGGGTAATCGTTCAAGCGCCTCAAGAAAACCAGGTCTGCTGGATTTGAGTGTCTCTCTGATCAGTTCGGGGGCAACCTGAATCGCAACGGGCTTCCCTTCACCTCTCATGCTGTGGATGTGAACGCGTGAGCCCGGTGCGATCTCTTCGGCAAGCGTCCTGACCTGGAGGTAGGTTGACCATGCAAGCCGCGACGCCTCCAGGATCTCCGACTCCGTGAGGATGGGGAGACCGGCGGCGGCGAGCATCCGCTCGATCCGCCTGCCCTGATCCGTGGATACCGATTTCCTGTCGATGTAGGCGGCCACCGCACCGCTTGCCTCCTGCATCCTCTGGAGGATCCCGGCGTCCACGGCATCGATCTCGCGGCCCGGCACGATGTGGCCGAAGGCGCCGCGGGATGATAGTGCGATCCCGGTCTGCCGGACGGCGTAGTGCGTCCCCCCGAACCCTATCAGGTTGATCGTCTCCTCCGGCACGGCAGAGAGTATGCTCTCTGCCACCGCCCGCCCGGCAACGGGGTCGGCCCATTCTGCGGCCCCGGACCCTATCTCGACGAAGAACGACGGGGTTGAGAGTTCGGTCGGGCCGTGGTGCGTAACCTCGTAGGAGACGCGGTAGCCCGGCGGAGCGCGGGCATGAAGGTTCCGGAGGACGGCGTGCATCCAGGCGGGGGCTGCCGGGGCGAGGCGGCGGGGTTCCCCGCCAAGGTCTGCACGCCCGTAGTTTCCGGTAACATGAACGGTGAGGGCTGGCATCGGCTGGACGCTCGAGTGCCTGGATATAAATATGATCAGGTCGGCATCGACCTCATCGTCGATCCCGTCCTGGTGGATCAACCGGCCATCGACCTCCAGGAGGTCCAGGTCGTGAGCCTCCGCAAGCGGCCAGTGCCCACCGGGTTCAAGCAGATTCTTGAGATTATTCCTGATGTTTACTCCTGCAGCGTCCTGTTTTGAGTTTACCAGCGTGATCTGCATCACGTATAGATGGGTTGCGGGAGCGCTAAATGATAGTGCCCGGCGCAGTAAATCCTATCATCCTGCAGGCAAACGATCTGGGTACCATGGACGAAGAAACCATACGCAGAGCGTTTCAGGCCTACGGTATAAAAGACGAGATCACGTGCCCCCAGGCCTTTGAGATAGCCGATAACTACAGTATCCCGAAGATGGATATCGCGCGCTACTGCAACCAGCACGAACCGAGAATAAAGATCCGCGGGTGCCAGCTGGGCTGCTTCAGATGAGCCTCTTTCTTGATGTCGTATCCGTCGATGCGGCCGTCGAGACGGTTCGGAGGATCACTCCTGCAGCGGGGTGCGAGGACGTTCCGCTTGAGAGCGCGCTCCACCGCGTGCTTGCAAAGGACGTCTGCGCCGATATCGATGTCCCGGGGTTTGACCGTTCAACGGTCGACGGCTACGCGGTCGCCGCGGCCGATACAATCGGCGCCTCCGAGGCCATACCGGCGATGCTCCAGTTCCTGGGAAGGGTCAGTATGGGGAGCACCGATCCGGGGAGCATCTCCCCGGGGTCGTGCCGCTACGTCCCGACCGGCGGGGCACTCCCGGCGGGTGCGGACGCGGTGGTGATGATCGAGAACGCCGAACAGATCGGTGACGATCTCCTGGTCCACCGGCCAGTGGCGCCCGGTGAGAACGTGATCCGCAGGGGCGAGGATTTCGGGGCCGGGAAGGTGGTACTGGAGCGCGGCCGCGTCCTCACGCCGAGGGAGATCGGTGTCGCCGCAGCGGTCGGGGCAGACCGCGTCAGCGTGGTGATGGTGCCCCGGATCGGGATCATATCCACCGGCAACGAGGTCGTCCCCATACTCGAGAGACCGGCGCCTGGCCAGGTGCGGGACGTAAACTCCTACCTTGCGGGTGCGTTTGTAACGGAACGGGGCTGCCGCCCGGTCTATTTCGGGATAGTCAGGGACGACCGCGCGGCGTTGATGCGGGCGGTCGCGTCAGCGCTAGAGCGGTGCGACGCTGTCCTGATCTCCGGGGGGTCGTCAAAGGATGAGAGGGACAACACCGCCGCGGTTGTCGCGGAACTCGGCGAGGTGCTGGTGCACGGGATCGCACTTGCCCCCGGGAAACCGACCATCATAGGGACGGCGCGTAAAAAACCGGTCATCGGGCTGCCGGGGCACCCGGCCTCAACATTCGTTGTGCTCGTCGCCATCGTGGACCACCTGATTGCGGCGATGAGTCAGACCACCGTCACCCGCCGGACACTCCGGGCCAGGCTGACGCAGAACATCCCCTCAACCCGCGGGAGGGAGGACTACATCCGGGTCAGCCTCGAGGATGGCAGGGCGACACCGATCTTCGGGAAGTCGGGGCTCCTCAACACCCTGGTGCAGAGCGACGGTCTTGTGCGGATCCCGGCCTCGATCGAGGGGCTTGAGGTCGGTGAAGAGGTCGAGGTGATCCTCTGGTGAAGCGCTACCTCTCGGTCATATCGCTTGAAGAGGCGCGGTCGCTGGTGGAGAGGTCGTTTCAAGCCGTTCCGCGGGTTGTCCGGGTTCCTGTGGGGACGGAACTGATAGGCCGGGTCACCGCCGAACCCATATTCGCCAGGTTCTCAGTCCCCGCGATCCACATCTCGGCGATGGACGGGATAGCGGTCAGGAGCGCCGATACCGTCGGGGCCAGCGAGCAGCACCCGGTGACCCTCCCGGACGCGGTGCCGGTCAACACGGGCAACATAGTCCCACCCGGCTACGACGCTGTGATCATGATCGAGGACGTCTGGCTGGAGAGCGGGAGATACACCATCCGCAAACCTGTCAGCCCCTGGCAGCACATCCGCCCGGTCGGCGAGGATATAGCCGAGTCGGAGATGATCCTCCCGCGGGGACACCGGATACGGCCACACGAACTCGGGGCGCTTGCAAACTACGGGGTGACAGAGGCTGCGGTCAAGCACCTGCGGGCAGGGCTGATCCCCACCGGGAGCGAACTTGTCCCGCCCGGCATCATGCCGCCGCCGGGGAAGGTTATCGAGAGCAACACGCTCCTGGCTGCTGCCATCCTCTCTGAGGCGGGGGTTGAGGCCTGCCGCTACCCCATCGTCCCTGACGACCACAACGCCATAAAGGGCGCTGTCAGGCGCGGCATCGAAGAGAACGACATCCTGCTCGTATCGGCTGGATCGTCGGCCGGGACACGGGACTACACCGCCGACGTCATCGGGGATCTCGGCGAGGTGCTGGCACACGGCGTGGCCATCAAACCGGGTAAACCGGTGATCATCGGCAGAGTCGGGGGGAAACCTGTGATCGGGCTCCCGGGCTACCCGCTCGCTGCGGTGACGGTTATGCGCGAGATTGTCATGCCGCTCGTTGCCCGGTATGGTCTACCCGTCCCCCGGCCGGAAGGTCTCAGCGCCAGGCTGACGACGAGTCTCCACTCGGATATCGGGACAGACGAGTTCGTCCTCCTCTCCGTGGGGATGGTCGGGGATCGCTGGGTTGCGGTGCCGCAATCCCGGGGTGCGGGGATCCAGATGAGCGCGGTGCGGGCGAACGGATACATGCAGATCCCGGCACAGAAGGAGGGTGTCGAGGCGGGTGAGATTGTGGACGTCCGGCTGACCGTTCCGCGGACGGAGGCGGAGGAGGCGGTGCTCATCACGGGGAGCCACGACCCCTCGCTTGACTACCTTGCCGATCTCGTCCGGCCGCGCGGCGTGGATCTCCACTCCACTCACGTCGGGAGCATGGGCGGCGTGATCGCCCTGAAGAAACGCGAGTGTCATGCCGCGCCGATGCACCTCCTCGCCCCCGACGGCACTTACAACACCCACTACCTGAGACGCTACGCCCCTGACGCCGACCTCGTCCTCCTCTGCGTTGCGGAACGCCAGCAGGGCGTCATCTCCCGCGAGGGTCTGGGGTTCGACGACCTGCCGGGGCGGCGGTTCGTCAACCGGCAGAAGGGGTCGGGGACACGGGTGCTCCTGGACCATCACCTGGCAGAACGCGGCATTGACCCGGCCTCCATCCCCGGTTACGACCGCGAGGTTACGACACACCTTGCGGTGGCGCTGGCCGTGAAGACGGGGGAGGCGGACGCCGGGATGGGCGTCTACAGTGCTGCAAAGGCGCTTGATCTTGCGTTTGTGCCGGTGGCAACGGAGCGCTACGAACTTGCGATGCACCGCCAGATGCTCGATGACCCGCGGGTCTCGGCTCTGGTGGAGACGGTCTCCTCGGAGACGTTCAAACAGATCCTCAACGATCTTGGGGGTTACGAGACCGCCGAGACAGGCGTGCTGCGCGAACTGCGAGGTTGACCGCTTCTTCGGGTGTTGTGCAGGCAAACACCCCATCAATCTCCCAGGTGCTAAGCCCGAAGACCGGTTTCCCGGTCTTGAGGGCGATGGCGATCTCAGAGAGGGTGCCGTAGCCTCCGCCGACGGCGATCACCGCATCCGCCGAGTTGACAAGGATGACGTTCCTCGCCTGGCCCATCCCGGTGCGGATGACCAGGTCCAGGTAGGGGTTCCCGTCCCCTGTGTCGGGGAGGATCCCCACCGTCGTCCCGCCAGCCTCTTTTGCCCCCCTGCAGGCGGCCTCCATCACCCCGCCGAGCCCGCCGCAGCAGACGGTCTCGCGGTTGCCGGCGATGAGGTAGCCTATGGTCTCTGCAGCTTCGTACTCCTCTGCGGAGCAGTCCCCTCTCCCGATGACTGCGATCTGCATGGATGAATCTTCCGGGGGCGGAGGATAAAAAGGACTGGGGTTCGACGACAGACGTTTATCGGAGCCAGCCTCTGGACAGGGGATGGGGGAAGCGTCTCCGCCACCCTCCCAGTCAGTCCAACCCCCAGGAGGCGATTCTCCATCGATACAGTCTCCTGGAAGAGATTCCACCATGTTCTCGGTGAGAAAATTCCCTGGATCCCTGTTTTCCGTCTCGTGCACGGCCGGAGATAGGGGTGCCCTGAGGAGAGACGCTCTCCTCGAATCACACCGAAACGCAGCGCAGCCCTGTGCCGTGGAACCGTCTCTTCGGTTATCGCTGAAACCTTCCTCGATATCCCCTCTTCCCCCGCGGCGACGAGGTTCAAACCCGTGCCAGGCGTCCCGTCGCGCAAAACGCTTTCTTCCATCAAGGACAAGAGGTACACCAGAGTGCTGACCATGAGGGATACGAGGTGAGAGAAGTCACCGGCAGTTACAACCCGCAGGAGATCGAGGCGGGTGTCCAGGATTACTGGAGACGGGAGAATATCTATTCACGTGTGCAGGAGATGCGAAAGGATGGAGATGCGTTCTTTTTCGTCGACGGGCCGCCCTACACCACCGGCAACATCCATCTCGGCACCGCCTGGAACAAGATCATAAAAGATGCTATCCTCCGCTACCACCGGATGCAGGGCAGGAAGATTATCGAACGGGCGGGCTACGACATGCACGGCCTCCCGATCGAGGTGAAGGTGGAGCACCACCTCGGGTTCACGTCCAAGAAGGATATCGAGGACTACGGCATCGCCGAGTTCATCGAGCAGTGCCGGACGTTTGCAGTGACCCACATGGAGGTCATGAGCGACCAGTTCCGGCGTCTCGGTGTCTGGCTCGACTTCGACAACCCCTACCAGACCATCAAGGAGGAGTACATCGAGTCCGCGTGGTGGACTATCCAGCGGGCGGAGGAACGCGGACTCCTTGAGCGCGGGCACCGGGTCGTGAACTGGTGCCCCCGCTGCGAGACGGCGATCGCCGACTCCGAGGTCGAGTACTGGGACGAGACCGATCCCTCCATCTTTGTCAAGTTCCCGATCGCCGGGCGCGATAAGGAGTACCTGGTCATCTGGACGACCACGCCCTGGACGCTCCCGGCGAACGTTGCGGTGGCGGTCAACCCGGCGTTCACCTACGCGCGCGTGGCAGCAAAGAAGGACGGAACGGAGGAGATCCTCTGGATCGCCGACGAACTCGTTGAGTCCGTCCTCAAACTTGGGCGCTACCAGGACTACAGCGTCCTCGAACGCCACAGCGGGACCGAACTCGTTGGGACGGAGTACACCTCCCCGCTCGCAAGAGATATCCCCCGCCAGGCCGAGATCCAGCACCGTGTCGTCGCCGCCGATTTCGTCGAACTCGAGAACACCGGTCTCGTCCACATCGCGCCCGGGCACGGCTGGGACGATTACCTGATCGGCATCCAGGAAGGGCTTGAGGTCTTCTGTCCTGTCGATGCCGGGGGCTGCTTCACTCCAGAGGCCGGGATTTTTGCCGATATGTACGTCCGGGACGCAAACGATATCGTCATCGAAGCGCTCGGCACCTCACTCCTCACCCGGAGATCGATCACCCACCGCTACGGTCACTGCTGGAGGTGCAAGACCCCCATCATCTACCGCGCAACAGCGCAGTGGTTCCTGAAGGCCACCGAGATCCGCGATACAATGCTCCAGGAGATCGCAAGGGTGAAGTGGTACCCCGCCTGGGCGGGAAGCGCCAGGTTCCACGACTTCGTCAAAGAGTCGCGCGACTGGTGCATCTCCCGGCAGCGCTACTGGGGTATCCCCATCCCCGTCTGGCAGTGCGACCGGTGCGGGGACTACACCGTCATCGGCACCATCGCCGAACTCGAGGAGCGGTCAGGAGAGCGCGTCCCCGACCCCCACCGGCCCTACGTCGACGACGTAACCATCCCGTGCCGCTGCGGCGGCGAGATGCACCGGGTTGCCGATATATTCGATGTCTGGTTCGACTCAGCGGTCGCCTCCTGGGCGACCCTCGGGTTCCCCCGGCAGCGTGAGGGTTTCGAACGCTACTGGCCGGCAGACTTCATCACCGAGGGCCAGGACCAGACCCGCGGCTGGTTCTACTCTCAGCTCGGCGCAAGCACCGTGGCGTTTGGCCGCGCACCTTACAGGAGTGTCCTGATGCACGGGTTCGCTCTCGATGCCGAGGGGCGCAAGATGAGCAAGAGTTTCGGGAACGTCGTGACCCCGGAAGAGGTCATGAACCAGTTCGGTGTCGACGTTCTCCGGTTCTACGTCCTCTGGGCAAACGCCCCCTGGGACGACCTGAAGTTCAACTGGGACGGCGTGAAGACCATACACCGGACGCTCAACATCCTCTGGAACGTCTACCGGTTCCCGCTCCCCTACATGATCCTGGACTCATTCAGCCCGGCATTCACAGACGGCGGCGGCCGGTGGGATGGGGCGTTCGTCCGGACCCATATCAGCGATATGCCGGATGAGGACCGCTGGATTCTTTCCCGGATAAACTCGCTTATCAGGACAACGAGCGCGGAGATGCAGGACTACAACCTCCATAAGGTTACACGGGCGCTTGCAAACTTCATCCTGGAAGACCTCTCCCGCTGGTATGTGCAGGTCGTCAGGCCCAGGATGTGGCTGGAAGAAGACTCACCGGAGAAACTCTACGCATACGAGACGTTCTACTACGTCCTGCGCCGCCTGATCGCACTCCTTGCACCGTTTGTCCCCCATATCACCGAGGAGATGTATGGCAACCTGCGCCTGGAGGGCGACCCGGAGAGCGTCCATATGCTCGACTGGCCGGTGGCAGACGAGCACCTCATCGACCAGGGGCTTGAGTCCTCCATGGAGGTCATCCGGTCGTTTGACGACGCAGTCGCCACAGCCCGGCAGGCCGGGAGACGGAAACTCCGCTGGCCGGTCGCCGAGACAGTGGTTGTCGCTGAAAACGAAGCGGTTAAGGCGGCCATGGAAGAGTTGAACGAACTCGCCAGGATCCGGGCCAACAGCCGCTCTGTCCGGGTTATCACCGGGGCGTGGGATCGGATCCGCTGGAAAGCCGAACCGGTGATGCGCGCCATCGGCCCGGAGTTCGGCAAGATGGCACCGAGGGTCAAAGCGCTGATCGAGCAGGCGGACGGCACCGCGCTGAAGACCGCCATCGAACGGGACGGAAAAGCCAGGCTCGACGGCTACGAGATCGAGGCGCGCCACGTCACCTTCTCGGAATCCCTGCCGGAGGGCGTATTTGCCGCCCCCATGAAAGATGCGACGGTATACGTCGATATCACCCTCACCCCTGACCTGGAGGCCGAGGGATACGCCAGGGAGGTGATCCGGCGGATCCAGGAGATGCGCCGCCAGCTAAACCTCAATGTCGACGACTATATCGTCGCGGCCGTGGATGTCGCCAACGAACGGGTGGCATCGCTCATCGGGGAAGAGAAGTGGAAGAAGGAGATAGCCGGCGAGGTGCGCGCATCCGATCTCGTCATCCGCCGCACGGACGGAGACCGGCCGGGAGAAGAGTCTTACACCCTTGATAAAACCTGGGACGTGGAGGGTGTGCAGATGCGGATCGGCATCTCACGCGCCGATGAGTGACCGGATCAGCGCTGCTCCCTCTGGATTGGAGAAGAGAGGCGTCTCCTCCAGTTCACGGATGCACATCCGCATGACCTGGACGGTCTCCCCCGTCACCGGGTTATACCCTTCTTTCGTGCACTCTTCCCGGTAGAGGAGCGTCCCGCGCCTCTGCCAGGCAGGCGTCGCTGCCAGGTTGATGCCGCGCTCAAACATCATCTCGTGCATCTCTTCTGAGCGCATCCCCCGGAGCGCCGCGGCAGCCTGCCGCGACGTCATACCATCCTCCATAAGCGCGTTCTGGCAGTAGGCGTTGATGTGGTTGCGCCAGGCCTCGTTCTGTCTTGAGACGAGATACTCGAGTGCAAACCCGCCGGCCGCCGGGATTGTCCGGGCATCGAACGCCAGCGGCCGGGTGCAGCCAACCTCGATCGTCAGTCTGCTCGCCGCGGCGGCGGCGGTCACGGAGTCGAGTTTCTCAATCCGCCCGGAGAACGGCAGCGTCTTGAAATAGAGGCTGATCTCGTCGGAGAAGGTGTAGGCGAAGACCGGGGAAAGCCCGCTCTCCCTGAGAAGGTATCGGCAGACCGCTCGCATGCTCGCGCTGAAAGAAGGGTCGAACGGTTTTTTGAGGTTGAGCGCACGTGCCACTCGGTGGAATGCACGGCCGTCGAGCCTGACGAAAACGGGGGGGAAGACAGTCAGGTTTGAGAAGATCTCCCGATCTCTGATATCCATATCTATAGGCAGGCGTTATCCGGGCGGGGCCGGGCAATCACGGTTGCTCTTCTTTTGCCGGCGACTTGAAGAGCCCGGGGATGTGACGGACGATTATGATATCCCCCACGCTCTTTACAATGCGAAAAGGTATCTGCAGCCCGGTGTAGCCCTTCACCTCCCCGATCTCGGGGTTGAGGTCGCCGATCGCAAGGGCAGCTATCTTCTTCTGGTCAACATCGAGCACAACATCGTCAACATTCCCGATAAAGACAGCCCTGTCGGTGTAGACCGGCAATCCGAAGATCTCTGTGACCTGTGTTCTCATCAGTATCCTCTGAAGGTATATTACTATAAATGATAAAAAGATACTCATTTTATGGAAACGTCGCTGCAGATCGGGAACATCGCTGGAATACCGGTCAAAATACACTGGAGTTTTCTACTGGTGATCCCCCTGTTTGCCTGGATCATCGGGAGCCAGATCGTGCTCACGACCGAGTTGATAAGGATCCTCTTTGGTGTCCCGATCGATGCGACGCTGATCACAACAGGGTTCAACCCCTACATCCTCGGAACCGCCGTCGCACTGGGTCTATTCTTTGGCGTATTCGTCCACGAGGTGGCCCACTCACTCATAGCGAAAGCGAGGGGGATCAAGATCCACAGCATCACGCTCCTCATCCTGGGCGGGGTCTCCCAGATGGAGGAGGTTGTGCCGGACCCGAAGGTGGAACTCCCGATGGCGCTTGCCGGGCCGCTCACAAGCCTGGCGGTAGGTATCATGTGCAGCGCCCTGGTCTACGTCTTCCCCCTCCTTCCTGACCCGGCCGTAGCCGGCGTCCTGATCTTTACCTTCGGCTACCTTGGGCTCTTAAACGTCCTGCTCTTCGCGTTCAACCTGCTCCCGGCGTTCCCGATGGACGGCGGGCGCGTGCTGCGGGCGTGGCTCGCACGGCGGATGCCGCTCTCCCGTGCAACCCAGATCGCCGCCGATGTCGGCAGAGCGTTTGCGGTCATCTTCGGAATCTTCGGGTTCCTGATGTTGAACCCCATCCTGATCTTAATCGCGTTCTTCATCTACATCGGGGCAAACCAGGAGGCCACATCCCTGCGCTACTACGTCCTGCTGCAGGACGTCACCGTGGCGGACGCTATGAGCAACTCTCTAGTCACCGTGGAGGCAGAGACCCCGCTCCCCCGGTTGCTGGAACTCATGTACGAGACGAAGCATCTCGGGTTCCCTGTGGTTGAGCGTGGGAATCTCGTCGGGATTGTTACACTCAGCGACATTCACAAGGTCTCACCGATCGACCGGGAGGCGATGCAGGTGCGTGACGTCATGACCCGGGACCCGATAACACTCCCGACATCGGCACCACTCATCGACGCGCTCCGGATCATGACCACCCATGGCATAGGAAGGATCCCGGTCGTTGATGACGGCGATCTTGTGGGGATTGTGACAAGGACGGACGTGCTCCGGGTTATGGAACTGCGAGAGAAGGCGTAAAGTGGGCAGCCCCTCCCGCGGCAATTCCCGCACCGGCCGGCGGGGGTCAGGCCCGTTTGATGGGCAGCAGCCTGGAACTCTTCACGCATGGAAGAGGTGTGGGGCTCTAAAACATGATCAGATCATCGAGCCCTGTCTCCCCCGCGACCGCCCGGAACTCCCCCAGGCTCGAAAACGGCCGGCGGGCGACGATGCTTGCGGCCCTCTTCCTGCCGATGCCAGGGATCCAGCGGAGCGCCGCCGGCGGGAGGGTGTTTATCTCCACGGGATACGGGAGAGCGGTCACTGACCGACTCCCCCAATCGACCACGACAGCGTCGATGACCGTTCTCACAGGGAGTTCGAGCGGGATCCCGACAAGGATGGGGTATGAACCCATCTGCCGCCCGAACGACGGTCTCCCGGAGACCTCGATGAGAACGCCGCGGAGGATGCTGCCGACCGGGAAGACCCGGCGCAGCATCGGTTCGTCGAACTCCCGCCTGACCCAATCCTTGAACGCCCTGAACCGGGCATCGTGCTTTCCCAGGGTGTTCTCCTCGTAGGCGGCCGTACCCTCAAAAGGCATCAACTGCCGGATGTTCACCCGCCGCACAAGCAGCCCGGCGTCGAGCACGCGGCGGAGGAACGCCTGGTTTGCATCGAACGTCGCCGGCGTCTCGCCGGCAAGACCGATGATGAAGTTCAGGCCCGGCAGGAGTTCGGGGATGCCGCAGGTCCGCCTCCCCCCGACCTCGTTCACCACCTCGATAGCGCGGAATACATCATCTGGCATGGCTTTGAGGTTGTTTGCCCTGACAACCGCCGGGTCCGCGGTCTCCATTCCGAACGCCGCGGTGTCGCCGGGTGTGTGCCCGGCCACTATCACCTCGAGCGCCGCCCGTGCCGCGTCCGGATGTCTGGCGATGGTGCCGGGGTTGATGTTGTCGATGTGGAGGGTCTTAAGGTCGGGTGCGTTCTCTCTTACCGCCGAGAAGAGGTCCTCGAGCGCCTCAAGCCGGGGAAGCGGGAACTCGCCACCACCGGCGCTCCGGTAGGAAAGAAGGTCAGGCTGGCGGCCGAGCCTGAAATGGCGGGCACCGGCGGCGTGAAGCGCCGCCACCTCGTCCGCGATCTCCTCGATGCTGCGGTAGCGCGGGAGGCCGTAGAACGGCTCGGTGCAGAACGAACATCCCCCGACCGTTGCACGGGGGCAACCTGTCGCGGTCTCCAGCTCGCAGATTACGTGAGGAAACGAGGGGTGCTGCGTTATGATCGCGGCACCAGCAGCGCACCATGGATCGCTCAGGGCGTAATCCCGCTCACCTTCCGGTTCACCCCCCGATAGCCAGGAATCCAGCGCAACCGCCGGAGAGCCGCGGAGCACTGCATCAAACCCGGCTATCGCCTGCCGGATTGCCCTCTCCCCACCCCCTGGAGCATACCCGAAGTTGATCGGGCCGCCGATCGCGGTGGCCGGTTCCCGGAGGGTAAGCCCGATCTGCTGGATCTCCGTCAGGGTTGCTGGTCGACCGCCTATGTAAGCGCCGGGCACGGTCAGCCCGGCGATCATCACCACCAGATCGCCGCGGCCGTGACCGGCGATAAGGGAGGGGTCGGCCCGGACCTGGTCGATGGTGGCGTAGCGTGGCGCGTAGCCATGCGCCAGGAGGACGCCGGCGACCTCGCGGATGTAGGGGGATACGTATGGCGGGACACCGAGACACGCGGGTTCATCGACGTAACCGTCGATTATAAGTGCCTCAGAGGTCATACCCCATCATCCTGAGGAGTTCGCCCGCCCAGTAGAGTTTTCCCCTCTTGAGGGGGTCGACATCCCGGTCGGCGAGATCGAACCCGATGATCCGGACGTCTGCCGCGCCGAGCTCCCTGGCGGCAAAGACCGCCCTGTCACCGTCGGTGAACCCCCCAAAGTTGTGGACGCCCGGAATGGGAGCCGCCTGGGTGGTTGCCACCAGCGGCCCGAGTATACGGGGGACCCAGTGGCGGAGGAGCGGGACGTTATCCCCGTGGGCGTGGACAACCATCACCGTTCCCCGCCGGGAAAGGTCTATGAAGATGTCTGTCGCCCCGTCCAGGTCTGTAAAGACCGCGTCCGGCCGCACTCCGTGGCCGGCGAGCACCTCCGCCGCGGCGTCGGCGGCAAGCACCGTCCCCTCGATCCGGTCAAGTTCTGCCGGGAGAGAGGGGGCGTTCCCGCAGACCGTAACGTTCCTGCCCCCGATCAGCGCTTCAAGCAGCGCGATATCATCCCTGCCGCCGGCAAGTTCCGCGAGCACCCGGGCGGCCTCTTCGTCTGCCTCGCGTTCAAACCCGAAATACTCCAGAATCGCAGTGTAGTGAGGCTCCCAGTCCTCAAACCTCATTCTTCACCCTCACCGTCCAGACCGACGATCTCGGAGAAACGTTTGAGGATGGGATCGATTATCAGGGTGAGCAGACCTTCTTTATCCTTTGCCATGGAGAAATAACTGAGGGGGATCATGGCGGCAGCCATCGTGGCATGCCCGCCGGCCTCCCCGATGGAGCCGAACGCCTCGGCCATAACGTTCCCGAGATGGAGCCTGATATCCTTGTTTCGGGCCGATATGATGATGTTCTGGTCTGTGATGCCATAGACCAGGGCGGTGTTCACACCCTCAAGGTGGATCAGCATATCGGCCGCCTGCGGGAGGGCGTCCCGGTTCCTGATATAACCTACGTTTGAGAAGAGGTAACCGCTATTGATCTTCCGGTTCCGGATGGCGTTGCCTATGATCTCGATCGTCTCCAGCGAGACCGATGGGGAGGTGATCTTATCCAGGAGATCCGCATCTGTGAGGGGGAGGAGGAACGCCGCGTAGTTGAGATCCTGGGGGGTGACGTTCCGCTTGAAATCTCGTGTATCGGCCCTGATACCGTACAGGAGCGCTGTGGCCACCGTTTTGCTCACCGGGATATCGAGTTCCATCAGGTATTGGGTCATGATGCTTGCCGTGGCTCCAACGCCTGGCCTGATATCGATGAAGTCTGCGACGGCGGACGGCGGTTGGGTGTTGTTCTTGTGATGGTCGATAATTATGTTGACACGGGTCGATTTTGGCAGATTGTTGTTCACGCCGGGCCCGGACGAGTCGACCAGAGCGATGTAGCCGCACTCCTCCAGCATCTGGGGGGTTAGACGCTCCATCTTGATGTCCAGGAGGTTTATAAACGCCCGGTTCTCCTGATGACCGATATCTCCTTCATAGACGATACGGCAGTTGAGTTTGTTGTGGCTTGCATGCCGCGCTATCAGTGAGAGCGCCATGGCGCTTGATATCGAATCGGGATCAGGGTTTAAGTGGGTGACGATGCAGAGCGTCCCTTCCCAGGAGGCAAGCAGATCGTAGAGCCGCAGGGCAAGCCGTGAAGAGTGGAGTTTCCTGATATGGTAGATGGCGGTTCGCGCCACCACCTCCTGGGGGTAGAGGACTACATCAGCGCCTTCCTGCTGGAGGAGATCGACGCTGACCGCGTCGATGGCGCGGGCGATGACATAGGTCGCCGGGTAGCGGCTCTTGATGGTCTTGAGGGCGGCCAGGTTGGCCTCCCGGTCGTTTGCCAGGATGAAGGCAACCTCGGGGACGGGCAGCCCATCCATGAAGCCAGGGTTGCTGAAGTCGCGAACAAGTGCATTGTACTTCTGGTCCCTGAGGTCTTCCACCCGTTTTTCGTCCTTATCGACGATGATGAGATCCTCGGTCTCCTTGGCGAGTTCCTCGGCCACGTTGTAGCCCGTCCTCCCGCACCCAAGGATGATGTACTTGACACCTTCCTTCGAAACGTTCTGGACCACCTCAGGCATGCGTACAATGGTGTAACGTTCCATGGTATTTAACTTGCGGGGGTGAAGGGGGCGGAGCGGGAAGTCCCCACCGTTCACGATGGGGATGAAAGCGGAGCCGCCCTTCCTTCCTGCGATAGATATATTCCTCTTGAGTATTCTATTATCATTTACCCAACATGAGGTATAAACTTGATAGGTCTGCACATTCGGTACAGGTACATCAGGACAGGTAAGTCTCGATGCGCTGAAGGAGTATGTCGACCCGCAGATGGAGGAAGTAAATGATCGTTTCCTACAAGTACCGAGCGTATCCCGATGCAACCACTGAAGTTCGGCTGAATGCCGCGCTCGATACCTGTAGGTGGCTCTACAACAAACTTCTCGAAGAATGCAACACGGCACGAGAGAATGGAATCTCTCCGACGATGCGGGGAACGCAGGCGCGGATCGTCACGCTGAAAGAGGAGAATCCTGCACTCAAGGACGTATACTCTAAAGTGCTCCAGATGGTCAACTACACCCTCTGGAGCAACATCGCTGCACTCTCGCAGACAAAGAAGAGAGGACGGAAGATCGGCAAACTCCGATTCAAGAGTGCAGCCCGATACCGGACGCTCAATTATAATCAGTCGGGTTTCAAGATCGACCGCGAGCATAGTTCGATTACGTTCTCGAAGATCGGAACGATTCCGTTCAACATGCACCGACCCTACACCGGGAAGGTGAAGGGTGTCCTGATCACCCGTTCCGGCGATAGATGGTATGTGATCATTCAGACAGAGCAGACAGTGTCTTCATCAAAGCGTGAAGGGCAGTCTGTCGGTATCGATCTCGGTCTGAACTCGTTTGCGGTCGATAGTGACGGTGCGGTGATCGAGAACCCCAGGTTCTATGAACATTCTCTGGGCAGGATCAAGAAGATCCAGCGGAGTCTTGCCCGGAAAAAACGGTTCTCGAAAAACTGGAAGAAGGCAAAAAGGAAACTGGAGAAGGTCTATGATCATGTCGCCAACCAGAAGAACGATTTCCTGCACAAACTCTCCCGTCAGTACGTTGACACCTATGCGACGATCTGTGTTGAAGACCTGAATATCAAGTATTTGAAAGAGAACGGCAAATCTCGCGGGCTCCGGAGAAGTATCCACAGTGCGTCGTGGGGACGATTTTATTCTTACCTCTCGTACAAGGCTGAAAGTGCTGGTACGGAACTCGTCAAAGTCGATCCCCGCGACACGACACAGATGTGTTCGAACTGCGGAAGCATCGTGAAAAAGACGCTCTCCGAGAGAGTCCACGAATGCCCATACTGTGGGTTTGTTGCCGATAGAGATTACAATGCTGCGGTAAATATCCACCGCGTGGGGATGGAACAGCCCTTTGAGCCTGTGGAGCCAAGACCTCTACATCACATCTCTGTGGTGCAAGTGTTGGCCATGAAGCAGGAAGCCCCGCCCGAGAGGCGCGGGGTAGTTCACTGGATCCCCTATCCCGGCGATATCACTGAATGATCCATAAGGCTTATACTGTTTTCACTACCATACTCTTAGGTCAGATACGTGGGCCTGTAGCTTAGCTGGCAGAGCGACGGACTCTTAATCCGTAGGCCAGGGGTTCAAATCCCTTCAGGCCCGTTGAACACTCAATTCTTGTTTCGCTTTCTGAGCGATCTATTCTGACAGGCAGGTAAGTCGCCGGGGCGGAGTGGTCTGGTCATCACGGTCAACCCCGGATCTCGCGTGCGGTCGCTTATCGTGAGAGGGATTTTTCCGCACAGGTGGTGAGGCTCAAAATTGCACAGTGTCGGGAATAGATCCTCAAAAGAGGAGAGTGGGAGGAGTAAGCCTCCTTCTGTTTGGTGCGGCATTCAGCTAAGCGCCATACCCGGGCGGACGCCAGACAGTCCATATGCCCTATTCTGGCTTGCACCCGCAGGGATTCACCGTTTCATCGTTTCCCGCCGCTACGTTCAACGAGTTGCGCGGGGATAAACCCGCGCCGCTCGCCCACGGTGTGGGTGGGGCTCGATCGTTTCATCACTGACGGCGGGCCGTGCCGTTTCTGTGCCATTGCCGTGACTCTCGCCACCCGCACTTGCGTGCGGCTGCGTGTCTGGCCGGTGGGAGGACTTTCCTCAGCGGCACGGGATGTGCCACCGTCGGCCGCGCTCTCCCTCTCTCCTATAATAGTTTTGCTGCGAGGGTATATATTTATGAGGGTGGGTCGCCCCCAGATCGGGGGCGCTTCGCGCGCCAGCACGCGATTGGATCAGGTCTCTGGAGGAGCGTCTCAGATGGACGCGATAACGCCTCCCGGTTTGCAGCGGAGAAACTCGTGGATGGTTCATCTGTATCAGCAGCAGCCTCCAGGTTGGGTTTACGCTGGTGACTGCATGCAGCGCATCTCACCCTCACCACCACCTCTCCCACGAAATGCTAAAAGTATTCAATATCATACAACCCACTCTGATGGAAATGCTGACCCCAGAAGAAGGCAGAATGGCGGTTCGCCTGGCGCGGATGGCCATCGAGAGAGCCGTCGATGGCGAACGGATGGCGCTGCCCCCCCTCCCCCCGGTCTTCGGGGAGAAACGTGGTGTTTTTGTCACCATCAAGCGGCACGGACTTCTACGCGGATGTATCGGCCTCCCATACCCGATAAAACCGCTCGGCGAGGCTATAATCGAGGCGGCCGCCTCGGCAGCACTCGAGGACCCCCGGTTCCCGCCGGTCTCACCCCCAGAGGTCAACGACATCGAGATCGAGGTGACGGTGCTGACACCGCCGAGGCCGCTCGAGTGCCCGCCGCTGGAGCGCCCGCAATACGTGGAGGTAGGAAGGCACGGCCTGATGGTCAGCGGTCTGGGGAGAGCAGGTCTTCTCCTCCCCCAGGTCGCAACAGAGTACGGCTGGAACAGCAGAGAGTTCCTCGACCAGACCTGTGCCAAGGCGGGGCTCCCGCCGGGGTGCTGGAGGCGTGGCGATGTGGCCGTGCTGACGTTTGAGGGCCAGGTTATCGAAGAGAAGGCGGTCTAACCTGAATGACAATCACGTTTGAGGTCATCCACAAAGACATCGCCGGGAGGGTCGGCAGGCTGAGGGTGAACGAAAAGAACGTCCGGACACCCGCTCTCCTGCCGGTGGTCAACCCCCACCTCCCGCTGGTCACACCCCGCGAGATGGGGAGGATGGGCATCGAGGCGCTGATAACAAACGCCTACATATTCAGGCGGAGCGCGGACTACCGCGACCGCGCACTCGCGGAAGGACTACATCGCGTCCTCGATTTCGACGGCGCCATAATGACTGATTCCGGTTCATTCCAGCTCTCGGTCTACGGTGAGGTCGAGGTGAACAACAGGGAGACGCTCGAGTTCCAGCAGGCGATAGGAAGCGATATCATCGTTCCCCTGGACATCCCAACACCCCCGGACGCAGGACGGCAGCGGGCGGAACAGGACCTCGGCGTCACGATGGAACGGATCCGGGAGGCGCACCGCCTCTTCCCCGATGCAAACCTGGCCGGGCCGGTTCAGGGCGGGATCTTCGCCGACCTGCGCGAAGAGTCAGGACGTGCCGTCAGGGAACTCGGGTTGACGTTCTGCCCGATCGGTGCGGTGGTGCCGCTGATGGAGACCTACCGATACCGTGACCTTGTCAGGGTCGTCCTCGCGGCAAAACGTGGGCTCTCCCCGGCAACCGCCGTCCACCTCTTCGGTGCCGGCCACCCCTCGATGTTCGCCCTCGCCGTTGCCATGGGCTGCGACCTCTTTGACTCTGCCGCCTACGCTCTATTTGCCAGGGAAGGCCGTTACATCACCACCCACGGGAGCCTCAAGATAGACGAACTCGCAGAACTCCCCTGCCCCTGCCAGGTCTGCCGCTCCATGACCGCCGACGAACTCCGGAAGTCCGAAGATCGCGAGCGGTTGCTCGCTCTCCACAACCTCCACGTCACCCTGGCCGAGATCTCCCGTATCCGGCAGGCGATCCAGGAGGGGACGCTATGGGAACTGGTCGATGAGCGGTGCCGGAGCCACCCGCGCCTGCTCGACGGCTACCGTGAACTCCTGAGAGACACTGCCGAACTGGAGGTCGACGACCCCGTCTCCAAGCGCCGGTTCTTCTACCGGGGGGCTGAGACCTGCCGGAGGACGGAGGTGCTCCGATACCACAGGGTCATCCCCCGCATCCCCCTCGGCGAGCGGGTGCTGGTCTCGTTCGACGGCAGCGGGACTCCAGGGTTTGATACCGTCCTGAACTTCAAACCGCCGTTCGGCCCATACCCCCCGGAACTCGCGGAGACGTTTCCGATAGGCCAGAGCGAGACCCCCGAGTGGGATGAGGAGATGGTCAGGGCAGGGTGCGCCGGTATCCGGTCTCTGATGGAGGCAAACCCGGGGAAAGAGTTTGCCGTCCGGTGCGCAGATGAGTGGGCGCGGGTGGTCCGGGAAGAGGTGCCGGGCGCGGAGGTGCTCCATGAGCAGGTATGAGGCTCGATGCCGCGACGGTCTTGCACGGAGATCCGCCTACGAGCATGGGGGAAAGACCGTTTCCCTCCCCGCCGCGCTCGATACTGATGCCCTGTTTCCCTCTCTCCGCGATAGATCTCTCTCAAACGTCCCGCTCACCGCCGATCAGGCCTTCGTGGAGAGATACTTCTCTCGGGGCGAGGGGGAGCCTGTTGCCGTCCACCCCCTCTCGGCATCGGCAGAATCGGGCGACTGCGTCCTTGTCGCGAACTGGCAGGCCGCTCTCTCGAATCCCCGGAACTACGCCGCCTGGCTTGCCGCTATAAAAGAGCGTCTCCCTCCCGACACCGCCTGGTATGCTCCGGCTGCAGCGCTTCCATCGACTGTCTGCCTCCTGATATACTCGGGGTTTGATATCTTCGACTATCGCGGGGTCGACCTCGCCTCCGCGCAGAAGAGGTTCTGCCTGCCGGAGGGCGAGTTCGCCGCCGGTCTGATGGATGGCGGTGTCTGCGGCTGCGAGGGCTGCCGGGCCGGCGACCTCCGGCGGCACAACCGTCTCGCGCTCGACCGCGAGATCGCCCTCGTCCGCCACCACATCGAGACCGGCAGGCTAAGGGAGCTTGTGGAAGAACGGTGCCGTGCGAACGCTGCAGAGGTGGCCGCCCTCCGGTTCCTCGACCGGAACTACACGTTCATGGAACGCTACCTTCCTGTTGCGCGGGCAACGCCGATGCTTGCGGCCACCGCCGAGTCGCAGAACCGGGCGGAGATCAGGCGGTTCGCCGATCGCGTGGTCGAGCGGTTCGTTCCGACCAGGACCGACGTCGCCGTCCTCCTCCCATGCTCGGCAAAGAAACCCTACTCTCTTTCGCGGAGTCACAAACTCTTCATGAACGTTGTGAACCGGCGGGCGCACGAACTGATCGTCACCTCTCCGCTCGGCCTCGTGCCACGGGAACTCGAACGGCTCTACCCGGCGGCGCACTACGACGTGCCGGTGACCGGCTACTGGGACCGCGAGGAGTGTGCGTTCATCGCCGATATACTGGCCCGCTACTTCTCCGCACACCCCTACCGCCGGGTGATCGCCCATCTGGACGGCGGGGCGCTCACCGTTGCCCGGATGGCGGCAAAGGCCTGCGGTATCGACCTCGAGGTGACCTGCCGCGGCCACCCGACGTCGCCGGGCTCGCTCCGGGCGCTCGACGAGGCTCTCGCGGGCGAACGAAGGGTGCAGACCGATACCATCCGGGGCACGGTCTCCTGGCAGTTCGCGACGGATATCAACACGAAAGGGCTCCAGATCCGGGGCAGGAGCATGCAGATGGCGGTGCTCCGCGGGAAGCAGCAGCTCTTCAGCATCGACCCCGGGACGGGGCTCTTCCGCCCGATGTTTGCGGGCTGGGACCTTATCCCGGAGGGCTACCGTGTCAGGATAGATGAGTTCGTGCCGCAGGGTGATGTCCTTGCTCCAGGAGTTGTTGATTGCGACCCCCGGATACGGGAGGGCGACGAGGTGCTGGTGGAAGGGCCTCTCGCGGTCGCCACCGGGCGGGCGATGATGGGGGCGGACGAGATGCTCCGGTCGAAGCGCGGGGTTGCAGTGCGGGTGCGGAAGGTGAAGAAGGTTGGGGAGTGAGTCCGGGGCTAGACTTTGCGATGCTCAAACTTAGACCCGCCACGGGACGTCGTCGTTCAGGTCCCCGTGGCACGCAAACTCCGGCTCATAACACTCTATCGAGGAGAAAGCCCGGTACAGTGGACGGTGGTGGCTATCGCCACTGGGGAGGGGCTGACGGGGAGGGGGCACGCCCCCCCGTCTCCAACTCATTAGGCTACACCTGCAACCCCCACCCCACCCGGCCTCCGGCCTCCTCCCCGCCCGGGGGGGGGGCGGGGGCAGTGCGTGGCGATACCCGGTGGAAAGCCGTGCTGTGAGTTTGCGTAACAGGCAGGAGTTTGAGCATCAACCATCTGAAAGATGATCTCAGGCGACGACTCCAGGTTAAAACCCCGCCAGAGGCCGTGCTTCTTCCTGCCACACACGGCCTCAAACCCACGCTGTAGACCCCAACAAAAAAAGACGGCAGGATCCCCTGCCCTGAAAAACCCAAAAGCCCTTACTTCCTCGGGACGAGCTTCACCGCCGTCCCGTAGGCCAGGAGTTCCGCCGCGGACCCCATCGTCTGGGACGTCGTGAACCTGATATTCACCACCGCTTCGGCCCCGAGATCGCGCGCGGCGTTGACCATTCGGTTGTATGCCTCAGTCCGGGCGTCGGCGAGCATATCGGTGTATTCCTGGAGTTCGCCGCCGACGAGGCTCTTGAGTCCCGCAGTGATATCTTTCCCTATGTTCTTCGCCCGTACCGTGTTCCCGAAGACCACACCCAGGATCTCCTCGATCTCGTGGCCAGGAACCTCTGCAGTTGTTGTCAGTATCATCTCTCTTCACTCCTTGATCTCTTCGATGGTATCCTCGCGCCCCCGCCAGATGAGCAGCGCGACGCCGACCGCGATGATCGGGAGGCCGCAGATCGGGATTATCAGTGCGACCACCGCGCCGATGACCGCCAGGGCAATCCCCCAGCCTACCTGGCTTTGCATGCATATCCCTGCGGCGGGTGCTGGGATAATCGTTCGTATCTTCACCTCAACTCAGGATCCGGTGCCGCCGGTTCCCGGGATACCTGCCCTGCGCAGAATAGCTGCAGTAAAGAGGCTGGAGCCACAATGTATACGAAGCGTTAACTGCATTTGAGGGCAGACCAACCAGGACCATTCAGGAGTGAAGTGGTTGTACAGGATAGAATCAGCGGCCAGGCTCGCCGACCGGGTCTACGAGTACTGGATCCACGCGCCACACGTTGCGCGGCACGCACGGGCAGGACAGTTTCTCATAGTTCGCCTGCACGAGAAGGGCGAACGGATACCACTCACCATCTCCGCGGCCCGGGGAGATGCGGTTAGGGTTATCTTTATGACCGTGGGCAAGACAACCGAGGAGCTTGCGACCCTCCAGGCCGGCGAGAGCATAATGGACGTTGCTGGACCGCTTGGAAGACCAAGCGAGATCGATAACTACGGCACATGCTGTGTGGTCGGCGGCGGTGTCGGGATCGCGAGCACGCCCCTCATCGCAGCGGAACTGAAACGCGCTGGGAACCACGTCATCGGGATCATCGGAGCGCGGAGCGCAGACCTTCTCATCCTGGAAGACGAGATGCGCGAGATCTGCGACGAACTCTACATAACAACCGACGACGGCAGCAGGGGCGTCCACGGTTTTGCAAGCGACGTCCTGAAGAGACTGCTCGAGGAGAGGACGATCGACCGGGTCTGGATCATCGGCCCCGCCATCATGATGAAGGTCACCTCCGCCGTGACGGCGCCAGCCGGCGTGAAGACCTACGTGAGTCTCAACCCGATCATGGTCGACGGGACGGGGATGTGCGGCTCCTGCCGGGTGAGCGTCGGCGGTGAGACAAAGTTTGCCTGCGTCGACGGCCCCGAGTTCGATGCCCACCAGGTCGATTTTGACAACCTGATGCAGCGGCAGCGGATCTACACCTCGCAGGAGAAGACCGCGTTCGAGCGGTTCGCAGAGCACCGGTGCCGCTGCGGCGAGGGGGGTGGCCACCATGGGTGACAGGCCGGCCGAGATCCGGATCCACGATTTTGAGGAGGTGGACCTCGGCCTCACCCCTGATGAGGCCGTTGCCGAGGCAGAACGCTGCCTCCAGTGCAAGAAACCGCTCTGCGTGAAGGGCTGCCCGGTCGGGATCGATATCCCGGGGTTCGTCCATCAGGTTGCGGAAGGCAATTTCCCGGCGGCCGCACGGTCTCTCAAGGACCAGAACATGCTCCCGGCCATCTGCGGCCGGGTCTGCCCGCAGGAGACGCAGTGCGAGGGGGTCTGCGTCCTCGGCAACAAAGAGACGCCGATACGGATCGGCGCACTCGAGCGGTTCGTCGCCGACTGGGAGAGGCAGAACAACCCGACCCTCCCCGACGTGGCGAGACCGACCGGAAAACGGGTTGCAGTTGTTGGCTCAGGCCCGGCGGGGTTGACCGCCGCGGCCGACCTCGCCCGTGCCGGCCACGCCGTAACCATCTTTGAGTCGCTGCACGAGGCGGGGGGTGTCCTGGCCTACGGCATCCCGGCGTTCCGACTCCCGAAGGATATAGTCAGGGCAGAGATCGACCAGGTGCTTGCTCTCGGCGTCAGGCTGGAGAAGAACCACCTGGTGGGAAGGAGCGTCAGTGTCGATGAACTCCTGGGCTACGACGCGGTCTTCCTCGCGACCGGGGCAGGGCTTCCTGCGTTCATGGGCATCCCCGGCGAGAGCATAAACGGCGTCTACTCTGCAAACGAGTTCCTCACGCGGGTGAACCTGATGCACGCCGACGCCTTCCCGGAGTTCGACACGCCGGTGCTGCCCGCGGATCGCGTCGCGGTGATCGGCGGCGGAAACGTCGCGATGGATGCTGCCAGGGTGGCGCGCCGGCTGGGCGCGAAGGTCTACCTGATCTACCGCCGCGGCGAGGAGGAGATGCCGGCACGGAGGGCGGAGGTTCTGCACGCAAAGGAAGAAGGGATCGAGTTCTTCACCTGCACGAACCCGACCCAGATCCTCGGTAAGCAGTGCGTCTCGGGGATTGAGTGCGTGAAGATGTCTCTCTGCGACCTTGATGCAAGCGGTCGCCCGTCCCCAGAGCCGATCGAGGGGAGTGAGTTCACTCTCGATGTGGACATGGTCATCCAGGCGATCGGCACGAGCCCGAACCCGCTCCTCGTCTCCCTGATCCCGGGCCTCGAACGCGGCCGGAGGGGCAACGTCGTAGTCGACGAGAACGGCCGGACGTCGATCCCCCACGTCTACGCCGGAGGGGATATCGCCACCGGCGCGGCGACGGTGATCGAGGCGATGGGCTCGGCGAAGCGTGCGGCGGCAGCGATCAACGCGATGCTGAAGGAAGAATAACTACTCTTTTTCGGGGTTGGCCCGGGTCTTCTGCCGGGACAAGACCGGGTCCAACCGATTCTTCAGATGTGCCGTCCGGAGCGTGAGCACCATCAGGTATGATTGGGCGTGCTCCTCCCGGTTGAGGAGTTTTGGGGCGAACTCTCCGATACAGCGAGCAACGTCTGGGTAAATGGGGTTTGAGGAGAGATTACCTCGCTGGATACCTTACTCCTGCCCTGCGTTCGCGTGAGGCTTTCTCCATGTTGCACTCCAGTCCCATGCCAGGTACATACCGAGAATCCGATCTCTTTACACGTTTGCCGGTCATTCACAAAAGCACAGCGCTCGATCCTGCTCTGGAGGACGGAGGGAGAGAAGAAGGGTTGTTTTATCGGCGGTGTTGGCCGACGAGCCGGTGGGAGAGGGCGCCGAGTTCGTTCCCGGCTCCGAATACTGTTTTCTTGCCGCCGGTGATCGTGGTGGCTGGGCTTGTGGCCTACGGTAAGACGGAGTTGTCGTCCGACTCCCCTCCCTGTAAAATGAGATGGTGGTGGTTTTCAGGGAATAGACCGCGCCACCCGGATCAACTCTTCGCGGTCGAGAGACCCACGCACGTGATACGTAGCGTTCTCGGCCGCTGTCCAGACGATCAGCCGGTCCGATTCGGTCTCGTAGATCAGCCCTGTATACCCGTTTATGTCAACGGGTTCCGGCTCATTGTGAATAATCCGATCTTTTGCATAGGGGTTATACCCGTATTTGCTCCAGGTGACGTCGAGAAGCGTCATATCGGTGGTCCACGATGCGTTCTGCATCGTGTCGTTGCGTGCGTAGCGCAGGGTCTCGCCGATCGTCGTGTAGTGGCCGTAGGACTCGTTCCAGGCGGTGGATATCAGGAGGCCGTAAAGAGTATACTCCTTGGGGATGTATGACGGCGGGGAGAAACTCGTGTATTCGGCGGGGTCCTCCCACGCTTCGATCCTGATGAAGGCTGAATCCCGGAGTGACGGTGCATTATCGGGGGGAAGTTCGGTTATGGGCGACGGCGTAACCTCTGCGGGATCGGTGGTCATGGGCTCGATGCACCCCGCGGTGAGGAGAATAAACGAGAGTATTACCATGATATAGTGAGGCTTCACGTGATTTTTCCTCCGTAAATTAAAAAATAGATATAATCTAAGATGAACCACTTCCACTACAGTAGGTGTGTGTATAGATTATACCCGACCCGGTTGAATACGACGTGCTCACATAAGAATCGTATTGTCGGTCGTAGTATGAGAATACGTCTGCTGGTCTGTTCCAGGTACTTCCCTGCCTGCACCATTCATCCATTATCGGCGATGTGCGTGCATCAAAGGAAAAGGTCGAGCTGTCCCAAAGGAATAACTCCGATGACCCTACATTTCGCTTGATGAATTGACTCGGATCGCTATCGTCATCGTAATAATAGTACCCCAGCCATTCTTCGGTTGTCGTATCCTGGAGCCAGATCTCATATTTTCCCAACGTAGAACCACTACCGATGGACACATAGTAATTATACTCGTGAGGGAGGGATGATCTGGATACGTCGATATACGGGTCGGGACCTGGATAAATCAGAGAACCTTCGTCATATACTACCGGATATAACTTGATGTTCCCCACTCCGGGAAGGGCGTCTTCGTACTCGACAACAATTTCAATTGTGTCAAGGGGTTCCCCTGATGCATCGAAACGGTTTAAATTTATTTCTCTCTCCTGGAAAATCGTGTATCTAGCTCCGGAATTTGAATAGTAATAAGGCCTAATTTTTCCTGTAAGGTATGTAATTTCGTTTCCTGAATCGGCCATAAACCTTACTCTGGAGAGGTATGGCTGCACATCACGTTCGATATTAACTTCAAGTGAATTAATCGCATCCAGATCGCTATCTGATAATTTGAATCGAGAGTTGTCTGCGGTGTTCTCCGGGTGCTGTCGATAGTAAGTACTGATATCTGTGTAATGCGAAAAGTATTCAAGCGGAAAACTCAGGTCGATGCGGTTAGGATCGTCATTCAATGACCTAAACATCGTATCGGGTATTGTTAAAACCATAACAGGATCATCTTCAGCAATTCCTACCTGTATCAGGTAGTCTGGAGATTTTTCTACAGAACAATCCGATTCTCCGAATGCGGAAAAGGGAAGAGATAATTCAACGATTCCGGGGGATTGCAGTCCTACCTGTTTTGTAACATATGCTTCGGATAGGATGATCGTCGTTAGGTCGGATCCTGTCATTGGCGACGCTGGCTCGACACCGCTCCAGTCAAAGAGGGGAGGTTGGACATTATCAACCAATCGAAACGTTGTATTATGGGGTTCTGCCTGAGGGGTTGTTCGTTGCACTCACCACTGACACAACACCCGCGCTCACCAACAGCACGGCGAGCAGCGCGGAGAGTGCCCGCATTCCAATGGTTCCGTTCATTTGCTTTTCCTCCTATAACGTCCCCGGAGGCAAAAGAAGCGTAATTTTAAATTCATGGAATGCAAGGTTACTTATTGCCTTCGGGCAGTGGGGGGTTCACCCGGTCTTGGACGGATGAGGTGAGCCTCCGCGGTTTTGCGAACGCATTTTGGGCATCCGCACAAGGACATAGGCGTCAAGCCATTTATGTTTTCTGTCACATCCCTCTACACGTCCGTCGGCTGTTCGCAAACGTGAGGCGATCAACCTGCTCTGAAGGAAGGGGACGGAGAAGAAAGGTCTTTCTTGCGGCGAGGCAGGCTGACAAACCGGGTCCCGACTGATCTGGATGGACGGGCACCACCGGATCCGGTGCTCCATCTATCCCCAGAAGAGCATCCAGACCCCGAATCCTATCAAAAGAATCCCGCTTCACGCTCGAATGAGATCCCTGTATTCCCGTATCCTGCTCGACGAGGCGTATCCACCGATGACCCCGACGCCGAGAAACGGCGTGAGCACTCCGGCTCCAAAGACCAGTAAGAGCGGGAGGTCCTGTACCGTGCCGTCAACCAGGATTTTGCTCAGCAGGATAAGGATCATCGGTGCGGCGCACGGAGCCTTGACGATCGAAACAGCATACCCAGAAAGAACAACCCGGCCAGATTGGCCGAATGTTTCCGTATAGCGGACTCAGTACTTCGCTAAATTCATCCTCCCTCTCGTTTTATTCAACGTCTTCTCACCCCCTTTTCTCTAAACCGGATTCCGTAGGATGGGAATTCCTTTCACCATCCTCATCGATGCCCGAATCGCTTCCCAGATTATGACAATGAAGTAGTCGAACCGGAAAGCGCGCATGTCGATGGTTCTGGGCCCTCGCTTCACCGGGGAGAAATGCATCCACAAAAGAGCGATCCAAACGTTCTTGAGGAGGAAGGAAATAATGGCATAGATATAGCGGATCACCGGATTCTTCGTGCTTGTCCGGGGTTTCACCTGGTTGCGCATCCGGTAGGACGATTCGATCGAGAACCGGGATCGGTAGGTCTGGTGCACCCGAAGCGGGTTCCACGCAAGGCTACCGACGACGTAACCCAGGTTCTCGACACCGTGCTTTCCTCGTTTGCCTTTCGCATACTTGACTGCGATCGCGATCGTCAGGAGAAGCGGCGGTTTGGCTTTCATCCGGTATTCGGCATACCGGGACTGCGTTCCTTCGAGTAATTCTTTCATCCGTTTACCGTGTTTCCTGACCGAGACGATGAACGGCACCTGCACCCGGGTCAGAAACCCGAAGACCTTCTTGGTGTAGAACTCCCGATCCAGGCAGAGGGCTTCGATCTCAAGGCCGATCTCGGCGATCCGGTCGAGGCAGCGGGCGATATACTCGACCTTGGAGATCCCCTGGCGCACCGGGTACATCGCCAGCGTCATCTGCCGATCTGTGGTGGTCACGTACAGGGTGACGTAGGAATAGAACTCGTTCGTCGACTATTTGCGCTTGCTCCGGATGATAAAGGGTTTGTTCTCATCGGTAGTCTCCCCGTAATAGGGGTCGTTAGTGTAGTCGATCGCGAACTGATACGCGTTCCCGGGCTTCAGGACGTGGTGTACGAAATGGGTGAGGATAGCAGTGCTCTTCTGCTCCAACTCGTCCATGTCGAGTTTCTTCAGGTGATATCGGAAGGACGTCTCACAGGGTACGTGCTCTAAAAGCCCGGTGATCGAGTGAATCGACTGGTTCATCGCGGCCATGCCAATCAGCGCCTGAAACAGGTCGGTTTGGGTGAGCCGTCCCTGGATTGGAATGGTCAGGTGCTGATTCAGTGCCGTGACCGCACAAGCACAACATTCTTTCGATTTCAGGGTGCTAATCTTCTTGCAGGTTGTCTTCTTCCTTTGGGCAAAAGGCATGAGGGGATGCCTGCAACCCATATAGATCTTTCGCTTTTGTGCTGGTTTCCAGATTTGGCACAGGATACGCCTACTTGAAAATTAGAGAAGTACTGAGACCGCCGAAAGTGCACAAAGTTACGCCGCCGTTGACAACGTCTGGCAGTGTTTACAGAAATACTGCTGATTCCCAGCACAATTCCTCCCATTCTTAATGAGATCTTTCCCTTCCTCAAGCTGGAAGAACCGGCATGCAGAATTCTGGCAGGTCATCGTGCCGGAACTGCGGGCACGGGACATGGGCAATACTATTCCTGATAGTAAATAAAAGTATGTGAATAATATGTGGAGACACCAGAAATGTGATACCAGTGATTTAATGGAGCACTACCCCGGTGTGAGAGAGAAAAACCGGGGACAGATAGTGATCTCGCGTTTCCGCTACCTTAACGTGAATTGTCCTGCTCTGCGCTTTCAGGAGAATGTCTCCGTACTGCCGTCTCTCCCACAACGTGTAAATAGCGAGCATAATGAGCATGGTCAGGAGCCCTACCATCGAACCCAGTTGCCCGTGACCGCCCCACTGCATGAGAAACAGCGCCAGTGTGACGGGGAACCAGAGCAAAACGCCAAAGAAGAGAATTTTAAGTTCAGCTGCGCCACGAGCGGCTTCGGTACCTCCTACTTTCCGCTGGTACATCAGGTAGTTCCCGGCGCAGACGAGGAACACCATGGGACCGATATAAAGCCAGTTGATGACGGGATTTTGAATGCCGCCGCCCTGATGAGGGAAGAAGATGCGTTCAACGAGCAATAGAATAAGAACGATCCATGTGATTGCCAATAGTAGCCCGAGTACTGCTCCCCTTGCCCTGCTCGGTCTCTCGTTTGAATCTGTCTTCATTTGAGCCGTTTTCCATTCGGTGTAATAAAATAGTTCTACGGATCGTCGAGAAGGCGTGTGTCAACAATATATGCTAAGTAGGCGTATGCTACGCCCAGGACCACTCCAAGTATGAACGTGACCTGGGAAAAACCGTGTTTCGCGCCTTCTTCCCAGATACCTATGAGCCTATAGAAAACAAACTGCAATATAATAAAACCTAAGATCGTGAATCCAATAATTATTTTTTTTCGGTTCATGGAATTCAACCCCAAAAAATGGGCTCATATTGGTTATATAAGCACCGGCACATCGTGCGATCCCAGTCTCACGACAATCGGTTGTGGTCCCGGCATCGCCAGGTACACAGGAATGAGTGCAAGAGTCAGATTACTGAAATACATGTCCAGACTTCCATCTAGATTCTTGTAGTACCAGGCGCCGAAGATTAACGCTCCTGCAATCGCCGTGGCCAAGGCTAGTGCGGGGAGAGTAGCTAGTCCCAATATTACGGCCAGTGCCGCTCCTAGACCTTCGATTGCTAAAAAACCCCTGGTGCGATCAAATTATCCATATCGTAAGTTCCAAAGTGTATGTGAAGATACGATACCCATGATTTTTCCTTTTTTCTGTATTTCTGCAGTCATTTCTATCACAGGGGGTTCGTTATGGGCTTCCGGCTCGGTTTTGTCCCAAGCATGCACCGCTTCATTTTAACCAGGGGCGTATCGGGATGACCTCGGGGAAAATCAAGTATTTTTTGCGGTTTTTTCACTGATGAATCGAATGATGAGGCTCGTGAAAAAAAGGGCAAAAAACACCCACTGCCTAAGAGAGTCATAATGACCGCTTTGTATAGTCTCATAAATGTTTGCGATGAGAAGAACTACTGCAAGAGTGAATACCAATTTCCATAATAACGGCAGATAATTACGAATCATAAGCATCACATAAAGAAAAAAAGGTGTTTAAATATATATAGTCAACCTCTATGAGGATAGGGGCAGAGGGATGCGGTTCGGGAACAAGCCAGACATCAAGGTAACAGTCCTCTGTATCGAAATCGCCGTAATCAGCTGCAGCTTCAAGAGCTACAGCTGCCAAACCGAGAATTACTGCGGGTAACACACCGAAATAAGCAGCAACCACTGCAAGAGCAGCAGTGCCGTACACAAGATAGAAATATTGTACGTCATTGAATACTAAAGTCGATCCTGGCGGGGCCATACTCGGTAAGTCAATCTTTGTTTTATCGCTTGTTAGGCCAATACTGCTTACACCACCAAAATCATTGATATCAGGACGCTCGGTTTTCGGGAGGGTCACTATATCGCTTGACACTTTTACAACTCCGTTCTTAACCACCACTTGCTCAATTTTGAGTGTAATAGCATCGGAGCTTTCTGAAATCACTTGCGCATCTATTGCTGAACGGTAGTTTGTACCAACGGATTCGATATGGTAAGAGCCATTTTTGGAATAATAGCCACTAACTTGCTGGTCTGCGTAAATTCGCTCAAATTTCCCGCTTACTCCAGATTCTGCATCGAATTTGACATTCCCATTAAAGAAAACCGTGTCTCCAACAGTTTTGTAGTCACACAATTCTGTATCAATGCTGTTTACTTTTATACCCATGTTTTGCAGCAATTCCTCTTCAAAGCGCTTTTCACTCTGTGCAGCCACTGCCGGCACCATCGCGACACTCACCTGCAGCATTGCCAGGAGCACGGAGAGCGCCCGCATTCCAATGTTTCTGTTCATTTACTTTTCCTTCAGTTTCTCTCCCCGGAGGCAAAAGAGGCACAACCTTAAGTACGCAGAACGCGTACGTTCCCTTTGCCTCCGGGCACGCGGGGCGCGTCATCCGGTCGTCAACCAGGGATGGGTAGCCCCAGATCTTTTGCGGACGCCGCTCTGAAGCATCCACACAATGGCTTGAACACAGAGTTATTTAGAAATTCTGTCCAATTTCTTTACACGTCGGCAGGTTTCTGCCAAAAGTAAGGGGTTTGATCCCTTTTCTGGAGATGTGGTATCCCGAATTAATTTTACATATATCACTCTTGCGCATCCATCCACCTCTGTGCGTACCCAAGGATCCGTTCCGGCGGCAGGCGATACCAGAACGCATGGGCAGGTTCGTCATAGTCGAGACTGCTATGCGGCTTGATCTCGTTATGCCACCGCACCACTGCATCCACGGATCCGAATCTATGTGCTCTTCGCTCGACCTCGCCAAAGAACCTCTCAATCTTGCCGTTGGTCTGGGGATGATTCACCCGGGCTCTGATATGCCGAATCCCATGGGACTCAAGGAATTTTCGAAAGGTATGATCTGCCGTTTTTGGGTTCCTGGCTGAAACAAACTGTGAACCGTTGTCCGTGAGGATTTCCAGGGGCGTTCCGTATTCCCGGAATCCTTGTTCCAAGATCTGCATGGTGAAGTGAGTCGTGGGTCGGTCGAAGACCCCATAACAGGTGATGAGCCGGGAGGAATCGTCCATGAATGCGATGAGCCATCGGTTCTGGCCATCCAATGAGATCATCTTCCAGTCTCCCTGCCAGAGTGACATTGCGTGGTCACGTTCATAGCGCACCCATTTCCGCTGCTTCCGCTTCTTCATGCAGACCTCCACCCGTCCATGCTCCAGCAGGATCCGGTAAATCGTATTGTGGGGAATATGCATCCCATCCACTTCTTCGATCTTCTTCTCGAGATGTGTGGGGCCGAGAGAATACTGGTCATGAGCGGCCAGGACGAGAGTTTCAGTCTCGTGCGGGATCTGAGCGGGCTTTCTTCCTGGCGTTTGTGGATACGGATAACACCCCGTCTGCCGGTACGCTGCGATAATCTGGTAGATCCGTTGCCGGCTCACGTGATGATAGTCCGCAAGGTCACGAACAGGCCGCCCTCTCTTCCACTGACGAATGATACCTCGGATATCCCGATCGGAGAGCTTGCTCACACCCACATATAAGTCTGGTGTCAAATGATTTCGGGATACTACATCCCTTTTCTGGAGATGAAACCCTTATCACGGCGCCGCCGTACAGGGTACACTATTGTCCACCATCGGCAACGGTGCCAGCAGTGCCCCAAGAAACAACTGATAGTAGGAAAAACTCCCCAATGTGAGCTTTTGGTATGAACGCAGGGTATTGCTCAACGTAATACGGTCAGATTCTATGAAAAACTTTTTCAGTTATATTCCGGGACACTACCCTTTTTTTCGCGTGGAGCGCCCCGTCTGCGCTGCTGCCGCAGCGCATCCGCACACGGAAGCCGCAGCATGCCTGTGCTGCCGTTACGCTCACACGAACTCGAACTCCTTGGCATAGCCGCCTTCGTACCAGATGCAGTGTGTCCCGGGAGTGAGGTTGTCCGCCACCATCATGTATATGGTCTCACTTCGGTTCGCCCCTGTATCCCAACGCACCGTCCAGTTCTCTCCGGGGTCGAGGAAGCACACCACGGTCGGAGCACATCCCGCATTGCTGACGAGCTCCCACGTGCCGCCGGTGCAATTGCCCGGCATGCATCCTGATTCGTTCATGACCCATCTGTCAATCCACCATGGGCGTGGGCTGCCGAATTCCACCGGCTCATCGCCGCAGTTGACGATGCCGAACTCCACCACCTCCCCGATCCGGTAGACATCCTTGTCCGTGAAGGCGTAGACGCCGTTCACCGGCTCCCCCGGGCAGACCCCGGGCGGGCCGCAAAAGTCTTCGGGGACGGTGCACGTTTCGCAGGGTTCCGGTGTCGGTTCTGGGGTGGCGTTTACGGCGGTGCTGGCTGGTTCCAGGCACCCGGCGGTCGCGAAGACGGCAATGAGAGTTATCATCGCGATGCATGGGTGAATTTGTGGTTTCATTGCGGTTTCTCCATTTGTGCGCACATCCTTGTGCCTCCGGTGGCCGGGGTTATTCCGCGTCACACAAACTCGAACTCCTTGGTAAAGTTGGGCCCATATCGCACCCGGTACGTCCCAGGAGTAAGGGGGTCGTCGTGAATCCGAATATCATATGGACATACAGGACTTCCGCTCGCCTCTGCAGTATCCCACCAGTTTGTAGTATTCCACTGCACTGTCCAGTTCTCTCTGGGGTCGAGGAAGCACATCACGGTCGGAGCATATCCCCCATCGGCTATGGGCTCCCACGTGCCGTCGGTGCAATTGCCCGGCATGCATCCTGATTCGTTCATGACCCATCTGTCAATCCACCATGGGCGTGGGCTGCCGAATTCCACCGGCTCATCGCCGCAGTTGACGATGCCGAACTCCACCACCTCCCCGATCCGGTAGACATCCTTGTCCGTGAAGGCGTAGACGCCGTTCACCGGCTCCCCCGGGCAGACCCCGGGTGGGCCGCAGAAGCCCTCGGGGACGGTGCATGTCTCGCAGGGCTCCGGTGTGGGTTCCAGGGTGGTATTTACGACCGGGCCGGTTTCGGTGGGTTCTAGGCACCCGGCGCTGGCAAGGACGACGAGGATTATCGTTGCGATGTATGAGTAAATACGTAATTTCATTGCAGTTCCTTCGTTAACGTTTTTGCGAACGCGCTTCGGGCATCCGCATAGGGGGGCTGGGCTTAAGGAGTTATATAATTTCTCTCACAATCCTTTACACGTCCGCTGGCTGTTCGTAAAAGTGAGGCGATCAACCTGCTCTGAAAGAAGGGGACGGAGAAGAAAGGTCTTTCTTGCGGCGAGGCAGACTAACAAACCGGGTGCTGACCGATCCGGACGGACATCGCCGGATCCGGCGCTCCATTTATCCCCAGAAGAGCATCCAGACCCCGAATCCTATCAAAAGAATCCCGCTGCCGGCTCGAATTACATCCCTGTATTCCCGTATCCTGCTCGACGAGGCATATCCCCCGAGTACTCCGACGCCGAGAAACGGCGTGAGCACCCCGGCTCCGAAGACCAGCAGGAGCGATAAATCCTGCACGGTGCCGTCGATCAGGATTCTGCTCAGCAGGACGAGGATCATCGGTGCGGCGCACGGGGCCTTGACGATCGAAAATATCATGCCCAGTATGAACAACCCGACAAAGGTGGTCGCATGCTTCTGTATGGATGACTTAACATAGTTGTCAGTGGAGACCGGGAGCCGTATCAACCCGAGTAGGTTCACCCCGGCGAGTATCGTGATTATCCCTGCTGCTATGGCGAGGTAAGGGCCAAAACCGCCGAGGGACATCCCCGCCAGCAGGAAGCAGCACCCCAGGATGATATACGCGGCGACCAGCCCCAGGCCGAATATTACAGAGTTCAGGAGACTGCTTCTCAACCCCGTGCCCGACCCGGTGACGTACACCAGGATGAATCCGAGGATTGCCATCAGGCAGGGCGAGAAACCGGAGAAGAGGCCCAGGGAGAATGCAAACGGGATGTCCCAGTTAATCGGCGGGGAGTTCTCCGGCGGCTCAGCACCGGCAAGGGATTGCTCGATCGCCACCCTGAGGTTCTTTTCGGTGATCTCCTCTTTGGGAATTTTAATGGCGCCGTTTATGACTACGGCCGGGACTTCGAGAAATTCGTATGCGTTCCATCGCTCCCATCCGTCCACGGTTTCGACATCGATCCATTCGATCGCGGGGGCGCCGTCGTAGGAGCCTTCCAGGTCCGCGATCAGCGGATCAGTCAGTTTGCAGTCCGGACACCGGTCCATGTGGTAATATTCGAGGGAGATCGTTGAGGCTGCGGCTGCAGGAATGCACAGAGTGCACGCGATGAGCAGAACGGCAAGTACCTGCACCGCTTTTACGATCATGAGCCCTCCGCCATTTGCAGAGATGTGCCAAGGCACATCGATCACTCCACAGGCCATCCCTCAGCCATCAATCCGTTCCCTTCGGTGTGCGTCGTCGTTCCCAGATATAGAGGATGGGAAAAGCAACGATGCCGACAAGCGCGATTGCCTGGAGGAGGGGGACAACGGGATATCCCAGTGCCAGGTAGCGCAGAACAACGATCGCGGCGACTATGAGATAGAAGACAACCGATCGTACAAGGGTGATGCGGCGCTCGCCGCCATCGATGAAGACGATGCGCGTCAGGAGCAGGCCGATGATGACAAGGACAGGGAGCCAGAAGACCTGGTTGATGGAGGATGCACGGGACGCATAGAGATAGATCAGGAAGATCACGACGGCAAGGACGGCGTCGGTCACCTTCTCGACAACGGCTCGCCTCTGCATCTTTTCTCCTTCCCTGTATCCGCTAACCGGAGAGGATGACGGAGGATATGCATGGGGTTTTGATCGTCCGGCTGCCTTTCGTCCATACCACACCATAAGACAGAAATATACTGCAGCGATCGTCAATGCTAGGGGAAACAACAAGAACGCAGGTATCGGGAGGGGAGCTGTCGCGATGATGATAGCGACGATGATAATCGACACGACAAAGACTACAACCGAGCGCCAGAGTGCCTCCTTGATGATAGGGTCGAGCTTCATATGTACATCACCGATGCATCATCAGGAATCGTAAAGGTGAAATCACTATCATTTGTTGTGCAATTTATCGAATAATCTCGATATTCCAGGGTTAGCACCGGATTGCCCTTGTCCCAACTCTCCAGCTTCAACGGGATGAGACCATCGGGATCGATCCACAGCAGATACTCTCTCGTATCTTCGTTATCCGACTCGTGAGAAGCCAGTTCTATCTTATAAGCCGGAGTTGGGTTATTCGACTCCATTTCTTGACCTGTTACCATGTATTTTTCAAAGATATTATCATTCAACAATGCATAGATCGCAGGTTCTGGTAGTTTCTCTGATGATGTCAGATTTCTAATGAACACTGTATTTTTCTCAGGATCATAGATCCAGACTATATCTCCATTGGAAGTAATCTCCGAGCGTATAAATGAGCCGCTCTTCTCGATTCTTCGAAATTTGTCCGGTTTCTTTAAAAGTACATCATATTCAACTGTCTTCGTTTCATTCCCTAGATATAAAGTAAGCTCTTCGATGTATGCCAGGCTCTCGGCATTCGCCTGCTTTTCTATGGTATTTTGCAGAAGCGTATCCGTATCAGCGCCTGTTTCCAAACAACCGGAACAAACGAGTCCGAGTAATACGATAACCACTACAAATTGGTAGCGTTGCTGTGTTGTCATAGCACACTCCACAAAAAAGAGGTATCTATCTGATTTACAGGCTGTCGTACATACATGCGGCTATTTCCACTCCTAAGCAAGCTACGGCAGGGGCGCAGGTATATGGAGTCATAAAAACAACACATGGTTGTAACAACACAATACAAATTTCACAGACCGATATTCCAGGACAAGGGATTCCAGCAAGCGCACAAGCACAATTCAAGGTGATACAGTAAACAACTCTTTGCCAGTAATCCGGGTCCTCCTCTGTTGCAAAGAGATGCTCCGACGTTTCCTTGATGAATGAGCCCTCATCGATAATGGTTTCCTTAACCACATCTCCATTGACATCGATTATGCTGAAATCGAGTGTGTACAGGGATTTTTCCTGGAAAATGCATGTGTACTTGAGTACCCGAGCATTGTCACCGTCCCAGACTGCAACGATGTTCGATGTCTGGACCAAACCGTCTTTTTCAATAACAGATTCGATGGGCAGTACCACAGCCGTTGCATGCTTGATTGATCCGTCTTCGAGTTCCTTCTCGAAGGAGAACGCTTTCGCGTTGTCGACGATCATACTAAAGTCTTCAGAGCGCGAGATGTCCGAGAGCTTTTTCACATCATCCAAGTTCAGAGCGGAAGCGACAGCTTCGTACTTCTCCAAGCCTGACAGATCGGTTTTCTGCAGGTCTTCTCTGGCATCGCCGCAAGGCGTCCCCCGGCTCGCACGCCATTGCCGGCACAACACCCATGCTCACCAGCAGCACGGCGAAGAGCGCGGAGAGTGCCCGCATTCCAATGGTTCCGTTCATTTGCTTTTCCTCCGATAACCTCCCCGGAGGCAAAAAGAGGTACACCCAAATACATGGAATGCGAACAACTCTTTCGCCTTCGGGCAGTGGGGGGTTCACCCGGTCTTGGTTGGATGGGGTGAGCCTCCGCGGTTTTGTGAACGCTGTTTTGAGCTTCCGCATAAGAGGATAGACCCGGGCTTATATAGCATTTCTCTCACAATCATCTACATGTCCGTTGGCTGTTTGTGAAAGTGAGACGATCGATCCGGCTGCGGGGAGCACGGACACAGGAGGAAGGCTGTTCTCGCGGCGAGGAAAATCATGCGGTCTGCGCCGCGGAGGCTACGCAATGGATCAGGAGTAGAAGTTCGAGCAGCCGTCGGGCTCTGCTGTGCGGCTTCTCCGCAGAGAAAGGGGTCGATACGCCGAAAGGGTGACTTGCGATGATTCGTGAGTGCAACGGACGGGACGTCCGGGGCGTGAGCACCGTGAAGATCGATGACATCATCGACCTCCGCCCGGCCGCCGCCCCTCCTCGCCCCCCAGAGGAGCGCAATATCACAACCCTTTACTCCCCGGCCGTCCCAAACTCAAATAAGTGCCGCGTCAAAGCACCCCCATGCCCGCCCCCGTTGCCGTCCAGCGCCGGACTGTCCTCATCATCGCCACCCTCGCCGCGTTCCTCACCCCGTTCATGAGCTCGGCGGTGAACATCGCGCTCCCGTCGATAGCAGCAGAGTTCGACCTCGACGCCGTCTCGCTCAGCCTCGTGGCCTCATCGTACCTCTTCGCGACCGTGATCTTCCTCGCTTTCGCCGCCCTCTGCACCCCGGGAATCCTCGCCTCGCTCGCCCGCGGCAGCGTGCGGGATTGACCGCCGTCACTCCGAAACACAGTAGGCGTAATAGACCCGGCGCCCCTCCCTCGTAACGACGTCCACGCCATGCACCTCGTTCTCGAACCCGGGAAAGAGGTTGTCGAACTCCTGGAGGATCTCGAGGTAATCCACAACCGCCCGTGTCTCCTGGCCGCACCGCTCCCCGGGCATTATGACCGGGATGCCGAGCGGGTAGGGGACGACCATCACTGCGACGGTCTTCCCCTCGATCTCGCCCGCAGGCACCTGCACCACCTCTCCACGCACAAGGCGGCGGTAAGCCTCCGCCGGCGTCATCACCGGTTCCGGAAGCCTCGAATAGACGTCCCGGACAACCACCGGGATCGACTCCGCCCGGAGGAACCCGTGCATCTCCCGGCAGAGGTCCGCAAGCCCGAGCCCCGCATACCTGGCGGGATACTGGCGCACCAGGTCTGGAAAGACCTCCTCGATCGGGCTGTTGCCGTCGTAAAGCGCTTTGAACCGGGATAGTTCCGCAACCAGCGTCCCTGACTTGCCCTTCGTCATCGATGAAGAGAACTGGAAACTCTTCCAGGTAGTCCATACAGTAAACACTTCCTGGAGGTTACTCGGGAGAGATATGTTTAGAATGTTGTGGTCGGGGCGGGTATGGATCGTCAGCCGACCTCAAACGAGGTCACGCCGAAGATCTCGGCAAGTGGCGGGTCAGGGATTGCCTTCGTTTAGATCCGGGCCGTCTCAAAGACGGCGACCATTCCGTGCCTGCGGCTAAGCGCCACGGCTTCGGCGTTTGGTTCAGGCGTATCGAGGTAGATCGCCTCGCCCGGCACCTGCGCAGAGAGGGTAAGGAAGATCTCCTCTGCACCGTGAATCCCAGGATTCCATCCCTCCTGCTCCGCCCAGTCAACGGCAATCTCAACCTCCTCCCGCCCCATCCTCCTAACAAGAAATCTATCGCGGCTCACACTGCTTCCCCCTCTGCGTTGTGCGGTTTTCCCATTTGATTCCATCCTGAAAGAGGATAAATGAGCGGGGACGGAAGGCTGTTTCGATCGTTTCTGGATGTGACGAGCAGGTGCATCAACCAATACTTCCCGGCTTTGATAGACCTCTCCATGGATGGATATGTCTTCAGGTGAGACGCAGAGAGAGGGGGAGAGGGTGATTTGAGGGTGTAAAACCATGAGTTAACGTTGGTTTGATGTGGCCATATCCGCCGAATCCTCCGGGCCTCCAGGGGTCGGGGGCGGAAGGATTGGTGATATTCGTATCACCGATATTTATATGCACAGAAAGGGCCATCTATCTCCAATGAAAAGCGAGGGGCAAACTCCACCAGCAGTCTGCCCCGGGTTTGATATCCACTATCCCTGTTATCTAAATCCGGGGTTTCGATCGGGTATGGCAAAGGGGTTAAAAGACGTAAAGAGGGCTTATTTTGACCCTTATCTGAAGGAAGACCTGGGTGTGGTCATCGACCGCTCATTCCAACCGGCAACAGAGATCCTGATCAACCTCCTTGAGGAGGGGTTCGCATGCACTCTCAGCATCTCCGGCACCGTCGTGGAGCTCCTGGAATCCTGGTATCCCGATATGCTCGATCTCCTCTCCCGTGCGGCCACGCACCGGAACGTCGAACTCCTTGGAGAGACCTATTACCACAGCGTCGCCGGCCAGTTCAGGGATCCCGGAGAGTTCGAGACCGAGATCCTGATGCACCGCGACCTGATGAAGGATTACTTCTCCGCAGTCCCAACGGCGTTTGCGCACACCGACTACCCCATCACCCCGGCCACAGCGGAGGTGCTCCAGGATAACGGAATCCGGGCAGCCATCATCGAGGGTGATAACGGCCCCGCTCTCGATACTGACACAAACCACGTCTACACCTACAACGGTCTCCCCATCCTCATAACCCACTGCAATCTTGCCGACGATATCGCCATCAGGTTCCCCTGGCGCGATTGGGACAGATGGCCGCTCACGGCCGACCGTTACGCGGAGTGGATCTCAGTCTCGCCGGGCGAGTGCATCACGCTCTACCTGGACTACCGCGTATTCGGTGACTTCGTCGGTGCCGAGACCGGTATCCTGGAATTCCTGCGTGCTCTTCCCGCAGCACTCGCCGCAAAAGGGGTGGATAGTATACACCCATCAGATGCCGTCACCAGGTTCTCGCCACACTCAGAGATCGGGGAGGCGGTCAACGCCGATAACCAGCAGCTAACCATCATCCAGCAGTCCGCCCTTCATGCGCTCGAGGATGCTGGAGCCCTTGTTGCGGACAAACAGGTATGGCGCCGCCTCCTTGACACCGAACACCTGCGCAGGATGGCGATGCGATCGACCTCCTGCGGAAAACAGTCTCATCCCACCAGCCAGCAGACTGTCCACGACCATTTCGCCTCCTTCATGCGCGTCCTCTCTGACCTGGAGGAGAGGTCAACTCCCGCCAGCCGCTCACCCCGGGCGGTCATCTCGCTCCGTTGCGTCCCGCCGGAGAAGGCTTTCCACTTCTCCTCGCAAGACCGGCCAGCAGGTTACGCTGCTCACAGTCTGCAGGAGTTCGTAAACATCCTGGAGTTTGCCTCCGACGATGTCATCAGCCACCATCTGGATCGCGGGGATTTCACGCGCTGGATCGAGTTAGTCATCGGCGATACAACCCTGGCAAAGAGTATCTCGGGCATATCCGACCGCAACGAACTCCGGTCAACGATCCAGAAGAGGATAGACAGTCTATGGAAACGTATAAGATAGCATTCTTCTGCTGGGAATCTCTCCACTCCAGGTTCAAGGTTGGCGGGCTTGCACCGGCGGCAACCCACCTTGCAGAGCACCTGGCGGCAGGGGGGCACGAGGTTCACTTCTTCA
Source organism: Methanoculleus receptaculi (assembly GCF_033472595.1). Taxonomy (NCBI): domain Archaea; kingdom Methanobacteriati; phylum Methanobacteriota; class Methanomicrobia; order Methanomicrobiales; family Methanomicrobiaceae; genus Methanoculleus; species Methanoculleus receptaculi. Next base: position 716,336 of record NZ_CP137642.1, on the reverse strand, counting down.
CACGGGGCGAGGAGGAGGATGCAGACATCAACGGTGTCCACTACCATTACTGCCTGCCCTACGGCGACAACATCGTCGACTACTGCAGAACTATGAGCAACATGCTTCTCAACGCCTTTCGGGCTCACGACACACCGCCGTTTGACATCCTCCACTTCCACGACTGGCACATGGTTGAGGCGATGCACATCCTGCGCGACCGCAACACCATTCTCTCCTACCACTCGACCGAGTACGGCCGAAACGGCGGAAACTTCGGTGGCTGGTGGGAGTTTCAGGAGATATCAGGCAAAGAATGGTATGGCGGCTACATCGCAAAAGCGGTCACAACGGTATCAAACTCAACAAAGACCGAGGTGATGTGGCTTTATGGCGTCCCGGAATGGAAAGTCACCGTCATCCCGAACGGGATCGACCCCGACGCATACCGCATCCAGGTCGACCCCGGGGCGGTGAAGAAACGTTACGGCATCCATCCCCTTGCACCCGTTCTCCTCTTTGTCGGCCGCCTCACCTACCAGAAGGGGCCCGACCTCCTGGTTCAGGCCATACCCACGATCCTTGCCAGACGTTGGGACGTCCAGTTCCTCTTCGCAGGCACCGGGGATATGCGCGAGAGCCTGGAGAAGATGGCAACCGGTCTTCCTGTCCAGTTCCTGGGCTACGTCGCCGACGAAGAGCACCTCCAGATCCTGAACGCCTGCGACCTTGTAGTCATACCAAGCAGAAACGAGCCCTTTGGACTCGTCCTTACAGAAGCCTGGAGCGCTGAGCGTTGCGTCGTCGCGACAGACGTCGGGGGGCTCGCCGAGAACATAGAGAACTTCAAGGACGGTATCAAGGTCCCCGTCCGTCCGGAATCGATAGCCTGGGGGGTGTGCCTCCTCATCAATGACCCCGCACACATGCAGCGACTCGGGCAGGCGGGGCGACGGAAGGTTATGGAGAGGTTCCGGTGGAGTGTCGTCACTGACCGGATGCTTGAGGTCTACCGGAAGGTTATTGCAGCAGGCCGCGACAGCGGCGGCGGGGAGGGATGAAGAGCGTGCAGCAGAGATTGGACGATATCACAAAGACGGGGAGTCTCATAACCGATTACGATGTCTACCTCTTTCGGCAGGGGACACACACACGCCTCTACGAAAAACTGGGGTCGCACATCGCCATCTCCAGCGGCGTTAAAGGAACATTCTTTGCGGTCTGGGCGCCAAACGCCGTGGAGGTCTCGGTCATAGGTGACTTCAACGGCTGGGTGGCCGGGAAAAACCCGCTAAGGGCACGGAGCGACGGGTCAGGCATCTGGGAGGGGTTTATCCCGGGTGTCGGTCATGGGGATCTCTACAAGTACTACATCAGGAGCCGCTACAACAACTACTCGGTGGAGAAAGGCGACCCGTTCGCCTGCTACTGGGAGGTTCCGCCGAAGACCGCCTCAATCGTCTGGGATACCTCCTACTCCTGGCATGACCGGGCGTGGATGCGGCGTCGGGAAGAGTTTAACAACCCCGCCGCTCCGATCTCAACCTATGAGGTCCACGCCGGGTCGTGGCGGCTGCCGGATGATGGAAAGGGACGGTGCATGAGTTACCAGGAACTCGCAGTAGAACTCGCAAGTTACCTCCTCGATACAGGGTTTACACATGTCGAGTTCCTCCCGATCATGGAGCACCCGCTTTACGCCTCCTGGGGTTACCAGACTCTCGGTTACTTCGCCCCGACGAGCAGGTACGGCACCCCGCAGGACTTCATGCATCTCGTCGACTACCTGCACAAGCGCGGGATCGGGGTGATCCTGGACTGGGTGCCGTCCCACTTCCCCTCCGACGGATACGGCCTCTCCTACTTCGACGGCACCCATCTCTACGAGCATGAGCAGCCAGGCCAGCGCTACCACCCGGAGTGGAAGAGTTACGTCTTTAACCTGGGGCGAAACGAGGTTCGATCGTTTCTTATCAGCAGCGCCGTGTTCTGGCTCGACCGCTACCACGCCGATGGTATAAGGGTGGACGCGGTCTCCTCGATGCTCTACCTTGACTACGCCCGTCGTCCCGGTGAGTGGACTCCAAACATCTACGGGGGGCGAGAGAACCTGGACGCGATAGGGTTCCTCCGGAAGTTGAACGACACCGTCCATGCAAACTATCCTGATACGCTCGCCATAGCCGAGGAGGCTACCGCCTGGGCAGGGGTGACCGCGCCGGGTGCCACAGGAGGGTTAGGGTTTGACCTGAAATGGAACATGGGCTGGATGCATGACACGCTCGACTACTTCGCGCTCGACCCGATCTATCGGAAGTACCGGCACGACATCCTGACGTTCAGCATATCCTACGCCTTCTCAGAACGCTACATCCTCCCCCTCTCGCACGACGAGGTCGTCCACGAGAAGAGCGCGCTCATCGGAAAGATGCCCGGTGATGAGTGGCAGAAAAGGGCAAACCTCCGTCTCCTCTTCGGGTATATGTTCACGCACCCGGGAAAGAAACTCCTCTTCATGGGCGGGGAGTTCGGGCAGTGGTCGGAGTGGAACCACGAGACCGGGCTTGAATGGCACCTCCTCCAGTATGCCCCGCACCGGGGGATCCTCCGCTGGGTCACCGACTTAAACCGCCTGTACCGCCGCAAAACCGCTCTCCACGAGTGCGATGCCAAGCCTTCAGGGTTTGAGTGGGTTGACTTCTCGGACGCCGAGAAGAGCATCATAAGTTACCTGCGGCGCGGTCGGTCGGTCGATGATATCGTCCTTGTCGCCTGCAACTTCACGCCGGTACCACGTTACGGCTACCGTATAGGCGTCCCCTTCGGCGGGTTCTGGCGAGAGGTGCTCAACAGCGATGCGGTTGAGTACGGCGGGAGCGGTGTGGGGAACCTGGGCGGGGTGGAAGCGGAACAGGTTCCGGCGCACGGCCGGGCGTGGTCGCTCCCGCTCACGCTGCCCCCTCTTGCGGTCGTCATCTTCACCCCCGAGGGGGCGTAAACCGGATGAAGGAGCGTGCAGTCTGCATCCACGGCCATTTCTACCAGCCTTCGCGGGAGAACCCCTGGCTCGGGGAGGTCGGCATGCAGCGCTCCGCTGCCCCCCACCATGACTGGAACGAGCGGGTGACCGTGGAGTGTTACGCCCCAAACACCGCCGCACGCATACTGGATGCCGACGGGCTGATCGAGGATATCGTTAACAACTACGCGCGGATCAGTTTCACGGCCGCACCGACGCTCTTGTCCTGGCTCGCCCGCCACCGCCCGGAGGTCTACCAGGCAATCCTTGCAGCCGACCATGAGAGCCAGGAGCGCTACGCCGGCCATGGGTCGGCGATTGCATGCTGCTACAACCACATCATCATGCCGCTTGCTGTGCGGCGTGACAAGCGGAAACAGGTCGTCTGGGGCGTCCGCGACTTTGCGGCAAGGTTCGGCCGGATGCCCGAGGGTATGTGGCTTCCGGAGACCGCGGTCGATCTCGAGTCGCTCGACCTGATGGCGGAGGCCGGGATCCTCTTCACCATCCTTGCCCCCCACCAGGCGGCGAGGGTGCGGGAGATAGGTACGGCAACCTGGACAGAGGTCACTGGTGACAGCCTGGATACGACGATGCCATATGTTTGCCGCCTCCCCTCGGGCCGGAGGATTGCAGTCTTCTTCTACAACGCCGGGATCTCACAGGAAGTCGCGTTCGGTGACCTTCTCTCAAACGGGGAGCGGTTTGCCGAAAGGCTGGTCGAGGCGTTCTCGCCCGGGGGAGAACGCTCAGAACTTGTGCATATCGCGACCGATGGAGAGACTTACGGCCACCACCGCAAATTCGGGGATATGGCGCTCGCTTACTGCCTCCGGTCGCTCGAATCGCACCGGAACGTCAGCCTCACGGTCTATGGCGCCTACCTGGCCGCCCACCCCCCGACGCATGAGGTCATCATCCGGGAGGAGACGTCCTGGAGCTGCCCCCACGGCATCGAACGCTGGCGAGGGAACTGCGGCTGCAGCAGCGGCGCGCACCCGGGCTGGTCGCAGGCCTGGCGCAGCCCGCTCCGAGAGGCGATCACCATCGTCCGGGACGCCATCGCACCCCGCCTGGATGAGGCGTTCGCTGAGATCCTCGATGACCCAGTGGCGGCCCGGGACGATGCCGTCAGCCTCGTCCTGGGCAACTGGTCGGATGAGGCCGTGGAGGCGTTCATATCCAGGCACTCCACCGGGAACCTCTCCGCGGAAGACCGGCAAAGGCTCCTGGCGCTCCTCGAGATTGAGAGGCAGGCGAACCTTATGCAGACAAGCTGCGGCTGGTTCTTCGATGATATTGCAGAACCGGGGAGCGTCCAGGTCATACGCCACGCAAAACGGGCAATCGATCTCGCCCGACAGGTTCTCAGGCTCGATCTCGAGACGGCGTTCTTCGAGACCCTCCGAGAGGCGCGGGGCAACGATCCCGGGCACGCAACCGGTGCTGAGGTCTACGACGCCCGTATCAGGCCGCGGGTTTTCGATCTGCCCCGGATCGCGGCCGGGGTCGCCCTCTACGCCCTCTTTGGCCTTGAACACCCAGCGGCCACCTCCGGGATGTATGCCCTCCAGGAGGAGTGGCCATACCGCCTGAACGCCGGTGATCGGCGGCGTATCCTGGGGAGGGTTCACCTGCGGTCCCGCGCTGCGGGGGAAGAGGGGGCTTATGACACGGCCGCACTCTTTGACGGGATCGATCGCATCGTCATCGGGGTGAACGAACCCGGCGGCGATGCGGCGATCCGGGAGGCGTTCGCCGGCCCGGATCCGGCCGGGGCGATACCGGCGGGCTTCAGCCGGCTCTATACCGCAGCAGACCTCTCCGATGAGGAGAGGTGGGCGATAGCCCGCGAGATGATACCGGGGATCGGGGAGGCGGTCTGCGGTGTATACCAGGATGAATCGGCCCTGATCCGGACGCTCAAAGACCTCGGGATCCCGTTGCCAGGGGCCGCAGCCCACCTCATGGCGTATGCCGGGAGCAGGTGCCTGACCTCGATCTTCGAGGAGGGCTGCCCCGACCCCGGCCGATTTCTGGCGATCGCAAACGAGGTGGAGGCCCTGAACCCTGCGCCCGATATACCCGCCCTGGCAGCGGCGGCGGGGAGGAGGATCGAAGGATCTATCCGCGCAGCGGCGGCCAGACCCGACGACCCCGCCCCACTCGAAGAGATTCCGCGCATCGTCGGTTGCGCGAGGCTGCTTGCACTGCCTCTTGACCTCTGGGAGAGCCAGAACATCTGTATCAGGCTGCGCGGGCACTACACGGAGATGTGCGGGCGTGCCGGACGTGGAGATGGTGGTGCAGAACAGTGGGTGGAGGCCTACAGGAGGGCGGCGGGATCCCTGGGCGTGCGTGTTGTTGGGGGGAGACGGGGATGAACCGGCGGGGGAGCGGGGTTCTGCTCCATATAACGTCTCTTCCATCGGCATACGGGATCGGCGACCTGGGTCCTGCGGCGCAGCGGTTTCTGGATCTCCTCGCCGATGCCGGACAGCGCTACTGGCAGATCCTCCCCCTCAACCCGACGTTCCCGGCGTTCGGCAACTCCCCATACCAGAGCACTTCGGCGTTTGCCGGAAACACCTGGCTTATCAGCCCGGAGCAGATGGTTGCGGACGGTTTTCTCGAGCCCGCGGATATCACGGATCCGCCGCCGTTCCCGGTGGACCGGGTCGACTACCCCGGGGTGATCGACTACAAGAACAGACTCTTTGACCTCGGGTTTGAGCGGTTCAGGGAACGGGGCAGCGACCACCGTTACGAGGATTTTGCGGCCAAAAATGCCTCCTGGCTCGATGATTATGCCCTCTTTGTGGCCCTGAAAGAGCACTTTGCCGGACGGGCGTGGGCCGACTGGCCGGCCGCCGTCCGTGACCGGGAGCAGGAGGCGCTGGAAAACTACACTGCGAAACTTGCCGAGCGGGTCCTAAGGGAGAGGTTTCTCCAGTATGTTTTTGACAGACAGTGGAAGAGGTTCAAAGACTGCTGCCGTGCCCGCCATGTCCAGGTCATCGGGGACATCCCGTTCTATGTCACCCACGACAGCGCCGATACGTGGTCAAACCCGGGACTCTTCAAACTCGACGAACAGAAGAGGCCGACTGCCGTCGCGGGTGTACCACCGGATCTCTTCTGCGAGACCGGGCAACTATGGGGAAACCCTGTCTACCGCTGGGAGGCGCACAGGGAAGAGCGGTTTTCGTGGTGGGAGAGCCGGATAGAGCGCGCCCTCGCCCTTCTCGACAGGCTGCGGCTTGATCACTTCCGGGGGTTTGTCCAGTACTGGGAGGTCCCGGCCGGTGCGGCGACCGCGCAGAACGGCCGCTGGGTCGATGCGCCGGGGCGTGAACTCCTGACGCACCTTGCCCGGAGCAGGCCGTGCCTCCCGATCATCGCCGAGGACCTCGGTTACATCACCCCCGATGTCCGCGAGATGATGGGGCTGTTCGGGTTTCCGGGGATGAGGGTTCTGTTGTTTGGGTTTGACGGCGAGATTGCAGAGAACCTCCACGCGCCCCACAACATAGGCAGAAACTGCGTCGCATACACGGGCACACACGACAACAACACTGTTCGTGGGTGGTTCGAACACGAGATCACCGATCGCCAGAGAGACCTCCTCTTCCGCTACATAGGAGGGGCTGTGAGCGCCGAGCGGGTGCCCGGAATCCTGGTCAGTCTCGCGATGCTCTCACCCGCAGAGACGGTCATCATCCCAATGCAGGATATACTGGGTCTCGGGCTGGAGGCACGGATGAACCGGCCGGCCACGGCAAAAGGAAACTGGGAATGGCGGCTCCGCCCTGAAGAGATGGGAGAAGAGACCATGCAGGAGTTTGCGGGGATGACAGAGGTCTATGGGAGAAGTTGAAAAGACCACAAATGACTCAATAATTTTGATATCATCGGGATATAGAGAGATATCAAAAGGAATATAATAACTGTGATAAAAACTACACCAGCAATCAGAGGACAGGGTTTCATGGAGGATTCCATCCGCGATCAGTTCGACCATGTCCCCGAACGGATCTCCGGACTTGTCGACCTGGCATACAACCTCTGGTGGAGCTGGAACCAGGAGGCCCGGGTACTCTTCAAACAGTTGAACCACCAGGCGTGGAGGAGAAGCGCCCACAACCCGATCCGGATGCTTCGCGAGATTCCGGTTGAGTTCCTGAACCAGGCAGCAAATAATCCAGCCTACTGCCGCCGCTACGACATCATCATGCACCGGTTCAGGAATTATATGAACACCACCGGAACATGGTTCTCAGAGAACTACGCCAACCACCCGCCTTTGACGCTCGCCTACTTCTCGGCGGAGTACGGGCTCCACCATTCGTTACCCATCTATGCAGGCGGACTTGGGTTCCTTGCCGGCGATCACTTGAAGGAGGCAAGCGATCTCGGGATACCGCTGGTTGCCGTCGGGTTTCTCTACTCCCAGGGTTACGTATGCCAGCAGATCGACCCGGACGGCTGGCAGGAGGATATCACCCAGCCGCTCGACCACGATGCTGCACCGATCACCCGTGTTCTCGATGCCGAGGGCAATGACCTTATAGTCCGGGTTCCCAATATCGATCCGCCCATATACGTCGCCGTCTGGAAGGTTCAGGTCGGCAGGACACCGCTCTACCTTCTGGATACAGACATACCCTGCAACAACCCGGAGAACCGCGGCATATCAGCCAGGCTTTATGCCGTCGGCCTGGAGCAACGCCTCCGCCAGGAGATCGTGCTCGGCATCGGCGGGCGGAGGGTGCTCCACACCCTCGGTATCGAGTATTCAGCGGTGCACCTGAACGAAGGGCACCCGGCCTTTGCGCTGCTTGAGCGGATCAGGGAACGTGTTGAGGGGGGAATGACGTTTGAGGAGGCACTCGAAGAGGTGCGGGCGACCACCATCTTCACCACCCATACACCCGTCCCGGCCGGCCACGATGTCTTCCCCCTCGACCTGATCGAGAGATACTTTTCGTCCTACTACACTGCGCTCGGGATCGATCGAACCCGGTTCCTGCACCTGGGGGCCAATCCTGAGCAACCAGAAGCCGGTTTCAACATGACCGCGCTCGCGCTCCGTCTGTCGGCGCACCACAACGGCGTCTCACGGGCAAACGGGGCCGTCGCCTCCGATATGTGGAGATCTCTCTGGCACGGCTCGGGTGGGGATGAGGCGCCAGCAGACTATGTTACAAACGGTGTACATCTTACAACCTGGCTGAACACCCGTATGCAGGCGCTCTACAACCGCTACATCGGCCCCACCGCACCCGGATGGCTGGCGGAGCACGACAACCCGCTGGTCTGGGAACTGATAGACGAGATCCCGGACGCCGAACTCTGGAACCTCCACCTCTGGCTGAAGGCAAAACTTATCAACCGGCTCCGGGAGCGGGAGCGGCTCCGGTGGACGATGCAGCGGGTCGGGTCAGTGGAACCGGGGATCGGAAGCGCGTTTCTGGACCCTTCGGTCCTGACGATCGGGTTTGCCAGACGGTTCTCGACCTACAAACGGGCATACCTCATATTCGAGGATCCAGACCGACTCAAACGCATCGTGAACAACCCCTGGCGTCCTGTCCAGATCATCTTCGCCGGGAAGGCGCACCCGGCCGACAGGGAGGGGAAACGGATGCTCCAGCGGATCTACCAGCACACGCAGGATCCCGGATTTTGGGGGCGGGTTGTATTCATAGAGGATTATAACAATCATGTGGCCCGCTACATGGTGCAGGGCGCCGATGTCTGGTTGAACAACCCGCTGCCACCCATGGAGGCAAGCGGGACAAGCGGTATGAAGGCAGCGCTCAACGGCGTGCTGAACCTCTCGATCCTGGACGGCTGGTGGCTGGAGGGCTATAACGGCAGGAACGGCTGGGCGTTTGGAGAGGGGGCTGCTGACCGCGACTCAAGGGACAGCATCGATGCAGCGGCGATATACGACCTTCTTGAGCGGGAGGTTGTCCCGCTCTACTACGACCGCTCCATCGATGATATCCCGCACGGGTGGGTCAGGATGATGAAAGAGTCGATCCGGAGCAATGCCCCGAGGTTTTCGTCACGGCGGATGGTTAAAGAGTATGTCGGCCGCTACTACCCTCTCCTCCTGAAGGCGGCCGCGGGGACGCCATATGCAGTGAGCCTGATAAAAGACTCTCAGGCTCAGGCGTGGAGGGGTCTGGCAGAGGGGGCGGGAGTAAACGGTCATCCCTTCTCCCGCTGAATTTTTCTATCAGCTCTCTCACAGGAAACCGGCCGAAAAAAAAGAATGGGCCCGCTGAGATTCGAACTCAGGATCTTCGCCGTGTGAAGGCGACGTCATAACCACCTAGACCACGGGCCCCATGCATCGACCGGGAATTGAACCCGGGCTGTTGGCTTGGAAGGCCAAAGTCATACCACTAGACCATCGATGCGCTCTGCGCAGTCTGCCTGATCATGTAGGCCGTGAGGATTATTAAATATTGGGTGAGATGGGGGGAGGGAGCCATCAAACCGGTCTCTTCAGGCTGTGCTGCGGTCTGATGGCCCCCGCCACGAGGACGAACCGGGTTTTTGCGAGAGGCTATTTCGGAGTGGAGGGAAGGCGGAGAGATGTTTTTCTTCGTCGGTTCCCGCTTAGACCCGCGGAGATCCCGTTTCCCTCCTGGATACGGCTTTTCACCTCCACCAATCGCCAGAGACTACCCGCCCGCCGGGCGGTGGAGTGAACGCCGGCGGCATTCTTCCAGGAAAAACGCAGAGAGTTTATAGTCCAGATCGCTGATCAGGTGGGTTCTGGAGAGGCGGGGTCAGTAGCCCCGCATCTGCGCCCCCAGTTCCTGGAGGGCGGCCACCCGCTTCTCGAGGGGCGGGTGGGTGGAGAAGAGTTCCATCAGGGTGTTTCCCGAGAGGGCCGGGATGATGAAGAAGGCGTTTGCCCCCTCAACCTCCTGCTTCTTCTCGGCCGGGATGTAGTCCATCCGGCCGCTGATCTTCGTCAGCGCCGATATCAGCGCCTGGGGGTTCCCCGTCAGGACTGCACTGCCACGGTCCGCGGCAAACTCCCTGTAGCGGGATAGAGCCCGCGTGAGAAGGGTGCTCACCAGCCAGACAACGATCGAGACCACGTAGACCAGTATCAACGCGCCCATGTTGTTGTCGCGGTTGTTGAAGAGGCTTATGAAGATCCAGTTACGCATGATCAGGAAGGCAAGCATCGATATGAAACTCGCCATTGTCAGGGTCAGCATATCCCGGTTCTTCACATGAGATATCTCGTGGGCGAGCACCGCCTCAAGCTCCTCGCGGTTGAGCGTCCGCATGATCGAGTCGGTTACCGCCACAACCGCGTTCTTCGGGCTGCGCCCGGTAGCAAACGCGTTCGGCACCGGGGACACCATAATCCCGATCTTCGGTTTGGGGAGACCCGCCCTGGCAGCAAGGCTCTCTACCATCCGGTGCAACTCCGGGTACTCGTCCTCCTCGACGATTCTCGTCTTGGTGCTCCAGAGCACCAGTTTATCTGAGAAGTAGTACTGGAGGAACGCCATAAGGGCAGCCACCAGCAGGAGGGACTCAAACGGGAACCCCAGCGCGGCAAGGACGCCAAGGAAGATCAGGTAGACTATGAGGAGAAGGAGCGACGTGAGGATCATCCTCATAGTGAGACCGAAATCGCGCGTCCAGTTCATGGTAGGGTATATGTTGTGCGGTGCCGCTATTAAGACCTTCGTCGGGATCTTTCCGGGTGCTCGCGCTCCAAACTGCGATCCAGTGGTTTTTCGCGGCACACGGCGGTGCCCTTATCTCCCCCTGGCAGATATAAATGAAGGACATGAGACTGAACGAAGTGACCATCAGCAGGGCAATCCTGGAAGAGCAGCACCGGGCGCTCATCGACCTCCTTGAGGTGGACGCCGCCGTTATCGGCGGCGGGCCTTCAGGACTCACATGCGCCGCGCTCCTCGGCAAACGGGGAATCCGGTGCGCCCTCATCGAGAAGAAACTCAGCATAGGCGGCGGGATGTGGGGCGGCGGGATGATGTTTCCAAGGATTGTTGTCCAGGAAGAGGCAAGGCGGCTGCTCGACCGGTTTGGAGTCGCATGCCGCGAGTTTGAGGAGGGCTACTACGTCGCGAAATCGGTCGAGACGGTTGCCAAACTCACCGCGGCGGCCTGCGATGCCGGTGTAGAGTTCTTCAACCTGGTCACGGTCGAGGACGTGATGGTTCGCGGCGACGGCAGGGTTGGGGGCCTGGTCATCAACTGGACACCGGTAGATATGGCCGGACTGCACGTCGACCCGCTCACCATCGCCTGCACCTGCACCGTCGATGCAACGGGGCACGATGCAACGATCGCCCGGATGATCGAGCGTAAAGGCGGCAACATCCAGGTCAAAGGCGAGAGTTTCATGTGGGCCGAGCGTGCCGAGTCACGGATTCTGGAGCACACAAAAGAGGTCTACCCCGGCCTCTTTGTCGCCGGTATGGCGGCAAACGCCGTTGCCGGGGAGTGCCGCATGGGACCGATCTTTGGCGGGATGCTTCTCTCCGGCGAGCGGGCCGCAGAACTCGTTGCAGAAGCGCTTGACCGGTAACTTCAAAACCATTTTCACAGTTCCGGGGGCTACAGTTATGTATGAGCGGGATCGATCCGGAAGCCCTGGCCGACGCAGTCTACGGGATCTTTGAGATCTACCTCAACCGCGAACTCAGGCGCCGCGGCCCTTACCTCTTCGAACTCGTCGAGCAGGGGATCGATTTCAAAGAGAAACTCCGTGAGATCTTCAGCCGGTTCAGAGAGGATTACCCCGAACTCGCAGATGCCCTGCTCAAACGGTTCGGAAGCATCGACGCCATATACGCTCCCCTGAGAGAGGGCGAGGGAGTTTCCCCCTCAAAGACTACAAGAACTTACTGGATAGTCCAGGACGCACCGGGTCCGCATGAGCGGGGGGTCGACGACGAGAGGGCTGGAAAATGGCTCATCTTCGTCCCCGCAGGGGAGGCGGACGAGGCGTGGCGAAAGGTTCGAAACGAGACCGTTGAGGGGAGACTCGGCATATCCGCGAAGGTCAGCACAGCCAGACCCGATCCTGACTCTCGCGACGAGCGGACGGTCATCTACGTCTACACAAAGGACTGGGCGGACGAGGCGGACGTGATGCGGGTCCGCGAACGGCTCCGCAAACTTGGATTCAAAGAGCGGATCGGCTACAAACGCAACATCGAGACCTTCAGGGGCGAGTACAGCGAAGAAGGCCGAAAGGTCACCTATTACTCCGCCTGAAGAAGGGATACCCCCTAAAAAAGTATACCGGAGGCGCGCTAAAGTCGCGCACCGGTCTTTACGCTTTACGCTCCCGGGACTTTGGCCTGAGTTCGTCTGAACCGCACTTGCGGCAGTGTGTCGCGCGGACTGCGTTTCGGGCATTGCATTTCATGCAGATCTTTACATTGAGAAGACGTGCTTCAGCTTCGGGAAATCTCGCCATATCAAAACACCAGCCTTATGTCATTTACCTCTATTCCCTCTTAACGGTTCTGTCGCACCCCTGTCTCCTGCTCGATCCAGGCCCGGAACGCCTGGAGGGCGCGCGCCCGGTGCGAGACCCGGTTCTTCTCGGCAAGCGGCATCTCGGCAAGCGTCTGCCCCGCATACTCAAATATGGGGTCATAGCCAAACCCCTCCGCCCCACGCGGGGCAACGATCGCCCCGGGAAGGGCGCCCCGGAAGATACGGATGCCGTCCTCCCATGCAAACGCGATCGCCGTCTCGAATCTGGCGCTCCTCTCCTCGACGCCCTCCATGAGTTTCAGGATCCCCGCGTTGCCGATCGTATCCTGGACGTAGGCGGCATAGGGCCCCGGGAACCCGCCGAGCGCATCGATGAATAGACCGGTATCGTCAACTATCAGAGGCCTTGAGAGTTTCTCGTAGGCAAACTCCGCCTTCCCGCGGGCGATCTCCCCGAGATCGTTATGCCGGAACTCCGGGCACTCCAGCGCGGCATGCTCGACCTGGAGCACCCCCTCTAAGTATGCCGCAACCTCCCGAGCCTTGTTGGCGTTGCTCGTCACCACCGTAATCTTCAGAGGTAACGCCCCCGCATCTCAATCTCGTGCTCTCGCTCAATAACCTCATCCGCGTCGGGGAAGACGCGGGAGTAGCCCTCGATGAACGCCTCGATCAGGTCCTCGAAGTTTTGGGCGGTGCTCTCAAGCGTCTGGAAAAAGACGTGGATATCAACCCCGCGGCTCTCGACCTCCGATGATGTAGAGGCAAGCCCGAAATCGATCAGTACGCACTGGCCGTCACGGACGATCATGTTGCTGGTCGTCAGGTCGCCGTGGACTATCCCTGCGGCGTGCAGCCTCCCAACCGTCTCGCCAGCGACCCGGACAGTCTCCGGTGCGGCGACATACTTCAACAGATCGCCACGAATCCGCTCCATCACGATCGTGTCAGTCGTTATATCGCGGATCACGGGAGTGGGGACACCCGCCCGCCGCGCCATCGATATCAGGCGCGCCTCTGCCCGCGTCCGTTCAGTGATCAAACGGCGATCCAGTTCCGGGTGCCGGTATCGTTTGTTCAACCGGCGCTTGGCAACAGTATCCTCACCAATCTCCACGACACCTTCTGCACCCCGGGCAACCCCGCCTTCGTGCGGCCCGCCGGCAAAGATCTCGCCAGGTTCCGGCCGCCAGACGATCTCCACCTCATCGGCCCTATAACCCGGCCGGATCTGCGACTCTTCGAGAGGAAGGGTGACACCGTGGTCCAGCATGATCCTGCCCGTGTAAGCAATCATCGCGCCGTTGTCGCCGAGGTAAGTCCGCTCTGGGACGGCAAACTTCGCCCCCCGTTCCTCGCACATAACCCGTAGCATCTCCTGCAGCCGGCTGTTTGCACCCACCCCGCCGACAAGGATCACCTCATCCTTCCCGGCATGTGCAAGCGCCCGCTCCGTAACCTCGACACACATCGCAAACGCGGTCTCCTGGAGGCTGTAACATACATCCTCCAGGGGGGCGGTGCTCTCCTGGGCGGCGCTGACCAGCCCGGAGAAGGCAAGATCCATTCCCTTCACGGTGTAGGGGAGTTCGATGTAGCCGCCGCTGCGCGCCAGGCTCTCGATGGCAGGGCCGCCTGGGTGCGGCAGATCGTGGTAGCGTGCAAACTTATCGAGCGCGTTTCCTAGACCAATATCCAGCGTCTCCCCGAATATCCGGTAACGGCCATTGAGGTAACCGAGCACCTGGGTGTTTGCACCGCTCGCGTAGAGAACGATGGGGTCGGAAAACCCGGTCGCCCATCTCCCGATCTCGATGTGTGCCACACAGTGGTTGACACCGATGAGCGGCACGCCCAGGGCTATCGAGAGGGCACGCGCCGCTGTCGCCACCGTCCGTAGAGACGGGCCGAGACCCGGCCCCTGTGAGAAGGCAACCGCCCGGATCCGTTCAGGGTCGGTCAGCACCCGGGATATGAGATCCTTCATCACCGAAGCGTGGTGCTGCGCAGCCTCCCGCGGATGAATTCCGCCCTTTGAGGGGATGTATGGTGACGAATGGAGGGCGGTAGGTTCCTCCCCGAAGAGAGCGGCGCTGAGGTTCCATGCCGTTCCCTCAAGCCCCAGCACCAGCCCTTCTTCAGGTCGTTTATCAGGCATAAAACATGTCCTGCTCCGTTACGAGGAAAAGACCGACCGCGACCCGTAAAACACCGCGTCCGCGGCCGTGTATGGGGTATGTAGGGGTAAAGACCTACTTACGGAACTCGGTATAACCGCACCTGCCGCAGGCCACACGATCCTCATGCTCGGCCATCAGGACGCCTGGACCGCATCGGGGACAGTGCCGCTTGAGCAGAACCGCCGCATTGCCCTTGATCTCGTAGCACTCGTATCTCTTAGCCGTCATGCTCTTCAAGCCCCGCTCTCAGCCTTCGGTTTGCCACGCTTGAGCAGGTACTCCCGCTCGGTTGAGACCTTCGTCTCCTCGTCGTCATAGATCCGGGCACGGCCGAGAAGTTCCATCTTCCCGAACCGGGTTCTCTCCAGGTCGAGCACGATGAGATTCTCATCCCTGTTCTGCAGGGCGGCAAGTTTCTCCTGAATGCTCTTCCGCGAGGGCGTCGGTCCGTTGAAAGTGAGAACAAACTCAAGTTCTCTCCTCTTTAAGACCTCGTTCCTCACATCACGCGTGATTTTGAACTCCATCGATATCCCTAAAATATTGTTGGCGGGTTTATTTATACTCTGGGATGGAGCCGCAAGCCATCACTCCCGTATGAAACGCTCCAGCATGGCTGCCGCTTCCTGTTTAGCCGCCTCATCCACAATCCGGAGGACAACCCCCTCCCCCGGCTGACCGTATAGCACGGCAACCCCGGGCGGCGCGGCAAAAACCAGCGGAATGACCGCGAGATCCTCCTCACCCTCGACAAAGATGACCACAGGCCGGTTCCGCACCGCTTCATCGATAGCCGCTACCAGCTCGTCGGTGATAGTTCCGGGAGGGTTCTTCACCGTCACCCTTCTCCCTCTGAGCAGGGGCAAACGGTTGCAGGGGCTGCGCATCGTGTAGCCGTCGATGATGGCGATATCGGGGACAACCCCCGCGGCAAGGAGGTTATGGGTCACCACATCACCGACGGCGCAGACCATCCGCCCCTCGATCAGGGGAAGGAGTTCGGCGATACTTCCATAAAGGACGCCAAACGGTTTTTTGAACAGTTCCCGGTGGGCTTCCGGAAGCCTGAGCATCAGCGAACCTTCAGAGCATAACGGCCAGGCAGGGTGATGTTCATCTTCTTTGCAATATCCGAATGCTCCGGATCGATTATCACAACGTATCCGGCCCAGTCCTCGCTCAGGTTGGAGGTCCCGCAGACCACACAGGCCTCCCCCTCAACGACGCGGTGGCACTCGCGGCAGACCCTGACCACCTTCTTACCACCCACGGCCATCTTACGCCGACCTCCTCTTCTTCTCCTCCTCGAACTCCTCATCCAGCCATGCAAGTGCGCCCAGGCCCGGCTGACGCATGGTGAGACCGATCTTGCTCTCTCTTGGCTCACGTTCGTTTAACGAGAGGGCAACGATCCTGCCCCGGACGCCGTCGCCAGCGGCAATCGAACGCTTTGAATCCTGGCAGACCAGCCTGCCGTTCCTCTCATCGTAATTGATGTACTCATCGGATATCTGGCTCACGTGCAGCATCGCGTCGATCGGGCCCAGGCTGACGAAGGCGCCGAAACTTGTCGTCTCCACAACCTCGCCCTCGATCACCTCCTGGAGCGCCAGGCGGAGAACAATCGCCTCAAACCTTACATCGTAATAGACCGCGCCGTCCCCGGGGATCAACTCTCCCTCACCGACATCGAGAATACCCGTCACCGCAATGAATATCCCGATCTCCTTTGAGATGCTGCCTTCCAGCTGTTCCTGCAGTACGTTGAGGATAACCCTCTCCAGGTCTTCCCCGAGGCGGTTCGGCGGAACCCGCACCTTGTCCTCCAGCGTCACTTTATAATACATGATTTTCACCTATCCCCTCATCAGTTCCAGCGTTCTTTCCTTCCGCATCGAGACAACACCGATCCCCTCACGAAGAAGATCGTTACGGAGGTTGCGATCGTTTGTAACCACGATGCATCCCTCCCGCCGGGCATACTCGATCACCCGGCCATCCACAGACTCCGCGCTGCTCCCGCTCGGCACGATCTTCGCGCGCCGGACCATCTCAAGACCCACCCGTGCGGCAGCCGCATCGCGGCCGTGCCCCCTGGCAAGCCCGGAGAGTTCACCGACCACCTCTTCGAGCGTTACCGGTTCGAAATCCCCCAGGAGCGCCATCAGCCCGTCATAGAGATCGATACCGAACTGAGCCGGCATAAGGAGAGCGTTTGTGTCGAGAAGCACCTTCACTCGACCAGAACACCCATGCCGATCAACCGCCATCGCCCGCCGACCTGCCTGCTTATGGCAATCCTCGCACCAGCCTCCGCACAGACCGCCCGCTTCAGCTGAACCTCGACCTGATTCTTTCTGGTGTTCGTGATCACGCCGACGGTGACCGCGGTGCCAACCGCGAGCATCAGCGGCTCTTTATGCTTGAGGGGCTCGATTATCTGCTCGCTGTCCGCACCGACAACCCGATCCATCAGCGTTACATCAAACTTCAGCCGCTCCCGGACGGGCGGCAGTCTCCCGACGAGCCCCGCAACCTGCCCGGCGAGAGCGTCGCTCTTCGTCAGTGCGGGATCAAGTTTGGTCGCGATGCCGAGAAGACCCCCCGGAGTAGCCTCGGTCACGCTGATCATGCCGGCGTTGATCGAGGTGATCTTTGTTGTGATAGGCTCCCACTTAGTCCGATTCTCGACCTGCAACTGCCGACCGGGCCGGATCTCGATCTCATCACCCTCACGCAGCACCCCCCGGATGAGCGACCCGCCGATGACACCGCCTTTCACGTCCCGCCAGTTGCAGCCCGGTCTGTTGATGTCAAACGAGCGTGCAATGAGGAGCAGCGGGTCGAGATCTGGGTTGCGTTCAGGCTCCGGGATGACCTCATCCAGCGCCTGGATCAGGGCACCGATATTGACACCTTTCTGTGCAGATACCGGGATGATAGGAGCGTTCTCGGCGATAGTGCCCTTGATGAACCGCTTGATCTGCTTATAATGCTCCAGCGCCTCCGCCTGGGTCACAACATCGATCTTGTTCTGGACGATGACGATCCTGTTTATCCCGATCAACTCAAGCGCCATCAGGTGCTCCTTTGTCTGGGGCTGGGGGCAGGACTCGTTTGCAGCTATCACAAGCATCGCGCCGTCCATCAACGCCGAACCCGAGAGCATAGTCGCCATAAGTGTCTCGTGACCGGGTGCATCGACAAAAGATACCGTCCGTAACGGGACGGCTTTCCCCCCGCAGTTTGGGCATTCCGCGGAGGTGGTGTAAGCGTCGTTGCCTTTACATTTCTCACACCGGTAAAATGTTGCGTCCGCATACCCGAGGCGTATGGAGATGCCGCGCTTGATCTCCTCGCTGTGCCGGTCTGTCCAGGTGCCGGTCAGGGCGCTGACCAGAGTGGTCTTGCCGTGATCGACATGACCTACAAGCCCAATATTGACACCGGGAATGAATACATCTCGCAAAAGTTTTCGAACCTCCTTACTCATTATAGAATGACACTACTTATACATAATCGGTAGCGATTGCTCTCGTAATCCCTTGCCGCGTCTTTACACCATGCATCGGCCCGCACCCCGTTTGCCATACCGGTTTCAGCATACGAAGTGTGAATATCACCATGAATGTTAGCGAAAATTTATACCTATGAAGTTCGATATGAGAACTGATCACACCATGTCAGGTGATACCGAACTATCACGCATAGGGATCTCGCTTCCAAAGAACCTCCTCGATAAGTTTGATGAGATCCTGGCACTCCGGGGCTACTCTTCCCGGTCTGAGGGGATACGGGACTCGATACGAAATTACATCACTCACTTCCAGTGGATATCAGACGTAAAAGGCGAGCGCCAGGGCGTCATAACCATGGTCTACGACCATGACCAGCGCGGACTGCTCCAGACGCTCATCGACATACAGCACCAGTATACCGGCAACATTCAGGCCTCACTCCACTCGCATGTAACGCACAGCAAATGTCTTGAGGTTATCCTGGTCCGGGGGGATGGAACCATACTGAAAGATATTACCGAGAAACTTATGGCACAGAAGGGTGTTGAGGCGGTGAAACTCACCACCATACCGATCGAGGGTTAGCCGCCGCCCTCGCAGCTCTGGTCGGTTCCAACCTCCCATACCTTCTCCAGCTGCTGCTGGATCTCCCTGTGTTCCCTCACGTAGTCCTCGAGGGAGCGCTCCTTCTTCCTGGCCTCTTCCTCCGTCAGTTCTGTCCTGATAAGTTCATCCAGCAGGTAGTAAAGGCCGGTGGTATCTATTTCAGCATACTCCCGGCCATCGATCTCCTCGATCTTTACGACCTTTCCGGTCGTGCCGGTACGGGGGTACCGGACGACTGCACCAACTGCAATATCATCCATGCTCATAACATGCTAGAATAGATCTGCCACACTATTAAGGTATTACCACGAAGGGATGATGAATGCCGATCACGATTCGCCATGTAGAGAAGGTCTACTTTGATGGCGGCCACAGGTCACGCCCCCCGGAGGAGACGGATGCCGTTGTGAAACCCCTTATGAGAGGGATCGGGGTTACAGAGATCACAGATATAACCCCGCTCGACCGGACCGGGATCCCTGTATTTGCTGCAGTCCGACCTGGAGCGGCGCGAGGAGCGGTTCGGGTTTACACAGGAGCAGGTAAAGAGGCGGTCCAGGCACGGGTGTCGGCGATGATGGCAGCGATCGAGCGCTGCTGCGCCGAATACCATGGTGACCACATGGATTACGCCTCCTACGAGGAGATCGGCCCTGCGCGGGCGCTGCACCCCGAAGACCTCATTCTTCCGCGGGAACTCGAGCAGGGGGAGATGGTCCACTGGACGCAGGCCAGGGACATCCTGAACGACGAGGATCTCTACGTCCCGAGCAACGCTGTCTTCCACCCCTACGACTCGCTCGGGTTGACGACACCGCTGTTTCGGAGCGAGACAAACGGGCTTGCGGCGGGAAACGTCATGGAAGAGGCCATTTTCCACGCATTCCTCGAGGTTATCGAGCGGGACGCGCTCAGCATCGCTGATGCAGGGCGAAACCCCGGCCGCCGCCTCACCATCGAGAAGGATTGCGCCGCCCGCGGCCTGCTGGAGCGGTTCGAGCAGAACGGGATCGAGATTCACCTCTGGCTGCTCGATGGGAGAACGGAGATCCCCACAGTCGCGGCCACCGCAGACGACACCGTTACACGGGATCCTGCGATGATCCTCACGGGGTCTGCCTCCCACCTCTCACCCGAGGCTGCAGCGTTCCAGGCGCTCACGGAGGTTGCAAAGAGAAGGGGGAGTATTCTCCACGGCGAACCTGGCGACATCCGGCGGGAGGCGGTAATCAGGAAGGCGGGTTATGAACGGCTGAAACGGATCAACAGGATCTGGTTTGGCAACGCTGATGCCGTCGACCTCGCTGATATCCCTGATATGAGCACAGGACGGTTCGACCTGGACATCCGGCGTGTACTCGATGAGGTCGCGCCCCACACCGACAGGGTCTGCGTCTGCGACCTCACCAGGACGCCGATCCCCGTGGTGCGGGCGATCATCCCCGGTTTCGAGGTCTCCTGCATGGACCCCCGTCGACGGCGGTCCGCCCGGGATGCGTGGATTAACCCTCAAGTGATGTAACTCTCGACCGCGGCGGCGCTCAACAGAACCGGACTCTCTTTAAGATCCGCACAACCCGTTCCGTGCTCCGGTGCACCGGCTTTTCTGCCGGCTCAAACCGTCTCCCCGCGAGGGCCTGGAATATAGTGCCTACGGCCTTCCCGGCCGAGGGGCCGTAGCCTCCTTCCAGCGTCAGCGCCAGGGGGAGGTCCGTCCAGTCTATCAGCATCCCGGCAAGCACACCGTAGTCGTCGGGTTCAAGTTTCATCCCGCCGCGCCCATCGTCGGCGAGAGCGTCCTGCCCGGCCGAGACTATCAGAAGATCCGGGCGGAACCGAACGATAGCAGGGATGAACACCTCCTCAAATACCAGGGCGTAATCGGCGAGGGTCGAGCCTGCCGCAAGCGGTGCATTCAGGTTGTAGCCCCGGCCGGCGCCGGTGCCGATCTCGTCCACCCAGCCCGTCCAGGGGAAACTGTTCTCCTGGTGCACCGAGCAGAAGAGCACCCTGTCGCTCCCGTAAAAGATCGTCTGGGTGCCGTTGCCGTGGTGAAGATCCCAGTCCAGGATCGCCACCCGGTCGAGGGACAGGAGCGCTTTTGCCGCCGCAACCGCGGCGTTGTTGAATATGCAGAACCCCATTGCGCGGTCGGGCTCGGCATGATGCCCCGGCGGGCGGACAAGTGCAAAACAGTGCTCACCATCAAGCGTCCGCTCCGCCGCTGCAATGGTGGACCCGGCAGCGTGGGCCGCTGCCTCAAAAGAGTGGCAGGTGACATAGGTGTTTGCGTCTAAAAAGCAGGCGCCCGTCGCCATCTCCCGCACCCAGCGGATGTAATGCGGGTCGTGGACGCGCTCGAGATCGGCCTCGCAGGCGGGGATGGGGGGGCGCCAGCGTGCGCTCGGGGGTATGCACTCGAGGGCCGTCCGCAACCGGGCGGCCGACTCGGGATGGGCCTCCATATCGTGCCGGGTGAATATGTCACCGTATATTATCGAGTAGCGCATTCCTGTCAGTTGATGGTGCGCCCCTGCTGGATATCCTCTTCAGTCACATCGAAGGTCTGGCCGGTGCCGGCGATCCGGTAGGGCCCGGTCGCTCTAACCTCGCCCGACCATCCGGAGGTGGCGTATGGAACGACAAACAGACCGTTCTCGCTCTCCTGCCGGTATACAAACTCCCGGCCGGTGTTTGTGGCTATCGGGACCTCGATGACCCCCTCACCCCTTATCGCGGCTCCGGGAACATACTCAAATATCTTGACCGCCTTGAGGTCAGGGCCGTCCTCACCCACGTTGCCGTAGATGTTCTGGGGGGTCTCGTGGACAAGCCGGTAATGTTTGAGCGCCGGCACCCGCTCAAGCGGATGCAGGATCGAGTCAGCCTGGTAATCGTAGTGCAGGTTCAGGACGGTGGCGTGAGAGCCCGCCGGTGAATTCAGGTTATAGGCTGCTGCTGCTGCGGCCGCCGCGGTGGCGTTCATCTCCTGTGCGCTGGTGATGACCGGGTATGAGGCGTTTGCCATCTCCGGCTCGACATACTCGACGTATAGCACCGATCCCGTTGTCGGTTCGGTCATGGAGCCATCGAAGTTGTGGAGACGGGAGACCATCGTCATGTAGTAGTCCTGGTTGTAGAACTGCATCGCCTGGTAACCCGCCGATCCCGAACCCATGGGAACGAAGAATACCGGCTGGAACCGCAGTCCTCCAGTGTCGTTCGGATCAGCCCAGGTTGCCGGGGCGTGGAACTTGCCCATGACGACCTGGTAGTCGGTCACCACGTATCGTGTACCGATGTTGTCCAGGATGTGGTTTGCGGCTTCCTCTGATGTCGAGACGAGATAGACCGCCGAGCCGTTCGGCCCTGCAACGCCGTGCTGGAAGGGGTTGTTGTTCGGGATCCGCTTCGAGATAAACGTGATCCAGTGGCCGTAGTCCCACCAGGACATGACACCGTATGACTCTTCGGGGTAGGTGAAGGTCTCACGATCGTAGATCGCGTAGTAATCGACGCCGGGATCTGGTGTGTTCTCTCCCATCCACTCCAGGGCCTCCATCCACTGCGAGTCCATACCACTGTATTTCGCGCTGTTTGCGAGATCCAGGTTCCCCTGGAATGACGTCCCGGCAAAGAGGAGGGTGAGAGCGGCAACCAGAACAAACCCGCCGACTTTGAGGTAATCAGGCTGATCACGCTTCCTGGATTTCGCTTTAGGAGCATCAGCGGCCCTTGCCCCTTTCTTGCCCTTTTTCTTTGGAGGCTCTTCCCGTTTTTCGGCTCTTCCCGCCGCGGGGCGCGCGCTGTCTGCACTTCCTTTCCGGAGGAGGAGGGCAACCTCTTTCCAGGTTGCGCTCAGGACCCCGCCTGCAAATACCGCCGAGAGGAGGGCGATGTTTACGGCAAGGTAGTACTCGTAGCGGACATGCGCGGCGGTCGACCCCAGGATGATACCCGACCAGATCAGGACGAAGACGTGGGCCGGGTTCACCCGCTCACGGTTCTGCCAGATCAGGGTGGCTGCTCCGCCGGCAGCAAGCAGCAGCCCCCAGTGGAAGGTCGCCCAGGCGGCGTCAAACGACCATGCCCGCGCCTCCTGGACGGTTGTGGTTACGGGCTGCTCGCCGAAGAAGGAGATGAGGCTTGAGATAAGGAGGTTGTAGATCTCAGGCAGGGCGGCATAGAGCACAGCGGCGACGACGGCTGCAATGGCGAGGAGCGCGAGAGGGAAGTAATATTTAGGCCGCTTTTTCAGGAAGACCGAGAGGCCGTAGAGTGCTAGCGTGCCTCCGATGAGGGCGGCGTAGACGATAACGTGCCCGACGGTGTACAGGGAGAGACTGAGGCCGGAGTGCGGGAAGCCGAATACCGCCGCCCCGACGATGACGACGCCGAAGACGACGGCGTTTATGAGAACCAGGTAATCGCTCGATCTCTCCTGGAAGAAGTCCAGGATGAACTGGACCAGGGTGAAGGCCGCCACGATGAGCGCGAAGAGGACCATCGTCGGCATGTTGAAGAACCCGAGGAGGTAGGCTACCCCGGCGAGGGCCGCTGTTATTACCGGGATCTTCAGGGTCTCGAAGTTCTTCGGGGAGAGCGGCCGGTCGCGCGCCGCAAGCAGCGCCGTCACGTAGGCGAGAACAAAGATCGTCGAGAAGAGCGTCTCTGCGATGTGGTGATCGACAAAGCCAAAGAGGGAGCGATAGGCGTAGTTGCTGCCGATGACCGCAATAAGACCGGCGGCGATGAGACCGGTCTTCCAGTCTGCGATCTTTCTCGCAAGCAGGTAGACGACCGGCACCATCGCCACGGCCATCAGCGGCGGGACCCAGGACGCCACCAGCATGATCTCAGGCCGCGTCGCTGCGCCGGCAAGGAGACAGAGC
The DNA here is from genome assembly GCF_033472595.1 of Methanoculleus receptaculi. Taxonomy (NCBI): domain Archaea; kingdom Methanobacteriati; phylum Methanobacteriota; class Methanomicrobia; order Methanomicrobiales; family Methanomicrobiaceae; genus Methanoculleus; species Methanoculleus receptaculi. Next base: position 692,629 of record NZ_CP137642.1, on the reverse strand, counting down.
ACGGATATGATCTCGATGAAGAGAGGCCCCCAGTAGATCACGTCCCCGGTCGGGTAGAGCGTCATCGCGTCAAACCAGGCGTATGCAGGGAAGTTTGCCAGGGTCTGTTCAACCTGGCGGAGATTGTACCAGGGATCGTTTCCCAGCAGGTTTACACCCTCGTCGGTCACCAGTCCATCTGCGGGGATTCCCCGCGTCCAGAGCGTGAGCAGCGCGAGGATGACGATGAGACCAATGATGAGATATGGTTGGTATTTCTTGATATCCATCTGAGCCATCGGGCACTCCCTTTAGGAATCAGTTTCCATTCGAACCAATATAATCTTGGTGTATCGATGGTGGATGGGGGAGGGTGCAGTTTCAGGTCTTACCCGTCAGCCGGGTAAAGATCCTCTCGAAAGCCTCTGCTTTCTTCTTCCAGGCGTGCTCCTCGATCGGGATTGTGCAGCACCGCGGGTTCACGGCGGCCTCATCCACCCCCTCAAGGAACTCCTGCCCGTCCCTGTAGACGGTGATATGGTCGCCGCCCATCCTGAGCATATCGGGTATGGGGGTCGAGAGGATCGGCTTCCCGCACGCCGAGTACTCGAAGTACTTGTTCGGGAGCGCGATATCCACCCATTGAGGGGGCGAGAGCGGGATGAGGCAGAGATCCATCGGCGCGATGCAGCGGGGGAGGTCATTGTAATCGACGGTGCCTGTGAAATGCACCTTCCCCGAAACCCCGAGCCTGGCAGCAAGCGCCTGCAGTTCGTCCATGTAACCGGTGAAGAGCGAACCGCCGACTATCAGGAGCTCGGCGTTCGGGTGCCGCTTGAGAACCTCCGGAAAGAGCCGGATCACCTCATCGAGAGCATACCAGCGTTCGATTGCCCCGGCAAACCCGAGCACGAAGGCATCGGGCGCGATTCCGAGTGCGGATCGCATCGCACTCCCATCCATGGGGTGGAAGATATCCGTGTTGACACCGTTTGTGATCAACTCCGCCTCGTAGCCGTATGCCTTGAGTTTCTCGACGAGACCCGGGGAGACCGTCGTGATGACGTCGCTATGGTCCAGGTTGTAGCGGGTTATGGCAAGGACACCCTCACGAAGCACCCATTTTATAGCGGGATTTTTGTAGTAGGCAGCGGCCGAGTCCGGGAACCAGTCCTTGAGGTCGAAGACCACCGGGACGCCGTACCTCTCAGCCGCTCTGACCATCGCCGTCCCGGCCAGGACGTGCGCCCCGACGACGACGTCGATCTCGTGGTCGCGGATGATCTTGCTGATGACCCTGTAGTGGCAGGGTGCGTTTAATGTGTAGTGAAGGAGGGGGTTTTGATGGGGAGCCACGTCGCCTCGTGGACGTGGAGAAGGGTCTCACGCTCCTCTCCTCTGCTGACGTGGAAGTGGGGCACGTGGATCTCGTGCCGCCTCGCGAGTTCCTCGAAGATGTTGTGGTGCCTCGAGGGGATCGGGTGGTGGATGTAGTCCTGGGTGGAGACAAGGAGGATATTCGTCGGTCTTGCACCCTTGCGATCGATTTGAAGTAGTTAAGGGTTGTCTCCGCTCCGCCGATCGCAGAGGAGCGTCGGGTTGGGTGGTCCGGAACCCCAGGGGTTTCGCCCTGGATCTGTAGAAGATGGCCCGGTAATTTTATTGTTGCGAAGCACGGTTGTGTGCAAGCCCGGGTAGTACGGCAGTGAACGATGACATGGCGGATCGCTTGGCCAGGCCCCAGTCCCCGGTCGCGCCGTGCACGATATTGATAGTGTTGCAGGAAACGATATTTCTCCTCTATTTGTCGAATTAGTTGAAGGTATCGGCAATGAGACCCCGGGGATAACTTGTAGTCCGGTAACGTAACGAAAGTTCTGTAAAATGGAATTGGCCCTGGATCCAACCTAGATTTAGACAAAGGAGAAACAGGGCCATGGATCCCTTAGCGTTAATCGAAGATTATCTCTCCGATAATGAGAATGGCATGAAGAACCTCATCACCTGGTTCCTCAACCAGGTGATGCTCGCAGAGGCCCTCCAGCAGGCAGGAACTGCCCGGTACGAACGCACCGATGCGCGGAAAGCGCATCGGAACGGCTACAAGGACCGCTCTTTGAAGACCCGATACGGGGAGACAGTCCTCCAGAAACCCCAGTTCCGCGAGTTCCCGTTTGAGACGCAGGTCTTCGGGCGCTACGCCCGGGTGGAGAAAGCTCTAGTGAACGCAATCGTCGAATCCTACCTCCAGGGAGTTTCGACGAGAAAGATCCGGGAGATCGTCAGTCATCTGGGGGTCGATCAGGTTTCCCCGGCTTCGGTCTCCCGGATGGCCAAGGACCTCGACGACCACGTGCAGGCATTCCTCCTGCGGCCGATCGAACAGGCGATTCCCTACCTCTTCGTGGATGCGTCCTACTACAAAGTCCGCGACGGAGCACGATACGTCACCAAAGCGGTCCTGGTGGTCGCCGGCGTCCGGGACGACGGCTACCGGGAGATCCTGGGTGCGAGAGTCACCGACTGTGAGAATGAAGAATTCTGGTCGGGATTGTTCGAAGACCTCAAAGAGCGAGGACTGCAGGGAATCCAACTGGTCATCTCGGATGGGCATACCGGCATCCAGAAGGCGGCGGAAGCCGCCTTCCTCGGCGCATCCTGGCAGATGTGTCAGGTGCATTGTACCCGGGCCGTCTTGAGGAATATTCCCCGGAAACATCAGAAAGAGGTTGTAGAGGGGCTGAAGGAGGCATATGGGAACGAGAAGAGACTTCGGCAGCTTGCAGATGACCTGAACGCACGCGGATACCGGAAGGCAGCCAATACGATCAAGCGATTCCTCCCGAGGCTCTTGAGTTACACGGCATTCCCAAAACCGCACGGGAAACGGCTCAGAACGACGAACATGATGGAAAGAGTCAACAAGGAACTGAAACGGAGAACCAAAGTTGTAGGGGCATTTCCCAATGAAGAGTCACTCCTCAGGCTGGCAGGATCCATCCTGATGGACATCAATGAGGAGTGGGTGACCGGCAGAAAATATTTGACGATAAAGGGGGAATGATCAAACAAGGAGACAGGACTCAGAAGAATTACAGAAGATTTGAAACACTACCCTCTATCTCTATGATGTCCTTATATTTGCTTCAAGTTTGATTGGATAAAGTTGCATATAAATTGGTTATTCACAGGTGACGCCCACGTTATACTATCGCATATTTATTTGATATCTGGGTTGACATGGCACTAGTTCCCTCTCTCTAAGGGCACGCAATACAGGTCGTCGGGTGATAATTGCTCAATGTTATAATCGTATTCAGAGAGGAGGTCCAAACACTCATCTAATAAATTGTCGTGTACTGATAGTACAATTTCCGGTCTGATCTCCGATAGACAGATATCAGCACCGTGCAGTACTCTCACCTCCGCTCCCTCGACATCTATCTTCATAATGTCTGGTGAGATTCCGCTGTTCTGGATGAACATGTCAAGAGTGGTGCACTCAACCTCGATGTTACCGTCGTCAGAAAACTTGCACATCGTATGTGCAGTCCCATCAAATCGAATGATTCCAGGTGCATCTGCTAGTGCTTTTTGTACGTGGGTAACATTGATACACTTGTTGATCGTGGTATGTTCAATGAGCATTTGCATGTTTCCCGGCTCCGGCTCGAATGAGATCACCTTCCCGGCGTCGCCGACAAGGGTGGATGCAAATAGTGTGTAATACCCAACGTTTGCGCCGATATCAAAGAACACCGCCCCCGCATTCAATACACCCTGCAACCGTGTCGCAATATGCCGCTCATAGACTCCAAATGCACAGGATGGGATGGAAGAAGTAAACTGCCATTTCTTTCCTCTGAGCACACCGAAAGGGATCCTAACCATACCGATCCCGAGTGCCTGCCCTGCCTGCATCACTGCAACTCCGGCGCGCTCCCGGATTTTTATGCTCATGTTCGTCCCCCTTCTGCGATAGAATCATCTACCAAGCCAACGATCTCCACAATCTTCCTCCCCGCCGTCCCGTCGCCGTAGGGGTTCTGCCAAACCCGCTCCCTCTCCATCATAATCCGCACGCCTTCCATGATCGTACCCGGGTCGGTTCCCACCAGGATGTTCGCCCCTGCAGCCACCGTCTCCGGCCGCTCCGTGTTCTCCCGCAACGTCGCACAGGGCACACGGAGAATGCATGCCTCTTCCTGCACGCCTCCCGAGTCTGTCAGGATCAGTCCTGCATGTTTCTCCATCTGGAGGAAGGAGAGGTAATCAAGAGGCTCGATGCAACGGACGGGTCCTGCCTGTAGCCGGAACTGCTCCATCATCTTCTTCGTCCGGGGATGCATGGGGTAGATCACGGGCATCGCGTACTCGGTCGCGACGCGCTCCAGGCCCTCGAGGATGTCGCTGAGTTTTCCCGGGTCATCGACGTTCTCCTGGCGGTGAGCCGTCACCAGGAAGTAGCCGCCCGACCGGACCCCCAGTTCTTTAAGCGGATCTATTGCCTCTTCGCTGATTGAGAGGTTCTGGAAGAGTGCGTCCACGACCGTGTTCCCGCAGACGAAGATCTTCTCTTTCGATATCCCTTCGTTCCTCAGGTTCCGTTGCGACTCACCGGTCGGTGCAAACAGGTAGTCCGAGACGTGATCCGCCGTGATCCGGTTGATCTCCTCCGGCATTCTCCGGTCGTTGCTCCGCAGTCCGGCTTCGACGTGTCCCACCGGAATGTGGAGTTTCACTGCGGCAAGCGCTCCCGCGAGCACCGTGTTGGTGTCCCCCTGCACGAGAACCGCATGAGGTTTCTCATCGATCAAAACCCGCTCTATCTGTCCGAGCATCTTCCCGGTCTGTTCCCCTTGCAGGCCCGAACCCACGTTGAGGTTGTATCGTGCATCCGGGAGGCGCAGTTGTTCGAAAAAGATCCTGTCCATCGAGTAAGAGTAGTGCTGGCCGGTGTGGAGGATGAAGTAGTCGTCTCCCCTCCGTTCATACTCCCTGATGATCGGGGACATCTTAATGATCTCAGGCCGTGTACCGAGGATGATCGCAACGCTCATGGTTCACCTGCATGATGGGGTGCGATAGTTCATTAAAATTGACCCGGTGCCGTATATAGTGCTATTGTCGCACCGTTTTTTGTCCGTGAGCTAACTGCCCTGCGAACATAGAGATGGTAAAGCATAACATGAGTCGAGCGTAAATGTAGTTGGGGGAGCGAATGGGGCTCAGGATCTGCATACTCTCGGTGGATTTCCTCCCGAACGTCGGGGGGATTGCGGCACATATCTACGAGCTTGCCAGAGCGCTCCGGAGTCTCGGGAACGACGTCACGATAGTTACGTTTCGAGATGCGTTTTTCGCCCCGAAAGAGGAGACGGTAGACGGTCTTCATATCGTCAGAGTCTACCTGCCCAAAAACACCGTGCTGCTGTATCCGGTATTTGCCCTGTTCGAGTACTTCACCGTGAAGCGTATCGTCAGGGAGAAGAAGATCGATCTCCTGCACTCTCACTACGTCTTTCCCGACGGGTTCGTATCGAGGCTGCAGTCAGGGGTTCCCGGGGTTGCAACCGAGCATACCTCCGGCTTCCTGGACCGCCTGGAGCGGGGGAGGATGCTGTGGCTGTACCGGTGGGTCTACGCACGCATGGATCAGATCATCGCCCCGAGCGACGAACTTGCCGGAGCGGTCGGGTCGCTCGGGGTTCCCCGGCAAAAGATCACGTTCGTCTCGAACGGGGTGGATACGGACAAATTTTCTCCGGAGGTTCCGCCCAGGGACCTCCGAAAGCAGTACACCCTCGCACCGGAGACCCGGATCGTGCTCTGCCCCCGCCGCCTCGAACCGAAGAACGGAGTCAAATACCTGGTCGAAGCGGTTCCGGCGGTCCTCCGGGAGTGTCCGGACACCCGATTCTTCATCGTAGGGGGGTCGTATCCAGATCAGTTGGTCCTGCTCCAGAAGAGGGCCCGTGAGCTCGGGGTGCAGAATCACATCATCTTTGCCGGGTCGGTTCCGAACGCCGAGATGCCTTCATGGTATACGGCGGCGGACGTCGTGGTTCTCCCCTCCCTTAAGGAGGCGACCAGTATCGCAGGGCTTGAAGCGATGGCGTGCGGCAAGCCTCTGGTGGGGACAAACGTCGGGGGCATACCGTATCTCATCGACGACGGCAAAACCGGACTCCTCGTGGAACCGAAAGATCCCCCCGGGCTCGCCGATGCGCTGGTGAATGTCCTGACCAACGATACCACCCGGAGGGAGATGGGGGTTGCGGCCCGCAAGAAGGCAGTGGACCTGTTTTCCTGGGCCCGGATCGCCGGCACCGTGCAGGGCATCTATACGAGAACCCTTGAGAACATTGAGATTCGAGACAAGAAGTGGTGACAGCATGGGGATCACAGCCTGCCTTATAACAAAAAACGAAGAAGAGGCTCTGGCCCGGTCGCTTGAGATGATATCGGCATACGTCGATGAGATCGTCATCGTCGACGGGCAGAGCGAGGACAATACGGCCGGCGTTGCCGAGAAGTTCGGTGCCGTCCTGATCCAGAGGAAGTTCTCCGGCAGTTTTGCCATCGAGCGGAACTGCGGTATCGAGCAGGCACGAAACGAGTGGGTCTTCATCCTCGACCCCGACGAGACGCTCGAGCCGGGGCTTCTCGAGAGCCTCCGAGGCCTTACATCCTCCCCGAAGTACGACGCCTACTCGTTCCTCAGGCACGACGTCCTCCCGGACGGCACGGTCCTTGAAACACCGTGCGGGCACCCGGAGATCCATGTCAGGCTTGCGAAGAGGGACAGGCTGCGGTATTACGGTGCAATCCATGAGAAAGCGATCGTCACCGGCAGAATCAAGTTTGTCCCGAAGGCGATCTATCACCATCGCGGCTACTTCGAGGACTATCCGCAAGAGAAGAAGGAGCGGTTTGAGGCGATCGGACGGAATGCATCAGAAGATCTCCAGGGCCTGAAAATATCCTCGCGGGCGCTGCTCGTGAGGAATGTGAAACTGGTCTTTCACTATTTCGGGAACATGCTCATCGGGATGGGACTCTACCGAAAGGGGCCGTCCGGCATCATCCGCGCGATACAATATACCTACAGTTTTGCGAGTTATGGGCTGAAACAGTACGTCCGCCTGGGCCAGATCTGATAGAGGAGATCCCCTTCCTCCTTGCCTGGGCTATGCTGCCGGATCGATGAACCGGCGCAGCCAGAGTTCACAGCAGACTATACGCCAGATCTCGGATGAGTAGGGCATGTTCCCCTGGAGAAAGGCCTTATAACTCTCTGCTACTGCGTCAGCATCCCAGTAGGGGCGGCTCTTAAACGCCTCGGACGACAGAATCTCAAGGACCTTCTCGCTCATGTCCCCCTGCATCCAGACCTCCTCGGGAGTGGCGAACCCTTTCTTGTCCATCCTGCATCGGATCACTTCGGGAACCAGCCCCCGTATCGCCTTTCGGAGGACGAACTTGGTCACGCCGCCCCGGATCTTCTGGTCGACGGGCAATGACGCCAGAAATTCCACGACTCGGTAGTCGAGGAACGGGACCCGTGCTTCGATAGAGAAGGCCATCGATGTCCGGTCTTCCCAGTGGAGCAGATAGGGCAGGTTCGCCCGCATCAGGTCGGTCTCCAGGACCTCGCTCAGGGTGCCGCGATAGCGGGGAGTGCGGGATCCTTCCATCCGGATCAGGTTCCGGTGCTTTTTGCGGGCAAAGAGTTGCGTCAGGGTGTACGAGAGGAAATCACTGTGGTGTCTGAGTGTCCCGAGAGTCTCGCGTGCAGCCCGCAGGATATGGAACCCCCGGACCAGCTCCCTGATATGGCAGTACTGGTAGGCGATGTAGCCTGCAAGGAGCTCGTCGGCTCCCTGCCCGTCCAGCACCACCTTCACCTCGTCCCGGGCAAGCCGCATGACGCAGTACTGGGAGTACAGCGTCAGGGCGGCAAACGGCTCGTCGTTGATGTAGAGCAGGCGCTCGATATCCACCCAGATTGCATCGGCGGCCGGGTAGACCCGGTGTGACCTGACGCCTGTACTCTCCACGACGATATCGATGTAGGTGCTCTCGTCACACCGTTTGTCCTCGAAGCAGGCAGAAAACGTATTCTGGCGCGGGGGCTCCCCGCCGGGAGAGCCACGGCGGAGCACCCGGTTGATGAGCACTGTCAGGGTGGATGAGTCCAGTCCGCCGGAAAGGCAGGTTCCAACCGGCACATCACTGCGCAGGTGGAGATCAACCGCGTCTTCAAGGAGGCTTAAGAACGCCCTGGAAAGGTGTTCGTCGGAATCGGGCTCTGATTCAAGGGCGGGGTTGACGGTAACTTCCCAGAAGGCCGCATGCTCCACGATCCCGTTCTCTCCGACGATCATGTAGTGCGCCGGAAGCAGCTGGAGCACTCCGTCAAACATCGTCTGGTCGGTGTGATCCGCGAGACCCCACGCGAGGAATGCAGACACCATCTTCTCGTTGGGGTGCCTGCCGACCTCGGGATGTACACGGAGTGCTTTGATCTCGGAGGCAAAGAGGAACGAGTCGCCGGTTCGGGCGTAATAGAACGGTTTTATCCCCAGGCGGTCCCGGGCGCAGAAGAGTTCGCGGCGCCGCCCGTCCCAGAGGGCGAACGCCCACATCCCGTTGAACCGTTGCAGGCAACCGGTTCCCCACTCCTCGTAGGCGTGCAGGATCACTTCACTGTCGGTCCTCGATCGGAACTGGTGGCCGTGCGCGATCAGTTCCTCCATGAGTTCCCGGTAGTTGTAGATCTCCCCGTTGAAGACCAGCCAGAGCGTCCCGTCCTCGTTGGTCATCGGCTGGTGCCCCTCTTCGGAGAGATCGATGATTGCCAGGCGGCGATGAGCAAGCGCTACCATCCCGTCTACGTAGATCCCGTCCCCGTCGGGCCCGCGGTGTTTGAGGAGGTCGGACATCCGCCGGACCAACTCTGGATCGGCTGCTCCTCCCGCAAGGTGCAGTTGCCCGGCAATACCACACATGGATAAGAGAGTCTATCTGCAGGATGATATATTCCTCTTGCAGGATCCGGTTTATTGCTCTGGATCGTGCTCCGGGTGACTGCTCCCCCAACTGAAGTCAGGGGCATCCTGGGTTACCCCTGAGATTGCAGCCCCAATCTCATAATAATGATCGCCGCGTTCTGGTCGCGATCCATCACCAATCCACAATGTGGGCAGGAGTGGACACGATCAGAAAGTGTCTTGGCGACGATCATCCCACATCTGGAGCACATCTGTGATGTGTTTCTGGGATTCACCTAGATCACGCGTGAGCCAGCATCCTCCGCTTTGCTCCCCGTGATCGAGATAAACATATTCCAGGCAACATCTGCGATGCTTTTTGCCAGAGGGTGGTTCTTCTGCATGTTTGTGATGTTCAGTTCCTCAAACACAATTGTACCGAACCGATCTACCAATTGACGGGAGGTCTGGTGAGCAAAATTGAGCCGTCTGTTGACGATCCGTTTGTGGACGTGTGCGACGATCTTTCTGGCCTTCTTTCGTTCAGGAGTGTCCTTCTGTGCCTTCGAGAGTTTCCTCTGTGCTTTGGCGAGAACCCTCTCGTCAGTACGGAAAAACCGGGGGTTCTCGATCTTCTCTCCGTTTGAGAGGGTGGCGAAGGATTCGAGACCGACATCGATCCCGACTACGGTCTCCTTCTGCGGTGCCGGAGAGGGATCGTACTCGACCGAGAAGCAGGCGTACCACTTCCCGGTCGAAGACCGCCGGATTGTGAGAGTCTTGATCGTTCCCTCGATGGGTCGGTGGAGGACGATCCTCACCTCACCGATCTTCGAGAGATGGAGACGATCTCCATCGAGTTTGAACCCCGACTGTTTGTACGTGAAACTATCGTATCGATCTCTCTCCTTGAACCGGGGATAGCCGGGGTTCTCGCCCGCCTTCACCCGTTGGAAAAACGCTTTGAAAGCAAGATCAACGCGCATCTGAACATTCTGAAGAACCTGAGAATGAACCCGGTTCAGATCGGGTCGTTCCTTTTTCCATTGGGGCAGGATCTTGTTGGTTTCGTAGAGAGATGGAATTCTGCTCCTGTTCCCAGGCGTTCTTTCGCACTGCGACCGTATCGTTATAGACCCACCGACAGATCTCAAGCGTCTGCTCAAGGAGAGTAACCTGAGACGTTGAGGGAGAGAGTCGATACCGATAGGCCTTACGTATTATGGTTTTGTGCGCGCCAATGCGTAATAAGATTGCCGGAGAACGGCATTCATCCCCCACTAAAATGGGGGGCTTCTGCCTGCTTTCTTCGTAAAAATTGATGATTTCAGGACCCTCAGCAGAGGGGAGACCGGACTGGCTACCCGGTCCCCAACTTGTTTGACGTACTCTCCCAGACCCGCATATCTTTTCCTAGGTTAAGCAGCCCTTTTGCGAGATAGACCTGATTCGTGGTAAAGGAGACGATCGTGCTGCTCCTCCGGAAGTAACCGATCAGGGCGAAGAGACAGAGGAGCCCGAAAGCGAGGGTGGTGGACGCAAGAGCAAGCCCTACGATGAAGAGAGCACTTCCGATGAAGAAGAGGGCCGGCGTTGCGAGGTACATGTAGATCCGCAGCGGGTAGAAGAACCGCGAAAACGGGCGGGCATGTCTCAAGAGGTCAAGGTTTGCGGTTGTCGCCTCGATTAGACGGGTGGCCCGCCGGATCTTCTGCCGGTACTGCGTATGGAAATCCCGTGGTATGTCCTCGTAGACCAGAGCGCTGGGCTCGTAAACCGCCCGATATCCGCGCCGGATCGCCTCGAACGCCGTGTTTGCATCGTCAGCTCCCCGCTTGTCGTCGATCCTGGTCACCAGGTCGCGCTTGAACGCGACGAGGGCACCGTTGAAGGTGTAGGTGGAGTCGACGGCACTCTCCCAGCTGCACATCCGCCCGTAGTAGTTCCTGTAAGCGCTCTCCATCTGTGCCGGATGGGACCCGTCGTCCGGGAGGGGATGGAGGTCCCCGCAGACCGCAGCAATGCGCTCATCGCTGACGAGCCGGGCGATGAGGTGCGCGAGAGCTTCACGTTCAAAGAATACGTCAGCATCCGTGGTGACAACGATTGGAAAACGCGCCATCTGCATTGCTTTGTTATACGACCGGTTTGTGCCCAGTCGCTCGGTATTGGCAATGATCCGGTGAGTGATACCGGCCTTCCTGAAGGCCTCCTCGGCAAGCACCCGGGTGTTGTCGGAGGAGCAGTCGTCCACAAAGATGACCTCATATCGGTCTGCCGGGTATGAGGATGCAAGGATGTTCTCGACCCGCTTCTGAATGACTGCCTCTTCGTTATATGCGGAGATGATGATGCTGATGGGCGGATACTCTTCGAGTACCGGCGGTTTGCCGGGTTTTTTGCCGATGTTGATCCCGATAAGGTATACTATGTATGGGGCGACTGCAGCAACGATGAGCCCTATGCCGATCCACAAGAGCATAGTATCAATGTAATGGTTTACTATTTATTATTTAGCCGGTATGATGAAAATACCCGTCTTTCTCCTCGCCTCTAACGAAAAATCCGCCCCGAAACGACGATCTGCATCTGGTGTGCGCGTGGCCGTGCGCTCAAAGCGGGATTCATATGAAACCCCGGGTCTCGGCCCTGTAGCCGTCACAGCATGGTTTTAGTTCCGGCCTCTATGTGGTTTATCCGACCTTGCGGCATCGATCGTGCAGGCAGACACTTGCGCTCATCCTGAAAAAAGTGGTCTATTCCGTGCTGGCGTTACCGGGCTCACTCGCCTTTACCGATGCACAGGTATACGATTCCGTCTTTCTGCTGGAAGAGGTTCTTGCAGTCTACAAGAACAGGGGTACTCATACAGCTCCCGATATACCCTGCGTCCAGCCTTCTGAAGGCATCGTGGTCCACAAGGAATGCCGCACAATCAGCCCCCGAAAGCGCCTCTTCGATGCTCTCTGCCGAAGTAAACACGCCTGCCTTCGTCGCAAGGGAGGGGACGAACGGGTCGTAGACCCGCACGTCGGCCCCGAGGTTTGCGAGTTCTTCGACGATCTTGATGGAAGGCGACTCCCGCGAGTCATTGATGTTCTTTTTGTAGGCGAGACCCATCACAGCGACTTTCGCACCGTAAACGCGCTTGCCGACCTGTCTGAGCCCTTTCTCGATAAGGTTGACAGTGTGCATCTTCATGAACTCGTTGATCTCTCCGGAGGTCTCGATGAAGCGGGGGATAAAGCCGTATTTCTTCGCCCGGTACGACATGTAGTAGGGGTCGAGGGGAATGCAGTGGCCGCCGATGCCGGGACCGGGATAGAAGGGCATGAAACCATAAGGCTTGGTGGCCGCGGCGTCGATCACTTCCCAGGTGTCGATGCCCATCCGTTCGAAGATGAGAGCCATCTCATTGACCAGAGCGATGTTGACGTTCCTGAAGATGTTCTCGATCATCTTCACGGCTTCCGCCGTGCGGGCATCCCGAACCGGGACGACCCGGTCCATGACACTCCCATAGAGGGCGGCGGCGATCTCGGTACACTCGGCGTTGATCCCGCCGACGACCGTCGGCACTTTATCGATGGGGTACTGCTTGTTCCCGGGGTCTACTCGCTCTGGAGAGTAGGCGATGCCGAAGTCGCTGCCGGCGACGAGCCCGGTCTCTTCGAGGATCGGAACCACCACCTCATCGGTCGTCCCCGGAAAAGTTGTGCTCTCCAGAATGACAAACTTCCCCCGGCGCAGAATGATTTTGAGAGTCGAACAGGCATCCTTTATACAGCTCAGATCCGGGATCTTGTCTTCCGATAGCGGTGTTGGGACGCAGATGATGAGGAAGTCGCACTGGTGAAGGTCTTCGGGATCAGAGGTCGGGAAATAGGTCTGTCCAAGGTATAGGGAGAGTTGCGTGTCCGGAACGTCCTGGATGTGAGACTTCCCTGCCCGGAGCCGCTCGACGGTGCCTGAACAGACGTCGTAGCCGAAGACGGTAAACTTCCGTGCAAAAGCCATTGCAAGCGGGAGGCCGACGTAGCCCTGACCGATAATTCCAATTTTTGCACTTCTATCAGTGATCTTTACAAGAAGGTTTTGCATTTGCTCCTCCTGCTTCGCTGAAATTTGACCTTGACCTGTACCCGGGTTTCAAGCCCCTTTTGCACGATGTCAGAGTGTTTTCCCCGCCTCATAGGCTCAGAAGCAACCACGTGCACCATCCCGGGCAAGAGTACGTTGCTACGTTCAGGGGATGGTCACTTCAATCCGGCTATCCTGGATCCGGCAGCGTTGTAGGTGCCCTGGATGCGCCGGTGTTTGGAGGCATTCCGGGGCACCGTGCCTTACCTGTCCTGCCGCGGTGTGATCTCCGACATTAAAATATACCTCTGCGGCACAGATAACTATATCGCTTCGATAAAATCTTATATTCATTCTCTCTCATAAAATCCGGCCACTGCCGCCGTTGGATTCCGGAGGGCGATCTCTGGTGGCCTACAACTTGCGAGGGAGATCCACCAGACCGCCAGCAAACGTGCTGATCGGATGCTCTTCAATAAAAAGAGTATTTGGTCCTTCATCTTCTCGGTCAGGAGAGTTCCCGCACCGCGTCGCAGATGTATGCCCGTTCTTCATCCGTCACCGATGGGTGAACCGGCAGGCTCACGACCGATGCCGCAAGGTCGTCCGATACCGGGCAGGACGCGGTCTTGCCCGCACTCTCGTAGACCGGCTGCCGGTGGAGCGGGATGGGGTAATGGACGGCCGTCCCGACCCCGCGTTCCGCAAGGGCGCTCATGAACACCTCCCGCGCAACCGGGTAGCCGGCCGGGAGTTTCACAACGTACTGGTGGTAGACGTGCCTGACTCCCGGCGCAACGTGTGGCGTCACGAGCCCCGTGCCCGCCAGGTGGCGGTCGAGGTAGCGGGCGTTCTCGATCCGGCGTTCGTTGAACGCCTCAAGCCGCTCGACCTGCACCATCCCGATCGCGGCGGCGATGTTTGTCATCCTGTAGTTGTAGCCGATGACTGTGTGGAGATACTTCCGGCTCTGGCCGTGATCGATGAAGAGTCTGACCCGTTCGGCGATGCGTTCGTCATCGGTCGTGACCATACCGCCCTCCCCGGTGGTCATGTTCTTCGTCGGGTAAAACGAGAAGCACCCTATATCGGCCAGGCTGCCTGTCCGTCTCCCGTGATACTCAGCGCCGTGCGCCTGGGCGGCGTCCTCGATCAGCATAAGACCGTGGTCGTCACAGAGCGCACGGACGGCATCGAGATCAAAAGGCTGCCCGAAGAGGTGGACGCCGATCACCGCCCGGGTATCCGGGCTGACGAGAGCCTCGACCGAAGCAGGGTCGATGTTGAACGTCCGCGGGTCGACATCCGCAAAGAGCGGTGTTGCCCCGCACATAGAGACGCTCGATGCCGTCGCAAAGAACGTGAACGCCGGGACTATCACCGAGTCTCCCGGACGGATGCCGGCGGCGAGGAGTGCAGCATGCAGCGCAGCGGTGCCCGAGTTGACGCCGACCGCGTGGGCGGCACCGCAGTAGTCCGCAAAGCGGGACTCAAACTCCGCGACGACCGAACCGCGGGCAAGCATCCCCGACCGCATCACTTCAGCGACGGCAGCGATCTCCTCCTCCCCGACCACCGGCCGGGCAACGGGGATCATCACCGGCACCGCCTCGCTTCAGCAGGGAGCGCACGGAACCGTGCCGGTGCCCCCACCGCAAGCATCTCCGGCGGGACATCCCTTGTCACAACCGCTCCAGCAGCGACAAACGCACCCTCACCAACCCTGACGCCGGGCAGGATCGTCGCATTTGCACCGATGACGGCGTCGTCTCCTAAAACCGGGCCGCGGAGAGACTCACGCGGCCCCGGCGGGTAGCGGTCGTTTGTCAGGACAGCGTTTGGGCCTATAAAAACCCGGTCACCGATCCGGGCGCCGGTCGGGACGTAGACCAGGCTCTGGATGCGGACGTCGTCGCCGATGGTGCAGTCGCCCTCTACCACCGCCGCCGTGCCGACCGCCACGCGGTCTCCGATAGTGGTCTTCTCACGGATCAGCACGTTGTGGCCGGTCTGGAAAGCATCACCTATCCTCACATCGCAGTAGATGATGGTCCCCGACCGGAGGACCGCGTTCTTCCCGATGGTGGCGCCCGGGTATTCCTTCTCTCCTATCCGGTCACGGGAGGGAAACCCGATGGTCACCGGCTCAAATATCGTCGCCCCCTCACCGAGGGCGTTGCGTCCATACTCTATCATTCAACGGTCACGCTCTTTGCCAGGTTCCGCGGTTTGTCGACGTCCCGTTCCAGGGCGCAGGCGGTGTGGTAGGCAAGCAACTGCAGGACGACCGACGCAGTCAGCACCTGAACCAGAAGATGTGTGTCCGGTATGGGGATGAAGATGTCCACGATCTCGGGGAGCTCAGTATCACCGGCAACCCCGATGGCGATGATCGGCGCTCTCCTCGCCTTCATCTCCTTTATGTTCGAGACCATCACCCCGTATGTCGGGCCGGGGGTGCAGATCGCAACCACCGGCGTCTCCGGGGTGAGCAGGGCAAACGGCCCGTGCTTCAACTCTCCGGCAGCGTAACCCTCGGCATGAACGTAGGAGATCTCCTTCATCTTGAGGGCGCCTTCCAGCGCCACCGCGTAAAACGGCCCCCTTCCTACGAAGAAGACGTGCTTGGCCTTTGAGCAGAGAGTGACCGCCTCATGGACGTCCTGGAGGAGGACATCCCCGATGGCCAGGTGCGCATGCGACAGAGCATCGTCGAACGCCCCCTCGCATCGCAGGTTGACAATCTGCATAAGCGCCGCAAGCTGTGCCGTGTAGGACTTGGTTGCAGCGACACCGATCTCGGGGCCGGCCCGCATGAGCATGGTCTCGTCCGCGATCCGGGTGACCGTGCTTCCCTGCATGTTGGTTATGGCAAGCGTCGGGCAGTTGCGGGCTTTTGCCATCTTTAAGGCGGCGATCGTATCCGCCGTCTCCCCCGACTGCGAGACCGCGATAACGAGGCCGTGGAGGGGTGGGGTGAAGTACTTGAACTCCGAACCCATCTCGACGCGCACCGGTATGCCGCAGAGCGATTCGGCCAGGTACTTGAAGACCAGGGCGGTATGATAGGATGTCCCGCATGCAACCAGCGTGATCTCATCGGCCTCCATCACCAGGTTTCGCACACGCTCGTCGACACCCGCCCTGAGGGTCTCATAGAACGATTGGGGCTGCTCGTAGATCTCTTTCAGCATGTAGTGAGGAAAACCGCCCTTCCGTGTATCCTCAAGGCACCAGTTGATCAGTTCAACCGGGCGCTCAACCTTCCGGCCGCCGCTATAGATTGTGCAGCGGCAGGGGGTGAGATCGGCAACATCACCGTCCTCAAGGAAGATCACGCGTTCCGTGTACTCAAGAAGCGGCGTCATGTCCGAAGCGGCAAAGACCTCGTCATCACCGATGCCGAGGACAAGCGGGCTTGCATCGCGAGCGGCGACGACCCTCTGGCGATCGTCGGCGATCACAAGTATTGCGTAGGAGCCCCGGAGCAGTGGAAGAACCGCGTTGACCGCTGCCAGGAGATCACCGTCATACCGCTCCTCGATGAGGTGGGCGATCACCTCGGTATCTGTCTCAGACCTGAAGGTATGCCCCCTCTCCTGGAGGCTCCGCTTCAATTCAGCGTAGTTCTCAATCACGCCGTTGTGCACAACGGCGATCCTCCCGCCACAGTCCACGTGAGGGTGAGCGTTGATCTCGTTTGGTTCACCATGCGTCGCCCACCGGGTATGCCCTATACCGGTGCACCCCGCGAGATCGACCGGCACCACCCCGCTGTCCGGGATGCGGCCGGCCTTCTTGTAGACCTCGATCGCGCTGCCGACCGTTGCAATCCCGAAGGAGTCGTATCCGCGGTACTCAAGCCTCTTCAACCCCCGCACCAGGATAGGGGTTGCCGCCCGCCTCCCGGTGTAGCCGACGATCCCGCACACCTACATCACCCTTGTGCCGTCCTCGATCCTGCCCGCCAGCGTCCGCCCCTTAAGTATGCTGACATTGTTACCGACGATGCAGTTCTTAAACGTTGTGAATGGTGCAGCCCGTACACCCTCCCCGAGAACCGCGCCGAACTCCTCTTTCTGGACGCGGCCCCCCACCTCGATCAGGCTTGCGGAGGGAGTGGTTGTGATATGGTCGGCGAGGATGCAGCCCTGCCCTAAGACCGCCGAGACTATCCGTGAGTGCGACCCGACCGTGACATCACTCATGATGAGCGAGTCAGCGACGTAGGTGAAGGGCTCGATCACCACCCGATCACCTATGCTCGTGTCCGGCATTATAACGGTGTTCGGGCCTATGTTGCAGTTGCTCCCTATATTTACGGGGCCGTAAATCACGGTGTTTGGACCCACGGTGGTTCCTTTGCCGATCTGCACGACCCCCCGGCGGACGACGGATGCATCAATCGTCCCGGCGATCCCGGGCTGGATCCCCCGGAGCATCCGGGTGTTCAGTTTCAGGAGGTCCCACGGGTATACGGCGTCCTGCCACTCGTCTGCCGGGATTGCGCGAACCTGCCGGCCATCTGCTATCATGGCAGATACAGCGTCGGGGATCTCGTTCGTCTGGAGATAGGAGAAGATCTCCGGCGTAAAAGAGTAGACCCCGGTCGATACCGTGAACGTCGGGGCGTCTTCGGGCTTCTCAACTACCTCGCGGACGATGCCGCTGCGGATCACCACAACACCGAAGTTGGAGGGGTTGGGGTGCTCTGCCACCAGCATGGCGTTGCGCACGCCCTTGATCCGGGCGATCGACGCGGCATTGATGTAGTTGTCGCCAGGGAGAACCAGGAGATCGCCCCTGATCTCCGGCTCGGCCGCCCTGAGAGCGTCTCCCGTCCCGAGCTGGCGTTCCTGTATGACGACCTGGAGCGGCGCGTCGAGGCTGTTGAGGTGCTGGATGACCTCCTCCTTGCGGTATCCCACAACCACAACGATCTCGCGGATCCCATTCTCCAGCAGTGCATCGATGACGTAATCGATGATCGGCCGGTTTGCAACCGGGATTAGAGCCTTTGGCTTGCTCCGGGTGAGAGGACGCAGACGGCTCCCCTCTCCCGCTGCTAAAATTACTGCCTGCATCATATCACCTGATGACCGAGTTCTCCTGGATGCACCCATCCACAAAAGAGTGGGGGGAGACCCGCGTGCCGCTCCCGATGGAGGTCCCGACGTTGACCGAACAGTTTATGCCGAAGAGCACATCGTCGCCTATGATGGCGCCAAACTTCCTCCGGCCGGTGCTCTTCCCGCAGACCTTCACCGCTCCGTTGTCATGCCGGAGGTTTGCAACCTTGGTGCCCGCCCCGAAGTTGCACCCGCTTCCTATGATGCTGTCGCCTATGTAGTTGAAATGGGGAACCTTTGTCGCCGACATTATTATGGAGTTCTTGATCTCGGTCGCGTGACCTATGTGACAGCCATCACCGATGGCGGTTGAACCCCGGATGTAGGCGTGGGGGCCGATAACGCAGTTCTCACCGATGATGCATGAGCCCTCGATGCAGGTTCCCGCACGGATGACCGTTCCCCTCCCTATGCTGACGGTCTCCGGGACGTTGCACCCGGGCTCGATCACACCATGCTTTTCGTGGTGCATCGAGGAGAGGATCTCCGCGTTTGCGTCGAGGAGGTCCCATGGGTGTCCGAGATCGAGCCAGTAGTCAAGGAGGTATCCCCGGAGCCTTCCCTCCTCTATGTAGGATGCGAGGGCGTCGGTCAGCTCGAACTCCCCGCGCTCAGAGACCCCGACTCCTGAAAGAAGGTCGAATACATCGGGATCGAAGATGTAGGCGCCAGCGTTGATCAGGTTGCTTATCGGTTCTTCCGACTTCTCTTCAAGACCGGTGATTAGGCCATCCTCAACCGTCACCACGCCGTAGTCCTGCGGGTGGTCGGTCTCGTGGATCCCCATGCACGGGGCTTCCATCCGGCAGAGGCTCCTTATATCATCCGATCTCAGAATCATATCGCCGTTTAAGAGGAGGAAGCGATCGTTCACCATCCCCGATGCCGCCCGGAGGGCATCAGCGGTGCCCAGCTGTCTGCGCTGGGTCACGTAGGTGATCTTCACGCCAAGACCGCTCCCGTCGCCGAAGTGGTTGCGGATCTCACGCTCACAGTAGCCGACGACCAGGATGAACCCGGTGATCCCGGCGTCACGGGCGGCGGTGATCAGGTGCTCGATCATTGGGCGGTTGGCGATCGGAAGCATCACCTTCGGGCGCCGGGCGGTAAGGGGGCGCATCCGTTTCCCCTCGCCAGCTGCAAGTACAACACACTGCATGTAGCATCTACTCCAGACTGCGTCTCGCCCGCTTGAGGGCGGCCGACGCTGCTTCAAGCATCTCTTTTGCCTTTTCCGGTGTTCTCCCCTCGGCAGTGATCCTGATCTTGGGTTCGGTGCCGCTTGCCCGGACCAGGTACCAGCCGTCCTCGTCCTCAAACCGGATGCCGTGCGCTGGTTCCTCCGCGCCCATCGCCGCCATGACCTGACGGGGGTCTGGAACCGGGCATGACCTGCGGAGCAGGGTGTAGCGGGGCATCCGATCGAGTTCTTCGGCGATCGAGCATTCAGATGCGATCTCGCAGAGCAGGGCGGCGGCGTAGACACCGTCCGGGCAGAGTGAGTGCCCGGGAAAGATCCAGCTCCCGGAGGGCTCGCCGCCGAAATCGCCCCAGGATATGAGTTCTTCGGAGACGAAACTGTCGCCGACAGGTGTGCGGCGCACATCTGCAATCTCCTCGATGGCCATCGAGGCGTCGACGGTTGTGACCACCCGTTTACAGTCGAGATACTTCACAAACAGCATGAGAAGGTGGTCGCCGTCTATGTAGCGGCCCCGCTCATCAAACGCCATCATCCTGTCGGCATCGCCGTCATGGACGACGGCGCAGGCGGCACCGCGCCGCCGGACGATCTCACCGATGTAGGGGAGATTTGACTCAAGCGGCTCAGACGGTCGTGCAAACTTCCCTGCAACGTTGCAGTTCAGGCCGGTGAGCGTAACCCCTGCATCTGCAAGAAGATCGGGGGTTATGACGCTCCCGGCACCGTTGCCGCAGTCGAGCACGGCCCTGACGGGATGAGAGAGGCTGACCTTATCCAGGATCGCCTCCCTGTGTGCGTCAACGGCGTCGATCGGGAGGAGGCGACCCATCTCATCCCACCCCTTCCAGTGTGTTCCGTTGAGCGCCTCTTCAAGCGCGGCCTGCTGCCGGACGGTAAACGAGGAGCCATCCGGGTTGAGGAGTTTGACGCCGTTGTAGGGCTCGGGGTTGTGTGACGCGGTGATCATGCATCCCGCATCGGCGCTCCCTGTCGCGTACGCGACCGTCGGTGTGGGCGCAATCCCGCAGGAGTAGACCGTTGCACCGGTCGCAAGCATCCCGGATACTACACTGTGCTCAAGCAACTCGCTGGTGGTGCGGGTGTCACGACCGAGGGCGATCTCAGATGCCCCTGCAGCGGCGGCAGATCCGATACGGAACGCAAGATCGACGAGATCGGGGCCGAACTCCTGCCGAATGCCGGAAGAGCCAAAAAGCATACTCTCTATAGCCCCTTTCTGCCTGAAAAATGTATTCATCTCCCGTAGGGGCACCAATGTTCGAGGTTGAGAAGCCCGCTGATCCCGGCAGAGGATGGGCCAATGAAGATCATCCGCTTCCTCCCCCTGTAGCCGTCGATGCAGGCAACCCCGGCATCGGTTGCCATGCCATCCCCTGCGACCAGGATGAGATCGGCCTCTTCGGGAGAGTCTGCAACCTGCGCTTCAAGCGCCCGCGCGAGCAGAGGCATCGGCCCGAGAAGGTAGACCCGTTTCCCGGCGACCTCACGGGAGAGGGCTTCAAGGCATGGGCCGTGACACTCCTTCGTGCAGGGCTGCAATCTCCGTGTCAGGCAGAGGAATGCCGAGACGGCGTTGATGATCGCGCCTGCCGCCGCCCGCTGTTTCGTGGTCGCAAGCGGCGCACCGAACATAAAGGAGATCCGGGTCCTGGCCCGGGTCGGTTCGTTCGTGACGAACTGCCCGCGCCGGCCGCCAAACTGAGCCTCCATACAGACCCCTTTTGGGTATTGACAGCGGTCTGCGTCGTAGTTTACGCCAAGCGTTACAATACCATCCTCGCAGCCGCTGCCAGCGAGGATCTTCTCCAGTCTCTCGACTGCATCATGCCAGAAACTCATACTTCATCCTCCGCATCCCAGAGCAGCGCTCTCAGGGGAGATCCATCCGCACCCCTGAGCCGCAGCGGCAGTGCTGCCATAAAATACTCCCCTTCTGCCACACCAGAGAGGTCGAGCAGTTCGAGGATGACAGCACCGTTTCCGAGCAATCGGCGGTGGACGGAACCGTCACCGCTGAACCCCTCTATCGAGGGGGCGTCCGTCCCGATACAGGTGATCCCGGCAGCGATGATCAGGTCTGCCGCCTCCATGGAGAGAGATGGGTAGCCGGGATCGAACTCCCGCAGCCCCGAGAACCAGGTCTTTAAGAGGAGAGTCCTTACCCCATCCAGGCGGCCGAGCAGGCTACCGGGGCCGATGGCCTCTCCGGCATCGCTGCAGTCCAGAACCCTCGCCGGCCCAACCAGCACCCCCGGCGGGATCTCATCCACCGTCTGGCCTCCCTCGATGTAATGCGAGGGGGCGTCGATGTGCGTCCCGGTGTGGCTGCCGAGGGTCATCTCGGTCACACGATACTGCCCGTTATCGATCTCGCGGAACCGCGGCCGGACGTCTCCCGGGTAGACGACGGCATCCCGCGATAGAACCCGGGTGATGTCATGGACGGTCACGAGGAGTAACCTCCCTGCCATCCAAACTGCCCGATCAACGGCACAAAACAGACCCCGCCAAGGGGGATCGTCTCGATCCCACCCCCGCGTTTGACAAGTTTGATCAGTTCCTGGTAGTCGCGCGACCCGACCGGGGCAACCAGTCGGCCGCCTTCAGCCATCTGGTCGATAAGTGGTTTGGGAATATCCGGCGCTGCCGCCGTGACCATGATGGCGTCATACGGCGCCTCAGGAGGGTAGCCTTTCGTGCCGTCGCCGACTACCACCTCGACGCCGGTGACCCCGGCGCGGGCCAGGTTCTGGCGTGCCTTCTCGGCGACGCGGGGGAGACGTTCTATGGAGATGACGCTGCCGGCAAGTTCTGCAAGTATTGCCGCCTGGTAACCGCTGCCTGTCCCGATCTCAAGGACGCGGTCTCCTGGCGAGAGTTCAAGTTGCTCCGTCATGACGGCGACTATGTAGGGCTGAGAGATCGTCTGCCCCTCGCCGATGGGGAGGGGGCGGTCGTCGTAGGCCGCGTGCCTCAAATCTTCCGGCACAAAGAGGTGACGGGGGATCTTCCTCATTGCGTCGAGCACCCTCTGGTCGCTGACCCCGCGCGCACGGATCTGGAACTCCACCATCGCCTCTCGTGCTCCCGCAAAGGGGTCTGCCTCCGTCATCTCACACCTCATCGGTTAGAAGCCCGATTCGGCTTTGTCAATTGCGGCGTCGATCTGGGCCTGCAGGACGGCAGGGAGACCGCTGATCTTCACGTCCAGGAATCCCCGTATGATGGTTGCGGTGGCCTCCTCTTCTGAGAGGCCGCGTGCCATCAGGTACTCGATCTCGTGGCGGGCAATCTTTCCCACCGCGGCCTCGTGCGAGAGTTCGGTGCCCGTGATCGTCCCCTCGATCTCGGGGATGGCATGGATGATGCCGTCCTTCAGGATCAGGCCCCTGCACTCTATGTGGCCACGGGTGTTGTCCTTCGCGCCAAGGATATGCCCGCGGGAGATGATGGTGCCGCCGGTGGTGATCGCCCGGGTGACGAGTTCGGCGCTTGTATCTTCGGCGCCGAGGATCGCGCGGGAGCCGAGATCCAGGGTTGAGCCCGGTGTCGCAACCACGATGCTCGAAAACCGGGCCACAGCGTTCTCTCCGACCAGGCTGGCCGTGGGGTACATGCTGACCTTCCTGACCGGCTGCATGCAGACGTAGTTCGAGAGGAACAACCCTCCCTCCTCGACTATTGTGGCGCTCCTCGGGAAGACGGCGATCCCCCGGTTCCAGTTGTGGATCATGGTGGATGTCACCTTTGCGCCTTTGCCGACGTAGATCTCGGTCACACCGATATGCGCTCCATGCTCTTTCTGCCAGGAACTCGCGCAACCGGAGATGATGTGGATCTCGGAGTCCTCCTGCGCTATAAATATGTTGTGGACGTGCTGCACCGGGCCCTCCCGGAGGAAGAGGCATGCCTGGAGGGGCATCTCGATCTTTGTGCCGGGATGGGCGATGACAACGAGACCCTGGGGGGTCTCCTGGTCTGCCACGTAGCGGGTGTATTTATCCTTGTCTCTCGGGACGGCCTTCCAGTAGTAGTCCTTTACCCAGTCATACTTCTCGAGAGCGGCCTTGATGGGGAGCATCTCGACACCCTCTGCCATGCATGTGGTCTGGACAACGTTCTGGTCGATCTGGAAGAAACTCCCGCAGCGATTCCGCATCTCCACTTCGAGACCGGTAAGGGCAAGACGCTCCCGGTCCTTCTCTGAGAGGTGTTCCATGTCAGTTATGTTATCTGTTTGCAACGCAGGCACTCTCCGTATCCTTTCTCTTTGACAAGGCGCAGGATCTCGCGCGGGTTTCCGTGGCACCTGATCTGTCCTTCGATTATCACATGACCCTGGTCGGCATCGACGTAATCGAGTATGTAGCCGGTGTGGGTGATTATCAGGCCGCTCCGGCGCCGGTTGACGATACGGACATCCTTCTCAAGCAGGGTGGCGATCTCCCTGCCCATGAGGTTCATGTTCTCCAGGTCAACACCGCTCTCGGGTTCGTCCAGCATCAGGAAATCAGGCTGCTGGACCTTCAGCTGGAGGACCTCGCTCCGCTTGATCTCGCCGCCGGAGAAGCCGACGTTGATATCCCGGCTGAGGAACTGCCCCATATTGACCGACCGGGCCAATGCCTCGATTTCGTCCTCTTTCAGCCCGGAGACGGCAGTAAGCAGTTTCCCGAGTTTCAGCCCTGAGATCGCTGGCGGGTTCTGAAACATCATGCCTATACCGAGATGGGCGCGCTCATGGATCGGCATCCGGGTAATGTCCTGCCCTTTAAAGACGATTGAACCGGATGTGATGGTGTAACCGCCAAACCCCATGATGGTCTTGAGCAGCGTGCTCTTCCCTGAGCCGTTTGGGCCCATCAGAACGTGGGTCTCCCCCCACCCGATATGGAGGTTGATGTCGTGGAGCACTTCGGTGCCATCAACTTCCACATGCAAATCACTGATATCCAGCATACGGCACTCCGTTTCATGTATCTGCCAGAGGATAGATAAAAACTTGCAGGACGGCTGACCCGGAGGTATAATACGGTGGCAGCAGCCCCTTATCTCAGATCAAGCCACGGAAAAATTTGTTTTCCAAAATTAAACCGGAATAAATAGACCAAAAAACCATACCAATAAGGATCGGGGATTAAACGGTGTTTCGGCCTATTATAGGCCAGGATTTGAAGACCCAAATTTTCACTTTCACACCGCGCGCGGCCTATCGTTAAGTGAACAGATTGCATCGTTATCATGCATGGAGAGATCAGAACTCACGACGTTTGCCTGCCTCGCGGAGCGGGCCGCCCGGTACCCGACCATCGCCCGCCGCAGCCAGATTCGCAAAGAGGTGCATATTGCTGCCGATGGTGCCGTGGGCCGCCCATCGCCCGGGGCAGAGAGACGCACACAACCCTTCCCGGGCCGGTAGATGCGTCTCACCCGGAGAGATAGGCCCGCGCCACGAGGTATGAGGCGGGCCGGTCATGAGCACCGGCGGCCAGGTCGTTGTGGAGGTCGACAACCCTTTCAGCCTCATCGAGAAGGGCGTTGTAAGCGTCTACAGCCTGGTTGTAGTCCCCGGCCATCCTGTTGTAGTCCTGGACGAGGCGGTTGTACTCACTGATATCGCCCGCACGCAGGAGGGACGTCATCCGGGCACCCAGGGCGTCGAGGGCATCGCGCATCGCCTCGATCTCCCGGCCGCGTGCCTCAAGTTCCGTCTCGAGAACCGCGGCACGGTCGCGTAATGCGGAGAGCGCGCGCTCAATCGTCTGAACCTGGTTGCAGGCGGTGTAGCTGCGCTCACCCTGCCCGACCGGGATCACCAGCGGATCGGAGGAGAGGGTCGCGCCGCCCGAGAGCGTTGCAGGCGGGATTCCGACATAACTTACGTTTGTGGTCTCGATGTAGGCAAAAGAGGTGTTGCGGTAGCCGCAGCCTGCGCTCTTCACCCCGACAGCCATGTGGGTTTCGCCTCCAAAGTAGAGGAGCGAAACACCGTAGCCCTCCCGCGCGAGGAGACCTGCGAGAAGGAGGCTTTTGTCGTCACAGTCTCCAGCAGCGTCCACGAAGGTCTCGATCGGGAACTTTGGTTCGCTCACCGAGGCGTCGGTCTCATACGGGATAGACTGCACGAATACGGCGATCAGTTCGAGGTAACGGTCGTCATCGAGCCCTCTCCGGTCACGGATCTCGCGAAGGGCGCCGAGCAGGTCCGCATAGAAGGGTTCCTGGTGGGGCTCGTTTATGAACGCCAGGTAGTAGATCGGGATCCACTCTTCTTCCGGCATATCTGTGTAGAGGTGAAGGCTCCTGTCTGCCGCTTTCGCACCGGCGTAGACCGCCGGGTCGGGGTCGATGCGGATCGTCTCCATCCCGCCCTCGAAGAGGAGTGTATAGACCGGCGTCTGGTTGAGGCTCGCACCCTCCAGGGGGACGATCGCCGGCGGGACGAACTCCGGACGGAGGAAAAACCCGAGACACGCTCCGCCGATTGCGGCGGCCAGGAGAAACAGGAAGAGAATCCGCTTTCTCATGACCATCATATATGATCGGGAAGGTCTGCAAGCGAGTCGATGACCAGGTCCGGGGTGATGCCTGAGCGGCGGACGGCCTCTTCGCGGTATTTCCCGGTTCTCACAAGTATGCCCTTCATACCGCAGCCACGCGCACCACCGATATCGGTGACGATCTCATCGCCGTCTCCAGAGGGCGCGCCCCGATACCCTGAAGCGCCCGCTGGAAGAACGCCGGCGAGGGTTTCCCTATCACTTCAGCCTCTATTCCGGCGGCATACTCGAGCACGGCCACTACCGGGCCGGCCGAAAGCATCAGTCCGTCTCCCCCCATCCAGTAACGGTCGTTCTCGAGGGCAATAACGTCCGCCCCCTCCATCAGGAGCCTGAACGCACGGTTCAACCGCTCGCAGGTGAGAGCGCCGCCCGCGTCGCCGACCACGACCGCATCGGCACCCTCATCCACGACCGAGATCCCGCTCTCCTCAAGGTCCGTCCGGGCATCCGGGGTGGTCAGAAGGCAGCACCGCGTCCGCCCGCTCTCCCGGAGGTGTACGGCGGCCGCAACCGCGGCGGTGACGATCCAGGGTTCCGGGATCTCATAACCGGGGCGATGCAGACGCTGCACAACCGAATGCCTGGAACTACGGGTTGTGCTGGAGACAAACCGGTAGGGTATCCCGCGCCGGTCGAGTTCCCGGAGCGCCCGGTCCGCTCCCGCGACCTGCCGGTCACCTGCGTGGAGAACGCCATCGATATCGATCAGGACTGCTCCAATATTCATCTCTCTCCTCTCGATTGTCACTGAGAGTATTTAGGTGGATGGCCGCTGAGGTGGAGGAGGTGCTACATGCGCGTGGTATCGAATCAGCGATCTGAAATATAAACTCGCCACCTTTTTCCAGGTCGTATGCGCGGCGAATTGCAAAAAACCACATGATGCCGGCTTGAAAATGTTCGCTTCCGGCGACCGGTCTGTCAGGCGCCGGGGTGGTTCACTTTCACCCCGCGGGAGTCAGTTTGAATTTATGCAAAGACGGAGATCAGGATGAAATGGTTCAAGCACCTGATCGGGTGAGGTGGTCTGTGCGGGATCTCCAGAAGGGGCATCTTCACCACTCCGGCGACCAGGAGGCCCGCAGGTTCCGGGCCAATCTCATCGAGAGGTGCCGGGGCCTGGCGATCGAGGACGTCTTCAACGGCCGGGAGGTGAGGTGCTCAGGCGGGAGGTGCTACGTCATAGACCACCGGAGCCCGATCTTCCTGGCCGTTCGCGACCGCGAACGCGCGGCGGCAGCCATCCTGGGCGATCTCAGCCTGATCCAGGGTATCGGCCCGACAACCCGGCAGCGGCTGGAAGAGCGCGGTTACCGCACCGTCCCTGACCTGCTGGGACACCCCCGTTACCATCAGGATGCCAGCCGGCTCCTCGATCTGGTGGCAAGGGGAGAGACGCGGGAACTCGTGAACTGGATTGAACGGCGGCACCGGCAGAGCGATCCGCTCCTCCTCGAGGCCAGCAGGTTTCACGCCCCGGAAGATTTCCTCTTCCTGGATATCGAGACGCTGGGGCTCTCCTCCAGGCCGATCATCCTGATAGGCCTGGGCCGGGCGGAAAGAGGTTCTATCGTCGTCCGCCAGCACCTCGTCAGGTCGATCAAGGAAGAGACAGCGGCGCTGACCGCCATCCTCCCCGACCTGGAGGCGGAAAGAGCCGCCCTCGTCACCTTCAACGGCCGGGCTTTTGACCTCCCCTACATCCGGGATCGACTCGCCCGGCACGGTGTCCCGGCAACCCTCGACCTCCCCCACTTTGACGTTCTCCGGTTTGCACGCCGGTGCTGGGGAGGCCGCTTGCCATCCTGCCGTCTCGGCAGTCTTGAGACGGCGGTCCTCCACATAACCCGGACAGACGATCTCCCGAGCGCGATGGTTCCAGAGTTCTACGAGACCTACATGCGAACAGGTAACCCCGGCCCGCTCATCCCGATCGTAGAGCATAACAGGCAGGATATCATCTCTCTTGCCAGGCTGTTTGCGCTTCTCCGGGGAGATGACAGGACTGCAGCAACCAGAGAAGCGCCTACACCAGAAATGGGGGATGAGATGGGTGAGATAAAGCCGCAATCGTGACCTTCCGGGCAGCCGGAGAGGTTCTTCTCATGCCAGATCCTCCTCATCAAAGATGAAGACCTCCTCGATGGTGGAGTCGAGCGCCTTTGCCACCCTGTAGGCAAGTTTCAGGGAGGGGTTGTACTTCCCCTTCTCAAGGAAGACTATCGTCTCCCGCCGGACGCCCACCTGCCTGGCCAGTTCCTCCTGGGTCATCCCGGCCTTCGCCCGAAATTCTTTGATCCGGGTCTTCACCCGGCATCCCTCCTCAAGCCACGTCACCCTGCCTGAATAGGTACCACTGGAAGAGACGTGCGGAGAACCCCATCAGCAGGATGGCGGAGACCAGAACGGCCTGGACGCTGAGGACGAGCAGACCCAGGTAGTCAACCCAGAAGAGGATTGCAAGAAAGACAATGGTGAGCAACCAGGAGTAAGAGATGGCGTATGCCCCGAGCTTCTGCGTCCTCTCATCCTTCTCCAGACCGTCACTGTATCTCCAGTGCTGCACACCGGTCACCGCAACGGTCACAAGACCGATAGCAACCAGGACCGAGGAGAGAGATTCCATTCCGTCCACGAGAAATGGAAGGATTATGCCCGCAGCCGCGAGGAACACTCCCACCCCTATCTTTACAGCGTAGGTTCGTTTCATAGTCACACCAGTTGTATATTTCTAACATGGTGTTAGAAATACATAACCTTACCGGCCTTCACACCCGGCAGGGTCAGGTTGAACCTCGCCTCCCAGAGATGTCTGCTCACCTGCCAGGGGTCTCATAAAGTGCAGTAGAGGCCATCAAACCAATACTTCAGGCCGGGGCAGAATTCAGAGATAAGGCGGTTGTTTATAGACGCCAGAAGAAAATATCCTGAAATTGGAGTTCTTTTGCCACGTTCATGGGATTGTGCCCCTGCCTGTGTGGATCGCCGCCCACCTCTTCCAATCCGGATCCGGGGCGGCCGGGGTCTGTATGAGAATGCTGCCCCCATCTTCATTCGGTATGCCTGTGGAGACGCGGGCATCATCTGGTTTCCGGGAGCATCTCAGGGCAGGGGAGGGAGGGTTTCCCCATCGATACACCGCAAGAGAGGTGATCCCCTCACACGGTTTCAGGCAAGAAACCTCCCCGGCGCGGCTTCCCACTGGCAATCGCCAGACACTTGCCCGCCCCCGGGAAAGGGGGCGATCCAGCGAGAGAGGTTTTCGGATGACACGCAAAAGACAGGGGCGGGGGATGTTCCATCCCTCCTCCCCGGCGAGCCCCACCCCCGCAGGTGATTCCCCCTCGACGGGAGGAGATCTCCTTACCACGTTCTCGGTGAGATACTTCCCTGAGATCCCGTTTCCGTCGCTGCCACGGTTTTCCAGGATCTGTCATCATGCACCGGCCGCCCATGGATGGAGGAGGTCAGCCGCAAAAAACGTTCACCACGGTGGCGATCCGATGGCGTCAAACCATGATCGAACTGGTTTGATGGGCTCGCACCTGCCACCTGAAAAAGGTGGCGGGATTAGATTCAGAATCGTTGATTTGATGGCCTCATATTACTCATCCAGGAAGGGCAACACCCAATCATCCAGGATCAAACCTCCGGCTTCCGGATGACCGACCTGACCGTCAGAAAGACCGGACCGCGGAGATCCACTTTTTTATTGTGGTCGGTGATGTAGCGCATCACGTAGTCCTCGATACGCAGGTTGACATCAGAGGGGAGTTTTGCCATCTTCACCTGGACACGAACCTCCTCCCCGCACCTCGCCGCCTCCTCGATCCTGGCGGCTGCAAGCCCGGCCACAGCGTCCAGGTAGGTGATCCCGGTGGAGACGCCCTCCTGGCGGACGGTTGCCCACTTCGCTGTATCGGGTACACCGAGCACCGAACCGTTATGGACAAAGACCTCGTTTAAGCAGGCAGGACCGCAGAGTTTCGTGTTGGACTCAGTCTCCTCGACCACCACTTCAACCTCCCGTCCCGCGATCTCGCCACTCCAGGCAACAAACGCACACGGCCCGGGGGCGGCGGCGTGCTCCACAGCAGTGGCCCGGATACCCTCTGCCATACGTCGCCCGGCAACCGATGCCGGTTCTTCACGGAGGTGGATTGCACCGGCGATCTCGCGGTCGGAGATCGCCTGCGGGAAGAACTGCGGGTAGGTCAACTGGCGGATATCGTTTGACTGGTAGACGATCATCGCAAGACGCTCCACCCCAAGACCCAGGTTCATCACCGGCACTCCGATCCCGTACTCCGCGAGCGCCGACGGGGAGTAGAGACCAAACGTAGCGACCTCCACCCACCCGAGCGAGGGATGGCGTGCATAGACCTCCGTCTGCGTTCCAGGCATGTAGTACTTCGACCGCTTCTCGTCGGGCTGGAACCTGAATTCAGTGAACCCGAACGCCGAAAGAAGCGCCTCGCTGACGGCTTTCCCCTCCTCAAGGGTGACATCCTCCCCGGCAACGACACACGAGGCCGAGTGATAGGCCATCAGGCGGGTTGGCCCCTCCTCCTGCTCCCTCCGGAAACACCGGTCCACCGAGAAGAGCCTGAGGGGCAGCCGCTGCCTGTCCCAGATAGAGGAGAGCGTCAGGAACCAGCCGCTCGTCATGTGGCTGCGCAGGGTGTTGCGCGACGACTCCGGAGCAAGGTCGCGGAACTCCGGAAAGACCGCATCAAGGATATGCACCACGGCAGCATCATCGGCCTCGAGCACGGCCGCAAGTTCGTGCACCAACTCGTCACCGTCGATCTTTCCTTTCTTATAGCCGTGGAGGGTCTCACGGAGCCTCTCCTCGGTTCCGGCAGTGAGCGCACGGCCAAGGATAGCCTCGATCTCCTCGATCTGCTTTCTTGCGATCCCGACGTTCGGCCGGGGCAGACCGCCGAGGTAGAAGACCCGGTCAAGGACGGCCATTGCTTCAGGACCGAACTGCCGGTATATATCAGACTCTTCGACGATCAGGGGGTTCATCGCCTCGTCAAACCCCATCGCGAGATATGTCTCGCGAAGCCGCTCCACAATATCGAAGATCGGGTGCTCCCTCGCCCGGGAGTAGCGAAGCCGGGGATAGCGGCCCGAGACCCACGGCGGCGTCAGGACAGACGGCCCCTCATACCAGGCGTGCTCGAAGTCCTCTCTAGCCCTCTTTTTGAACTCTTCCACATCAAATCTCATACATCTCTCTCCAGGCAGACAACACGGGAAAGCGGGCTCTCATCTTTAATGAAATAGTCCGAGTGCTGCGAAACCATCTCTGAAAATTCCCGGATCTCAGCGTGTTCCGGCATCTGCTCCCTCAGCAATCGGTTTCTACTGTACCCAAGATACATATAACCCTTTACCTCCACAAACCTGGCACCGGAATCCTGGTAGATCGCCGCGTAACGCTCCGGAGAGAAGTCGTTGTAACCGCGAACCAGGGTGGTGCGGATGGCCGACCGCCGCCCGGCAAGCCCTGCAAGGCTCTCCAGCACCAGGTCCCAGTAATCCTCCTCTGGTCGACAGAGGCGCAGGTAGGTCTCCCGGTCGGGAGCGTCCAGGGAGACATAGGTCTGGTATGGCCGGCACCGGACGAGAACCTCCGGCCTGGTGCCGTTTGAGACCAGGAAGGTTGTGTAGCCTTCCCTGTTGAGACCGTCCACCAGTTCGGGGAGACGTGAGTAGCAGGTCGGCTCCCCTGAGAGGGATATCGCGACCATCGTGGGATTCAGGGCCTCGGCGAACCGTTCCGGCGTGACATGGGGCGATACCTTGTATCCCGCGAGGGCTCTCTTCTGGGCGCGCCGGAGGTTTGCGATGATGACCTCCGGCGGACACTCCTCCTCCTCCACGACCTCGTGCTCAAACGACCGCCAGCAGAAGAGGCATCGCTGGTTGCACCGCAGGGTAGGGGTCATCTGGACACAACGATGGCTCTCAATGCCGTAGAACTGCGCCTTGTAGCACATCTCCCCGCCTTTTAGCGCCCGCTTGCACCACATACATGGTTTCACGGCCGCCGAGGAGGCCGGGGTGATGAACTGGTAGCCCTGTCTGCGCAGGAGGTTACATGCTTCTGAGTGCATCGATCCCGAGGGTCTCAAGTGATTCCTTCAAGGTGTTCCTGACCGCGTCCACGAGTGTAAGACGGCTGTTGCGGGTCTCACCCTCGCTCTTCAAGACCGGGTCATAGTGGTAGAAGGCGTTGAAGAGGTCAGCGAGGTCGCGAGCGTAAGCAGCGAGGAGGTGCGGCCGGAGCTCCGCCACAACCTGCTCAATAACGGCCGGGAACCTGGCCAGGTGTCTGGCAAGCGCGATCTCGTGGTCGGTCTCGTAGTGATACGCCGGCTCGAACCCCCCGGCCTTCTCCAGTATGCTGCATGCACGGGCATGGGCGTACTGGATGTATGGGCCGCTCTGCCGCTCGAAGTCAAGCGCCTCCTTCCAGTTAAAGACCGTGCTCTTCTCCGGGGAGACCTTCACGATATCGTAGCGGACGGCAGCGATGGCGACCGACTTTGCGATCGAGCACCGCTCCCCTTCGGGGAGTTCCGGCCGGCGGGCGGTCACCTCCTCGAACGCCTTCGCGGCAACCTCCTCGATCAGTTCGTCCGCCGAGACGAACTTGCCTGCCCTGGTGCTCATCGAGCCTTCGGGGAGTGAGACAAACTCAAAGAAGACGATCTCCGGGGGTTTCTCACCCAGAAGTTTCAGGGTGGCCTGGAGCTGGGCACCGATCAGTTTATGGTCCGCCCCGAGCACGTCGATCAACCGATCATAGTTACGCCCTTTCCATATGTGGTAGGCGAGATCCCGGGTGCTGTAGACCGATGTGCCGTCGCTGCGCCGGAGGATGTACCTCTTCTCAAAACCAAACTCAGATAGGTCAACCCAGAGGGTCTCATCTTCCACGGCCTGCGGCAACCGCCGGACACGTTCGATGACCCTGTCCACGTCACCGATCCGGACAAAATCGCTCTCCCAGACAAACCGGTCATGATAGGCGTTTAAGGCGGCGAGGGTCGCCCTGATTCCCTCAAGACAGAGAGAGACCGCACTCCGGAACTTCTTGACGGTCACGGGGTCGCCGCGCTCCACCTTCTGCATGAGAAGGTCGATCTCGTGGGTGATCTCCGGATTCTTCTCGATCTCGCGGTTCGCCGCTATATAGACACGGGCAACGTAATGGTCCTCCTTCTCGCCCTCCCCACGGTGGATGTCGAGGTGATCGAAACCCCAGGAGACGATGGCGATCTGGCGACCCATATCATTTAAGTAGTACTGAGCCTCAAGCGGGTAGCCGGCCTTCCGGAACGCCCGGACCAGACTGTCCCCGATGACAGTGTTGCGGATATGGCCGACGTGAAGCGGGCCGTTCGGGTTCGCGCTCGTATGTTCGAGCACGACCCGGCTGGAACGGCGGGGGCGGCTTCCGTAACCGGGTTCGACCGCCTCCCTGACCGCCTCCGCAAGGAGTGTCGGCCCGAAGCGGAAGTTGAGATAGGGCCCGGCCGCCTCAACCTGGATATCGCCGAGTTCCGGGTTTCTCCCCAGTTTCTTTGCGATATCGGCGGCGATCTCCTGCGGCGGCCGCTTCTCCTTCTTTGCAAGCTTAAACGCTACCGTGGAGGCAAGATCGGCGTGATCCCCTCCGGCGGTGAGGAGGACGTCCTCCTCACCGGTGCATGCCCTGAGCATGCGTTCAATATGGTGGTATTTCTCCTGATACATCAGTAGCCGGTCCTGTAACGCAGAATTGCAGCGATTCCGCCGAACGCATTGTAGAGCATCGAGCCCTCCTCAAAATCATCCGAGATGATCTTGACCGTCGTGTTGCTCTGGTCAGCAAGCGCGGTCAGTTCATCGATGATGTCGCTCTCCTCGGCCACATAGAGCGGCGAGGTGTCGTTTGGACAGGTTCCGAGGTCGAGATCCTTGATATGTTTGCCAGGCTCGACGCTGACCGTTCGCTCCTCGGTGTAATCACAGTTGGGGCAGGCAAGTTTCAGTCTTGCTCGCCGAAGTTTATCGGAGAGGAGGAGGGTATCGACGGCACCAAGCTCCAGGTTCTTACGTACGCTCTCCTCACCGTAAGCAGCCGCTCCGTCATCCTTTACCAGTTCCTGGAGGAACCGGTTCATCACCGTCTTCTCCTTGATGACTTCAAGACCTTTAAGTGCATCCGCTGCGTTCTCGACGAGTTCAGCAAGCCCTGACTCGTTTGTGTAGGAGACGTCAAACAGCCCGATGATCCGTTTTTGCACCTCGTGATGCAGGTAGCCACCGGCTTCAAACTCCTCCTTTGTCGGGGTCGGGCCGCCGATCAGGACACCCTTGAACCTCTCGAAGAAATCCTTCTCTCCAAGAAATACCTCACTCGCGAGATCACCAACCTTCGTGTAGAACTCATTTATGGCAATCAACCGCAGCCGCTGGAACCGGACACTCGACTGACCTCCTTTTCTCTGTTTGCCAGGCACGGTCGAGGTGACGCCGCGGACAGGTTCGATCCGGTTGCCCCGCAGGAAACCAATGTAAGCCTCTCGCCGGTCGATGACTATAAGGCCGTAGACCTCCTTCTCCTCCAGCATCTGCTGCAGGGGTTCGAGTTCGAACGTGGAACTGCAGCGGTACATGTAGGTGTTGAGCGGTTCGGGCGGTTCGATTATCTCGCACTGGAGATCCGTGCGGTCGCCACCGACGTTTATAGTGCCGCAGAAGATCGCCAGGCCGTTCTCCGGCGGGCGCTTGTAGTACTTCAGGCGGGAGAGGATGGAGGATATTGCACTCTGGACGTTTGTCCGGGTCTGTTTGCTCTTGATGTTTGAGCACTGCCCGAACTCGTCGCGGAGCTGGGCGGTCACATCGGATATCTGCTTATCCGGCGGTATGTATAGTGTGATAAGCTCGGTGCCGCTCCCCTCCTTCTCCGCAAGCCTCTCAAGCGTCTTTTTAAATTCGTAGCGCTTTCGCGCGGTTTCCATCTCTTGCGTCTCTTCCATCGGGGTTCACCAAGTTATCTGAAAGGTATTTATTCACCGAACTATTCACCGAACCTACTACCTGTTTCGCCGGAGAAAACATAAACTTGCGCACGTTCGCTGCGCCTCTCAGCCGAAACACCGGCAGACAAGGCAGATCGTCTTTGCATCGATGATCGTTCCATTCGCGATCATTCCGGAAAGGGCGGAAAGCGGGACGCGAAGAACCTCGATAAACTCATCATCATCCCTCCTATACTCAGAACTCGGGGATAGACCCTCCGCCATGAACAGCCAGATCCGCTCGTCAGTATAACCAGGGGATGGGTAGATCCAGCCTTTGGGGATAAACCTCTCCGCCTTCATGCCGGTCTCCTCGATCAGTTCCCGGTAGGCGGTCTCCTCTGGCTTCTCGCCCTCATCGATCGTGCCTGCCGGGGCTTCCAGTATGTAGTCGTCAATCGCAAACCGGTACTGCCGGATCAGGTAGCAGGCGTCCCCTTCTACAGGGAGGATCGCAACCGCCCCCCCGGGATGGACTATCACCAGCTCCTTCTTCTCGCCGTCAGGGAGCGTGACCACTTTTTTCTCAACGGTGAGACGTTTTCCACTGTAGATCTCCATGTTTATGCCTCATACTCGATTGGATCCTCAAGCCCGAGTTCACGGAAGGCCTCTCTCCGGTAGTGGCAGGATGAGCATACCCCGCAAGCCCGGTCGCTGCTGCGGTAGCACGACCAGGTAAGTTCGTAGGGGACGCCGAGAGCAAGACCCACCCTGACGATATCCGCCTTCGTCATCCGGACAAACGGTGTCATCAGGGTGATCCGCGGGTCAGCCGCCGTTCCGAGGTCGATCACCCGCTGGAACGCCTCGATGAACTCCGGCCGGCAATCGGGATACCCCGGGTAATCCCCCGTCTGGACGCCGATGAAGATCGCCTCCGCCCGCCGGGCTTCCGCGAGGCTTGTCGCAATGGCAAGGAGGTTTGCATTCCTGAACGGGACATAGGTGGTAGGTACACCTCCCTTCTCACCAGCGTAATCCTCGATCGGGATCGATGGATCCGTCAGACTCGAGGCGCCGATCTTCCTGAAGTACTCAAGGCCAATCTCGACAAACTCGATGGCCTCAAGCTTACGCGCGATCAAAAGGGCACACTCCCGCTCCTTCTCCTCCGTTCGCTGGCCGTATGTGAAATGGAGCGCGATTATATCGTAACCCATATCCTTTGCAACGTAGGCAAGAGTGCTCGAGTCCATGCCGCCGGAGAGGAGGCAGACTGCTTTCATCTATCTCATCCCCAGGACTTTGTGAAGTTGCACCTGAAACCTCACAGGAAGATTCTCACTCACTATATAGTCTGCAATGGCGCGGCAATCAGACCCCTTCACCGGCGAGACGAAAACCTCGCCCCCGATCCGGTAGCGGCCCATAACAGCCCTCGCGTAGAGGAGGTCGTCCATATCAGCCACCACGAACTTGACGCTGTCGTGCGCGGTTATCGCCGAAAGAAGTGATAGATCGCTTCTCTCGCCAGATGATGGGCATTTAACGTCCATGCATATGGAGGCGTAAGGCTGCATCTCCCGGAAATCCAGACTGCCGTTCGTCTCGATCTCGACTGAATAACCATGAAGTTTGAACTTTTTCAGAAGTTCCAGGAGATCTTCCCGCTGCAGGAGCGGTTCCCCGCCGGTGATACAGATGTATGCGCCGCGGAGCAGCCAGACCCGGTCGAGAACCTCCCCAACGCTCATCTCCTCCCCCTCGTTCCAGGCGTAGGGGGTGTCGCACCAGGCGCACCGGAGGTTGCAGCCTGCCAGCCTGACAAAGGTGCAGGGCCGCCCCTGGTTCTTTCCCTCCCCCTGAAGGCTCCGGAAGATCTCACTGACGATCATAGGTGCGCTCTGCGTAACAGGATGTGGACTCCCAGACCCGGATCTTTGCAACACGGGCGTCGCTTTCCTGCCGTGCAGCCTCGGCATCGATCATATCCGCGATCAGATCGGCAAGGGTCTCGCTTGTCGGGTCGCCGCGGGTGGTGATGACCGGATGAAACGTCTCGATGCACGCCGCCATGGGATCGTCCTCGTTCAGGATCACCTGGTGATCGAACCTTCCCACGACCTCTTTGATGCAGTTGTAGTCAAGGACTATTCCCGTGCGCTCATCGGCCGTACCTTCGATCCATACCTCAACCCGCCACTGGTGACCATGCAATCGAAAACACTTTCCCCGGTAGTGGATCAGGCGGTGGGTCGCCTCGAAAAAGACCTCTTTATATATCCGGGCTCTCATCAATGAAGGTTGCCCGCCGGGATATAATATTATATCAGGTCGTGATCAAATTAACTGGACAAACAACCGGCGCAGAGGAGGGTTTCCACAATATATAAATCCGTAACGCGCGTTGTTTTATAGCACAGCAGGAGTTGCTCCTATCTACAAATTTAACAGGTACGAGGGTATTCGATGGGAAACGGTAAATTTGCAGCCCGAAAACTGAAGCGCGATTCAAAGAAGAAGCGGTGGCATGACCCTGTCTACGCGCGGCGCCAGCTCGGACTTGATGTGAAGTCCGACCCCCTGGAGGGAGCGCCGCAGGCCCGCGGGATCGTTCTCGAAAAGGTGGGTGTCGAGGCGAAGCAGCCGAACTCGGCCATCCGGAAGTGCGTCCGCGTGCAGTTGATCAAGAACGGTCGTCAGGTGACTGCGTTTGCCGTCGGTGATGGCGCCATCAACTATATCGACGAGCATGATGAGGTCGAGATCGAAGGCATCGGCGGCAGACTGGGGAGGTCGATGGGTGATATCCCCGGTGTCCGCTACGTTGTGACCAAGGTTAACAACGTCAGCCTGCGTGAGATGGTCATCGGGCGCAAGGAGAAGCCGCGGAGGTAAGCGACAATGACTGAAGCAGAGACGGAAGCAAACGCCCAGCAGTTATTATTCAACCGCTGGGACATGAGCGAGGTTGAGATCCGGGATCCAAGCCTTGCCCGCTACGTGAACCTGCACACAATGATCGTGCCGCATACATGCGGCAAGCTCGCCGGCCAGCAGTTCAACAAGAGCAACATGCTGATCGTGGAGCGCCTGATCAACAAGCTGATGCAGACCGAACACAACACCGGCAAGAAGGAGCTTGCCATCCGCATCGTCCGTGATGCCTTCGAGATCGTCTACCAGAAGACAAGAAAGAACCCGGTACAGGTCCTGGTTGACGCTGTCGCGAATACCGGCCCCCGTGAGGAGACGGTCAGGCTGAAGTACGGTGGCATCAACGTCCCGAAATCGGTCGACACCGCACCCCAGCGCCGCGTCGATACCGCGTTGCGGTTCATAACAGATGGCGTATACCAGGCAAGCCACAAGAAGAAGAAGAGTGTGAGCGAGGCGCTTGCCGAGGAACTTATCGCGGCCGCGAACGGCGACACCCGTTCGTACGCCGTCTCGAAGAAAGAAGAGCGCGAACGTATTGCAAAGGCAGCCCGCTAAAGACCCTCCATTATTTTTGGTGTTTTTTCATGACCCGACGAAAGAAGATGGTAGAGCGGGTGACGGAACTGATGGACAAACCGGAGCAGATCCGGAACATCGGCATCGTCGCCCACATTGATCACGGAAAGACAACCCTCTCAGACAACCTGCTTGCCGGCGCGGGCATGATCAGCGAGGAGCTTGCCGGCCGGCAACTCTTTATGGACTCAGATGAGGAAGAACAGGCGCGCGGCATAACCATCGACGCAAGCAACGTCTCGATGGTCCACGAATACGACGGAAAGGAGTACCTGATCAACATGATCGATACCCCGGGCCACGTGGACTTTGGCGGTGACGTGACTCGCGCCATGCGTGCGGTGGATGGTGCTGTAGTCGTCGTGGACGCGGTAGAGGGCACCATGCCCCAGACGGAGACTGTGCTTCGTCAGGCGCTGAAAGAGGGTGTCCGCCCGGTTCTCTTTATCAACAAGGTCGACCGGCTGATCAACGAGCTGAAGGTGGACGAGCAGGAGATGCAGATCCGCCTTGCAAGGGTGATCGACAAGGTCAACAAGCTGATCAAGGGTATGAACGAGAAGATGTACAACGAAGGCTGGAAACTGGATGCCGCAAAAGGCACCGTAGCCTTCGGGTCCGCCCTCTATAAATGGGCCGTCTCCATCCCGTTCATGAAAAAGAGCGGGGTCTCATTCAAAGAGGTCTATGAGAAGTGCAACTCCGGCGACATGAAGTGGCTGGGGAAGAACAGCCCCCTGCACGCCGTCCTTCTCGACATGGTGGTCAAGCATCTCCCAAACCCCATCGAGGCCCAGCACCGGCGTATACCCATCATCTGGCACGGCGATTATAGCACCCCCGAAGGGAAGGCGATGATCAACTGCGACCCGAACGGTCCAGTATGCCTTATGGTCACAGATATCTCGTTTGACCCACACGCGGGCGAGGTTGCCACCGGTCGCCTCTTCGCAGGAACGCTCCGCAGGGGCACCGAGTGCTACATCATGGGGACGGCGAAACGGGTAAACCGTCTCGCCCAGGTCGGCATCTTCATGGGTGCCGAGCGGATCGAGGTGGAAGCGCTCCCGGCAGGCAATATCGCCGCCGTGACGGGCTTAAAAGATGCCATCGTCGGTTCGACCGTCACGACACTCCTTGATATGACCCCGTTCGAGTCGCTTAAACACTACTCCGAACCTGTCATGACCGTCGCTGTCGAGGCAAAGAACATGAAGGACCTCCCGAAACTGGTTGAGGTTCTCCGCCAGGTGGCCAAGGAAGATCCGACTGTACAGGTCTCGATCAACGAAGAGACCGGGGAGCACCTGATAAGCGGCATGGGGGAGCTTCACCTGGAGATCATCACCGGGCGTATCAGGCGCGACAAGGGCGTCGATATCATCACATCTCCGCCGATCGTTGTATACCGCGAGACGATCACGGGTCGGGCTGGCCCGGTTGAGGGGAAGTCGCCTAACCGCCACAACCGGTTCTACATCGAGCTCGAACCGATGGACCCGGCGATCGTGAAGTTGATCCATGATGGCGAGGTCTCGATAAACCAGCAGGCGCTTGAGCGACGTGACATCCTGGTCGCCGCAGGGATGGATAAAGAGGAGGCCAAGAACGTCAGGGCGATCGAGGGCACCAACATGTTCATCGACATGACAAAGGGTATCCAGTACCTCAACGAGACCATGGAGTTGATCCTGGAAGGATGGCGCGAAGCGCTCCGCGGTGGCCCGCTCGCTGATGAGCAGGTCCAGAACCTGAAGGTCAGGCTGGTAGATGTGAAACTCCACGAAGACGCCATCCACCGCGGCCCCGCCCAGGTCATCCCGGCGGTCAGGAGCGCTGTCAAGGCAGGCATGCTGATGGCCGGCGACTCGCTCCTCGAACCTATCCAGAAGATCCAGATCACCGTCCCGGCCGATCTGATGGGTGCGGCAACCTCGCAGATCCAGGGCCGTCGCGGCCAGATCTTTGATATGCAGAGCGAAGGCGACACTGTGACGGTCATCGGCAAGGCACCGGTCGCCGAACTCTTCGGGTTTGCCGGGGATATCAGGTCGGCAACAGAAGGGCGTGCGATGTGGAGCACCGAGTTCGCCGGGTTCGAACTGGTTCCGGCAGGCCTGGTGGAAGAAGTGGTCAGGAGCATCCGCCGCCGCAAGGGCCTGAAGGAGCAGATCCCGCGGCCGGAAGACTACCTGTCGTAATCAATCCCGATACCCTCATATTTTCTTTTTCCCATCCACAGTGAGCGGATGCGGCTGATAATTCCAGCGGTTCTGTGCCAGAAAAACTCTCTTACCATCTTTAACTCGCGGCGGGCAGGCCACAGAATGGGGTAAGAGACCATGAGGTAAAGGGTTACGGCACACTGCTACGAACTACCGCGCCATAAAGGCCGCGATCTTTTCGCTCCGCTATCTTCACCGCCGCAGGATAAATAGCAGGCGGCGGGTTTTTCTGTCAACCGTTACAGAATGATATGGTCGACACGAGAACACGACCCGCCACGTGGAGCAAGAAGATGTTACGGATCCCGCAGTGCATGAGCACACAGCACCCTGACAACGTTAACCTGCCTTTTTTTGCCGAGAGTCCCGAACTTGGCGGGGACGATGAGGTGCAGGAGGCGTACTACGCCTACTCCCACCTCGGCTGCAGCGAACAGATGTGGGACTGCGAGGGAAAAGAGGTTGACAACTTTGTGGTCAGGAAACTCCTGAGCCGCTACGAGACTTTCTTCCGGGAGAAACGGCTTGGACGGGATGTCTTCCTCACAATGCGCGTTCCAAATCCGGAGGTCGAGAGCGCCGAGGCAAAGATCCTGCTTGAAACACTCGAGAGCATCCCGCGGTCATTTGATACGGCATGCCTCTTTTACGGGGAAGAATGCTCCCCGATATTTGAGGTTATCCTGCCGATGACCACCTCTCATCTTGCCATCGACAACATCTACCGATACTATAGAGACGTCGTCGTCGGAAAACAGGAGAGACGCCTCCGGGAGGGTGGGCCAACCATCGCTGACTGGATCGGAAGATTCCGACCGGATCGAATCAACGTCATACCACTCTTTGAGGATATGGCCAGTATGCTTGATGCCCACAACGTGGTCAGGCGCTACCTCCAGGACAAGGATATCGCTGACCAGCGTGTCTTCCTTGCCCGGTCAGACCCGGCAATGAACTATGGGCTCATCAGCGCCGTCCTCCTCAACAAGATCGCTCTCCAGAATCTCCAGGAGGCCTCAGAAGAGGCCGGAGCAGGAATTCATCCGATCATAGGTGTCGGTTCGGCACCTTTTAGAGGAGGGCTCACGCCGCTGACGGTCGATCGGGTCGCTGCCGAGTATCCCAGCGTCCGGACGTTTACCGTTCAGTCGGCGTTCAAGTATGACTACCAGCTTGAAGATGTCCAGAACGCTATCCGGGTGCTGGAAGAACGCCAGCCCACAAAACCCACGAAGATCGAAGAAGATGCGGCACTTGATATCATCTGGAGGTATACGCGGGCATATGAGCGCTGGCTTGGACCGTTTGCCCCTCTGATAAATCGGGTTGCCCGATATGTTCCGGAGAGACGGAAACGGAAACTCCATATCGGTCTCTTCGGGTATGCGCGAAACACAGGCGGGATCACCCTGCCACGGGCAATCAAGTTCAC
The DNA here is from genome assembly GCF_033472595.1 of Methanoculleus receptaculi. Taxonomy (NCBI): domain Archaea; kingdom Methanobacteriati; phylum Methanobacteriota; class Methanomicrobia; order Methanomicrobiales; family Methanomicrobiaceae; genus Methanoculleus; species Methanoculleus receptaculi. The sequence goes on along the minus strand of NZ_CP137642.1, from coordinate 650,461 downwards.
CGCCGCTTTCTACTCGATCGGCCTTCCTCCAGAGATACTGGGCCTGAATGTGCTGGATGATGCGGATATCGAGTTTATACGGAAAGTCTATATCAACTTTGATGAGGATCTTAGAGCCGCCTGCCGGTTCCTCAACACAGAGACCGGTTTTGTTCCACCGGACCTTGCAGCCACGGTGACTGATCTGGTGGACGTCGTCCCGGACGAGGAGCATGCCCGCCTCACCACCGCCATCTCGCGGGCGCTGCGCGAGAACGAGACCGGTGGGTTGACCCCGCTTATCCTGGAGGCTGCAAACCGACGGAGATTCCTGGGGTGAGGGGGATCTCCGACCGGTGTGGGAAAAAATGAAGAGTTATCTGATGATGAAATCCATCGAGAAGGTGGTCTCGTTTCCGGTTGCTTCTTCCCAGGGGCGCCTGTATATCGCGGTAAACTCGACGGAACCGGGCTCTGCTGCGACATACTGCCACTGGTGCACACCACCGGCGCCCACGACCTCTGTCTCAGGTGCGATGAAGGTCTCGTTCACGTACTGAAGGCCGGCAGATGAGGTGACGTTCCACCTGTAGCCGGTCGTCGGGTTCTCATCAAGGGTGATGGTGATCCTGCTCCCCACCGGTTGCGTCTCATTGGAGATGTAGTTCTCCGCTGCGGGCGTGTCGCCGCACCCGGTGTGGGTGCCGCAGTCGGTGTCCCCTCCCCTGTCGGCTGCGACGTGCATCCGGCCGCAAAGAGGCAGATGAGCAGCAGTCCTGCGATCAGGACGCCGTAGAGTCTTTTTCGCTGGTAGATGTGATGCGGTTGCACAGGTCTTGCTAAAAATCTTTCCGTAAACGACCACGGCCGGAAGCGCGTGACAGTTCAAGCGTTCGAACCCGGACTCTCAGCCCAGCCGAAAAACTCCGTTGATCCGTAATCCCCCACAGCCGGCATCTCGACGCCCTCATCCTTTTTCGCGCCGGGACCATCCTCAAAAACCGTGGATCCGGCGATTACTTTGCAGATGCCCGATCGGCAGAGGTTTCTCCCATGGCTGCTGCACAGACTATCCTGCCAGCGGTTTCGGGCGTCCGTAATGGCCGCGGCAGAGCGGGGGCGCCGATGGAGAACTGCATACAACGGAGGAGCAGCGCTTCAGACATGCCGGACGCTGCCGAAAGCGTCCCATCCATCAATCCACCTGCTCAGGGCTCCGCTTCGCCTCTGATCTCACGAAGGGCGCGGCGGATCGCCGTCCTTACTTCAGGCTCCACCTCGTCCTCGAGGGCGGCGGAGAGGGCAGCAGTCGCCCGCGAGTCGCGGAGTTTCCCGAGCGCCTCCGCGGCGGCAGTCCTGACATCCTTCTTTCCATCCGCAAGCAGCGGGAGGATTGGTTCGACTGCCCGGGGGTCGCCGATCTCTCCAAGCGACCAGGCAGCACCGCGCCGTGCCCAGCGATCCCCATCTCTCAGGAGAAAGAGAAGCGGTTCGACCGCCCGGGGGTCGCGGACTTTCCCGAGAGCCTGCGCCGCGACCCACCGAACCTCGTTCTCGGGATCCTGCAAGGCGGCAATCAGCGGTTCGACCACCCGCGGATCGCTGCACGTCCCGAGCGCCTCAACCGCCCGCAGCCGGTAGGGGGTGCTCTCGTCAGAGAGCTGCTCAATGTACTTCTCGATGTTCTCCTCGCGACGTTTATCCCTGTCCTCCATGAGACGTTTTACCGAGCGCTCCATATATGCCCCTCCTGTCTTTTACCTGTTACACAGAAGTGTATCTTACAGTATATAGCATCTGGCATAGCAGCCCACAAAACAGCAATACGTGGGTTTTTCCCAGTATCCACATTTTTAAAGAGATATTTCATCCTCGCCGACCACCTCGAACCTGAACTATCCTGTAGGTGTAGGAGCGGCCATCCGGTGCGGTGAAGAAGGAGGAAGACCATCGATCCAAGTTCATCCGAGATCCATAGTTCAGCATCGTCATCCCGGGTGTGCTGTTCAAAACCGAAACCGCTGAGCGCCTCTACGATGGCAGCATCAGACTCCATGTCCCTGACCATCTCGGATGTCGCTGCGAGTGGGTAGTCCTTGTGCCTCGAGTGCGGATAACCTGGAGCCTTGCCTGCTTCTCGGCGAGGAAGAGGCTATCCAGGGTTGCCATTATCTCCAGCACTACAGGATCCATCTCATCTGGCCCCATACCTGTAGGTTGGATGTTGCCGCTCTATGGTTTTGTTCGGTGACCAGCGCCCTTTCGGGGCAGTGTCGCTTGCGCCGTCGACTGCGGAACAATCTTTCCATGAGACGCGAGAGAGGTACCAATATGATTCCCATGACAGCCCGGAACTATTGCTGTCTCGTTCATCTTGCCATCATATCGAAATCCTAAAACATCTTCTCGCCAATAGAAGCCTGATGGCAGAAGACAGACTCAAGATTGTCGTGTTTGGATCATTCAATGCAGGCAAATCAAGTTTTATCCAGGCGCTCGACCCCCGCAGCCGTCACATCGAGGCCTCCTCAGACGAAGGCCCGACCACCGTGGCGCTTGATTTCGGCAGACTCAAAGTCAACGGGAGGGCTGTCTACCTCTTCGGGACGCCCGGGCAGGAGCGGTTCGAGTTTGTCCGTCAGGTCCTCTCGCGTGGGATGGACGGCGCTATCATCATGGTGGATGCAACAAAGGGCGTGGATGCCATGACCAGAGATCTTTATCTCCGGTTGAAAGCGCTTGAGGTGCCGCTCGCGTTTATGGCAAACAAGTGCGACTGTCCTGATGCGATGCCCGACGCCATCTGCCGCGATCTCCACGGGGAGATGGTCTTCCCCATCTCTGCCTTAAACAGCGAGGATGTCCATGCGGCACTTGAGACCTTTGTTGAAACCCTCTCCCGGAGGTAGCGATCTTTTTATGCCCGCGGGTTGCCACCTCTCTACACACGATTGACCCCTGACTCCATTTATACCCGCGAAGTTGCCAGGCGCCTCATGGATCTCCTCTCAAGCGGAGACGCCGGAGACCTCGCCGCGTACCTCGCGGCGGAGAGCAGCCTCGCGGGCCCACGCACAAACCAGGATCTGACGGAGGCGTTTGCCAAGGCAGTCCGGGAATTTGCTGCCGCCGACCCCGAAGACCGCCGGATACTCAGGGACCTCTGCGTCGAACTCGCCTGCATATCACCCGAAGATGCACCGACGGACGACCCGCACGAGTTCCTCTCGGTCTGCGGAGTCAGGGGTATCGCGGCGATGGGCACGGTATCACCAGGATGCGTGAAGGCGGCGCTCCGGAAACTCGCAGAGAGCGCCGACGACCCGAGGTGGCGGATCCGGGATGCAGCGGCGATCGGGCTCAAGGATCTCCTCGCCCGGCACCGGGACGTGACCGTCTCCGAGCTGAATGGCTGGGTGGAGGGGGGTTCATGGTCCGCCATGCGGGCCGTTGCCGCCGGGGTTGCGGACGCGGACGTGCTCAGAGAGCCAGATCTCGCAGAGGCGGCGCTCCGGCTCCATCGAAAGATCCTGATCCGCGTCTACACCGCAGGTGAGAGGGAGTCCGAAGATTTCCATGCGCTTCGAAAGACGCTTGGCTGCACGCTAAGCCGTGTTGTTGCCGCCATCCCGTCCAGCGGGTTTGAGTACCTGCAGCAGGTCTCAACACTGGATGACCAGGAGATCCGGTGGATTGTGAGGGAGAACCTCAAGGATAACCACCTTGCAGGACATTACCCTGAAACGGTGCGGCACATCCAGGCACAGATAGGAGAGCGATAGGGCACCGGGTTCCCCCTCTGGCATATTTAAAGAGTTCAGGCTCTAAAGGCGCAGCGCTGCATCCATGGGCGGGCAGATCCCGATCGCCGGGACGCCCCTGAACCCGGACCATGCGTTCCTTCTCGCGTTTGTCACCCGGACGGAGGCGTGGCTCAGGTTCACCTGAACAGAACCCTCTCGCACCGTCGTAAGGGGGGCGAGGGGATAGAGCACTTTTTGAACGAACACAACTCCATTATATCCGGTAAACCATGGCTCGCGAACTTGACGAGAAGGATCTATCCATCCTTCGAAAACTGGCCCCTGAGTACAGTGGTATCCTCTGCCCCGGGTCCGGGCATGAGTTTCACTCCATCCTTCCGCCGGTCTCAAACCACATTGCCAGGGATGATAAGGATTTTGCAGAACGGGTTGCCCGACTCTCAGAAGAGGACTGGGCGTATCTTACGGACCTGATTCTCTCCGGCTGGGAAGACCTGGGATGCGTGCCGGAAGAGGACATCGAGACCATCCTTGCCCATATCGGGGAGAGGGTATCAGAAAATGCGGCCGAACGTGTCCGCAGACTCTACCACCTCTCAGGCTGCGGTGTGCTGTAGGCAACGTATGGTCACATCCGGAAATGGTATATCTCCAGGCGATAAAAAGACCTGCATGGAACTGAAAGAACAACTCTCAGGCGTCCCGGGAATGCTCCGGCCGTTCAAAGGATTCCTTCGCGATTCTGGGCTAAATGAGGGCGACCAGGTTGTCTACTACGGCTGCCCCGGCACCTGCACACCCTTCATCGAACTCCTGGGGTTTGCCGTCCGCGACCTCCCTATCGAACAGGTTTATGTGCCCTACGTCAACGAGGCAGCGGCAAAGGTCATCCGGCCGGTCGAGGGCGTCGGTATGCAGGTCTCCGCCGAATCGGCCGTGAAGGTCGACCCGAAGGTGATAGTCCTGATGGGTGGACTCTCGATGCCGGGCGTCCCGGTCACAAAAGAAGCGGTGCGCGGGGCCGTCGCCACCCATCCAGGAGCAATGATCGTCGGTGTCTGCTTCATGCAGATGTTTGAGAAGATGGGCTGGGTCGAGATGTTTGACTTTGACCTCCTCATCGATGCCTCGATCAACCCGGTCAGGGTCTGGCAGTGAGAACGGCCGGCGGAGTCTCACCGTCACCGGGCATCCGCCCGCATGAGATCCGGCAGCGGTGATCACGCAGGCAGGCACCTGCCACCCATCCAGCACCTGGGCCCCGGCGCGGGAGGATTTGCCGGATGCAGCCGTATTTCTGCAAAAAACCTATGTTTATCTTGCAGGGGGTGAAGGGGGCGGAGCAGGAAGACCCCGGTCGAGAGGCGCGGGGATGAAAGCGGAGCCGCCCTTCTGATATAGATCCGGAGATTACAGAAAAACTATATCTTATTATAACGCTTAATATTACTTCTATGCTCCAAGCCTACAAGTATCGGATGTATCCTTCAAGAGAGCAAGTCACGCTCCTCATGAAGCACATCCATGCCTGTCGGTTTGTGTACAACCATTCTCTGGAACAGAAGATCAAAGCATACGAACAAGATGGCCAAAAACTCTCTTGCTTCGACTTGAACAATCGTCTTCCTGCCCTCAAGGAAGAATATCCGTGGCTCAAGGAAGTCAACTCGCAGTCGCTCCAGAGTGCAAACAAGAACCTCGACAACGCTTTCACCCGGTTCTTCAGGGAGAAGAAGGAATTCCCCCGGTTCAAGTCAAAGAAGAACCCTGTACGGTCTTTTCAGGTACCACAACATTACCATGTGAATTTTGACCAGAGGACGATCAAATTCCCTAAGATCGGTGAGGTTAAGACCGTCTTCCACCGAATCTTCACTGGGAAGATGAAGTATGCCACGGTGTCTGTAACATCGACGGGAAAATGGTTTGTCAGCATCCTTGTCGACGACGAGGAACCTGAGCCTAAACCTGTACCGTTCACATCTGACACGACGGTCGGGATTGATGTTGGCTTAACCGACTTCGCAACCTTCTCCACTGGAGAGAAGATTGAGAACCCCCGATACCTGAAGACCTCCCTCCAGCGGTTGAAAGTGTTGCAAAGGCGAGTGTCACGGAAGAAAAAGGGGTCAAAGAACCAAGAGAAGGCGATCCGGAAACTTGCCCGGTGCCATGAAAAAGTCGCCAACCAAAGAAACGATTTCCTGCACAAAATCTCTTTTCGAGTTGTGAGCGAGAACCAAGCTATTGCAGTGGAGTCGTTGAATGTTGGCGGGATGATGAAGAACCATTGTCTGGCCCAGGGGATTGGAGATGTATCGTGGAGCACGTTCTTTACGATGCTGGATTACAAATGTCGAAAGTATGGGAAGACGCTCCTGAAGATCGGGCGGTTCGATCCGTCCTCAAAGATATGTAATAATTGTGGATATCTCGAGCGGGATCTTGCCCTCTCTGAGAGGGAATGGGTCTGCCCGGTCTGTGATACTCATCACGACCGCGATATCAATGCGGCGATCAATATCAAGAAGTTCGCCCTGCAAGAACAGAATCTTGTCGGGGTATCAGGTGCGGGACGCACCGTTGAGCCTGTGGACTCGCTCCCGGTGGGGAGGAGGATGAAGCAGGAAGCCACGCCCGAGAGGCGCGTGGTAGTTCACTAGGTTAGAGAGCAAACCAATTCATACCGCCTTCCTCACCGGAGACAGGCAATCGCGTGAAGTGGCACCGTGCACCTCTCGTGCCGACCTGGATAAGAATACACTGGTGAACCCGTGTCAACAGAGATAGCCGAACTACTAAGGACGATGGGCTATTCAGATGCCGAGATCTCCGGCCTGATGGAATCGTTTCCTTCCACCGTCATCGAGTACCTGCGGGATTTCCGGTTCCAGGAGGTCCGCGACATCATAGAGACACTCCTCTACATCTATGTAGCCCAGAATAGCGCCTCTTCACGCGGGGAAGGAGAGGGCGTGATCGAGCAGAGTTGCTATGCCTATACCTCAGGGCCGCTATTTGCCCTTACAGACATTGGCCTCATCGAGTCACTCTCCTGGCACGGGACGACACTGGTCCGGCCGACCGCCACGGGCGAGGCGATCGGGCGGGACCTGCTCAAAGCGAGGCTCCGGAGACTGGATATCCAGGGTCTAGCCCGTGAGACCCACGAGATCGTCCCGGTTCTCCTGGCAGGTACGGTGAAAGGATCTTTCATAAACAAGACGTTCCCATCAACGCCACCCCGCAGCGATGAGACGTTCATAAATTTCCTCCTCAAAAACTGCCCGGGCCTGTTTGAGGGGTGCGAACGGTTCGCCACCAGGCTCAAAGACGCAGGGTGCGCCGTCCTCGCCTACTCATTCGACCTTGACACCGGCATGATCGACGGTGTTGTCTACACCTTCCCGCCGGAGTTTGCCTATATCCTCAAGGAGATGCTCGAACGGATCGATGCTGGAGTAAGGGATCACTACGATATGCTTCTTGAGTCGTTCTACTCGACGTTCACAGTTCTGCGATACCTTGCTTTCGGCGAGGACTACGAGCGTATCCGCGGATCGCGTGCCCTCCGCCGCGAACTCTCACGCGTCCTTGCGAGCCTTACCGACGTGGTCTACGTCCTGGAAGGGGTGCCAGAGGATGATGGGGTTGACCTTGCCAGGTTCATCGTCAGGGACCGGAACCTCTACGAGAAGCGCCTTCGCGACCTCGAGCATGCACTTATGGCTGAAGTTGCCGGGAAGATCGTTATCGACCTCCAACCCATGCCGGCGGCAGAACCTCCCGGGAAGATCGAGGATGCACACCCATTCAGTGAAGACGCAGCCCTCCAGTCACCGGCAGCCGGCCACAGAGAGGTGGGTGAGGAGGTGTGGGATGATCTTGCAATTCCCCCGGAGGAGGGGGAGCGGATTGAAGATAGGGCCGCGGCTGTGGCACACCCCACGCCAGCACCGCTGAGAAACGCTCCTGTGACGGAGCCCCAGCGCTCCGGCGGGCTTGATCTCTTCCTCGGCTACACCGGTGATGGGCAGCGGGTCAACTGGTCGCCAGGGAGGCTCAATAACGGCCACATGATCATCATTGGCGGGTCAGGAGCCGGTAAGACCGAGACAATCCGGTGTATCGCCTCGGAACTTGCGGCACAATCGATGCCGGTTCTCCTGATCGATTTTCACGGGGACATGGCAGGGACTGGCAGCGATATCCGGTCATACAAGATCCGGGAGGGGGGTCAGTACTACTTCAACCCGCTGGAACTCGACCCCGAGATAGATGAGATCACGCCTCTTCGGGCCACATCGGACTTTGTCGATGCCATCTCGATCAACTTCCCAACACTCGGCATCCAGCAGCGCCGAAAGTTAAAGAACATCATAAAGGACTGCTACAGGACCGCCGGGATCACGGCGGATACCGCAACATGGACACGGGTGCTCGACTTCGATGATATCGAGGGGGGGATCATGTCCTGCGAGGACGAGACGATCCCTGCATACCTCGAGGATATCTTTGACTACAACCTCTTCTCGGGAGAGGATAAGATCTCGATCCCCGCCATACTCTCCGGCGGGATCACCCATATCAACTTAAACGCCCTCCCAGAGAGCCTGCGCTATCTCTTTGCCGATCTATTCCTCCGCCGGATCTATTACACCCTTCAGGCTATTGGGGAGATCCCACGCGGAACAGATGACGAACGAGCGAAGTTCCGGCTCTTCGTCATAGTCGACGAGGCAAAACTCCTGGTGAGCCAGAAGAGCGGTTCGAAGACGGCCATCAAGGCGGTGCTGAACAAGTACGCCACCGAGATGCGGAAGTTCGGGGTCTCGCTGATCCTGGCGTCACAGCTCATCGCTCACTTTAACGAGGAGATCCTGGCAAACATCGCCGTGAAGTTCTGTATGCGCTCAGAGAACAAGAAGCAGGCCCAGGAGAACGCCAGGTTCTTCGAGGTGAGCGAGAAAGATCTCCTGAACTTCCAGCCCGGGGAGGGTATACTGATCAGCGGCTCGGAGAAGATGAACATCAGGATCGTCCCCACATCAGAGCGGAAGACCTGAACCAGGAAAAACCTTATCTTGAGGCAGCACGGCACTCTTCCGTATGCCAGGATTGGATACGCAGGTGGATGACCCGGAGAGAGTGGAGCAGGAGAATCCAATCTTTGTAATCCAGAAACACGCGGCGAAAACGCTCCATTACGACTTCAGGCTGGAGGTTGATGGCGTGCTTAAGTCATGGGCTGTTCCGAAAGGGCTGTCCCTTTCTCCGGAGGAGAAACGCCTCGCCGTCCCGACGGAGGATCACCCGCTCGAATACGCCGAGTTCGAGGGGGTTATACCGGAGGGGAGTTACGGCGCCGGTGCGGTTCTCGTCTGGGACAGGGGGACCTACCGTAACCTTACAGAGCGAAGAGGTGAGAAAACAGGGGTTGCGGAGGGACTCAGGCAGGGTCACATATCCTTCTGGCTGGATGGAACAAAGATCCGGGGCGGCTACGCTCTCACCCGTTTCAGGACGGGAAAGAACGAGGCCTGGCTTCTGGTGAAGAAGAACGACGATGAGGCAGACCCCGGCAGGAATCCAGTCGTTTCAGAACCTCGATCGGTAATCTCAGGGCGAACGATCGAGGAGATTGAAGCCGAAGAGGGTGACCGATAATGGACGAGAGACCACCGGGCAGGAAGCCCCCGGATTTCCCGGTGGAGATGGGCGAGTTTATCTGCCCGGTCTGCGGCAGAATTTACTCAACGTTTGAGGAACTCCATACGCACGTGCGGCGGGTTCACCGCACCCCGCCTGAGGTAAGGTAAGTTTGTCGCGTGGGGGATGTTGCGGTGCGCGCTGAAGCCAGGGTGCCGCCTGACTCCGTGTATCCGGAAATGGTTCCCAGTATTCACTCGTGTTCGGGTTTTCAAGGGGGGATGCTGACTGTTACGGGCACGGATTGTCAAGCGGTCATTTCTCCACCTGGATTCCAGCAGGATAGTTCCCGCCGAACCCTACAGACAAAATAATTGTCTTTTAAGACCTGATCACCCCGAAACCCACGGAGGGTTGACCCCAGAAAAAATCTGGTTCCTTTCATAATTCATATTTAGTATTACATCAGTACTACAATATTCATACCAAAACGAGTAGAGGCCACGCAAAGTCATTAATTTCAAAATCTACCCTGAATTTGCCCTATATTCATCAATAACACGTGATTGCTCTGGCGTAACCATAAAATAACGGCTATTTTCAATTTGTATGATGGATAAGTTTAAAATCAGAACTATCAAAAATTACAGGGATCAATCGATCGGAGTCTGTCTCGAAGGTGGAGAAGATGGCTGGTAATGTAATGACAAACAACGTTGCGGTAAGCGGCGTTATGGCAGAGACCGCAAGCGATGCGGAGATAGTTGCACAGTTTAAACAACGAGGTTGCTGGGGGCTCTATACCAGCGTGGACCTGAAAGGGTGCGACCCGGCATCCATCCGGGACCCGGAGAAGATACACCGGTTCATTATTGAACTGTGCGACCTGATCGAGATGAAGAGGTTTGGCGAACCGCAGATCGTTCACTTCGGCCCGACGGAGAGGGTTGCGGGTTACTCCATGACCCAGCTCATTGAGACGTCGCTGATCTCCGGCCACTTCGCGAACGAGACAAACGCGGCCTATCTTGACATCTTCAGCTGCAAGGAGTACGAGCCCTCAAAAGCAGCGGAGTTTTGCAGGGACTTTTTTGGAGCAGAATCGGTAACTTACCAGGTGCTGTTCAGGGACTGAATAACGGTATAACAGCAAAAAACGCTTTCTTGATGGGGTATGACGGCAGAGAGAGGCGCCGCCATATTCCGAGGGCCTGATCCTGGAGCGTAGCAGCGCTAGGGTTCCTCCTATTTCGTATGAAAATGGCGCTCTAGATATTTTCATCTGGTATGCATGTGGCCTTGTGGGCATCATGTAGTTTTTTGCAAGGGCGCGGGGGAGGTGATGCGGTTCCAGCAGGGAGGGTCCATCTGGCGGCGCAAATCTACCCGGCTCATGATGAGAGAGCAGCCAGGACGGAGCGGTATATCGATCCAGCATCCCCCCGCACGCACCCCCCGCCATCAGCCTGCATGAACGGGGTTGACCATTGGTGGTCAAAAACAAATGAGTGGTGAGGAGAATATCACCCTACCACCTGCGGGGAAAGGTATGACCTCGACCGGAGGTGTTTTCCATCGTCAACGGCGGCGCAAAACAGAGATTGCAGCCCCAATCTCAATGATCGGGTATGGATCATAATGCTCAACAATAATGCCGGAGGACGGCGTTCATCCCTGCCTTGCGTTCTTCGTAAACGACCTTCGACCCCCACCACCCTCCATCTTTATCCGGGCTTGCAGCGGGAAGAATAAAAAAAGAGTGTTTTTCAGGGCCCCTCATAGGGGTTCCGGAGACCCTTCGGGGTTCCATCCGCCTTCAGGCCCACGGTCTTGCGTGCATCCACGTTCTTCTGGTTCTTTGTGATCTTCTCGGTGGCAAGTTTCGTCACCATGTCAAGGCCTGGCTTGACCTTGTCGATCGGCTTTGTCTCAAAGAGACCTGCCGCGATAGCGCCGTCCCAGACGCCGTTGCCAATGGTGCTGCGCACGAAGACCGTGCTCCAGCCGTCAGGGCTGCCAACGGAGCCGCTTGAGATATCAGCCAGGTTCGCGACGTAATCCAGGCAGACGTGGCAGCCAGGCTGCACGTACTTGTGGATCAGTTTGAGCGGCATCTGGCTGACCGCACCGCGTTCGGTGTAGACGGTGAACTTGCCCTTGCCGATGTCCATCTTCTTGACGGACTCCATCTTCTGGTTGCAGTGGTCCTCGACCATCGCCTCGAGCCCCTGGTAGGAGAAGTTCTCCATGCAGAAGATGCCCAGCGCAAGAGCGATCTTGTCGTCGACATCACGCAGACCGATCGGATAGAGCTGAGCCTTCCGGACGGCCTGCATCTGGCAGGGTGTACCCACAATGCCGACTTTATCAAGGCCGTAACTCCGGGTCACCTCCTTGATCAGGCAGAGGTTCGGGCTGATGTTGTAGCGCGTTCCGGCGGCGGCAAGAAGTTCGGCCTTCGTGGTCGCGACAACCGGCTCCGGCTTCCAGGGCTCGCTGCCAGGGCCCGCAACGATGGCACCATCGATGATGCCCTCTTCGAGCGCGTAGGCAAAGAGCGTGGTTATGATTCCGCCGTCCTGGGAATGCTTCAGGATCTCCTTGTCGGTCGACCGCGCCGAGACCACTGACTTGTAGTTACCGAGTACGTCCATCTTCATCACCTCACTGCATGGCTCCCTTGATGGCACCGATGATGCCCTCGTAGTTGTTTATGACGTCGAAGTTAAGCCAGCTGCGCGGGCACTGGGCATAGCAGGCGCCGCACTTGATGCACTGGTCACGGTTCACGTTCGGCTTGCCGTACTCCATGGTGATTGCACGGACAGGGCAGGTGCCGGCACAGGTCCCGCATCCCATGCAGAGACCCTGGTTGATGACTTCATACATCAGGTCGCAGCCGCATGCCTCGTTGCCGCGCTGTGCAAGCTGCATCAGCGGGGTCAGGTATGCGGTCGCGAGTTTCTTCTGTTCGGCGTTGCCCCGAAGCAGCAGGTAGGCCATGACGGCAACGTTCCTGACCTCCTGCGGGCACGGCGGACAGGACGGGATGTAGAGGTCAACATCGACGACCTCGCTGATCGGCACATACGACTCGTGGCCGGGCTGGTTCCACTGTCCGCCACGGCAGAACCGGGTGATGTTTCCGTAGGCTGCGCAACCGCCGTAGGCAACGAGTACTTTCGACTTTGCTCTTGCTTCTTTCAGTTCTTCTACCGAGAGTTTATCATCCAGGCAGCACGAACCCTCGACCAGGCACACATCCATCTCGGGGACATGGCGCACGTCGACCAGGGTGAGTGCGTATACCAGATCCGCGTAATCATCGAGCAGCTTGAAGAGACCCGCGTAATTGTCCGCAAGCGTCACGAGGCATCCCGTACATCCGCTCAGATGTAATTCACCTATCGTAATCTTTTCTGCCACAGGCTTTTCCTCCTTTTGTACAACTTCCACCTTTTCTTCCACAATAACATCAGAGGGCTTCACCGGGGGCTTCGCCTCAGGTTTGCTCTCCGGGGTTCTCCCCGGCATCTCCTCCGGCTTCTCCCGGCGACGCCCAAAGATGCGTTCCTTGATGGTTGATAGTAGCCCCATATTCTACCCCAATCTCTTCCAGTACGATCCGTACTGTTTTGGGAATGGCCCTTTCAACCTCCTCAGTGAGCCCCAGTTCAAACTCATGGCTCGCGACACGCTTTGGCTGGCATCCGATGATCGTGATATCGATGACGTCTTTCAATCGCTGCAGCGGCTCTGAGAGATCCCACGAATGGGCATCACGGTAGGCGCCCGGTGGCAGGTCTTCAGGCCGGAGTTTCGTCACATCACCGGGATTACCGCCGAAATCGGCGATATCGATGATGACGAGCTTCTTCACCGGCACCTCCGCATCCTCAATCAGCGTAAAGAGGAAGTGAGGGGCGCCAAGGCCGGCATCGATCACCTTGACGTTGTCGGGCAGTTGCAGTTTCTTGAGTTCCTCGACTACAGCAGGGCCAAACCCGTCATCTCCAAAGAGAGGGTTGCCGCATCCTGCAATCACGATCTCACGGAATAGCATGCGTGTACGCTCACTGAATGAGTTTCTGGGCCACTAACCTCTTGTCTTCGTCGATCACCAGCATGTGCGTCGCGCAGGAGACGCAGGGGTCGTATCCACGCATGATGACTTCCGCAAGCCGCCAGGGTGCACCCTCAAGGGCACGGCTGCAGGTCGGGAAGTTCCAGGTGGTCGGAACCAGCATCGAGTAGTACTGCACCCGGCCATCCTTGACCCGGGCAAGGTGGACGTCAGTACCACGGGGAGCCTCGTTTGCGGCCCAGCCGAGGGATCCGTCACCCTGCGGGATCTCGTCGGCGAGCACCTTTCCGGAGGTGTTGAGCGCGTCCACGGCGTCGATGATGCCATAGGCGGTCTCGGGGAACTCCATCTGCCGCGCGATCTGCAGGCCGATGGTGCCCTTCTCGTCGTAGTTCTTGAAGATCGCCTGGCGTGCACGCGGTCCGACCTCGACCGGCTGGCCGTCGTAGAGCGGGACGCCGGTGCAGGCCTCCATCTGGGGCCAGGCCTTATTTCCTACGGGGGTGGTGCCGCCGATCGGGTAGTTCGGGTCGGCCTCAGTGATCTCGACCTCGCCCATGTACCAGTCCCAGGGGCGGACTTCGGTGAACCGCTCGGGGAACCAGGTGGGGTTCTCATCAAGGCTTGAACTGCCGTAGACCGGTGCAGTGGCCATGTAGCCCTGATTGTGGTAGCCGAGGTCATCGGGGATCGGGACCTCGACGCCGCCGACTTCAGCCCAGTCACGCTTCTGGTAGTTCCGGAAGACCGCAATCATGAACTCCATCTGTTGCTGCGCGAGCACACGGGCCTCCTTCGCGAGGTCATAGATCTTCGCTTTCGCCCGCGGAGTTATGTTCGTGTACATACCGCCGACGCGGGGGTTGCTCGGGTGGATCGCCTCCCCGCCGACTATCTCGCCGATGGTCTGGCCGATCTCACGGAGCCGCTGGATCCGGAGAGCGACGCTCCTTACAGGCTCTTCCTTGGTGAACGGGTTGATCTTCGTGTCTGTTCCGGGGATGTACATATCCGGGAGGGACAGGATGTTGTGGATGGCGTGGCTGTGCATCCTGTTGGCACACTGCAGGATGTAGCGCAGGAGTTTTGCATCCTCGGGGATCTCGCACCCGATGGAAGCTTCCATCGCCTCAACACCCGCCAGGGTATGTGCGATGGGACAGATACCACAGACGCGTGATGCTATCTTTGGAACCTGCTCCATCGTCTTCCCTATGGCAAGTTTCTCAACTCCCCTCACCGGGGTGATGCTGAGCCAGTCTCCACGCTCGATGATTCCTTCATCATTGACCTTCAGGACGAGCTTTGAGTGGCCTTCATGCCTCGTTGTTGGGGAAATCTCTACAACTTTCGACAAATATATCGCCTCATTCCGATAATGTGGTGTTCTGAACACGATACTGGTGTTACCACACAATTCTTTACCGAAAACGTACACGAGTACGTCAACATGGATTATGAAGGAAACAGAGTTTATATCTTTCGCTTTGGGATGTTTCTGAGTGTTACGTAATAGAGCAACAGTAACACCAAGCACCGGGAGGGCAGGCAAGTATAAAAATGATGGAATTGAGGCTGGAGCCTATAGTGCGCCTCTTTCCAGTTCCGAGACCAGTTCGGCTATCGTTGCTTTCCGCTCCGCGTAGGCATCGTGCTGGTGGATGCTCTCCTCGTTTGTCTGTTTAATGGTGACCACGGTGTCGCCGGGGAGATCCCCGAACTGCGTAACCACTTTACGGGCCATCTCACGGACGCAGTCCTCAACAAACCTCGGGTTCTTGTGAGCCTCCATCACCACATAACTCTCGTCGCCCCGCTTGAGGAGCTCATAGATACGTGCACTCATGGAGTCCTTCAGGATCTTGATGATCTTCTCGAGGCTGATCTGCTGGTCGTCGTCGATCTCTATGCAGAGGAAACCCCGTCCACGCTGGTTGTGGGTGGCCATCGGCACCTCTTCAAAGAACCTGGCGATCTTATCCTCCTCAACACCAAGTTGCTCGAGGACGTGGAGGGCATGGTCCTTCATGATATTCTGAGCACAGGGGCAGGCGGTCATCCCGACCACCTCGGCACCTATGCTCTTTCTGATGATCGGGTTTCCATCATTCCTCTGCGCTATCGCTCGCGCGTGGACGTTCACGACCTCGTGACAGGTTGTCTCGCTGACCGGCGTCTCACGCCGTACCATGAACTGGCTCCGCATCCGGACTTCCGTCCGTTCCGCGTACTCATGTTTATCAAGAAGTTTCCTGGCCACCGCGCTGCAGACTTCCTCAATCCCCTTCACCTCACCGTCGATGGCCTGCTGCAGCACGTCATCGATCACCTCGAAGTTCCGTGAGAGGTTCGCACCCTTGAGGCTCGCTGGCAGGTCAACGAAGACGTCAAAGTTGGAGATGAAGATGACCGGCCGCTTGGCCGACCGGGCAACCTCAACAAGTTTCATGACGTTCTTCACGCCCACCCGGGTCAGGCTGATCCGAACCTCCGGCAGGCTGGACTGGACATCTGGCAGTTCCATTATAGATCCTCAATCGCCTGTTATGAAGGATAAAGTTTCTTCCCCATCAATCTTAAAATAACCCACAGTGCACCAGAGAGGTTCACCGATAGAATATTTATCAGGTTTGCTCTCCAAAGGGGAAGTGAGAAACTATGGTGCAAAAATACTATGAATCCGATGCGGACCCACGCATACTGGATGGCAGGACAATCGCCGTCATAGGATACGGCTCCCAGGGCCGGGGACAGGCGCTGAACCTGCGTGACTCCGGGTGCCGGGTCATCATCGGCCTGCGGCCAGGGAACAGCTGGCAGAGAGCGTCTGAGGATGGTTTTGAGGTCTACCCTGTCGCTGAAGCGGCCAGGCGCGCCGATGTCGTCCAGATCCTCCTCCCCGACGAGAACCAGGCGGCCGTATACCGCGCCGAGATCAGCCCAAACCTCAAAGAGAACACCTGTCTGATGTTCTCACACGGTTTCAACATTCATTACGGCCAGATCGTCCCGCCGCCAACAGTTGACGTGGTCATGGTCGCCCCGAAAGGCCCCGGCCACATGGTCCGCCGGATGTACGAGGAGGGGAAGGGCGTGCCGGCCCTCATCGCTGTTCAGCAGGACGCCACCGGGGATGCGCATGCCATCGCCCTTGCCTATGCCCGTGGAATCGGCGCGACACGCGCGGTCGTGCTCGAGACGACGTTTGCCGAGGAGACCGAGACCGACCTCTTCGGCGAGCAGGCGGTCCTCTGCGGCGGTGTGACCTCCCTCATAAAAGCTGGATTTGAGACGCTGGTGAACGCTGGCTACGCCCCCGAGATGGCCTACCTCGAGGTCCTGCACGAGATGAAGCTCATCGTCGACCTGATCTATGAGGGAGGGTTCACAAAGATGCGCGACTCGATCAGCAACACCGCCCAGTACGGCGACCTGACCCGCGGCCCACGTGTAATCGGGCCGGAGGCCTACGCCGCGATGGAGGAGATCCTGGAAGAGATCCAGAGCGGTGAGTTCGCGCGGGAGTGGATGCTTGAGAACCTGGTGAACCGCCCCGTCTTCAACGCGCTGACAAAAGCAGACGAGGAACACCTGATCGAGCAGGTGGGTGCGGAGATCCGCAGGTTCATGCCACAGTTCCAGAAGTAACACCATTTTTTAGTGGCCGGTACCGGTTTATACCCGGCCCGCGCCACTCTCGGGTATGCCTCTCTGCATCATATACCACTCTGAGACCGGGAACACCCGATCTGTTGCGGAACGGCTCGCTGCCGCGACCGGAGGTGATCTGGTGGAGGTAAAAGACCGCGCCGGCTACTCGAAGATGGGGATGTAACTCAAAGGCATGCCGCGGGCGTTGCTAAGGCATAAGGCCGATATTGAACCCGAGGTCATCGACGTCTCCGGCTACGATGCCATAATCATCGGATCACCCGTATGGGCGGGTAACCCGACGCCAGCGATCAACGCTGCCGTCGACGCGCTCCAGGGGATCGAGGGAAAGACCGTTTTCATATACTGCACATCGCGCGGTTCGCCGCAAAAGACGCTTGAAAAGATTAAGGCGATGCTTGCGGAGAGGGGCGCCGACGTCCGGGGGTGTGTGTCACTCACGGAGAGCGACGTGCAGAACTCCGCAAAGATAGAATCCCTGGTCGATCTCGTCCGCGGGTCAGAAAAGAAGGATTGATTGCTCAGTAACGCATCGTCCGGGTGGTCGTGGAGAGTGCGGCATCAAGGTCTTCGGGTGGGATTACGATGCTCTCCCTCTCCAGTCGGATGGTGAGGGTATCGCCGCCGACAGTGCCGATGATCCGGTGTTTTACACCGGCAAGGACCGATTCATCCCTGACAGCGAGAAGGAACCGGCCACAGGTCTCGGAGAAGAGTTCCTCAAGAGGATCGCCTGCGAGCGCAACTTCTGCACGCGGGGCAACCTTTGCAAGTGCCGCCAGCAACCCGCCCCTTGAGAGGTCGGTTGCCGCCGTAACCGAACCGGAGGCGACCAGGCCACGGACGATTGCAACAACTGCAGGATCGGCCATTGCGGGCGCCGGACCGCCGCATCCAGTGACCGCGTCAAGGACTGAACCCCCGAAATCAGGCAGCGTCCGGCCCACCAGGGCGATGAGATCGCCTTCATTCGGGGCTGTCCATCTCCTGACCTCTCCGCGCCCGAGCATCCCGATCGAGGGTGTGGGCATGATCCTGGTATCGAACTCGTCGCTCTCGTTGTAGAGCGAGACGTTACCCCCAACGATGGGGATCCCCATCTTCCGTGCCATCTCCCCGAGGCCGAGGACGCACTGCTCGATCTGCCACGCAACCTCCGGCTGCTCCGGGCTTGCAAAATTGAGGCAGTCGACGATGCATAACGGTTCAGCGCCAAGGCAGGCGAGGTTGCCTGCGTTCTCTATGACGGCGTTTGCCGCCCCGTCGTAAGGTTTTAAGAAGATCTGGGAGGGGTTGCAGCCGCATGATAGGACGAGCGCCTTACCCTCAAGGCGGAGGACGGCAGCGTCGTGGAGAAGCGAGACCGACCTGACCTGGACATCTTTATCATACTGCTCGTAAACCCAGTCCTTGCGCGCCACGTCAGGATGCGCGAGGACGGCAAGCGCCAGGTCTTTTACGGGCACCTCCGGCCTGGAGAACGGTCTCTCAGCCGAGTAGGGTTTCTGCTCCCACGAGCAGCGCGGGGCGCCGCCTACAAGCAGGTCGATCGGGAGATCGGCGACCGTCTCACCCAGGTATCTCACGATGTAGCGGGGTTCAGCGATCACCTCGCCGATGTCGCTCCAGTCAAGGTCAAACCTCTCGGCGATCGCTCCTATCAGGATGACATCCTCCGGGGCCACCTCCACGAGCATCCGTTCCTGCGACTCGGCAAGCATGATCTCCCGCGGTGTCATCCCGGTCTCCCGGAGGTGGACACGGTCAGCGTGGATGACCGCACCGAATGTGCTTGCCATCTCGCTCGAAGCCCCGGCAAGTCCCGCCGCCCCCAGGTCTCGACAGGAGAGAACCTTTCCGGTCTCCGCCATCGCGAGGATCGCGTCTATGAGGAGTTTCTCGGTGTAGGGGTCACCGATCTGAACACTCGGACGGTCGGCCGCCTCTGCGTCCTCGGAGAGGTCGCGGGACGCAAATGATGCCCCTCCAAGCCCGTCACGCCCGGTCGATGACCCGATCAGGACGAGATGGTTGCCGGGCTTCTTCACCCTGGCGGTGATGTAGCGGTCTGGATCCACTATCCCAACACAGACGACGTTAACGAGCGGGTTTCCTGAGTAGGAGGACTCGAAGACGAGTTCCCCCCGGACTACCGGCACCCCGATACAGTTGCCATAACCACCAACACCGGCGACGACGTGCTCGAAGATGTAGCGGTTCTTCTCGGAGTCGAGCGGCCCGAAGTAGAGCGGGTCCATCAGGGCTATGGGGCGGGCACCCATGGAGAGGACGTCGCGGACTATTCCGCCAACGCCCGTCGCTGCGCCATCGTAGGGGTCAACGTAACTGGGATGGTTGTGGCTCTCCATCCCGACGGCGAGGGCACAGGTATCGCTGAACCGAACGATTGCAGCGTCGTCCCCGGGGCCGAGTAGGACACCGGGGCCCTCTGTGGGCAGCGTCCGCAGGAGGTGTCTGGTGGACCGGTAACTGCAGTGCTCACTCCAGAGGTTCTCAAAGCAGGCGAGTTCGACATCGGTTAAGTCGCGTTTGAGGGTCTTTCGAAGAAGTGCGAGGTCCTGTGCCGGCAACATACTGCAAGACTGGTGGGTTGCTTACCTAGATAAGCATGCGCAAGGTCATGCCGGGGAACCACTTTTTGAGTTTGCGCGATCCATAGTGAGGTATGACCCAGTCGTATGAGGACCTTCTGAAGAAGGCGTATACCAATATTACCGAACCGACAGAGTTTGAGGACCGGTTCACCGTTCCGGCCGCCAGGGTCTTTATTGAGGGGAAGACCACGGTTCTTGAGAACTTCGCCGAGATCGCGAGTACGCTGCGGCGCGACCAGGACCACCTGATGAAACACCTCCTCGGCGAACTCGGCACCGCCGGTAAGATCGATGGGACGCGTGCCATATTTTCCGGGAAGTTCGAGCAGGAGCAGATCAACTCGATCATAAAAGGGTACGTAGATGACTATGTCATCTGCTCTGAGTGCGGCAAGCCCGATACCCGCCTCGTAAAGACCGAACGGGTCCTGATGCTCCAGTGCGACGCCTGCGGCGGGCACCGACCCGTCCGGAAGCGGAAGGCAACGGTAGAATCCTCCGAAGGGGCGAAACCGACGGAAGGAGCTATCATGGACGTCACCCCGCAGTTCCTCTCGAAGCGCGGCGACGGGGTGGTGAAACTCGGCCGATACACGATGTATGTTGCAAACGCAAAACCGGGTCAGACGGTGAAGGTGAAGATCACCAGGATCGCCGGGACGATCATCTTCACCGAGCGTTTAGAGTGAACTACCCCGCCCTGAAGGGCGGGGCTTCCCGGCTATCATGGCCAACACTTGCACCACAGAGATGTGATGTAGAGGTATCGTCTCCACAGGCTCAAAGGGCTGTTCCATCCCCACGCGGTGGATATTTACCGCAGCATTGTAATCTCTATCGGCAACAAACCCACAGTATGGGCATTCGTGGACTCTCTCGGAGAGCGTCTTTTTCACGATGCTTCCGCAGTTCGAACACATCTGTGTCGTGTCGCGGGGATCGACTTTGACGAGTTCCGTACCAGCACTTTCAGCCTTGTACGAGAGGTAAGAATAAAATCGTCCCCACGACGCACTGTGGATACTTCTCCGGAGCCCGCGAGATTTGCCGTTCTCTTTCAAATACTTGATATTCAGGTCTTCAACACAGATCGTCGCATAGGTGTCAACGTACTGACGGGAGAGTTTGTGCAGGAAATCGTTCTTCTGGTTGGCGACATGATCATAGACCTTCTCCAGTTTCCTTTTTGCCTTCTTCCAGTTTTTCGAGAACCGTTGTTTCCGGGCAAGACTCCGCTGGATCTTCTTGATCCTGCCAAGAGAATGTTCATAGAACCTGGGGTTCTCGATCACTGCACCGTCACTATCGACCGCAAACGAATCCAACCCGACATCGATACCGACAGACTGCCCTTCACGCTTTGACTTGTAGACCTCCTGCTCTGTCTGAATGATCACATACCATCTATCGCCGGAACGGGTGATCAGGACACCCTTCACCTTCCCGGTGTAGGGTCGGTGCATGTTGAACGGAATCGTTCCGATCTTCGAGAACGTAATCGAACTACGCTCGCGATCGATCTTGAAACCCGACTGATTATAATTGAGCGTCCGGTATCGGGCTGCACTCTTGAATCGGAGTTTGCCGATCTTCCGTCCTCTCTTCTTTGTCTGCGAGAGTGCAGCGATGTTGCTCCAGAGGGTATAGTTGACCATCTGGAGCACTTTAGAGTATACGTCCTTGAGTGCAGGATTCTCCTCTTTCAGCGTGACGATCCGCGCCTGCGTTCCCCGCATCGTCGGAGAGATCCCACCCTCTCGTGCTGCCGTGTTGCATTCTTCGAGAAGTTTGTTGTAGAGCCACCTACAGGTATCAAGTGCAGTGTTCAGCCGTGTTTCCACGGTTGCATCGGGATACGCCCGGTACTTGTAGGAAACGATCATTTACTTCTCTATCTGCGAGTCAACATACTCCTTCAGCGCATCGAGGCTTACCTGTCCTGACGTACCTGTACCGAATGTGCAGACCTATCAAGTTTATACCTCATGTTGGGTGAATGATAATAGAATACTCAAGAGGATATATCTACCGCAGGAAGGAAGGGCGGCTCCGCTTTCATCCCCATCGTGAACGGTGGGGACTTCCCGCTCCGCCCCCTTCACCCCTGCCCGTTAAAAGCAGCCGGATCCCTTTCGGATCTCCACCCAGAACCCTGCTTCTTCTTCCCTTATCCGGGAGCAGGCAACAGCGCTTGCCGCAAGTTCCCGGCGGAGTTGATAAGGGGTCGCCTGCCCGCTCCTCCGTGCAACGTCGCGATCCCAGTTGGGGTTGCGCCGCCGCATCTGGGCAAAGATTGTGTCCCGGAGCGCGGTTGTCCCGAAACTGCCGCCGACGAACGCGACGCCGCCGGGCCTGAGGACGCGCTCGATCTCGCGGAACGCCCGCACCCGGTCTTCCCAGAAGAAGAGCGAGCCGCGGCTGACGATGAGTGATGCGGTATCGTCCCTGACCGGCATGGAGTGAACGTCGCCGATGACCGGGGCTATCCGGTCGGTACGTCCGGCGGCGGTCTCCTGCGCGATCCGTGCCATCGCAGGGTCGGCATCGAGCGCGATGACTGTGAGGTCGCTCTTCTCCGCAAGCGCGACCGAGAGGAGGCCGGGGCCGCTGCCGAGGTCAAGGCAGAGACCGTCCCGTATCCCGGACCACGCGAGCACCTGCTCAGCGATGACAGGATAAATTGGGGCAAAGACTTCCCGGGCGATACGGGCGAAACCTTCGGCGCTCTTTTTCATGACTATTTACGCAATCTGGAGGGTTTCCATCTGCTGGAGGAGTTCGCCGGCGTAGCCGGAGAGCCGCTTTGCTGCATCGATGACGGCATCAAGAGGGGATCGGCCGCCGACGGTGGTGACGACAAGTTCGGGGTCGGTGAACTTGAATGCCTGTTTGCGCTGCGCCACGTCCACACCGGGATCGTTAAGAAGTTCGGCAGCGAGTGCGTCGAGGTAGGTGTAGCCTTCGCCCTCAAAGAGGATCCGGGCCTTCTCGTCAGTCAACTCCAGGAGTTTGAGTTTCATGGCCATATGCACCCTATGTTTGGTTTTGAGACGGGCATATAAGTATGGGTGGGGCCGGGTGGGAGTTCTGGATCATCCCCCGCTGTGGCCGGGAAGCCATGCATCGAGATGATTCCTCCCGGTCCTATAACCCGTGCACGTCTGGCGTGACAAGGTCGCGGAGTTCCTTGCGGTCGCGCGATGTGTCCCAGACCCCGGGTCCATCATCTGCCCGCGTGATGATCATGGTCTCTGGATAACTTTCGAGATCCAGAAAAATTATCACTTCGTTTACCGTGACCACCTTCGGCGACCCGTCAACGATATAGCCGGTCTCAAACGTCGTGGAGACCTGGAAGTTCATCGCGACGTAGGTGCCGTTCTGTTTCATGGCCTTCAGTTCCGCCGGCGAGAACGCCGTCTGATACCGGGCAGAGATACACTGGATCTGCTCGCTGCATTCTGCTTTGAGGGCGGGATACCCGCGGTCTCCCGGGTAAAGGAAGATGCTCAGGCCTCCTGCACGGTGAATCTCGATGTAGGGGGTATCCTCCCCGGAGTTGTCTGGCATTCCCGGCAACGCCTCGCCATGATCCAGTCCGAGGAAGAAACCCCTTCCAACCTCCCATCCCGCACCCTCCATCCAGACAACGATCGCCTCTGCCGGCAGGGTTCGATTGTCCAGGGCGGTAAGGTGCATCATGAGGCGTGTCTTCTCCCCCATCCGAAGGGTGAAGGAGTCCGGGACATAGGAGACGCATACATCATCGGGCAGCCCGTCGGTCCGAATGAGCCTGATGCCGACACCGGTATCGGCCTCCGAGGAGACGATGATCGGGAGGGTTGCCGATGCATTCGATCCCAGAATGAGTGTCGGCGCACCCGGGCGGTCAGTCCTGATCTCCTCGAAGCCTGAGGAGTTCCCTGTATCGAACTCAAAGAGGAAAGGAGGAGCCCCTTCCTTTCCAGCAGGAGCGTTGATGATCGGCTTATCCAGGATATCGGGCTGGAACGTGGGAGGGGTTGGTACTGGAGCTGCGTTGCCAGGCTCCCCCTCGCTCGTGTACACCCGGCCATGAGAAGGGCACACCCCGGAATAGTAAGAGAGAGAAAAGGGGCCGACACTATCTTTTTAAGCCTGCTCCTGTCCTTTTTCATCGTCTCTTCACTCATCCTGCTACGGGAACGTGCATTACGTCCCCCAATTTGTTTCCGGCATTCGCTACTACAGCCTAAAACTGACTTGCCGTCAGGCAATACGTCCATAGGATCGCCGAACCCGCTCTGTCCTGCCGTCTCTCTTCGCAGATACCATAGATAGACTGAGTCCCTTCATAATTACCAACCCACTCAACCGCGAACTTCCCGGCGTTTCCCACCTGGCATTCACCAGGTTTCGGCCTGATCTTGCCCTGGTGGAGGACAAAGTCCTTGCTGATGTTGTGGCAATCCGGACCCGAAAACTCGAGGCCAAACCGTAATGTAACTGTATTTTCAATACCAAGCATATCCCCGTCGGGGGCGTACCATAGCAAGTTTGATGTGGTATTTTCGAACTCTACCCGGCTCCAAAAGTTCCGAAGGTTTGAGTCGTCGCCTATCCAGGTATCCTCGCGGTTTTTCGCAGCGCCCCACTGCCACCAGTAGTAATGATCTCTGCCCTGCTCGTCGGTCAGGTCTAACGCATAGAGAACCAGTGCATTGTCGGAATCTGCCAGAACCACGCCGTCATTGTTCCTGATCTCCAGACTGCCGCTCCATGCCGACACATACCGGATATTCGGTGTCGCACCCGCCCCCTGAGATGGACCGCGGGTTTCGTCAGGGATGTGCAGTCTTAATGCACTCACGGCCTCCGGACCGTATTTCTGCTCCATTCTCTCGGCGTAGGCCATAAATTCTTCTTCAGACATGCCAGAACTGTTGGGGGCAATTCGCAGCGTTTCCTGGGCAGTATTCGCAGAGAGAACTGCTTCGGCACCCACCGCCAGCACGAAGGCTGCGCCTGCGATCAGCAGCGCCACGAAGAGGACACAGATGCCAATGAGATGTCTTGGATTCATGGCCCCTTCTCCTTCTTGAAGCACGCTCGGACGAGATAGAGCGAGGCGGCCAGAAAGACAATACCAATACCGATGCAAACATAACTGAGCGGGTGCGCACGAAGGAGAGGTATCCACCAGTAGTCAGACGGGATGGCCATCCCTCGCGCACCCAGGCCCACAAACAGCATCCCGACCGCTGCGGAGAGCAGCGCCGAGAGGAATGTGCAGACCGTAGGGTACGAGATCCCAAAGAGATTCTCTCCCCATAACTTTTCAGAGAGTGTGCGATCCATTGTTAATTCCCCCATCGGTCACATCCAACTTGTAGAGTATCAGCACGTTGTCGGAACTTGGCATAACAACCCCGTCATCATTCTTAGCTTCCAAGTGGTCGTTCCAAGCCGCTACATATTGGATATTCTGCGTCACATCCGGTTGTGAAGAGGAACCCAGAACAAAGCCATCAACATGTGATTTCAGTGTATTGACAGAATCTGACCCATATTTCTGCTCCATTCGCTCAGCATAGGCTACAAGTTCCTCTTTGGACATTCCTGGAGTTTCGGGGGTTATTCGTAGAGTTTTTTGAGCAGAGAAGATCTGTTCATCAGGGTTTGCATCTCCTTCATTCGCAGGATAAGCGTTTTCCTGTGCTGCGCTCACCGCCAGCACGAAGGCTGCGCCTGCGATCAGCAGCGCCACGAAGAGGGCGCCGATTCCGGAAAGCAATTTTGGTTTCATGGTTTCATACCTCAATGCATGCTCCGGGAGGCCATGGAACCACAACGACTACCCTTGATGACAGCCGACAACCCTATTGCCCTCCGGGCACGCGGCGGGGCCGGGGCACGACGCCAATCGAGACACCCCCCGCGGGATACCGCATGCGGCTTCCCCAATCGAGACCTCGGCGTTGCTCCCCATAACCTTTTCTCTCCATCGCGTTGAACTGTCACCGGGGGACGGGAATCACCGATCTCGCCGAATCGTAGTGATTTCCCCCATTTGATGGTGGCATTGCAGATTTCCAATGGAAAATGAGCCTCACCCTTACGCCCGTGGGCTCAAGGGCAGACTCCGTCCAGAATCCCGCACACCCCCCGACACTCCAAACCCGGGGATAATCGTGAGCCTCCGGGCGGCTCCTGAAATGATGCGTGTACGCCGGGTTTGGATCCCTCACAGAACAGGCCGGTGCCCCACAGCATCCACCCAGGTATCATACAAAACCTTCATCAGGTAAACCAGAGTATACCTCAGTATGGCCAGCACCACCATCAAGATCGATACCGAACTCAAGGATCGGCTCAACACCCTGAAGATCCATCCCCGGGAGTCCTACAACGACGTGATCGAGCGCCTGGTGGCTATAGCGGTCGACGAGGAGCCGCTCAGTCAAGAGACGATCCGGGACATCGAGCGGTCGCTGGAGGATCTTAAGGCCGGAAGGGTCTACACTCTTGACGAGGTCATGGCGGAGCTGAAGGAGGAATGACCTACCGCGTGGTCATCACCGCGACAGCCCGTCATAACCTCAAGAGCATTCCACGACCCATAGCATTACGGATAGGCGAGGAACTCGCAGCACTCGCCGGTGAGGCTGACCCGAAGAGGCATCTCAAAAAACTGAAAGGGTCAGACAACCCCGCGCTCTACTCGCTCAGGGTCGGGGATTACCGGACAATCCTCTCGGTCATCGACGACCTCCTGGTGATCCATGTCGTCGCGGTCGGCCACCGGAGCAGGGTGTACCGGGGGTTCTGACCCGGCCCGGAATACCGTCTCCCCCCTTCAGGGCCCGGGTGATCAATACTTCTCGACCGTCGCATCGACGATGATCCGCCCGCCTGTCCCGGCGGGGACCGTCTCCCGCACCTCTGTCCGGTAGGTGTCCTGCCCCATCCCGTGGAAGAGGCCGCCCCCGGCCGTCAGCCTGAGGGAAACCCTCAGTTCTCCGGGCGGGCTGATGCCCTCGTCGACGAAGATGACCGTTGTGTAATGATCGTCCGCGGTCCTCTCGATCACCGGCGAGAGGTGCTCCTTCGGGAGACGCCTTGTCCCTTCGATGGTCTCTTCATAGCGCTCGAAGTGAACCCAGATGTCGGTCAGGTTGTTGTTCCGGTTCTGGAACGCAAGCATCTTTCCATCCCGGGTCTCGACGACGGTCGTTGTCCAGCCATCGAACGTCCGGCCTTCGACGTGACACCCGCTGAGTACATCGACCTGATCATCACCGAGCGAGGGGCGATCCCGCCGGAGCTTGCGTATACGGTCATCAGGGATTACCCGGGATGGAGGATCGAGGAGTTCCGGTGAGGGGGGACCTCTTTTCCTGGTGTGTTGGGGGAAACAATAGGGACTTTCGGGAGTTCTGCAACTGTGGGATCCTGCGAGATAAATATTTAATCCGCAAAACTATATTATAAAATTAGTATGAAAGTCAATTGCCTTATAGAGAAAGACGAGGACGGGTACTACTATGCCTCGATACCCTCACTGCCGGGATGCTTTACACAGGCAAAGACTTATGATGAGTTAATCAGGCGGCTTGATGAGGCAATTTCGCTCTACCTTGAAGTCAATGAATCTCCTGAACCAGATGAGTTACGAGAGTTTGTGGGGGTTCAGAGGATTGAAATTAAGACCTGTCAAGGCTGAAGCGGTCATAAAGGTACTGGAAGAATCTGGTTTTTCTTTTGCCCGGCAGAAAGGCAGTCATGTCATTCTGCAACATCCTGATGGAAGGAGTATTGTTATCCCTGATCATCAGGGAGAAGAACTTGGTAGAGGGGTGTTGAGGGCGATCATTCGGCAGGCCGGTCTTACCCGTGAGGAATTTCTGACGAAATTATTGAGATAGCAGATAATTTTTGTAATATACCTATACCTCTCCTTTCACTTCCATCCATACCTCAAAAGCCGTGTTTTTCAGGGAGGCCACCACGACCCGCCGGCGAAGGGGGCAAACCGGGGTTATTCCCGTTCCAGCGCCCCGCACTTCCACCGGTTCAGCCTGGAGGGGGCTTCAGTCATCAGTCGACGATATCGGTCCCCTACCGGCGGTCAGCACGCCCGGCCGTGATCTCCCCGCTCCAGGACCACAAAGATCTCGAGTGCCTCATCCGTGAGCGCGTAGCGCACCGCCCGGCCGTCGCGATCAGACTCGATGAGCCCGTCGGCATCGAGCCTCTGCAGGTGCCAGGCAGCCGCAGAGCGGGAGATCCCGGTGTCGTCGGCTATCTCTCTGACTGCGTGATGCCGGGGTCGTCGAGGAGCAGGGTGAGGATCTCCCGTCGGATATTGTTCCTGAGGTGACAGCAGATGGTCTTTGAGGTTGCATCGTAGCCGCTCTGGAAGTAGCCCACCTTGCCGCCCCGGTTTACGGCGCTGACGAGGCCGGCCTCCCGGAGGCGGGAGAGGTGGTAGCGGGTCGTCCCGCGGTTGATCCCGGTGCCACGGGTGATCTCTGCGGGCGTGATCCCGGGACGGTCCCGGATGCAGGCGTAGATCCGGGACCGTTTCTTGTTGTCCAGGGGGTGGCGTGAGGTCCGGTAGCCGAGGAACGCGAGGACACCTGCTGAACAGATGATCTCGAAAGGCATCGCGAGGAGCGGGCAGTGGATGAGGAGGAGGATGGTGAGGAGTTCCAGCGGCGGGTAGTACCAGAGCGGCACGAACCGTTCGTCGTCGACGTTTATCCCATCAGTAGGAAGTTCGGCGGGGCCTGGTTCGACGATGATCTTCGCCGCCGCCGGGCTCCAGAGGAGGAGGAGGGCCAGGGTAAGGAATATGAGCAGGAGAGCTGCCCTGTGCACGGTCCAGCCCCCTACGGAGGCCCGGCACCCCTCAGTAGTAATAGACGACATTCAGCGTATACTCCGTTCCCTCCTCCGGAACGTCTTCCCCGAAGATCAGGAATTTCCACGTGCCCAACGGCAGGGGAGTGGACCCTGAGAGGGTGAGGGCAATCTTCTCGTCCGTCCTCCCGTCGGCACCGTCATGGTAGGGACCGAGCGCGGCGCTCCCCGGCGGGGTTATGGTCAGGGTAAGCGAATCGGTTCCTGGATGCTGGTGCCCGCTCCAGTCGAGGTAGACCTTCAGGGTCTTTACGCCCGGTGGCACCGGCTTCTCGATGGTCTGGTACTCGCCCGGGTGTATCGTACCGACGATCGACTGGACCTCCACGCCGTCGCCGACGTCGGCGACAGGCGTTACCGCAATCCCGGTGGCGGGCGTGCAGGACCAGGCCAGAGCGCCGAGGACGAGAAGGAGTGCGATGAGCAGGACGACAAGAAGTATTCTTTCTGCAACGTACTCACTGCGTTTCGCTACGCTCATGAGATCACCATGCACTACGTCCGAACCCCTGACCATAAACGTTCTCTCCATCGCGTTGAACTCTCACCACGCCCTCTCCCCAATCTGCGATAGTTGGCTGTAGTGCACACATCTCAACTCATTCTGTCACCGGTAAGATCCCCGTATCCCCGAACCTTGCCACCTGTGCCCTCACCGGGACAAAACCGGTGACACCGGGAGGAATCGCCTCATAGACCTCAACCTGATACTTCTCCCCGGTGATGCCATGGAGACGTCCGCCACCTGCGGTGATCCGGAGGTGGATGACGATCGGCCCGGCATCAGCAGTCTTAGGCCTGATCCCCTCATCGAGCCAGACCAGGGTGGTAAAGTTCTGAACATCCCCGGTCCCAAAGGCCCACCTGGTATACCCGGCCGGTGCCTCGGCGACGACCGGACTGAAGGATTCTTTGGTTATATCGTCGATGAGGAAGTAGTTCTCCGTCGGACTCCCAAAGGTCACGCTGATATCCGGGAGATCGCGCTCCATGGTCTGGAAGACAAGCATCCTTCCCTTCGGTGTCTCTGCAAAGAGAGTCTTCCAGGCGCCAACGCGCTGCCCTTCAAGGTCTTCTTCGGAGAAGATCATCTCTCCCTCACGCGATGGGAGTGGAACCAGGATATCGGTGACAGGACCGCCGGTATAGTTCTCGAGCCCGGTGACCGTGACCTGGTAGGTGTAGGTGGCAGGGTTGACATCAGCCCAGGCAAGGCCGAGGGTAAGAACGCCGAGGATTGCCAGGAGCGCACCGGCACACCCGATGACGACCGCGAGCAGAGCGGGGCCCGGCCGATACCCGTACTTCCGGTATCTCTGGAGTACCAGGAGCATGAGAATCCCTCCCAGGAGGAGGGTGAGCGCTGCTGCCAGGGCACCAGGACCCCCGGTGCCGAGAACGATGAGGAGACTGCACGGGACCGAGAGGGTAAGGAAGACGGCCAGGCCCAGGAGGGCGGTAAGGGTTCTTTTGCTGGGTTGTTCTGTCATGACTATCAGTCCGGAGAAAAATGGGAAGATTGGTGTTAGGAATCTCTGGATTGTCACATTGGAAGACCGCACAACCGGCCAGACCAGCGAGATGGTTTCAGATCGTATCCTGCTCCAGAGTAACCGCCTGGTGGCATGTGCACTGGAAGGCTGGTATGTCGACGACAATACCGATGTGCCGGGTGACACGAGGTTTTACAGTATGTCGTACAAAGCATATGGCGTACCCATGATGAACGTACATCTGGACCCGTGGTACTCGTCGTTCGCTCCCCAGGAGATAATTGACCAATGTTTTGTCGAAATAATACAAAACCCATATCAGGTAAAACTCCATACTGCGAACTAGAGGTGATCGAATGAAAACCAAATACTCCCTTTATTTCGTTCTCATGATCCTGCTGGCGTCCTGCGGTTGTATCGATACGCAGAGACCCGTCGAGGATGACGGTATGAACGACTCCATGGACGGGTTGCTGATGAACGGCTCTTTTACCCCCACTTCAGTGGCTACCGGGGGTCCAGGGATACCTGTCGACCTCTCGCAGGTCGAGATCAGGGGCGGGCCGAACTTCAGCCCGAATGTCACGTTGATCTCTTCGATCCTTCAAAACGATCCGCGTACAGGGATCCTGATCGAGAATGGGTGGAACATCACATCGATCAACGAGATGAACGATGAAAAAGACCGCGCCCGTGGCTCCGCCACCGTAGAATTCCAAAAAGAAGGGCTGTCGTTCTACATCGTAATCAGTGAACAGGAGGGGCGTACCGCCGGGGGTTACTGTGGTGCCGAGATCTGGATTGCAGAACCCGTTTCAGGTCCTCGTCCCGGTGATTACCACCAGGCCAGGGACAAGGTGGAGGGATGGTGGCACGTCTTCGATGATCGGAATGAGTGGGTTATTATGATCTACAACGATACGACGATCTTCTATCTCTACCCATCGTACTCGATCATAGATATAGAAGGGATACTTGATTGATATAACTTGAGATGTCGACCTTCGCTGGCGAAGTTGCGAGAGTTACAACACGAACTGAACTGTGTGAATGTGTGGAAACCTGATGTGAGGCTTGCTCCTGGCGATGGAGCGCCTCTGACGTACGTGAGGGGAAACATAAAGAACACCATGTGGTCCGCATTGATCGCTTCAATAGCAGGTGCCCGGTTTTGCCCGGGCCGGCCTCGATAGTTCTGAGGGCGACGGTTAAACGCCCAGGAACCATATCGGGTCGCCGATCATGTGATGAAATGCGACGATATAAAGACATGAACGCCCGTCCGCTCTCCCGGTGTTGGCTGCCATCACAACCTTTATAATTAGGCTTATCCAAACTAACTAAGCATCTGATATGTCGGCAAGAGCTGAGCGTCTGTTCGAGGTGTTTGAACGCCTCTTTGCCATCAGGGACGAATGTTCCTGCGAGATCCTCTCCGAGTGCGGGCTTGGCGACGTGACGGCGAAACAGATCTCCTACTTGAAGGTCATCGACAGGCACGGCGATGTGACGTTCAGCAGGCTTGCCGAGAT
This sequence comes from Methanoculleus receptaculi, assembly GCF_033472595.1. Taxonomy (NCBI): domain Archaea; kingdom Methanobacteriati; phylum Methanobacteriota; class Methanomicrobia; order Methanomicrobiales; family Methanomicrobiaceae; genus Methanoculleus; species Methanoculleus receptaculi. The sequence continues at coordinate 618,772 of NZ_CP137642.1, read as the reverse complement.
CACCAGAAACTCAAAGCCTACCGTGACGGAGATGGTTAATCGGTTTGTCCGGATGGAGTGCGCCTACCGTCAGAAATCCCCCGATGACGGGAGAGTAACCTACATCCGGTTGACCGAGAAGGGGCGGATGCTGGCAAACGCTGACCGTAACGCGCTGCACCGGATGATCGAGAGGATGGTGCAGGCGCTCGATGAGAACGAACTGGATCTCCTGGTTGAGATCCTCCGCAAGGTCGGCTGATCTCGAGCCGATCTTCGTGTAAAGTAATCCAGAACCAGATAATCAGGAAAAATCATCATGTATTCAAAAGACTCCAGCAACGAACGCATTGTCATACCGCTCACCGAGGTTGTGGTCTACCCGGAGACCCGAACAAAGGTCCTGGTTGGTAAAACCGTCGGGGAAGGTCTGATCAATGCAATAAAGAGTTACGGGTCGGCATCCGCGGTTGGACTGACCGCAAAGGTGGACACGGAGCCGGAGAAAGACCCTGCTGGCGCGTTCTACACGGTCGGGACACTCCTATCCATCTCGCGTGTGCAGCCTGCAGACGAGGGTTACATAGTCTTTGCACATGCAACCTCGCGTGTGCGGGCCGTGGCACTCTCGGAGATCGGAGGGGTGTATCACGCTTCCTGCGAGCCTCTCCCGGACATAGACGACCTCGATGAGGAGGGACGGGAGGAGATGCTTCGCGACGTCAGGGCGGCCATTCACGAGATCAGCAGCAACTTCCAGGGCTCCGAGCAGTTCACCCGCCCCGTTGACGGTATGGAGTCCGTCGACCAGATCATGGCTTTCGTCATGCCTTTCATGCCGGTGGACGTTGCAACGAAACAGTCACTGCTTGAGACTGTATCCGTAAAAGAGCGTTACAACGCGTTCCTACGTTTACTGGTGGACTTTAACGAGCGCCTCAGCATCCGGATCGAGGTTGCAAGGAAGGCCACCGAGAAGGTGGGGAAGGCAAACCGCGAGGCGCTGCTGCGGGAGCAGCTTCGCGTGATCCAGGAAGAACTAAGCGAAGGCGAGGGTTCCGCCGGCGATGGTGACTACCGGGAGCGGATCGAGCGCTCGGCGATGCCAGACGAGGTGCGGAAGAAGGCACTTGCCGAACTCAAAAAACTTGAGATGGGCGGGAGCCAGCACCACGAGAGCCAGGGGATAAGAAACTATCTAGACCTCCTGCTCGACCTGCCCTGGACGGTTGAGGAGACAAAGGAGATCGATATCGTGGGGGCTCGCCGCGTCCTTGACAGCAACCACAACGGCCTCGAGAAGGTCAAAGAGCGGATAGTCCAGCACCTGGCGGTAATGAAACTCAAACAGGAGAAGCAGGGCTCGATCCTCCTCCTGGTGGGGCCGCCCGGCACAGGCAAGACAAGCCTCGGGCGGAGCATTGCGGAGGCGCTCGGCCGGAAGTATGCCAGGATCAGTCTTGGTGGTGTGAGGGACGAGGCAGAGATCAGGGGTCACCGGCGGACGTATGTCGGGGCGCTTCCCGGCCGGATCATCCAGGGGATGAAACGAGCCGGGACGAAGAACCCGGTCTTTGTCCTGGATGAGGTCGACAAGGTCAGTTCTTCCTACATGGGAGACCCGGCAAGCGCCCTACTGGAGGTTCTCGACCCGGAACAGAACAGCACGTTCTCGGACCACTACCTGGAGGTCCCCTACGATCTCTCGGATGTCTTCTTCATAGCCACGGCAAACACACTCGCGACCATCCCGGCGCCGCTCCTTGACCGGATGGAGGTGATCGAGATCTCGGGCTACACGAAGAACGAGAAGATCGCGATTGCAAAAGACCACCTCCTGCCGGAGACGCTGGTGGAGCATGGCCTGGATGATGGCGAACTCCAGATCGATGACAGCGCCATCGAGGCGATCATCGACCGATACACCCGGGAAGCAGGTGTGCGGGGTCTCAAGAAACAACTGGCCAGGATCGCGCGGTTCGTCTCCACGAAGGTCGTCTCGGGGACGGCCGACCTTCCGATCGTCGTAGCGGCGGATATGCTCCCTGAGATACTTGGTAGAGAGACCGTCAGGCAGGACGTAGCAAGGAAGGAGAACCCGCCCGGCGTGGTGACGGGGCTTGCCTGGACGCCTGTAGGCGGGGACATTCTCTTTATTGAGGGGACGTTCATGCCCGGCAAGGGGAAACTCACGCTTACGGGTCAACTCGGGGATGTGATGAAGGAGTCTGCCCAGATCTCGCTCAGCCTGATCCGCTCTAGACTGGCAGGCATGCCGAGCCGGTTTGACTTCTTCTCAAGCGACATCCACATCCACGTGCCCTCGGGGGCGACCCCGAAGGACGGGCCATCGGCCGGGGTGACCATCCTTACAGCGCTCGCCTCCCTGGTCACGGGGAAAGCGGTCGATCCGATGGTTGCGATGACCGGGGAGGTGACCCTCTCTGGCGCCGTGCTGCCGGTGGGCGGGATCAAGGAGAAGGTCCTCGCGGCGCACCGGGCCGGGATCAAGACGGTCATCCTGCCGCGGGAGAACGAGCGTGATCTCGAGGACGTGCCCGTGGAGGTGCGCAGCGATCTGACGTTTGTGCCCGTGGATACCATAGAGGACGTCCTGCGTGAGGCGCTAGGGCTCGATCTTGCCGGGCCGGTCCTGCCGTATGCGGAGAGGAGATGCGTGCCCGTGCACGAGTTCTGAACACCCTCCGCGGCCGGGTTCCCCCGGCCAGGACAACTTTTTTTTGTTCCGGCAAGCGCCTGGAGTTACTAATTCACTGCCACAATTTCGCCCGAACCGGCTTTATTGAGGTGCCGCTCTCCTACAACGAGACAGTGCGTATTGCAAAGAGTTACCGGGAGAAGATCGTGGAGTACTGCGGGAACTACTACCTGATCGACTTCTTCGAGAGTTAGGTCGTGACGGCCCCTAAACCCTCTTTGCTATCGTCTCGATCGCCTCGATAATCGTCTGCTGCTGCGGTTTGATGATCGCCACCGGGCAGCCGACGATCTTTTCCACGATCGGCGCGAGGATGGGAGCGCAGACGATCCCGAGCGCCCCTTCCTTGTCCGCCCGCGCCGCTGCGATGATGCACTCGTCGAGCGAATCGGCCGCGTAGCCCCTGATGTGGTATTGCTTCCCGCCGATGGGAAGGTCGCGGTTGTCGATCTCATCAAGCAGGAACCGGGCCGCGATCACCGCGATGAAACTCCTCTCCCGGGGCTCGAGGACGTTGACGATCCGCCGGACGGTCGAGAGGCGCGGGTCAGCCCTGCCCGACGTGAGCTTGTAGAGGGTTGCGGGCGGGATCCCGGCCCGTTCCGCGAGGTCGCGGATGCTCATACCCTGCCGGGCAAGTTCCTCCTGGAGAGCGTCGGCAAAGTCGGCTTCGAAGATCTTTCGCGAGAGCATTGTTTTACTATAATAGTATTGATGTGATAATGTTTTTCCTGTTTTGGTTAAGAGTTCCGCTATGGAGGACAATCCTCATCTTCCTGCGTGACGACCCTCCAGCATGGATCCCTCAGCCATCCGCGAGATCACGGTCCTCCCCGGCCGGAACCGGAGCGGTTCGACACGATCGTCATCCGCCCGGGCGACACGATATCGATCGTCGGCCCCACCGGTTCGGGAAAGAGCGCCCTCATCAACGATATCGAGGTCTTCGCCAGGAACGACACCGCCACGGGGCGCACGGTCCTCGTCAACGGCGAATACCCTCCCGAAGAGTTCGTCCGCGACCCGGCGCACAAGCCCGTCGCCCTGATCACCCAGAACACCCGATGTCTCGCCGACCTCACGATCGAGGAGTTTCTCGCGATGCACGTCCGGTCCCGCAAGATTGATGACGAAAGCATCGTTGGCCGTACGATCGCCCTTGCAAACGAGTTCACGGGCGAGGAGATCTGATCCGGCGCCCGGATGACCGCACTCTGCGGGGGGGCAGACCCGATCGCTCCTGGTGGCGGATGCCGTCATGGTCGCGGCAGCGCCGGTCCTCCCTCGACGAGGTGGAGAACGCCGGGATCTTCAAGGAGCGGGTGATCGAGGTGCTCCGTGCCGGGGGAAAGGCGGTCGTCTTCGTCACGCACGACCCCTTGGTCTCTCTCCTCTCCGCCCGGCGGATCGTCATGCGGGATGGGGCGGTCGAGCGGGTCATCGAGCCGGACGGCCGTGAGGACGCCGCCCTCAGGGAGGCCCGCCGCCTCGACGAGACCATCCGGAAGATGCGGGAAGAGATCAGGGCTGGCAACCTGATCACGAAACCGGTCGGGGCATGAGGCTCGTCGTGGTCGCGGGGCCGCCGTCTGCCGGGAAGACCGCCGTCGTCCGGCAGGCCATCCGCTCCCTCCAGGGCGGGCACCGGATCGCCTACCTCAAGATCGACGTCGTCCGGGCGTTCGAAGACGAGGAACTCGCGACCGAGTTCGGGATCCCGGCGCGGAAGGTCTATTCCGGCGACCTCTGCCCTGACCACGCCGGGGTGATGGTGATGCGGGACGCCATCGCCTGGGCCGGGGAGGAGGGTGCCGACCTCCTCCTGGTCGAGAGCGCCGGGTTCTGCCTGCGCTGCTCTCCCTACACGACGCAGGGGCTCGGAACCGCCGTTCTCCCGGTTGTGGCCGCGGAAGCACCGGCGAACCTCACGATCGTCTGCCTGGACAACGGGGCCTTCGGGAGCACGGGAAACCAGCCCACCCCGGCCTCCGGGCTGGTAGATATGGAACTCCTCGCCCTCGCCGCCGGGATCCGGAATACGTGCAAAGTTCAGAACGAGGAGGAACTCGTGGAGGCCTGGGGGAGCCGGGGGCGGGGCCCGAACTTCATCCACGCGGTCTTGAGGCCCGGGAACGCACAGGTTCCGAACATCCCGCTCGCTCCGGCCGAGATCCGGGAGCGGTTTATGCAGGCGATCGGGAGGTAGGTATCCGGCTCGTTTCTGTAGTGGAGCGAAAGCACCCTCTCTTCTTTGTACATCCCGCCGAATGTCGGGTCTATTCCAGTGGCGAGTGCGCATCAGCTTTGGACACCCAATTATCTTCTTAGTGCATTCCGGAGCATTTTTGCTGGATAAAAATCAGTATCCCTTCTGTGAGAATGGGTTGTCTCGTCTTTCTCCCCCGCGGGGGATCAACCTCTTTATTTTCGGGAACATCCCCTGGACGTGTAAAGGAATGTGACAGAATTTATAAGTAGTACAGTGTTCATCTCATTGTGTGGATTTGAGCAGGCAAATTTAGAAGAAAGGGGTTGTAATTATGGAAAAAGTAAAAATACCTTGTATATTCTTGCAGCGATAGGAGTGACCATTATCAGTGCCGTTACTGGCCTCTGGCTGATCTGGGGAGTTGTCATCACACTGATGTTTATTGATAGCCTCGTAAGCAACCTTAAATTGTGGATTGATGATAAAGAGAGCCGCTACCTTGACGTTTTACAAAAACCCGGTTCGATTCTGTGGAGAGCACTGAGCTGCTACGTTCGATGCAGGCGTCTATAACTAGGATTGAAGAGCGGCTTGAAGCACTGGAAAAGTGGTAGGAAATAATCCACAACATATACGCCGCTTGGGAATCTGGGAGAGATCTATCTTGAATGGACTGAATCGGCTCGGAGCAACGAACATTCGCACCTGGGGGATATTGATATACTCACTTCTTATGCGGCAGCCCTTGCCCGAGAAGGCTGCTGGTCCGACTATGTCTACGGGCACGGAAGCCAGGGAACCCCCGGTGCGTCGTTCCTGTATGGCACATACCAGTGTTGAGGTGATCTAGATGAACATGAAAGTAATTGGGATAAGCGTCGTTATGCTGGCGCTTCTGGGAACGATCTCCGCGATCGGCATACCCATGCTTGCCGACGATCCTCTTCGGGATGATCGTTCCGACCTGACAGGCGGTATGAAATCGACGAGTAATGCAAACCTTACCTATACCGTCTCTGTACCGTTCCCGTCGACGCCCGAACAGGTCACCCTATATAAATCAGTAAAACCGGAGATCACAGCGGAACTTGTCTCATCGATGGCGGAGAAGATGGGTCTGGAGGGAACGGTGCGTGAATCGTACGACCAGATGCTGCTCTCCGACGAACCCTACTCGCTGGAGGTCCATATGAAATCGGGACGTGTCGCCCTGATTGACATCCCTCGCTGGATGAACCCGAACGACAAAAACCTGCCCTCAAACCTACCTTCGGATGAGAAGGCGATCGGGATCGCAACGAGATATCTGGAGAAGACGGGGCTGGCACCCCCTGATGCGATCCTGTGCGGCGTCGATCATCCACAGATCGTCAAACAGAATGAGAATGGCGAGGTTATCGGTATCGCCTTTGAAGACGTTCTGGTCTCGTACTCCCGCACAATCGACGGTCGGCCGGTTGTCGGTTCGAAACTGACGGTTGAAGTCGGCGGTGGAGGGGATATCCTGAATGTATATAAACTCTGGAGAGACTATGTCCCACAGGAAGAGATACCAATCATAACGCCGGAGGAGGCGCTTGAAGAGTTGAAAGTCGCCGGCGTGGCGGAGGGCCTGAGCGCAGATATCACCGGGATCGAACTCGGCTATTACGAGGCCCCGGCGACGAGGGAGCCCACCCACCTTGTCCCGGTCTACATCTTCACGGGCAAGGTGCTGGACGGGACGGGGGAGGAGACCTCGTTCGTCCGCTACGTCCCCGCGTCTCCCGAGTTCAGGGAGGAGGTCCCGGCGGTCAAGTGACCGCTCCCGGCTCCCTTCCCTTTTTCGGAGCAAGCATATGAAGAAGATCCTGTATCCCGTCATCGCCTGTGCCGCCGCGGCTGCACTGATCCTGGTCGCCGCACTGATGCTGCCGGATATGGTCTCGGAAGTCCCAGAGATTCCGGAGAATCAGACGGCCCGGCCGACGGGCGCCCTCCGGGAGAATGTCTCGTTCATTGAGGTCCGCGCTCGCGGGGGCGGGAGCACCCTCCTCTACCCGGAAGATCCGGGGTATTTTGCCCTAGAAACGGAGTGCCTCGAACAAATTCGATGTATCTCTGGCCAGTATAAGACAGGGTTCTCGCGGGAGGAACTGGACGCCATGAAACAGAACAGCACCTATGTCGCGATGTATTTCCCCGTTCCAACGACATTCGTGACGAGTTATATCGTCGATGGGTTGCCGAAGGAGATCCTTGCAGACGAAGCGGTGTTCTTTCTGGATCTCGAGGACTGGTCGGGGAACATGATCGTCATGCGGCTGGGGGACGGCGGTTGCGGGGTCTGGGACACGTCTCGCGACCGCGGAGAACTCCGGGATCTGGTTGATCCGATCTTGTTGGAGTTACGAACGAGAATGGGTGACGACTGAATACTCGGCCGGATCCGAAGCGAGCGGAAGAGCTGCGTTCCGATATCGGGCGAGCGCGCTTTTTCCCGGACCGGAACCTCCGGGTGCCTTGATGGCTAGACGATTTTCACAGAAATGGTATAAGCGTTGATGACAGAGTCTCATCGGTGGCACCGCCCGCGGCTTCCCGCGGGAGCCCGGATTCCTCCTCACGAGCGAGCCGGGTCCCCATAGCATGCTCAGAGGCGAAGCGGGAGTAAACACCTCGTGCACTTAAACAAACGCTTTATTATGCCTCCAGGTACAGAAACTCGGAGAAAATGAGAACCATTGGATCTGTGCGATCAACAGTTGTTCTCACGGTCATGAGCGTGTTGCTCGTACCTGCTATCCCGGTTTTGTAAGTACCACCTTCGCGAGGCGGATCCATCTCGTGTGTATGCCGATGGCGGGAATACCCGTACTGCCGTTCGTCACTCAATAAAAAAGGTTTATGGTGCGTTCGGTTCCAGCCGAACGGTGACTGCTGATTTTATATCTTCTAACAACCCAGAAGCGCATCGGGTGCCGCGTGCGGGGGTCGCCCATCCCCAGGTCTGACGCGCCCCGCGTGCCCAGAGGCAATGGAAGTGTATGCACTTTCTGCACTTGAAGGTATGCCCCTCCTGCCTCCGGGGAAAAACCGGAGGAAAAACACATGAACGGAAAAATTGGACTGCGGGCATTCTCCACGCTCCTGACGGTAATGCTGGTGAGTGTGAGTGTGGTGCCTGCGGCGAGTGCTTACGACAACCCGGACGAAAGTTGGACTGAAGTCAATTCAGCCTCTTATGGGCAGATTGACGCATATATTGCCTCATCTGTTGGTTATTTTGGTGGGCCGTACATTCCGGAAAGGGACGTATATGAATGTAATTTCCGCATGGCTGGTGTAGGAGAGACGCGCTACAATGACGGTGAATCCGCATCTGCCTGCAGGATTCAGTCTCTGGAAATTGCAGAGACATATAACAAGCCCCATCAGTCGATATGGACCAGCACGGACCCGGTGCGCATGGGGGCATGGCCCCGTGATAATGGCAACAGTGCGTATTACTATACTGTTGCATATAAGGTATCATCTCTGGCAATAAGTGCCATATCCCCATATGCCGGATTTGCTCTTTCTGCAGCAGATCTCGTAACTTTCATGCTCAACGGCTATGATGATAGCGAAGATGGAGAAATTGTCTGGCGCAAGTGGGAACATAATCCCGATCAAACTGATGTAGGACATTTCTTCTGGTGGCTTATTGATGTCGATCCCGGTCAGACGATCGAGTTTACTGTGACTGATTATTTATTTGGACCTGTCTATGAAGCAGTGGGCGTTGACCAGACCTTTACGATCACGACTCCTTCCAGGTCTCCTGATAGTATGAGGCCATCAAATCAACGATCTGGCCTATAAACACTTCTCTCTTTTCCGGTAGTATGCGCGCCTCTGGCGCACCTTGCCAGTTTATCTGGTTTTTACCGGAGATTTACCAGGTCTGCTAATTTTTTTTGCGCCTCGGTAAGAGGTGTTCCGTCAGGTATATATACCTGGCCCCAAAATGGCTCATGGCCTTTAACACCGAGTTTTTGGCAAAAGAAGACGGATTTGAAGAGATTAAACCAGGGTTCTCTCTCACGGAGTTCCTCAGTTCGCCCTATCTGGACACCATTGCACAGACTATTGAACGAGAATACTACTCCAGACAGGTCTCTCGGTTCCATTATCCGGTTATTCTTATGATCAAACTACCTGTCGTCAAGTGTTTCAGGAAACATTCCTATGTCCGGACAGTTCGTCTCCTGACAGAGGATGATTGTTTCAACCTTGGTGCAGAGAAGACTGAAAGCAGGGTATCTATTGCCCAATCCTGCAACACTCCACAGTTTTGTGAAATATCGTCTCGGCGTCGAAGGTGTGGAACGGCTCATGCATCTTGTCGGTGAGGCAATTGTTCTCTGGGCACAGAAGGAGATGGTTGGGATCATCGATTCAACTCCAATCGAAGCATCCCGGTATGACAGATATGCTCTTTTTCACCCGCATTACCAGGTTAAGATGGATAAAGCGCATATCTTCCATCTCGGACCATACCCACTCACCATGGTCTACTCGAATGGGACTGATGCGGATTTAACCCACCTTTTTCCACTTCCCTGTATTGATACCCGGGAGGGGGCAGTGATCCGGGAAAAATGGACGGAACCCACGCATCCGGCATTGGGTCAACAAACTCCGGAGAGCAGGGGGAGATATCCATGCTCCACTGACTCAACAGTTGCGATTCCTATACCAGCATGGAAGAGTTGAACAGGTCGGGATGCATTTGCGAAACAAGAATCTTCTCGACCCGGAATTCCCAACTCTCATACAAAGCCGCGGTGAGTGTGAACGGATACATGGCCGGATTAAGGCTTCTGTAACCTTTCACCTCAAAGGGATCCGACATGAGAGCCGGAAACTCTATATGACTCTCAACTTCGTTGCATATCAAATTCTCCTTCTGTTCGGGTTGCGCGCGGGACTGAAGAATCCAACGCACCTGAGTGCACTGGTCTGAGGGATTCTGATACTCAGTCGGAGTTGAGGGAACTTTCCCCCCGAAATATGGGGGGACATGATGAGCGGGAGCTGTCTTCAGTTTTCCAGGTTCTGCCACAATTTGCTCTCAAGGCTCGAGGTATCGTTTCTATGAGAGGGTGGGAGATGAGGGGGAGGATTCTAATTATGCAGAGGGTGGGGGATGAGGGAGGGATCTGCGTGGTCGCTTAAAGTTGCCATCAAACCAGTGGGGGCATTGGATTGATGGCCTCAGTATGACCACGGTTGAAAGGGAAAAGTATGATATAGAGATAATTCCAATCGATGAACTGAAAGAGCGCCCTGGTGAACTCAGTATTGCCTCCGAAACGGTTGATGAACTTATCCGATACGGGGAGCCGGTATACTATGCGCATAGGCTTCCTGTAAAAGTAATGCCTCTCAATCCGGATAAGGAAGAGGCCATTTCCAGGATACTCGAAAGAACTGGATATTCCAGGGATGAGGTTTTCGGTGTCACCAATCCTCTGGCAGCAACCATGGAGGCCTAATGCATTCAAAGAAGAAAATGGGAATATTATTAGGGGTTGCCGTCGTGCTCTCTGCAACCCTCTCCGTTTTATTCCTGGAGAGCATGGGCTGTGCCGATGATGACGAAGCCGCGCACGACGGGATCGACCGGGTCTCCGGGTATGACCGGATGACCCGGATACTGCGAAACGACAGCGAAGTCCGGGATCTGGTCGAGGGAGGCTACATCTTCAAGGGTGGTGTATTCAACGAGACGGGAGAATCGGTGGCATTCATCACTCTTCCCCCTCTCCGGCAGGCGGCGTCGGACCCTGGCTCTGCGGCACGGGAGAGTATCGAGTCCTATAGGGTGGTTACCGCCGTTACTGATGCCAGCGGCGAGACTGTCGGCTGGGAGAGTACTATCAATACCACCGGCTGGGAGAACTACAAAATAATCCTCGACACGCCCAACGGGACGGTGACGTCCGTTGATCGGGTAGAACAACTGCCTGAATGGGTGAAACAGATCGATGTCACCGCTGTTCCGCGACGTTGACTGGAGCCCATGCGGATGGGTGATTACATCTTAACGGTACCTGAACAGACCAAATGTCTGCAACCGGGACTGCATTTGCACTCGAATCCGGCTCCGCAAGGGCTGGACGAGGGTGCCGCCGATCGTCGTGACGGTGTCAGGACTCATTTCTCCGCTCGAACCGCTCGGTGTTCTCCGGGACGAGCGCGGTCGTCGGATCCTCTTCGGAGAGGAGTTTGCCGATCCCGACTGCCTTGGACTCGTCCGCGCCCTCAACCTTGAGGTACTGGCTGCAGGTCGCGCACTTGCGGTTGCACCAGACCGGCTCGTAGGAGTCGGGCTCGCGGTAGGTGGTGATCACCCCTTCAAAGTTGCGCAACACCACCCGGTTCGTGGACCAGGAGATGAGGTACTGGGGCATCACCGGGATCTTTCCGCCGCCGGGGGCGTCGATGACGTAGGTCGGGACCGCAAAACCGCTGGTGTGCCCGATGAGGTTCTCGATCCCAATCTCCTCATACATTAGGGAATATATTCAGTTCAAGCCTCTCTGCGATCTTCCGTACCTGCTTTGGCACCTCGGTGATCGCTCTCTCCTCCCCGCTCCTCACTGCATACACCTTTGAAAGTTTCAGGAGGAGACCATGCGGTGAGAGATGAGCGGTCATTCCCACTTTCTTGATCCTATTCAGGATCCTGCAGTAGAGGTAGAGGCACAGGAACCCCACAAAGATGTGGCCAAAGACCGCCGTTGCATCGCGGAGGTATAGTTTATCCGCCTGGATTAAACTCTTGAACACGGCAAAATGTTCTTCGACCAGGCTTCTGGACTTGTAGAGGTCGTAGACCTCCCGGGGTTCTGCCGCGAGGGATGAGACGATCAGGATCCGGCCGGCGCGCTTCAGTCGCTTATTCAGCGTCTCTCGGTCGATCGCCCCCTCTTCCAGCAACCGGTAGAGCGTCTTCTCCTCCTCCGCCACCAGATCGACATCCTCATAGAGGTAGAGCGTCACCCCGTCCACCTCACGTTTCCCTGCATGGATCAGCCGTTTGTGGTAGAAGAAGTGGTCGGTGAGGTGGATCCGGGTCTCATACCGGGTGCTGTTGCGGCGCTGGGGGAGGACGAACTGGAGTCCTGACTCTCGCAGCAGGTTCTCGTTTGCCTCCGAGACGAAACCCCTATCGAGAACGAGGGTCGCGCCAGGGGCATCGATCTCGGCGAGGGACCGGACAAGCGTGGCGACATCCCGGACTGAGCCTGGCAGGCCCCGGATCATCACAGGAAGTCCTGTATCGGTCGCACTGAAGAGCGCGATGTTGACCTGCGGGAGCCAGATATCATCGGCGTTGTAGCCGAACTCGGCCAGGTTCACGGTATCGGAGCAGGAGAAGACAAATGAGAGGTCATAGACGAGGTGCTGTGCACGTGAGGAGAGATGCTGGAAGACCATCTGTTGAGCGGTGCGGTCACCGCCGACCGCTGTTAGTACCCGGGAGAGCGTTCTTGGGTCACAGTCAGGTTTGATATCAAGGATGTTGTCAAGTTTATCCCACACATCCGCAACCCGCGAGAGCGGTGTGTAACCGGTGACCCGGGTGAATGTCAGTACAACGAGTTCCTGCCAGTAGTCTGGGAAAGCGTCCTGGAGAACCGGTAACAGGTCAGTGAACTCCTCTGTCATGAGGGCGGCGTTCCCATACTCCCTGACCGTCCTGAAAGAATGGAGGGGACGGCTACCACGCGATCCTTTCGGGATGAGACCAGCTTCTTTTGTGAGACGGCCAAGATACGTGCTCACCTTCTTCGGCGATTTGGTGGTCTTGTCGTAGACACTCGTTGAGCGGTAGACGTAGGGTTTGTTCTGGATGTATTTGATCTCCAGGCACTTCTCACCCTTCCGGCGCTGCTCTTCCAGCCAGGCACGAACCCAGTCTTCCATATGATATAATATTAGGGATTATAGGTATATAGAACTTGCGATTTGAGTGGCGGGATTGGAAAAATGAGGATGATTTGGAGAGTATAATCCCTAAATCATGCGGTGTCTGGGCTCGATGATCTCGATCCCCTTCGAGACCGGGGTGCGGAAGTGGGCGAGCCCCTCGGACAGGTCGCACTGGTAGAGGTAGTAGGGCCGGACCCGGTTCCTGACGAGTCTGTACACCAGGGTCTTCATGATCCGGGAGCAGTCGTTCACCCCCGCGAGCAGGACGGTCTGGTTGCCGAGCGGTATGCCGGCATCGGCAAGCTGCGCGAGCGCCTTCTGCGAGGACGCGGTGATCTCCGCCGGGTGGTTGAAGTGGGTGTTCACCCAGAGCGGGTGGTGACGTGATCCGGTAGGGAAGGACAACCGGAGTCCGGGTGCCGATCCCGACCACCTCGACATGCTCGATGTCGTCGAGCTCGGTCAGGATCCAGTCGAGGCGGTCATCGGGAAGCATGAACGGGTCGCCCCGGAGAGGAGGACGTCCCGGATACCGGGGTTCTCCCGGATGTAGTCCAGGCTCTCGATGACCTCGGCCTCTGAGGGGATGGAGTCGACGTCCCCGACCTTCAGTTTCCGGGTGCAGTGCCGCCAGTACACAGCGCAGACGTTGCTGACCAAAAAGAGCACCCGGTCGGGGTAGCGGCAGGGTGATCGGCGTCCTCGGCAAGCGGATCTTCCATATCGTCGGGCTCGACCTGCAGCTCCGCCGGCGACGGGAAGCACTGCATGAAGATCGGATCGATCCAGAGATCCTTCGTATCAATGAGCGAGAGGTAGTACGGGGTTATCCGCAGGGGGAACCGGTTCGCGGTCTCCTCCAGCTCCCGCCGCTCGTCCTTTCCGAACGATATGCCGAGAAGCCGCTCGAATGTGGATATATCGGTGATCGCGTGGCGCACCTGCCACTTCCAGTCGCGCCAGACTTCGGCGGCGGTGCCTGCGTCGATCCTCCTTGCTATCTTCTGTTGATTGTTTGATAATGTGGTCATTTGAAGCTTCTCCGGTTCACAACTGTACCGCCAACCATATATAGCAGGATCGATCTCCCCTAAAAGAGCCCAAAAATCAAAACTGAGGCATAAGAAACGGGATCGCCGGATAAAGCACCATACACCGGAAGGGGTTCAGTCCTGCCCTTCCCCGCGCTTTAAGAGCATCATGCTCGTGAAGATCCCTGAAAAGACGACCTGCATCCCGGCAAGGAAGAGTGCCAGCGCCCAGACGGCGTTTGCAATCTGGAAGAGCGGGCCGAATCCCGAGGCAGCCCAGTCCCGGAGGATGCCGAGCCCGACGAGGCCGCCGCCGGCCATCAGCAGGATACCGGCAAGGAGTTCCCGCTCGAGGTTGTGGTTGTTCATGAGCCGGGAGATGAACGGGCCCGCCTCGCCGTAGCCCTGGACGGCCGAGTAGACGGCGATGTTGACCCCGGCAAAGAGCGCCTGGAGCCCGCCGACGAAGAAGAGGGCTGCGAGGATGAAGGAGTGGATGAACGAGGTCTCGACGTCGCCCCGGAAGAGGAAGATGACCATCAGGAAGAAGCCGAAGATCGCGAAGAGCAGCCCCGGGACGGTGATGAAGGGGATCGGCCGGTAGAGGAGCATGAACCGGACGTGCCGCCAGCCGTCGGAGAAACTCTGCAGGTTCGAGGGCGCGACCCGTGGGTAATAGGTGATCGGGACTTCTTCAATCCGGAGCCCGGCTTTCGCCGCCTCGATGATCATCTCGCTTGCAAACTCCATCCCCCCGGTCTTGAGGTTCATCCGGTGGAGCGCCTCCCGCCGGAACGCCCGAAAGCCCGTGTGCGCATCCGATATCCTGATCCCGAAGACCCGGTTGAGGAGCCAGGTTAAGAGGGGGTTGCCCACGTACCTGCGGAGGAGGGGCATCGCTCCGGACTTGATCTCGCCCCTGAGCCGGGAGCCGAGCACCATATCGGCGCCGGCATCGAGCCGGGCGAGGAGTTTCGGGATCTCCAGGAAGTCGTAGGTGTTGTCCGCATCCCCGATGACGATATACCGCTCCCGGGCGCACGCGAGCCCCGCTTCTCCGGCCTGACGACCGTGGCCCCGAGGTCGCGGGCGATGAGGCCTGCCACTCGCATAAGCGCCCCGCTCGTCCGTGCCCGGAGATGCTCCGCGATCACCGGCCCGTCACCCCGAAGAGTTGATCCACGACCGCCCCCGACCGTACCATGGCAGGGAATCGTCGCAGCCGGGAGATAAGGGTGTCTCTCCCGCCGGCACCACAATGATTATACCTATAATTATTATACATATAATCATTATGAGGTTCTACGGCAGGGAGCGGGAACTCCAGTTAATGGAGCACCTCTACGCCAGGACCCCCTCCTTTCTCGTCGTCACCGGCAGGCGAAGGGTCGGCAAGACCGAGCTCGTCAAGGAGTTCTGCAAGGGAAAACCGGCACTCTACTTCTACGTGGACGCAAACAAGAGCATCGAAGCCCTCATGGAGGAGTTCGGGGGGCTGACGGCAGAGACGCTCAACCTCCCCGGCTACATCAAGACCGATACCCCGGAGACCTTCCTTGAATTCCTCTTCTCCTACGATCGGCCCCTGGTCGTCGTCTTCGACGAATTCCAGCGTTTTCTCAAAGTCCACCCCTCGTTCGTCTCCCAGATGCAGCGGTTCTGGGATCTGAAGGGGCGGGACTCGCACCTCTTCGTCATCGTCTCCGGCTCGTCGGTCGGAATGATCCGCGAGATCTTCCTCGAAGGAAATGCTCCCCTCTTTCGGCGTGCCGACAACATCCTGACGCTCCGCCCGTTCAAACCGGAAGAATGTCTCGCCATCCTCGAAGACCTGGGGGTGCGGAACCCTGCAGAGCGGCTCGACCTTTACCTCCTCTTCGGCGGGACGATCTACTACTACACGTTCCTCGAGAAGTACGGGTGTACCGACCTCGAAAGCGCTCTCGATCGGCTCGTCCTCGACGACCTCGCCCCCCTTCGCCGGGAGATGAGCGATGTCATGGTCGAAGAGTTCGGGCGGGAGCACGCGACCTACTACGAGATCCTTGCCGCCATCGCCGGGGGGAAGAGATCGCAGAAGGAGATCGCCGACGTTGTCCGCCTTCCCCCGACCTCGCTCCCCCCGTATCTGCGTGACCTTGTCGACCTCCTCGGGATCATCGAGTACCGGGTCCCGGTCACCGAAAGAGGAAAACGCTCGAAGATGGGAAGATACGTCTTTGCGGACAACTTCTTCCGGTTTTACGCCCGCTACATCTACAGGAACATGAGCCTGTACGAGAGCGGCCGCTTCGACCTCTTAAAGAACCGGATCCTCCGGGAATGGAAAGGGTTCTCGGGCCGGGCCTTCGAGGAGATGCTGCGAAGCCTCCTCGCCCGGGACCTTACGGAGCGGTACGAAGAGATCGGCCCCTGGTGGAACCGCCGGGGAGACGAGATCGACCTCCTCGCCCTCGGCCCGGAAGGAAGCCTCGCCGTCGAGATCAAGAACCGCGACCTCACCCTCCCGGAGGCATGCGGCATCCTTGCCGCCCTGGAGGAAAAGTTGCCGCTCGTAAAGGGCCTCGGCCAGCCGGTGACCACCGGCATCGCCGCCCGCACCGTCGAGGGCAAGGAAGTGCTCAGAGCCGGGGGGTTCTACGTCATGGACCTCGACGACCTCGGGATCTGAGGGGTCTGGTGTGCAGAGGGCGCCATCCCCGGAATCTCCAGAAAGGGACTTTCATCGGGCCCTGCTTTCGCTCTGACGATGCGAGATGCTCTGCTCCACCGAACCTCGCGGACACCAAACGGGAGAGGCATCTGGATAGCGCCCGGCAGACAAACCTGCCGGGGATGACCCGGTACACCGGCAATGTTTTTCTGTCAGTAGTACATATGCCGTGAATGCCATAAAGCGCATTGTTGTCAGGGAAGAGGTCTGGGCTGCCCTCTCCAGTATGCGCAAGCCGGGGATGACCTTCTCCGAACTGATAGAGGAGATGACCGAGCACGAAAAGAAGGGTAACGTAGCGAAAGTTCTGTAAAAGTAAAATGGCCCTGAATCCAACCTAGATTTAGAGAAAGGAGAAACAGCAAAGGAGAAACAGGGCCAGGGATCCCTTAGCGTTAATCGAAGATTATCTTTCCGATGATCAGTGCGACCGATACAGGGCTTGTCCGGTCCCTCGCCGAGATCGATACCTCCCGGACAACTCTCATCCTCGACCGGGGATTCGTCTCGGAAGCGAATGTGAAGGTTCTGCGGGAGACGAAGATCGCGTTTGTCCTCCCCCAGCGGCGCAACAGCACCCGGTATGAGACCCGGATCCACCTAACTGACCACCACTTCTTCTACCACACATGAGGTGGACGGGGTGACGCCCTACCTCTATGAGGATCTCGATCTGGTGGCGGAGGAGGAGAAGACGCTCTACCGGTTACTGGAAGAGGGGGTGATCGACCGAGAGACGCTGAATAAGCGACTGAAGCGCGCCGGCCGGATCCTGATCGTCTCCTCGCCGAGCGGCAGAACCCCGGGAGGTCTACGACCTCTACAAGTCCAGAAGCCTGGTCGAAGAACATAATACCGTGTTCAAGAGTTTAATCCAGGCGGATAAACTATACCTCCGCGATGCAAAGGCGGTCTTTGGCCACGTCTTTGTGGGGTTCCTGTGCCTCTACATCTACTGCAGGATCCTGAATAGGATCAAGAAAGCGGGAATGACCGCTCATCTCTCACCGCATGGCCTCCTCCTGAAACTTTCAAAGGCGTATGCAGTGAGGAGCGGGGAGGAGAGAGCGATCACCGAGGTGCCAGAGCAGGTACGGAAGACTGCGGAAAGACCAGGACAGGGAGTATTTCCCTGATGTGCGAGGAGTTTGGGTTGGAAGGGTGTATGAGGCAGGGAGATGATTATATCCATTCAAACATGGAAAAAGTAAAAACCAAAATGGCCTTCCCTGCGCTACGTCTTTGAGCGGAAGAGAACGCGGGCCAACCGTTCGACAAAACTCTCTTTGACTTCCTCGGTCTCCTCTTCGACGTACTCAATGCCTGCCACATCCGCTGCAATGTGTTTGAAAGCATGGGATGCGCTGGATGCGGGATACTTAACAACGACCGGTGTCCTTCCCGCGGACGCGCGCCGAACGTTTGGATCCTCAGGTATGACCCCGATCACCCTCGTCCCAAGCAGTTTCTCCATCTGAGCTGTGTTGAACTCGTTTCCGCTGGTTGCGACCCGGTTGATGATCGCCCCCTCTATATGCCCGCCGACGGTCTCGGTTAGAATCTTTGTCTTTAAGGAATCGACAATCGAGGATATCTCGGGGTTTACCACCAGGATCACGCCGTCGGCGAGAGTCAGCGGGATGACACCATCCCTGCTGATCCCTGCAGGAGCATCCAGTATAAGTATATCGAACTCGCTCACGAGATCCGTCATGACGTCTTTAAGCCGATCCGGGTTTGACTGCTGGAATCCCTGTAGAGAGAGTCCGGACGGGACAACCTTTACCCCGAACGGCCCTTCATAGGTGGCATCCCTGACACGCGCCTTACCGGCCAGCACCTCGTGCAGGGTCACAGGCAGTTCGTCAAGTCCGAGAATGAGCCCGAGGTTCGCCATGCCGACATCGGCATCCAGAATGCAGGTCTTCTTACCGTAACGGGCAAGCATCGCCCCCAGATTTGCTGTGACTGTGGTCTTCCCTGTACCGCCTTTGCCAGAAGCAATTGTGTATACCTTTACCATGTAACCACTCGGTGTTTCGGTCTGGTTGGTCTCATACCCAGTGCTGCAGGGTGTTCTGTATATCCTTTTCGAGTGCGTTTCTCTGGTCATCGGAGAGAGGTGCCGAAGAGCGGGTGATTGCTATCACCGTCTCTCCACGATGAGACATGCCAAGGAGTTCGATTCCATTCTCACCGCGGAGTTTCCCCTGCAGGTAGAGGTGGCTGTAACGCGCGGCATCGTCCTCGCTCCCAGGTTTCGTTGAGGCGATCAGGAGGCCGTCAGTGGTAGCCAGAGTTATGGATTCAAGACCATATTTCCTGCTGATCAGACCAAGAGCCTCTTCCAGGCTTCCCATCGCGCCGGGTTCAATGAGGGGCTCCTTGCGGGCCGGGCTTAGTGTCTCCGCTGGCGGCAACGGCACCTGCGGAGAGCCTGCCATGTTGAGAACACGACTGATCTCCGCGAGGTAATAGGTAATTGCGGCAAAACCTATCGTTGTTATTATCGTGAGGAGGATCAGAAAAAACTGGATGATACCGGTTGAATCCATTCTGTTATCAGCCCCTGAAGTTATGTTTCGTTGTCCTTGATGAGATGATCCAGGTGAATCTTCTTGAGCATTTCCTTGCAGTTCGTCCTGAAGTTGCTGACAAGGTGCTCGATGTTTATCTCTTCCATGTTCTGGAGGAGGGTGTCAATCTCGTCACCCCCCGATTGAGATGTCCCGGCCACCTCCTGCGCGGGTTTGGCTCCAGGCCGGGGAACGCTCTGCGACCCCGCAGTAGGTTCAGGGCTGTGCGCGGAAGAACTTTTTCCCACGCCGGGGGCAGTATCTGACCTTTCTGGAACCGTACCTGCTTTTGGGGGTTTTGCAGGTTTAACATCTGTAACTGGTTTCACATCTCTGGAAATACCACCGCCTGCTGGTTGTTTTCCGGGGGCGGCCGGCTCTGCCCCTTCTGGAACACCTCTTTTCGCTGGCGATTTTCCAACCTTTCCTGTTGTGGGCACCTCGATCGCACACTGGCGGTTAAACTCCTGGGAGAGCCGAACCTGCTCTGGCGTCAGAAGGTTCAATTCAGCACCTGCCTCCTCCTCGCTCCCGAGCACCCCATCAAGTGCCTGATACCCATTCAGCCCTCCATACTCGGCAAGCACTACCGAACCCTCGTTCAATACCAGTGTCGCGCTCTCGCTGCCAAGGACAATCCTGCAGATCCCGGTGAACTTTGCTGCTCTCATCTCTTCGATCAGAGCAGGGGTTGCCGTGGACTTGATGATCTTGTGGAACCGGCCGCGTGGCAGTTGCATTCAGGCAAAGTTAGATCTGTTGTAGAGCATAAAGTTTGTCATTTATATATTTCATGAGAATGAAGCCATCAAACCAGTAGCCGCACTGGTTTGATGGGCTGTGCACATACTACCAGGAAAAGATGAGGAGTTTATATCACAGAATTGTTGATCTGATGAGATCAGAATAGAGGTTGGCATGACCCTTGAGCTTCATCTGATGGTATAACTACTGCCTTATAGTTTCACTACAATCGATCCAATCCTCCAGTATAGCCAGGATCTTCTCTTCGGCAACCCGGATCCCCACCCTGACCGCCGGATCAATCTCCCGGCTGAATGCCTGGATCTCACCCACTTCAATCCCGATGGTCACGATCTCCGCCGTATACCCGAGTTCCTTTGCTATCGCCACCGCGTCCCCGATCCCGATATCATGGGATATGCTCGCGTGGAACCCACGGTTTGGGGGGTTTTCGAACGTTAAGACATCGCCTGCACGGTCACTTATACCTACCATAGCATCGACGATAACAACCTTATCGTAGCCTTCCATAAGCGCGATCAGGCCAAAACCACCGCTACCGCCGTCAATCGCATCAACGCCAGGGAATCTCCCCTCAAAGAGGTGCATCACAAGGACCCCTGCTCCATCATTTCCCATGATGGGGTTGCCGCACCCGATGATGCAGACCCGCTTCCTCCGCATGGTTCTCTTACCCAGTGGTTATATCGGGCAAGTTACAAAAGGATACTGAAGAACTCCTGGTCAGGGGAGTTGGTGGTTAGGCGCAATGATTCATATCGTACCGAAACCGACCGACACGCCGGAAGACAACTCAACCGGTGCCGTTATACAGGAACTGGAGAAAGTAGGTGCCCGGTATCACGTTCTTGACCTTGATACAGTTGACCCCCTTAACTCGGGGCTTGAACATGAACTCATATGGGTATGTGGTATCCGGCAGGATATGCATCGGTTTGAGATCCTTAACGTACTCTCGCTTTCCAACCGGGTGATAAACACTCCCGCAGCCATCGCTACCTGTGCCTCCAAGGTGATGACAACGGCACTTCTCCTGCAAAGAGGGGTGCGGACACCGGCGACAGTCTACGTCTCTTCAGAAGACCAGGCGCGTGAATTTCTCAGGCGGCATGGAAAGGTTGTCTATAAGCCTGTCTACGGGTATGATGGGAATGGCATCCGGCTTGTGATAGAGCCCGGCGACCTCGGGCCCGGCCCCTGGTATCTTCAGGAATACGTCCCGAACGATCGGGACTTCCGTGTCTTCGTCCTGGGTGGAGAGGCGGTTGGCGCCATAACCAGGGTCTCTCGGGGGTTGATGCACAACATCCATCAGGGCGGGATCGGTATGCCGGTCGAGATCGATGACGAGATGCGCGCTATAGCTGAGGCGTCTGCGGCAGTGATCGGCGTCGATTACTGCGGTGTCGACCTTCTGTGCGATCGGGAAGGATACACAGTTCTTGAGGTGAACGGAACTCCAAACTGGCACTGTATGGCGACACCTATCCCGAAACTGCTTGCCTCATACCTCATCGAGTGCGAACGCACGATGCGTTCCTGAACAGAAAGGCGCGGTTGGTGCACCGGGCCTGCCCGCACCCTGTATCTCTTACTACTGGAGGTACTCGAGGTCTTTTAAGGTCTTATCGGCGAGTTCTTTCATCCTGGCAGAAACCCTGCTTGATGACGCGAATTCCACGTCCTTCATGGCGTTTGCAAGTTCAGTTCCAAGCACGAAGATAGCGTACTTGTGTTCCATTTTGCTCTTATGCACCTGAGAAGGGTCAATCTTTAACGCATAGTATTGTGAAAATTTCAGATCCGGGTTCTGCAACTCAAAAAAATCTTTAATCTCTGTGAGAATACCATGTAGCGCTATTAACTCTTCCTTGTGCATCATCCTCTCCCCGAGAGAAAAAGTGGTGGACGTGAATATATATAAATTTGCACCGGGGACCGGCATCAAACTATCTTTATGAGTCGGATCGAGAGTGGGCGTTTTATAATTCCTTTAAAATCTGTGGCAGCCACGAACTCAAGGTCCTTTCCACCGAGTTGATCGAGGAGCCTCTGGTCGATCACGCGGTCAACGACAAGCCCTTCAACATCGCCGTTCAGGTTCTGGAGTGCACTCTCGACATCTGCGGCGCTGGATTCCAGGAGGACGGTGTAATCGGGGGAGAGAAACCTGGCAATCTTCTTGTTCCGGACATCTGCCATGTGTTCACCAAGTGTCGAAGGTGACTTTTTGCCCCCCCCACCCGGCGGTGGCTGAACATCCTCGCCGCCCGGAGATCTGGCAGCCGCTGGTGTCGCATGAACCGGCAACCGCTCTGTAGCCTCCTCCAGAGGGATGTGCTCGATCAGGCCGACCGCAGGCACTTTGTTGCGGAGCGCTTTAACGATCTCTTTGCGGCTCATCTCCTCGACGCTCTTTCCGCGCGGGCAGTAGGCCACGAAATCAATCTCAGCGACCTGGAGGAGTTCGCGAAGGATCAGGTCGCCGCCCCGGTCGCCGTCGAGCAGCGTGGTCGCAGTCTTCTGTGTGCAGAGATCGATTATAATCTGAGGGATGTTTGTACCCTCGACTGCTACGGCGTTCTTGATCCCGTGACGCAGGAGGTTGGTGACATCGGCACGCCCCTCGACAATGATTATGGCATCAGAGGCCATAACATGAGGGCCGGCGTGGACTCTCTCTTCCCCAAGGTACTCAAGTTTCTCCATTCGGATGGCTTCCCGGACCTCGTCGAGCAGTTCATCGCTGTTTATGGACCCCTCATCGAAATTTTCAAGTAGAATCTCCTTTGCGCGCTCGACGATCCGGCGTCGTTTGGTCACCCGGATATCCTCGATGCGGTCAACCATCACATGGGCCGTGCACGGCCCAACCCGGTCGATCGTCTCAAGCGACGAAGCCAGGAGCGCGGTCTCTGCCCTGTCAAGAGATGACGAGATGAGAATCTCACCCTTGGTCTCACCGCGTTTTGTGGTTATCTGCACGTCTATCCTGCCGACACGGCCGGTTCTCTGCAAATCGCGCAGGTCAAGGTCTTCGCCGAGCAAACCCTCGGTCTGGCCGAAGATGGCGCCCACTACGTCGGGTTTATCGACCACCCCCTCGATCTGCAGCGTAAGGTGGATAAGGTATTTTGTTGTATCAGGTGAATACATGGAGTCCTGCCTCCTCTGTAAATGTAATCCATATTTCTGTATTTTCCACGGGTTTTTGCATGCGCGGACATACAGATAGATATATATTTAAGCTATGATTACTTAAATCAGATGGAAGTCTCACAGCAACCTTTTTTAACTTGCGGGGGTGAAGGGGGCGGAGCGGGAAGTCCCCACCGTTCACGATGGGGATGAAAGCGGAGCCGCCCTTCCTGCGATAGATATATCATTCACCCAACATGAGGTATAAACTTGATAGGTCTGCACATTCGGTACAGGTACATCAGGACAGGTAAGTCTCGATGCGCTGAAGGAGTATGTTGACTCGCAGATGGAGAAGTAAATGATCGTTTCCTACAAGTACCAAGCGTATCCAGACGCAACCGTGGAAACACGGCTGAACACTGCACTTGATACCTGTAGGTGGCTCTACAACAAACTTCTCGAAGAATGCAACACGGCACGAGAGGGTGGGATCTCTCCGACGATGCGAGAAATGCAGGCGCGGATCGTCACGCTGAAAGAGGAGAATCCTGCACTCAAGGACGTATACTCTAAAGTGCTCCAGATGGTCAACTATACCCTCTGGAGCAACATCGCTGCACTCTCGCAGACAAAGAAGAGAGGACGGAAGATCGGCAAACTCCGATTCAAGAGTGCAGCCCGATACCGGACGATCAATTATAATCAGTCGGGTTTCAAGATCGATCGCGAGCATAGTTCGATTACGTTCTCGAAGATCGGAACGATTCCGTTCAACATGCACCGACCATACACCGGGAAGGTGAAGGGTGTCCTGATCACCCGTTCCGGCGATAGATGGTATGTGATCATTCAGACAGAGCAGACAGTGTCTTCATCAAAGCGTGAAGGGCAGTCTGTCGGTATCGATGTCGGGTTGGATTCGTTTGCGGTCGATAGTGACGGTGCAGTGATCGAGAACCCCAGGTTCTATGAACATTCTCTGGGCAGGATCAAGAAGATCCAGCGGAGTCTTGCCCGGAAAAAACGGTTCTCGAAAAACTGGAAGAAAGCAAAAAGGAAACTGGAGAAGGTCTATGATCATGTCACCAACCAGAAGAACGATTTCCTGCACAAACTCTCCCGTCAGTACGTTGACACCTATGCGACGATCTGTGTTGAAGACCTGAATATCAAGTATTTGAAAGAGAACGGCAAATCTCGCGGGCTCCGGAGAAGTATCCACAGTGCGTCGTGGGGACGATTTTATTCTTACCTCTCGTACAAGGCTGAAAGTGCTGGTACGGAACTCGTCAAAGTCGATCCCCGCGACACGACACAGATGTGTTCGAACTGCGGAAGCATCGTGAAAAAGACGCTCTCCGAGAGAGTCCACGAATGCCCATACTGTGGGTTTGTTGCCAATAGAGATTACAACGCTGCGGTAAATATCCACCGCGTGGGGATGGAACAGCCCTTTGAGCCTGTGGAGCCAAGACCTCTACATCACATCTCTGTGATGCAAGTGTTGGCCATGAAGCAGGAAGCCCCGCCCTTCAGGGCGGGGTAGTTCACGGACATAATCTAAACCTGGAAAAGGCTACATCACATATTATACTTATATATCCCTCTCCTTTTTACTGTCTTCTGGCTTTCGTAATGAGAATTGCCGTAAAATTGCAGGTTATGTCTCCGACAGACCATTCATGCGTCGAAGCGGTTCAGGCATTCGAGAGCACGGGAACGTGATAAACCGGAGATCGCCACAACCTTTGATGAAGATGCATGCCCGGCAACGATCGTCACGTTGCCGCGGGACACCTCAAACGTCTTTGCCAGGAGGTCTATGACGGCACGGTTTGCTCTCCCGCCGACTGCGGGGGCTGCCACCTGACATCGGATACTCCGACGCCACTCGTTGTAACCCGCGGGGAACAGAGACCGTTTTGCACCTGCTGTAACGTCGAGAGCAATGGTCACCCCATCCGGTGTCTCAGAGACAGCATTGGCATAGGTATCCATCAGAAAAGCCCCTTGAACGAGTGTCGCCCGGCACTAACGATCCAGGATCACTGGTGGCCTTGTGCCGTCCCTCACCCGATCGAACCCATATGCCGGGCGTGCCTGTCGCGCACCCGGGTTGTCCCGTGGTTCATATCCTGGCGTCCTGCCTGTGATCACCCGGGGACCTATAAGGTGCGCTTTATCGGCTATCTATTATTTATCTCACTGCAATAAATATCCTTTGCCGGGGCAGAATCGGGGGCGTGCCTCCAGGAGGTCGCCGTGGGCGTAGACCCGCACTCCTCCCACGATCACCTCTTCCGGAAAGACCGCTTCACTCCCTTCAAATGGCGACCAGCCACACTTCGTGTGAAGGCGGGAGGCATCGATCCGGGTGAGTTCGTCAGGGTAGAGGGCATAGTCCGCCCTGTCACCCGGTTCGAACCCTGCGCGAGGGAGGCCGAGGATCTCCGAGGGTCTCCACGAGGTCTTCTCGATCACTGACAGGAGGCTGATCCGCCCCCGGTACACCGCCGCCATCAGGAGGGGGACCATCGTCTCGATACCGGGGATGCCTGAAGGGGCTGATCTGAACGGGACGCTCTTCTCGGCAAGAGTGTGTGGGGCGTGGTCGGAGGCAATGACGTCGATCGCATCCCAGCATGACCATAGAGCACGCCGTGTCGCTTCGTCCCTTAGCGGCGGGTTCACCCTGGCCAGGGTGTTGTCCGGATCGAAGTCTTCGTACGAGAGAAAGAGGTGGTGGGGTGTCACCTCTACGCTGCCGCGGGCAGCCCTGACCGAGGCAGCGGTGCTCAGGTGGCAGAAATGAAGCCGCATCCCCACCGGTGCGAGTTCGCCAACCCTCCCTACAGCGCGTGCCTCGCCCTCACCCGGCCGCGCACGGTCGTGCTCGGCGAGGGTTTCCGGCGCCGTTCCGCAGACCTCCTCGGCATGGACGGTTGCAAGCCCTCCGAGGGTGTGGATACGGGCGAAGAGAGCCCTCAGGCTCTCCAGGTCAAGCCCCTCCCCATAACTCGACGGTGCTGCGAACGTCTCCCCGAACGCCATCGCGCCTGCCTTCCACATCCCTGTCAGGTCCGCGTCCGGGAGGACACCGGCGTTAATGGCAAACCCGCATACGGCCTGTTCCCCTGCCTCGCGGATGCGCGCCCGGAGGCGGTCGGGTGTGGTGATCGGGGGGACTGTGTTTGGCTGGTCGACGACGAGCGTTACCCCGCCGGCGACCGCGCTTACCGTGCCCGAACGCCAGTCTTCCTTATCTGCCTGCACCCCGCCCCGCATGTGGACATGCATATCGACCGCGCCGGGAAGGCAGGTGAACCTGCTGCAGTCTATCGTCTCATCGGCACGAACCGCTGCGCCGACGTGGCGGACAACACCGCCAGTGACGGCGATATCGGCGCGCCTTCCTGTAGGTGATGCAACGTTCCGGAGCAGCAGGTCGGCGGTCACCGGCAGCATGCCTCCAGGTCGTCCCGGGTCATATAGTGGACTTCAACCATGCAGGCGGGGTGGTAGCGGGTCTTTGACTCGCGAAGCCCTGGCGCACCCATGTCGCACTCCCGGTTGATGTAGCGGTAGTGGTCACAAAGTTCTCTCGCCGTCTCGCTCATGATGACCTTGTAGATGTCGCGATATGTCTCAGGAAGAGCTTTTTCAAAGTGAACGACGGCCATATCCCTGTTTACTGGCCCCAAGATTGATATCGCCCCGATGGCATCCCCAATCCTTATAGCCCAGCCCTCAAGCCCGATCTCGAAGAAGTTGTTCACGGCAAACAGGATGGCCTCTCTCTCGTAAGCAAGGATGGGCATGGAGTCACAGTCTCGCCACTCGCACCAGATTATCAGGAACTCCCAGACGTCGTCCAGGTTATCCCTGGTGATCTCCTCGATGGTATAGTTGTAGTCCCGCGCAAACCGGTTCACCTGGTGCCGTATGGTGGCGTAACCCTTTCCCGGGAGATCGGCAAGGTCATCCGTCCGGTAGACGTAGTCAAAGAAGTTCCTGTCCGGGTGCAGCGGGAGGTCGGGGTAACATTTCCGGATGAATGCCTCGCCCGCCGGATCCAGAACCTGCAGAGGCGTCTCCCCGCCCTCCCGGAGTGAAAGGTCGATGACATCATCGAGAAGGTCGGGATCTTCCGGGCCGATCGGGTAACGGAAGGCGGTTACACCGTCGATGGTGTTTGAGAGGATGATCGAACCGCCGGCCTTGCAAAAACGGTAATCCGCATAGTGGTTCCAGCAGACCATGTTTGCGAACGTGTTGTCGCTGTGCATCTGGGGGTGATGCTGGTAATGCTCCTGGAACACCTCGCGATCTTCCAGGCTTACGGGCTTGAAATCGGCAAATCTTAACATGTCTCATCTCTTTTCCGGGTACCATCGCATGGGTGTGTGCCCTTCCATTCTCTGAAAGCCGGACCTGGCATAGAATGCCTCTGTTTCGGGCTCGGCTATAAGGGCAATCCAGGTGACACCTGCAGACGTACACTCTTTGAGTAGCGCAGATAAGATCATCGTTCCGATATCCCGATCCCGGTAGTTTGGGTGGACGACCAGATCCTGAACGTAGCCGTCCGATACCCCATCCGAGATCACCCTTCCCATGCCTACCGTTCTGCCGGTCGAGGACTCAACTGCGACGGCAAAGGCGAAACTCCCTCTGATGAGTGAGGACAGGCCTGCCGGGTTCCATTCTTCTTTCCACCAGCCGCCAGCCCGGTAGAGGTCTGCGATCGCATCCAAGTCCCAGGCGTCCACCAGACGCACCTCGAACTCCCCTTCATACGTCATGGTCTCTCTTCATCAGAGTCTGTCTGGAGATGCATTGAAATATAAAAGAAGGTGTGGCCGCCCCTCTAACAGACCCGTGGCACCGGGTCACCGATCGGCGGTTCGATGAACCGCTCCCCCCCTACGGTGGTTCGCATGACAACATGCGACCCCTCAACGACCCTGCCGATGATCGCCGCCTCACGCCCATAGGGGTGCGAGCGTAGCGCCTCGAGAACTGTCTCCGCATCATCGGGCGCGACTCCCATGACGACCTTTCCCTCGTTCGCCACCTCGAGCGGATCGATACCGAGCATACCCGCAGCGCTCCGGACGCTCGCCCGGATGGGGAGGTTCACCTCATCTATTATGACCCCGACACCGCTCTTCCTTGCCATCTCGTTGATTGCGTTGGCAAACCCCCCTCTGGTCGGGTCTTTCATGGCGTGAATTTCGCCGGCAGCAAGCGCCCGTTCGACAAGCGGCCAGAGGGGGGAGACGTCGGACCTTATCTGGCCGCCGAAATCGAACCCCTCCCGATGGGCCATGATGGCGATACCATGGTCGCCGAGGGTGCCGCTGACTATGATCAGATCCCCGACCGAAAGCCCGCAGTCCCGCACCACCCGTCCGGCTATGCCGATGCCGGCGGTGTTTATGATGATGGTATCAAGCGCGCTCCGCTCCACCACCTTGGTGTCTCCGGTGACAAGGTTTGCCCCGCATTCCCCAAGTGCGGCATCCATGGAGGCGACGATCCGTTCGAGGTCTGCAACCTCGAAACCTTCGGGGATGACCATACCGCACGAGAGTGCGATCGGCCGCCCCCCCATCATGGCAAGGTCGTTTACTGTTCCACAGATGGCGATGCGACCGATATCCCCGCCCGGGAAGAAGATCGGCGAGACAACATGGCTATCGGTCGTAAAAACGATGTTCTGGCCGTTTAGCGGGATGACCGCGCCGTCGTCCAGCGACTCGAGCCCTATCCCGCCGGCGTTGTTGTGCTTCAGGTTGGTGATGACGCGCAGGAGTTCACCCATCACCTCGCCGCCGGCACCGTGCATGAGATTGACTTTCATTCTCCGTCCACTTCTATCTCGATCCTGGTGACCACAATCTCCATTCCTGCAACGACCTCAGGAAGCTTGCCGCAGCGGGGGCAGACAAACCGTTCGTCTCCCTCGTAGCCGCAGGAGCAGCGGGTGCGCACCTCGACGTCCTGGCAGGAGATTTCGGTCGCCGGGAAGAGCGGGTCGTCCTCGACGATGACGTTGAAGAGGAACTCAACCTGTTCTGGATTCACCATCGCCATCCTGCCGACGTTCAGTGTGATGCGCTTCACCTCTTTTGCGTCGTTCTCCATCGCAGCCCGGCGGGCGGTTGTGTAGATGTCATAGGCGATGCTGTACTCGTGCATCAGTCCTCCATCGCAGCGTAGACCTGCTTGAAGACCTCACGGGTCTCAAGCCCCTCCTCTCTGCTGAGGCGTTGGATGGCAAACCCAACATGGACGAGCACAAACTCACCGACCCTGACGTCGACAAGGTCAAGCCGGACTTCCTGTTTCAGGTCGCCGAAGTCGACGACGCCGATGTTGCCCTCTTTTATCTCGATTACCTCAGCGGGCATTGCAATACACATGGCCTCTCTCCTTCTCATGTTAGTTTAGTCTGCGTCTCCAAAAAAGGTTGACCATGCTGCAGGAGAGAGGCGGGAGATGCCGTTTGAGCGGAGGAACCCCTGCCACCCACCGGTTTCCATATCGTTGCTCCATGAGCTGGATGTTCACGGCCGGGTATGAAGTTGATTCCAATGATGGCGAACACAGATGAAAAAATTTATCAGGCGAACATCTCGCCAAAGGTTGTGTGTATATGGTGGCGGTCAAAGTCCATCGAGAGTTTCTCGATCGCTTTCATGAAATCCTCCCTGGTGACGATGTCGCGCTCCATCCTGATAGCAAACATGCCTGCTTCCATGCATATCGCCCTTAGATCGGCACCGTTCTTGCCCTCTGTTAGCCTGGCAACCTCGGTTAGGTCGACGTCTTCGCCGAGGTTCATGTGCTTCGTATGAATCTTCAGGATGGCAAGCCTCCCCTGGTGGTCAGGGAGCGGGATCTCAATCATCCGGTCGAACCGCCCCGGCCGTAGAAGGGCGCGGTCAAGGATATCGATCCGGTTGGTTGCCGCGATGATCTTGACGTCACCCCGGTTATCGAAGCCGTCCATCTCGGCCAGGAGCTGCATCAGCGTCCGCTGCACCTCGCGATCGCCGGAGGTGGTCGAGTCGCTCCGGTGCGCGCCGATCGCATCGATCTCGTCGATAAAGATGATTGAAGGCGCTTTCTGTTTTGCAAGGTCGAAGAGTTCCCTGACCAGGCGGGCGCCCTCACCGATGTATTTCTGAACCAGTTCTGAGCCGACAACCCGGAGAAAGTGCGCGTTTGTGTGATGGGCCACCGCGCGTGCGAGGAGGGTTTTTCCCGTCCCAGGCGGACCGTAGAGGAGGACACCTTTTGGCGGGGAGATCCCCACCCTCTCAAATAGGTGGGGCTTTGTGAGAGGGAGTTCTACGGCTTCCCGGATCTCTTCGATCTGCGGTTCAAGACCTCCGATGTGCTCGTAAGTCTCGTCCGGGCACTCTACAAGTTCCATACCATAGACCTGTGCGTCATAACTCGTGGGGAGCACGTCGACGATCGCAAGGGACTGCTGGTTGAGTGTGCACCGCACCCCGGGCTTGAGGAGTTCGGGGTCTATGAGTTGGGAGGTGCGGACCAGAAAGCGCGGCCCTGCACTGCTGCGCACAATCACGCGGTTATTGTCGATAACGTCAGTAACTGTACCTATAACGAGAGGGGGGCTTCTGAGCTGCTCGATCTCGCTCTTCAATTTGCGCAGCTCACGCTCATAACGGATCTTCTGAGTCTCGATGTAGCGCTTCTCCGACTCCATCTGGCGGAACTGCTCGCGCAGTTCCAGGTTTCGGTTTTCGAGGCTGCTGATCCGCTCCAAGAGGTACTGGTAGATGTCTTCACCGGTTTCCTTGTCTGGTGCCTGCCGGGCAAAATCCTCCATGCGTCCCCTCGATTACTTATATAGGTTAAAATAAATATAAAGTTGTTTGCGAGAGTTATGCAGTGTGAACTATGCGGTGCCCCTATACAGGGCCAGTCGAAAATAATCCAGATCGAAGGAGCAGAACTCCGCGTCTGCGCCAGATGTGCAAAATACGGTACAGAAGTCCAGCAGCCGCGCCAGAGTGGTGGTTCGCAGAAGAAGCCTGGAATGGTTGCTACGCAGATCCCCCGAAGGAAGCCCAGAGATGTCTTTGACCTGATGGAAGGCGAACTGGTCGAGGATTACCCAAACCGGATCCGCGCAGCCCGTGAAGAGAGAGGCTGGTCAACGCGTGACCTTGCGCAGGCGATCAAGGAGCGCGAGATCCTGATCAAGAAGATCGAGAAAGGTGACCTCATCCCCGAGGATGATGTCCGGCAAAAACTTGAGAAGGCGCTCAATATCAGGTTGATAGACTCGGGTGAAGATTCCATATCCATAGGGGGGCCTGACCGGGTGACAACGACCGTCGGAGATGTTATAGCCTTCAAGAGGAGCCGAAAATAAGTCATTCCCGCATTTTTAGCGCGGGAGGGTGCTCCAGACTCTCGCCCGAGTGGATACCGGCATGTTTTTATTCACAAACAGATAATACTACACTCAATGCGTGGTGAATGTTTTTTCGCCGGTGGCCGTTTTTACCCCGGTTAACGGAGTAACCGTCACGCACGCAGGAGTTATTTGCCAGATTTTGACCGCTGATATCCGCAACTGCAGAGCGGCAGCGATCTATCGTTATTTTAACTGGTTTAGCCAGTTTTGATCTTTCCCGGAAAAGACCGTATCATCAAATTCCGGGAGGAGAATGGTTATGAGAGGTAAAGAGATTCGTCTGGAACGTATTATGGATCGAAACACCGGCAGGACCATCATCGTGCCGCTCGACCACGGTGTGACTCTTGGCCCCATCCCCGGGCTGATCGATGTTGAGAGGACCATCGACCTGGTTGCCGAGGGTGGAGCGAACGCTGTGATCGGGCACCTTGGGCTTGCTCTGCACGGTCACCGGCGGCACGGCCGTGATGTGGGTCTGATCATGCATCTCTCGGCGAGCACCAGCATAGGCCCGGATCCAAACGATAAGGTTCTCGTCAACACCGTCACAAACGCCCTGAGGATGGGTGCTGACGGCGTCTCGGTGCACATAAACGTCGGTGCAGACTCAGAAGCGCGGATGCTCCAGGACCTGGGCAGGATCGCGGTTGAGTGTATAGAGTGGGGGATGCCGCTCCTCGCGATGATGTACCCGAGGGGCAGGAAGATCGCGGATGAACACGACCTCGAGAGCGTCAAACTCGCAGCCCGCGTGGCGGCGGAACTAGGTGCCGATATAGTAAAGACTGTCTACACCGGGGATCCGGACTCGTTCAGGGAGGTGACACGGGGGTGCCCGGTGCCGGTCGTGGTAGCAGGGGGTTCAAAGACCGACGATCGTGCGATCCTCGATCTGGTGGAAGGCGCGATGGAAGGAGGAGCTGCCGGGATATCGATCGGACGAAACGCCTTCCAGCACCCGACGCCTGACCGTCTCATCCGCGCCGCCGCGCTGATCGTCCATGAGGGGCGGTCTGCAGAGGAAGCAATAGAGATTCTAAGGATGTGATAACAATGATTGGAAAAGAGATCCGGCTTGAGCGAATTATGAACCGGAACACGGGGCGATCCGTGATCATACCCATGGATCACGGGTTCACGATGGGGCAGATCGAGGGGCTCCGCAACATGCCAGAGACCGTCAACGCGGTAAGCGAAGGAGGTGCAAACGCCATCGTCCTCCACAAAGGCATGGTGAAGGGAGGGCACCGGAAGAGCGGAAAGGATATCGGGCTCATCGTCCACCTCTCCGCGAGCACCTCGCTGAACCCTGACCCAAACGACAAGGTCCTTGTCTGCACTGTGGAGGAAGCGGTTGCCCTCGGCGCCGATGGTATATCGATCCACGTAAACCTGGGCGCGCCAAACGAGTCGCGGATGATCGAGTCGGCGGGTGAAGTCGCCCGGGACTGCAACCGCTGGGGGATGCCGCTCCTGATCATGATCTACCCCCGTGGCAAGGGGATCGATCCTGTATCTCCGCAGGCGGTCGGGCACTGCGTCCGCGTCGCCGAGGAACTTGGCGCCGACCTGATCAAGACGAACTACACAGGCGACCCGGACTCGTTTCGTCAGATCACCGCCGCCAGTTCGGTGCCCGTCCTGATCGCCGGAGGCGAGAAGGGTGGCGATCTGGAGACGCTTATGACCATCCGTGATGCTGTTGATGTGGGTGCGGCGGGTGTCTGCATGGGAAGGAACGCTTTCCAGCGCGACGATACCGCACGGTTCGTGGCCGCGGTCTGCCGGGTGGTGCATGAGGGGGTAAGTCCCACCGAGGCCCTGGAGACGGCGAAATGAAACTGTTCTGGGTTGATCTACGGCCGTGGAGGAAGAACCTCGCGACCACTGCGATCGAGAGCGGGGCCGACGCCCTCCTCGTCGATGACGCAGAACGTGTTCGGGAACTCGGGCGGGTGACGACGATCGCACCAGACGGTGACCTGGTTCCGGGGAAAGATGTCTTCGAGGTTGAGATCGTTGATAAAGAATCCGAAGAGGAGGCGCTCCGGCTTTCCCGGCAGGGCCAGGTGATCGTCAGGACACAGGACTGGACGGTGATCCCCCTCGAGAACCTGGTAGCGCAGTCAGAGAGGATCATCGCTGCAGTCTCGAACGCCGAGGAGGCGAAGGTCGCTCTGACCGTTCTCGAGCGTGGTGCGGCGGGGATCATGCTTTCAACCGATGACCCGGCGGAGATCCGGCGGGTGGCGGAGGTTATCGCCGGTACAACAGTGCCCGTCCCTCTCGTCCCGTTCGAGGTGACCCGGATCACCCCTGTCGGGATGGGCGACCGGGTCTGTGTGGATACATGTTCAATCCTTGCAAATGGGGAGGGGATGCTCGTCGGCAACACCTCGTCGGCGTTCCTCCTGGTGCACCCCGAGACTCTGGAAAACCCCTATGTGGCGCCCCGCCCGTTCCGGGTGAACGCCGGAGCGGTGCACGCCTACACCCTCCTCCCTGACGGGAAGACCGCATACCTCTCAGACCTCTCGGTGGGTGACCGGGTGCTGATCGTGGAGCACTCGGGCGAGACCCACGAGGTGGTCGTCGGCAGGCTGAAGATCGAACGCCGCCCTCTCCTCCTGGTGGAGGCGAGGTCAGGGGAGGCGAAGGCGAGTCTGGTGCTCCAGAACGCTGAGACGATCAGGCTTGTTGGGGAGGATGGTGCGGCTGTATCGGTCGCCGCCCTGGCGGTGGGCGACCGGGTTCTCGGCAGTCTGGCGGAGGGCGGTCGACACTTCGGGGTTGCTGTCAGAGAGACGATCCTGGAGAAGTAACGGTATGATTGCAGGTATCATCGGTGGCACCGGTCAGATGGGACGGTTCTTTGCCGGTGTCTTCCAGACGGCGGGCTGGGAGACGGTCGTCTCCGGGAGGAGGACCGAGCTCACGAACCGGGATGTTGCGGAGATGGCCGACCTTGTGCTGGTCTCGGTGCCGATCCGCGCCACCGCGGAAGTTATACGCGAGATCGCGCCGCTGCTCTCAGAAGATCAGGTCTTCTGCGATCTCACCTCCCTCAAGGTCGAACCCGTCCGGGCAATGCTTGCCTCCCGTGCGGAGGTGATCGGGCTTCACCCGATGTTCGGGCCTGGCGTCGCGTCGCTGCGGGGGCAGACGATCGTCGCAACCCCGGCGCGCTGCAGCCAGGAGACCCTCGATACCCTTCTCTCCGTATTCCGTGAGCAGGGGGCGGAGATCACCATCTCGACACCGGAGGATCACGACCGGATGATGGCGGTGATCCAGGGTCTCACCCACTTTGTGACGCTTGCAAAGGCAGAGGCCATTCGCAGGACCGGAACAGACATCGCGGAGTCTCTCCATTTCACAAGCCCCATATACAGGATCGAGATGGGACTGGTCGGGCGGATCCTTGCTCAGGACGCCGGGCTCTACGGGGATATCCTCCAGATGAACCCGGCCGTACCGGAGGTGCTTGCCAGGTTCGAGGAGGCAGTCCTGGCTCTCCGGGAGATCGTCGAGTCGGGGGATGCCGACCGGTTCCAGGAGTTCTTTGCCGCCAATGCCGCGCATTACGCCTCCTACCTGGTCTCCGCGACCGAAGAGACCGACGATCTGATCAACCACGTGGTGAGCGGCCGATGACCGTCCTGACGCTCGGCCCCGCCGGGACGGTCAGCCACGACCTTGCAACACGGCTATACGGCGATGATATCGAACTCCTGCCGACGATCCGCTCGATCATAGCCAGGGTGGCGAGCGGGTCCGGCCGCGGGCTTGTGCCGATCGAGAACTCGGAAACCGGAGGTGTGGGAGAGACGCTCCAGGGGTTGATGGAGTTTGAGGTCTCTATCACCGCCGAGGCCTACATGCCCGTTCGCCACCACCTTGCGGCCCGGTACGACCCCTCCCGCCTCTCGGTCGTCTACGCCCACCCACAGACACACGAGCAGTGCTCCATCTTCCTCGACAATCTCGGGGTGGAGGTCGTCCACACCAGCAGCAACGCTGCGAGCGCGGTTGCTATGCAGCGAAACGAGAACGCAGGCGCCATCATTTCGGAGATGGCGGCACGGATCTACAGCCTTCCGATCGCCGTGAGGGACGTCCAGAACAGGAGGGACAACACTACCCGGTTTGTCGAGATCTCCCCTCTCCCCCGCGATCTTGCAGGATGCACAAAGTGCAGTCTCCTGGTTGACCCGGAGATCGACCGGGTTGGACTCCTTGCCGATATCCTGGGGGTTTTTGCCAGGCGCGGGATCAACCTGACCCGGATAGAGTCGCGGCCGTCCCGGAGGGGGATCGGGAAGTACATCTTCTTCATCGACCTTGAGATCTCCGAAGGCTGGCTTGAGGCAGAGGAGGAACTCAGAGGCATGACAAACTTGAGAGAACTCGGGTGCTATCCCCGCCTGGAGGTGCCGGGGGTATGATTATCAGGGTTTCGCGGACAGGCCCTGTCGAAGCGGTCTTTGAGGCCCCGCCCTCGAAGAGTTACACCCACCGGGCTCTGATTGCGGGAGCGCTCGCGGAGGGAGAGACGCGTATCACCAACCCCCTCGGGGCGGTCGACACGGAACTGACCGCCGGGGGGCTTGAGGCTCTCAGGGTGCCGGTTGAGTGGCGGCCCGGAGAGGTTCTTGTCATCGGTTGCGGCGGTACCTTCCGGACAGGGGGCGAGGTGACCATCGACTGCGGAAACTCGGGGACGACACTGCGATTGCTTGCCTCCGTGGCGCTCCTTGCCCCCCATCCGGTGGTGCTGACCGGGAGTTCCAGGATGCTTGAGCGGCCTGTCGGCCCCCTTGCCAGGGCGCTGGCGGGGCTCGGTGGTGAGGTAATCTTTCCCGGCAGGTCGGGCTACCCGCCGGTCCGGGTATCGGGGAGACTTCACGGCGGGAGGGTGGAGATCGACGGGAGCGTGAGCAGCCAGTTCGTCTCGTCCATCCTGATGGCGGCGCCGTGCGCGGAGGAGGATGTGGAGGTCACGCTCCCGGCGCCCCCTGCCTCGCGGTCATACCTGGATCTGACACTGGATGTGATGCGGGAGTTCGGCGCCCGATTTGAACGGCGGGGCTATGAATGGTTCCGTGTGGAGAGCGGCGTGCCTTACCGGGGGAGGAATTACCGGATCGAGGGCGATTTCTCGTCGGCGTCATACCTCTTTGCGATCGCGGCCATATGCGGCGGCCGGGTCACGGTCAGGGGACTGAACCCCGCATCCGTTCAGGGTGACCGCCGGTTCCTGGACGCCCTCGTCTCGATGGGCTGCCGGGTTGCCTCAAGTGATGACGCGGTGACGGTCGAGCGGACGGGCGATCTTGAAGGTATCGAGATCGACATGTCCTCCTCCCCCGATACCGTCCAGACGCTGGCAGCAGTGGCGGCGGTGGCAGGGTCGCCGACGACAATCACCGGGACGGCGCACCTGCGCTACAAGGAGAGCGACCGAGTCGCGGTGACGGCGGAGACCCTGCGCAGGATGGGTGCGGGGGTCGAGGTGACGGCGGACTCCATCAGGATCAACCCTGCGCCGCTTCACGGCGTTGCTGTCGACCCCCACGACGACCACCGGACGGCGATGGCGTTTGCCGTCCTCGGTCTTGCGGTCGGCGGGATGGTGATCCGGGACCCGGGATGCGTGGAGAAGTCTTTTCCGGGGTTCTGGGAGGCTCTATACGGGGAGGGGCTGCTGTGAGGGTCATACTCATCGGTTACCGGGGGACGGGGAAGACCTCGGTCGGGCGGATCCTTGCTGAAAGCCTGGATTTGCCCTTCTTTGATACCGATACGCTTGTCGAGCGAACGGCCGGGGTCTCGATCCCGGAGATCTTCCGGCAGCACGGCGAGGCGCGGTTCCGCGCCCTCGAGCGCGGGGTTATCGAGTCGCTTGCGGGTGTGGAGGGGGTGATCAGCACCGGCGGGGGTGCGGTCTGCGACCCCACAAACGTCGCCGACCTGCGGCGGCATGGGAGGGTCTACCTCCTCTCCGCCTCGCCGGAGACCATAGGGGAGCGGATCGCCGGGAGCGACCGGCCGGGGCTGACCGATCTCCCGCCGGAGGAGGAGGTGCGCAGCCTCCTTGCCAGGCGAAAGGACGCCTACCTTGGCGCCGCAGATGCCTGTGTGGATACCGGTTCCCGAACGCCGGTTGAGGTTGCCGGTATCATCCTCAGGGATATCCGCGGTGAGAACGCTCTCCCGCTGGAAGGGCGGCGCGAGCGCGACGACCTCCTGGAGCGGTTCGGGCTCTCCGGTCTGCGGGGGATGCTCGGCCGTGACCCGGGGCTGATGGTCTGCGGCATCGCCGGTTACCCCTGCGCCCACAGCAGGAGCCCGCTCCTCTACAACCGGCTCTTTGAACGGTTCGGGATGAACTACCACTACACCCTGTTCGAGTGGCCGGACGTCGGGACGATCATCCGTCTGGCATCCCTGCTGCCGACAAAGGGGCTCTCTGTCACCATCCCGTTCAAGACCGATGTGATGCGTTACCTGGACGAGGTGGACGAGCATGCGGCGGCAATAGGTGCGGCAAACACCGTGGTCAGGTGCGGTGGAAGGTCTTACGGGCATAACACCGACTGGCTGGGTGTCCGGACGCCGCTTCTCCACCGACAGGGCGCCAGGGCGGTTGTGCTCGGTGCGGGGGGTGCGGCGGCCGCAGCGGTCTACGCCCTCTGTTCGCTCGATATGGAGGTGACGATACTTGCCAGGAAGCCAGATGCTGCACGGAGACTTGCAGAACGTTTCAACTGCCGGTGGGGAGGGCTGGAAGATTTCAGGGGATGTAAGGCCGATGTGGTGCTGAACGCAACCCCGGTTGGGATGGAGCCGGACACCCGGAGCCTGCTTGATGCCGGCGACCTGGAGCAGGGGATGACGGTCTTTGATCTGGTCTACACCCCGCCGGATACGCCGCTCATCCGGGCGGCGAGGGAGACAGGGTGCGAGGCCATACCCGGGACGGAGATGTTCGTCCACCAGGCGGTGGAACAGTTCCGGCTGATCACCGGGATCGCGGTCTCGCCGGAAGAGGTGCGGGAGGTGCTTTCATGAACACGTTCGGCAGAAATTTCAGGTGCACGACGTTCGGGGAGAGTCACGGCAGGGCTGTTGGTGTGGTCATCGACGGCTGCCCACCGGGGATGCCCCTGACGGAAGGGGATATCCAGCCCTACCTCGACCGCCGGCGGCCGGGGAAGAGCCCGCTTGAGTCCGGGCGCAGGGAACCAGATCGGGTGGAGATCATCTCAGGGACGTTTGAAGGGCGGACGACCGGCGCCCCGATCGCGCTTGTGGTTCTCAATCAGGACGTCCGTTCGGAGGACTACGACGCGCTCCGGGATGTCTACCGTCCCGGGCATGCGGACTATACCTGGCAGATGAAGTACGGGTTGCGCGACCACCGCGGTGGGGGCCGGAGTTCCGGCCGGGAGACGGTTGGGCGGGTCGCTGCCGGTGCGGTGGCGATGCGCTGGCTTGCGCCGCGCGGCATCGCGATCCGTGGTGAGGTCGTCGAGGTGCACGGGGTGAGGGAACGTGAAGCGATGGAGGCAGAGATCCGCGCCGCCCGCGATTCAGGCGATTCCGTGGGCGGGATAGTCGAGGTGATCGCCTCAGGCTGCCCACCGGGTCTTGGTGACCC
This sequence comes from Methanoculleus receptaculi, assembly GCF_033472595.1. Taxonomy (NCBI): domain Archaea; kingdom Methanobacteriati; phylum Methanobacteriota; class Methanomicrobia; order Methanomicrobiales; family Methanomicrobiaceae; genus Methanoculleus; species Methanoculleus receptaculi. The sequence continues at coordinate 579,556 of NZ_CP137642.1, read as the reverse complement.
GGTCTTTGGAAAAATCGATGCCGCCATCGCCGGCGCCATGATGGGTATAGGGGCGGTGAAGGCGGTCGAGATCGGTGAGGGGTTCGGCGCAGCCCGTCTCCTTGGGAGTGAGATGAACGACGCGATCACCGCGGAAGGGTTTGCAAGCAACCGTGCCGGCGGCATCCTTGGCGGGATCACGAGCGGAGAGGATATAATCGTCAGACTTGCCGTCAAGCCGACCCCCTCGATACGCAGCCCTCAGCGGACGATCGATCTCGCCGGGGTTGAACGCGAGATAAGGATCGAAGGGCGGCACGACCCCTGCATCGCTCCCAGGATCCTCCCTGTTGCAGAGTGTATGCTTGCGCTCGTGATCATCGACGCGATGCTCGAAGAGGCAAAGTACCGCGGCTGGGATTAGCGCCTGCACAGCGGTGGCGTTACCCGCCGCCTCACCCCAGCAGTTCGGCGATCTCGCGCATCTCCCGGATATGGTACTGCCCTTCGGCCATCGGTCTCCCCGCGTGGCAGAAGACAAACTCTGAACCGAAGAGCGGCAGGATCGCGCGGGCGAAACGGAACCTGCCGCCCATGACGCTTGTGCAGATTGGTTTCTGCGCATTGGCGGTGAACCGGAGGAGGTCGAGGAGTTCGTCCGGGTTTTCGGGCCGAACGACTATCTTCGGTATATCGCCGTACGACCTGAGCGTCCTCTCGATCCTCTCCAGGTCTCCCTGGCCGGGCATATCGTCTGTGTGGAGGGAGGCCAGGATCCTGGCCCCCTGGCTCCTGAGGGAGGGGGCATGCTTGCTGTAGCGCGTCTCAACGTCAACTATATCAACGTAGCCTGCAATCGGCCCGACTATTCCAGCCCAGAGGTCGGCATCGCCGACAAAGCCCCCTCCCTCCTCCCTGCTCCTTAGCGTGGCGATCAGGGGGATGGCGGTCATCTCCCGGATTGCACGGACGTGATCCAGCAGATCGCCCTCCATACGGTCGAGCCTGATCTCGATGAACGCCGGGTTGTATTCCAGCACCCCGTTGATGAGGGCGGGGTCGTCCACTGATACGACGATCTTCATACCTGCTGGATGTATTCCATGCTTATATCTTAAATACCTGTCATGCACCCTTTTGCGCCTGAGAATCTTGAGGCTGCCAGAACAGAGTGTCTTCAGGCCGTGCCCTGGTTTGATGAACCCGGTCATGGACGACGGATCCGCCGGGGATCTGCCCACATCCCCGCTATCAGGTCTGCGGCTTACCGGTCTTACCGGTTTTTCACGCTCACGGCCCGCAGGCAGGTATATATTGTAAAAAATTACTATGGGTAATCAAATGGAGATCCCAACTCCAGCGGAACTTCGTGCAAAAAGGATCCAGATGGGCTTAAAACAGGCTGATGTGGCCAGAATGGCCGGAATAAGCCAGTCCATGGTGGCGCGGATCGAGGCGGGCAGCGTGGATCCGAGAGTCAGCACGCTCGCAAAGATCGTGAACGTCCTGCAGGCAGCGGAGAAGTCGGCGGTGACAGCGGCCGACGTGATGCACTCCCCGGTTTTTTCGGTCACGCCGGAAGATCCCGTCAGCCGCGCCATCGAGATCATGGGGAAAAAAGGCATATCCCAGTTGCCGGTGCTCGAGAACGGGGTGCCCATCGGCTGCATATCCGAGTCGGCCATCACGAACGCAATGGACGAGGGAGGACTTCACCAGAAATGTCCGCGGGTGGTGAGGGACTACATGGAGCCGGGTTTCCCGACGGTCCCCCCCACAACACCGATAGAGACGGTCGTCCACCTGCTGCGCCACAGCCATGCTGTAATCGTCATCGAGAAAGGGAAGGTGCAGGGTGTGATCACCAGGCACGACCTGATCTCGCTGATAACGTAGATGTATTCAGATCAGGGAGACCAGGTCGCGGAGGACTGATTCGGGGTCTTCAGCCTTGACCACGCTCGAGGCAAGGAGAACGCCGCATGTCCCGAGATCGATGGCGATCTTCACGCACTCGCCGGACTGGATCCCTGCCCCCGTCAGGACTTTTACGTTCGGGTTAACCCCCAGGACTGCGTTGACGGAACGCTCGATTATACCGGGATCGGCCTTTGAGACCGATACCCCGCTCCCGATCAGCTCGGGGGGTTCGATCGCCACGTAGTCGGGGCCGAGCGCTGCGGCGGCAGCGCTGGTAGCATCGTTGTTTGTGCAGACGACCGACTCAAGGCGGAGCCTCCTGGCAGCCTGCAGACAGGCGTCGATATCCGCAAGGGTGAGACGGCGCTCGGAGTGGTTGATCAGGGTGCCACGGGCACCCGCAGACCGGACAGATTCCGGAAGAATATGACCGGTATGGGCACCAGGGCTGATCGGGTCGATATGCTGGGCGTAGACCGGGATCGAGTAGTGGTGGCTCATCGGGTGGAGTTCGGTGAAGGTCGGCGCGATGCCGATGACGACACCGCTCTCTTTTGCCACGGTCTCGGCCGCAGCAGCTATCCGATGGGCGTTGCTGCCCATACCTTCCTTGTAGGTCTTGAGGTTGATCAGGATGAACGGCGAATCCATATCCATCACGTCTGCCTGATAGGTTGCTCCACCCTGTATTAACTCTGATGCAGGCCCGCGGTCTTTCATCAACCCCAACCAATCCTGCGGGACGACCATCAACCCTCAATACCCCTGACAAAATGCCCGCCGGTGATGCCGCCGAGAGCCCGCCGTTTCACCTCGTTCCTGAGCCCGGGCAGTAGACCGAAGTCCCCACGGGCCACAGCATCGACCGCGGCCCGGTAGAAGCGGGCCATCTCCCCGGCGTAGCGGGGGCCCCGGCCCCGTGCATCGATGGCAACGGAGTCTATACCCATCTCCGCAATCTCCGGGAGGTGGTCGATCAGGCAGGTCTCAACCGCGTTTGCGATGTGAGTCCTGCCCTCACAGTCACACCTGAGCGGGAATACCCGGTTGCGCCCATCCTGCAGCCCGATAAACCCTCTGCTGCAACCTGCTTCGCCGGCGACGCCTCCCACCAGCCGGTCCTCGCTCACCATTGCCTCGATGCTGCCCTGGACCAGCACCTCGAGCTCCAGCGTCCCGCCGGTCGAGGCTGCAAGCCCGGCGAGGTCGTCGGCCGGGAGTTCCGGGGATGCCGTGCACCGCAGGAACAGCCCATCCAGTCTCGCGGCGGTGCGATGGTTCCAGAGGTTCAGTCCGGCGGCGCCGTAGAGGTTCATCCGCGGTTCGGCCCGCCTCACAGCATCAGCAGCGCCCATCCCGCTCACCATCACCCCGCTAACGCCTGCCCCGTATAGCGACGGCAGGATGGGCGTCGCCGCGTCCAGGAACGTCCGCCGGGTGATTGCAGGCCATTTCCAGACAACCTCCGCACCGCCGTCCCGGCAGACGCTGGCAGCCTCTTTGAGGAGAGAGGGAACGGCGGCCACTTCCAGGTAGACCGTCCCCGCCCCTCCACTGACAGCAGCCTCCACACCCTCCAGGGCGTCGGTGTAGACCGAGACCGACGGGACGCTGCGTCCCCGGTTGAGCGCCGCTGCTTGTTCCATCCTGGTGAGCGCCCTTTCAAGCCGTTGCCGGGCCGCATGAACCGCCTCCGCGTCCGGGCGTCGCGCGGCAAGGAGGATCTCCTTGACGGCCTCAAGAAACTCCCGCCGGACGCGGTTCAACTCTCCGAGCGGGGCAAAGAGGCCGCCCGGGTAGCGGATATCCATGCTCCTTATCACAAACGGCGTCCCCCCGGTCTTCCCGAACTGTGCGGATATCTGCTCCTCGGTCAGCGGCCGGTTCCGTGCCGCATCCATCCGGAGATCGGGGCGGTAACGCACCCCGAGTGGTTTACCACCCGGCAACTCGACGACCGCCTCCAGGCAGGGCGTCGCTCCATCCCAGGTGACCAGGAGATCTAGTTGCAGCGGTTCAGGGGCCGCCTCCATTATCCTCTTTGCCCCGTCCTCAAGATCCATGCTCTTTGTGAGGAAGACCCGTGCACCGGGCGTTACCGGCGCAGGGACGCTGAGTCGCAGCGTGCCGTTCCTGACGGCGGCTGCCCCCCGGACAACCGCTCCCACATCCATCGCGGGGTCATCTGTGCAGAAGACCAGCCCGTCGCCTGAACGGGGCACGATATCCCCGGCAAGGCGGACGGTTGCCTCCCCTCTCCGCGGATCGTAACCGGTGACCCGTCCCAGGTAGAGCCCCCGGTTCCCGGGCCGGTCGCGGGCCATGATATCGCGGGCGCCGAGGATGTAGCCCTCCGTGAACTCCCGGTTGAACGCGAGCGCCAGGTCCCGCAGATCCTCCCTTGATGGCGACCAGTCGCCGCCGGCGGCGATCGCATCGAGAGCGCGCCGGTAGATCCGGGTCACGATGGCGACGTAGGCGGGAGAACGCATCCTGCCCTCGATCTTTAGCGAGGCCACCGGTGCCCGCACCAGCCTATCGAGGTAGGGATAGACGCAGAGGTCCCGCGTAGATAGAAGGTATCGGTCATTCACGGGGAGGGGCTCCAGATCTCCCGGCCGACCGTATTCGTCCACCCCGGCGGTCACGAGCCGGTAGGGTTTCCGGCACGGTTGGGCGCACATCCCGCGGTTCCCGCTGCGGCCGCCGATGACCGAGGAGAGGAGGCACTGACCGGAGTAAGAGTAGCAGAGGGCACCGTGGGCGAAGACCTCAAGACCCACCCCTCCTGCACCGGGATCGGCCGCTATATCTTCGATTTCTGGAATGGTGAGTTCCCGCGCCAGAACCACCCTGGAGAAGCCTTTTCCAGCGGCCCTCAGAACGCCTTCACGGTTGTGTATCGTCATCTGGGTGGATGCGTGGAGTGGAAGGTCCGGGACGACCTCCCGTGCAAGCGCCGCCACACCGGGATCCTGAACCAGGACGGCGTCTGCTCCGATCTCGTAGAGACGGTTCAGGTATCGGGCCAGATCGGAGAGTTCTGCATCCCTGACCAGGATGTTCACGGTGACATAGACCCTGACACCGCGCAGGTGGGCGTAATCAATGGCGGAGACGAGTTCCTCCTCCGAGAAGTTCGCCGCGTAGTGCCGGGCACCGAACCGTCTCCCGGCAAGGTAGACGGCATCGGCACCAGCGCTGACCGCTGCAGCCAGAGCCTCAGGAGACCCCGCCGGCGCAAGCAGTTCTGGCAACCCTGCACCACGAAGATGATAGTACGGCATCTCTATGTTAGGTTTCGCCCCGGATGCCTATATACTCGTTCCAGCGGCGCAGGTGTGTGTCCCATTTAAAAGTTTCCCTGTGGCTATACCTCTAAATTGCCCCGGATAATCCAATTTGCACGGGGGGACAACGATTCCGGTGTACAAACCCGCCCTCCTCCCGTCGTCCCTTTGAGGGCGGCGGGCAACTCACTGCCCGATCTTTAACAACATCTCTTCAAGTGTCGGGTAGTGCGACTCGATCCGCTCTATCGTTGCGCCGGCGGCCGCAAGCGTCGCGGTCATCCTGTTAAGGTCTTCGATGCTGTGCGCCTCTGCCATGTAGCGGCCATTGGAGGCGATGTAACTGACCGGGGTTGAAAACGTCGCGGGATCGGGGATCCTGAAGAAGATCTGGTAGGTAATCGAGCCAAATGCCTCCCGGAGTTCGTGCATGCTGCCTTTTGCCACCACCTTCCCCCGGCGCAGGATCAGGACGAGATCGCAGGCCTCTTCCACCTGGAAGAGGTTGTGGGCGGAGAAGACCACCGTCTTGCCCTGATTGCGCAGCCCCTTGATGTAGTCGAGCACCGAGCGTGAGGTCATGGGGTCGAGGCCGGAGGTGGGTTCGTCGTATATGAGCAGGTCCGGATCGTGGATCAGCGATCGCGCTATTGCGACCTTCCGCTTCATCCCTTTCGAGAGTTCACCGATCTTCTTGCCATCGGGATCCAGCATGAGTTCGTCGAGGAGTTCCATCGACCGTTTCCGGATCACGTCTGCTGGAAGACCGTAGATCTCACCGAAGAACGCAAGGTACGCCTCAACGCTCATAGTCTCGTAGAGCCTGGACTCTTCCGGCAGGTATCCAAGGTTCCGTTTCAGATCGAGCGGTCTTTTAACAACGTCGATCCCATTTATGACAAGACTGCCCGCCGTCGGCGAGATAAGTCCGGCCATGATCTTTAAAAGAGTGGTCTTGCCCGCGCCGTTATGCCCGATCACCCCGAAGATCTCCCCATCGTCAAGGTCAAACGAGACGCCGTCGAGGGCCGGGAACTCGCCATAATACTTGACAAGATTGCGGGCCGCTATCATCCGGTATCTCTTTTGTCTCCGATGCCTACTAATAGGTTGCCCTACAGAAATATGCCTCTCAGACACCCTCCGGGATCACCATGAGTCTTATCTCCTCAATCCGGACGATCGCCACATGGGAGATAAAGCGATCCATGACCACGATGGGGAGAGGCATCCTGCCTATTGCTGTGGGGCTTCTTCTCCTCCTGGTGCTGGTGACGGCATTTGCCGCAGAGAGCGGTCTCCATCTACAGGACGGGATGTACCGGATCGGCGTTGATGACCCCGGCACGGCCAGTATAGTCGCATCCGACACCCGGTTTGCCACATACCAGGATGATGCAGCGTCGCTCTGGGAGAACAGGTTTTCCTACGATATCGTCATCATAAACGGGGAGGTCTACGCTGCTGACACGGATAAAGGGCGTGCGGCATTAAATACGCTCGAGCGCGATTACGAGAGTTACGTTGCAAGCGTGGCGGCAGCGGAACCCGACCTCTTCGCCGCCTATCCTCTCTGGATCGATCTCCAGTACGTGAAGAGCGAGATCGATTTCCTTGCGACCCAGAGCGGCCAGCAGGTCGGCGCCCCCGTGGAGACGAGGAGACCCCCATCTCCATCTCTCCCGGTCGAGGAGGTGACACCTCCATCCCAGGGCAGGCTCACAACCGAGGAAGAACTCAGGGAGCATCTCGTGGAGGCCGGGGATGGTCAGCCCCTCAAGCGCTACACATCTCTCATCTCTGGCGAGTCCGCCACAGACAGACTCCTGACACCCTCAGAACTCTCTTTGCCGCTGCCGTTTGATACCATCATCCTGGTCTTCGTCTTCATATTCCCGCTCTACTTCACCTCCCAGTTCTTCATGATGAGTGTGATGAACGAGAGGGTGGGACGCGCAGGTGAGGCGCTCCTCTCCACCCCCCTCCGTCCCGTGGCGATCGTCGTAGGAAAGGCCCTTCCCTACTTCACGATCATGATCCTGATCGCGGCCGCGATCACCCTCCTTGCCAGGGCGCCGCTTACGATCCTCCTTCCGCTCGTCCCGGTCATCCTCTTCTTCCTGGCAAACGCCCTCATCATAGGGATGACGTCCCGGAGTTTCAAAGAACTCTCCTTTGTCTCGATCTTCTTCTCGACCGTCGCCACGTCATACCTCTTCTTCCCGACGGTATTTGCAAACACCCACGTCATCAGCATCGTCTCCCCTCTCACCCTGGTCGTGATTGCAATCCAGGGTGACGGGTTCACCGCGATGGAGTACATCTACTCGACCGCGCTCTTCTTTGCAACGAGCATCATCCTCTTCTATCTCGGGATTGCAAACTTCCGGGAAGAACACCTCTTCTCGGAGATACGCCTGATATCACGGGTTGTTGACTTCATATCGACCGGGATCAGCCGGAACCACCCGCACTTCTCGCTCTTCCTGCTTGCCGCATTCATGATCCCGTTCGTCTTCATGGCCGAGATGCTGACGCTCGTCCTCTTCTTCAACATCCCCATGCCGCTCTCTCTCCTCCTGTTGACGATCACTGCCGCGGTCATCGAGGAGTTTGCAAAATCGATAGGGCTTTACGCTATAGTCAGGGATCGGCCCGGTTTCCTCACGCCGGGAAACCTTCTCGTCGGGGCAACGGTCACAGGCCTCGGGTTCCTTGTCGGCGAAAAACTCCTTCTCTTTGCCACGCTTGCCCAGATCACCGAATCGATCTTCGGGAGCATCCTCTTCCTCTCTCTCCAGGCGCTCTGGATGCCGCTCCTCCTCCACATCGCCGGGGTGCTGATCACCGGGGGGTTCCTGCTGCTCGGGGGGCGGCGCGCCTATGCGCCGGGAATCGTTGCTGCAGGTATGGTCCACAGTCTCTACAACCTCTACTTCATCGGGGGGATGCTCCTTTGAAGAGGCGTCATATCTATCTGATTGCAAAGAAAGAGATCGCCGGGCTGTCATCGGAGAAGACTATCGTCTTTGCGATCCTCCTCCAGGTCTTCATAGCGATGTTCTCGTCGTTCTTGATGGTTGGACTCACCGCGATGTATGACCCCGAGGCTATCGAGGGCTACTCAACGGTCACCTACAGAGTCGGTTACGCCGGGGCGGAATCACCGCTGATCGATGAGTTTGGAGAACGAGACGATCTCATCCTTTACAGGATGGATCTCGGTGCGGCGCTTGCGGCACTGCGCGAGCGGATGGTCTCGGCGGTGGTATACGTCCCGCAGACACCTCCCGACGCTGAAGGTCCGATCACAGTAACGCTCTATCTCATCCAGAACGACCTTCAGTCGGGTGTCGTCAACGTCAAGATAAAAGAGGTTCTCCAGGGTTACGAGGAACAACTCCGTGAGACCCGGGCCGACCGGCTGATCTACTCACCTGTGGAGTTGAACTTCCCGGACTCCGGGGGCGGTGAGAGTTTCTTTGAGTTTGTCTACGGTCTCCTCATCCCGCTGCTTGTCTTCCTCCCGGCGATCGTATCGGCGGCCCTGATCATCGACCTGATCACGGAGGAGTACCAGCGGCAGACGCTCGAGACCCTGCTCTCGACACCGATCATGTTCACGGAGGTGATCTGGGGAAAGATTGCCGCCTGCGAGGTTCTGGTTCCTGTCCAGGCGGGCGCCTGGCTCATCCTCCTCTGGCTAAACGGCATCCCGGTGGATAACGCCACGGCGATCCTCCTCCACGTCTCGACGTCCGGTCTCGTCCTCATACTGCTCGGGGCGCTCGTCGCGCTCCATTACCGTGAGAGGACGAGTGCCCAGTTCATATTCTCGACGGCGCTCGTGGTGGCCCTCCTCTTTGTCATGGCAGTCCCCTACAACCCCTTAAACCTCGTTGTAAGGCTGGCGGTGGACTCCATCGGCCCGATCCACTGGTATGTCCTGGCACTGGTCGCGGCTGCGACGGCGCTTCTAGGGTGGGCGATCACCCACTACGCCCGCCGGGTAGGGGAGAAGACACCCTGAGGGAGAGCGGGTCATCGGACTTGGTTGCACCGCAGTGAGACGGGACACCACCACCTTTTGTATACTGTCAGGGCGATAACTGTATCATGGAGATCACGATCCTCTCCCCCGGTATCTACACCTACGGCGCCATGCTGATCGGCGGCGTTCTTCGTGACGCAGGCCACCGCGTGACCCTCACCCGGACGCCTGAGGTTCCTATGGGTTCAATCCTGCTTATGAGCCTCTTCTCGACCCAGCACCTCCTCGATCCCGCGATCAGGGACGTGATCCGGGCACACCGCGAGCGTGGCGGGCGGGTCTACGTGGGGGGGCCCGTCTCGGCCGCACCGGAGATGGTGCTCGGTGAGATTGCCCCCGACGCGGTTGTCGTAGGTGAGGGTGAGGAGACGGTGGTCCGTCTGGTCGAGGAGGGGGTCTCGCCAGACCTCCCGGGAATAGCGTTTCTCGATGGCGGCAGAACTGTGGTGACGCCCCCCGCCCCTCCAGCGCCGATCGAGCGCCCGCTGCCCCTGATCCCGGACGATATAGGCAGCCAGAGTATCCGGGGGGCGAGCGCCTACATCGAGACCCACCGGGGGTGTATAGGGGGGTGCACCTTCTGCCAGGTGCCCCGGTTCTTCGGGAGGAGGGTCAGGAGCCGATCGATCGAGAGCATCATCGAGGAGGTAAAGGCTTTTGCAGCCCACGGCGCAAAACGTCTATCTATATCCGGGGGGACGGGGTCGCTCTACGGTTCGAGCAACGGGGAGATGAACCCGGACGCCTTCATCGCCCTCCTGCGCGGAATGGCGGAGGTGATGGGGCCCAAAAATATCTCCGCCCCGGATATCAGGGTGGACTGTATCACCGACGAGATACTTGACGCCATAAAGCGCTACACCATCGGCTGGGTCTTCTTCGGGATCGAGTCGGGGAGCGACCGGGTGCTCCGGATGATGGGTAAAGGCGTGAAGGTGAGGCAGGTTGTGGAGGCGGTGAAGCTGTGCCGGAAACACCGGCTCCATGTCGCCGGGAGTTTCATTGTCGGGTATCCGGGAGAGACTGAGCGGGATTACATGGCTACAAAGGATCTGATCGCCACCCTCCTGCTTGACGACACCTTTGTGAGCGCTGCCGAACCCATACCCGGAACGCCGCTTGCCGATCTCGTGGTAAAGACGCCACGCCATAAGAATCCGACTTTTATGCCGCATAAGAGTGACTACCGGGTGCTCGGTCTGACCGAGAGCGAGGCCCGGTGTTTAGACCTGATGATGCACGCTGACCTCTTCCGCAAGAGGATCCGGATTGTTAACGACGAGATCTACAACGCTTACCTTGCCGAGGTAAGGAAGCAGGGAAAGGAGATCCGGGCGGCAACCGACCTCATCCTCCGGTATGCCGGGGTTTAAGGGTTTCCAGCCAGACCACTCCCCTTCGAGCGGTCTTCGTACCGGGAGGTGGCGGCCACCTTACAGGATCAACTTCGTCTGGATGGTCCCCTTCCGGTTGCCGAAGGTGAGGTGGCGTGCGGCGACCTGTCCCCCGATTCCAGCACGTGCAAGGTCGGCCGGACCGGTGAACGGCCGCTGTTTGCGGAGTCTGATGATCCTGTCTGCTGCCTTCGGTCCTATCCCCGGGACGCGAAGTAAATCCCACTTTGTGGCGGTGTTTACGTTCACCGGCATCATATCGGCTGCGATGACCTCTTTTGGGTCGCGGTTTTCGAAGAACCCGTCTTCGTCGAGAGAAGCCTTGAGTTCGTCGGCCGTGAAACCGTAATCCCGGAGCAGGTAGTCGGCCTGGTAGCACCGTCGCGCCCGCCAGGCCGGTGTATCTGGATGCTCTGCGAGAGGAGTTCCGGGAAGGGAGCGGAACGCCGAGAAGTAGACCCGGGCTGGCCTGACCCGGCGATACTGGCCGGCGAGACAGGAGAGGATCTCTGCATCGGTCTCGTCCGCCGCCCCGATGACGAGCTGCGTTGTATGGCCCTCGGGCTTCTCCTCTGCCACCCAGGCCTGCCGTTTCAGGATATCCTGCTGGTAATCCTTCACCCCGGCTATGCACCCCAGGCGGTCTGAGGACGTGGTCTCCAGGTTGATGCTGATCCTGTCCGCCACCCTGGCTGCGTCATGGATATCCGCCCGTGCAGCGCCGGGAAGGATCTTGAGGTGGAGATAACCGTCGTAGCCCCTGCACCGCAGGATCTCCCCCGTCTCAACAAGGTCGTGCATCACAAGGTCGACGTCGTGCGGGATGCCGGAACTCAGGAAGAGGCCTCCGACAAGGTCTTCATGCCAGAGGCGAAGGAAGGCTTCGGCAAACTCATCCGGTGAGAACCCCAGTCGTTCACGGTTTACCCGGACGGAACAGTAGGCGCAGTCGTAGGAGCAATAACCGTTGAGAAGCACCTTGAGCATCCGGCCGCATCCACCCGCCCGCCGGTTGTAAGTTATGTGCGCCGCTGTAGAGAGGACATGGATGCACTCGCCGGGTGCGCAGATGTCAAACTGCCCGGCGGCAGTGAGGCTGGAGAGTTTCTGCTCCACAATGGACATGACTGGATCATCTGTCCACAGGTAAAAGAGCCTGTCGTGCGCGGGGTGAAAGTGTTTATTGGTCGCTGCTGCTAGGGAGCGAAATATCCATGTTCATTATATATTAAGATAAAAATATATTTTATGGAAGAGCATGTCAGGTTCTCGACAGGATCAGAAGAATCAAATGCGTTCTTCCGAAGCAGGAGCCGCCTTTACGCGGCATACCGTAGAGAGTTCCAGGCGACAGTCAGTTCAGGGGCATTCTCCATGCACTGACGCCTGTGATGATACCGTTACAGCGCTCGGGCGCAGCCTGGTCCACCACGGTCCGCACAACGACCGTGCCTTTCTTTATCATCTGGACACAACAGACCTCCCCGAGATCACTGGAAGGCTTGGGGCGTTTGCAAAAGAGCGCGGATATTCCAGTATATTTGCAAGGATACCGGCCACCGCCCTCGATCAGTTCGTATCAGACGGCTACACACCGCTGGTGCGTATCCCGGGATTGTTTCGCGGTGAGGTTGACGGCTACTACCTGGCGTACCGCCATCCCACGCGGGGCAGCAGGAGGAGCGGGAACGACGATGAAGTCCTTGCGGTTGCCATGGCCAAAGCCGGTGAGCGGGATGCGGCGTGTCCGGCGCTGGAACCGTGTTTCACCGCGGTTCGTGCCACTGCAGCGGACGCCCCGGCAGTAGCGTCGATCTATCGGAGTGTCTTTGAGACCTATCCTGTCCCGATTGATGACCCCGGTTACCTTGCGCAGAAGATGCAGGAGAATCTGCGCTGTTTCTGTGTAATTAAGCCCGGGAGTCGTATCGTTGCGGTCGCTGGAGCTGAAGTTGACGCCCGCGCCGAATTTGCAGAGATGACGGGTTTTGCAACTCTGCCCGGCTACCGGGGGCACGGGTTTGCAGCCATCCTCCTCCAGTTAATGGAGGAAGATGTCTACTCAAGCGGGATAAAGACGGTGTTTGCCATCGCCAGAGCCGGATCATACCCGGCCAACATCACGTTTGCCAGGGCAGGATACGCATTCGCAGGGGCGCTCTCTGAGAGTGTCAACATCTGCGGGTCGGTTGAGGATATGAACGTCTGGTGGAAGTCGATAGGCGTTTCGGACCGATCCAGGCAGACGGTCCGGCGGGAAAACAATATCCGGTTCACAGGCGAACCCTTCACAAGAGTGAAAGTCGAATGCGGGACCAGCCGGATTACGATGTTATAGTTGCTGGAGGAGGACCCGCCGGGAGCACCGCCGCCTTCCTGCTTGCAAAGGCGGGGCACCGCGTGGGGCTCTTTGAGCGGGCGGTATACCCACGTGAGAAGGTCTGCGGCGGTTGCCTGACACAGAAGTCTGTCCGGTTCCTGGACAGGGTATTTTCCCTCCCGCTGGATGCCCTCCGGCGGGAGGGGCTGCTCGACTTCACCGGGAAGGGGTGTGCCCTCTACATCGGTAATCGCCGCGTCCTCGCCGAAGGCCTGGCGGAACCGTTCTACTTCACCCGGCGGGACCGATACGATGCCTGCCTTGCCCTGATGGCGCGGGAGGCCGGGGCGGAGGTCCGGGAGGGGACTGAGGTGACCGCGGTCGACCACGTTCAGCGGACAGTAACCACCGCGGAGGGGGAGCGTTGCTCCGCCAGGGTCATCGTTGGGGCTGACGGGATCCACAGCAGCGTCCGCCGCTCTCTCCCGGAGGGTGTTGTTGATCGGCAACGGTGGCGCAGGAACCTTGGCCTGGCGCTGGAGATAAAAATCAACCGCGGGGAGGTGGAGATGCACCAGAACAGGGAAGCGGCGATCCCTCTGGACGCTGACATAGGGATACCTCACGTTTTCCTCGGCGCCTGCCCCATGGGTTACGGCTGGGTCTTCCCCAACACTGATGCGGTCATCGTGGGTATCGGTGGTTTGTTTGAGGCAAATCGGAGGGGGCTCCCCGGCCGGTTCAGGGAGTTCCTGGAGAGTATCGGGTTTGCGGCGTTTGCAGACCGAAAGCCAGCCGGATGCCTTCTGCCGTTTGGAAACTACACCCCATCCCCGGCCCATGAGGCTACGGTTCTGGTCGGGGATGCAGGCGGTTTCACAAGCCCCATCCTTGGGGAGGGGATCTTTTATGCCCAGAGAACGGCAGAACTCGCCGCTCACGCAATCGACCGCCACCTCACCTCGGGGGCGCCGCTTGCCGCGACATACACCTTTCTCCTGAACCGTCGTCTCATCCCTGAACTGGAGGCGGAGATGAGGATCCGGGACTTCCTCCACAGCCACCTCGACGGCAGGACGCCTGTCATCCTGCTCCGTCTCTTGATCAGGGCAACGCGTCGCCGTGTTATCGATGCTGTCCAGGGGCACCGTTCTTTTCAGGGGTTGTTTCGGCGTGATGAGGATCTCCACACAGCAGTCTGGTGAGAACACCCGACGGGTTTTCTCAGCGGTTTCGTTTCATCGCGGCCTGCAGAACCCTTATTACCCTTTCTTCTCCATCCTCATGCCGGAGACCGGCGTGCACCCTGGCATGACAGATCGCGCAGAGCGTCATGAGGTTTGCCAGGTCATCATTTGAAGGGTCGCGATCGATGTGGTGGATGTGGAGATCCTTTCCGGCGCCGCAGATGGCACAGCGCTCTCTGTCACGTTCAAGAACCCTGCGGCGTGTCTTCTTCCACCCCTGCAGCGCATACTTCTCCCGTGCCCGGATAGGGGTCTCGAACCGCTCGCAGTAGACACGGGCGTCGTCTCTCACGGCAAAAGGGCACCGGAGGCAGAGCCGGCAAAAGCCGTTCTGGTCGGGGTGGTCGCCGCAGAGAGGGCGTCCTGAACGGTCAAAGGCGTCAAGGCTCACCTGAAGAGTATATCTCACGATCGGGAGGGTTTGTGTGCGGCGTGTGATAAAACCCGGTCCCGTACCCTCAACCCTGAAACCGGTCGGGGCGATGGTGAAAATCTTGCTCTTTCCTAGCCTCAGGCGCAGAACTCTTCGATCGAGGCCTGGCGGGTGCGCCCGCCGCCCTCCAGGTTTGATAGCCGGATCCCGACGAGCCGGACGTCAGTGCCGTTCAGGAACGGCTGGAGAAGTTCAGAGACCGCCCTCTGGATCACGCCCGGATCCGCGGTGAAACGCTCCAGAGTCTTTGAACGGGTATACGTCTGAAACCCTCTGTACCTCACCTTGATCGTGACCGTACGGCACCGGAGACCCGCGGAGCGAAGCGTCCCTCCAACACTCTCCGCAAGCCCGGCCAGCGTCTCAGCGATCACCGTCGGATCGGAGGTATCCTCATCAAACGTCCTCTCCCGGGAGATGGACTTTCGCCCCTCACTGGACCGCACCTCCGCGCCGTCGATACCCTCGGCGAGGCGGCGCACCCGGATGCCCGGCCGTCCGAGGTGCGCGACTATCTCCTGGATATCCCGGTGTGCAAGATCGCCGATGGTCACGATGCCCATCCGCCGGAGTTCCTCCCCGCTCCGTCTCCCGATCCCCGGGATCTTCTCCACGGGGAGGGGGGCCAGGAACTCCGCGACCTCTTCCGGGCGGACGATCGTCAGGCCGTCTGGTTTACGGTAATCGGAAGCTATCTTTGCCACGGTCTTTCCCGGGGCGACCCCCACCGAGCAGGTAAGCCCGGTCTCTTCGCGGATCTCCTGCTTGATTGAGGCGGCGATTGCTTCTGCCGCTGTGAAATCGCCGATATCGCTGAGATCGAGGTAGGCCTCGTCTATGCTCACCTGCTCAAACAGCCTGCTGTGCCGGGAGAGGATCGCCATGACCCTCTCTGAGACCTGGAGATAGAGCGGCCGATCCACCGGGAGGTAGATGCCGTGGGGGCAGAGGTCGTAAGCCCGGGAGATGGGCATCCCGGAATGCACCCCGTAGCGCCTGGCCTCATACGAGCACGTGCTCACGACCCCCCGGCCGCCCCCTCCCCTCGGATCGGCGCCCACGATCACCGGCCGCCCGGAAAGCGATGGGTCGCGGAGGATCTCGATGGAGGCAAAGAAACTGTCCATGTCGACGTGCAGCACGATCCTGTTCCCGGCGGTTGTCATCCTGCAGAGATCTCATTCATGCTAACGTGAAATACCCCACGCCTCTCGGGCGGGGCTTCCCGGCTATCATGGCCAACGCTTGCACCGCAGAGATGTGATGTAGAGGTCTTGGCTCCACGGGCCTGAGGGGCTGTTTCCATCCCCACGCGGTGAATATTCACCGCAGCATTATAATCTCGATCGGCAATAAACCCACAGTATGGGCATTCGTGGACTCTCTCGGAGAGCATCTTCAGTTCGACCACATCTGTGTCGTCTCGCGGGGATCGATTTGAATGAAGTTCGTACCAGCACGTTCAGCCTTGTACAAGAGGTAAGAATAATAGAATATACCCAAGATGATAAATCTATCGCAGGGAAAAAGGCGGCTCCACATTCATCCCCGGACTGAAGGCCGGAATTCCTTCCCGCTCCGCCCCCTTCACCCCCGCAAGTTAAATTATAGTATCATAACACGTGGGTGAGCGAGTGACCACTCGCTCCACCTGTTTTCCAGACGATCGGCAGGAATGTTTGCGATCGCAGGGTTATGAGGACGTGCAAATAAAAAGTGGTAGTGGAGTTCGGTTTTTATCTGGCCGGTATGATGAGTGAACGCTCGCCGGCAGGCATGAACTCACGGATTGCGCCCTTTGCGAACTCGCGGCGTGGTTCGGCGAAGTCGAACTTCAGCGCCGGATCGGCGAAACAGATCTTGACGAGGGGGCTGTAGCAGAACGCATCACCGCGGCCGTAGTGGGCACCGCCGACGATTGCAGCGTACTCGCCCTGGTGACCGACGTTCATCGCGTAGTTCGGGTAGTTCGGACCACGCAGTTCACCCATCAGACCGCGGTCGGGCTCAATGGAGAGCGAATTCGCGGAACCGCACTGGTCCTGGAGGTCGTAGCCGAAGAACCCGAGACGTGACCAGCCGTCCTTGTGGAGGAGCATGGAGAGGTACCAGCCGTTCAGGCCGGCGTTGGAGTTCCCGGTCGCAATCGAGGTCGAGAGACCGCAGGCGGCGGCGATGACACCGGCACGCTGTGACCCGCCGAAGTGGTCCTCCATCATGGTCGGGTACTGCTCGTACTGCTCCATGGCGTTGAGGGCGACCTCGGTTGTGATGTCGTTGACGACCTCCTGGGTCGGCTTGACTCTGTCGTCCGGGCTCGGGTTCTTCCAGTCGACCTTGTACTTGTCCTTGATGTAGTCCATACCGTAGTAGGTGAACTCATCCAGGATGTTGTCGGTGTAGGCCGCGGTCGCGTACTGCGTGAACCCGACACCGCCGGACATGTATGATCCAAGCCAGATCTGGTCAAAGAGCATGGTTCCGGCGCCGACAACCTCGAGCGAGGCCTTCGCGGGGTCGTTGGGGTACTTCCGGTTCGCCTGGATGATGTCGCTGAAGAGACCGAACTTGATGCCGCCGGGCTCGTTCGGACCGCGAGCACGCCGGGCTGGCAGAAGGCTTGCCATATGAACGACGCCCGCGTGCTTTGCTGCGAATGAGAGGTCGGCGACGGCCGCCTCACCGGCGCACATACGGTATGCAGCGATGTAGGACATACCGATCTGCATCGCAGACCAGCGAGAGGTTGTTCCGCCGTCACACGTCCGGACAACCGTTGTCGGGATGTGGATCGCCTGGTAGAGGGCCTTCCCGACTTCTGCCCTGAGTTCCTCTGCCTGCTTTGTGGGGAAGAGTTTCTCGATATCGATGACAAACTCGGGCTCCAGGTCGTCTACGAGCTCCTGGTCACCTGTAAAGACCTTGACGTAACAGTCGTCGACAAGGCCGGGGTGGGTCTCGACCATGTGCTCCTGGACGACGGCCGCACCGGGCATCGCGTGGTTCAGGATGTGGAGGTACTCGTTGATAGTCTCCGGGGTGACCTCCTTTCCAAGACGCTTCTGCAGGGTCTGGTGGGCGAGGTCCATGCTGACGATGACCGTCCTGCGGATGTCATCCCAGAACTGCTGCATCGCAGCGTTGTTGACGAAGTGCAGGTCGTCGCCCTCCACGAAGACGCCGGTGCCGGAGACCTCGTAGGTCATCAGCTGGCGCTGACCCATGGGGATTCCGCCGAGGTGGCAGCGTTCCGGGTCGTACATGGGGATGCCGCGGTCCATCTCGATGGCACGGCTCGCCTTCATGAACTCCATCTTGCGGGGAGACTGGCGGACGCCGTTGAACTTGTAAAATTCGGCGGTCTCGGACTCGATCTCCTGTCCCTGGAACTTCTCCTTGAGGGATTTCAGGAACAACTTCTGGGTTCTCTCAATCTTTGCCATTTTGATCACTCCTCTTTCGGCATGAAGCCGTATTTCGTCCGCAGCGAGTGGATGCGCTGGACGTATTCGATGTACTCTGGGTCATCGCGGTAGGGTGTCCCCACGAGCGAGTGGAAGATCGTCGTGTGCTCCTTGAGCCAGTTCTCGTCCATCGGCTTGCCGAGAACAACCGGCCGGTCGAGCGGCTCGCCGATCTGGTTCTTGACGTAGCGGACGATCCCGTCCTCGCCGAGCACGCTCCTCTGGAGCATATCAAACATCATGCCGTTCTCGGCAAGGCGGAGCGAGTGGCCGTGCACCGTCGCACCACGGATGCCTGTGCGGGCCGGATCGAGCAGTTCGGTCTCGACAAGTTCTTTTGCGTACTTCTCCAGGTCACGCTCACGACACTCGACGATCTGGCGGCCGGAGAGTGTACCCGGGTCGATACCGCGGAAGCGGTAGCACTCGGTGTAGGTCCGCTGGTATGGCTGTGATGGCGCGTTGAACATCGAGTCCGTGAACTGGATGTAGCGGACACGGTCACCAGCCTTTGCACCCTCGGTTGGTTTGACGAGCCTGCGCATTGGGCAGTCTGGCTCCTGCTGTTCGGCAAGCGGCGGGTGTGCGGAGGGGTATGCAGAACCAGGGGCCCGGTGACCCAGAATCAGCACAATATCTTCATCTGTTACTGAGCGAACCCTCTCAAGTTTGTGGTCGGGGTTCATCTGTTTACGTCGGTTCTCGGCGACAATCGATGTCCCGGGACCGTACTGGGGCTTGTATGCCATTGTTTCATTCACCTCAAAGTTGGTAGATACCTATATCCTCTTTTGAATGAGTTTTCAGCCATATTTCCAAAATCCTGCATTTCTGCGGCAGTTATTCAGTCCTGATGATAACCGGGCCGACCCTGCTCCTGGGATCGGCGAGACCGATTAGATCGGGATCGGCATCCGGTCCATACCTAGCGTAGTCAACGAGCGTCGGATCGGTCTTCATGAACCTGCCCATCTGGACCTGGTAAGGGAAGTTCACGAAGAAGTTGTCACAGATCGACCGGATCTCGGTTATTGCGGAGTCGTCCTCGACCTCAAGGATAACCTCACCAACCTGAACGCGCAACGCGATCTCGGTATCGCCGACGTTGATCGTCCTGCGGTCATGGTGAGGGTTCGGGTTTCCTCGTGCCGGGCCGTAAGGGACGTTCTCTGGAAGACCCGGGCCGCGGACCAGAATCCGACGGACACCGGTAATGCCGGCAAGGTTATTCAGCAGGCTTTCTGCGGTCACGGGTTTGAGCAACCTGTGGGGCACAATCCTGACCTGTGGAAATGTGGCGTCTGTCATTCGAACCTCTGTTCGTTCAGGCTCCGTTTGCGATCTGCTGGATCGGCTTGTTGAAGACGTCGACCTTACCGTAGGTCTCGGCGAAGAGTTTCGAGGTGCTCTCGGGCGAAAACATCTGGGTTCCGGCATCGAGCGCCATCGCGGCGACGACGCACGGGATGGCCACGCCTGCGGCGTGTCTGGTCACAACATGGTTGCCGTTGAATATACCGGGACCTCCGCCACCGTAGATCGAGTGGCTGAAGAACGAGAACCCGACGGCAGTACCCATCACACGGCCGTAGTCGGTGCTCGGGAGACCGGTCTCATGCTCGAGGAGATCGTTGAAGTAGAGGAGCGTCGACGAGACCGCCTGCGCAAACCGTCCGGCGCCACAGTTGACGATGGTGGCTGCCATGGTTCCTGCAGCGGCGTAGGCGTTCCAGAGCATCGGGTCCTTCGTCTCGTAGAACTGGAAGTAGCCGCCCTTCTTGCCGGGGGTGATAACCTTATCCTCGATGGCGCGTTCGACCAGGCTCTGGACGACGGTTCCGATCGTCCCATTCTCACCATTCGCCTTTACGAGGTCGTAGACCAGGTTGTTCGCGTTCAGGCCCTGGTATGCGTAGGCAAGCAACTGGGCGCGCTCAAACGGCCCAATGGCGGATCCCATCTCGAATATCCCGGCGGTCTCGAGGGTGGACGATAGCGCTGCACCCTGGAGAGCGTTCTTGTTGGTCATCATGACGACATGGTTGACCGGGATGTTGCGGAGCGCGTAGCCGATACCCTCATTGTTCTGCGGGATCGTGAGGATGGATGTGACAAGCGCACCCTCCATGTCCTGGGTGTGAGGATAACTGCCCCAGCAGGCCGCTTTGACGGTGGAGGCGTTAAACGCGTCGATGTTGAACTGATCAACGATCGCGAGCGTTGTCGCGGCTGCGACCGAGGTGATCGCGGCATCATATGTGGATGCATTGATCAGGCGTTTTGTCGGGACCTGGACAAGCAGGAGTTTACCCCCATTGAACTCCAGGATCTCGGTGTCGTCACCCTCCTCAACCTGGACCATCTCTTTGATCCTGCTGACGATCGCATCCTTATTCTCCATGATCGGGAGGTCAAGTTCTCTTCCCTTGATCTTGCCCTTTCCAAGTTTTCCTGTCCTGAGCGCATCCTGGATGCCGCCGAGGTTCACACTGATTGTTCTCTTGGTCAGGTCGATGATCTTACCTGTGGCCGGGTTAACCAGCGGGCTGATTCTGTCGAGGGTAACGCCGCTTTTGAGCAGTTTACCATCATCAGAATATAGATCGATTGTTTCTGTGTATTTAGCCATAGTATTTCATCCTTTTACCCTTGTTCAATACGTTCTGTTCATGCAGGATACGGCGGGGTAACGATCCGCGCCGGATTCTCCAAAGACCGCTACTCCACGTCCCAGAAGGGACTATAAGAGTAGATGAGATGTGTTAATAAAATTTGCGAAATAAGATAGATTTAACATTTAAAAAGTATTATTCATTTAAGATTTATTCTCATTGTTATATTTTAAAATCCTGATTTCTGGGTCTAAAATAATTAAATTGGATCATTTAAAAGAGTTTCTATCAAACCGGGTGTTGCAAGACGCAATATCTGGCATGCAGATGTAATACACATTAAATAATATTAAAATATATATAAATAGCAATAGTTCAGATAATAATCACAACTAGTGCTTAACGGCAACCAATCTCATAACTTTAGCCATAAAAATATATAATTTTACCTCTCAGGGCCGGTTTTTGAAAAAGAGGTCTTCTGACCCACCGTTATTGTGCCAAACAGAAAGCATCTCTATTATCATCGGGGGAGCGAGGGGCGTGAACTGCCCCGCGCCTGCCGGGCGGGGCTTCCCGGGGTTCTCGCAGAGGAACGGTGGAACTCGGGCAGGTTCATCCGGGAAACGAACGATCCTGACCCCCTCTGCCGGTGAACTGCCTGCAAACTATAAAGGAGGGGGCGAGGTGGAGGTGGTTTTCCGCTTTCATCCCCGCACAGTTTGGTCGGGGTCTTCCCAGTTCGCCGCCTCACCACCGCAGGATAAATCAAAAAACCTTAATGTAAATGATGTAACATATAATTACTTACATATGCGGAATGGTTAAATACAAACCATTACAAGCTATGATAAAACGATCCGCCCGGAAGTTTCGTTTCCCCCAAATAAGTGGGGCCCCACGTGAGGGAGGAGGACCCGCGTTCCGGGCACGGCAAATCCCGGTAAATCTTCCTGGTATCCAGGGGGCCTGATGAAAAGGGCATTATCGGGATCACCGTGCTCCACATGGCCATCTCACCGAAACTCCGGGAGACCGGCCGTACCAACTAAATCGAGGAAAAACTATGGCGAACAAGATTACGCTGAACATGATCACCCAGCGTTCCATCGAGGAAGGTGTCGCGATGGAAAAGGGCAAAACAACCCCGGAATACTTTGAGGCATGCTCGATCATCGAGATGCATGATGAAGACATCAAGGCGCTCGGCCTGGTTCCTAACCAGGTTGTGCGGGTGACAAGCGAGTGCGGGAGTGTGGTTGTCAAGGTCGTTAAGGGACGCCAGACTCTCTATCCTGGTCTTGCATTCATCCCGCAGGGTGTCTGGGCAAACCAGATCGTCCCACCAAGGACACAGGCAACCGGGGAACCCCAGTACAGCGGTTTTCCTGTGACGGTCGAGCCCGCTGCCAGGGGCGAGAGGCGCAAGAGCGCACTTGAACTTGTCCAGGGGGCCGTTGGAATGTGGAGAGGTGAAGAGTAATGCCAAAGAGAATCGAGAACGTCGGATGCCCATACTGCGGTGTCTGCTGTGACGACCTTGTCGTGACCGTATCGGACGATGGAAAAAAGATACTTGAGGTGGAGAATGCCTGTGCCATTGGCAACCAGATCTACCACCATGCAACAGACAGCGAGAGAGTCAAATTGCCCCGTCTCCGCCAGCCGGACGGCACCTACAAGGAGATCTCCTACGACGAGGCTATCGACTACGCGGCGAGAGTACTATACAACGCCAGGAAGCCCCTCATTTACGGGTTCGGATCGACCAACTGCGAGGGCATGGCCGCAGCGGCCAAGGTCGGCGAGAAAGCGGGTGCCATACTCGACAACTGCGCCTCCATATGTCACGGGAGTTCTCTTCTGGCCATATTCGACAACGGTTACCCGAGTTGCACCCTCGGGGAGGTCAAGAACCGGGCGGACGTCATCCTCTACTGGGGTGCAAACCCAGCCCATGCCCACCCGCGACACATGTCCCGCTACTCGATCTTCCCCCGTGGCTTCTTCACCGGCAAGGGCCACAAGAGCCGCAAGATCATCGTCATTGACCCCCGCTACACCGACACTGCCAGGGTGGCGGACATCTACCTCCAGGTGAAGCAGGGCTACGACTACGACCTCTTCGATGCGTTCCGCACAGTTGTGCGTGGCCACGAGATCCCCGAGGAAGTTGCCGGGATCAAGCGCGAGAAGATCCACGAAGTGGCCGAGATCATGAAAAACGCCCGGTTCGGTACCATATTCTATGGAATGGGACTCTGCCATACTGATGGCCGGAACCACAACATTGACATCGCCATCAGCCTGACGCGTGACCTCAATGACTTCACCAAGTGGACGATCATGGCCATGCGCGGTCACTACAACATCACCGGGCCAAACCAGGTCTGGTCGTGGCAGTATGGCTTCCCCTACTGTCTGGACCTCTCAAAGCGTGACATTGCCCACATGAACCCGGGTGAGACCAGTTCCATCGACCTTGCCATGCGCGGCGAGATAGATGCATTCTTCAACGTGGCGACCGACGCCGGTGCTCACTTCCCGATCGCGGCGGTCAAGGAACTCAGAAAACATCCCTGGATCACCATCGACCCCAACATATGCATGGCAAGCGAGATCTCTGACCTTCACATCCCGGTCGGCATCGTCGGTGTCGAGGTCCCCGGTATCGTCTATCGTATGGATAACGTCCCGATCCAGTACCGCAAGGTCATCGACCCGCCCGAGGGCGTTATCAGCGACGAGGAACTCTTCGAGCGGATCTACCAGAGGCTCTGTGACCTGGAGGCGGAAGATGCCGCGAAAGAGCGGGCTAAGACCACGCCGGAGGGAGTCCCCGCGGAGGATTGAGGCATGAGCGAATTTTTGATCAAGAACGGTTTTGTCTTTGACCCCCTGCAGGGGATCAAGGGCGACCGCATGGAGATCGCGGTCAGGGACGGCAAGATCGTGGAGACAGGCGCTCTGCGGCATCCGGAGACAATCGACGCATCCGGTATGACGGTGATGGGAGGCGGTATTGACATTCATGCCCACGTGGTCGGGCCGAAGGTGAATGTCGGCCGACTCTTCCGTCCGGAGGATAAACTATTCAAAAGTCCTCTGAAACGCTGCAGCCGCATGGAGATGGGTTTCTCCGTTCCCTCCACCTTCAAGGCCGGTTACGACTACGCACGTATGGGCTACGTCTTTGTCAACGAGGCGGCGATGCCGCCGCTCCACTCACCCCACGTCCACGAGGAGATCCGGGATACCCCGATCATCGACAACGCCGCGATGCCGGTCTTTGCTAACAACTGGTTCACCCTTGAATACCTCAAGAACCATGAGATCGAGAACAACGCAGCGTATACTGCCTGGCTACTCCGTGCAACCCGGGGGTTCGCCATCAAGGCCGTCAATCCCGGTGGAACCGAGGCCTGGGGATGGGGGCTGAACTGTGAGAACGTCCACGACCCTGTTCCGTACTTCGATATCACCCCGGCAGAGATAATCAAGGGTCTCATCGAGACAAACGAGCATCTCGGTCTCCCACACTCGGTGCACCTGCACTGCAACAACCTTGGCAACCCCGGCAACTATACCGACACGCTCGACTCACTCAAACTCGCCGAGGGATACACCCCGAAGAACAACTTCGGCCGTGAGCAAGTGCTCCACGCCACTCATCTCCAGTTCCACTCCTACGGCGGTGATTCATGGGGGAACTTCGAGTCGCGGGCACCTGAGGTCATCGACTACGTGAACTCCCACGACAACATCACCATCGACATCGGCCAGGTGACTCTCGATGAGACCACCACCATGACGGCGGACGGCCCGTTTGAGCACCACCTGCGTGCCTTAAACAACCTGAAGTGGGCAAACACCGACGTTGAACTCGAGACCGCTGCAGGCGTCGTGCCCTACATATACAGCCCGAAGGTTAAGGTCTGCACCATCCAGTGGGCGGTGGGCCTTGAGCTTGCCCTTCTCTCGAAGGACCTGATGCGGACGTTCGTCTCCACCGATCACCCGAACGCCGGGCCTTTTACTCGCTACCCACGGGTCATCACCTGGCTGATGAGCAGGGCTGCACGCGATGCGACCATGAAGACGTTCAAGTGGCTTGAGAAGACTATCGATGCAACCTCTATCGACAGCATCGACCGCGAGCTCGATCTCTACGAGATCGCGCAGATGACCCGTGCAGGGCCGGCAATGGCGCTCGGTATCAGCAACACCTACGGCGGGCTTGCACCCGGCATGGACGCTGATATCGCTATCTACCCCCTCAACCCGGAGAATATGCCCTCTGATCCGGCGGAGATCGAGAAGGCCTTCTCCCGCTGCGCCTGGCTTCTGAAAGACGGCGTTGTGACGGTCAGGGATGGCGAAGTCCTCACGGAGCCTGCAAAACGGACAGTCTGGGTCGATGTCAATGTCCCGGAGAATGCGCAGGTGCAGAGAGACATCTACGAGCACTTCCTCCGCCACTACAGCGTGAACCTTGACAACTACTCGCTCTTCGAGGAACACCTCTTCAACCCACGGGTGATCGAGGTCGATACGACACAATGAGGTGATGAGAAGCATGAAGACAGTAATCCTCACCATGACCAATCCCCCCGAGCTCTACCTTGAGGGGCAAAATATCACCCCGGACGCCTTTGCAGGCAAGACTGCAGCCGAGATAGCTGCCATAGACGTCTGGGAGGGCAAGTTGAAGAGCCCGCTCGGCAAGTACTTCACCGTTGAGGGCAACGGTGGTGCAACGGCGGCTGATACGAAGATCATACTCCGTGGAGACTGCTCCCGTCTCAAGAGAGTCGGTCAGCAGATGACTGCCGGTGAGATAGTCATCGAAGGCGACGCTGACATGTACATCGGTGGCTGGATGAAAGGCGGGAAGATCCATGTCAAAGGAAACGTCGACTCTTTCTGCGGCCTTGCCATGGAAGGCGGCGAACTTATCATCGACGGGAACGCAGGACACCACCTCGGATCATCTCCCCGTGGTGAGTGGCGCGGCATGCAGGGCGGAGTTATCCGGGTCGCCGGCAGCGTCGGGAACGATACGGCCACGTTCATGAACGGCGGAACGATCATCATCGGCGGCGATGCCGACATACACGTATCCACCCACGCCGAAGGCGGCACCGTCATCATCAAGGGGAACGCCAAAGGCCGGGTCGGCGGGCAGATGGTGAAAGGCAATATCTACGTCTTTGGAAAGATCGAGAATCCGCTCCCGGGATTCCAGCATATCGGGGAGGTCGAAGAGGAGGTCGACGGTACGAAGGCCCGCTTCATCCACTACATCGGGGATCTCGGCGAGCGCCACCCCGTCTCCAGAGGCAAGCCTGTGTATGGGAACATCTATACCAGGGTCTAACCTTTTTTTCTCCAGTATCGTGGGGGGGGTCGTGTGAGGCAACGCCTTAATCTGGCTCGATTTGCCGATGTACAGGAGTTGCTGCGCTCCGCTTTCCAGGCTGCCGGCCGGAGCATCCAGACTCCGGTTGCTGACGCCGCTGGACGGGTAACAGCAGCCCCGGTTTACTCACCACTGACAATTCCGGCAACGGATATTGCCGCAAGAGATGGTTTTGCCGTCAAAAGCCGTGAGACACTCGGTGCAAGTGGGAGAAACCCGGTGAGACTTCAGAATCCCAAAAGGGTGAATACCGGAAACGCAATCTCTCCCGGCTATGACGCGGTCGTCATGATCGAGGATGTCACCGGTGACGAAGGGGGATGGAGCACCGTGAAGGCGGCGCGCCCGGGTGAACATATCCATCCTGCGGGGGTCGAGGTCCGGCAGGGTGACCTGATCCTCCCGGCAGGGCACTGGATACGTCCCTGCGACATCGGCGTCCTCCTATCCTGCGGCGTTACCGGAGTGGAGGTGCTGGAGGTCAGGGTCGGGCTCATCCCGACGGGGAGTGAGGTGGTTCCTGCGGGTGAGATTCCGGGTCCCGGTGGCGTCATCGAGAGCAACACCGCCGTTGCAGCGGCGATGCTAGGTGAGGCCGGGGCAACATGCACCCGTTACGGGATCGTTGCTGACGACCCCGGGCTTCTGCGGGAGGCCATTGTACGCGGGATACGTGAAAACGACCTGCTTCTGGTCTCCGCAGGGTCATCGGCAGGCACCCGCGACTTCACCGCAGATGTAATCGGAGACCTTGGGGAGGTGCTCGTTCACGGGATAGCAATGAAACCTGGAAAACCGGCAATCGTCGGCAAAATCAACGGTAAACCGGTTATCGGGATCCCGGGCTACCCGATCGCCGCCATTACGGTCATACGGGAACTTGCCCTCCCCCTCCTCGCGGCGTGGGGTCTGGCCCCCCGGCCGCCGCAGCGTCTCAGCGCCCGCCTCACAGAGACGGTCACAGCAGACCCGGGATACGATGAGTTTGTTCTCCTCACCGTCTCCTGGAGCGGCGATCACTACACCGCTGCACCCCTGCCCCGCAGCTCCAGAACGCAGATGGCCCTGGTGCGTGCAAACGCCTTTCTGCATATACCCGCCGGTAGAGGCGGTGTAATACCCGAAGGCACGGTGGTCGAGGTGGAGGTGACAGGGCCACGCGTATAGATTTCACTCCTCACCATTCCCGCCGCCGGTCTCCACCAGGGTTCTGATACGCTCCCCAAGATAGGGCAGGTGCTCCTGGAACTCGCGTGCAACCAGGAAAGTCCGGACGGCGTCGCCCAGTCCACGGTGGGCGCCGAGGAGGTGGCGGTAGCCCTGCGGGACCGGGTACTGGAAATGGGCTGAGGAGATGATGGCGCCGTCGGTGGAGAACCCGATCAGGCAGGCCAGACGGTCCAGGGATAGAAACTGCTTCATCTTCAAACGTCGACGGATCTCCCGCTGCAGGTCGACAAACGCACAGCCGTCAGGGGAGAACCCGGCCGCGCGGAAGGCCCGCCTCTCCATACTCGCTGCAAAGACGATGATTGCTGTGGCCCCCTCCTTTGAAACGATCGATTCCAGGAAGTCTCGCAGGTCGCTGAACGCCTTCTGTGCCGTCATCTCTGCGGTCTCAACCTCGTCGTCGGGGAGCCGGTAGGAGTGGTCGTATGGCATTCCGCACTCACCCCGACTCAGGTTTGAGACGGTCGTCTCGACACCGGCCGTCCTGCCGCAGGGATCGGTCACCTTCTTCCAGATCTCGAGATCGAGGTCGTAGCGGAACTGCTCAGCCGCGTAAGAAAGACTCTCGTCCTCAGGTCGGTGCAGGACAGCACCGATCTCGATCGGCATCATCACCTCCCTGGAGGTGCCATATACGTAACCGAACTCTATGTCCATGTAGACATGCCTGCCTGCCGACTGCATCAGGTGCAGGATCTCTGCGGCGGGAGAGAAAAGGTTTCGCGGCCGGCCGGTCTCCAGCAAAGGTTTATCCTGCTGAACGAAAGTCATTCTATAGAAGAAGAGCGGGATTGCGCCTTCCGACAGATTACCATGAAACTCTCCGTCAACTGGCCCGGATCTCGTATCAGTAGACTTTTCTGGCGATCGCGCCACCTCCGTATGGATCCTCCAGGCCGCGATCGTGCAGAGGAACTACGTGCGCTTCTCGCCCGCCCCCCTTTCGAGGTAACCGGAATCACCGATGCTGCTATCCATCTCTATGACCGTGCGCTGACCCACCGGTCATATTCGAACGGTGGTGAGTATCCGGCAGCGGTGGCTGAGGACTACGAGAGGCTTGAGTTTCTCGGGAACTACATCCTTGATTTTATCATCGCCGAGCACCTCTACACCGGCTACGACCTCCAGCCAGGCGAGATGAACCGGAGGCTCCAGGTGACACGGAACACGAAACTTGCCGAGATCGTGCGGCTGCAGGGGCTCGGTATCGACCGCGCCGTCAGGCGGCGGGGGCAGGTGTTGACCGACTCGATCATCGCCGACGCTTTTGAGGCTCTGATCGGTGCGATCTACCTTGACCGTGGCCTCGATGCGGCCAGGAGCGTGGTGATCGCGATCTTTGAAGATGAGATAGCCGATTGCGACACAGACCGAAACTACCGAGGGAGGCTCCAGGAACACGTCTCAAGGAAGAACCTTGGTTACCTTGAGTATACCTTCCGCCAGACCGGTCCCGGGAGCTGCCCGACCTGGGTTGCCCGGGTGAGCGTCGGTGGGGTCCCATCCGGAGAAGGAGAGGCCCGGACGAAGCAGGCTGCGGCCATGATCGCGGCAAGGGAGGCGCTAATACGCCTCGGGAAGGGCTGAAAGTGCTGCAACCGTCCGGGAGGGACACACGAGTCGCTGTTGTCAGGTGCGAGGGTTACAGCCGGTCTGAGGTCGATGCTGCCGTCAGGCGCGCAATCGACCATTTTGGTGGTATTGGAAGGTTTGTTTCCACGGGGAGAAGATCCTCCTTAAGCCAAACCTTTTACATGGGCTTGAACCGGATCGGTGCGTCACAACCCACCCGGCGGTCGTCGCCGCTATCCCTCGCCTCCTCGTGGAGCACGGTTGCCGTGTTCTCATCGCAGACAGCCCGGGAGGCGGGGTAATCTACAGCGAAGCGAACCTTCGACGGGCTTACGCCCGTGCCGGGTATATGGCGGCGACGGAAGAGACCGGGGCCGCCCTTAACTATGATACCGGTTCAAGTAGCGTCTCCTTTCCTGAGGGAGCGGCGATGAGACAGTTCTCCATCATCACCCCTGGCCGTGGAGGCTGACGGGATCGTGGTCGTCTCAAAGGCCAAAACCCATATGTGGACCAGGATGACCGGCGCCACAAAAAACCTCTTTGGCATAATCCCGGGTCTCGAAAAACCGGTCTTTCACTCCAGGTTTCAGGACGAGCGGAGATCCGGGGAGATGCTTGTCGACCTCAACGAGTGCATGAGACCACGACTTCCGGTTGTGGATGCCGTCATGGGGATGGAAGGAGAAGGTCCCCGGGCGGGAACCCCCCGAAAGATCGGGGCAACCCTGGCCGGGAGCAAATACGCGGCCGTGGACACCATTCTTGCGCGGCTTACAGGGATCGAGCCCCTTGAGATCGGCTGCATAGCAAGCGCAGCCGAACGCGACCTCTTCAACCCTGCAGACGTCAGGACGGTCGGCGATGACCCTGCCGCCCTCGCTGTTCCCGACTTCCGGAAACCCTCTGCATATACTGGCGCCAGGGGTGGCGTCGGGCGGCGGGTTTCGCTCGCTCTCCTCCAGCGGTTCGGTAGAACCTATGCACCCCGGCCCGGTGTGATCAGCGGGGCGTGTATCGGCTGCCGGAAGTGCGAACGGATCTGCCCCGTGCCTATTTGGAATGATTAATTATGTAAGTGGAGCATACTTCCTTTGCGAGGGACAATAGTGCAGACGCTGCTCTTCCTTATCTTATTCCCCATCATCGCCGCATGTCTTTTGTTGTTCGTAAAACGAACGGCATTGCGCTACGTGGTGGTGGTCATCTCCGCTCTTGCCATCGGCGGGGCTACGATATACCTGCTGCTGCGGTATATCTCCGCGGGCGCGGTCTACTTTGCCGTGCCCTCGGGAACAGTCGACCCGCTCATGGTGATCATCGAGATGGGGCTTGCGCTCTTCATCATCTACATGGGTGTAAAGTTCAAGAACTACCTGGCAATCGCGCTGGCAGTCGTCCAGGCTGCTCTGGTGGTATATCTTGAAACGACGTATTCGGGAAGCCTTCATGTGGTCAACAACCTCTTCATCGACCAGTTCTCCATCATCATGGCCCTGATCATCGGGATCATCGGGAGTCTGATAGCCGTCTACTCGGTCAGGTACATGGAGACCTACCACCATCACCATCCGGAGGTGCGTGACCGGCAGAGGACGTTCTTCTTTGTCATATTCATCTTCCTGGCTGCGATGTTCGGCCTGGTCTTCTCCAACAACCTGATGTGGGTCTTCTTCTTCTGGGAGATCACAACGATCACATCGTTCCTGCTGATCGGCTACGCGGAGACCGAGGAGGCAACGAAGAACGCTTTCCTGGCGCTGGTGATGAACCTGCTTGGCGGAATAGCGTTCGTTGCGGCACTCATCATCCTTGCCGCCACCGAACCTTTGAGCGGGGGTATCGACCTTGCCGGGGTGCTCTCATCCGGCGATGCGGCGGTCATCCTGCTCCCGGCGGCGCTGATCGGGTTTGCCGGGATCACAAAGGCCGCACTGATGCCGTTCTCCTCCTGGCTGCTCGGGGCGATGGTGGCGCCAACCCCGGTCTCGGCCCTCCTCCACTCAAGCACCATGGTCAAGGCCGGTGTATACATCCTGGTCAGGTTCGCACCGGTCTTTGCGGGAACGCTTACCGGGTTCTCCATAGGGCTTGTGGGCGCCCTGACATTCGTCCTCGCGTCTGCGATCGCGATATCACAGAGCAACGCGAAACGGGTTCTCGCCTACTCGACGATCGCAAACCTCGGCCTTATAGCCGCATGTGCGGGTGTTGGAACATACATGCTTGTATGGGCTGCGATACTCCTGATCATATTCCACGCCATCGCAAAGGCGCTCCTCTTCCTCGGTACAGGGATGATCGAGCACAGGATCGGTAGCAGGGATATCGAGGATATGGAGGGTCTGATCGTCCGGATGCCCCGTATGGCTGTGATGATGTTCATCGGGATGGCCGGTATGTTCCTTGCGCCTTTCGGGATGCTGATCTCGAAATGGGCTGCGATCGAGGCTTTTGTCCAGGCCCCGTTCGGACTCATCTT
The DNA here is from genome assembly GCF_033472595.1 of Methanoculleus receptaculi. Classification (NCBI taxonomy): domain Archaea; kingdom Methanobacteriati; phylum Methanobacteriota; class Methanomicrobia; order Methanomicrobiales; family Methanomicrobiaceae; genus Methanoculleus; species Methanoculleus receptaculi. Next base: position 548,140 of record NZ_CP137642.1, on the reverse strand, counting down.
CATAGCCCTCCTTGCCTACGGAAGCGCTGTCACAGTCTTTTTCTGGGCGAAGTGGATGGGCAAGCTGGTTGCGGTCACCCGTGAGCAGGAGCGGGTGGAGAGAGGTGTCCTGGAGGAGCCCTGGGCACCCCTCTACATCCTCACGGGTCTCGTGGTGGCGGCCACCCTCCTATTCCCGCTGATCTCATCTGTGCTGATTGAACCATACGTCCTTGCCATCTACGGGGCTACGGCACGCATGGCGCAGGCGAACGTCGCGATCATGCTCCTGATGATGGCCCTGCTTCTCGTGCTGCCGATCTCGTTCATGCTCTTCAAGAGGAGCGCAAAACACCTCCCCGCTTACATGGGCGGGAGACCGGCGACGGCAGACCGCCACTTTGCGGGCTCTCTTGGCCTCACCCGGGAGGCCCAGACCAGGAACTACTACCTGAACGACTACTTCGGCGAGGCAAAACTCTTCCGTCCAGGGTTGGCGGTCTGCACGGCGCTGATAATCATCTCCTGGATCCTTGCGGGGGTGGCGCTATGACCTGGGCATGGCTTATAGGAGCGGTCTTATTCCTTATCCTGGCGCCCCTGGCGGGTGGTCTCATCGCGGGAATTGACCGCAAGATAACCGCCAGGATGCAGGGGAGGGTCGGCCCGCCTCTCCTGCAGCCGTTCTACGATGTCGGCAAACTCTTCGAGAAGGAGCGCGTCGTCGTCACCACGGCGCAGAACTTCTACGTTCTTGCTTACCTCATCTTCATAGCCCTTGCCGGCGCGCTCTTCTTTGCGGGGGGTGACCTGCTGCTGACTATCTTTGCCTTCACACTCGCCCACGTCTTCCTTGTTCTCGGAGCCTATGCGGTTCACTCACCCTACAGCCACATCGGGGCGGAGCGCGAGCTGATCCAGGTGATGGCCTACGAGCCGATGGTCATCCTTGCGGCGGTCGGCCTCTACATGGTCGCAAACAGTTTCTACGTTGCCGATATCGCCGCAGTGGCCGTTCCGGCCATCCTCTACCTTCCCGGAGTCTTCCTCGGGCTTGCCATCATCCTCACAATCAAGCTCAGGAAGTCTCCGTTCGACATCTCGACATCGCACCACGCCCACCAGGAGATAGTAAAGGGGATCACGACGGAGTTCTCGGGCCCGACACTCGGGACGATCGAGATCGCCCACTGGTACGAGAACATATTCCTCCTCGGCCTGGTTTACCTCTTCTTCGCCTGGAACCCGGTGATCGGGGTGGTCGCGGTCGTGCTCACGTATCTTGTTGAGATCTTTGTAGATAACACCACGGCACGCGTGCGGTGGCAGGCAGCGCTTAAGACCGGGTGGTTCGCGGCGCTGATCGGGATCGTGAACCTGGCGATCCTCTCCTATATGATGATTGGAGGTGCATGAGTAGCATGGCATTCCTGAAGCGATCACCATGGATCCTTCACTACGATGCGTCGAGCTGTAACGGCTGCGATATCGAGGTGCTGGCGTGCCTCACCCCGCTCTACGATGTGGAGCGGTTCGGCATCATCAACACCGGGAACCCCAAGCACGCGGACATCCTGCTGATCACCGGCGGGGTCAACGAGCAGAACCGGCAGGTTGTGAAGAACCTCTATGAGCAGATGCCGGAGCCGAAAGTCGTCGTTGCGGTCGGTATATGCGCTGCATCGGGCGGCATATTCCGGGAGTGCTACAACATCGTTGGCGGAGTCGACAGAGTGATCCCCGTGGACGTCTACGTCCCCGGCTGCGCGGCAAGGCCGGAGCAGATCATCGATGGTGTCGTGAGGGCTCTCTCGATTCTGGAGGAGAAGCGAGCGAAGATGAAAGAGACGGCGCAGCATTCAGAAGAGGCGGGTGAGACCGCATGACGATACAGGAGGAGCAGACGATCATCGAGGTCGCGCTTCCGGATCTACTCCGGGAGGTCGAGAGGCTTCATGCCGATGGATACCGCCTTGTCCAGATCGGGTGTACGGATCTCGGCGGTGCTTACGAGATCAACTACTCGTTTGATAAGGGCTACCAGTTCAAGAACCTCCGGCTGAAGGTCGGGCCAGATACAGGGGTTCCAAGCATCTCCGGGATCTACTGGGGGGCGTTCGTCTACGAGAACGAGATGCACGACCTCTTTGGAATCCCTGTTTCCGGGATCAACATCGACTTTAAGGGGACATTCATCAGGACGGCTAAGAAGTATCCGTTCAGCATCACAAGGAAGGGGGAGGACGCATGCCAGAACGAATAATCGTGCCGTTCGGGCCGCAGCACCCTGTGCTGCCTGAGCCGATCCACATCGATCTCGTCCTTGAGGACGAGAAGGTGGTGGAGGCGATCCCATCCATCGGCTACATCCATCGTGGACTTGAGCAGCTCGTGCAGAAGCGCGAGTATCAGGAGTTCGTCTATGTGGCTGAAAGGATCTGCGGGATCTGCAGTTTCATTCACGGCCTCTGTTACTGCCAGGGCATCGAAAAGATCATGGAGATCGAGGTTCCCGACCGGGCACGCTACCTCCGGACGATCTGGTCAGAGTACTCCCGTCTTCACTCTCACCTCCTCTGGCTCGGGCTCTTTGCCGACTCAATGGGCTTTGAGAACCTCTTCATGCGTTCGTGGCAGCTCCGGGAGAAGGTGCTAGACGTGCTTGAGGACACGACCGGCGGCCGGGTCATCCAGGGCACCTGTAAGGTCGGCGGTGTCCGGCGGGATATAGTGCAGGAGAAACTCGACGAGATGCACCGCGGACTTGAGTCTTTCGAGGAGGAGTGCCGGGACCTCGGCGACGTCTTCTTAAACGACAATACGGTGAACTACCGCCTCAAGGGACTCGGGGTCATCTCAAAGGACGAGGCCTACGACCTTGGCGCTGTCGGCCCGACCGCGAGGGGAAGCGGTGTCGAGATGGACCACCGCGAGACCGGCTATGCGGCCTACGGTGATCTCGGTTTCAAACCGGTCATCGAGACCGCAGGCGACTGCTACGCCCGGTGTGCCGTAAGGGTCAGGGAGGTTTACGCGTCCATCGACCTGATCAGGCGCGCGATCGAGGAGATGCCGGAAGGCCCGATCGATGTGAAGGTCAAGGGAACGCCGGACGGGGAGTATTTCTCCCGTGCTGAGCAACCCCGCGGCGAGGTCGTTCACTACCTTCGGGGCAACGGGACAAAGCACCTGGTTCGCGACCGTATCAGGACACCGACGCTCGCGAACATCCCGCCGCTCGTCAAGATGCTCCCGGGTGTCCAGCTTGCGGATGTCCCGGTGGTTGTCCTCTCGATCGACCCCTGCATCGGCTGCATGGAGAGGTGAAGACGAAATGGGAATTTTTCAGATGACAAAGACGGTTCTCCGAAACCTTGCAGGAGGCCCGGCCACCCGGCGTTACCCCGCCGTACCGGCAAGGAAGAGTCCGATAACCCGGGGGCACGTCGTCTTCAACCCGGCCACGTGCCGTTCCTGTGGACTCTGCTCCAGGCGGTGCCCCTCGGGGGCGATCAACCTGGACAAAGAGGCCAACTTCTGGGAGATCGACCGCATGCGCTGCATCGCCTGCGGCGAGTGCGTGGAGGACTGTCCGTTCGACAGCCTCGCGATGGAGCAGGATTACATCCAGCCTGTCGTGGATCGTATGGTTGAGCGCTACACCATCACCTACGTGAAACCAGAGAAACCCGAGAAGAAACCAGATGAAGAGGGCAAGGGCGGCTAGGTCTCACACCGTTGGGGATCCGGGCCGGTGCTGGGTGCCGGCTCACCGCCCATAGAGATCGCGCCTGACCCGATGCTCCACAAACCGCCCGCGGTGGAAGACACGGACATCGACCAAGGCACCGTTGCGGAACTCCCGCATCAGGCGGTCGTATGTCCGCCGGACGTATCGCAGCCCCTCCCGTGCGAAGAGGTCGCGCAGGGCCTGCCGGAACCGGATCTCCTGGTTGAGGAACGCCGCCTCGTAGGCCACGGTCTCCCGAAAGATTCTGGCGCACTCAGCATCCTCGATCGGGTTGTTGTAGGTTCCATGCTCGTTAAGGCCGCTGATCTGCCGCCACTCGACGGCACCACTCTCGTCGGCCTCGCGGTGGAGCATATAGGGGTAGACCCGGCAGATGGAGAACCGCCGGTCGTAGATGCTGCACATGCCATCCTTGAGAAAGATACATGATCCGTCCGGTCTCGTCCTCAAGGCGTACCCCGAGACATAGAACCTCCCCTCCTGGTCGCAAGCATCGAAATACGGTGCAGGAATGACGGCGTCTGGCAGGATCTGGCGGACAATATCGGTGTCGTCCTCCAGCAGAAAGACATGGCCGTTAAACTCGCGGGTGCAGCACCGGCCGCAGCGGTCGCAGGAGAACCCTACGTCCCGGATGATCGCGATGAACTCGTCCTCCGGGAACTGGAGAAGCCGGTCTCGCTCCGCCTCAAGGGCGGCAATCTGTTCATCAAACGTGAACGTAACCCGGGCACCCCCCTTAACCCCGACAGTCAAGCCGGTTCTAGCAGCTATTTGGACGCCGGAGGGGATATCTCCTTCGGCAGATGCGAGTCATTCTTCATCGAGGGCATCGAACCGATACCTCCCTGGTTTGATAAACCTTCCGGGCACGGCTTCCCCCTGGCTATCGCCAGACACTTGCCCCCCTATGAAGGGGGCGGGAGGCCGCGGAGCTGCCAGGTGGTGGGGGGGTCGGCGAGAGACGTTTTCGAGGAGATGTTAGGGGCAGGCAGGGGAGTGGATGGTTCTGCTCCATCCCCATCAGCCTCTCCCTGATTGACGAACTCTCCATCGATACACCGTCCCGTCCGACCCTCTCAGGAACCGGGGCTTCGGAAACGTATTAATCGATCCAATTCAACCATTACCACCGCACGGGGCGTTTCCTGTGGTCGTGACATTCATCCTGTTCATCGTTGGTGTACTCCTCCTTGTCAAAGGGGCCGATCTCTTCGTGGGCGGCGGAAGTGATCTTGCAATCCGGCACCGGATCTCCCCCGCACTGATAGGGTCGACGATAATCGCCTTCGGCACCTCGCTACCCGAACTCGTTGTCAGCACGAGCGCTGCGGTAAAGGGAAACTCGGATATAGCGGTTGGAAACGTTCTCGGGAGCAACATAGCAAACATCGCTCTGGTTCTCGCGCTATGCACCCTCCTCCGCCCAGGCATCTTCGCCGCCTCCGAGAAGTCGCGCCACTTATTGATCCGCTACACCGCGCTGATGCTCGTTGCGACGGCGGTATTTGCACTTCTTGCCCTGGCAGGCACGCTTGACGCCTTTGCCGGTGTAGTTTTCCTCATCCTCTTTGTTGGAATCCTCACAGTTCTCCTGCGGGAGCAGCGTGAGGAGGAGGAGGGCGTCGAACTCAGGTCACACGGCTGGGTTGACGCCCTCTACATCTGTCTTGGGCTTGCCGCGGTCATCATCGGAGCGCAGCTGGTCGTCGACGGCGCTGTCGCGTTCGCGGAGGCCCTGGGGATCCCGGCGTTTGTCATCGGAGTCTCGGTCGTCGCTGTCGGCACCTCCTTTCCAGAACTTGCAACATCGGTAGTCGCCGCTGCAAAGGGGGTGGAAGCCATCTCGGTCGGCAACATCCTTGGAAGCAACATCTTTAACCTGCTCCTGGTACTCGGGATAAGCCTCCTCCTCGCCCCCGCCACGATAGGATCGCCTCTCGATATCATCGCTGTTGTACTCTTCTCTATCGCGGTCCTCCCCCTGCTCTTTGCCCGCCCCGCCGTCATTCGGGGCTGGTCGTGCATCCTGCTCCTTGGCTACGCCGCCTATATCGCATGGAGTTTTGGGGCTGTGCCGGTGGGGTGAGAGGAGTCGTCTCACAGTAAAACATGGCCTGATTCAGGGACCATCGGAGAGAGCACCTGGAACCGGCCGGTAATTCAACGGGGAGGGGGTTAAAGTGGGTGCACCTCTTCACCAGGTGCCCCCTACTCCCGCCTGCGGCCGGATCAATGATTCTCCTCCGGTTTGTGACGTGGCGGTCTGTGTTTTCTGACGGCCTTGAAGATCTCCATCACGATCATCACCGTTGAGGCAAGGGCAAGCAGGAAGACCCACTCTCCCAGGGATATCGGCTGCACCTGGAGCACGTTCTGGAAGAAGGGAATGTGGAGTGCGAGGATGTGTATGCCCTGCGCAGCAATGACGCCGGCAATCAAGAAGTAGTTGCGGCTGATAGGGACACGGAACGCGGAGAAGTACTCCGACCGGCAGTTGAAGGCGTGGATGTTCTCGAAGAGCACCATCAGCAGGACAAGCATGTTTCTGGCCGCGAACTCGTCCCAGCCGTTGCCGAGCATCCAGTGCCAGGCGCCAAGCGCCACCACCGCGATGACGGTGCCCGAGAGGAGCGTCTCCTCTATCATCAGGCGGTTGAAGATCCCCTCGTCGGGCTTTCGCGGCGGCCGTTTCATTACGTCGGGCTCCCCCCCCTCGAATGCGAGCGCCACATCCTGGATCCCGTTTGTCACCAGGTTCAGCCAGAGGAGTTGGACGGCAAAAAGCGGCAGCGGCAGACCCAGGGCCAGGGCGAGCATGAAGAGGAGAACCTCCGCAAACCCGGTCGAGATCAGGAGGTAGACAACTTTGCGGACGTTGTCGTAGGCGTAGCGCCCCTCCTCAATACCTGCAACGATCGAGGCGAAGTTATCATCGGCGATGATCAGCGATGCCGTGTCCTTGGCAACATCAGTCCCCGAGCCCATCGCGATCCCGATATTAGCGCTCCGGAGTGCCGGAGCGTCGTTTACGCCGTCCCCCGTGACCGCAACAAACGCCCCGCTCTCCCGGTAAGCCTCGACGATCCGGAGTTTCTGTAACGGTGTCACCCTTGCAAAGACACGGGCGCGCTTCGCCCGCTCGATAAGCCCGGGTGTGATCGAGTCGCCGGTATCGCCCATTTCCGCGCCGGTGATCACCTGATCCGGCGAATCGGCGATCTCCAGTTCCCGTGCAATGGCAAGGGCTGTTGCGGGGTGGTCGCCGGTCACCATCACCACATCTACCCCTGCCTCACGGCACCGTCGGACGGCATCCGGGACGTCGGGCCGGATCGGGTCGATGAACCCGACCAGGCCGAGGAGTTCAAGGGGAGGAACCTGCGGGTTCTCTCCAGAGATATCTCTCTCCTCCCGACCATGGGCCACAGCAAGCACCCGGTAGCCCTGTGAGGTCAGGAACTCGAGTTCCTCCTGCACGCCGTCAGGATCGAGGGGAAGACTCCTCTCTCCCCCGGTAGCCATACTCTGGCAGAACGGGAGGACGGTCTCAACGGCCCCCTTGACCGCTACCCGGATCCCCTCCCCATCACGGTACCAGACAGCAGCGTAGCGCCGCTCGGACTCAAACGGGATCTCGGCAACGGCTGGCGCACCCTCCCGGACGGTAGCGGGGTCAAGCCCGAGTTTGTATGCGAGTGCGAGAAACGCCACGTCGATTGCATCGCCATGATGTGTCCAGTTGCCATCGTCGGTCCGCTCCAGCGCCGCCTCGTTACAGATCGCCGCCGCCCGGGCAAGTTGTTCCAGTCTGGAGCGGCCGGGGCCGGCCACCGGATCGCCGTCTTCCTCGAGAACCTCACCCTCACCTGCGTAACCGGCCCCGGTTACGCTGAACCTCTCACCGGTGGGGAGGGCGATGACCCTGGCGGTCTGCTGGTTCACGGTGAGCGTCCCGGTCTTGTCGCTTGCGATCAGAGTGCAGCTTCCAAGACTCTCCACCGCTGCGAGGACCCGGACGATGACGTTGCGTGTTGCCATCCGCGACGCCGCGATCGAGAGAGCAACGGTCAGTGCGACCGGCAGCCCCTCGGGGATCGCCGAGACCGCCAGGGCGACGACAAGGAAGAAGACATCAAGGATAGGCATCCCCTGGCCGAGCACGATGATAGCAAGCACCCCTGTGGCAGCAAGGATGGCGATGGCAATCTTGCGCGAGAAGTCTTCCATGCGGATGATGAGCGGTGGTTTGCCGCCCTCTGACTCCGTGACGCTCTGTGCGATCTGGCCAATCTCTGTATTCTGGCCAGTCGAGACCACAACTCCCGTGCAGCGCCCGGTCATGACAGTGGTGCCGGCATACAGCATGCTCCGTCGATCGCTGGTGGGCAGCGACGCGTCCACGGGGTCGGGTGTCTTCTCGACCGCGTGGGACTCACCGGTCAGGAGCGACTCGTCGACGGTGAGTGACCGTGCTCTGATGATTCGGGTATCGGCGGGGACGCGGTCGCCGGACTCCAGGACGACACGGTCGCCTGGAACCAGGTCTTCGGCAGGCACAACCCTCTCCCGGCCGCCCCGTATCACGCGTGCATGGATCTTGAGTATCTCCTGCAGCGCTGCTGCACCCCTCTCTGCCTTCACCTCCTGAAAAGTTCCAATGACAGCGTTGAGCAGCAGAACGGCAAAGATGAAGATGGCATCGGTGAGATCGACGAAGAGGATAGAGATGATCCCGGCTGCAAGGAGAACGTAGATTAGCGGGCTCTTGAACTGGCGGAGGAAGACCTCAAATACAGTCAGTGGGCGCTTCTTAGGGAGGGCATTCTCGCCGAAGACCTCTTTTCGCCGGGCAACCTCCTCTTGGGTGAGGCCATCTGTCGATGATTCGAGCAGTCGTTCTACCTCGTCCACCTGGAGGGCGTGCCACGCGGTCGTCCGGCACTCATCTGGAGAGAGGTTTTTATACATTCTACTACCTCTTTGGTATGCGTTGGAGATTCGATGGTTGCGAGGATGCCCGGCCGTCCTACCGTCCCTGAAGGTATGATCTCTCTCAAAACTACATAAAAGCTTTCAGTCTGCGCTCACCCGGGAGTGGGTCAGGCATGGATCATCGTCAGCATCATCTTGAACTGCGTGATGGCCTGGACAGCGTGGGGCTTCCCGGCGGGCATTATGATCATCTCGCCCGCTGTAAGGGAGTAATCCGTGCCCGCGATGGTGATGAGAGCCTCTCCCTCAAGAACCTCCAGGACGGCGTCATAGGGAGCGGTGTGCTCCGAGAGGCCTTCGTCTGCATCGAAGGCAAAGATCGTTATGGTGCCTGCAGGGGTGTTTATGAGCATCCGGCTGACGATCGAGCCTGGCTGATAGGCAACCAGGCCGCGGGGGTCGATGACACGTTCGGTGAGTCTCTCGGTTTCAGTCTCCGACATAAGAGCCACTTTATCCTGCAGGCTCTTCTGCTTTGCGGCATGGAACGGGGAATGGGGAGCAGGACAGATCAAACCTCACCTTTTTCACGTATACACCCTGAATAATAAGAGACCTTTCGTGTACTACCATCTCATCCTGACCGATGCCTGCAACCTCTGCTGCACCTACTGCCGCGGAAAGGCGTTTGTCGTCGACTCCCCCGACCAACCCGGGATCTCCATCGACGAAGACCTGCCTGTTGACCTCGATATCGATCTCGATGACCTCTACCGGTTCCTGGCAAAGGATCCCGATCCGATACTCATCTTGTATGGCGGGGAACCCCTGCTCGCACCCGACCTGGTCAGCGAGATCGCCCGCAAAGCGCCTGTATCGGCGCTGATCCTGCACACCAACGGCACGCTCCTTGATGATCTCGAACCCGCCATCGCAAACCGGTTCGACACCATCCTGGTCTCGATCGACGGCCCGGAGAGCCTCACCGACGCCCACCGGGGCGAGGGGACGTTTGATCGGGTCATGAGAAACCTCCGCGGTCTCGTGGCCGGCGGGTTTGGAGGCGAACTGATCGCCAGGATGACCGTGACCGAGGATACTGATATCGTTGAGGCGGTCTGCTACCTTACGGAGAACGAGAGGTTCTCCTTCCCGGCAGTCCACTGGCAGATGGACGCAAATTTCTGGAACGACTACGGGATGCGAGACTACGCTGCATGGGTATCAGAAAGTTACAACCCTGGTATCCGCTCGCTTGTGGCCTTCTGGGTCGAGACGATGCGGCGGGAGGCACGGGTGCTCCGGTGGTACCCCTTCATTGACCCGATGGAGGACATGCTGCTCGGCCGGCCAGGCAAACTCCGGTGTGGTTGCGGCCACGCAAACTACAGCATCATGACCGACGGGCATATCGTTCCATGCCCAATAATGGTAGGGATGAAGGACTACTACGCCGGGCATATAGCGACAGCAGATCCCCTCCACCTGCCGGTTACCACTGTTGGGAGTCCCTGCACGGAGTGTGGTATCCTTGAGTTCTGCGGCGGCCGCTGCCTTTACTCAAACATCCTCCGACCCTGGCCGGAGGAGGGGCGGCGGGTCGTCTGCAGCACGGTGGAGAACCTCCATGCCGCTCTCTCAGCGGCGCTGCCGCATGTCAGATCGCTCATCCAGGACGGCAGAATCAGGCTGGAGGATTTCTCCCACCGGCGCTACAACAGTTGTGAGATCATACCCTGAGGGGGGCTCTCCAGGCGAAGATTCATCCGGATGAAAGGGGAACAACTGGAGTGAAAAGATGGCGGGACCCGGACAGATCCTTTGCAGGCTCGGACTCCATCGGTGGGGCCGGAAGCATGGCTACGATGACTACTCCTCAAACGTCATCGAGTGGGAGCAGCGGTGCGAACGCTGCGGGAAGAAGAAGCGCTGGATCGAGGTGAAGCGGGACCGGCGGAGATGAAGAATCATTCGCATCGGCCCGCGACGGTTATCCTGCGTCCTCTCTTCCCCCGAGATCCTCCTGCTGCTCCTCGATCCAGGCCCTGGTCCACATCTGGAGATCGCGTATGCTGGCAGACCCCTGCCGCTCGCGCATCGTTCTCAGGTGGTCTTCAAGTTCGTCTGCAAGGGAGAAGATCAGCGCTTCGGACTCTTCTTCTGATAACGGGCCTTCCGCCTCAAGGCGGGCGGTCCCGAGCTCGAGGAAGTGTTGTAACTCGCCTGTCACCTCCAGGATCCTGGGGAGATCCAGTCTGACTGTATACCCCATGAAGGGGGGTTGACGCACCCTGTAATAATTTAATCCATTTCGTTCTGGCTCCCCTGACTCTCCACGGTACCCCCCTATCGTCCCGGTCGTATCGCGGACCTGGGGGTGTTGTACTGCGCCACATCGTCGTTTTGGGGACGTATGGGCTATTATACGCCGCTTTCCAGGCACCCGGGGCGGAGGGGGACGATGTAAGGCGCCGGGAGGTCCCGTTTTACCACTGCCTCAATCCCGTAGACCGACCTGAGCATATCTTCGGTTAGCACTTCCGCCGGAGCCCCGCAGCCGTATATCGACCCGCCTTCGAGCACCAGAAGACGGTGGCAGTAAGTAGCCGCGAGATTGAGGTCGTGGAGAGCGATGACGATAGCAAGTCCCTTCTTATCGGCGAGGTCGCGCAGGATCTCCATCACCGCCATCTGGTGGCAGAGATCCAGGTTGCTGGTCGGTTCGTCGAGGAAGATAGCGTCTGTCTCCTGCACAAGCGCCCGTGCGATCATAACCCGCTGGCGCTCCCCGCCGGAGAGTTCGGCAACCCTCCGGAACGCGAGTTCCTCGAGATCGAGGAGGGTAAGCGCCTCAACCACCTTATCCTCGTCAGCAGGGCTCACCTTCCAGTTCAGGTATGGCCGCCTCCCCATCAGGACGGTCTCAAACACGGTTGCAGCGGTCCGGTTCCCGGCAGACTGCGGCACGTAGGCCATCGCCCGCGCAATCTCGCGCCGGTGCATGATGCGGATATCCCGACCATCGAGCATCACCCTCCCGCGTCTTGGAGATAGCATCCCGTTGATGCACCGGATGAGCGTTGTCTTCCCGCAGCCGTTCGGCCCCACAAGCCCGAGAACCTCCCCCCTCTCCACCGAGAAGGTGATTTCGTGGAGAACCTCCCGGTCACGGTAGGCAAACGAGAGATCTTCGACCGATATCAGCGGCATCAGGCATCCCTCCGGTGCAGGAAGAGGTAGATGAAGAACGGCACCCCGAGAAACGCGGTCACGATACCGACAGGGATGACCTGCGGTGCAAGGACGCTTCGGGCGATACTGTCTGCCGCCAGGAGAAGGAGAGCACCGATGAGACCGGATGCCGGAAGGAGCGTTCTGAAATCGCTACCTATGATCATGCGTGTGATGTGCGGCGCAACAAGCCCGATGAACCCGATCGTCCCGGTGAAACATATGATCACCGCTGTGATGAGCGAGGCGATAAGCATCATGACCATCATCGAACGCTCGACCGGCACCCCGAGACCGGCCGCCACCTCGTCACCCTCTGCCAGAGCGTTGAGGTCCCAGGCACGGTATACCAGGTAAGGGACGGTGCAGGCAAGGACAAGCGCGACGATCCCGAGTTTCAGCCAGGTTGACTTGTCAACCGACCCAAACATCCAGAATACCACTGCCTGGAGCTCTTCGCTGCTGCCGACGTACTGGAGGAGCGAGGTCACCGCCGAGAAGAGGTACATGAGCGCGATCCCGGCAAGGACCATCGTCTCCGAGCCCACTCCTCTGTATCGGGCCATCCCGTAGATGGCAAACGCGGCAAGCAGGGCAAAGAGGAAAGCGTTGCCTATGATGAGGTACTCCCCGCCGAGAACCCCGGCGCCCATGACTATCGCAACGGCTGCGCCGGTGGCCGCCGCCGAGGCGATACCGAGCGTGAATGGGCTTGCAAGTGGGTTTCGGAGGATCCCCTGCATCACCGAACCCGCCACCGCGAGCCCGAACCCGGCGCAGACCGCGAAGAGCACCCGGTGGAGCCGGTAGTCCCAGACGATGGTGATTGCAAGTTCCGGAGCACTGAACCTGCCGGGGAAGAGACCGGCCAGGATCGCGAGATAGGACTCAGCCACTCCGAGATCGGCCGACCCGAGGGTGACCGCTATCCCGATGAGGAGGATGAGTCCGAAGATGAGGGCAAGCATAAAGGCGGCGCGTGTCCTCTTCAGCCGCGCGTAGCCCTCGTAAAGACTGATATTCTGCTCCATGGCGATGGCTCCTATTCGGGGTAGACGAAACTTCCCATAGACGCGAGATCGAAATCGATCCCCTGGAACTCGCTTAAGTAACGCTGGTGGATGGCGTGCGGGTCGAGGTCGGCGAACCTGTCGGGGTAGAACCACTTCGCCAGGTAAGCCGTCCCGATGAAGTGCTGGGCACCGCCAAGGATATCCGAATGGATGACGTAGACCCGACCGTCCTTCACGGCGGAGATCCTGGACCAGCCGGGGCGTTCAAGCAGCGCCGACCTGATCTCGGCCAGCGCTTCTGTGTCGCGCCGGGCGTAGCCGCCGACGGCCAGGCCCTGCCCGGCCAGTTTCACGATCACCTGCGGGTCAGCGACGATGACCGCCTCAGGGTCGATGATGGGATACTCCCCGCTCTCGCCGGCAAAGGGGTTCAGCCCACCAGCGATCTCGATCTTCTCGTTATACCCGGATCCGGCCGCGACGGTCTTGTAGTCCGTCCAGTACTCGAAGTATACCCGGACACGCTCATCGACCGGTATATCTGCCGTGCCCTCCCGGATCCTGTCCATCGTCGACTCGTAGAATGAGGCAAACTCTTCTCCCTGCCAGGGTTCGTCTACGATCGCGGCGATCTTTCGGATCTCCTCCGGATAGGTTGCGGGCTTAAAGCAGTCGAACCTGAAAACCCGGATACCAGGACAGCTCGCCTCAAGCCTGCGCTGGATATCGTCGCAGGCCGATGTGCTGATACTCGCGTAGAGGAATACGGCGTCCGGCCGGAGGGAGACGACCCTCTCCATATCTGGCGACCAGATCGAACCGACGTTCGGTTTATCCTGGCATTCGGGGAAGAACGTGCTTTTCTCGTGGGTGTACTTGTCGACGGCCACAACCTTCTCCATATCGAACCCGACAGACCGCAGCGTCTCGAGAGCCTCACCGCTGAAGGTCACAACCCGGCGCAGGGGGCGGTAGAGCGTCAGGTCTCTTCCAGATGAGTCGGTGACCAGAAGCGGTTTTCCATCCCAGCGGGCGTAGACCCAGGCGGCGTCCAGGATGTCATCGCGGTCTATCTCTCCGGCACCACCCATGTAGGCGGCGTCGAGATAGGAGAGGGCTGCCGCGGTGTACTCGCTGAAGGTGAGGACGTCATCCCCATCGGCATCTCCCGGTATGCTGCCCTCAGCCGCCGATGCCGGGACGGCGAGGAGGAGGAGGAGAAGGATGAGGATGATACGCCGGTTCATCGCTGACCACCCCACCGCCGGGCGATGATGAGAGCAACTATCGCTGTAAGGAGGGCAAACGGCGGGGCGGCCTCCTGTGTCGGCCTCTCCTGCGGGGTGTTCTCTTCTTCTGTCTCGATACCGTCCACCGCGAGATGTGAGGCGGGGATGGTGCCGTTTGACTCGCCCAGGAAGTCTTCCCAGATGCCGGTTATATCCCCGCTGCCGGAGGAGGGCGCCCTGACCTTGTAGGTTATAAGGGTCTCGTTTATCAGCGCAAACGCGACCTGCCTGTCTCTGGCCAGGATGCGGTCAGCCGGGTGGTCGGTTCCCGCGAAGGTGTAGCCGGGCGGCAGAGTCTCCACGACGCCGCCGAGGGTGATCCCCTCGATAGAGAGCGAGACCTCAAAGACCTCGCCCGCCCCCGGCTCGGCGGTGGAGAGCGTCCGGGTGACCGTGGCGCCCCATGCTGCGGCCGGAACGAGCATTAGCAGCAGGATGAGGCAGATGAGCCGATCTGGCGGGGAGCCTCTCATAAGGTTTTGTTGTCGATCGAGTAATATGAATGTTTCCTATTGTGCTAACAAATCAGAAATTCAGTGTATTGGTGTATATCAGGGTTTCTCCGGTCTTGTTGGGGCTGACGGGTGACGTAGTATGACCCGGGGCTGCCTGACAATACAACATTGCCCGCCTACAACATCCATTCAAGCCCCATTGCGACGAGGAGCATCATCGCTGCCGCCGATAGCGAGATTATCGTCACCGCCCAGATCGCCAGACCAGGTAGAATCATGAAGAAGAGGCCAAACCGCTCCCAAGCAGCACCAGGATCCCTTCTGCAAACTGGCCGCTGTAGGCCTTGTCAGAGGCCATTGAAGAGGAGGGGGCCCTGCAACCCCACCGCCAGGTTCTTCAACATCCCTGCGTGAGAGAGATCCCAGCGTATCACGCAGCAGGTTCTTCAATGCGCCTGCTGAAGGTATCATATCCCCTCTGAGCCCGCTTTACCTACCCTATCGCCTGAACTCCTTCTCGATCCGAACACGGCGCCCGAGGGCTGCCTCGTACCACTCCTGCTGCTTTAAGGCCTGCTTCATATTCCTGATACGGTGTCTGATCCGCGTTCCTGTCACCGTGTCGACCAGCACCAGTCTCGCTATCTCAACCTCCTCCTTACACATCGAGATAGACCTCGATGTTTACGAACGTTTCCATTCGAGATCGCCGCGAGAGACCGGGACGGGTTCGGGTTCGGGTTCGTGGGTAGTTGACAGTTGTTTGCGCAAGGGCGGGCAGGTTGTGGGTATAGGAGATCGGTCGCACCATCTTGATATCTGTCTGTGGCTCCCCTCGCCAATGATGCTCTGGCAAAGGTTTCCGTCACAACCCTGGACGCGGTTCTGCACGCTGTAGTGCAGAACGCTGAAAGGGGAACCTCCGATGCACAAACAATGGTGAATGAACGTTGATCCGGATACTTTGCTCCGATAGACTGCAGGGTTATAGGGGTCTAGAGGGTGGTTTCTCCAGAACCAATGGAGGTGCCACAACAGGCAAAGATACCTAAAAGGAAAGCGCCGCCAACAGGACTCGAACCTGTGACATGCTGGTTAACAGCCAGCCACTCTACCAACTGAGTTATGGCGGCACCGGAACAGTTGCCCTATACAGTCTTGACTGAATCATATTAAACGTTACGGGAATTATTCTTCCGGATGGCCTGCAGGAGTTCAATCAGTTCGTCTACCTCATCATCAAGGCTGGAAAGAAGATCCGCTGCCAGGGGTGTTGCTACCGCACCTGCCGGCGAAGCGTGGATGTAACCCTCCTGTTCCAGGATCCGCAGTGAGTAGCGAACCCGGTGGTAGGGAAGACCCAGGATTTCAGAGAGCCTCATGATTCCGATGGGCTGATGCTCCACGACCACCCGGATAACCTCAAGATGCCTTGAGACGAGCTCGATCTCGGATTTGATCTTTGACAGCATGGTTGCCGCGCGGGCGAAATACCCACGCCCCTTATGGTTGTTCGCTCAGCCAGACCTTCATCCGGATATACCGCTTCCGGAACGATATGGAGACGACCGCTCCTGCAGCCAGGAGAAGAAGGCCAATCACAAGGCCGGGCGTCCCTTCGGGCGCAAACCGGAGGAGGACAAAGATGCCTATCGCGAAACAGAGTATGATGATGTTGAGCATGATTGTCAGCTTGGTGAACCTGGTCTTGAAATCCTTCTTCGTTGCCTCATCCATCACTCATACTTGAACGCGTGGAATAAAAGTACTTGTGGTATCCTCAGAGACTGATAGAACGAACTGGCTGGATTCGGCCATACAGGATGCTGGTGCGGCGGCATACGTGGCTTACGGCTCGTCTGCAGACGCCAATGTGCGTTACCTGACCCGGTTTCGCACCACCGACCCTGTGGTGTATGTCCACAAACCCGGGGAGCGCGGGTTGATCGTGGTCTCGCAGATGGAGTATGAACGTGCGGTGCGCGAATCGACGGCAGCGGTGGTCACCCGTGCCGACGTCGGGTTCCTCGACTGCATCAGGGCAGGGGAGTCCCGCTGGCGGGCGACAGCGCACGTGATCGCAGACATGGCCGGCGGCCCTCTCCTCGCCCCCTCTTTCTTCCCGTTTGCCCTCGCCAGGCACCTGGAGTCGTTTCAACCGGTCATACTCGACGAGAAAGGTGTTGTTGAGAGGATGAGGGCGGTCAAGACGCCGGAAGAGATCCAGTGGATACGCGGTGCCCAGCACGTTACCGAGGCTGCGATGGACAGGGGTATAGCGCTTATCCGTTCATCCGTCCCGAAAGATGGCCTCCTTTATCGGAATGGTGCACCCCTCACCTCCGAAGCCGTCAGAACGGAGATGCACACCACTCTCCTTGCTCATGGTTACCGTGGGATCGATACCATCGTCTCCTGCGGTCCTGACACCGCGCTTCCCCACCACCAGGGTAGGGGGCCGCTCCTGGAGGATGAACCCATTGTCATAGATATCTTCCCCCAGGACGAAAGAACCGGTTATCATGCCGACATGACACGCACGGTCGTGAAAGGCGAACCATCTCCGGCGATCAGGGAGATGTATGACGCTGTCAGGGCTGCAAAAGAACATGCGATATCGATGCTTCGTGCCGGTGCGCACGGCGCCGACCTGCATCGTGAGGTAGTGGAGTTCTTCCGCGACCGCGGATACGAGAGCAACATGCGGGGGTTCACCCACAGCCTCGGTCACGGCGTAGGGCTTGAGGTGCACGAAGATCCGTCCCTAGGTCCCGAGGGCGGGGAACTTTGCGCAGGCAACGTGGTCACCGTTGAGCCCGGGCTCTACTACCCGGGCATCGGCGGTGTCCGCCTTGAGGATATGGGCGTGGTTACAGAGACCGGGTTTGACCGGTTCACCCAATACGAAGAGAGGCTTACAGTATGAGCATGGATGACAGAGTCTGCGACGCCTACCGGGAAGCCGGGGCGCTGGCAAGGAAGGTCCTCCGCAGGGGGGCGGGGCTCGTGAAAGAGGGGGTCTCTCTCCTTGAAATGGTTGAAACGACGGAGAGAATGGTGGTTGAGGAGGGTGCACAACTTGCCTTCCCCTTAAACGTCTCCTTCAACGAGGCCGCAGCACACGACACCGCCATGCCGGGCGATGAACGGACCTTTGCCAGGGGAGACCTGATCAAGGTTGATCTCGGTGTCCACGTTGACGGCTATATCGCCGACACCGCGATGACCGTCGACCTCGGCAATCACGGCCCGCTCGTCGAGGCATCCCGTGCGGCCCTCGATGCAGCGATCGCCGCCGTTCGACCGGGGATTGCCGCTGGTGACCTGGGGACGATCATCCAGTCGAAGATCGAGGGGCATGGCTACAAACCGGTTGCAAACCTCACGGGGCACGGTCTTGAACGCTACGATCTACATGCAAAACCCATGATACCTAACATTGCCATGAACGGCGGGGCGATCCTTGTGGAGGGGATGGTCTTTGCAATCGAACCTTTTGCCACAACGGGATCGGGGAGGGTTGTAGAGGCGCCCAGGGTGGAGATCTATAAACAGGTTGCGGCCCGCCCCGCACGATTGCCGTCGGCCAAACGGATCCTCGAGATCGCCCGGCCGCGGCGAGGACTTCCGTTCTCGCGGCGCTGGGTGCCGGGGGACAAGGTCGATCTGGGGTTATCCACGCTGGTGCGAACCGGGGTCATTCACCCGTTCCCTGTTCTGCACGATATCCAGGGTTCGTTCGTCTCTCAGGCCGAACATACCCTGATAGTTACAGCGGATGGGTGTGAGGTCACCACCCGCTGAGTTATACTTATTGATGTCGCGTGCAAATATGTCAGTTCACAGATATGACCGGCGATACTGGTATGCGTGATCTCCTTGCTATCATGGAACTCCTGCTGACCGCTGAGATATTCAATCGGAACGAGAACCTCGACATCAACGATCTCCACCCGCTCACCCGAGAGTTTTTTGGGGTCGGGGTCGGCGGGAGCCCCGAGGTGAAAAGACCCCTGATCGTTAGCGAAGGGGCGATCAAGAAGGTTCTTGGCGTCCCGGAGACCGTCTGCCAGGCTGTTCGCGCCAACCCCTTCGTCGGTTACGAAGAGTTCGGGCAGCGCCTCCGCCTGCTCTCGCTCGATGCGGCGGCGGGATGGTTCATCAAAAGGGGCGGGAAGGATCGGATCGGGGAGAACCCCGTGCTTGCATTCTATTTTGAAGGGATGGACAGCATCGATCTCCGCTACCAGGACGTTCGGGCGAAGAACCCACGGTTTGAGGATACAAAGGAGTACATCGAGGCGAAGGTCTCCCGCGTCGTCGGGGAGAGTGAAGAGATGCGGGAGGCCCGCGATCTCATCATCATCAGCGCTCCGGCGGAGGTTGAGTACAATCTTGAAAAACTGGTCTGCACCCCCCGACAGGAGGAGGTCATCAAGAAGATCGGTGTCGCCCTCGAGCACCGTGATTTCTTAAAGCAGCATGGGATCTATGAGTTCGGCCGCCTCCTCTTCGTCGGTCCACCTGGCACCGGAAAGACGTCGCTTGCGCTTGCGATGTCCCCGGAACTCCATATGCCGGTTCTTGAGGTCCGCCTGGCAATGGTCACCTCCCAGTACCTTGGTGAGACCTCAAAGAACATCGACCGGATCTTTGAACTTGCAAAGAGGCTCGCTCCCTGTATTCTCTTCATTGACGAGTTCGATTTCGTCGCAAAGACCAGGGTCAGCGACGACCACGGCGCGATGAAGCGCGCGGTGAATATGCTCTTAAAGAACATCGACCAGATCAGTTTCGTGAGGAACGGTGTTCTCCTCATCGGGGCAACGAACCATCCCCACATCCTTGACGAAGCGGCCTGGCGACGTTTTGACGAGGTTGTGGAGTTCCCGCTTCCTGACCGGAAGATGAGGCAGGCGATCCTGGAGAAGGTTGCTGCCACGATCGAGTGCGACTGCGATTTTGCAGACATCGCCGCCAGGACGGAGGGGTTCTCGGGATCCGATCTGCGGATGATGATGAAAGAGGCTGTGATATCGGCGCTGATGGAAGGTCGGCACCGGATCAGCCCGGTGGATATCGAACAGGGGCTCCTCCGGGTCGAGGAGCGCAACCTCATCCGGGCCGGGCATTGAGATGCGGATCACGCTCCTCGGGACGGGGGATGCCATCGGGACGCCGAAGGTGGGTTGCAACTGCAAAAACTGCAGGGAGATGGTCGCAAGAGGGTGGTCGCGACTGCGGACATCCTTCATCATCGAGATCGGAGGCAAGCACATCCTTGTAGAGTCTTCACCCGACCTGCGGCAGCAGTTACTCCGGGTAGGTTCGCCTCATATCGATGCGGTCATCTGGTCGCACGGTCATTACGACCATTTTATCGGGTTCGGGGAGTTTTACAGGGTTCAAAAAGTGCCGCCGGCATACGCGGCTCCGCCGGTGATGGACTACTGTTCGGATTACCTCCACTTTCTCTCGTTTGAGAAGCATGCCGTCCCGGCCTTTGAGTCATTCGGCCTCTTTGGTCTCACCTTTACGTTCTTTCCTGTGAACCACCCGCCGGTCTACACCTGTGGCCTCCTCCTCGAGCATGATGACATGACGATCGCCTACACCAGCGATACGAGGGAGGATATACCGGCAGATAGCCGGGAACTCGTGGCGGGGAGAGAGATCGATCTCCTCTTTGTCGACGCCATCGCTCCCGAGGGGCACAATATCAGCAAGCACATGAACTACGCCGAAGCCGTCAGGTTCGCCGCCGATGTAGGCGCGAAGGACTATCGGTGCGTCCACATGAGCCACCTGGTTCCGCCGGGGATGCCGCACGCCGGGTATGATATGGAGAAGTTCTGCTGGTGATTATCCGGCTCTCCCCCTGCAGCCCGGGATATACGAAGGATAGGCCTCATAGGCGGCAGAAACCCTGCACGAATCGTTAACCTGGACCACGATCATAGGAGCGGTCATGCGGTCATCGCGGTCCTGGTCATCCAGGCGGAAGACCATCTCGGTGTAACTCGAATTGTAACAGGTCAGGTATACCTGTAAGCCGCAGTTGGTATGAAGGGTTCTCCCTCGAATGCTCTCCGGATGGCCGTGATTACCGACCCTCCATTCTTCCTCACTGTTGAGATATACCCCCGAACTCTGCAGAAGTTAGATGCCCCCTCCACACAACTGAGACGTCCCCGAGATCTTCTGCTGAACCTTAACCATCCTGATGTCACGCTCCGCAAGGTTGTTCGTAAAGGGCATCCTGAAATCGGTCATGAACCGGAGGATCTCTACACGATATCTCTGACACCGGTCAATGAGGTTCTCAGCAGGAGTTCGTCTCTTCCGACTACGTCTCCCTCCTTGAACCGGCAGAGGAGAGGAGGGGTTCTCTGCCTTCCCGTTCTCGAGGATCAGATCAAATCGTCTTTGAAACTCTTCGATCTCAATCGGTGTGAGAGAACCCGCTGATTCCGGGGCTCCATCAACAGCGGCGTAGATCTCAAGAAGGAGATCATGCATCTCATCAGACCAACGTTGACCGGCATTCTCCGATATCCCTTTGAGATCGCGGAGGATATGGGCATTACAGACCGCATGCTCGCATGCATACCCGAAGTATGGCGACCAGCAGTCATGGACCATGATCCCTTTGAACGCGGGAAGTACACCGATCGCATCCATCGCCGCCGATCCTCTTTTCGGATGATGACCATACAGCGTGAGGAGATCCGTACTGGTTGTATGCAGCCATTCTTGCCGTTCACCCGGAATCCGGTTTCATCAGCATGCAGAACGGCCCCGGTAACAGGCAGGCAAGCCGACCGCAACTGATGCACCCCCGGGAAGACTTAGAATTCCTTCGTCGTTAACGCCAGGTATAACTATGTCCCATGCCATATCACAGACCATGGACAGAAACGCCATCGGCCTGCTGCTTCTCGCAGGCATTATAGCACTCGGGTGCATCGCTGCCGGATGCACCGGGACGGAAGAGGCCGCGCCTGCGGATTCCACCCCTCCTGCCGGCGAGGGGACCGCGAGTCCGGATGATGTTGCAGAAAGCATCAGCAACGTCACGGATGGGAACAACCGGTTCGCGCTCGATCTCTACAGGCAGATCTCAAGCGACCCGGCATACGCTGGCAGGAACATCTTCTTCTCCCCCTACAGCATCTCTTCGGCGCTCGCGATCACCTACGAGGGCGCCCGCGGCACAACCGCAGACGAGATCAGGTCGGTGCTCAGCCTCCCCGCCGACGATACCATCCGGCGACAGGGGTTTGCCGCGCTCAACGCCGGCCTGAACAGGGGTAGCGACAACTACACCCTCCGCATTGCAAACGCCCTCTGGGCAGAGGAGACCCATCGGTTCCTCCCGGACTACACCGAGGTGGCGGAACAGTGGTATGGGGCAAACGTCACGAACCTTGACTTCGTGAGCGACGCCGAAGGCTCGCGGGAGACGATCAACCGGTGGGTGGAGGAGAAGACCGAAGATAGGATCCGCGACCTGCTCCCGCCGGGTTCGATCGACTCGATCACCCGTCTCGTGATCACAAACGCGATCTACTTCAAGGGAGACTGGGTCAGAGAGTTCAACCCGGATGAAACAACTGATGAAGAGTTCCGGGTTTCGCCTGAGAAGACTGTGACCGTCCCGATGATGCACATGACCGATGAGGAGGCCATCTATCCCTACACCGAGACCGATACCCTCCAGGTGCTCGAGATGCCCTACGCGCACGGGAACGAAACCGGGATATCCATGATCGTCCTCCTCCCGAAGGACGAGAACCTGACGGCATTGGAGGAGGCTCTTGACGCTGATACGATTGCAGAACTCCGGGATTCGCTGGTCGAGCAGCGGGTCAGGGTTGTCTTCCCGAAGTTCAGGCTTGAGACCGGCTACACACTCAGCCAGATTCTCGCGGATATGGGTATGCCAGCGGTCTTTTCCGTTGATGCCGACCTCTCGGGGATGGACGGCACAGATATGCTCTTCGTCAATGAGGTCTATCACAAAGCCTTCGTCGATGTGAACGAGGAGGGCACCGAGGCCGCAGCAGCGACGGGTGTGGTCGTGAGCATCAAGGGTGCACCCGGCGGCGACACCACGCCCGTATTCCGGGCGGATCACCCGTTCGTCTTCCTGATCGTCGAGAGGGATAACGGCACGATCCTCTTTGCGGGCCGGGTCGTGAACCCTGTGAGTCAGTAGTAAGGGCGGGGAACTATGGCCAACCTGGCTATAGTGTCCACTTTTTCCATGAAGAGAAGGCAGCGCCAGGGTTTGGGAAGGGAAACTAGGTGTAAAAGCATATCCGGGAACAAGAGGCGGTTTTCTGGCGGCGCCGGATCACGCCGCCTCTTCCAGCCGCTCGACGACCGTCTTCTGGAGATATCCGATGATCGGCATATCCGAGCCTATCACCGCGTGCCGGCCGGAACCGGCGGTGGCAATTACCAGGAAGTCCCGGCCGTCGACCAGGATCGTGCACTCGTCCTGCCTCAAGTCGATCAGGGACTCGTTCACCGGCGGCGTATTGAGAAGATCGATCACTGCCCCCCTGGCCTCGTAGATCGGGAGCTTGATCTCTGAGTAGTCCTCCTTTCTGCGTACAACGACGTACAGATCTATCCTCTTCTCAAGCGGTTTGATGGCCGCATAGTGTCTTCGGAGGAACTCCGGATTGTAACAGAGGATCACCATGCTCTTCTTCACCCGGCGAAATAGCGCTGATACATGGTTCTCGATCGCCCAGTCGCTCCGGAGGATGAAGAACGAGTCGGGAGGAAGACGCGGTTTGACCGAGAGTCTCTTCAGCGCCTCGCGGGTCAAATCGAGGCTGCGGATCTGGTCGTCCTTGAGCCGGTCAAAGACCAGATCGATATCGAGAACGTAGTAGGATGTGGGAGACCCCTCTTCAACCCCGATAAAACCCCGGCGCGCAAGGTCGTTTAAGATCTCGTAGATCCGCCCGCGGGGAACTCCGCTGATCTCGTGGAGGTCCCGTGCAGTCGCTTTCTGAAGCCCGACAAGCGTGGAATAGACGCGTGCCTCGTATTCGTTCATCCCCAGCGCACGCAGCCCAGCGACAACTTCAGCAGTCATTGCACCCCTGTTGGGTTGCAACACACTTATGGGTTGCGAAGAGAGATCACGTACACCGCTAGGAGAGTCGATCTCTCCCCGCCAGAGCATCTTTGATCAGGCAGCCGTCAGCACGCCCGGGATAACCCCTCCTTTCGCGAGGATGGCTGCCCCGGCATGCGATGGATGATACATAACAGAGCGCAGGGGCCGTATCACGCTTCGAGAGACCAGGAGAGAGACCCGTCAACAAGATCCCGGGCCTTAACCCGCGGCAGGGGCGGCGGGAATGCGCACGTCTGAAACCGGCGCTCATTCCGGATTTCTGTTCCCCATATAGCCTACCAGTAAACCCTCAACTTCCACAGCAGTTCCTTTGCACTGGATCGGTTCCTATTCGGGGTTGCAACAGGTTCATATCCAGTCCCCCGAAAACATTACCTCCAGCTGATGAACCATTTATGAGAGGAGAGACGTGAACTGCGCAACCACCTGTAACACAGGACTCAACCGTGGTTCCAGGGAACCACCCTGCAGACACCCGGCCCACCGTGAGATGTCCAGCAGTGAACCGCATATTGAGGAGACCGACCAGGTCTGGTTTGAAGCCGGATTTCTCCCGCCAGAGGAGCATCGGCTGGCCGTGGCCGTGCTCCACCACCTTGCCCTGGACGAAGACCCCGCAACCCCCCTGTTATCATCCACACTGAGCAGAGCAGCAGGAGCCACAGGATTTGAGAGTGGTTACTGGGTCTTCGACCCCTCAAAACTCCTCCGCATCGCATCGGAATACGGGATCGAACCAGACGGGATGAGCGAGACCGCGGTCGCCCATGCGGTGACTCTTGCGATCATAAATGAATACCGGGAGGAGATGGAGGGGGGGTGCAGGTGAAGAACCCTTACGAATGGCTTGCCAGCGCCATCAACAACCATACCTGGACGGTTGCAGGGGTCGCTGCAGCCGTATTTGTCCTGGCGCTCCTGGGTCTCTCGATGGTCTCGATGGAGACAGGTGAGGATACCTATCTTGACAAGACCACACCACGCGGAGCGCTCCTGGATCACTACATGGAGACCTACGGATCTGACGCGATCATGCTCCTCTACGAGGCAGACAACGTCAGGGACCCCGAGATCCTCAGGTATATAGACAACCTCCAGGAAGACCTCAGGAGCGAGCGGTATGTCGAGAGCGTATCCGGCGTTACCGACTTACTGAAACAGGCAAACGGTGGCGTCCTGCCGTCTTCAAAAGCGGAGATCGATGCGATCATTTCACAGGCTCCCCCTGAAGCGATCGAACAGATGATGCCCTCGGGGCTCATAACGATCGGGGTCATCAACCTTGAACCCGGTGTCGGCCTGGATACTCAGAAACAGGTCCTCGGAAACGTCAGGTCGACCATAGCCATCTCAAACCCCCCACCGGGCCTTACCATCACGGTCACCGGGAACCCGGCGTTCGCCCAGGACATGATGGAAGACATGGGGACAGAGACGGGCACACTGATCTTTGTGGCCATGGTTCTGATGATCGTTGCTGTGATGCTCCTCTTCTCGCACGTCCGCTACAGTCTTCTCCCCGTCGCGATCGTGGCCATCGGCCTGATCTCAACCTTCGGGTTGATGGGGCTATTCGGCATCCCGATCAGCATGGTGGTTGTCGGGGCTTTCCCGGTGCTAATAGGGATCGGGATAGACTATGCTGTCCAGTTCCACGCACGGTTCGATGATGAAGTCCGGCAGAAGACGATCCCTGAGGCCGTATGGGCCACCGTCACCCAGATGGGGCCCTCCGTCCTGATCGCGATGTCGGCAACGGCGCTAGGGTTCATCGCGATGTTCTTTGCCCCGGTCCCCATGGTGGCCGACTTCGGGATGGTCTGCGCCATCGGGATCGCCTCCTGCTACATTGCGGCGCTTGTAATCGTCCCGATCTTTGCGACCGTCACCCGCTACCGGCCAAAGAATGAGAAAACAACCACGGGAGACACCACCTCACAACCATCAGAGGAGGAGTCCCTCATGGAGCGGTATGACCGCTTCCTCGGCCGTCTGGCCTACACCATCGCAAAACACCCCATACCTGTAATCATGCTGTTTGCGGTGGTTGCGGCGGGAGGATTCTACCTTGACCAGAGCGTCCCTGTCAGTGCGGATGAGAAGACCTTCGTCCCGGATGACATGCCCGCTCTCATCTCCCTCGAGAAACTCATCAGGGTGATGGGATCGACGAGCACCATCCCGGTCGTTGTGAGCGCAGACGACGTCCTCTCCCCTGACACTCTCGCCTGGATCGATCGGTTCGGAGCTTACGAGATCGCGAACAACGACAAGATCACAGGGGCGATCAGCGTGGCCACCCTGGTCAGGGACTACAACGGCGGTGTGCTCCCCTCGACAGAGAGGGAGGTCGACACGGTCGTTGCCCGGATCCCGGAGTCGACCCTGAACCGCTACCTCAACGGGAAGATGGAGGCGGTGCTCGAGTTCTCGACGGTAGAAATGGAGATGAGCGTTGCCCGCGACCTTATCAAGAGGATGCAGGATGATGTTGCATGGAGCAACCCGCCGGCCGGCGTGACGGTGAAGATCACCGGCAGCCTGGAGATGTTTGCGGCCGTAATGGACGATATCAGCGAGTCCCGTGTGTATATGACAGTGCTCGGGTTTGCCTTCATCCTTGTCTTCCTGATCCTGGTCTACCGGAAATTCAGTGCCATCTCACCGATCATCCCGATCGTCTTCATTGTGGGCTGGAACGGAGGGATCATGTACATGCTCGGCCTGGATTACACCCCGCTGACCGCCGTCCTGGGGTCGATGACGATAGGCGTCGCATCAGAGTACACCGTTCTTATCATGGAGCGTTGCGAAGAAGAACTTGCCCGCGGCATGCCATTCCTCGAGGCTATCCAGACAGCCGTCCAGAAGATAGGGACGGCAATCACGGTCTCGGGGCTGACAACGGTCTTCGGGTTCTCCGCACTCATCGTCTCAAACTTCAACATCATCAGCAACTTCGGGATCGTGACCGTCCTCTCGGTGGCATTTTCGCTCCTGGGCGCGATCGTGGTGATGCCAGCTATCCTGGCGTTGATGTACCGCTTCACCGCGCGTTCCCGGGCCCCGGCCGGGATCGCAGCCCCCGAATGAGTCGGAAAAATCACCTCCCTCTCTTTTTGCCAGGTGGCAATGGGTCTCCCTGCCATGAAAAGCCCCGCGGACTGCCTCGTTGGCGGGGGCGCTAAAGCCCACCATACTTCTGCACGTGCTCCCTGGCCCGGAGATGACGTGGATCTTCAGCAGCAGCGCTGCGAGCGTAGTGCCGCCGATCCTCTCCCACCGGGCAGACCCTGATGCAGATCCCGCAGGGGGAGGTGTGGCGGCGGCCGAGTCGGGCGCTGTTTGCAGCACAGGCCGCGCTGTCGGTCAGACCGTCGGGGTAGTCCAGTTCATCGAGCGCACCCACGGGGCAGGAGTGGACACAGAGCATGCAACGGGTGCAAAGGTCTTCCGGAAACAGCGGATCGGCCGGGATCTCAGCTGTGGTGATAACGGAGGCAAACCGGACACGCGGGCCGTATTCCGGCGTGAGGATGGTGTTGTTCACGCCGAAAGTTCCAAGCCCGGCGAGGAAAGCGGCGTGGCGGTGTGAGAAGAATGCCACCGGGTTCTTCAGGAGCACCTCGATGCTTCCATAACCGTCCCGCGGGACGAAGACCGAGGGGTGGCCACGGTCGTTGAGGAAGGAAGCAAGCCGGTAGGTGTACTGGTCAAGCAGGGTGTTTACGGTTCTATAGAGTTCGTGGTAGTAGATCGAGGGTGCGGTCTCGATCACCGGGAGGTGGATCGGCAGGCCGATCACGATCACCGAGCGCGCGCCGGGAAAGATCGATTGGGGGTAGAAGTCTTCCGGCATCCAGGGGAGGAACGGCGGGTTCTCCCATCGCTCAGTGTTCGCGACCCTGACGAGGGGGATCTCCATCTTCCGGCACTGCTCGATGACAGCAGCCTTGAGGTCGTCGTTCATGGCTATCGAACACATATCTCCGGCCGGGGAAAAAGGTTCATCATCCTCCAGCAACCGGCGGGAAGAGGGCAATCTCGTCTCCATCCTCAAGGGCGAGAGACCCGATATCGTTCCTGTTTGCCCGTTTCCCGTTCAGCATCAGTATGACATGCGGCCGGAGTCTCCCCGTCTCATCGAAGACCGCAACGGCCTCGTCACCGGCACGTTCCCTGAGGACGGCGAGAACCGCTTCCATCTGCGCTCCGTCCGGGAGATCGATAGAGAACTCACTCCCCAGGATCTCCCTGAACCTGGCAAATGCCTTCACGCTGAGCCTCATATCCTCACCTCACCCGAACCATGCACAAAGGTATTTCTTCTCCTGGAGGCAGATTAACAATTGTTAACATCACTGGTGGTACTCTCGAACAACTACGAGTTATGGTATCATGAAACTTCCCTGCCAGTCGGTTGTATGGAACGTTCTGCCTGCACTTCGTGCCGCAATCGCGGAAGAGTTCATTGCTCTCGGGGTCTCCCGGATGGAGGCCGCCCGCCTCCTGGAGATGACGCCCCCGGCAATCTCCCATTACCGCACCGGTAAACGCGGTTACCGGATCGTCTTTGAGGGCGATGCAAGAGGCCCGCTAAGCCGGCTTGGCCGTTACCTCAAGGACAACCGGGTTGAAGACCTTGCATCCCGCATCTGTGAGATCTGCATACAGATCCGCGGGGAGAACCTGCTCGAGGGCTCGTGTGGCACGGATGCGTGAGGGGAGTGTGCCGATGGAGGCTGAGTGCGGCAGGGAGATGATCATCGGTGCCCTGATGAAGCACGAACGCCTGCTGATCGCCTTCTCCGGCGGCGTCGACAGCTCTCTTCTTGCGGCACTGGCCGTCCAGGCTCTGGGTCGGGAGCGCGTCCGCTGTGTTCTCCTGGACTCCCCCCTCATCCCCCGGCGGGAGGTCGAGAAGGCGAAAGAGACCGCCGCGGAACTCGGGCTTCCCCTGGAGGTTGTGGCGTTCCCGATCCTTGCAGACCCCACCTTCCGGGAAAACCGGGCTGACCGCTGTTACACCTGCAAGAAAGCGGCATTCCGGCTGCTCAAAGAGGTTGCCAGACTGGAGGGAATCGAGACGATCGCAGACGGGACGAACCTCTCCGACCTTGGCGAGTACCGCCCGGGGCTTGCCGCCAGCGATGAGGAGGGGATCTGTCACCCCCTTGCCGAGGCGGGCGCAACCAAAGAGGATATACGGAGGATCGCTCGCGAGTGCGGTCTCTCCTGCTGGAACAGACCGGCGGCAGCCTGTCTTGCCACCCGCATCCCCTACGGTAGCGAGGTAACAGAAGAGACGCTTGCAAGGGTTGAGGCGGCCGAGGACGCACTCTGCGACCGTGGTTTCTCAGGGGTGCGGGTCAGGGTGCACGGCAGCCTTGCCAGGATCGAGGTGCCGGAGGATGGGATGGCACGGCTATTTGAGGTGCGCCGCGATATAGCGGCGGAGTTTCGCCGGCTGGGGTTTGTCTACGTCACCCTTGACCTCGCCGGCTACCGCAGCGGGAGCATGGATGAGGCAAATGAACATCTGCACCGGCCCTGAACGCATCCGGGGCGCATCTGGAAGGCCTGATCTTCCGGGCAGATAAGATTCATATCGGGGGCCGCCAACCCACCATCGATCCGCCATGCCCTGCACGGTCGTGACAGGTGATGTCTTCTCAGGCCACGACGACCCCGGCCATCCCGAGTCGCAGGCACGCCTCGATGCCGCGCTGACCGGGGTGCCGGCCGGAACAGATTGCATCGCGCCGGTGAGAGCGGCACCCGGCGACCTCGCCCTGGTGCACACGGAGCGGCATATCGAGACCCTGCGGCAGCTCTGCCGCGCTCTCCCACCAGGACGCGCCCTCTACCTCGACCCGGACACCTACATCACCGCCGGGTCGTTCGACGCCGCCCTGTACGCGGCTGGGGGTGCGTGGCAGGCGGTGGAACGGGCGCTCGAGGGTGAGCACTGTTTTGCTCTAGTCCGACCACCGGGGCATCACGCCACACCGGATCGAGCAATGGGGTTCTGCCTCTTCAACAACATCGCTATCGCCGTGGCAAAGGCGCTCCGTGAGGTCGAGCGGGTTGCTATAGTGGACTGGGATGTGCACCACGGGAACGGGACGCAGGCGGCGTTTTACACCACGGATCGGGTTTTATACTGCTCGGTTCACCAGGCAGGGATCTTTCCCGGAACGGGGTGGCCGGAAGAACGGGGTGCCGGCCGGGGTGCCGGGTATACCATCAACCTGCCGGTTGTGGCAGGTTCAACCGGCGCCGACTACGCCATTGTCTTCCGGAGGGTATTTGCCCCGGCACTTGCAAGGTTCGAACCGGACGCTCTGGTGGTCTCGGCAGGGCAGGACGCGCTCTTTGATGACCCGCTCGCGTCGCTGCTCCTACGGCCAGAAGACTTCGGGGCGCTGACCGCGATGCTTCTTGAAGTATACGATGGGGCGCTCGCCCTCGTGCTCGAGGGTGGCTATAGCGTCTCGCACCCGGCGGCAATAGGATCTATCATCGCCGCTCTCGATGGGGCACGCTTCAACCCGGGGCCAGGTGAGCCGAAGGAGACCACCCGGCAACTTGTTGAGGCTTACGCCAGTGCCGGGCACGCCGTTCCTTGAGAAGGGGGTGAACAGGGTTTGCCGCCCCCCGGCCAGGCCGGTGCCTCTCCTCTTCTGGCGGCTGGCAGCAGAAGAAACAATCGGCTCTCGCGCGACGGGGACCTGGGGGGCACGGGTAGATGCGGTGGAGCACCCGGCGGTCTGCCAGGAGTCTTGAGACCCGATTCGAGGTCAACATCCCCAGGCTGCGCCCCGGCCTGATAATCGTTGCAATGGGCGACAGACCCCCCAGAAGCCTGTATCACCGCAGACCGCCTGAGCGTCTGGTGTCCGGGGGTGAGTGGGGGTTTTGTCAACTACCCACCCAATTTTGTCAACTACCCACCTAAAGGGGTGGGCCTCCTGCCTGTTTGATCGGTGAGAGAGATCTCCCAGTGGCACGCCAGGATATGGGAGCAGGTTTCCGTCGGTTTCAGGTTAGAGTCATTCTGAAAGTCCGGTCTCCCGGCCCTGGCACGGCGGTTCATCCCGAGCCTCCAGCTTGAGGCAAAACGGATCCACGAGGCGCAGCTCGCCCGCGCCTACAACCCCGGAAAGGGTGTTGCTGGGAAGGTAAGAGGGCTCTTTCCCATCATCATCCCGCTGGTCTCGAACGCCCTGGGGAAAGCAACGGTTCTCGGGCTGACCATTGACCTGCGGGGTTACCACTCGGGAAAACAGACACCGGTGCGTGAACTCTCTCCGGGAAGGGCTGATTACGCCGGGATCTGCTGCATGGGTGTTGCGGTCGTCGGGTATTTGGCCGTGCTGATCGCATAACAAGGAATATGCACGATGCTGCCCCACCGGGGGCGTTTGAGTTCTACCTTGGCGGGAGCGCCGGCCCCTCCCTCTATGTCAGACTCGTTGGCGGCCGGCTCCTCTACGAATGGGCATCCAACGGCAGTTATTCAGGAGTGATTATGGAGGCAACGCCCACCCCGGAGGAATGGGCGCGGTTCCGGGAGACCGTCGACCGCCTGGGTGTCAGGGAGTGGGAACCGCAGTACCTCTCCGCCCACTCCTGCTGCGACGTCACCTACTGGTACCTCAAGATAGAGTTAGACGGGCAAAAGATCGTCGTGCAGGGCGCAGACGCGTACCCGGCCTCAACCGGGCCCAACGTCTCAAAGGAGTTCAGGGAGTTTTTTCTGGCGGTGAAAAATCTGGTCGGGCTGGAGCCGTGAGCGTTCAGGGGGTGAGACGCTCCAGGTAATCGAGGCTTTGCTCGAACTGTTGAAACGAGACCGGTTCGAGAACTTTCGTGGCGCCCGCCGGGACGGCTGCCAGCACGCGACGAAAATCGATGTTCCCCTCACCGCATGCCAGGTGGTCATCCCGGTTGCCGCAGTTGTCGTGCAGGTGAACGTGGATCGCTCCCCCCAGTTCCAGGAATGTTTCCAGGTTGCCGTTTGCGTGGGCGTGGCCCACATCGAGGGCAAAACCCAGTCCAGTATCGGCAAGACGGCCGAGGAAATCCGGTTCCCTGAAGAAACAGACATCCCACGTCCCCATGTTCTCGACGGCAAACCTTACGTTTACCTCCTGCTGCATCGCGGCAAGGTCGTCAAGCGACCGATCGAGGGCCCGTTGTGCGGCACCGCGCCTTTCCTCCTCCCAGACGTGCCCGGGATGAATGACCAGTCTCACAGCGCCGATACGATCACAGACCTCCGCGAGGTCCCCGATGACCTGGATGGCCGCCTTCCGGAGGCGCTCGTTCTCGGATGCTATATTTATATCACCTGTAGGGGCGTGAACCGTATACTGCAGATCAAATGAATGGCAGGCTTCTTCAGATACGAAGAGGGAGTGAAGGCTGTCAGAGAGGATCTCCGCACAACCTGTGAGGCTGGAGATCGCATCCAGCGCCTCCTCAAGTGACCGGTCCATCAGGCACCAGGTTGAGCAGCCGATAGAATTCAGTGTGGGCATAGAGAACAAGGGCCTACCGTCCCTCTCTTCGCAACCAGATCAGGGCAGCAGCAGATGCAACCACAGCAACCGGCGTTGTCGGGGAGAGTGCCATCCCCTCCTGTTGTGAGGTTGTTTGCCCCTGAGGGGGTGCGACGCTGGTTTGAGATGGTTCGGCGGCAGCGGTGACGGCGTTAGATAAAGTATCATCCGGTGTCCCGCATGAGATGGTTTCTGGTTGCAGCACAAAGAACGATACACTCCCGTCGAACGCGCCGGTTAGAAATTGCATACTCGCAGATGGAGCGGAGACCGACCCGATATCCTCTTCTGTTGCGTACGTCCATATGTTCTCTCCGCTCCGGTTGAAGACTGCAACACCTCCGTTTGCCAGGAGAAGAGTCGAACCGTCTCTGGAGATCGCAACATCGACGATCCTCCCTGGCACCGAAGACTTCCAGAGGAGCTGTCCGTTTCGATTCAGGAGGATCACCTGCTGGCTGGATGCTGCGGCAACCGTCGATCCGTCGCGGGAGATGACCGCCTTGATTCCGCCATTACCCGTTCTGTACGTCCAGAGGAGGCGCCCATCCCCGCTGAGGAAGTATACATCACCCGCGGCCCCGCCGGCAACGGTACCCGTACCCCCGCCATCGACCGATACACTTTTGATCCGGTCTTCCGCCTCAAACGTCCAGGAGACGTTAGCGACCGTTCGCTCCTTGTTCAGGGAGAAGACACAGAGGCCGGCATCAGTTGCCGTGCAGATGGTCCGTCCGTCAGCGGTGAGAGCAACGTCCCGGATGCGGGAATCCGGTTTATAGCGCCATATGATGTTTCCTTCCCGGTCAAACAGCAGAAGATGGTCACCGGCGGCAACGACGCGTTCGCTGTCTGATGAGATGGCCACACTCTCGCCATGGGACACCGGGTAACGCCAGAGAACCGTAGCGTTCTGATCATAGACGTAGATATTCCATTCCGTGATGACAGGACTGTATAGACCATCCTCTGAGAGTGCAACCGCCATAACCGGGTCTCCAACCCCGGACAGCCAGACCTCGCTGCCGGATATCTCCTGCCCGGCAACCGGGTAGACGAGACTGCCGAGCGCAAGAACAGCAAGAACAGCAAGAACAGCAAAAAGCAAGGTAAGGGTTAGACTCTGCCGCACGCTGCATCACTTCCTGCCTCTTTCATGGACCAGGAGAAGAACAAGGAGCGCACAGGCAAGAGTGATCACGTTGAAACCCGGCGACCGGGCCACGGTGGTCTCTTTCGGGCTGACCGTCTCAAATTGGTCAGGGTGGAGAATGGCCGCCACCTCTTCCAGCGCGTCCACGATCCTCGGCCCTCCGCGGCTGACGGCGTCAGCATCGATGACGTAGACGCGGCCGTTCCTGACTGCGGTGAGTTCCTGCATCCGTGGTTCATTCATGAAGTAGTCATAGACGATATCGCGCCCCCTCTCACTCATACCGTCTCCGGAACTGACCAGGATGTAATCCGGATCCATGACGATAAACTCTTCAAGGCTGACGATACCCCATCCATCGACCTGATCGAATACGTTAACACCCCCGGCCATCCTGATCACCTCGTCCTGGAACGTATCCCTGCCGCTGACCCAGATCGGGTCGTACCAGACGACATGGGTGACCGATGGTTTTTCCTCCAGTGTCTCAGTCTTCCCGGTCACCGCCTCTACACGGGCCTGGAGTTCCCCAACGAGCGTCGAGGCCTCTTCCTCCTGGCCGGTCACCACACCGACAAGTTCGATGTCGTGCAGGACGTCTTCGACCGTCAGCGGGTTGAGGGAGACAACAGTTAGCCCCAGAGACCGCAGACGGTTGACAACATCCTCGGTATTCCCGAAAGCGGCGAGGACCAGATCCGGTTCCGCTGCGATCACCTTCTCGATGTTGGTGGTGCTGTAGCCGCCGACCTGGGGTTTATCTGCCGCTTCGGGAGGGTAGTTGCAGTAGTCGGTGACGGCGACCACGCGGTCCTCAAGCCCGAGAGCATAAAGTATCTCGGTGTTTGATGGGGCAAGCGATACGATCCTCTGCGGGGTTCCCCGGATGGTGATGATCTCCCCGAAGTCATCGGTTACTGTAACGGATCTCTGGCTGTTATCCATCACCACCGGAGCGGTTGTAACGGTTGGGATCGCGGTTGGGGTCGTGGCCAGGGGAACAGTCGTTGCGCGTGGTTCCTGGGTGGAGGATTGCGGCTGCTGAACCTGTGCAGATGTTATGGGGTAGGGCATTCCAAGGAGTGCAGGTATCGCGCTTGCCGTCATCCGGCAGGGACTGTCTGTAACGTAGGCGGTGTAGCGAAACGATCCATCTGGGTTCTGGAGCCCGAGGAGGTGCTCAACCACATCCCTCTCCCCCACCACCCACTCGGCGGGGTTGTCTCCTGCGGCGACGATACCCTGGATAACCCAGGCATCGGAGGCAGCGTTTGTAGCACTCGTCCCGCCGTAATGGAACCCGCCGTCATCCTGCTGCATTCCTTTCAGGTAGGCGAGGGCGTTCTGCACCACAGTCGCATCGCTGGAGACGCCTGCCGCTGCGAGGGCTTCAAGCGCGGCACCGGTATCGTCCGGGTCGCTTTCAGCACCCTGCGTCCAGGGAAATCCACCGTCGGTGTTCTGCCTGGCTATCAGCCATTCGGCCGACGAATCGGTATCTTCGCCGACCGAAGCCAGGGCTATGATCGTCCAGATGGTCGTGTAAACGTGATCTCCTGCCTGGCCATCAGGTTTTACCCGAGATTTCAGTTCCGTGACGTGGTCAGTCCCGCAAAAAGCGTGTGGATCCTCTCCGATCGCGACCAGAGTCAGGATGGTGCGGGCGATATCTACGGTTCCTCCTTTTGCCAGGATCTCGTCGTTCATCGAGCGGAGGTAGTCAAGGGTCGAGTTTCCTCCGTTCGCCCAGTTCCGCGGATCTTCGCCAGCAGCGACGGCTGCCATTATCACCCACGATGTCGTGCCTGGGCTGCTCTCGCGCCCGATCTCCCCGAAACCGCCGTCACTCTTCTGGCAACCACGGATATAATCAACCGAGGCCTGGATGCCGGGGTCATCCGTGTTCAGCGGATAAGCGCCGCACGAGACGACACAGAGGAGGAGGATGAAGAGGGTGAGACCGATCCGCTTCATCAGGTTCTCCTCCGCTTGATGATGAGGTATGCCGCTCCCACGAGCAGGATCGTGCACACACCGATAATGAGAAGCGGTGATGAGAGGGGCAGCTTTGCCGCTGTGTTGTGCATCTCTGGTGTGGTGGCAAGACTGCCCAGGGCGGTGGTCGGAGCGATCACCCCGGTCTCCTCCTCTCCTCCGGCCCCGGCGGCCGGGACCACCCCAACCGCCAGAAGGCCGAAAGTAGATAGACCGTTGGGAGATACTGCTTCGAAGATCAGGTTGCCATCTGCATCGCTCCCGGCTGGCCGGGTATCAAGTATGGTGCAGGTACCGTCCTCCGCAGACCGCGCGATCCTTATGGCATCCAGACCGCCGTGCTCATCCACCCACGCAGGGTTTATGGTCATCGTGATCACCGCTCCCGCGACATCTCTGCCGTTCTCCAGGTTGATCCGCGTGACGGTCATGCTGTAGGCAACTGCGGTGACATCTTTGCCATTCTCTGCCGAGGCGAGATGGAATTCGCGCGCTGTCTCTGCATCGGGGGTCTCATTCAGGGAGATCCTGATCTGGCCGTCCCCAGGGATGCCTGTGAGGTTTAGGTTTACTGATGCAGCGATAACGCCCGTAGTGCTGAAATTGGCCCTGACGGGGCCGACCGATGCCGTGACACGCTCTACCAGGCCCGCGGCCAGGCCACCTTTCTTATCGATGTTCCGGGCGGTGATGACCAGTTTTACACCTTCCCGGTTGATGATGACGGTGTTTCCTGATACGTTTACCTGTTCCGTGGATCTATCTCCTGCGGTGAGATCAATCGAGAAACTCTGACCCCATTCTCCGAGTTTAACTGTGGCCCCTGCCGGTAACCCGAGGGAGAACGAGAGGACCTCTCCTGGTTCACCGGTTCCCGTGGTCGTGGTGGTCGATGTGGAACCCGAACCGCCGGAACCGCTTCCTGATGAACCCGATCCGGAACCACCGGACGACGACCCCGGGGTCACGACCCTGATGAAGATGGTATCCCGCGAGGTTGCCGGGGTTGAACTCATACTCTCGCTCCAGAAGAAGACAACCTCATCGCCGTTCTGGACGGCATATGCGTTTGCACCGACGCCAGGGCTTTCACCGTTCACCTGGTACATCCAGCCCGCGGTCCCTTCGTTCGCCCTGCCCCGGATGGAGTCGATGAAGAGCGAGCCATACTCCTGGTAATAAGCGTCGTTGATGGTGTATGCGATCCCCGTTGCATCGAGGGCCCCCAGCGCGGTCTGTCGATCGACCGTGTAGGTCTTTCCACTGTTCGTAGGGGTGATGTTGAATGTGCCCGCTGCAAGGGTGACGCTGACCCAGGAGGGTGACGAATCGCCGCCGCCACCGCCATCTCCGCCACCACCGCCACCCGATGCCTGGATGGAGACGGTGATGTTGACTGCCGCACGGGCGGTTTCTGGCGATGAACCCCAGGGACCATACCAGTATGTGACGACGTCCCCCTCCCTGAGAGAGTAATCGGCGGCACCGACCTCTGCAGGCACCCCGTTGACCGAATAGAGCCAGGAGTCCCATGTAGTATCGTTGTAGGCGATACCGCCAATGGAGTAGAGGAACAGACCCCAGGTGGTCTCCTGGATTGTGTAGTTAAACCCGCCTTTCGTTGC
Source organism: Methanoculleus receptaculi (assembly GCF_033472595.1). Lineage (NCBI taxonomy): Archaea > Methanobacteriati > Methanobacteriota > Methanomicrobia > Methanomicrobiales > Methanomicrobiaceae > Methanoculleus > Methanoculleus receptaculi. Next base: position 510,993 of record NZ_CP137642.1, on the reverse strand, counting down.
GGCGGCATCGAGAGCCCCGAGCGCTGATGTCCGGTTGATGGTGTAGACGGCACTCTCGTTGTTGAACGGCGTGACCTCGAAGGTCTGGCCGTCTGTCAGGCTGACAGTTCCCTCCCACGCAAAGTCGCGAAGGGTGACGTCGATAATGACGGCGTAATCGGCCTGGTCTATGAGCGGGGCATACGTGTCTGGATCCGCGGGGCAGTAGTAGAAGGCGAGCCTGTCGCCGTCTGCGAGGGTGTTCGCTCCGAGCCCTGCGGATGCCGCCGCACCGTTGATGAAGATGCTCCATGACCGCGCGTTCTCCTCTGTCCAGTCCTCGTTTGCGATGCCGGCGATATCCTCGAGCAGGAACGACCCATAAGATGCGTACCAGGCATCGGAGGCGTTGAAGGTAAAGTTCCCGCGAACTGCGGCGGCATCGAGAGCCCCGAGGTCAGTGGTGCGGTTAATCGTGTACGAGGCACTTTCGTTGTTCGGGGGGACGAACTGGAAGGTCTCACCTTCTATCAAGGTCACCGTCCCGTTCCATAGCGTGGTGACCGATGCAGGAGGCAGCGGGATGGAGACGGTAATGTTGACCGCCGCACGGGCGGTTTCTGGCGATGAACCCCAGGGACCATACCAGCAGGTGACAAGATCCCCATCCTTGAGAGAGTAATCGGCGGCACCGACCTCTGCAGGCACCCCGTTGACCGAATAGAGCCAGGAGTCCCATGTAGTATCGTTGTAGGCGATACCGCCGATGGAATAGAGGAACAGACCCCAGGTGGTCTCCTGGATTGTGTAGTTAAACCCGCCTTTCGTTGCGGCGGCATCGAGAGCCCCGAGCGCTGATGTCCGGTTGATGGTGTAGACGGCACTCTCGTTGTTGAACGGCGTGACCTCGAAGGTCTGGCCGTCTGTCAGGCTGACAGTTCCGCTCCATCCGGTAAACGCAGGTTCCGGTACCTCTCCTTCCCCGAAGGCGTAGAAGCGGTTGTTCTCGGCTCCGATGTAGAGAACACCGCCCGATACAGCGGGAGATGATGTGTAGAACGCAGAGAACGTCCCGTCGCCAGGGGCTTCGAGGGAGTATGACCAGACCGGTTCGCCGGTCTCGGCGTCCACCGCATACAGGGTTCCTGTCTCCTCGTTTGTCGCGGCGTAGACGAGGTTGCCGGCAACAACCGGTGCAACGTTTACCTCTTTTGCCTGGAAATGCCATTCCTCCTCACCGGTCGAGGCGTCCAGGCAGTGGAGGCCATCATAAGCCCCTACATAGATATAACCGTCAGCAATGACAGGGGTCGACATCGTCCCGGTCACGGAACTGTTCCAGCGCTCTGTGCCTGTGCTGCCGTCGAGGGCGTAGCACCGCGACGAGGTGGTGAAGTAAACTGTTCCGTCCGCTCCGATGACCGGCGAAGACTTTACCGATCCCCCCTGATTAAATCTCCAGATGGCGGTCTGCGCTGCAGGGTCGATGCAGAAGATCTGGCTCCTGTTTCCTGCGCAGTAGATCTTTCCATCGTAGCCTGCAGGAGAGGTGAAGTAGATCACACCCTTACCCGTTTCAAATCTCCAGGCTTCGGTACCATCAGGATCGAAGGCATGCAGCACGCCATCTGAAGCAGAGAGGGCGTAGATTTTTCCTTCGTAGACAAGAGGCGATGACGAGAGCCCAAAATAGCCGGTGGTGTCGATCCGATCGCTCACCCAGAGTGTATCTCCCGTCTCTTCATCGATGCAGTAGAGACGTCCATCGGTCCCGCCGAGGTAGACATAACCGTCAGCGACGGCGACCCCCGAGACGGAACCAACGCTGACGCCGCCAAGTTCATTCGTCCAGACCTCCACCCCGGTGACGGCGTCATAGCAGACAAGCCCCATCGGGTTGGCTTCGCCGAAGTTCATATCAGGCCAGGTCGGGACGAAGACTTTTCCGTTATACACCGCAGGTGAACCATCGGCCCATTCAGCGGTCTCCGCAATCCAGAGGAGGGCATCTGTCTGCGGCCCTTCTTCGGGGACGTAGCCGGTCCGCTGCTGATCGTAGTGGAACATTGGATATGATGCACTCGCCACCCCAACGAGCAGTAACAAAAGGACAATAGATCCCGCAAAGGGGAGCAACCGTTTAGGCCTCATAGTACAAGTACACTTTATCTAAATTAATAAAACTTTGCAAATTTAATTTTATATAACTACATATAATTTGCTTATGTAACCAAACCTCAACCTGGCTCCTGGAGGTCACCAGGCATCTCTACGGGCTATTATAAGTTGATAAACAGAGAAAATGTGGGACTTTGCAGCACCCCTCGAACAGGAACTCTCGCGCTAAATATTGGCCCCCCCGCCCGGGTCAAACTATTTCGAACCTACCGATCCCTCCAGAGCAGGATTACAGCAAACAGGGCAGAAACGATCGGGATCAGACCAAATCCCCCTGACTCTGGCGCATTGGTGGTCTTCGGAACGGTCGGCGCCGGGGTTTCCCCGTGGAGAATGGCCGCCACCTCTTCCAGCGCGTCCACGATCCTCGGCCCTCCGCGGCTGACTACATCGGCATCGACGACGTAGACGCGGCCTTCCCTGACCGCATCAAGGTTCTGGAGGCGGGGTTCGTTCACGATGTAGTTGTAGACGGCATCGTAACCCTCCTGGCCCATACCGCTGCCAGAACTGACCAGGATACAATCGGGGTCGGTGGTGATGAACTCCTCGAGGCTTACGATACTCCAGCCTTCAAGCGAACCAAACGCATTCATCCCCCCGGCCAGCGTTATGACCTCGTCCTGGAACGTATCACTGCCGCTGACCCACAGTGGGTCATACCAGATGACATGGGCAACAGAAGGGCGTTCTGTGAGGTTTCCAGTCCCTGCAACCACTGCATCGATGCGCGCCCGAAGTTCGTCGACAAGCGCCGAGGCCTCCGCCTCATTGCCGGTCACCCTGCCGAGAAACTCGATGTCATGCAGAACGTCCTCGATCGCCTGGGGATCGAGTGTGACAACGGTCAGCCCCAGCGAGCGCAGCCGATCGATGATCTCTTCCGTATTGGCAGGCGCGGCAAGGATGAGATCCGGGTTCATCACGATCACCTTCTCGATGTTGACCGTGCTGAACCCACCAACCGTTGGTTTACCGGCTGTTTCCGGAGGGTAGTCACAGTAGTCGGTGACGGCGACCACACGATCCTCAAGCCCGATGGCATACAGTATCTCGGTGTTGGAGGGCGCAAGCGATACGATCCTCTGCGGGGTTCCTTCTATGACGACGGTCTCCCCGAGATCGTCGGTCAGCGTTACGCTTCGGCCGCCATCGGCCGTTTCCATCGCTACTGGTGGCACGCCGGGGGTCGGAGGCACAGCACCCGCTGCAGCGGCGAGAAGCAAGAGCAGTATGAGAAACGATACAGGAGGTATCAGGCGTATGGGTCGCATAACCATCAATAGACTCCCATTGAGCGTAATGATTTTCCCGGACCGGCGACCCAATGCAGCGGGTGCGGGGTCACTCCCGACCGATCTGCTGCTGCGAGAGGAGGGTGATGAGAACCTCCGCTCCCCCGACCCTCACCGCCCCCCGCGCCTCAATCTCCGCAAGAACCTTATCCGCCTCGCCCCCGGTGCAGTCCTCCATCCGGACGCTGCCGTTCCCGGAGTAGAGAAAGAGGGGTTTTTCAGGGTAATCGAGCAGCACACGAATGTTGTCGAGGTTTCCGGGACCTATAGGCATTGCCGTCACGACGATGGCATCCGCCCGGTCAAGCCACTCCCTGACGGCCGCAAGGGATGCCGTGGTTATGCCGTGAAACGGCGGTTCTGCAACGACGGGGATACCAAGGTGCACGGCCGTTCCGTAATCCGTGTCCAGGACGTTTAGGACGCCGCAGGTTACCGTGAACCCCGCAGCACGGAGCAGGTAAAGTATATCAGACCCTGTCCCCCCACCGCAGACGAGATGCACCCGCCGGTTCACCCCGGCACCCGTGGTTTTGGTGTAGACCGGCAGGACATAGGGTCTCCCGGTCAGAGGGTGTGGCCTGACAAGCGTCTCCATCCCGAAGATCTCGCGGATGTTCTCGCATGTGAGGACGTCCGCAGGCGCCCCGGTGGCGTAGACCTTCCGGTCTTTGAGGAGCAGCAGTCGATCACAGTAGTACGCAGCCAGGTTGAGGTCGTGGAAGACGCTGACCACCGCGATACCCCCGGCCAGGTCACGGATGATGTTAAGGATCTCAACCTGGTGGCTGACATCCAGGTTCGATGTCGCCTCGTCGAGCAGGAGGATCTCTGGCTCCTGTGCAAGCGCCCGGGCTATGAGCACCCTCTGGCGCTCCCCACCGCTGATATCGTGCACCGATGCGCCAGCCAGGTGCGCGACGTTTGCAAGGCGCATGGCGCGCTCACAGATCTCCACGTCCCGTGCCGTCTCGGAGGCAAGCCTCCCGATGTGGGGGTGCCTGCCCATCATGACGACATCACGCACCGTGTAGTCGAAACCAATCGATATGTCCTGCGGGACGACCGCAACCCGGCGCGCAAGTTCACGGTGCCCCAGGGTATCCAGGTCGTGGCTGTCAAGAAGAATCTCCCCACGGTCCCTTGCAACAACCCGGCTCATCGCCCTGAGCAGTGTCGTCTTCCCCGATCCGTTCGGTCCGATGATCCCGAGGATCTCGCCCTTATCTACATGGAACGAGATCTCCTCCAGGATCTTCTTTGCCCCGTAGGATACGTCGACACCGATGATCTCGATAGGTTTCATGCTCTCATCCGGCTCCGCAGGAGGTATATGAAGAAAGGTGCACCGAAACATGCGGTTATGATCCCGACCGGCATGTCGTTTGTAAACGTCCGGGTAAGGGTGTCTGACCAGAGAAGGAGGATGGCCCCGGCAAGCGCGGCCGCCGGGATGAGGAGGCGGTGGTCTGGCCCGACGATAAGACGCATGAGATGCGGCGTGATCAGCCCGATGAACCCTATCGATCCAGCCACTGCAACGGCTATCCCTGTCACGAACGCGCTCAGGGCAAGGAGGATCCCTTTCACCTGCTCGACGTTCACCCCGAGATGGATCGCATCCTCCTCGTTCAATGAGAGAACGTTTAGGTCCCGTGCGAAGAGGTAGATCCCTCCACACCCCATCAGGATGGGGAGAGATATGAAGAAGTCGTTCCAGGATACGTTCCAGAATCCGCCCATCAGCCAGAACATGATCTGGTGGAGGCTCCGCCCTGCGGTATACATCAAAAAGGAGAGGAGAGCTGAAAGAAGCGTTGAGAGAGCGACACCGGAGAGGAGGAGCGTCTCGACCGGGACCTTCCCGCCGCTCCGGGCGATGAAGTAGACGGTGAAGGTTGCGGCGATCGCCCCAAGGAACGCGAGTACTGGACGGCCGCTGCCGGCGAGGAGGACGATTGCAATCGTGGCCCCGAGCGCCCCCCCAGAGGAGGTGCCGATGATGTACGGGTCTGCCATGGGGTTCCGGAAGAGTCCCTGCATTGTCGTGCCCGCCACGGCAAGCCCGCAACCGACCAGCGCCGCGGTGAAGACGCGGGGAAGACGGACGTCCCAGAAGATCATCCAGGTGTTCGGTGAAGAGAGGAGAGTTTTAAGCGGGATGCCTGCGGGCCCGAGAGTGACTGCACAGCCCGCGCTGATGATAAGGGCGCAGATGAGTGCCAGGATGGTTAGCGGTGCCGTCCTCCGCATAGGTATGGTATAAAAATTAAGTTTACTTTGTAAAAATCTATTTGGGTTGAAAGGGGGTATGCCCATCCCAACCGGATGGAGCAAAACTCATAGCCCGCAAGAGCGAAGAGATCTGGCATATGGGCAACCTGAATGTTGCCGTGCTCGGCCCCGCGGGTTACGCAAAGGACCTCGGGAAGAAGGGCACGGAGTCCGATATCATCTTTTATAACCTGAAGAAAGGCGAGGATACCGTCACCTTAATCGAGCCTGCGCGCTACCCGGAGCGCCTGGCTCCGCTCTTTTACGCTGCGTCGATGGCTGACGAGGCCCTCGTAGTGGTGAGTGAGATCACCGCGATCTTCGGGGAGTGGGTGCTCATGCTCGATGAGGCAGGGGTGGAGCATGGCAGCATAATACTCAAAAACTACCTCACCCCTGCGGATCTTGCACCGCTGCTCCGGGGGACGGTGCTCGAAGGCTACGAGTTCGTCGACGACGACCCTATAGCGCTTCGTGAACGGCTGATCGCCAGGGCGCACGCCCGTAGACCCGTCCCGCCAGAGCCAGGCGCCACTGGAACGGTGACCATAGATCACCACTTCAACGTCCGCGGAATAGGGACAGTCATCCTCGGCGGCGTTGTGCGGGGCGGTATCAGGAAACACGATACCATGACGGTCTATCCCGGAGAACGCGTGGTCACGGTGCGCTCGATCCAGAAGCACGATGACGACTTTGATTGGGCCGCAGAGGGCGACCGTGTGGGGCTCGCGCTCAAGAACATCGAGTCCGGCGACCTCGATCGCGGCTACGTCCTATCAACTGATCCCGCCATCCGCGTCGGGACGGGACTCAAAGCGCGGGCAACCCTGGTCAGGTACTGGCCGGCGCCTATTGCGCGCGGCATGGTGCTCCACCTCGGCCACTGGATGCAGTTCATACCGGCGCGGGTCGAGGCGGTGCAGGACGACGGGGACTGGCGAAGACCGATGCTTACGCTTGCGCTTGAGAAAGACCTTGTCTACCTCCCGGATGACAGGGCGGTGCTCCACTATCTCGAGGGCGGGAAACTCAGGATCGCCGGACATATTGAACTCTCATGAGCAGCGGCAATAGGAGAGCAAAAGTTCTTTTTTTGCACGAACAATTTTGGAACCCCTCAAAATCGCCCCCATCAAACATCTCTCGTAGACCAGCGCACCACCCGGCGCTCAATGAGAGGCGGGCAGTGAGTGGTGATTGCCCCGTGAAAGCCGTGTCCGGGATCAGATCTAAATTTCTGGAAGAAATCACTGTCATGTTGTTACGCGGGTTAAGCGATGGTTCGCCAGAACAGGAGCAAGGAGCACCGTCAGGTACATAGACCGGTGAACCGCAGCGCCCGGGAACCGCTATCGCCGGGCGCAGGCGGGGAAGGGGTTCAACAAACCCGGTTTTTCTCGTATCGAATGTTTCCCCGGGCACTGCCCGGCATGACAGCGGATCCGGGATTGACCGGACGGCAAAAACCGGGATGGCGAGACCGTCGGGGATTGGTGTTATATATATTTGATGATGTAGCACTTAATCTTAAGAATGATAAATTAGATAATACCCGCCGTCCTATCTCTGCCCGACGGGCGGTTGCAGGACACCGAAAAGCCATGGCCACCTCACCGGGCTCCCGGAGTTCATCGCCGGCGCCTGCCGAATCGCTCTGCCGGTGGCGGGGCGAATGTGATTGATCATGAAGAAATACATTCGATCCGAGAAAGTCGAGATCTTCCTTGACACCGACCACGATGCCTGCATATACTACGCAGCGCGGGGAAGGCCTGGCGGGGCATATGCGCGGGGCAAAGACCTCTACCTGCACGAAGAGGACGGGGTTCCTGATATCTACTACATCCACTCCTGGTCGATGGAGCCTGGCGAGAAGGAACTGCTCCAGCCGGTCTCCATTCTCGCAGCTGAGGAGTTCCTGGAGATGCGGGGGCTCATGCTCACCGCATATCCTGAGACGAAGGGGAGCCTGGCGTTGCGGTCATACGGTTACGGCATCGCGGAAGAGTTCTGAGACCTCACGTTACCGGGCGTGGGCAAGGCCCGCCCACGCCCGGACTGCGCCCATCTTTTGCTACAAAAAAGAGATTATTTAACATTAATTGCATCCTATTCTAAAGTATGTTATATGTTATATCCAGCACGGAGGAACGTCCTTTCCGTTCACTGCCATCGTCGGCCAAGAGACGATGAAGCGTACACTCCTTCTCAACGCCGTCAACCCTGGCATCGGCGGCGTTACTCATCCGTGGCGAGAAATGGACCGCAAAGTCCACTGCTGTCAGGGGCTTGCCGATGTGCTCCCCGAGATCGATCTGGTCAGCGGCTGCCCATACAGTTGCGATCCAGCCGGCGATGGCGGCCTATCTACGACCGAGCACATCATCGGTGTGGTGTTTGCACTGGATATCCTCTCCGAGGGGGCGTTCAATCGCGATGCCATCAAAGAATTCGGGGAATAGGTAGAGACGGCGTTTTATGAATCCAAGACCGTTGAGAACCATGACCTTGAGAATCTGGGAGTGGCTGAGATGGTGATGACGGGTCCTCGGAGGGCGGCATCGAACACGTCAGCGTTCTGCAGGGAGTCGTAGGCTCCAGCAACAAAGCCAAGATGACCGATGGAGTGGAGTGAACTACCCCGCGCCTCTCGGGCGGGGCTTCCCGGCTATCATGGCCAACACTTGCACCACAGAGATGTGATGTAGAGGTCTTGGCTCCACAGGCTCAAAGGGCTGTTCCATCCCCACGCGGTGGATATTTACCGCAGCATTGTAATCTCTATCGGCAACAAACCCACAGTATGGGCATTCGTGGACTCTCTCGGAGAGCGTCTTTTTCACGATGCTTCCACAGTTCGAACACATCTGTGTCGTGTCGCGGGGATCGACTTTGACGAGTTCCGTACCAGCACTTTCAGCCTTGTACGAGAGGTAAGAATAAAATCGTCCCCACGACGCACTGTGGATACTTCTCCGGATCCCGCGAGATTTGCCGTTCTCTTTCAAATACTTGATATTCAGGTCTTCAACACAGATCGTTGCATAGGTGTCAACGTACTGACGGGAGAGTTTGTGCAGGAAATCGTTCTTCTGGTTGGTGACATGATCATAGACCTTCTCCAGTTTCCCTTTTGCTTTCTTCCAGTTTTTCGAGAACCGTTGTTTCCGGGCAAGACTCCGCTGGATCTTCTTGATCCTGCCCAGAGAATGTTCATAGAACCGGGGGTTCTCTATCACCGCGCCATCGCTATCGACTGCAAACGAATCCAACCCGAGATCGATGCCGACTGAACGCCCTTCACGCTTTGACTTGTAGACCTCCTGCTCTGTCTGAATGATCACATACCATCTATCGCCGGAACGGGTGATCAGGACACCCTTCACCCTCCCGGTGTAGGGTCGGTGCATGTTGAACGGAATCGTTCCGATCTTCGAGAACGTAATCGAACTATGCTCGCGATCGATCTTGAAAACCGACGGATTATAATTGAGCGTCCGGTATCGGGCTGCACTCTTGAATCGGAGTTTGCCGATCTTCCGTCCTCTCTTCTTTGTCTGCGAGAGTGCAGCGATGTTGCTCCAGAGGGTATAGTTGACCATCTGGAGCACTTTAGAGTATACGTCCTTGAGTGCAGGATTCTCCTCTTTCAGCGTGACGATCCGCGCCTGCATTTCTCGCATCGTCGGAGAGATTCCATTCTCTCGTGCCGTGTTGCATTCTTCGAGAAGTTTGTTGTAGAGCCACCTACAGGTATCAAGTGCAGTGTTCAGCCGTGTTTCCACGGTTGCGTCTGGATACACCCGGTACTTGTAGGAAACGATCATTTACTTCTCCATCTGCGGGTCAACATACTCCTTCAGCGCATCGAGGCTTACCTGTCCTGATGTACCTGTACCGAATGTGCAGACCTATCAAGTTTATACCTCATGTTGGGTGAATGATAATAGAATACTCAAGAGGAATATATCTATCGCAGGAAGGAAGGGCGGCTCCGCTTTCATCCCCTCTCCTCTCGACCGGGGACTTCCCGCTCCGCCCCCTTCACCCACGCAAGTTAAAGTGTCCTCAAAATCATCAACAAGAGACATACTAAAGCGTATTCGCTGAAAATACAAATATCTTGGAGTTTTGGAATATTCTGAGAGGTGTAGAGGTTAATGCGGACGATCAGATCACGCCTTAGCCCACCCATTGCCCGGCTATTCCACCAGCTCATCCAAGAGGAGATCATATGAAGGGCTGTCGTGTTTCATACGTGCAAGCACCACACTCTCTGCCCGATGGACAGTACCGGCCACAGACTCAACCGCAGGAACTACCCTACCCAGAGAAAAAAAAGTGGATTTAGACTAGCTTAAAGAATGGATGGGTCTCAGCCTGGGGCTCGATCCCTAGGTCACGCGCTGCTTCCATGATGACAATGTCGGTGTAGGCCTGGGCGGTGATCATCGCCTCGACGTTCTCGATCGGGCCGTACATGATCAGATCCGCACCGAGTGTGCTTGCGATCATGTTGCAGCCTATATCGGGAGCAGACCAGGCCGCCTGGCGCACTCCATCCAGACCACCAAGATAGTGGTGCAGGAGCTGCTTGACCAGCGCATCCTTGCCCTCGAGCCCGGCCAGCTGCTGCGAGGGGACCTTCTTCGTACCCTTCCAACGCTTCAGCCACGTCCAGGAAACGGTCATGTTGTGGTAGGCACCACCGGTCGGAAGACCGTGGATCGCCTTGCAGGCAAGGATCTCACGGTATGCACCACCGGATCCCAGACCGAGTGGGGTTGCTGCGGTATCAAGGATCGGGCGGGTGATCCCGCACTTCTCTGCGATCTCGAGCATCCCGAGTTCCTGGCCGGCGACGCCGCCCTCGACCAGAACCTTCTCACGGCCGGCCACCGATGGATCGGCAGGGTTGAAGGCCAGGACAATGGCTGCGTTTACATCACTCTTTGCAAGCGCCTCCATGTTCTCCGGCAAGATCGAACCGTTGATGGAGTTGTAGATCGCGCGATCCGCAACGCCTGACTGTGTGACATATTCGCACGCGTGTGCAAGCGCCGCCGGGACGGACGAGTCCATCAGGAATGCGGTCTTGTCATCTACGCCACAGAACCAGTCGATATAGCTTTCAAACGCCTCACCGTACTCCGCGATGATCTGGATGAAGTGTGGAATCCCGGTGATGTCCGAGAGTTCCTGGCAGCGGTTCCAGAGAGCCTCTGCCGTCTCTTTATCGATCTTTCCGGTTTTGTCATCCAGAACAATCTCGTGCTTGTTGTAGAAGATGGATGCAGCGAGCACGGTGGGGTACTCTCCAGGCTGCCCGCCGAGCTTGGTACCGTTGAAGTCGTGTACCACCTGTTCTTTTTCGAACTTGAACATATTTGTCAATCCTCCTTACAGATACTCAACCAATTTGGGCAGTAATACCAGCAACATCATGAACACAATCAAACCTGCGACCAGTCCGTAAAGGATACCGATGTCGCGCCCGACCTTTCTTCCGACGCGCTGGGCAACCTCCGAATCCACGAACTCGATCTTCTCCTCGATGGCGTCGAGCCTCTCCTCGATCTCGAGGAACTGCGGGTTTACACCTGCAACAGCCACTTCCGCCGCAGCACCCGCCTCTTTGACCTCGACGATCATGGGCTCTGCGGGGAGGGCACCCGGATCTCTCGCCGTAAGTTCTTCGATCTTGGCCTTGATGGTTGCCAGGTCCTCCGTCTCCATGATGTTGACGATCTCAACCTGTTCCTGGAAACGCTTGATCGCCTCATCAGGAAGGTTCTCGATGAACGGAATGGCACCCTGAGCACCGACGATCTTTCCGCCGGAGACACCATTCGCATGCAGAGCAATGAAACTCTGCCCGGCAAGATGCCCCTTCACCTCCGTACCGCAGCAGAGGACAAACCTGATGTTGGGATTGGAGATGACGTTTGCAATGACCTTCTCAAGACCAAGGTTCTCGGTCTTGCAAGACCCGGCGATTGCCGCTCCGGCATCGCAGATACCCTGCTCGTCGAGATGCGAACCCATGGTGACGACGGCAACGCAACTCTGCGGGTCTCCCGCATGGAAGTCGCCCTTGACGATCGGCCATCCGCTGGCCGGTGATTTCTTCTCAACCATGTTAGATCCCTCCCAGCAGCAGTGCAGGAACCAGGATAAAGATCATGACAAGGGCAAGCCCGATCGCAAACCCGACTATCCCCGAGTCCATTATGCCTGAATCCAGCTTGTTTGTTCTGGCAAGGATCTGCGCCTTGTACCGGATGGATTCCATCATCCTGTTGATTGCAGTCATCCGGATGGGGCCAGTTGCCTTTGTAGTTTCTTCTGCCATTTATATCACCCCAGCAAGATGAACCCCAGGATCACAAACGAGACGATCAGACCTATCATGAGCCCCTCGATCTTACCTGCATAGACACCTGCCGCAAACTTGTTGCGATAGCCTATGTCGGTGACCATCCGCTCGATAACCTTCATCCGTGCGTGTATCAGTGCCAGTTCGCCAGAAAGCGGCTGGCTCTCGCCGGTCACTTCCTCTGCAGCAGCGCCCGCCTCTTTGACCTCGACGATCATGGGCTCTGCGGGGAAGGCACCCGGATCTCTCGCCTTAAGTTCTTCGATCTTGGCCTTGATGGTTGCCAGGTCCTCCGTCTCCATGATGTTGACGATCTCAACCTGTTCCTGGAAACGCTTGATCGCCTCATCAGGAAGGTTCTCGATGAACGGAATGGCACCCTGAGCACCGACGATCTTTCCGCCGGAGACACCATTCGCATGCAGAGCAATGAAACTCTGCCCGGCAAGATGCCCCTTCACCTCCGTACCGCAGCAGAGGACAAACCTGATGTTGGGATTGGAGATGACGTTTGCAATGACCTTCTCAAGACCAAGGTTCTCGGTCTTGCAAGACCCGGCGATTGCCGCTCCGGCATCGCAGATACCCTGCTCGTCGAGATGCGAACCCATGGTGACGACAGCGACACAACTCTGCGGGTCTCCCGCATGGAAGTCGCCCTTGACGATCGGCCATCCGCTGGCCGGTGATTTCTTCTCAACCATGTTCATTCACCTCACAGCAGTCCTAATACAACGACACCGGCAATCAGAAGACCAATTGCCATGCCATACCAGAATGCGGTCACGCCTCCAGCGATCTTGAGGACACCTTCCCGGTTCGGGAACGAAGACAGGAAACTGCCCTCTCCGGAGAGCATCCCAACAAGGTCCTCGGTTATCTTCTCGAGTTCAGCCACCTGCTCGAGCACGGGGGTGTATGAGACACCGACTGTGGTGACAACACCGATCATCGGGTCGACAACCAGTCCATACTCTGGCAGCACATGAACGTAAGCCATTCTCAGGCACCTCCCTTTGGTTCGATGATAGGCTTGGCGTCAAGCCAGGCGTATGCGTCACGTTTCGAGAGGGCGATGTATTGCTTGTAGGTGTAGAGCCACCCGATGACAGAGATCACAAGCGCCAGGAGAGCGGCGTAGGTCGCGATGAACGCAAACGAGATTATCGCGACGGTTATCATGCTCAGGAACCCGCATTCCGCGGCGAGCATGAGCGTCCTGTCCTGCTTCTCCCCTGGTCCGAGGCAGGCGTTGAACGCGTGCTGGATGGCGATGGCGCCAAGCATGAAGATCGCGGCGATGACGCCGCCGCCGATGACAGACATCTCGTAGGTCTGCATCGTGAACCCGAGGAACGTGATCGTGCCGGTGATCATACCGAGGAACTCAAACGTACCACAGGCCATCGTCACAAGACCGAGCACGGTGATCGCGCCGATAACCGCAAGTTCTGTCAGCGAAGATACCATTGCCGGGATATCCATCCTGACAACATGATTGGCCAGCAATCCGGCGATCGCTCCGATGATCGCGGCGACTATAAGCGTAACGATGGGCGTCAGTGGCCCGGTCGTCGCACCGAATAGCGCGGCGATTACACCTGAGCCGAGCGCGATCATACCCGCGGACGGGACACCGGTACCCAGACCATAACTGCAGAGATGCTTGATCGTGTCAGCACCCCAGACGAGCGCAGCGACAGCAGCAAGCCCGCCGAAAAACGCGAGGTACGGCGCTTGCAAGTAGGTGTTGAGGTACGTCAGGTAGAGACAGACGAGCGAACCCACAAGACCGTAGATCATGATCTTGTTGTGCGGGATGCCGCCTGCTCCTGCTTCAACCTTTACGGTCATTTAGAATACCCCCAGTAGTTGGAACAGCCCGAGTGCAACGATGCCTGCAACAGCGGATGCCACGGCGGATGCGATGATCGCCCTCGGGAACCGCTTGAACTTGGGGTCATGCGGCCCTTCAATGGTACCGGTGATGTTGTATGCCGCAAGCACAGCGTTGACCAGGAACATGCCGACAGCGAAGATGCCTGCAAGCGAGATCGCAACAGGCGCGATCTGCTCGACCGTTGCGCCCAGAAGTACCGGCAGCTGAGCCTGGTAAACCCCCAGAAGCTCAAGATAGATGAGGGTCCCACCAAAACCGCCAAGCGCACCGCCGATGACACCGCCAACCCAGGAGACAAACGGCAGGCCGTGCCCCTCCGTGCCCTGGCTCTTGTACTCGGGGAAGGTGTCGCCCGTGATTGGATCCTTTGCGACCTTACCCGAAGCCGCCGGGATACCCATGCCAAAGACGTAGATGATGTTGACCATCGTACAGGTGATCGCCATCAGAAGCCCGCCACCGATCGCACCGCTGGCAACAGCGATAGCAAGTCCAAGCGGGGCAGCCCATGCACCGGCAAAGAGTCCGGCCAGACCGGCACCGGCAGCAAGCATCGCGACACCTGTTGTGATGCCGGGTGATTGCCCCATTGCAGCAGGCGCGCCGCCGACCGGGACGAAGTGGACGCCGAACGCGACCAGGGCGCCGCCGATGACGATGCCGATAAGAGCTACCAGCCCGGCCATCTGCAGCAGGAGGTAGGCAAGTGCAAGCGCAATGACGATGAGAACTATACTGAGAACGATACCCATACCAGTCGGCGGCTGAACACCCGCCGTCTGTTTAGGTGCACCGAGAGCGGTCATGACGATGCCTCCTCAGGCGCCACGTATGGACCGAAGGTCTTTCTTGCCCAGACCTCGATGTAGCGGTCGATTATGGCAAAGATGAGAATCACAACAACGCCGACCAGTATCGCACCCCATCCGGCAGCGACTGGTTCAAATACCACAGTGCGCCAGAGTTCGAAGAAGACGATCAGCCCAAAACAGATGCCCGATGCCGGACCACCGAGTTTGGCGCTGAAGAAACCGTTGTCAATCGAGTTCCGCTGACCGGCCTCGGCGTAGCGGACAATGTTGCCGGACGCGGCAATCGGAACACCAGCACCGAAAGCCTGATTCTGGTACTGCCGCTCCTTTCCATAGAACGGGTTACCCGTCGCAGATCCGGCCGCGCCAAGCGCGATACCCCATACAAGACCCAGCAGCGGGAGCGGGAAGGGGTGACCGAGCGCGCTGTTCATCAGGTGACACACCGTGACTGTAGCAAAGATCGCTACAAACGCGTGCGCCATGGTCACGGTCGTCATCGATTTCAGGATATCGACGTAGACCGGCTGTTCAAACTTGGAGAGACTTGCAGTACGCCCCAGGTATGCGGTTGTCGCATAGACACCCTGCACGAAGACCGCGAGAGCGCTCCCGAGCACGATTGCAAGTATCGGGTTTATCTGCATCGCCATGAATGCCCAGGCAAGGCCTGCACCCAGAGCAACCCAGAGGCCGTACGCGGGAGGTTCACCGGCAATTGCCTTGTTAAATATGCGGTGAACGTATCCCATCTGCGGAGCCAGCTGAACCTGCGAGTTCGGGTCACCCTGTGATCCTATATCAGATTCAGTGTCTTCCGCAGCGCCGGCTATGGTTGCAAGAGCGCCTGCCAATGCGGTAATGCCGATGCCAAATACGATCTCTTCCATTTAGCATCCTCCTCCGGTGCCCATGCACCGAAGCATAAGTTCAAAACCTTTTTGGTTCATTTAACAGTTGTTTATGATTTAATTAAAGGTTTCGAAAAGTTTCGCCAATATCGCGACAAAACGCAAAAACTCGCCCGGATCGTTCTGATTACCCCAGAGCAATTACTCTAAAGAAAAAAAAGTTGATTTAGATTTACCGGGCCGGTATGATGAGCGAACGCTCGCCGGCAGGCATGAACTCGCGGATTGCACCCTTCGCGAACTCGCGGCGTGGTTCGGCAAAGTCGAACTTCAGCGCCGGGTCGGCGAAGCAGATCTTCACCCGCGGGTCGAAGCACCAGGCGTCGCCGCGGCCGTAGTGGGCACCGCCGACGATTGCAGCGTACTCACCCTGGTGGCCGACGTTCATCGCGTAGTTCGGGTAGTTCGGGCCGCGAACCTCGCCGATCGCGCCCTCGTCTCCACGGATGGAGAGTGAGTTCGCGGAACCGCACTGGTCCTGGAGGTCGTAGCCGAAGAACCCGAGACGTGACCAGCCGTCCTTGTGGAGGAGCATGGAGAGGTACCAGCCGTTCAGGCCGGCGTTGGAGTTCCCGGTCGCAATCGAGGTCGAGAGACCGCAGGCAGCGGCGATGACACCGGCACGCTGTGACCCGCCGAAGTGGTCCTCCATCATGGTCGGGTACTGCTCGTACTGCTCCATGGCGTTGAGGGCGACCTCGGTTGTGATGTCGTTGACGACCTCCTGGGTCGGCTTGACTCTGTCGTCCGGGCTCGGGTTCTTCCAGTCGACCTTGTACTTGTCCTTGATGTAGTCCATACCGTAGTATGTGAACTCATCCAGGATGTTGTCGGTGTATGCCGCGGTCGCGTACTGGGTGAACCCGACACCGCCGGACATGTATGATCCAAGCCAGATCTGGTCGTAGAGCATGGTTCCGGCGCCGACAACCTCGAGCGAGGCCTTCGCGGGGTCGTTGGGGTACTTCCGGTTCGCCTGGATGATGTCGCTGAAGAGACCGAATGCCAGACCACCGGGCTCGTTCGGGCCGCGGGCACGCCGGGCGGGCAGGTGGGACGCCATCTGGATGACACCCGCGTGCTTTGCAGCGAAAGCCAGGTCGGCAACAGCCGCTTCACCGGCGCACATCCGGTAAGCCCCGATGAAGGACATACCGAGCTGCATCGCAGACCAGCGAGAGGTCGTTCCGCCATCGCACGTCCGGACAACCGTCGTCGGGATGTGGATCGCCTGCCAGAGAGACTTCCCTACTGCGGCGGAGAGGGCCTCTGCCTGCTTGGCCGGGAAGAGTTTCTCGACGTCGATGACGAACTGGGGCTCCAGGTCGTCTACGAGCTCCTGGTCGCCGGAAAAGACCTTGACGTAACAGTCGTCGACAAGGCCGGGGTGGGTCTCGACCATGTGCTCCTGGACGACGGCCGCACCGGGCATCGCGTGGTTCAGCACGTGGAGATACTCGTTGATGGTCTCCGGGGTGACCTCCTTTCCGAGACGCTTCTGCAGCGTCTGGTGGGCGAGGTCCATGTTGACGATGACGGTTCTCCTGATATCGTCCCAGAACTGCTGCATCGCAGCGTTGTTGACGAAGTGAAGGTCGTCGCCCTCCACGAAGACGCCGGTGCCGGAGACCTCGTAGGTCATCAGCTGGCGCTGGCCGAGCGGGATACCGCCAAGGTGGCAGCGCACGGGGTCGTACATGGAGATACCGCGCTCCATCTCGACGGCACGGCTCGCCTTTACGAACTCCATCTTCCGTGCGGACTGTCTGATCCCGCCGAACTTGTAGTACTCCGTCGTGTTAGACTGGACATCCTGTCCCTGGAACTTCTCCTTGAGGGATTTCAGGAACAGCTTCTGGGTCCTCTCAATCTTTGCCATTGTAATCACGCCTCCTTCGGCATGAAGCCGTATTTCGTCCGCAGCGAGTGGATGCGCTGGACGTACTCGATGTACTCGGTGTCGTTACGGAACGGCGTGCCACCAAGCGAGTGGAAGATCGTCGTGTGCTCCTTGAGCCAGTTCTCGTCCATCGGCTTGCCGAGAACAACCGGCCGGTCGAGCGGCTCGCCGATCTGGTTCTTGACGTAGCGGACGATCCCGTCCTCGCCGAGCACGCTCCTCTGGAGCATATCAAACATCATGCCGTTCTCGGCAAGGCGGAGCGAGTGGCCGTGCACCGTCGCACCACGGATGCCTGTGCGGGCCGGGTCGAGCAGTTCGGTCTCGACAAGTTCTTTTGCGTACTTCTCCAGGTCACGCTCACGACACTCGACGATCTGGCGGCCGGAGAGTGTACCCGGGTCGATACCGCGGAAGCGGTAGCACTCGGTGTATGTCCTCTGGTAGGGGTGGCAGGGCGCGAAGAACATCGAGTCCGTGAACTGGATGTAGCGGACGCGGTCACCGGCCTTTGCACCGTCTGTCGGTGTTACAATCTTCCTGATGGGGCAGTCAGGCTCCTGCTGCTCGGCGAGCGGCGGGTGGGACGTCGGATAGGCGGCTCCCGGCGCCCTGTGGCCAAGAAGCAGCACAATGTCCTCATCAGTTACATCACGCATCTTTTCAAGTTTCTGGGTTGGGTCCATCTGCTTGCGCCGGTTTGCGGCGACCTTGGATGTACCCGGTCCATATTGGGGCTTGTATGCCATTGTTTCATTCACCTCATCTTTGGCTTTTTAGCACTTTCATAACTGCACGGATGACCTCTGCCAGCTTTTCCCTCTCAGGTGTCTGACCCCGTGTCACGCCGCTGACGATATCCATAACGATGCCTTTCGTCCTTACGCGGTCAGGCGGCGGCATAACCACCGCTGTCCTGACCCCCTCTTTTGCAAGATCCTCGAAGTCTATCGGGGCCTGGGAGACCACTATTGCCCGGATGTTCGCGTGCTCAAGGATAAACCGCACCTTCTGCACCACATGGGAGCGGACATTCCCGTGGTGCAGGATGGCGACCTTGTGCTGCTCTATCTGGGCGATCTCTTTCGGAGTAAGCCCGAAGTAAGCTCCGAGAACGTGACCCGCGACTGGCGAGTCCGGCGGAACCCCGCTTCCTGCATTCAGGACGAGCGTGGTCACGGAGAACTCTGCCCCCTCCCTCCGGAGACCGGAGGTTATGTCGCAGACCGGTTTTGTCACGTGTCTGCGGCCCGGGGACATGCCTACCACGATCACGTCAGGGGACCTGGTCTCGGAGATGGTGCCGCGCTGGGCAAGACCGCCTCCTTTTCCCATCCCCATGCTCTCGCGGCAATCGACAACCTGGGTCACTCTTCCGATCGGCATTCTCACTTGTTCCCCTGTATGATAACGGGGCCTTCTTTTTTCCTCGGATCGACCAGTCCAAGGACCGCTGTGTCAGCATCAGGTCCATACTTTGCGTAGTCAGACACCGTCGCCCGGGTCTTCATAAACCGCCCCTGCTGGACTGTGCAGGAGAAGTCCTTATCTTCGAAGACCTCGTCGACTGCTTCCCCGATAGCCGGGATGTACGACTCGTTCTCGAGCTCCAGGATGATTGTTCCAACCTGCACCTCAAGCTGCACATCCTGGTCGCCGACGCGGATAACCTTACGGTCAGGGTGGGGGTTGGGCTGCCCCCGTGCCGGGCCGTAGGGAACGGTGGCGGGAAGGCTGGGTCCATTTATGGACATCCTGCGGATCCCGCCGACCTGAACAAGCCTGTTCAGGAGTTTTTCCGCTGTTTCGGGTCTGAGGAATCGTGCAGACACGATTCGAACCTGAGGGTATATGGCTTCGGTCATCAGCATCCTTGAATTATTTACACACCCTGTGCGATCTGCTGGATCGGCTTGTTGAAGACGTCGACCTTACCGTAGGTGTCAGCGTAGATCTTCGAGGTGCTCTCCGGCGTGAACATCTGGGTTCCGGCATCGAGCGCCATCGCAGCGACCACGCACGGGATAGCCACACCTGCGGCATGGCGGGTCACGACGTGGTTGCCGTTGAAGACACCCGGGCCTCCGCCACCGTAGATCGAGTGGCTGAAGAACGAGAACCCGACGGCGGTACCCATCACACGACCGTAGTCACAGCCGGGAAGACCCGTCTCGTGCTCAACCAGATCGTTGAAGTACAGCAGCGTCGACGAGACCGCCTGTGCGAACCGTCCGGCACCACAGTTGACCATCGTGGCTGCCATGGTTCCTGCAGCGGTGTAGGCGTTCCAGAGCATCGGATCCTTCGTGTCGTAGAACTGGAAGTAGCCGCCCTTCTTGCCGGGGGTGATAACCTTATCCTCGATGGCGCGCTCGACCAGGCTCTGGACGACAGTTCCGATCGTCCCGGTTGCGCCGTTTGCCTTTACGAGGTCGTAGACCAGGTTGTTCGCGT
This sequence comes from Methanoculleus receptaculi, assembly GCF_033472595.1. Lineage (NCBI taxonomy): Archaea > Methanobacteriati > Methanobacteriota > Methanomicrobia > Methanomicrobiales > Methanomicrobiaceae > Methanoculleus > Methanoculleus receptaculi. Next base: position 490,911 of record NZ_CP137642.1, on the reverse strand, counting down.
TCAGGCCCTGGTAGGCGTAGGCGAGGAGCTGGGCACGCTCAAACGGACCGACGGCGTTCCCCATCTCAAACATTCCTGCCTGCTCGAAGGTGGACGAGAGGGCTGCACCCTGCATCGCGTTCTTGTTGGTCATCATGACGACATGGTTGACCGGGATGTTGCGGAGTGCGTAGCCAAGACCTTCGTTGTTCTGGGGGATCGACAGAATGGACGTGACGTTGGCACCGGAAAGGTCCATCGTGTGCGGGTAGGAACCCCAGACTGCCGCCTTGACCATAGCTGCGTCGAATGGGCCGACATTGAACTGGTCGACGATCGCAAAGGTCGTCGCGGCAGCGACCGTGGTAATCGCCACATCGTAGGTGGATGCAGCCTCCAGGCGAACTTTGGGCACCTCAACAAGGATGAGTTTGCCGCCGCTGAACTCGCGGATGTTGGTGTCGTCACCCTCCTCGACCTGGACCATCTCCTTGATCTTGGAGACCACAGCGTCCTTGTTGCCGACGATATCGAGGTCCAGCTCACGCCCGAGAACATGCCCTTTTGCTACCTTTCCGGCCTTCAGGCCATCCTGGATACCACCAAGGTTGACCGCAACCGTCCTCTTGGTGAGGTCGATAATCTTCCTGGTCGCCGGGTTGATCACAGGGCTGATCTTCTCCAGCGGCACACCGCTCTTCAACAGTTTGCCTGTATCATCGTACAGGTCAATCGTTTCTTTGTATTTTGCCATAATTTTCCTCCATTACCTTCTTTAAGTGTATACAATCCAGGAATGTACCTTGAACCCTAATTGCATCGCTGACTGTCGCTGCCGGTGACTACTGCACGTCCTCATGGGACAAATGATAATAACCTTCTCCGATGATATAAGTGTTGCTATTTTGTTCGCTATTGACCATATAAAATCAATCTTGATCTTAATGAACTGCTGGAAAAATCCGGATTGCCCGGTATGTCTTGCGGATCCAGCCTGCGCGCGAGTAATAACTATCTAATGATATAGTAACACACTGTAATATTTTTACAAACACATGCTGCAACGGGTTTCCTCCCATCGGCGGCATGGTGTACATACAACAAAAATAGACTCCTTCAGCGGCCAACAATTATGGGACATATCTCTAGCCCAAATTGGCAACAAGGTCTTTTCATAGGGGTTTCGGGGCTGCTCGTCCGGTAAAAAAAATTGAAAATTTTCAGGCCTCGATCCGCTGGTAGATCTTACCATAGATCATCTGACCCTTACGTTTTCGGTGACGCTCCCCGAGGTCACCCTCGTAAAGAGCGAACCGACCTTTGATACCGTCCATATCGATATCGACATCCTGCCGATAGGCAAATCCCGGCATCATGACGTCAATGGTGCCAAAGACGTAGATCTCGCCTTCCACCATCTGACCACCAAGACGGCTCTTTGCATTGCCCTTGATGACGATCCTGCCGCCCTCGGCATGGGTCGCCACGTGGACATCGACATCTCCACCGATGGTGATCTCACCGCCGGTCATGAAGGTGCCGATATCACTTCCAGCATTACCCGCAACAATGATCTTCCCGCCGGACATGCCGCGCCAGTCACCACGGTATGCGGCGCCAAGGTAGTTCCCGGCGTTGCCGTTGATTACGAGTTCTCCACCCTTCATGCCGGTTCCGGCAAAGGCATCAACGTTCCCGTTTACCGTGATCCTGCCGCCCTGCATCCAGGCCCCTACGTACATGTCGGCGTTGCCGTTGACGACGATCTCGCCTCCGGTCATCTTCATGCCGATGTACTTGACCCGTGAAAGATCACCGTTGACGACGATCTTTGTCGTCTCAGGCGTCGACCCCGCCTTGCCGGAGACTTCAAAGAAGTCCCCGAGCCGGTGCTGCTCGCGACCCACGTAGACGTGGAGATCAGCGATCTCCTCTGCCTTCTTCCCTGCAAACGCATCCGGGGTGATGTTGTCCGCCTCGAGGTAGAGATCGGGCTGTTTCTTCATGGTGAGTGTAACGGTTTCCATGCTTCTTCTCACCTCACTGTGTGGCGTCAACCTCGATCACGTAGGGATTCGGAATGTAGTGGTGTCCCGAAACCTCGTAATTGTTCAGCGTGACGGTGTAGTAGCGGAGGAACTTCTCCCTGACGTCCCGCATCACCTGCGGGTTCTCGTTCACCTTCGCGTTCACCCAGAGCGTCCGCTTGTTCCCGTTGCTCACGATCTCACGGTCACGGATGACCTGGACACCGGTCTTGAAGAGGTGCTCCGCACTGGAGAACGCTTTCTCGATATCATCCGGCGCATAGGGCTCGCTGGGGTTGAAGTCGTAGACCGCAACATCCGCATCGAGACCCGGGGCAAGCCCGCCGTAGATCTGCGACAGCCCGAGCGCCTTTGCAGGTCCGGCCCGGGTCATCTGCGCGATCTCATAGAGATCGAGTTCGCGATCGATCCCGGCGAGGTTGGTCGCCTCGATGACCTTGTCCCTGTGCTTGAAGGAGTCAATCTGCTGTCTGCGCGCCTCCTCACTCATGAGCCACTTCATGATCCGCGGGTAGCGGGTGAACGGCCCTGCGTTCGGGTGATCGGTGGAAAGGAAGACCCGCATGGGATCTTTGGCGAGCAGCGCAAGTTCAAGGCCTATACACCACTGGATGGCGCAGACCTTGATGTTCGGGCTGTAGACGTAGGGCACGACCCCCGAACCGGTCTCGAGTTCGACATCGGTGTTCGCCCATTTTAAGTGGTTCAGCTCGGTGAGGTGATGCTCGAACGGCCCATCTGCGGTCATGGTGGTGGTCTCATCGAGAGTCACAGCACCCAGGTCGATGGTGATGTTGTCGTGCGAGTTCACGTAATCGATGACCTCAGGTGCCTTGGACTCAAAGTTCCCCCAGGAGTCGCCGCCATAGGAGTGGAACTGAACGTGGGTGTGGTGCATCACCTGATCGCGACCGAACTTGCTCCTGGGCTTGATGCCCTCCGAGAGCCTGAACGTATCAAGCGTCGTCGTGTAGTTGCCTGGATTCCCAAGGTTGTTTGCGTGAATATGCATCGAGTGCGGGAGACCGAGATACTCGTTTGCTTCTATGAGCCCCTTCACGATCTGCGCCGGGGTGATGTCGAAGTAGGGAACCGGGTCATGAACGTTCTCACAGTTCAGACCCCAGCCCCAGGCCTCGGTGCCGCCCGGGTTGACTACCTTGACCGCGTAGCCCTTTGTGGCCCGCAGAAGCCAGGCAACGTAGGCGGCGGTGTTCTCGATCTCGTGGTTCTTGAGGTACTCGAGCACAAACCAGTTGTTCCCAAAGACCGGGTAGGCACCCTGGTCGAGGATCGGGGTGTCCCTGATCTCCTCATGGGTGTGCCGCGCATATAGAGGCGGCATGGCCGCCTCCATCACGGTCGTGTAACCCATGCGGGCGTAGTTGTAGCCTGTCCGGATGGTTGTCGGGACAGAGAATCCACCCTGCATCCGCTCGACTCCGCTCCTCGGTTTGTAGGTGAAGAGTTTGTCCTCGGGGCGAAAGTTCCGGCCGACATTAACCTTCGGTCCGGCAACGTGGGCATGAATATCAACACCCCCCGCCATGACGGTCTTGCCGGCCGCATCGATGACCTTCGGATCTTTGACCTCCGTTGTCTCGACGATCTTGCCGTCCTTGATGGCGATATCAACCACATCCCCCTTGATCCCGAGGACAGGATCGAAGACAAACCCGTTCTTGATTAAATACTCTGCCATCGCTTAAACCCCCTGTAGTTCCTTGATACGCGCAAGTACACGACCGAGGAACTCCTCATCGGTCATCATACCCTCCGGCGGCTCGACGACCTTCCTGGTCTCGATCGGCACGTTGTCCATCCTGTATGCACACCCGCCGACCTCGATGCCGACAAAGGCGACCGGAACATGAACCCTGCAGACCTCGGTGGTCGGGGTCTCGTGCGGGTCGATCGCGACCGATGGAAGGTCATAGATCTTTTTGACCGAACTGAACGGGAAGTGCGCGCCTGGGTCGCTGGCGATAACCAGGACAGCATCCACCTCGTCCCTCCGGAGCAGGTCGTTTGCCGTCGTATCACCGGGGTTGTAGCGGGCAAATCCACGGGAGAGGTCCACGGCGTAGGGGAAGCCGAACAGCCAGCCCCAGACCTGACCGGAACCGGTGACGTTGTAGTGCCCGCGCATCGGCATGATGGCAGCTTTCGTGTACTCGTTTAAGTCACGGGTGACCGCGATGGCCGCATCGATGTTATGGTTCTTTCCAAGCGACTGGGTCACGCCCATACCGAAGAAGATGATCGCAAACCGGCCGCTCTTGAGCGTCTCGGCGGCCTCGTAGATCTTCTCTTTCGGGATTCCAGCAACCACGTCCGGGAGGTGTTCACCCTTAAAAGCAACGCGGAACGCATCGAAGAGCTCGTAGTCGCGTCCCTGCTCGACCTGCAGGTGGATGTCTGCAATTTTCGCGGTGTCGGTACGCCGCGGGTCGACCACGATCACCTTCCTGCCGGTGTGACCTTTGCCTGTGAAGAATCCACGGGGGAAGATCGAGTAGCGGGACATGTGGCGTGGATGGGCGTGGGCCGGGTTGCATCCCCAGAAGAGGATCCGGTCAGCACGATTCTTGACCTCGCCGAGAGTGCAGCTCGGGATACCGATATCCTGGACCGCAATAAGTGACGTTCCGTGACAGACGGTTGCCGTGTTGTCCACGACCGCCCCGACCAGCTCACCGATCTCTGATCCGATAGCCTGAGCTTCACAGTTTGTGGAACTCCAGCCATACATCAGCGGCTTTTTTGCGTTGACAAGCATCCTGGCGGTGTAGTCGATAGCCTCATCGTATGTGATCTCTTTCCAGGATCCGTCCTCCTGCCGCATTCGCGGCCGGGTGATACGGTCCTTTGCCTGGGAGTGGAGGAACTTCTCGGCGCCGATGGCGCAGGCGTTGTAAACCTCATGGAGTTCCTTCCCATCGTCGCTGACGACGACCTCGATGTCGTCGCAGAGCGTCCCGCAGAACGGGCATATCACATCAGTTACGGTCCTGCTCATGCCAGTTCACCCCTGCACCCCTTGCGAACCAGTTCAAGCGAGTTCAGGACGGGTTCATTCTTGGCAGCCTCCACTGTAACGGGGGTGCCTTTGAATGTCGGCATCCCGGTGGAGTAGGTGTTCGGGTTGACCACCATGTTTGCCCATGGACCCATCGGGATAAATGCTATGCCGGGGTGAGGACCCTGGGTTGCCTCGACCGCCTTCACGACCACACTGCCGTAGTCGCTCGTGACGCGTACGTTTGTGCCACGGAAAGCTCCAAGTTTTCTGAAATCTGTCGGGTCGAGCTCGATGATCCCGCAGGCGGCGGTGTAGGCGGATTTTTCCTTACCCGCCTCCATCGACACCCCCTGCTGGATGGTGCGACCCGTGATCAAATTTACTCTGATTGCCATTGTATTCATCCCCTGTCTGTTATTGGTATATTATTATCTGGCAATTAGGTTATCCGGCAATCTCCTTGTTGAGCGGACTGGGACCAAGGTCTTTGATGGTCTTGACGACATCTTCGATAACCGTGGCCCACTTTGCACCCTCGGATGCAGAGACAAAGGTCATCCTGAGACGTTTGTCGTCAAAACCAATGTTTTTGAGGACTGCCTTGAGGAGGAACATCCTCTTTGCCGCCTTGTAGTTGCCCTCAAGGTAGTGGCAGTCACCAAAGTGACACCCGGAGACCAGCACCCCATCCGCTCCATCCTGGAATGCCTTCAGGATGAAGAGAGGATCGATCCGGCCGGTGCACATAACACGGATGGCGCGGACATCTGGCGGGTACTGAATACGGGAGCCGCCTGCAAGGTCCGCACCGGCGTAGGAGCACCAGTTGCAGATGATGGCGAGGATCTTTGGCTTCCAGTTCTCGTCTGCCATTTACTCTTCACCCCCAAGGAGGAACGCGTCGATCTGTGCAATGATCTGGGGTGTAGCAAAGTGCTGCATCCAGATTGCACCGCCGGGGCAGAACCCGCCGCATGTCCCGCAGCCCTTGCACTTGGCCTCGGTGACCTGCATGACCCTGCGCCCATCCTTCTCGACAAGTGCGAGGGCACTGTAGGGGCAGAGGTTAACGCACAGCCCGCATCCGGCGCACTTCTCCTCGATACACTGGGCAAAGTAGGGCTCAAGCTCCACCTCTCCAAGGTGAATCGGGATGGATGCCGCGGATGCCGCGCCCTCGGCCTGGGCAACCGTGTCCGGTATATCCTTCGGCCCCTGGCAGACACCGGCGAGGTAGACACCGGCGGTTGTGGTGCCGCAGGGGTTGAGCTTCGGGTGAGCCTCAAGGAGCCAGCCGTCCTGCGAACAGGATACGCCGAAGAGCCTCCTGGTCTTCTCGGTCTCTGCGCTGGGCTGGATTGCGGCCGCAAGCACAACCAGATCGACTTCAACGTCCACCGGCCGGCCAAGGAGTGTGTCTTCAGCATTGACGTGGAGGTTCTTTGTGACCGGGTCTTCGAGGATGTTTGCAACCCTGCCGCGGATGAACTTTGCGCCCTCATTCTGGATGCGGTAGTAAAACTCCTCGTACATCTTGCCGAATGAACGGATATCCATGTAGAAGATGTAGGGCACCGCGCCCGGGATCTTCTCGATGATCTGGTGGGCGTGCTTGAGGGAGTACATGCAGCAGAACCGCGAGCAGTAAGGCTTACCAACGCCGGTGTTGTCACGAGATCCTGCACAGAGCACGAACCCGATCCTCTTTGGAGTCTCGCCGTCGCTTGGGCGGACGAGGTGGCCGCCGGTAGGGCCAGAAGCACAGATCAACCGCTCAAACTCAAGGCTTGTGATGACGTTGTCATACCTCTTGTAGCCCCACTCGGTCTTCTCCTCGATCGGGAAGATGTCGTAGCCTGTTGCAAGGATGACGGTACCGACCTTGACGTTCATGAACTCGTCCGTTGCATTAAGGTCAATCGCCTTCTTATCCCCGCAGATATCGACACAGAGACCGCACTTGACACAGGCATCGAAGTCGACGGTGTAAAGCAGCGGGGAGACCTGCGGGTGGTAGATGTAGATCGCTTTACGCGGGGCCATGCCAACCTCGAAGGGATTTGGCTTGATGACAGGGCAGACACCTTCGCAGTCGCCGCAGCCGTTGCAGCCGCCGCCAACGTAACCGCGGGCTTCCGCCTCTTCCGTTGTAAGGACACCGCGCGCCTTCTTCCGGAGGGTCACATCGAAGTTGCCGATGTAACCCTCGACAGACTCAACCTCGGTATAGGTCAGGAGTTCTATGTTCTCGTTACGGTAGACGTCCACCATCTTTGGGGTCAGGATGCACTGCGAACAGTCCAGCGTCGGGAAGGTCTTGTCGAGCTGCGACATCCTGCCACCAATGGTGGGGTTCTTCTCCACAAGATAGGTCTTGATGCCTGCGTTTGCAAGGTCAAGCGCCGCCTGCATGCCGCCGACACCGCCGCCGACGACCATCGCGGCCTTCTCAACCGGGACGCTCTTTGGAACGAGGTCCTCGAGAAGGGCCGCTTTTGCCACGGCGATCCGGACTGCATCCTTTGCCTTCGCGGTGGCCTCTTCGGGTTGGTGCATGTGCACCCACGAATTCTGCTCGCGGATGTTTGCCATCTCAAACCGGAAGGGGTTCAAGCCACCCATCTTGGTTGATCCACGGAACGTGGGCTCGTGCAGACGGGGTGAACATGCCGCCACGACTACCCCGGTAAGATTATGCTCTTTTATGGCATCTACGATCTTGTTCTGGCCGGGAGTCGAGCACATGTACTGGTAATCGTCTGCTACGGCAACGTTCGGGAGTGTCCTGGCGTATTCCACAACCGACTTTATGTCGACGGAACCCGCGATATTGGTACCACAGTGGCACACAAAAACACCAATTCTTGGCTCTTCTTTCGTTTTGACTTCTGCCATGTATTTGCACCTCACAGGATCTTCTTCAGGAACGGCTCAACGTCGACTGCATGCAGGTCGAGTGCCAGATCATCCGGGCTCATACCCTGCGCCAGTCCAAGGAGCTCGTTGTAGTGCAGGACCGGGAGCCCCCAGTCGATGCCAAACTTGTCCTGGATCTCGAGCTGACCCCTGTCAAACTGTAACTGGCAGAACGGACAGACCTCGGTCAACGCATCCGCGCCCACTTCCTGCAGGTTGATCATCTTCTCGTTCGTGATGTCGAGTGCGTGTGTCAGGTCATAGCCACGGACACCGCCACCGGCACCACAGCACTGCATCTTGTTGCGGTACTGGACCGGCTCGGCACCTAGCGCAGCGACCAATTCATCCAGCCACATCGGGTTCTCGGTGTCGCCGAAGTGCCGATCTTTCTGGGGCTTCATCAGGTGGCACCCGTAGTGGACGCCGACTTTTACACCCGTCAGAGGGCGGGTTACGCTCTCGGCGATCTTATCGATGCCCACGATCTCGGGGTCGTAATACAACTCTGCAAGGTGCCAGACGTCGATCGAGCCTTTGAACTCCATATCGATCTCTGCAAGCACCTCGTTGACACCGTCACGGAGTTCGTCGTTGTGCTTCAGTTTGTGGTTGACTTCCCAGATCGACTTGTAGCAGCCGTTGCAGATCAGGGCGATGTCCATGCCCATCTGCTCGGCGAGCACGACGTTTCTGGCTGCCATCGCGTACCAGATGTTTAGATCGATCGAACCGAACGCACCCGGTGCCGGGCAGCAGCTTGCGCCCTTCAGGGGCAGGAGTTCGATGCCGACCTTCTCACTGGTCTTTATGGCCGCCGCCTCGATGCCGGGGTAGCGGTTCGGGGCGACACACCCGAGGAAGAATGCATACTGACGCTTGTTCTCGCTCATGGTTTCACTCACCCTCCGCCAGTATCCGGTCGGCACGTTCCTTCAGCCCGTAGTGGTCCAGGATCTTCCTGACGCCCGGGAGATACTCAGGGTATTTGTGCGTTGTCTCCGGCTCCGCGTCGAGACCGAGCTTCTTTCTGGCAGCGCGGTTTGCGTCGTTGTTCGGGACGCCGTGACCCGTCTTGTAGATGAGCTGTACGGTCTGGAGGAAGTTGCGCGGTATTATGTCACGACGGGCGGCAATGTTCCTCATCGCCATGATAGCATCGGTCGGTGCGAGATCACGCGGACACCGGTCGGTGCAGGTGTAACAGGTGGTGCAGAGCCAGAGGTCCGGGTCGGTCAGAGCCTCCTCCTCGAGACCGAGGACTGCCCTGCGCATGAACAGCCTGATACGGTAGGAACTCCGCGGTGCTGAGGGGCACGATCCTGTGCAGGTGCCGCACTGGAAGCACATGTGGGCGGCCGTCTGCCCGATCTTCTCAACCTCATTGAGAAACTCGGGATTGGTGTCGGAAACGTAGTACTTCCGGTCACGGAGCTTCTCAGCGAGTTTCTGGTCTTTATAGTCTTTCTTTACTGCCATTGACTATCCCTCACGCCTCTTCTGCTTCTTTCAGAACCTTGATCTCAACCGCTCCAGGGGTGGTCTCTTTGACCTTTGATGTCCTGGTGGTGAGCAGTTTCTCCTTGATCTGCTTGAAGAGATCCGTATCCTTCTCCTGCATCCGGATACCCGTCCGCTTAAGGACAATTGCACCCTCGCTCGGGCAGGCATTGACACATGCGCCGCAGAAGATACAGAAATCCTTGTTGATGGCTATATTGGACTCAATCTGCCCCTTCATCAGCTTTGCCGGGAGAGGGGTTGGCAGGTAAAGCGCATTGCAGGGGCAGACCTCAACACAGGTCGAACAGCCACCTGGGCACTTCTCTGGGTAGATCTCGATATCCCCTTCAAAGATCTTCTCGACGGTGATCGCCTCTTCGGGACAGGTGTGTACGCACCAGGTGCAGGTGCAGCAGTTGTCCTGCTCGATCTCGACCTTGCCGGGCAGCGTGTCGCTGACGAACTCACGTTCCAGGGTGATCGCCTCCTTGGGGCAGGCCTCGACACAGATCATGCAGCCGTCGCAGGTGCTCTCTTCCCACTCGACCTCGCCTTCGATCTTGGCGGTCTCGGGGGTCGTGGGTTTACGAACAACGGTGATGCTCGGGCAGAGCGCGCCGCAGATCCCGCAGTAATCGCACTTCTCGGTGTCGACGGTAAACGTCGTCCTGGTCTCAAGTGCCGACTGGCGGGGTTTGCCGGCTTCGTCAGTGCCTTCAAAGGCCGGGACGTCCCGGTTGATGGCATCCCGCGGGCAGACCTCCTCACAGATGGTGCACCGGTTGCACTTCTCTTCGTCAATCTCGGTGACCATGTCGTATGTGGGGAATCCCTCCTTCTCGATGATCGGGAGCCTCTCCTCTCCATCGATCTTGAGCGTCATCGCATTGAAGGGGCACATGATGACGCAGACACCGCAGTAGGAACACTTCTCGGGATCGACGTCTACGGGTTCAGCATAGTCGATCGCACCACGGCGTGTTGCACCAACCGGGCCGAGCGCGATTGCCTCTTCCGGACAGGCGTCAACACAGATGCCGCAGCCCGTACAGGTCTCAGCGTTCAGGATCAGGTTGTTGACCGCTTTCAGGAGCCTCTGCTCCATAATAACGTTCTGTCCTTCCCGCATTTTGGAATACTTTGGAAACAATGCCATACTCTTGTATCACTCCTAGGCTTCCACTTTTCGGGCTCTTGCCCGGCTTTCCCAGGGTCCTGCAAGTCTTATAACTCCGTAGGGGCAGGCCTCGACGCAAACGCCGCAACCGGCGCAGAGCTCCGCGTTGAAATCAAGGATAACGGCCTTGCCGTTTACGACCTTGTAGATCTTATCCTTGGCTACCGGACCTTCGGTATAGAGCTCCAGAGCATCGACGGGACATGCCACCACGCAGTTGTTGCAGCCAGTACATTTCTCCATATTGACGTGCAATGCAAATGCCATGGTTTCACGCACCAGATCTGATCGATTAAAAATCGATATGAAAAGAATTGTCAAAGAATATACATAAACTTTCTGAAATTCGGCAGCCTTATATTCGGGCAGCACAGTTATTCACAGGATTTTATAAATCAAACAGATTGCCATGTTGACCAATTCCACCCGGTCTCACCATTAAACCCATTTCCGGCACAGGAGAAGAGAAATAAAACATAAATATCAGCCCGGTGTTGCTGGTGAAAATTGGTGGGTAAACGTCGAAGTTAACAACGGTGCCAGAGAACACGCCATCCGTGGTGGTGGAGGGACTCTCAATTCACCACCGGGGGATGAGATACGCCGCGCGGTGAGAGCAGCATCCATTTCCCGTACCCGTCGATTCTTCGCCCTCAAGAACAAGGTTGCACAGCAACCCCGCCCTTAAAAAACCGGGCCCCTGCGCCCATACCGCTCTACTGAGTCCGGGTGTCACTGTTTGTGCAGGAGTGTACAACCCGGATCGTTCCATTTTGCCCTTTTCGGTGACGCTGCATCGTCACGTAAAAAAGAAACCTTATTCTGTCCATATCGTAACATTGTAGCAAACGAGGTGTAATTTATGGAACTGAATGGCGTTACCATCGATGATACCTATGCGGAGGGTTTCCCTACCTGGGTGGCACGACCGATCATCACCGCTGTCACGGAAGAGTGGGCTTACAAGGCCGCTCTGGAAGCGGTAGGGTTTGCCACCTCGACCATAGGATGTCCTGCCGAGGCGGGTATCGACTGCTTTGTCTCCCCTGACGAGACGCCCGACGGACGACCCGGCTATGCTATCCTGATCTGTGCAAGCAAGAAGAAACTCAAAGAGCAGGTTGTGGAGCGCCTCTCCGAGTGCGTTCTCACCGCACCGACGACAGCGGTCTTTGACGGCCTTCCGGATCTCATTGACGACGTCCCGGAGAAGATCCCGGTCAAGCTCCACTTCTTCGGCGACGGATACGAAGAGAAGCGTGAGGTCGGCGGCAGAACGGTATGGGCCATACCGATCATGGAGGGGGAGTACATCGGTGAAGAGGAGTTCGGTATCGTCAAGGGTGTTGCAGGCGGCAACTTCTTCGTCATGGGCGAGAACCAGATGGCCGCCCTCATGGCCGCACAGGCGGCGGTCGACGCCATCAGCGGTGTCTGCGGTGTCATCACGCCGTTCCCCGGCGGCATCGTCGCGAGCGGTTCAAAGGTCGGGAGCAAGAAGTACAGATTCATGAACGCGAGCACGAACGAGGCCTACTGCCCGACGCTCCGCGAGAAAGTTGCGGGAAGCAAAGTTCCCGAGGGTGTCGGAGCGATATACGAGATCGTCATCGACGGTGTCGCCGAGGAAGCGGTAAAGACCGCGATGGCAGAGGGTATCCGCGCCGCAACGAAGGTGCCGGGCGTTAAGTACATCAGCGCCGGGAACTTCGGCGGCAGCCTGGGGCCGTTCAAGCTCGAGTTGAAGGACGTTCTGGCCGATTACCTATAAACTTTTTTTTCTCTTGCGCCCGGGGACTATTGCAGGATGGCCGTCAAATCGCCCGGGTGAGGGGGCGCGTGTAAACGCCTTTCTTCCACGCTTATCAACTCCCAGAGCCCGTTTCCCACCTCTCGCCTCCTCACGATCGATCCCCTTAAATATCAATATCAACGACATTCTTGTTAACGATAATTTCGGTGACAATCATGATCACTCTCACACCCGATGAGACCAGGAAACGGTTCGGGCCGATGTTCTCGATGAAGTTCCTCGTAATGGTCGACCAGAAGACCGGTCTTGCGGAGATCCGCGAGCAATGCCGGGCCAGGGGAACTATCGAGTGGGATGCGGCAAACCGGATGCGGGCAAAAGGTGCTGCCATCTCCTGTGATGTTGAAGGGACGATGATGACGATGCTCGCCCGCCTGGGCACCACCCTGGCGAAGTTCGGGGCCGCAGACCGGGAGATCGGCGGCCAGGCACTTGAGGGTGTCGAGGTTCTCGGGGATGAGGTAGTGACCACCTGGGCCGGGATCGCCGGTGCGGGAGTCGGGGTCGCGGCCTGCCTGCCGCAGGCGCCGGGGGTGATCCGGGTGGAGTACCCGGCCGAGGAGGATCTCAAGATCGGCGGCGCGCGGGTCAACCGGGTTCGGATCGTATCGCCTCTCTACGAGAAGGTGACGATAGGGATCGACGACACCGACACCCGTGAGGAGGGGGCCACGTGGGTCCTTGCACTCCGTTGCGCCGAGAACTGCAAAATCCCGGGGGTCGAGTATCTTGACATGCGCCTCGTGCAGCTCAACCCCGCCGTCCCGAAGAAGACCACCAACTGTGTCGGGTCGGCCCTGAACTTCGCTGTCCGGCCAGGGCAGGTGGACACGCTCCTTGACTACGTCCGCGACTTCATCGAATCGGGGAGTGTCAGCAACGATACAGGCATCGCCGTATACCGCGGGATCGCGTTTGAGAAGGAGTCCTCCTATCTCAAGAGGGTCAAGACCGATATCCTGGCACTCGAAGACGCAGAGACCGAGGCTGCACGGATGGGTGTCAGGTTTATCGACTCGAACGGGCGGAAAGGCCGGATTGGCGCACTGGGCGCAGTCCTCTGGGGCAACAAAGGTGCGGAAGCGGCAGGACTGTATGGAGAGACTCTCTGATCCGTACACGATACGGTATCCACAGATAGTGGCGGTGACCGACGAGACCGGTGGAGAGGTTGAACTCATCGAGTTCTTCGACTGCATCGGCGGTGCGATGTGGGTGAAACAGCACTACGCCAGGAGCCCGCTCGTCCGCTCCGTCCGCACCGTTGGAGCGACCACCCGCTACATCCTCTCAACCGGCAGCGCCGATCTCGCCCTCAGAGGTTCGACCTTCCCGGCAGGTATTGCCGCCGTCAGCGTTGATGATGATGAGATCTCCATCACCTACCGCGGCCTCGGCGGTGGGGGCGTGGGGGCATCCATCTGCCGCGCCGGAGCAGGCGGGGTCATCCGCTGCGTGAGCGACCCTGCCGGCGGCGGCCGCCTTGCGGGTTCGACCATCTGGCTCCCCCGGCGTGAACGGCTGATCATAGGTATAGACGACACCGACACCGCTGAAGAGGGGGCCACCTGGACGCTGGCCCACAACATCGCCCGTGCCGTGGAGGACGAGCGTTCCCGCTACCTCTCACACACCATAGTACAGCTCTACCCTGTCCCCTACCGGACCAAGAATTGTGTCGCTATCGCCTGCGAGTTCGCAACCTCCGAGCCCGCCGGACTCATCAGGTGTTACCGCGATTACCTGGAAGACTACACCCTCTCCGATGAGACCGGAATGGCGGTCTGGCGCGGGTTTGACACTTCCCCGCTTGAGGAGTTCGGTTGCCGGGTAAAACGCGGCGAGGTCTCTCCCGATGACCTTGCCGCCATCGATGACAGGCGCCTCTCAATCGTCATGGACGGCCGGGGCGCGATCGGGGCGGCGGCGGCGATCCCGTTTGCCACACGATACGAGGAGGCGCTGGCGCTATGGAATGGAAGCACCTGAAAGCCCGGGTGCTTGAGACGGGCGCCGTCCGCCTCTCCGGCGAACCCGCGGATGAATACATCTCCCGATCCGCTGCCGGCCCTTCGGCAGGGTCGCCAGGGTCGATCTTCTTTACAGCCGGCGGTGGCCGGAGGGTAAGGGCAGGAATGGATGATGCAAGCCCCATCGAGGTTGTTCACCGTGGAGGCGGGGAGGCCGACCTCATCATAGACGGCGAGGTCATCTCCGGCCGGCTCGAACCCCCTGCCCTCCACTGCCCCCGCCAGGCCTACATCACGGTCAGCGGGACGTGCATATTCCATTGCCGCTACTGCACGGTGCCAGGTCTCCCGGGACGGCGAAAGACCATCGATGAGATCGTCCGGATGGTAAAAGATGTCTCGGACCGGATCGACGCCATCGCCATCACAAGCGGCGTCGCCTCCTCTATCGAGGAGGAGGAGGCCTACATCCTGGAGGTCGTCGCGGCGCTCCGCTCGTCTGGCCTCCCCATCGGGGTCTCGATCTACCCGACCCTGAGAACCCCGGCACGCCTCCATGCCCTGGGCGTCGCCGAGGTGAAGTTCAACCTGGAGGCGGCAACCCCCGAACTCTTCGCGAAGATGTGCCCGGGGCTCTCCTGGGAGACGATCCGGGAGGCGCTCAGATCTTCTGTGGCGCTCTTCGGGCACGGCAGGGTCTACTCGAACATCATCGTTGGGCTCGGCGAGACCGACGACGACCTGGAGCGGTTGATGGAGTACCTCGCCGGGAGCGGGGTCATTCCGATCCTCCGGCCGCTCACCCCGGCGGCATCTCTTGCCGACCGGTCCCGCCCATCCGCTGAGCGGCTGCTCTCGCTTGCCCGCGTTCACGAGAGGATCCTCCGGGAGGCCGGGCTCGACCCCCGCCATGCTCTAACCATGTGCGCGGCGTGCACGGGGTGCGACCTTGTGCCGGGGAGGGATGCATGAAGGGTGCAAAAGCGCTTGCCCGCGCTGTCTGCCGGGCCGCCGACCGGTTTTACACCGTCCCGGGCTACCCGGTATCTGAGGTCGCCGCCCTGACGGGAGCGGTCATCACAACCAACGAGAAGGTTGCGCTCGAGTGCGCCCTGGGCGACTCACTCTCCGGGAGGAGGGCTGCTGTGATCGTCAAACACGTCGGGCTCAATGCCTGCGCCGACCCGCTGGTGCACGCAACCGCCCAGGGGCTCCTGGCAGGTGTCGTGATCGTCGTCGGCGACGATATACGTGTCACCGGGTCCGACGTCGCTGGAGACTCCCGGTATTACGGGGAGGTGGCGTGGGCTCCGGTGTTCGAACCTGACGGCAAGACGCTAGGACCTGCCGTGGAGGCGGCGTTTGAGGCATCGGAGACCTTCTCCAGGGTGGCCATACTCAGGGTCACCCCCGATCTTCTGGACGCAGACGTCCCAGAGCCCTCCATCCAGCGGAATGACCTGAAGGGGAGCCTGGCTGACCCTGATCTCACCATGGCCGGCCGGGCAGTGGCCGCTGACCGGCGGACTGCCGCGATGTTTGCCTGGGCCCGGTCGTCGCCGCTGAACAGGTTCCACCCTGTCATCGCCTACCCGCCGCCGGCGGACGCAGGGGTGCTCGCCTCACTCCCCGAAGAGAGGGGTCGCCCCTTCCTCCGGGAGCACCGTTTCCTCGCCCCTCCAGACGCCGCCATGGAGCCGCAGCGGTTCTCCACACGCGGTTTCTCGCGAACTTTCTGCAGAGACTGTCCATTTCATCCGGCCCTCCGGATCCTTCAAGAGCGCGGGATGCAGGCGGTCTGCGACGCTGGATGCAGCATCCTGGCGATGAACCCGCCCTACCGCATCGGTGTTGCCGCGTATGGTCTCGGTTCGTCGGTAGCCGTCGCGGCGACCGGGCCGCGGGTCGCCCTCATCGGGGACTACGCACTCCTGCATTCTGGGCTAAACGCCCTCATCGACGTCTACGAACGTGGACTTCCGCTTCTATGTATCGTCTTTGCGAACAGACGGATGGGGATGACCGGCGGTCACCCCGTCCCCGAGATCCTTCGCTACATCACCTGGGCTGACCCGGTTGTCTGCGCTGCCGACGACGCAACGGCGCTTCGCCATGCGCTTGTCCTCCCGGAGGACGGCCCACGAACGGTGGTGATCGAAGGTGTCTGCCCGGAGGGTGGACGACATGTTGCCATGGAATATCGAGATCTGTGATGTGACGCTGCGAGACGGGGAACAGACCCCTGGTGTCTCGTTTACCTGTGATGAGAAGATGGCGATCGCGCAATCGCTCGACGAGATCGGCGTGGAGGTGATCGAGGCCGGGTTCCCCGTGGTCTCCAGGGCCGAGAAAGAATGTGTCGCGACCATCGCCAGAAGCGGCCTGGATGCCAGGACCTGCTGCCTGGCACGGGCGCTCAAACCCGATATCGAGGCGGCGCTTGACTGTGACGTGGATATAATCAGCATCTTCGTCGCGATCTCCGACCTCCATGTTCGGCACAAGTACCGCAAACCGCGGGAGGAGGTGATCGAGGACGCCCTCGGTATGGTGGAGTTCGCCGCCGACCACGGCGTGGGGATCCGACTTGCCGCCGAGGACGCCTCACGGACAGACCCGGCGGTTCTCATCGATATGTACCGCAGGGGGATCGAGTGCGGCGCCGACCTTGTCAGTTTCGCCGATACCGTCGGCTGTCTCACCCCGCTCGAGATCCATTCCGCTGTCTCCAGGATCCTTGACGCCGGGCCCTTTCCGCTCTGCGTCCACTGCCACAACGACCTCGGGTTTGCAGCGGCAAACACCATCACCGCCGCGGCCGCCGGAGCGTTCCAGCTCCACACCACCGTGAACGGCATAGGCGAACGTGCCGGGAACGCAGCGCTCGAACAGGTGCTCGTTGCCCTGCGCTTTAAAGGTGGGGTCGAACGCTACGACCTCTCCCGGTTGCAGGAGATCTCCAGACTGGTTGCCCGATGCTCTGGCATAACCCCGGAGCGGATGCATCCCATCGTCGGCGAGAACGCCTTCGCCCATGAGAGCGGGATCCACATCGCCGCGATCCTCTGTGACCCGGCGACCTACGAGTATATCCCCCCCGAACTGGTTGGCAGCGAACGCCGGTTTGTGCTCGGGAAGCATACCGGGAGAAAGGCGCTCGAACACGTTGCAAAGGCCTACGGCTTCGAACTCTCCGATGAGGAGGCGAGCTGGGTTCTCGAGCAGGTCAAGCAGAAGAGTGAGGGGAAATGCTGTGTCACACGCGAGGTTCTCTGCGACCTCCTGCGGAAGGCAAGGGAGGGGGGCGCCCGGTGAGCACGCTATCAGAGCGGATACTTGGCGCACCGGCTGGGGCATACGTCGACCGCGATGTCGATATAGCCTTCGCCCACGACGGCACCGGCGTTCTCACGCTGGAAGCGCTCCGCGAGATGGGGGTGGAACGACTCCCTCGCCCCGGGCGTCTCCGCCTGATCTTCGACCACATCGTCCCGGCAAACACCGGGACTACAGCGACGCTCCAGGCCGAACTTCGGGCGTTTGCCCGGGTTTCCGGGATACCACTCTCGGATGCCGGATGTGGGATCTGCCACCAGGTGATGAGCGAAGGTCTCGTCCGGCCGGGGATGATCGTCGTCGGGGCCGACTCCCACACCTGCACCGCTGGCGCATTTGGAGCGTTCGCCACAGGGGTTGGCGCGACCGATATGGCGGCGATCTGGGCGTCGGGCGGCACCTGGTTCCGTGTCCCAGAGACGATCGCGATAAACCTCTCCGGCAATCTCTCCGGCGCCGCAGAGCCAAAAGATGTCGCACTCACCTACGTCGCCCGCCTGGGAATGGAGGGCGCGACCTACCGGGCGCTGGAGTTCGCCGGCGAGGGGGTTAGGGGGATCTCCATGGACGGGCGGTTGACCCTCTGCAACATGGCGGTCGAGACAGGGGCAAAGGCCGGGATCTTCTACGCCGACGATCTCACACTCAGTTACCTTGCGGACTACGGGGTTAAAGCCTCGCCGCAGGTGCCGGAGGAATGCCGCTACGAGCGGACTCTCGATATCGATCTCGATGATATAGTGCCCCTCGTCGCCGTCCCCCACCGGGTGGACACCGTCCGGGAGGCTGAAGAGATCGCGGGGACACGCCTCGACCAGGTCTTCGTCGGTACATGCACAAACGGCCGCTACGAGGATCTGGAACGGTTCGCCCGTATCGTCCGCGGAAAGAAGGTGGCCGTCCGCACCCTGGTCTTCCCCGCATCGCGTGCGGTGCTCTCCCGGGCGATCAAGACCGGCATCCTCGCTGACATAGTGGATGCTGGATGTGTGGTCGGACCCCCGGGGTGCGGGCCGTGCCTCGGGGCACATGCCGGGGTGCTCGGGGAGGGGGAGGTCTGTCTCTCCACGGCCAACAGGAACTTCAAGAACCGGATGGGCGTGGGCGGCGAGATCTACCTCTCTTCGGTCGCCACGGCCGCCGTAAGCGCTCTTGCCGGGGAGATTGCCGTCCCGGAGGTGGCATGATGAAGGGAGCAGGGCCCGCGGTCTGCCTCGGGAACGATATCGACACCGACCTCATCATCGCGGGCCGCTACCTCCGGACGAAAGACCGTTCGGTCTGGGCGGAACATGTCTTTGAGGACCTTGACCCTGCGCTTGCAGCCCGTCTCCCCGGTTCGGTCATCGTCGCCGGGCGGAACATGGGCTGCGGCTCGTCCAGGGAGCAGGCGGTGATCGCCCTCCGCGAGGCCGGGGTGGTCGGGGTCGTAGCGGAATCGTTTGCCCGCATATTCTTTCGTAATGCCATCAACGTCGGTCTGCCGGTGATCGAGGCCACGGTTCCCTGCACCGATGGTGCCCGCATCGCCTTCGACCTGGAAGAGGGGTGGGTGGAGGTGGACGGCAAACGCTACCCCGCCCGCCCCCTCTCGGAGAGGATGCTTGCCATCCTCCGGGCCGGCGGGCTTGCAGCCTGCTGGAGGGCATGCCGATGATATTTCCACCACACTGCAAGTTTGTCGGGGTTGCAAACGGCACCCCCTGCGGGAGGGATAAGGCCTACTTCCTCACACGCTACATAGTCCGGGAGACCCCGGGGGGCACAGAGGTCATCGAGGTTAAAACAGATCCGGAAGAGACCGGACTCCTCCGGACGGTGCTCTCCACCCGTGTGCTTGCCGCCGGAGATGAGGTCTACCACTACCCCGAGCCCGTGAACGTCCAGGACAGAACTTTCCTGGTAACCGAGGCCATGAGGTCAGGCTACCGGTGTACCATATTCTCAGGCTACGGCGAGCAGACCACGTTTGTCATCGACCCCGACCTCTCGGGTTTCCTTCGCATCCACGTCTACGACATAACACCGCCCCGGCCACACCTCTCGGCCACGCTCACCGACCTCGAGAGAACAGGGGTCTTCGGCGACCTCGAAGTGGTCTTTGAGCACCATCTCCGTGACATCAGGGAGATCGGTGCCGACGTCTACCCCTGCCGCGCGGCCGGGTTCCCGCGCACCATTGATGCCGACCGGCTCCGCCCCGGCGACCGCGTCGCAGCGTGTATGACGGGGCGTGAACTGATAAAGGAGTGTTACGGCGACTCTGTTACCGTGGTGAATAACATCTGCCCGCTCGAGGCTGTGAGGGCCGAACCCTTCATCGCTCGGTGTTGCAGGAGCGAGCGGGCGGGTGTCGGCCTCCGGAACGGCCTTCTCGGTGCAGTTGTCCACTGGGGTGCGTCGGCATGGGATATGGTTGAGGCCGTGAGACTGGTTGCAACCACATGGAGGAGAGGATATGACAGGGATAGCGGTTGTTGAGGGCGACGGTATAGGGCACGAGGTCGTCCCGGTCGCCCGCGAGATCCTCGCAGCCGTGCGCCCGGATCTCGAGTTCTTCGAGGTCGAGGTGGGATACGGCCGCTGGGAGCGGACTGGGAGCGCCTGCGACGAGGAGACGATCGCTGACCTGAAGTCGGCGGACGCAATCCTCTTTGGCGCCGTCACAACGCCGCCCGATCCGGGGTACAGAAGCGCTCTTCTGCAGATCCGACGGGCTCTCGACCTCTACGCAAACGTCCGCCCTATACGTGGTGAAGGGGTCGATATCATCATCGTGCGGGAGAATACCGAGGGGCTTTACTCGGGCATCGAGTGGACCGAACCCGATCGTGCCTGCACCGTCCGGGTCGTATCCCGCCGGGGAAGCGAGCGGATTGCCCGCTGCGCCTGCAGCCTTGCTGCGGCCCGCCGCCACCTCACCATCGGGAACAAGGCAAACGTCCTGAAATCGGACTCTCTGT
Source organism: Methanoculleus receptaculi (assembly GCF_033472595.1). Lineage (NCBI taxonomy): Archaea > Methanobacteriati > Methanobacteriota > Methanomicrobia > Methanomicrobiales > Methanomicrobiaceae > Methanoculleus > Methanoculleus receptaculi. Next base: position 470,184 of record NZ_CP137642.1, on the reverse strand, counting down.
TTGTCGATATCTGCAGAAGGGAGGCCGCCAGGGCAGGGGTTCCCTGCACGACGCGTTTCATCGACGCGCTCTCTCTTGACATCCTGATGCACCCCGCGCGCTACGACGTGATTGTGACGACCAACATCTTCGGCGACATCCTCTCCGATACCGCAGCCTACCTGGTGGGGGGGCTCGGTATGCTCCCGAGCGGCAATATAGGGGAGCGGCATGCGCTCTTTGAACCCGTCCACGGGAGCGCCCCCGATATCGCAGGACAGGGTATAGCAAACCCCATCGCAGCGATCAGGAGCGCAGCGATGCTCCTTACCCATACAGGCGACCCTGAATCCGCGGCGGTCATCGAGGAGGCCATTGACCGGGTGCTCAATGCAGGCATCCGGACGCGCGACCTGGGCGGCAACGCCGGTACCCGGGAGTTCGGGGCGGCGGTGCTCCGGGAAGTTCTGCGGGGGAAGGCCTAAACGCTCGAGGGTCGAGAGACTACGGTATGGTGAGGGTTGGATGCCACATCTCCATCGCCGGGTCGATCGACCGTGCGGTTGACCGTGCCCGCGATGCTGGTTGCGACACGTTTCAGATCTTCTCCCGGAACCCGAGAGGCTGGAGGGCGAGGGACCTGGACGCCGAGGTGATCGAGGCTTTCCGGGCGGCGGTGAGGTCGTCGGGGCTCGGCCCGGTCTTTGATCACATGCCCTACCTCCCGAACCTGGCCTCGCCAGACGATGCCATCTATGAGAGATCGGCCGCTGCGCTTGCAGAGGAGCTCAGGCGATGCGCCCTTCTCGGTATACCCTATCTTGTGACCCACCTCGGACACCACCGCGGCGCCGGGATCGAGGAGGGGCGGAAACGGGTCATCGCCGCGATCAACCGTGCGTTTGATGAAACCGGGGATACGGGGGTGATGCTCCTCCTCGAGAACAGCGCCGGGGAGAAGAACAGCGTTGGGACGAGGATCGAGGATCTCGCGCTGATATATGACGGGCTGGATGATAGGGGGGAGTTCGGGATCTGTTTTGATACCTGCCACGCGTTTGGTGCAGGCTACGACCTCCGGACGGCGGAGGGGATCGATGCTGTCGTTGCGGAGATCGATGAACTGATCGGCGCTGACAGCCTCCATCTCATCCACCTCAACGACAGCAAGGGGGATCTGGGGAGCGGGCTTGACCGGCACGAGCATATCGGCCTTGGATCCATAGGAGAGGAGGGGTTTCGGGAGATCCTCCGCAACCCGCAGATCCGGCGTCTCCCCCTGATCTGCGAGACGCCGGTCGACGCCCGGCGGGACGATGCCGGGAATATCGCGAAGATTCGCGAACTTGCCGGGAATTGAGCAACAGTAGAGAGCCCCCCTATGAAGATAGAGAGCGATTCGGCCGATGCGGATGCGCCATCCTCCCGCTGGAGTGTGCGCGGGAGGCGACAGGCAGACCTCTGCATCGTCTGGTTCTGCATCCTGGGTGCAGTTCTTGTGGGGCTCACGGTTCTTGCGCTCGCAAACATCACAATAACTGAACTTGCAGACCCGCTCCACCTCATCGAGGTTGCGGCTTCGTCAGGGGTGCTCGGAGCGATCCTCCTCACCTTCTCTGCGGGGGCAAACGCTGTCCTCCTCCTCATACTCTTTGGAACACCGCTTGCATACGTCCTCGCCCGGGCCCCCCCATCCAGGGTTAAGGGGGTTGTCGAGAGCATCGTCGACCTGCCGCTCATCCTGCCCCACACCGTTGCCGGGCTGCTCGTCTACCTCCTCTTCATGCGGAGGGGATGGCTCGGCGCGCCGCTCGCCGAGATCGGGCTTGCATTTGAGGATGCCTACCCCGGCACGGTCGTCGCGATGCTCTTCGTCGCCTCGCCGTTCTTTGTAAACACGATGCGGGAAGGGTTTGAGAAGGTCCCCCTCCACCTTGAGAACGTCGCCCGCACCCTCGGCGCCGGGACGTTTACCACCTTCCGTACGGTCACCCTCCCTCTTAGCCTGCGGCATCTGTTTAGCGGGGCAATCCTTGCCTGGGGAAGGGCAATAGGGGAGTTTGCCGCTGTGGTCATGATCGCATACTATCCGTTCATCATATCGACGCTGATCTACTACTCGTTTACCACATCCGGCATCCGCACGAGCAGGAGCATAGCGTTTGTGGTCATAGTGGTCAGTCTCGGGGTGTTCTACCTGCTGCGGAGGTTGACCGGATACCTGGGGAGGTACGATGATCGCGTTTGAACGGGTATCGCTCAGGCTGGGGTCATTCTCCCTGAAGGATGTCAGTCTCTCGATCAACCGGGGCGACTACTACTTCATCATCGGCCCCTCTGGCGCGGGAAAGACGGTGCTTCTCGAGGCGATTGCCGGTCTCCACAGGCCGGATAGCGGCCGTATCCTCCTCCGGGGGAAGGAGATCACCGATCTGCCCCCGGAGCGAAGGGGGATCGGCCTCGTATACCAGGACTACTCGCTCTTTCCGAACATGACCGTCATCGATAACGTCTCTTACGGTCTTCGCGTCCGGGGGGTGCGCAGGCAGGAGGGACGCGAGAGAGTCGCCGGCCTCCTTGAAAGGTTCGGTGTCGAACACCTGGCGGACCGCTACCCCGGAACCCTCTCAGGCGGTGAGCAGCAGCGGGTGGCGCTCGCAAGAGCCATCGCTGTGAAACCGGATATCCTCCTGCTGGACGAGCCGCTCTCAGCGCTTGACCCGGTCACGCAGGAGAGGTTAATCGCCGACCTCCGGCAACTCCACCGGGATGAGGGGTTCACGATAGTGCACGTGAGCCATTCCCGCCGGGAGGCGCACATGCTTGCAACCAGGATGGCGGTTATCATCGACGGTCGCCTCGTCGACGAGGGCGATGCCGATGTTGTGTTGAACGCCCCGGGGAGCCGGGAGGTTGCATCCTTCATCGGGGTTGAGAACATCCTGGATGGGGTGGTGATGGTAAACGACGGTGGACGTGCAACTGTGGATGCAGGTAGGTTGAGGTTTGAGGCGCAGACAGACGCTGCAGTGGGGGAGGCGGTCTGCCTCTGCATCCGTGCCGATGACCTCATCATCGCTGTGGACGACGGCCGGCGGCCAGACGCCCCGAACACAATGACCGGGACGGTCTTTCAGATCATCGAGAACGGCCCTGTGGCTGAGATCCTGGTGGATGTGGGGATGGACATGACGGCGGTAATGACCCGCCGGTCGGTGCGGGACCTCGGGATTGCGCCCGGGGTTCGGGTCAGCCTCCGTGTAATAGAGGACGCGATCCACGTCATCCGTTCTGCGCCTTCAGCGCGAGAGTGAAGGCGACGAGGACGGCGGTGGCACCGTTCGCAACGATTATGGCGAGATCACCCCTCGCCACCCCGTAGACGAACCAGAGCAGGACTCCGGCCAGGAGAAGAAGAAGCATCGCGAACGAGAGGTCGGCGGTCGAGCGGCTGCGCCATGCCTTTATGGCCTGCGGGGCAAACGAGAGCGTCGTAAGCGCTCCGGCAAAAAGACCAAGAATTGTGACTGTATCCATGTGCGGATCGATCATCTTCCCGCATGAGGTGATGAAACTTCAGCCTTCAGGACGTAGGCCATGATCATCCCTATAATGAACGCAAACGTAAGCCCGATCACCAGGGTAAGGACGGCTATGGCCCCGGTGACGGCATACGACTCGGTCTTTATGCTGTGTTTTCCAAGTTCTATCGCCACGAAGACAAGGAGTGCGCCAAAGACCCCGAGAGGGATCAGGGTCAGCACCTCCGGCGGGGCGAATGCGACGGCAAAGATGAGAAAAAAAACGCCGGCGATGATGTTTGCCCCGCCGGTTCGCGCACCGAAGCGGTACATGGCGGCAAGCCCCCCGGCGCCGTGACACATCGGGAACCCTCCAAGCGGCGTCGAGATGAGGTTCATGGCACCGATCGTCCGGGAGAGCCGGTCAGGGTCCACACCCCTCTTCGGGAAGAGGTCGTGCGTGAGGAGGGATGTGGCGAGGATGGCATTTGTCAGGGTGAGCGGGATCTGTGGTATGGCAAGTTCCCAGGTGCCGGCTATGAAGTCTGAGGGAAGCGGGATGATGAAGGAGGGGAGTGGTATCAACCGGAGCGGCGGCATCCCCTGTGTGATGATACCCACACAAAGTCCGATCAGTATAACAATCAGAGCGGAGATGTCCGGGATCCGGGTGCGCTGTGAAGCGACAAAGAATGCCAGGATGATCCCGATGGAGAGAGACGCAAACAGGGCGTCGTTGAGGATGTAGTCAAGCGACGTCCGGAGAAGGAGGAGCGCGAGACCCGCCTGGACGCCCCGGATGACACATCTCGGGATCCGATCCGCAAGCCAGGTCATGCCGCCGAGAAGCCCGAGCAGCAGGAAGAGCGCGCCGACGACGATGCCCGATGCCACGATCTCTCCACCGGAAAGCCCTCCAGCGATGACGATGGCACCGATGGCCTTCATGGGCTCGATCGGGATCGGGAGGCGGTAGTAGAACCCGGCTATGATGTACCAGGCGGCTATGAAGAGGAAGAAATGGCTTACGTTCACGTCAGGGCAGACGATGGCAACACCAAGGAGGATGGGAAAGATCGTCCCGAAATCACCGACTGCGCCGGCAACCTCCTCCAGCGTGAACCTGATACCCCTCTCTTCCGCCCCGGTGCTCTCCGCCATGGTGCTCCTTCTTCTATCTGGTCAGATGGGTCTTTGAAGTTATGGATTATCCCGGCCGCCCATACGAAGTCCGGGTGACCAACGATCTGAACTTACAAACACTCCACCTTTTCCATGAAAAATGGGGCACCTGACACCGGATCCGGGGAAAAACCCACTGAAGACCCATGATCTTCTGCTACCTGACCGGTCAGCATATCCCGGCCCGCTGCCGCAGCACCGCGAAGATATCCCGGCCAAGTACCTCTTCTGCACGCTCGCTGTATCGCTCCGCCATGATAGAGAGGAGACGCTGCGTCCCCGCTGCTGTGGTGGATATACCAACCCGCTCCACCCGGCGTATAAGGCCGTCTCGCTCCATCTCCCCGAACCTTGGAAGGACGTAGTAATGCGGGATCCCCAGGAACTCTGCAAGTTTACGGGTCGTGGGAAAACGTATGGAGATGCCGTCCGGGGAAAACCCGACGGTTATGCAGCGATCCTCCTCAAGAAGGATCCTTATGGCCGCATCGATGATATCGTTCTGTTCGTCTGGTCTCATCCGATCGCAACAGTGTCTATCATGGCCCTGCAAAAAAAGATGACGGCCGGAGAGTTATGCCGCCTCTGCTTTCTTCATCTCCCCGCGTTCTTCTTCGGGCATCGTCTCAAGGTATACAACCTCCGCCCCCACATCTTCTGCAATCTGCTCTATCTCAACCTTCCGGAAGTGTGTCCCCTCAACCTTCAGGTGCTTCTGCTCGCCCTGCTCTTCAAGGATAGCAACGATGCGGAACCTTGGCTGTTTCACACCGGTGCCAACCTTCTGGCGTTCACGTACATAGATCTTCATCACTCTTACCCCATACCAAATGGTATAGCAGTAGATATACGCCAAAGATACTTAACCTTTTCCCATCATACAGATAGGAGGAAAGACCATGGCGGAACGGTTTGAGATTGGATCAAGGCTGCGCGGCGAAAGTCTGGTCAGGCGAGGAATGCTCCGCAGGACAGGCGTTTCCACGATACGGATCGTGCCCGACCTGAACGTGATCAAGATCGGCGGCCACGGAGTCATCGATTACGGCCGGGAGGTTGTATACCCGCTGATCGAGGAGATCGGAGAACTTTCCAGGCGCCAGAAGATCCTTGTAGCCACCGGAGGAGGCGCCCGCGTCCGCCACATCCTCGACGTCGGCATCGACCTCGGTATGCCCACGGGGGTGCTCGCGGAACTTGCGGGCAAGATCAGCGAGCAGAATGCGATCATGATCTCCATCCTCTTCTCGAAATACAACGGCGTTCGGATCCATACCGAAGACCTCCTGAGTCTGCCCTCACTGATCTCGCTCGGGATGCTCCCGGTCGTTCAGGGCACACCGCCATACGGGCTCTACGAACACCCCCCAAAACTTGGAACCATCCCGCCGCACCGGACGGATACCGGCGCCTTCCTTATGGCGGAGGTGGTCGGCGCGAAGAACTGCATCCTTGGAAAGAACGTGGACGGCCTCTACACCGAGAACCCCGTCGAGAATCCTGATGCCGAACTCATCCCGGAGATCACGGCCGAAGAACTCCTGGAGATGGAGATGGAGGATATGGTGCTCGAACCGATGGCGGTCGAACTTCTCCGGGACGCCGTTTACGTCAGAGAGATCAAAGTGGTGAACGCACATACCCCCGGCAACATCACAAAGGCCGTGAACGGGGGACGGGTCGGCACGCTGATCCGGGCGTAGCCTCCCGGGTTAAACCGACCGGTAGGACAGACGAGCGATAACAATGACCATCTATATAGGCATTGACGACACCGACACCCGCGAGTCCCGGGGCACCGGCCGACTCGCACGCGCGATTGCAGCTGAACTCTCCCGGTCTTATCCGGTCTTCGGGGTGACACGGCACCAGCTCTTTCTCCATCCTGCCATCCCCTACACCTCACACAACAGCGCCGCGGTCATACACATACCGGAGAGAGGCAATGGAGTTGCGGCCGATGATCTATTCGCGAGAGCCAAGGAACTGCTGCTCGCCGACTTCATCGAGGGGAGCGACCCCGGCATCTGCCTCGCCGCCGACAGGCAGATGGGACAGGAGGTCACCCGCTTTGGCTTCATCGCAAAGAGAGAAGTCGTGACGCAGGAAGAGGCGCGCACGCTCGCCCGCCAGGCAGGGATACTCCTCGAAGGACTTGGCGGGACCGAAGACGGGGTTATCGGGGCGCTGGCGGGCGTCTGCCTCGCGGTATCGGGGAACGACGGTCGTTTTGTCCAGAAAGGGACTACACGAAGCCTGCACGGAACCTCAACCGTGGCCGCAATCCTCGCCTCAGGCGTCGACCGGGTAATGACCCGGGACGGTGCTGCCGTCAGCGAAGGTCTCGTCAGCCTGAAAAAGTTCCCGAAACCCGCCTTTGTCGGAGGTGAGGCGATCCTCTATGTGGAAGAAGAGAATGGGGTCTACCGCGATATCGTGGTGGGATGACCTCAGGCGACCTTCCGACCCCGGCAATCATACCACATTTCCTTCACCTGATGTAAAACCATATCAACTAAACTAAATGCAAATTAACACAAAACACGGCTATTTAAATGGAGACAGCACAAACCAATCTTTGATAGACATGGTGAAAAAAAGAATCATCTTCGCCGTTGCGGCTGTCATGATCGCCATCCTGCTGATCTGCGGCTGTACCGGGACGGAAACCGAGCAGCAACTCCGTATCGCCACTACGACAAGTCTCTACGACACAGGGCTCCTCGATCACCTCAAACCCATGTTTGAAGAGGAGTACAACACCGAGGTCCTGATCATCTCCGCTGGTACCGGCAAAGCGATCGAGTACGGGCAGCGGGGCGACGTGGACGTCCTGATGGTGCACGACCGTGCACGTGAGGATGCCTTCATTGCCGATGGCTACGGCATCAACCGGCGCGTCTTTGCCTACAATTACTTCATCATCGTGGGCCCGGAGTCCGACCCGGCAGGCATAAAGGGCATGGAACCCGAAGAAGCGTTTACAACCATACGCGAGAAGGGTATGGCCGGTGAATCTGGTGTGGTCTTTGTCTCGCGCGGCGACGCGTCAGGCACACACTCCAAGGAGCAGGCCATCTGGAAGGCCGCCGGATTCAACTACTCGACAGAGATCCAGGGCTCCGGCGACTGGTACCGCGAGGCCGGGACCGGCATGGGTGCAACCCTTGAGATGGCAAACGAACTGCAGGGCTACACCCTCTCAGACATAGGCACATTCCTTGCCTACCAGCGTGACCTCGACCTCGTGACACTCGTGGACGAGGGCGATATACTGCTCAACGTCTATTCCGTCATGCAGATCAACCCCGAGAAATACCCGGAGATCAACAGCACGCCGGCAAAAGCCTGGATCAACTTCATGATCTCCGATGAGGTGCAGGAAGAGATCGCCTCCTTCGGCGTCGCGGAGTACGGCCAGCCACTCTTCTACGCTGCAAAGGACGCCTGGGAGAAGATCGGTGTGACCGAGGCCGAAGTGAAAGACCCGGTTCTCTGATCCGGTCAACTCATCCCCTTTTTGCATGAGATTGAACCCCTATCTTCACCAAGATGTCTCTGACCCAACCGGGGCATCATCTGGTTTTTTGCCGCATAGGTAGCACGATCAGGTGCAGGGCATGTACGAGATCATCGAGGGGTTCATCGAGGCGATCAGGCTCATCGTCACGCTCGATCCCGACGTTATGGCCATCGCCGCACGAAGCATCGTCATATCGCTCACCGCAACCATCATCGCCTCACTGATATCTCTCCCGCTCGGGGCAGCGATCAACTTCGGGAATTTCAGGGGTAGAAAGGGCCTCATCAACCTGATCCAGACACTATACTCCCTCCCGACGGTCATCGTAGGGCTCCTGATCTTCCTGATCATCTCCCGCGCCGGGCCGCTCGGGTTTTTAAGACTGCTCTTCACCCCGACCGCCATGATCATCGCACAGACAGTCCTCATCATACCGATAATGACCGGTCTCACAATATCCGCGCTCTCGGGGGTCGATCCGGTCATCAGGGACACCCTGACCTCGCTAGGGGCGACACGGTTCCAGTTCCTTATAAACATCATGAAAGAAGCCCGTTTCGCGATCCTGGCGGCCGTCGCGGTCGGGTTTGGTCGGGCGATATCCGAGGTTGGAGCGGCCATCCTTGTCGGCGGCAACATAGCGGCGTCATCTTTTATGAGTTCGACCCGCGTCCTGACCACCGCGATATCGCTTGAGACGTCGATGGGTAACATCCCGCAGTCCATCGCTCTCGGGATCGTCCTGCTTATCATCGCTCTCGGGGTCAATCTCGTCATATCAACGCTGCAACAGGGCAGGAATCCATGATTGAACTTGACGGAGTCTCAAAAGAGTTCGACGGCAAGAGGGTGCTCGACGGTGTCACCGGCAGGGTTGAGGACGGGGAGATCTTCGCCGTCATCGGGCCGAGCGGGGCCGGAAAATCAACCCTGCTGCGTCTGGTCGGCCTCCTGGACACTCCGACAGCAGGGACCATCCGGATCAACGGGATCGATATCCACGCCAGCAAAGAGCAGAGCCTCAGGATCCGCCGGACGATCGGGATGGTCTTTCAGAAACCTGCAGTCTTTAACACGACGGTCGCCGAGAACATCGCCATCGGACTCAGGTTTCGGGGGGTGGAGAGAAGAACGATCATGAAGAAGGTCAGAGGGGCTCTCGATATGGTCGGACTTGCTGGATACGAGGAGCGGCGGGCACGGACACTCTCCGGCGGCGAGATGCAGCGGGTGGCACTCGCCAGGGCGATGGTGATTGAACCGGAGATTCTCCTTATGGATGAACCGACCGCAAACCTGGATCCGGTCTCGGTGGAGAAGATAGAGGAACTGGTCATCCGGATCAACCGCGAACTCGGCACAACGATACTCTTCTCGACCCACGACATGTACCAGGGGCAACGGCTCGCTCACCGGATAGCGGTGCTGATGAACGGCAGGTTCGCACAGGTCGGGACGCCAAGAGAGGTCTTCACCATCCCGGCGACCAGGGATCTCGCCAGATTCGTTGGCATAGAGAACATACTGGAAGGGGTGGTCGTGGGCAGGGAAGACGGAGGGATAGCCTCCATCGATGTCGGCAGCACTCGGGTGAGGGCGCGGTCGTCGTTTGGCCCGGGGGAGAGGGTCGCCCTCTGCATCAGGCCGGAGGATATGCAGATCGCACCGGCGGAGAGAGGGGTGGGCAACCCCGGCGGGAACACGCTCCAGGGCACCATCATATCCATCGTGCCGCGCGGTCCGTTCAGCAGGGTTACGGTCGACTGCGGGTTTATGCTCTCATCTATCCTCTCCTGGAAGAAGGTGGACGACCTGGAACTTCAGGAAGGCGGTCTTGTGGTGGTCTCGTTTGTGCCGGAATCGGTTCATGTCGTCAGCGCGGGCGAGTCCTGAACACCCGAATACGGCCTTTCCGCCGGCAAAGCAGGTATCAGCAGTCGTCCATTCTCTCCTGCGCCGCCAGAAGTTCTCGCACGCCGACAAGGTGCCTGTCCAGTCGCCGCCGGAACTCCCGGGGATCGAGCGCCTGCGCCTCATGACCGGAGAGGAGCAGGATCCGATCAGCCTGCGCTATCAGTACATCGAGCGAGGAGGCGGCAAACAGGATCGTTGTATCCCCGATCGCCTGGCGCCTGGTGGCAAGCAGCGTGGAGAGCGGTGTCACCTCACCTCTCTGAAGGCACCCGGGGACCAGCAGGTTGGTCGCGGCGCGGTCCTCGTCGATGATGAGGATGGGCGCTGCAGCACGGATCGCTGCCTGGATCTTTTCTGCCATCACGAGGGATCCGCTCCCGCGGCCGTAGGCCGCGCGGGGATCGCCCGATAGGCCGGGTGGGAGGCTCTGGAAAAAGAGGCTGACATCCGCACCCACCAGTTCCTGCTCGTTTGCCTCCGCCCCCACAACCCCGTTGACACTGACCAGGAGTTCACGCCCGTCGCCGGCGGCGTGGTCGTCCTGGCCGGCAACGATCGCCTTGAGGAGGGTGCTCTTCCCCTCAGCGTTTGAACCGGCAACCGCGAAGACCTCCCCACGCCGGAGTCCAAGCCCCGTCACCACCCTGCCGCTCCCCTCAAGTTCGACCTCGATCGGGTCGAGTTCCCGCGGACAGCGGAAAGGAACGTGAACACCCTCCTTTGGGCCTGCAATCCGATGGTGACCCCGGAGCCTGGTGAACCGGCGGGCCGGGCGCGTGCCATCGGCAATGAATGCAACAAGCCCCATCCCCGGCAGGGCGCGGCGGAGGGCTTTCTGGTCAAGGGAGAGAGCACAGGCCGCGGCAATCTCCACCGCAGGCACCCGGCGCGCTACACGGTCGACGGCCTCAAGGAGCACACCCAGGCGTTCTGCGACCTCCCGCTCCGTGCCCCGCCCAGGCGGCCCCGGATAAGGGAGTGCGCCCCTGACGACCAGGTGAAGACCCCGCGAGTCGATCCGGTTATCATCGCCCGGTCGCCAGAGATCAGTTCCGATGGCGCCCGGTGAGGCGATCAGCGTGACAGGTTCCACATTCTGCTGGCAATGGGCGGGGTGCTCCGTCCCGATACCTGCGATGGGGCCGAGTGCGGGTTCGACCGGGACCGCCGCCTTGACGGCCTCGATCACCGCCCAGACCGCCCCGTCAGCACCGGGATGACTGGCCGTGCCTGGCGGCGGTGTGAGCAAGACGGGAAGACTGAACCGGAGCGCCGTTTTATCGAGCGAGCGGACGAGGTAGGTGTTGACAGGAGGCCTCAGCCTCTCCAGGTCGACACGCGCCCGGCCCCCGTCAAGAGCCGCGGCGATCCGGCCAGCCTCAGCCTGCCAGGAGCCCTCCGTTCCACTCATATACACCCATCTGATAGTTCTGCCCCGGAACCCATCTCTCTTTTCATGCGACTGCATCCCGCGGTGAACGCCTTCCGCTGAACAGGAACACCCCATCTCCTCAGGCTTCCGGGACACCATGCCCTTTCAGTATCCTTGAACGCCACGATCGCACGGCCGCTTCCTCTCCGGAAGGGAGTGTGTGGCGATTGGCCCTGGAAAGCCGTGCCCGGCGCGCAGATGAATCTCCTGCGGTTCTAACCGGGAACCGACTAAAAACCCATTTCCGGACGCTGTAGCAAGGGAGAATCACACCACCCCCGGAATCCGTCCGGAGAGAGGCTTATCAAACCCGGCAGATCAGCCTGAAGGTACTGGTTTGATAGCCTCCTTACCTCTCCAGGGTGATATCGTAAACCGCATGCCACTTTCCCGGAGAGTATGTCCTGACCCGCCGCTCGAGGACCTCGCCCCGGGTAACCCCGCGGATCAGAGGGAGGTGCTCCCCTTCCCGCTCCTGCAGGGCATAGAGATGGATCGTTCCTCCGTCCCGACAGAGCGCTGCGGCCTCCGGGAGGTACCGCGGCGCGGCCATGGGGAGGTTCATGACAACCCGGTCAAACGGGCGAAACCCATACCGGGGCAGGTGACCGGCGTCCGCAAGCACCGGAACGACATTGTTCATCCGGTTGAGGGTGATGTTGCCGACCAGGAGATGGACGGCAGCAGGGTTAATGTCCACCGCAACCACAAGATCCGCTTTACGGGCCAGGGTGATCGCAAAAGGCCCCACACCGGCGAACATATCAAGAACCCGCTCACCCTTCTCCATCGCCGCAAGAATCCGTTGCCGCTCGGTGGAGAGCCTGGCGGAGAAGTAGGCAAGGGATAGGTCTACGTCAAAACGGAGTCCATACTCCGTCACCCTGGTGCGGGTGGCGGGGACACCGGCAAGGACGGCAAACCTGCGGGTCCGGTACTCACCCTCGACGGGGGTCTCGGGGAAGAGCACGGTGTGCAGCGACGGTCTTGAGGTGAGCACCCGCCCGGCGCCAGCGGGATCGTTCTCCTGCATGATGGCGATCCCGCCGACGATCTCGTGGCGTGGAAGGTTGGGGCGTTCCGGCACCGCCTCAAACTCCCGGCGCACCGCACCAGGAAACTCATCGGTAAGGGGGAGAAGGACGGTACCGCCCTCCTGGCGCGGCCTATACCGCCGGTCAAGGAGCCCTGCCTCAAGCAGTCGGCGCCTTCTCTCTTCGGCCTCCTGCCCTGACACCACCAGGCACCACCGTTCTTCACCCACGGACTCCACCACCCGCCATCTTTACGTATAAGATCTCATACTTATTCATGGATGAGTATATCGAGAGGCTGAAAGACGGGTCTCTCAAGCTCTATGCGCTCGAGAGGGAACTCCCCCCGGAAGAGGCCGTAAGGGTGCGGCGGGCGTTCATCGAGGGCGAGACCGGGACTCCTCTTCCCGCGATTGGATCGTTCACGATCGGGATCGATCGGGTCGTGAAACGCAACATCGAGAACATGATAGGGGCTGTCCAGGTTCCGGTCGGTGTTGCAGGACCGCTCATGGTGCACGGCGAGTACGCCAGCGGGCCATACTACATCCCCCTCGCCACGACCGAAGGAGCACTTGTCGCCTCGGTGAACCGCGGTTGTTCGCTGATAACCCGGGCGGGTGGTGCGGATGTCCGGATCATGCGCGACGGGATGACCCGGGCACCGGTCTTTGCCACCCGCGATATCATTCACGCGAAAGAGACGGCAGACTGGGTGGAGACGCACACCGCCGAGATCCGGGAGGCCGCTGAGAGCACCACAAAGCACGGAGAGTTCCTCAAAGCCACGACCTACATCGCCGGCACGAGCGTCTTCGTCAGGCTTGAGTTCGACACGAAGGACGCGATGGGCATGAACATGGTGACGATCGCCAGCCAGAAGGTGGGCGAACTCATCGAGCGCGAGACCGGTGCAAGACTCGTCTCCCTCTCGGGAAACATGTGCACCGACAAGAAACCCGCGGCCATCAACCTCGTCCAGGGCAGGGGTAAGACGGTGGTTGCCGGGGTGCGGCTCAGCGAGACACTGATCGCGGATCTCCTGAAGACCGATGCGGAGACACTGCTCGAGGTCAACTACCGCAAGAACCTTGTGGGCTCAGCGCGGGCGGCCTCGTTCGGGTTCAACGCCCAGGCGGCAAACGTGGTTGCCGGGATATTCATCGCCTGCGGTCAGGACGCGGCCCACGTCGTCGAGGGCAGCACCGCAATCACAACCGTCGACCGGGTTGAGGGTGGTGTTTACGTCTCGGTCAGCATACCCTCGCTCCCCGTCGGGACTGTCGGCGGAGGAACCGGTGTTGAGACCCAGCACGAGTGCCTGGCGATGCTTGGTGTCGCGGGCGGCGGTGACCCGCCGGGAGCCAATGCAAAGGCTTTTGGAGAGATCGTTGCCGCTGCGGTCCTTGCCGGCGAACTCTCACTCCTCGGCGCCCTGGCAGCCCAGCACCTGGCCCGGGCACACCAGAACCTGGGGCGGGGATGATGGTAGAGAGAACGCCCAGGCATCCTGGCGGGAACCTTAAAACCGGAACCATTTCATCATGACAAGGGCGTCTTCCCCGTTTGAGTAGTAGGATGCCACCTGGAATACCTCGCGATAGCCGAGACTGTGGTAAAACTCCTGCGCCACGGTGTTGCTGACCCTGACCTCGAGTTGGATGCCGTTAGCGCCCAGGATGGCATACTCCTGCTCCAGGCGGCGGAGGAGGTGTCGCCCCACCCCCCGGCGGCGGCAACGGGGAGCGACGGCAAAGTTCATTATGTGCCCATAAACCTCTTCCCCGGTGTCCTCGATCCCGCCAACGATGAAACCGACCAGATCGCCATTGGTTTTTGCCACAAAGAACGTCTCCGGGAAGCAATTGAGAGTTTCCCGGAGTGTCATCTCATCCCATGGATCGACGAAGGCCACCATCTCTATGCCAACGATCTGTGGAATGTCTGAGGGCTGCGCCCGAAGAATGGTTAACTGAAGGGGCATCATACCCGTTCACACTCCGTCTGGATACCTATCAACTATTAGTCTTCAGGGAACAAAAGAGTAGGCACAGACGAGTGGCGGTATCCATGGTTCAAATTTATCGTTTCGCGGCGATCCGTCCAGCGCGGCGGTACTCTGAAAAGATCCCATCCGTACCATACGATGTGGTGACAGCAGACGAAGCGCGGGAATGCATCGAGAAGAACCCGCTGAGTTTCCTGCGGGTAAGCCGGCCAGATGCCGAACTCCCCGACATCCCGCCAAACGATGACCGGGTCTACCGACGGGCGCGAGAGGTCTTCGAGAGCATGCTCGCGGATGGGCTGATGGAACGCGACCCGGAGCCTGGGATGTATGTCTACCGGGCAGTACAGGACGGGGAAGAGTTTGTCGGCCTGGTCTGCTGCGTCCCGACAGAAGATTACGAGACAGGGAAGATCCGGCGGCATGAGCTCACCCGTTATGACAAGGAGGAAGACCGAACGCGGCATATAGATGCGGTCGGCGCTAACACCGGCCTTGTGTTCCTGCTCTACCGAGACCGGCAGGGTATCTACTCACACCTTCACTCCCTTATCGAGGGCGTCCGGCCCGACGGAAGCACGACGACTGCATCGGGTGTGCTGCACCAGATTTACCGGATCACAGATGATGCCGCACTCTCTCACCTCGAAGACCTCTTTTCGGCGGTGCCGGAGACTTATATCGCCGACGGGCACCACCGTGCCAAATCCGCGGTGAACGTGGCGGCGTTGCGGAGGCGCGAGGGGAGGTTTACAGAGGAGGCCGGGAGGTTTATGGTGGTTCTCTTTCCTCACGACCGCGTACGTATCCACGGTTACAGCAGACTCGTCACCGACCTTGGCAGATACGCCACTCCCCGCGAGTTCCTCGAGGCGCTCCGTGAATCTGGCTGGACCGTCCGCCCCTGCGGGAGCCTCGATACCGAAGGCTACCAGATCCCGCCGCTTGAGTCTGATGCTGGAGGAAGGCATGTGATGCACATATACCTGGATGAGGCATGGTACGAGATCTCCCGACCGATCGCCGATCCCACCAACCTGCTCGGGTCACTCGACGTCTCTGTCCTCCAGAAAGATATCCTGAAGGGGATGCTTGGAATCTCCGATCCACAGGCTGACACAAGACTCCACTACATGGGCGGGGCGAAACCACTCCGTGAACTCGAGCGACTTGTGGATGACGGCAGATACGCCCTCGCCGTGGCGATGCAGCCGGTGCCGATCGAGACGGTGCTCGCGATAGCCGATGCAGGAGGCGTCATGCCCCCTAAATCCACATGGTTCGAGCCGAAACTCCTTTCCGGGCTTCTGGTTCACACCATAGACTGAGATTTCGAGTGAGATCACCTTTAACTCTTTTCCTGCAGGATGATCTTTTATGATCACGATTGCGCTCCCAAAAGGGAGCCTTGAAGCGCAGACGCTACAGGTCTTCAAGGAGGCGGATCTCGAGGTCAGACGGACAGACCGCGATTACAATCCCAGGATCGATGACCCCAGGATCGGTAAGGTGAAGATCCTCAGGCCGCAGGAGATCCCGCTCTACGTCCAGATGGGCTACTTCGATCTCGGGATATCCGGGGTTGACTGGGTTGAGGAGAGCGGTGCCGACGTTGTTGAGGTTGCAAACCTCTCCTACAGCAAGACCGGCGACGGGAACGTGAAGATTGTTGTCGCGGTTCACCGTGACGAACCGATCGAGGACGTCACCGCTATCCGCGCCGGCAGCCGGGTTACAACTGAGTATCCCCGGATCACGAAACGGTTCTTTGACGACCTCGGGATCCCGGTCAGGCTCTTCCCCTCCTACGGGGCTTCAGAGGCGAAGGTCCCGGACCTGATGGACGTGGTCGTCGACCTCACCGAGACGGGGAGCACCCTCCGGAAGAACGGGCTCAAGATCGTGGGAGAGATCATGGAGTCACACACCGCGCTCCTGGCAAACCGCGACTCGCTCCGCGACCCGGAGAAGCACCGGGAGATCGACGAGATCGCAACACTTCTCATGGGGGTGATCGAGGCGCGCCGCCAGGTTCTCCTGACGATGAACGTGCCGGCGGCGGCGCTTGAGCGTGTCATCGAGGTGCTCCCGGCGATGAAGAGGCCCACCCTCAGCAGGCTTCACGGGATCGACTACTTCAGCATCCAGACGGTGGTTCAGAAAGGGCTTGTCAACGGGCTGATCCCTGCTCTCAAAGCCGCGGGTGCCGAGGATATCCTTGAGATCCCGATAACAAAGATCGTGCGGTGAGGATGGAGGCGCCCCTCACAGGCACCTGGAGTAATTCTCCGAGCAGGCATAGCAGAGAAATTTTCCATCCTCGACCCTGATACGGGACTCGGCGGTCATCTCACCGCATTTCGCACACGGCACCGAGCGGAAGATCCGGGCGGGTTCGGGTATCGTCTGATCGACCTTGCGGATTATGAAGAGGTCGTCGTCAGGTGCCTTCAGTATGGCATCGACAACCCGGTTCACGTGCTCCTGGAAGTCTGCGCGTTCCGCACCGGTTGCCTCGCCCAGCATCACGCGCTTTCTGAGCGCCGCAAGCCCGGGGTCGAGCGACTCAATATCAAACGATGGATTCGCCGCGACCCGGATCGCTGCCCCTGTTTTACGGTTGATGAACGTGAACGCCTGTTTGCCATGGTCCCTGAAGAGCAGGTTCCCTTTCCCGGCGGTGCAGCCCGTCAGAACCTGGATGGCATCGACACCACAGGCGTCGTTCTCGGTGATCGTGACCAGTTCCTCATCTCTCGAGCGGCCGGAAGATAGCCGGGAGAGGGCGATCTCCGCCGCCCGGTAACCTATAGCAAGACCGGGGCAGACGTGACCATGAAACGCGACCGCTTCGGCAAACCGGTCGCGTGCTTCTCCGGGCGTGCCCGGGTCTGAGTTGTTGCACATGTATATCCTGTATGATCTCTTGCTACTATATCTCTGTTATATGTTACGGTGAGGTGCCAGGACCCCCGGCCGGTGCACCGGAGGTATAAAACCCGAACCGGGGGACTATAGAGATCCCAATATAATTTCGTGCCGGCATCCACTCCGCATCCACCGGGTATCCGGTTTTCGCGGTGGATTCTGGAAGATGCGATATGGATTATTATTAATATCCCCTCGTGTAAAAAGAATGTTTAACATGAGACCTGTCGGGAGAGTTCTGGCACTGTTTGCCGCAGTCTGTATCTTCTGCACCGCGTCTGGCTGTCTCGACACTTCCACGACACCATCTGAGGGCGGCGGTATCACGGCAGTCGACCTGCCGGAGCCGGAGAGGCTCACCCTGGCAGAGGCACTCGCTGAACTCGATCTGCTCGGAGCCGAAGGCGGTCTGAACGTCACCGGCGCATCGCTCCATCAGGTGCTCGGGAACCGTGTGGACCTCGAAGGGCGAGCCTATTCCTGGACGCTGGGTCTCCTGGACGCTGACGGGGCGCGCTGGCTGATCCTCGGTGCGACAGGATGGCAGGAGGTCTCGCTTCCTGCGCCCATACCAGAAGAGGAGTTGAATATGACCGAGCTCCTCGCGCCGGAAGAGATCTTCGCGATGCATGAGGATGGGATCCGGGCGGCGATGGAGCGCCTCAACACAAATACAGTGGATATTGTGCTCGCGGAGGGGGTCTATACCGTTACAGCCCGCTCAGAGACCGGGATGGAGACTCTCGCCTTCCGGGCGGATACCGGGGAGGTGGTCATATAGGGCTGAGGAACGACGAGGGGTTGTTCTCTATCGACTTCCTTGTCGGGTTCACGATCTTTATGGTGGCCCTGATCGCGGTGGCGAGCATGGTTCCGGGGCTCCTTGCAGGGCTTCAGAGCAGTGGCATCGATTACGACGCGGTCGCCTACCGTACCGGGGTTATACTCGCCGAGGACCCGGGCTGGCCGGTCGATCCACCGTGGGAGGCATACGATGTGAACCACAAGGACGAGATCGAGCGGATGGGGCTCGCGGTCTCGAAGGATGCACCAAACATCCTCCTCTCAACAAAGATTGAGAAGTTCTTCAACACCTCGTTCTTCGATCCTGAAGACTACCGCAGCAAGGTGATCTTTGGCGAGATACCCTACTCCTACAACATAACGCTCCGGAGCCTGGACGGGAGATACAACCACAAGGTCGGCCAGGAGACTCCAGAGGGCTACGGCTACGGCTACATCCGCCGGGTGGTGAAGATCAAGGAGCCGAGCGTGGCGGTGATCGATGAGGGTTTCAAGAACCAGTATACCATTACCATTTCGCCGGGTGATAACTCAACCACCAGGACTTTCACCGTCCGGCTTGACTTCAGCCGGCTGCTGAACGCATCGATCGATCCCGCCTACCGGATCGACCCGCGAACCGAGCCGGTGAACATAACGATCACGAATTTTGAGGCGTTCCTGAACGGAACAGCATCGAACGCAACACTCAAGAGCGTGACGTTCTGGCTAGGTTCTTCGAGCTTCCCCTTCCCCTACGATGAAGATGATACGGACTATTACACGCTGCGGATCGACAATAACCCTGATCTTTACCCGCCAGAACCAGGTGTTGGGGTCTCGTCAAACATCTCTTTCGTCCTCAAACCGGCTGCAACATCTCTATTCGAGCTCGGACCGACCAGCATCCTGGATATCCGGTTCACCTTCGAGAATGCTGACTACCCGCACACCAACATCACTGGCATCCACTACTATGACTACAATCCAAAAAACGTCACCCGACCGGCTCTCAAGCCCGCCGTCCTGGAGGTCGCCATATGGTGAACGATTCGGGGCAGCTCTACACCATGGAGGGGATCGCGGCAGGGCTCGTCATGCTCCTTACAGCATACCTCATCCTCAGCACAACAAGCATCTATACGCCGGGGGATACACACATCCCCGATATGCAGCTTGAGCAGCTCGGTAGCGACGTGCTCGCGATGATGGATACGCCGGATACTGACGGAACAAAGAGTGACCTGGAGATTTTTGTCAACGATGATAATAGTACCGGTTTTGAGGACATGTTCCTGGACTACTGCAACATGATGGCAAGTGATACTGATACCCTCCACATGAGTGCGAACGTTACATACCGAGACAAGGACGATCAGATCAAAGAGCACCTGCTCGTTGAACCCGACGAGACCTGGACCGGCAGGGAATCTGCCGTGCGTGTGACCCGGTGGGTGCAACTTGACAAACAAACAAACCAAATGCGGCCCTACGGGTCGCGGGCGCAGGCAGTCCTTGTGGAGGTGCTGTTATGGCGTGCATGAACGAGGACGGGCAGTGGATCGTGCTGATGGGGCTCCTGGTCGCCGTGGGGCTCTTCTTCCTGGCGCTGATCATCAACCAGTCGGCGCTCGTCGGGCAGACAACGGCGGAAGGGGTGCTCGAGTTCCCGAAGAACGATATCCGGGACCTGCGGGAGGCTATATTCGACTATGTTGATGGAGGGTGCCAGGAGGCAGTGCAAAAGGACATCATCGCGATATCCCTCGAACGAAAGAATGCCGTGGTCAGTTTCTCTGTTGGGCAGAGGGTGAGTATCTCCGGGCAACAGGCATACCCCGTGGAGATTCACTACAACAACGGGGTGACGGAGTATGATGAGACCGTTTACCATTACTGAACCTATGAATGAAGACGGTGTCAGCCGGCTGACGGAGTACATCATCGTCACCGGCGTGCTGCTCGTGCTGATGATAGTCATGATGTTCACCGTCAACAGCGTCTTCATGCAGGGACCGGCGGATACGCTCCGCTACCACGCTTTCGTGGATATCGGGAACGGGATCAGCACCCGGATCGTCGACCTCTACGTGATCTCACCCGGCAACGGGACAATCGAGACAAAGTTCGACATCCCCGACGACGTTGCCGGGGCGGACTACTTTGTGGAGGCCAGCGGCAAAGGGTCGAGCCAGATGATCCTGGTGCATGGCGGCAACGTCCAGAGCCAGGTTGCCATCGCCGGCATCGGGGCGACCAGGACCGTGACCGGTAACACCACCGGTGCGGGGTGGAACAGGATCCAGTACAACTCAAGCGGGTTTGAATGAGAATGACACAAAACAGGGTTTTTTGGGAGGAAAAGAACCGTGAAGATGAATGAGCGGGCGGTATCTGAAGCGATCGGGTTCATCATCATCCTCGGGATCGTCATGAGCGGCATCGGCCTGGTCACCCTCTACGGCTACCCGGTGCTCGTGAAGGAGCAGAGCAACACCGATGTCAGGAACATGGAGCGGGCGATGATCGTCATCCAGAACGACATGAAGAGTCTCTGCTTCAAGAACGTTCCCTACAAGGAGACCACGCTCCAGGTGAGTGGCGGGACGCTGGAGGTGATCAACGCCACCAGTTACGGCGGCTTCATCAACGTTACTAACGGCACCACCCAGTTTCAGGAGAACTATACCGTAGGTGCACTGACCTACCGCTCCAACCGGGGCACCGAGGTGATCACCCTGGAGAACGGTGCGGTGATGCTGCGCCAGGAGGGATCGGATGGTTCGGCGATGCTCGCCGAGCCGCGGTGGTTCTATGATGAAGCCACGAAGACGTTTGTCGTATACATCATGAACATCACCGCCGACGCGTATATGGCGAAATCGGGGATGACGACGGTGAGGATGAGCCTTGAAAATTCGACTACGCAGTCGATACCGGTTTGGCCCGGAAACAAAGTGACGGTAGAGTATAAGAGCGGTTCGTCGGGCGACTACTCGACGGCGTGGGAGAACTACCTGACCGGCACCTCGGTCGGGATGGAGAGGACCGCCATTGATGGTAAATACGAACGGAACGACGTCGATAAACTCGTCATAAAAGAGTACAGGATCAAGATCCTCGATATCTAACCTTTTTTGACTCTAATACTGCATATCGTCGGGCGCTGCCCCAGTACTTCAGTCGTTTCGGCAACCGGGACTGAACAATGCGGCCTCGTGCAATACGGTAACGAGGAGTTGGCAGCACTCGGTGGCCGGACTTCGCGGCTTCGCGCTCTTCGCGCGAGACCGTATTGGTATCTTCGCCCATCAACTCACGCGAAGGCGCGAAGAACGCAAAGGGAAGTCAATGGATTGACCTCCTGAAAACTACCTCAGCCATTTTAGCGAAGTACTGTGCCCGATCTCCCGGCGGGCGGAGGGTATGGAGTAAAAAAGATATCAGAGATACCCGTTCTTTCGGAGCCACTCTACCTGGGGGTTTGTGTACCGGTATACTATATCGCATTTCTCGTCCTGGAAAGCCCAGGGAACAACGATCAGGACGTCGCCTTCCCGGATCCAGACCTTCTTCTTGATCTTACCCTTGATCCGCCCGATGCGCGTCACACCGTCGAAACAACGGACCTTTATATGGTTCGCACCAAGCATCAGTTCAGCGCTGCCGAAGACCTCCCGGTTCCTCTTGTTCGGCAGGCGCACCCGTATGATCTCCTCCCCGCCATCCCCTTCTCCACTGGACGCCGGTTTGCGTTTCGCAGGATCTGTCAGTTCACCAACCCCAACGTTTTTCCAGAGAGTCTGCTCATCTCCAGTTTATACAACTGCTGGCTTATCAAATATTCTCCCGGCGAAGTGGCGGGGGCGCTCCTAAGGACGCCGGTGCGAACTTGCGCACTGCAACCAGCAGGAACCCGTCGGTGCTGCGGTAACCTGAACCACCCAACGCGGATACCCCGACGCTTCAAGCACGGAGCCGCCAGCCCCCTGACGAACGATGGCAGTTTCATGAAAACCCCCGCCAACCACCGATGGAGGATGGCGATGATCACGGCCAATCCGCCTCTGGAGGAACAAACACCGCAAAAGAGTCAGCCATGGCCATGAGAGGTTGTTCTCCCCGCTGGGGGGATCAAGGTGGACTCGCCACCGGTGCAGCGCCAGCATGAGGGCACCAGACCAATACCTTCCTCGGTTTGATAAACCTCTCTCTCCATGGATGGATTCCGGGCGGGTGGCAACCGCCGCGCACCTACTCCCATCCGGAGCCGGGGTGGCCGTATTTTTCGAGACATATCGCAGAGAAGAGTGGTGGGGGTGGTCAGCCGCAAAAGACGTTCACCGCGGTGGTGATTCGGTGGCATCAAACCATGAGCGAAGAGGTTTGATGGCCTCCAGCATACCCCCGCCGCTCAATTCGGATCTTATATATTTCCAGGAGATCAAAAACATACCGCAGTGAAGTTGAAGGCTCCTGGCGCACGGTATATCGCGTTCCTGATACTCATCCTGATCCCGTCGGTGACAGGCTACATGGCCTGGGAGGCACGGGAGGTCAATGTTACCGTCCTCGAGATCGATGGCGCGCCGGAGGGTATAATATATATCACCGATCCCCACGTCCAGGCCTCAAACATCGATCACGTCCGGGCGGTGATCGCCGAGATCAACCGTCTGGAACCCACCATTGTCCTGATCGGCGGCGACTTCGTCACCGGTGAGGAAGAGGACTTCGCGTTACAGGAGGTATGGAGTCAGCTCGATGCACCGACCTACGCCGTGCTCGGGAACCACGACTACCGGGTTGGGATCGACGGCACGACAGGCCTCGAGCGAACGCTTGCCACCAGAGCATCAGCCACACTCGCCGCCGACGGCTACGACGTCTCGGCCTTGAACGACGGTTCCGCCGATACCGCGTTTGCCGAAGAACTCATCGCAACCCTTGAGGAGAACGGTGTCCATGTCCTCCGTAACGAGTATCTCCGACTGACCGCCGGTGACCGGGAGATCGTCATCGTCGGGATCGACGACGGCTGGGCCGGGATGGCCGATCCCCCCTCGGTGCCGAAGACTGAGGCTTTCACAGTCTACCTGATCCACGAACCCTCCTGCAGGGCCGACTGGGACGCCGACCTCATCCTCGCCGGGCACACCCACGGCGGCCAGTTTCTCTTTCCGATCATCAAGCAGTTGAACGACCAGGGTAGCATCGAACTTGCCGGGCTCTTTGACGCCGATGGCCGAACACCGACCTACATCTCACGCGGGATATGCAGTGCAGACCTTGCAGGAGTCGAACTCCGATTCAACTGCCAGCCAGAGATCGTCCTGATCAACCCGACCGACGAACAACTCCAGGCCCTCGAAGATCCCGTAGATCTCATCCACGTTCCGAGGAAGACGTGAGAGGTATCCCCGCCCTGAAAAATTGTTATCCGCCCGCCTCTCCTACTGCTCGAGTATCGCCCGCGCCCGGCCGGCAACAAGCAGCACGTCCTTCTGTGGAACTCCCGAAACGTGGGCTATGGCTGAGGCATCACCGTAGGCGACCTGTTTCGCCATGACGAACCCGGCGGCAGCCAGTCTGGCGATGCTCGACTGACTCGCCCCTGCAACGATCGTTACGGGGTAGGACTGCGTCTCCTCGATCATCGATCTCAGGTTCTGCTCCTCCGGATGGTCCCAGCCTATATGCCCTATGCCGCGGCAGTTTGAGTAGCGTTTCGCATGATCGGTGAGTTTGGTGTTACAGACCAGCAGGGCGCCGTCGATCGAGACCGGGCACCGCCCCGCCCGGAACCCCTCCTGCAGATCCTCAACTATCGCCCGGGCTATCCGGCCTTCGTCGAGGCCGGTCATCCGATGGGGACTCACGTGGTGTTTCACCTCGACAAAGACGGTGGTGCCATCTTTCTGCGCGATGCCGTCAACCTCGTGCTCACCGCAGAGCCCGGCGAGGACGCATCCGGCCTCCACCTGGTAGCCATGCTCCCGGAGGAGAACCCTCACAAACTCCTCAAACTCCGGTTTAGAGCGAAGAAGCGCGAGCGCTCGCCGCAGATTTGTCCGATATGCGACGGCCGGCCGGACGATGCGCGCGCGGGCACGGACCATCTGGAGGATCGCAGATGTCTTCACGCCGTCAGGCACAGCCTCTTCAATCTCGCGGGCGATCCGTTCGGCATCCCCCATCCCCACACCCATCTTCTGGAGCGTCCGCTGCACCTTCCCCCGATCGAAAGGCTGACGGCTGCCGTTGGCCTTCGTGACGTATTTCATAAGGGAAGTTATCTCATCACGCCGGGTGAAAAAACGTTTGGTAAAGGTTTTTTCCGGCGACCGCCACAACGATGGCGCACCCTTATCAGTTCCCGTGAGATAACTGTAGGCAGATGGAACCGATACAGCAGCCCACCGTTCTGATCCTGGGCGCAGGGGCGGTCGGGCTCTCGCTCGCCGGGAAACTCCACGACGTCGCGACGGTCTGCGTGGCCTGCCGCCAGGCCCATGCCAGCGCGATCGTGGAGCGGGGGCTGGTGATGGAGGGGGTCTGGGGAGACCGCACCGTCCGGGGTATCGGCTGTGTCATGGGGCCGGAGGATCTCCCAACTTCGATTGACTATATCATCATAACCGCGAAGGGCACCGACACCCGGGCGATCTGCGAGGAGTATGCCGCGGTGATCCGTGACAGACCGACGGCAACCCTCCAGAACGGCATCGGAAACGAAGAGATCATTGCGGAGTATACCGACACCGTCATCGGGGGAACGGTAACAACGAACTTCTCGGTGTCTGGCCCGGGGCACGTCCGCGTCCTGAGCGAGAGCGCTCCCATGCACCTCGGGATCTGGTCCGGCGGCGCCGACGCCGCCCGCGCTCTCGACCGCCTGATCGCCCTGATCCGATCCGCCTCCATCCCGGTCGAGGCCGAGCCCGATATCCGTGCAGGCAAGTGGGCAAAAGCCCTCCTCAACATCGCGGTAAACCCGATCTGTGCCCTTCTCCGCGCCCCTGTGGGGGTTGCCGCCGACCCCGAACTCCGGGAGACCGTCTCCGGCCTGATCCGGGAGACCTTTGCCGTCGCTGGGGCTGAAGGGGTGAAACTCCCCTGGGCGACCCCCGATGAATACCTCGGATACCTGTTCGGTGTGCAGGTTCCCAACTTCGCCGCGGTCTACCCCTCCATGTACTACGACCTCCAGCACGGCCGCAGGACAGAGATCGACCTCCTCAACGGGTATATCGCAGCCGCCGGGGAGAGACATGGTATAGAGACGCCCTACAACCGCTGCATCACAGGGCTTGTCCGCTCCGCCGAAAAGCAGCCCGGGAGGTCATGATACAGTCACGCCCTGCCACGTTTTGCCGCGAGTCTGCGGGCCGCTTCTCTTGCCCTCGCCTCCGTCCTCCAGAGACCCATCCTGCCGGCCGGGTTGCCCTCACCGTCGTAGAGTTCCACGTGGTAGCCGCCGCCGTCCTGGCGGGAGAAATGGACCTCACCGATGATGCTGGGCCCGTACTCCTCCATATCCCTGGATCTTATCGCCTGGGTGTTATGATGGTTCCACGCACCCTTTCCATATACCGCCCCGCCTCAGATGGAGAGCGGGAACCCGAGGAGGTGGAGCACCAGCGTAATGATGACGCCAAATACTCCGCCTATAGCACAGACCAGGACGGTGATGATGTTGATCGGGATATCGGGCCGGCCAACCATGCCCATCAGGCCAACAAGATTGATAACCCAGAGCAGGATCACACCAACGACGGCGTTTATGATCAGCCCCGTCACGCTCTTTACCAGCCTGTAGAGGACAAACGCAATAACGATCACCAGTATAAGGGCGAGAAGCCCGGTGAGTAAGCTCATGCTGCTTCTACGACGCGCTGGGTATTGAAACCTTCCTGCGGGGGTGAAGAGGACATTGAGGCCATCAATCCAATGCCCTCACTGGTTTGATGGCAACTTTCAGCGACCACGCAGATCCCTCCCTCATCCCCCACCCTCTGTATAATTAGAATCCTCCACCTCATCTCCCACCCTCTCATAGAGACGATACCTCGAGCCTTGAGAGCAAATTGTGGCAGAACCTGGAAAACTGAAGACAGCTCCCGCTCTTCATGTCCCCCCATATTTCGGGGGGGAAAGTTCCCTCAACTCCGACTGAGTATCAGATTCCCTCAGACCAGTGCACTCAGGTGCGTTGGATTCTTCAGTCCCGCGCGCAACCCGAACAGAAGGAGAATTTGATATGCAACGAAGTTGAGAGTCATATAGAGTTTCCGGCTCTCATGTCGGATCCCTTTGAGGTGAAAGGTTACAGATGCCTTAATCCGGCCATGTATCCGTTCACACTCACCGCGGCTTTGTATGAGAGTTGGGAATTCCGGGTCGAGAAGATTCTTGTTTCGCAAATGCATCCCGACCTGTTCAACTCTTCCATGCTGGTATAGGAATCGCAACTGTTGAGTCAGGGGAGCATGGATATCTCCCCCTGCTCTCCAGAGTTTGTTGACCCAATGCCGGATGCGTGGTTCCGTCCCTTCTTCCTGGATCACTGCCCCATCCCGGGTATCAATACAGGGTCGAGCATTCAGATGATACCAGAGGTGTGCATGTGCCTCGTATGAGTCGTATCCGGTATCAAGCAGCACAAGACTGAGTTTGGGTTTCAGCGCCTCCACTCTCTCGATAAGTGGAAAAAGGTGGGTTAAATCCGCATCAGTCCCATTCGAGTAGACCATGGTGAGTGGGTATGGTCCGAGATGGAAGATATGCGCTTTATCCATCTTAACCTGGTAATGCGGGTGAAAAAGAGCATATCTGTCATACCGGGATGCTTCGATTGGAGTTGAATCGATGATCCCAACCCTCTCCTCCTGTGCCCAGAGAACAATTGCCTCACCTACAAGATGCATGAGCCGTTCCACACCTTCGACGCCGAGACGATATTTCACAAAACTGTGGAGTGTTGCAGGATTGGGCAATAGATACCCTGCTTTCAGTCTTCTCTGCACCAAGGTTGAAACAATCATCCTCTGTCAGGAGACGAATTGTCCGGACATAGGACTGTTTCCTGAAACACTTGATGACAAGTAGTTTGATCATAAGAATAACCGGATAATGGAACCGAGAGACCTGTCTGGAGTAGTATTCTCGTTCAATAGTCTGTGCAATGGTGTCCAGATAGGGCGAACTGAGGAACTCCGTGAGAGAGAACCCTGGTTCAATCTCTTCAAATCCGTCTTCTTTTGCCAAAAACTCGGTGTTAAAGGCCATGAGCCATTTTGGGGCCAGGTATATATACCTGCCGGAACAGCCCTTATCGAGGCGCAAAAAAATTAGCAGACCTGGTAAATCTCCGGTAAAAACCAGATAAACTGGCAAGGTGCGCCAGAGGCGCGCATACTACCGGAAAAGAGAGAAGAGTTTATAAGCCAGATCGTTGATTTGATGGGCTCACATTCGGGCGGATGTTGGATCCGCCGGCAACGGAGATTAAGTGGACAGCACGGCACCCAATCGGTTAAGCAGCGGCACCAACGGCCGCAACGCATCATCACCACACTCCGTGTAGATGAGGCCTAGGACGGCCATGGCGAGGGCCGCCTTCTCCTGCTCGAGAGTCTCCCCGGCCGGGCGACGGTGATTCCCGCCGCCGATCAGGTTCTCGTAGAGAGACCAGCGGTCGCAGAGCGCCGCGAGTTCCTCCGATCCCACCCTCCTCCCCGGCAAGATCTTCAGCCGGAGGGTGACGTCCCCGATGAGAGCGAGGGCCTGGATGCCGGTCGAGGTGTTTGCAAGCCTGGCAAGGTCGTTTGCCCTTACCGGCAGAGCACCTTCCTCGAACCCGGCGAGGATACCCGAAAATAGGCGGGAGGCAGAGGGATCGACCAGGATCCAGGGCAGCGTCTCCGGAGACCTGAATGCATACCCGGTCTCGTGTTCGATGCGGGGAATGGTCTGTTGCCTCACCCGGTAAACCTCATCTATCATGCGGGCGGTCGCCCTTCTCCACCCCCGTATACGCCGGAGCCTCCTGGACTGTCGGGCTGAACGACGGTGCGCAGGGACGTACTCCAGGCGGTAACGGCGTGTGAGCCAATCCTCAAGCGCGAGAAGAACCTCTTCCAGAGAGGAGGAAGTAGGTCCAGACTCATAGACCATGGGGGTAGTGTGGTGGAGAGATTGATTTTAACTTTGCTGTTATGGTGAACTACCCCGCCCTCTCGGGCGGGGCTTCCCGGCTATCATGGCCAACACTTGCACCACAGAGATGTGATGTAGAGGTCTTGGCTCCACAGGCTCAAAGGGCTGTTCCATCCCCACGCGGTGGATATTTACCGCAGCATTGTAATCTCTATCGGCAACAAACCCACAGTATGGGCATTCGTGGACTCTCTCGGAGAGCGTCTTTTTCACGATGCTTCCGCAGTTCGAACACATCTGTGTCGTGTCGCGGGGATCGACTTTGACGAGTTCCGTACCAGCACTTTCAGCCTTGTACGAGAGGTAAGAATAAAATCGTCCCCACGACGCACTGTGGATACTTCTCCGGAGCCCGCGAGATTTGCCGTTCTCTTTCAAATACTTGATATTCAGGTCTTCAACACAGATCGTCGCATAGGTGTCAACGTACTGACGGGAGAGTTTGTGCAGGAAATCGTTCTTCTGGTTGGTGACATGATCATAGACCTTCTCCAGTTTCCTTTTTGCCTTCTTCCAGTTTTTCGAGAACCGTTGTTTCCGGGCAAGACTCCGCTGGATCTTCTTGATCCTGCCCAGAGAATGTTCATAGAACCGGGGGTTCTCTATCACCGCGCCATCGCTATCGACTGCAAACGAGTTCAGACCGAGATCGATACCGACAGACTGCCCTTCACGCTTTGACTTGTAGACCTCCTGCTCTGTCTGAATGATCACATACCATCTATCGCCGGAACGGGTGATCAGGACACCCTTCACCTTCCCGGTGTAGGGTCGGTGCATGTTGAACGGAATCGTTCCGATCTTCGAGAACGTAATCGAACTATGCTCGCGATCGATCTTGAAACCCGACTGATTATAATTGAGCGTCCGGTACCGGGCTGCACTCTTGAATCGGAGTTTGCCGATCTTCCGTCCTCTCTTCTTTGTCTGCGAGAGTGCAGCGATGTTGCTCCAGAGGGTGTAGTTGACCATCTGGAGCACTTTAGAGTACACGTCCTTGAGTGCAGGATTCTCCTCTTTCAGCGTGACGATCCGCGCCTGCGTTCCCCGCATCGTCGGAGAGATTCCATTCTCTCGTGCCGTGTTGCATTCTTCGAGAAGTTTGTTGTAGAGCCACCTACAGGTATCGAGCGCGGCATTCAGCCGTGTTTCCACGGTTGCGTCTGGATACGCCCGGTACTTGTAGGAAACGATCATTTACTTCTCCATCTGCGATTCAACATACTCCTTCAGCGCATCGAGGCTTACCTGTCCTGACGTACCTGTACCGAATGTGCAGACCTATCAAGTTTATAATGTTGGGTGGATGATAATAGAATACTCAAGAGGAATATATCTATCGCAGGAAGGAAGGGCGGCTCCGCTTTCATCCCCATCGTGAACGGTGGGGACTTCCCGCTCCGCCACCTTCACCCCCGCAAGTTAAACGCATTCTGACGCTGGAGGGGTGTATCAGCAGAGACCCGCAAGGAGCACGACGGCCAGCAGAAGGTGCAGACATAGAAAGAGGGGGACGAGCCGGAAGACTCGCTTCTGCGTCTTGTGCCGGAACATCCTCATCGCAGCGAAGGCGCCAAACGGCCCAAAAAACGCAAGAGTGAGCAGCCGTTTCTCAGGGATCCTCCATGCCGAGCGTTCAGCCAGGCGCTTGTCGCGGTAGTATGTGATGAATGAAACCAGGTTTACAAGGAGGTAGACCGCCACCGCTGCTGCAACGATGGTCATTGGGATTGTTGCTCCCCCTGGGATCTGCCGGTGTTTTGTATTCGTTCGCAGATCTCCGGATCCGACCTGAGTGCCTCTACGAGCAACCGTATCTGCCGGATCGTCGTTGGGTGGAGTTCATGCTCCATGTAGCAGGCATCGGTGTTGGCTATCTTCTCCGGGACATGGATGATTTTAAGAAACTCCTTTAAAGTATCGTGCCGGAACTTGACTGCTTCGGCAACCTCACGCCCAGCAGGCAAGAGAACCACACCCTCGTAACGGCGGTAATCGACAAAACCCATACTGCCAAGCTTTCGAAACATCTCCACAACTGTTGATGGACTGACGTCCAACTCGCGCGCCACGTCCTTCGTGCGGGCGTAACCCTTCTCCAGCGTGACGTTGAGTATGGCCTCAAGGTAATCCTCGACTCTCCTGCTCAGGTTTATCCTACATCCACGGTGTCTCATATTGGTGTCTCATACGGCAAATTTAGAGCCTGACTTAAACGACCAACGATCGAGAAGTCGGGTCGGCATGGGGTCTTTCAATCTCTGGCACCAGTTCTAGATAGGTTCACCTTCGATACCGGATAGTTTCTCGTGTGGTGATATGATTGTTATTCTCACTTGTTTCCGCTTCAAGCAACTTCCAGGTAGTGGAAGGGTGAAAGGAACGCCTCGGGGCGTGCGAACTCAAGAGAGACGCTGGAGTGGTTACCTGCCCGATTGTCACGCGTCATGTCACCATTTTTTCGCTCCGACGTCCCCATCAACAGAGTGACCGGTTCAATCAGTTCTTCAAATAAAAGGTAGGTGGTTTGGGCGTAATCAACCACATCCAAACATTCTTAGGTTGAATGGTCTTTTCCGAAACCGGCATGGGATAACATCGAACAAAACACGAGATGAGCGCACCTGGAGAAGCCAGTGGTCAGCCTGCTCGGGCGGACACGCCTGGAGGAAACATGCTCCTGCCCGCCAGGCAATGGATGGTGTGCAAGCGGCCTGACCGCTCAGAGCCCGAGCCGCCCGAGTGGCGACAAGAATACTCTGAACTTACTCTTCTCTGCAAGGCAGATCGGACAGCGCCAATCATCGGGTAGGTCTTCAAACGCGGTTCCAGGCGGCGCATTCACATCCCCGGTCTTCGGATCGTAGATATGGCCGCATATCGAGCAACGATATGTCTGCAGGGTTGTCATCAACTTGGAAGTTGGCCGGCTGCAGACTTAAAACCAACTACACGAGCCTCCACAGGCCAGATATCGAGCCGCGAATGGGAATGCCAGTATAACAGAGACTCTCAGCGTAGCCCCCTCCTCTTGATCATCTTCAGCAGACGGATATCCCTGATCACCGCTTAACGTGGTTCTGTCCACGGGTTCTCATAACGCGATTGAGACAGTGCGGGGTAAACCGGGACAGGAACACGGCGATTTCCGGGAGGAGGTACCCTCACGCCACAACTGCCCTCTCAAACGCCCTTCGGGCAAGGAGGTACATCACTGCTGCAAAGACCGCCAGGTACGCAAAAGATGTGAGGACGTCACCTGTTGTGATGGTGTAGCGAGCACCAACGGCAAAGAAATCGTTTCCCAGAGCAAAGTAGCGGATCCCGGTAACGAGATGGGTCAGCGGGTTGTAGGCCGAGAGAACCTGCAAAAACGGCGGGAACGCCTGGATGGGGTAGAGGGCGTTTGAGACGAAGAAGAGTGGCAGTGATAGGAGCGTCATGATCCCCTGCAGGCCCTCAGGACTCTCGAGCCGCATCGAGATGTTGGAGGAGAAGAGAAGAAACCCAAGCGAGAATGTTCCAAGAAATGCAAACACGCCAATTACCGAGAAGGCAATCCTGGCAACCGAAAACCCGTGGAAGAACCGGACACCCAAAACGAGCCCGAAAACCATGATGATACCCGCCTGGATAAACGACTTTGTCATCCCCGATAGGCTGACACCAAGCATGATGTGCGTCCGTGGCATGGGGCTTGCAAGCATCTCCCGCATCAGCCCCCAGTTCTTATCGAACAGGAGGCTCATCCCCCCATAGAGGCTCGTAAATAGTGTGGTCATCGCGATCACCCCCGCGGCCATGAAGGTGAGGTAATCAACCTGGACAACCCCTGCGGGTACGGGTATGGAGGATGTAAACCGGTCGAGGTTTGAAGACATCGCGATCCCGAAGAAACCCATCCAGAGCGCCGGCTGGAGGAGCGACGAGAATAGTTGCGTCCTGAACCGGACAAACCTGATCATCTCCCGCCAGTAGACGGTAAGAAACTCCCATGCCATAGCCGCTCACCCTCCCCCGTCGCGCAGTTCCCTGCCGGTATAGTGAACAAAAACGTCGTCCATGGTCGGTTTTTTCAGGTTCACGCTCACGATCTCGATCCCGGCCTCGCGCAGCCGATCGATGATCCGGGGGAGGGCGTGACTCCCGTCGGCCGAGATCGCAACCGAGAGACCACGGGGCGACCCGGTGATCGACCTGACCTCCTCCATCCCCAGGAGAAACTCACGGGCCCCTGAATCATCCCGGGTCTCAAGGTAGACGACATCCTCTCCCAGGGTATTCTTCAGTTCATCCGGCGTGCCGGAGATGACGATCCTGCCATGATCCATGATGCTGATCCTGTCTGAGAGCATATCAGCCTCCTCCATGTAGTGCGTTGTCATGAATATCGTCGTCCCGGCTTCATTCACCTGCCGTATGTAGTCCCAGATCCGCATCCTTGTCTGGGGATCGAGCCCCAGCGTCGGTTCGTCCAGGAACAGCACCTCCGGCCGGGTCAGGAGACCACGGGCGATCTGGAGACGGCGTTTCATGCCGCCGGAGAGGTTTTTTGTCAGTTCATTCCGTCTGGCATCGAGTTCCACGACCGCAAGAAGGTCTTCAATCCGCCTACGCCGTTCATCGCGGGGGATGCCGTAGATCCGGCCGTGAAACTCCATCGTCTCCCAGACCGTGAGATCGCGGTCGAGCACCTCTTCCTGGAAGACGACCCCGATAACCTCCCTGACCTTCCTGGGTTCCAGGGTGACGTCGTGACCGGCGACCCGCACCCTGCCCTTCTGGAGGGGGAGAAGCGTTATCAGTATGTTGATGGTAGTACTCTTCCCCGCGCCATTTGGACCGAGAAAAGAGAATATCTCACCTTTTTTGACGGCGAAACTGATCCCCCGCACAGCCTCAACCTCGCCAAACGTATGTTCAAGGTCCACCACCTCGATGATGTCGGTCGCTTCCATCGGTCACCATCCAGTCGCGCGTAACAGTAAATCTCCTCCTGTAGCATGATATCCCTTTTCCCCTGTCGGGGGGATGAGCGCGCTGCAAAGAATCGATGGAGAGCAGAAACCATCAAAAAAGTGTACAGCCGGTTGACTTCAGAGCCCTGCAAGACGCATGCAGACACCCAACGTCAACCCCGACATGGCCGATGTAGCCGAGAGGGCAGCAAGCACGGCGGCGTTCACCATCGGACCCGTCATGAGCGGGGTGTAGGTCGGGTTGGACTGCAAACGCCGCACAACCCTGAACGGCTTTGCGGTCGCCGAGATCGGGGGTTTATAACGTTTGATCCTCGTTTGAGACACCTCCCTGTACCGGGTGAACAACCCACAACACCCGATCGACTCTCCTGTAGATAACGGTTGTGGTTTACCAGCATCTCCGAAAGGGTTTGTGACTTTCATAGGAAGTAACACCATTTCCAGTCAGGGACCCGGGTGTGGTTAGAGTGGTGAACTACCCCGCCCTGAATGGCGGGGTAGTTCACTGAAGACACAACTATCCACAGGGGGAAGAACGCCAGGACAATGACCGGCACCGACAGAGCGCGTAAGAGTTGATTGGATTTTCTTTCTTCCATAAAGACTCCTCCGAAGACATGAACGGTAACGTCTCAGATCTTCTGTAATTTGTCTGAGCCCTGTCTCCTTGCCTGATCACTCCTTCTCCATGGTCAAATACCTTCTGCCGGTGACCCACTCCTCGTTGATGTCCATCAGGATGGATCCGACCAACCGGAGAAGGGATTCCTCGTTCGGGAACACGCCTACAACCTTGGCTCTCCGTTTCAGTTCCTTGTTGACCCGTTCCATCATCTTCGTGGTTCGGAGCCGTTTCCCGTGCTGTTTTGGGAATGCCGTGTAACTCATACGTCCCGGGATGAATCTCTCGATCGTATTGGCCGCTTTCCGATATCCTCGTTCGTTCAGATCATCTGCAAGCTGCTGAAGTCTCTGCTCATTCCCATATGCCTCCTTCAGCCCCTCTACAACCTCCTTCTGATGTTTCCGGGGAATATTCCTCAAGACGGCCCGGGTACAATGCACCTGACACATCTGCCAGGATGCGCCGAGGAAGGCGGCTTCCGCCGCCTTCTGGATCCCGGTATGCCCATCAGAGATGACCAGTTGAACCCCGATGAATCCACGTTCTTTGAGGTCTTCGAACAATCCCGATCAGAATCCTTCATTCTCACAGTCGGTGATTCTGGCTCCCAGGACCTCCCGGTAGCCGTCGTCCCGGACACCGGCTACTACCAGGATCGCTTTGGCGACGTATCGTGCTCCGTCCCGGACTTTGTAGGAGGACGCATCCACAAAGAGGTACGGGATAGCCTGTTCGATCGGCCGCAGGAGGAATGCCTGCACCTGGCCGTCGAGGTCCCTGGCTATTCGGGAAACCGAGACTGAAGAAACCTGGTCGATCCCTGGAGGACTGACGACCTCCTGGATCTTTCTCGTTGAAAACCCCTGGTGGCAGGATTTGACGATTGCGTTCACCTGAGCCTTCTCCACCCGGGCATAGCGCCCGAAGACCTGCATCTCAAACGGGAACACCCGGAACTTCGGGTCTTGAGAGACCGATCCTTGTAGCCGTTCCGATGCGCCTTCCGTGCATCGGTGCATTCGTACTGGGTGGCTCCTGCCTGCTGGAGGGCCTCTGCGAGCATCGCCTGGTTGAGGAACCAGGTGATGCGGTCTTCATGCCGTTCTCTGAATCGGAAAGATAACCTTCGATTAACACTAATGGGTCCATGACCCTGTTTCTCCTTTGTCCAAATCCAGGTTGGATCCAGGGCCAATTCAATTTTACAGAGCTTTCGTTACGTTACCTATCCCCCATTGAACTGGCGGGGATTCGACCTGACTTGATCCTAAAGATGTATATACTACTCTCTCGAACACTCAGCGGTGAGTAAAAGTAGATGGCAGATAACTTCTGGACAGGAGTCATCGTCGGATGGCTTGTAGGGGTTCTTGTCGGGTTCCTGTTGCCTGTCGTCGGGCCGCTGGCCGGCGGATTTGTCGCCGGCTGGATGGTGCGTGGCGGAATCTGGAATGGTGCAAAAGCCGGGCTGCTTGCAGGGCTCCTTGGCGCCATCGTCATATCGCTGCTTACACTTATCGGTGGCACGGTCCTCCTCGGGGCGTTCGGGTTCATCGCGGGTCTCGGAGCGTCGATCCTCATAGTCCTGGCGGCGTTCATGTACCAGGGCATCCTCTCCCTGATCGGTGGCGCCATCGGCGGGGCACTCCACCACTAAGGCCGCAAGGCTTACAGGGTGACCTCCGGGGGCCCGACCGCGACCCTAGAGCGGTACAGCCAGAGGTAGGCCACCAGCGCTGCGGCCTCGACCACGACAACATAGGCGAGGATGTGCCCGATCGATACGTCGTAGAGGACACCCATCACGGCGCTCCCCACAAACCAAGCCGTCCCGTAGACCGCACTCAGTGTGCCGTAGACCTTCCCCCTCCGCTCAAGGCTCGTGGACGATGCGATCGAAGCCCGGAGAACGGGTTCAAAGATCCCGATCCCCGCCCCCCATACAAGCGATCCGGCAACCGCCATACGCGGATCGGGCGAGAAGGCGAGAAAAACCGTTGCAAGGCTGATGATGGGGATTGCAAGAAGAATACGGCTGCCGAGGCGATCGAAGACACGACCTAGCAGCAGCGCCACAAAGACAGAGACCACCATAGCACCCGCATAGAAGAGTGGGATTGCGGCGTCGGAGACGATCGCCCCGGCTTTAAGGTGGAACGATATGAGGGGGAAGGTGGCAAACCCGGCCATTCCCAGGAATATGAAGAGGGCATAGGGCAGGATCGAAGGGATGCTGTCTCCCTGCATCTCCTCCACCTCCAGGAACCGTGGTGACGGCACCTCCGACCGGGCCAGGAAGAGAGCAACCGCGACGCCGATGAGAGGGATGGCCAGAACCAGGAATCCATCCGTATAACCCCCGGTGACGGCCAGGGCGACGACCATGACCAGCGGGCCCGCGACCGCACCAACCTGATCGAGCGCTTTGTGAAACCCGAACCCCCACCCTCTCCCAACGGCCACCGTCGCATGGGAGAGGATCGTGTCCCGCGCCGGTGTCCTGATGGCTTTCCCGATCCGTTCGGCGATGATAAGGGCTGCCGCCGTCGCCCACTGACCGGCGAACGCAAGGAAGGGGATGGCTGCCAGCATACAGTAACCGCCAATCGCCACCTTCCAGTAGCGGTGGTTACGGCCAAGATAGGCGCCGGTGGCCGCCCGCAGGGCGTAGCCGATAAACTCGCCGGCCCCGGCAACCAGCCCGACAACTGCCGCGCTTCCACCGAGAAGGAGGAGGTAGGGGCCGGTAACGCTCCTGGCGCCGTTAGAGACCAGGCTACCGAACAGGCTTGCCACGCCCAGCAGCATGATGAGCCGGAGGGAGGTCGCCCGTAGATCCCGCTGGATCTCCGGGGATTGGGCACGCATGCTCATCTACTTGGTCATGATCCTAAAAGTAATCCACTGTAGATGGGCAGTGGACTTATCTGCACTCAACGTGAACTCTGTTACCGCACAGAACCCGGAGGCGTAGAGAATAGGCGTGAGAGGGGTAGAAGAACGAACTTATTCGCGGGGGGCCATCCTCGCACTGGTCACAGTCGCCTCGTTCATAAATCCCTTCACGGCCTCCGCGATCAACCTCGCCCTGCCCATCATCGGCACCGAGTTTTCCGCCGATGCGGCCACGCTGGCCTGGGTATCCAGCGCCTATCTCCTTGCATCGGTCATATTCCTCCTCCCGGCGGGAAGGCTCGGCGACTCGCGGGGGAGGGTCAGGATATTCCTGATCGGGATCGTCGTCTACGCCGCCGGATCCATCCTCTCCATATTCACATCCTCGATGAACCTGCTCCTCCTCTTCCGGTTCGTGCAGGGGGTGGGCGGGGCGATGATCAACGCAACCAGCGTGGCCCTGATAGCCAGCCTCTTCCCGCCTGGCAGGCGGGGTTACGCCATCGGGATCAACACCACCGCTGTCTACGCCGGGC
Organism: Methanoculleus receptaculi; assembly: GCF_033472595.1. NCBI lineage: Archaea > Methanobacteriati > Methanobacteriota > Methanomicrobia > Methanomicrobiales > Methanomicrobiaceae > Methanoculleus > Methanoculleus receptaculi. Next base: position 432,624 of record NZ_CP137642.1, on the reverse strand, counting down.
TATCGTTCGGGCCGTTCCTTGGGGGAGTCCTGACCCAGTTCTTTGGGTGGCGAAGCATCTTCGTAGTGACCGCGCTCCTTGCGGTGCCTGTCCTATTCTATGCGAGGAAGTTCCCGGCTTTCTTAAACGAGCGAGATATGGAGCACTTCGATCTCCCGGGGCTGGCCCTCTCATCAGCCCTGATCCTCTGCCTCTTCCTGGGCCTGGCATGGATCACCACCGCTGTCGGTCTGCTGCTCCTTGCGGCATCGCTGGCGCTTGGCGTGGTCTTTTTCCGGGTGGAGCAGCACCGGTCAGATCCTCTTCTGCCGGTCACGCTCCTCCAGAAGAACCGGATCTTTGCAGCCTCCAACGCTGCAGCCCTGATCAACTACAGCGCAACGTATGCGGTCGCGTTCCTCCTCTCCCTCTACCTTCAGTACATCCGGGGCTACGAACCCGCCGCCGCAGGCACACTCCTCCTGATCCAACCGCTCGTCCAGGTCTTCGTCGCCCCCGCGGCAGGACGACTGGCTGACCGGGTGGAGCCAGGGCTCCTGGCTTCGCTTGGGATGGGGGTTGCCGCCGTGGGACTCTTCGGACTCTCGCTGCTCAACGAGACGACGCCGATCACACTCGTCCTCGCCCTCCTGTTCCTGGTGGGGACGGGGGTCGGGTTATTCTCTTCCCCGAACACCACCGCTATCATGGGGAGCGTTGAGAAACGGTTCTACGGGAGCGCATCGGCGATGGTAGCGACGATGCGCTCGCTCGGGATGATGCTGAGCATGGGGGCCGTCCTTGTGGTCTTTGCGGTTCTCATGGGGTCGACAACCGTCACCCCGGAAGTATTCCCGGAGTTCATGAAGAGCCTGCGGCTGATCTTCCTGGCTTTCACGGCCCTATCAGTCTTCGGGGTCTTTCTCTCGCTCTCCAGGAACAAAAACTGAGGAAAAGACCTCGAATCTGCTTAAACCGGGCCCCCTGATCCGAAGAGGAAGCGTTAAAAGACCGGGCACCCTGTTATCTCTTTGAGCGGATGGAGCTGGTGATCGGAAAGGACGGTGACCATGACGTTGCCGTCGACGCCCAGGAACTCGTCACGGGAAGAACGTGCATCATAGCACAGTCGGGCGCCGGGAAGAGCTGGGGTATCGCGGTGATCTGCGAACAGCTCCTGCAGGCGCGGGTCGGGTTCTGCCTCGTAGATACGGAGGGGGAGTACTCCTCGCTTGCGGAACGGTTCTCCATCATCAGGATCGGTTCCGGCGATGATTGTGACGTGGGGATCGGGCGGGCAAACCTGCGGGAGATCATACGAGAGGCGATCTGCTCCCGAAAGGCGGTGATCTTCGATGTCTCGGAGACCGAGATGCGGGAGAACGTGGCCCAACTCGCAGAGGTTCTCTACGACCTGGAGAGCAGACTGAAGAAACCGTTTCTTCTGATCCTGGAGGAGGCGGACAAATTCATCCCGCAGTCGGGGGAGGCCATACGTAAGATAGAGGAGATCTCCCGCCGGGGGCGCAAAAGGGGGCTCGGCTTGCTGGTCGCGACACAGAGACCCTCGCTCGTAACAAAAAACGTCCTCTCTCAGTGCAACAACCAGATCATAGGAAAACTCTCTATCGAAAACGACCTGAAAGCGGTCAGCCTCTTCTTCTCGTCCCACAGGGAGGTCGCCGAACTTGTAGAACTCGAGCCAGGAGAGTTCTTTGTTATGGGCGGGCTCTCTCGCGGGAAGGTGAAGATGCGATTCCGGGACAGGATCTGCAGGCACGGGGGGCAGACGCCAAGGCTCGTGCCGGCGCAGCCTGTCCGGCCGGGAGATCGGCCACGAGACGAACCCTGCGGCGGCAAACCGCAGCAGGAGGAAGCGGAACCGCCCATGGTGGAACCCCCCATTAGCGGGAACGCGGTTGTCCCGGTGCTGATCCGTGAGGAAGCGCTCGACATCGCCAGGGGCAAGAGGAAACGCAGGTTCAGGGTCCTGGAACCCGAGGAACGGATAGTCTCAGGGGAGCAGGTCTACCGGCCGCTACATCGGGTGAAGATCCGCTACATCGGAGGGGTTCTGCGGAAGACCACAAAGACGGCGTCGTTCATCATCGATGGCTGCACCGGCTGCATCGTCGATATAGACCGGGGGCTGAAGGTCAGGCCGGGGTTCTCTGAACTCCTGGGGCTCGATGAGGCCGCGGTCAGGGTCGTTGCCGGGCTTGCAAACGGAGGATCGACGCCCGTCGAGATCGAGGCCGAGACCCATCTCCCGGCGGCCGCGGTGAAGAAAGCGATAAAGAGTCTTTCGGATGCGAAACTCATAACAGAGGTAAAGACAATCGGCGAAACCACGGTCTACGTACCTCTCCTGACAGAGGATGTCCCGCCGCTCTCTTCTCTCCGGGCTGGAGCCTGCGGCCTCCCCATGGAGCCTCTTCGGGGTGAGAGCCTGGAGGCGAAGGTCACGGAATCGTCGCTCCGGACGATCCTGAAAGGGCTTGAGCCAACGGCCGAGATTATCGAGTTTGAGACGATCTATTACCCGGTCTACGTGATCCGGTTTGCATCGGAACGCGGTGAGCGCTCGATCGTCCTCGACGGTTGCACGGGAAAGGAACTTCCTTTCCCGGTATCGTGACCGGAGCACTTATCCTGAAGCGGAAGTAAACGAGATATTACCCTTTGCCGTCCCGGCGGCCGGCAGGGAATGAGGTGATGATACGATGGATTTGTATCGGTGCACACAGTGCGGCTACGTCTACAACCCCGCTCTCGGCGACCCTGAACACGGTGTTAAACCCGGCACAGCCTTCGAAGACCTGCCAGATACCTGGAAATGTCCCCGGTGCGGCGCGCCGAAGAGCCGGTTTAAGAAGATATAAGTGCGGCGGGCACATCCCGGCCCCTATTCTGCTTTTTCTGGAGCATGTCAGGACACGGCGGGGGGCGTTTCCGCCCCTCCTATCGGCCGGGTGGCGGGGGTGGTCAGCTGCAGAAGACGTTCGTTTTGTTATCTCGTTGGATTCTTCCCCCATCCGGCCGCTCCTTCTGGCCGGGAGGAATGGCCTGCTCCTACCGCAGAAAGACGTGGACGGCCGAGGCCTTGAATGTGACTTGGACCGCTACACCCCCGGCCAGTCGCAGGCGCTCGACGCTCTGTGGTGTCAGGACGGCAACGAATGTAACCCCGGCATCGACGAAGACCCTTGAAAACGTGCCGTTCCTCTGGATCTCGGTCACCATGCCGGGGAAGGTGTTTGCAGCGCTTGACTCAAAAGGTTCGCGGGACAAAATCACCTCTTCCGGCCGGATACCGACACAGACCTCACCCTCGATCTCGCTGACCGTCCGGACGGTGATCCCGCCGAGGTCGATCGTCGCCTCGCCGTTCAGAACCCTTGAAACCCCGCAGTATACGTTCTCCATACCGGTGAAAGCAGCGACAAACCCGGTGGCAGGTTTCCGGAAGACCTCATCAGGCGTGCCGGTCTGGACAACTCTCCCCTCCTGCATCACCGCTACACGATCGGCGAGAGCGAATATATCCTCGAAGTGATGGGTGATGTGGATGACCGTTGTTTTCGTCGCCCGGCAGATCGACCTCAACTCCCTGCGGAGCCGGTCCCGGGTGGAGGTATCGAGCGCCGAGAGCGGTTCGTCCAGGAGGAGGACGTGAGGCCTGAGAACGAGCGCCCTGGCGATCGCCGCCCGCTGCTGTTCACCGCCTGAGAGCGTCCCGGGGGTGCGGGAGAGGAGATGCTCAATCCCGAGAAGGGCGGCGGTCTCCTGCACCTCCTCCCTTATGCGGGCGGGATCGGCCTTCCTCTGCCGGAGACCAAACCCGATATTCTCCCCGACGGTGAGGTGGGGAAAGAGCATGTAATCCTGGTAAACCATGCCGATCCCCCGATCTTTCGGGTCGGTGCGGGTGATGTCACGGCCATCCAGGGTGATCGTTCCGTCGTCAGGTGTGTATATCCCCGCCAGGGTCTCGAGAAGTATGGTCTTTCCTGCGCCGGTAGGCCCGAGGATGATGAAGTACTCACCGTCTGCGACTGTCAGGTCCACACCGTCGAGAACAAAGTCCCCGAGACGTTTGGTGAGCCCCGTGATCTTGAGCACCTAGAACACCCCCCGCTCGCCGCTACAGCGTTCGAAGACCGCAAACGAGATCACCGATATGACTATCAGGATGACAGACGCGGCTATGGCAAGATCAAGGTCGCCCGTTGACATGTTCAGGAAGAGCGCGATGGGCAGGGTCTCGGTCTTCATCCGGGTAGCTCCCCCAAGCATCATGACACCTCCAAACTCACCGATAGCCTTCGACCAGGTGATGACAAGTCCGGCTATCAGACCGTTTCTGGCGAGAGGGAGGGTGACCTGACGGAACGCGCTCCACTCGGTGCACCCGAGCGTCCGGGCAACGTGCTCGAAGCGGGGGTTGATCGTCTCGAAGGCCGAACGGGCGACCCTGACCATATATGGCAGGTTTACAAAGAACTGGGCAACAACGATCCCAACCGGGGTGTAGACTATATCGAGACCGAACGCCGAGAGCATCTTGCCGAACGTCGATGGGCCGTAGAAGATGAGCAACGCCACACCCGCGACGAGCGGCGGCAGTGCAAGCGGGATGTTAAAGAGGGTGTTTACCAGCCCTCTACCGGGGAAAGAGAACCGAGCTAACGAGTAGGCAACAGGCACGGCGGCGACAACGCAGAGGGCGGTGGAGACCACCGAGGTGACGAGCGAGAGTTCAACAGCAAACAGGATCTCCCGGGATCGCAGGCTCTCAACGAGAGCCGGAAACGGCGGGTAGACTACCAGACCAACAATTACCACGAGAAAGTACGCAATCAGGCAGAACAATACGGCAAGAAAGATTACCTTGAAGGGTGTGGGGCGAGGGAGAGTGGCCCGATCCTGGAACACGTTCACCCTGACCTGAATAATGCACTCTGTCTCTGGATCCGCTCGACGTGCTGAGGCGTCACCCACCCGGAGTTCGCGCTCTCGATGCAGTCAAATGCCGGGATATACGGTTTGATGTCGAGGATCGGAGTACCGTCCAGGAGGTCGACGCCCTCAATGGTGATGCTCCCTCCCTCGATCCCGGTGAGTCTGACAACCGATATACCAAGCCGGTTCGGACGGTTGAAGTGCCGGGTGGCAAAGATGCCGTGCGGCTCAGCGCCATCGATAAGCGGTCGTTCGGCAAGTTCTTCGGCGGCAGCCCGGTGGAACCGGTAGATGAGGAGGATATGGGAGAACCCCACGAGCATCGATAGCCCATCCCTGTACTCAGGGAAGACCTCCACCGCCCCGCGGGCGGTGGAGAAAGCCGCCTGGATCGGGGTGGCGGCCGGATCGGTGAAGGGTGTCCGGGCGACGCCGATCACCCTGCAGGAGTACTCCATGATGATCACGGTTCTATACCGGTGTAGGCCGGATCAGGATACGCCGGGAACCCGTGCTTTACAAATATAGCCTTTCCCTCACCGGAAGTGACAAACTCAACGAAGAGACGGGCGGCATCCTGGTGCTCTGTGAACGTGGTCACCCCTATCGGCACTATAAGGACAACACCGTTTTCCGGCGGCAGTTCGATGACCTCCATGGTCTCGGGGTTGACCATATCAAGTGTGATTAGGGCGGCGTCAGCGGTGCCCATGTTCATCGCCACGGCCACCTCGTTGACCGTCGGCGCCCGGAGGACGACGTTTGCCTCAACGGCGTCAAGGATGCCACGCTGCTGGAAGAGTTTATCGCTGGCCCTGCCGATTGCGGTGGTGCTCGCGTCGCCGAGGGCGATCTTCAGCCCTGGCCGGGCGAAGTCCTCAACCGAGGTGATGTTCTTCGGGTTTCCGGGGGCAACCACGATCACCGGGACGTGGTAGGCAACGTATCCGGGTTCACCGACCAGCCCCTTACCCTGGGCGATCCGGTAGTCAGGCGTTCCGCCGGGGATGAAGAGATCGCCTTTCCGGGATAACTCCATCTGTGTGATGAGCGTGCCGGAACCGCCAAAGTTGTAATCGATGCCGATACCGTATTTCTCGGTGAAGACCTCCCCGATCTCGGTCATCGCCGTCTTGAGTCCTGCGCCTGAGTAGACCAGCAGCGTCGTGTTGTCGGCGGTGGAAGTCCCATTCCCGCTGACTGTGTTGCTGCACCCTGCCGTGCAGAGTAGAACGGCAATGAGGACAGCCGTAATCAATGCAATGGGTTCTTTTGACATGATACCATTCAGTACCGGCGCCCCGGCTATTAAAGACTGCACATTTACTTTCAGGTTATGTCAAGCTGGTTTACTTTACGCCAGTTGTGTTATATCTTCTGATCCCTGCACTCAACAGAACCTATCATCCGAACGCACGCTGCCGGGATCTTTTTCAGTCTCTGCCAGCCACCCGGAACGTTCGTCAGGGTAGGCGTCAAACGCCGGGACGTAAGGCTTTATGTCAAGGACTGGAGTGCCGTCCAGGATATCGACGTCCTCGACTATGAGCGTCGCGCCATCGACGGCAACAAGCCGCAGAATCGAGAGACCGATCGCGTTCGGGCGGCGGGGTGCCCTGGTCGCAAAGACACCATGAGGTCTTGCATCCAGGAACGGCACCACCTCAAGCGAATAGCCCTCCGATCGGTGGAAGTGGTAGAGGAGGATGATCCGTGAAAAACCCTCAATGTCCTTTAGGCCCGGGGCGCAGCCGGGGTGGAGTTCAACCGTTCCCCGGACACCCCTCGCTCCGACTGGCTGGATGGGCATATCACGCGGGTCGTGGAATGGGGAGTGGACGATCCCGGTTGGGGTGAACTCGATCCGGGTCATGGGTATCACGCAGGAAAGGTTCTACAGCCAGGACAAAGAGGGTTTGTGTGCCGGCACATTTTGGAAGACGGATACCGTGTGGAGAGGACCTTCAGGCGGTCATGCAAGGATCTCGATAACGACACGGTGTGAGCCGGTGGTGAAGACACTCAGCAACCCCGTTTCGTGGCGGCGATCCGGGCGCGGAGGTCACGGGCAGCTGCCGTGACATCGTCCACCCCGACGACCGCCGAGATCACCGCAACACCATCAGCCCCTGCAGCGATGACATCGGCAACGTTTCCCGCATTGATTCCGCCGATCGCGATTAGCGGGACGGAGACCGCTGCCCTGATCGCCGAGAGCACGGCGAGCCCATGCCCCTCCCCTGCGTCATCCTTGGACGTGGTCGAGAATGTTGGGCTGAGCGCCACGTAGTCGGCGCCCTCTAACCCGGCCCGGACCGCCGCGGCCACGGACCCGACTGAGGCCCCGATGATGAACCCCGGTGGAGCGATCCTCCGGGCGTGCCTGATAGGGAGGTCGCTCTCGCCGAGGTGGACGCCGTCGGCACCGGCCGCGAGGGCCACGTCCAGGCGGTCGTTCACGATGAAGAGCGCTCCCGCATCATAGGTGACCTCCCGGATGGCGGAGGCCGCATCAAGGAGGTCCCGGCCGGGGAGCCTCTTATCGCGGAGCTGGATCACGTCCGCACCCCCGGCGACGGCCCGGCGGGCGAGTTCGGCGTGTGAGCGCCCGCCACCAACCGTCTCGTCCGTGATCACGTAGAGGTCGTATCCCATCTACAACACCTCTACCCGTGCATGGCGGGCGAGGTCGTCGGGGGTGAGCCCGGCAAGTTCATCGAAGAGCGCCGCCCGAAACGAGTAAGGGCCGCGTGCCGCAACCTCCGCCCGCTCACCGGCCAGGCCGAACGCCGCGAGCGCTGCCGCCGACGAGACAGGGAGATCGCCTGCGACCGCGGCGAACGCCCCGGTGATCGACGCGGCCATGCACCCCGTCCCGGATAACCTTTCCATCAGGGGACTGCCGTTTCTGACGGCATACACCCCCCTCCCATCGGTGACGAGATCCGTCTCCCCCGTCATCGCCACCACCGTCCCGGTTGAACTGGCGCACTCCCGCACCGTCGCCACGGGGTCGGCCGTGATACCGGCCGAATCGACCCCTCTTACGCTCCCGCCGGTTCCGGCGAGGACACCGATCTCCCCGGCGTTGCCTTTCAGTACAGCGATATCGAGAGCCTCCAGGAGCCGTCTTGTGGATGCAGTCCGAAACGCCGTTGCCCCGGCACCGACCGGGTCTAGGACGACCGGGATACCGAGATCGTTTGCATGGCGGCCGGCAATCAGCATCGCCTCGACCTGTGCGGCAGAGAGTGTCCCGATGTTCAGGACGAGCGCACCGGCGGCGGCGACCATCTCGGCGACCTCCTCAGGCGCAGATGCCATCACGGGGGCGGCCCCAACGCAGATGGTTATGTTCGCGCAGTCGTTGATTGTGACGCTGTTTGTGATATGGTGGATGAGAGGCCGCTCTTCCCGCACGGCGGCGAGCATCCCGGCGGGGATCCCGCCATCCACGAAGCGTGCCGATGAGCCTTCTCTCGTGTTGTCCGGCATAGGTAATTACCTATTTCTCGGGCAGTTGCATAAAGCCGGTCGTTGCCGGGTGCGCGTCGGACCGGGTTGCATGCCCGGAAGGGAACTGCTAAAGCGTTCTGCACCCTATCCCTCCGCTGAGATAGGTGAGGACGATGCTCAGCGTAAACCGCACGGCAATGCCTGTCGTCAGAGAACTGATCGACCGCCGGGACGAACTCGGGGTGGCGGTTGCAGAACTGGAGAACGGCGCAACGTGCATCGACTGCGGCGTGCACGTCGCCGGGAGTTACCGGGCGGGCGCCCTCTTCGTGGAGACCTGCCTTGCGGGGCTTGCGACGGCGGCGATAACCATGGGCCGGGTGGCCGACGTGCCCGTCCCGTTCCTGCACCTCACCGTGAGCCGCCCCGCTCTCGCGTGCCTCGGTTCGCAGAAGGCGGGATGGGTGCTCAAGGCCGGGGGCTACTCCGCGATGGCTTCCGGTCCGGCGCGGGCGCTCTCCTTAAAGCCGAAAAATACCTACAAAATGCTCGGCTACCGCGACGCCTCTGAGATCGGCATCCTCGCGCTGGAGGCGGACACCCTCCCGGACGAGGAAGTCACGGGCTTCATCGCGGAGAAGTGCGGCATCGAACCCGAAAACCTCTACGTCCTCGTCGCCCCGACCCGGAGCCTGATCGGCTCGGTGCAGATCTCCGGGCGGGTCGTCACGGCGACCCTCCACAAACTCGAGGAGAGAGGATACGACGTCCTCCGCATCAGCCATGCGGCGGGCCGATCGCCGATCGGGCCCATAAAGCGGACCGGCATCGAGGCGATGGGGATGACCAACGACTGCAACATCTACTACGGCTCGGTCTCCCTCGTCGCGGAGGGCTACGACCCGGTCTTTGCGACCCTCCCCTCACAGACCTCCCCAGACTACGGGAGGCCGTTTGCCCGGGTGCTCAAGGATGCCGGCTACGACTTCCTCAAGGTGGACTCGCTGCTTGCCTTCTCGCCGGCGGAGGTTGCGGTGAACGATTCGAAGAGCGGCGAAGTCCATCACTTCGGTAGCCTGAATGCCGACGTGCTGCTTGAGTCGTTTGGGGTTCTGTAGAGTCAGGTATGAGTCTGGGTTCAAGGGCTCTGTTGAACTCCTCTACTTTCTTCGGGAGGTATTTCTGGGCAACCCCGTTCTACTCACATACCCCATCAACCGATATTCCCGGGTATCGCCACGCACTGCCCCCGCCCCCTGGGGCGGGGTGCGAGGGACAACGTCCGGAGCTTGAGAAGACCAAAGGTCTTCGAGTGGGGGCTACAGGCGTATAGTTATCTGTATAAAATGATTCTGGAAACTGGAGATACGAGGCAGAGACAGGGGTGGGGGCGAGCCCCCTCCCCGTCAGCCCCATCCCCAGGGGGGATATTCCCATGATCCACAGTATTGAGAGATCCCGAAAAAGAACAGAATCACAACTCGCTCCCGGGACACGGTTTCCCACCGGCTATCGTCACGCACTGCCCGCCCCTCTCGGGGGCGGGAGGAGCGCGAAGCGCGGGCGGTGGGGGTTGCAGGTAGAGCCTTATGGAGTAGAGACAGGGGAGAGGGGGTGCTCCCCCCTCGAAACTCTTCGAGTTTCTCAAGCTCCGCTCCTCCGGAACATCGCACCTCACACCATCAGATGCGCAGCCACCACGGTCCAGTGTACTGATCGGTGCTGTGCCCATCACACTCTCATAGGTGTGTGTTTCAGGGAACGTAAAAAAGGAGCCTGATCCCTGAATTACTCCGGGCTCGTCTTCTCGCGGTAGCGCTTGAGTGCCTTCTCGACGTAGGACGTCATCTGCACGGCGCCGACGACGCAGGCATCGGCGCACTTCCCGCAGCCGATGCAGGTCTCCGGGTTCGTGATCCAGGCCTTGTCGATCTTCTTTCCGAGATCCACAAGCTCGATCGAGCCGGTCGGACAGGCCTCGACACAGTCGCCGCACCCCTCGCACGAGAAGGGGATGATCCAGGGAAACTGTTTAGGAATCTTTTTTTCGTCGTTGCTCATCGGAACTCAGTCCCTCTTCCTCGGCACGTCCTTCCAGCGCTGTCGCTCCCACGCATCGAGTTCCTCCGGCGACATGCCGTCGAGCCTCTGCCCGGCCTCGTAGCCGGGCTTCGTGCAGTAGAGTTCGGTCAGGCGGACGAGAAGCACCGATTCCGCGTCAATCCCTTTCTCCTCTTTTGCCTGTGCCGCGACCGTGTCGAAGACCGATCCGGAACGGAGGAGTTCTCCGGTTCCCTTGAACTGGTATGGGGCACGGATACCGCCCTGGCGCGAGACGCCGAACGCCACCCGCGGGTTCTTCGACAGCACGGGCGCGATCACATTCGCCTCATCTGCCGCAAGCGCGAACGCCACCTCATCGTTGCCCGTCACCTTCGCATAGCGGCCCAGCACCACGAACGGCACGCCCTCCGGCGTCGCGACGCAGAGATGGCTGCCCATCGCCTCGATCCATGCCTTCATCCGATCTGTCAGATTTACCGTCATCCCGATCACCCCGTTAGAACCTTCTCTCCTACATGTCCCGGCTCGATGGAGTAGACCTCCTCGACATGCACGACCACAACCCCGCGCTGGACGGCTTTCGGGAAGACGATGTCCGGCGGCACCTCATCCGGCGGTTCGGCCTTGTTCCAGTTCCCCCATTCGTTCAGGATATCCGTTGCGTTCGCGCCGTACCAGTCGAAATCGCGCGGGAACCCGTACTCCATGTCCACGGCTTTGCCCCGGAAGACCCACCAGCGGCCCTCGTCGAGCGGGTGGCAGATCGTGACCGCGACGTTGGGATTCTCCTTGATGTTCGCCTTCGTCTTCAAGAGGAACATATCGGCGATCAGGATCTTGTCGTCCATGTGGGTGGCGACGAACCGCATCGCGGCGATGTTCGGGTTGCCGTCCCTGCTCGACGTGCAGAGGTAGATCAGGCTCCCCCCCTTGCCAGGAACCCGCAGGGCTTCTTTCATCTCCTTCGTAAACTTCACCATTCTTCTCACCTCGTCTGGCTACTTCACCGGATACCCGAACGCGGCGGTTCCGGCGGGTCCGAGTTCCTCGCCCAGCGCCTGCTTCACGAGCTGGGTGATGTAGATCGGCTCGAGTTCCATCTTCCGGCAGGTCGCCCGCATCACGGAGATGCAGGCCGGGCAGATGAAGACGAGTTCTTCGGCACCGGCTTTGGCGGCATCGCCGATGTTTTTACGCTGGATCTCGATTGCACGCTCGTGCTGGGTGTGGAAGATCCCGCACCCGCAGCAGAGCCGGTCATCTCCCGTATACGTCCGCTTCTCCTCGACGGACTCTACACCGATCATTTCGAAGATATCGGCGAGCCAGTCCGACCAGATCTCACGGTCCCCGCCTTTCGGGGCGTAGCGGGTCGTGCAGCCGCCCTGCACCGCGACGCTGATGCCGAGCGGATTCGTGATCCGGTCAGGGTGGTCGCGCAGCCAGTTCCTGATGTACTCGAGGATGTGGACCGATCGGAACGGCACCTCGATCCCCTGCTGCATCGCGAGGGTCGTCGCCACGTTGTAGCAGGCGTCGTGGGTGAAGACGATCTCGTCGACCCCGAACTCTTCGGCCGCTTTCGCGAGATTCTCTATGAAGTGCGGGAGGTTCTTCAGCGGCCGGGACGCCCGGCCGAGGTGGGTCTCGGTAAACCCGCACGCGTACGGCCCTCCCCCGATGATGGTTGCGTCCTCAAACACCTGTCCCGTGAGGAACTCCGCCTGGGGCACCACCTCGTAGATCCCGCCGGCCGAGATCAGCGCCCCTCCCGGCTTGCCCCTCCGGATGACTACAGCCGGTTTCGTCAGCCAGTCGCTCGACGGCTTTGCGTCCGCCGGGATGCCAAGAGCATCCGTCTCTTCCTGCCGCCGTGCGATGAGGTCCCAGGGATCGGCGCCCAGCGGGCAGAAATCGTTGCACGCTGCGCAGGTGATGCACTCTTTCAGGATCTGGTGGCGTTCTCCCTCTATCAGGGACTTCATTGCTCTCTTTGCGTCGTCCTCATCATATGATACGTACGGGCAGCGGGCGAGACATTCTCCCCTGCAGCGGGAGAAGTCGCATTTCGATAGATCAAATGCCATCACATATCCCTCGTTCTACCCTGTGTCAATACCCTCTCTTTAACGTGGGGTTCCCGGCAAGACAGGTTTCGAACCGATCTCCGGCCCTTTCCCGGCGGAGAACCGTTCAGGGAGTAGATCCGGTGGGTGCCGTGGATCGCCGTGTATCCCTGAGAGGGGCCGAACATGTAAGTATCAATACTACTTTCTGTTAACGTTGTTAACATTATTGTGCGAGCCGTGTTGCATGATCCTGTTCGGGAAGAACACTCGTGTGGGCTCACAATCACTTCGTGACCGGTGGACGGACGATTCCGCCCACCAAGATGAGGTGCTGAGGGTACGTTATGGCAGAAACAGACAATACAACGAAGGATGCCGGACAGCAGCAGAAAAACCCGTTTGAAAAGGTTTCCGTGAGCGTCAAGCGCGTCATCCTGGTGCTGAGCGGAAAGGGGGGCGTCGGGAAGAGCACGGTGGCCGCGAACCTTGCAATGGCGCTTGCGAACCACGGCTACCAGACGGGCCTTCTCGATCTCGATATCCACGGCCCCAACATCCCCAAGATGCTGGGCATCGAGGAGACCAAACTCACGTCGACGAACGGCACGAGGATCGAACCGGTATACGTGGTGCCAGCACTTGGTGTCGTCTCGATGGCGTTTCTCCTGCCGGATAAGAGCACTCCTGTCATCTGGCGCGGCCCCATGAAGATGCAGATCATCAAACAGTTCCTCGCAGATGTCTACTGGGGAGATCTGGACTACCTCGTGGTGGATCTGCCCCCGGGCACGGGAGACGAGGCGTTATCGATCATCCAGCTCGCCCCGAACGTTGCCGGTGCCGTTATTGTTACTACGCCGCAGGAGGTTGCCATACTCGACTCGACCAAAGCCGTAAAGTTCGTCGAGAAAATGGATATTAGGGTTCTCGGGATAGTCGAGAACATGAGTGGCATGGTTTGCCCGCACTGCGGCAAGGAGATCGACCTCTTCGGACAGGGCGGGGGGAAGAAGGCCGCAGAGGACCTTGGCGTGCCGTATCTCGGCAATATCCCTCTGGACCCCGACATGCGCAAAGCCGGTGACGAAGGACGCCCCTTCATCGTCCGGCGTCCGGGTATGAGCGCGGATAACCCCACGTGGGAGCATGTGGATAGGGTCATGCAGGCAGTTCTCCGCAGTATCGGAGAGACACAGTAGGATGCAAGCGGATGCTGCAGTGAGACGGAGGCAAGCAGAGGCATGAAAAAGTTCCGTATAGAACTAACCGGGTTCATCGAGATGGACACCGACCAGGAGCGCGACGCGCGGATACTGGGTGAGCGGATTCTTGAGGAGATCCGTTTGGTCTTTTCCGGGCACGGCGCGATACAGGACTGCGACGTCGGGATAGACTCTGTCACGGAGAAACCGCTTACCCGGCGCTACAGGTAGGCCGGACGTCACTCCCGATCGTGCCGCCGGAGGAACGCGCGAACTTCCCGCGACTCCACCCATCCCAGGTCCAGCTGCCTGATATACTCGTTGATCCGCTCGACCTGATCGTGGATAACCGCCGACGTCTTCGGATCGTCGGCCAGGTCGGCCATGCCGAGGATCACCTGCAGGGGCTGGCGTATGTGATCGCCGAGGGCGGCGAACTGCTCGATGTTCCGTTCGATCTGCTCGAACGCCTGCCGGTTAAGCTGCTCGGTCTGTTTCCGTTCGGTGATGTCTCTTCCCACCGCCTGGACGCCGGCCACCTTTCCGTTCTCCACGATCGGGGATTCGTTCAGCTCGACAAAGGCCGTCGTCCCGTCCTTTCGGCGGAACTCGACTTCGAGCCCTTCGATCGATTCGCCTCTCGCCATTTTCTTTTGCCCCTCCTCCCATGCGGCGAACGATAAGGGGGGTGACGTAGTCACAGCACTTGCAGCCGATGAGTTCGGCGGGGGTAAAGCCAAGGATGCGGATCACGGCCGGGGACATGTAGGTGATCCCCCGGTCGTGGTAGCAGGTGTAGATCATGTCGAAACTCCGCTGCGCTATCTCGCGGAACTTCTCCTCGCTCTTGCTGAGCGCCTTTTCGGCCGCCTTTCGCTTGATCCGCTGTGCCAGAACGTTCGTGGTCGGCTGGACGAAGTTGATGTCGTCACAGGTGAACCTGCGCAGGGACCTGGTGCGGGCGCCGAGCACCCCGTACGGTGCCTCGTCACCCTGGATAATGACGCTGATGCCGCTCAGGATCCCCTCGTTTCGCAGGAGGGCCGGGCCCCGGAACCGGGTCTCGGCGTCGAAGTCTTCGACGATCACCGGCTCATGAGAGAGAAGGGTGTACCCCGCCTGGGAATCGGTTCCTCCATCCTCTTTCTCGGTACCGACCCTGGCTCCGCCGAATCCCACCGCCGCCTCGAGGATGAAAAGATATTCATTGGGCAGGTACCGGAGCACTTTGGCGTACTCGACTCCCAGGCACTCCGCCACCATCCGGACCACGGTGTTCATCAGTTCGGGAAGCTCCGCCCCTCCAGGAGCGAACTGGCCGAGGTCCGCAATGGCTGCCTGCTGCGCCGCCCGGACGGCGGTGAGCCGCTCGGCCTGTTTTCTCGCGGTGATGTCGAGATTAATTCCGGCCCAGAGATTCCGGCCCAGAGGACGATCTACCCGTCCCTGTCACGGATCGGCGCTCCCCCGGAGAGGATGGTACGGCACTCCCCGTTGGGATCCGGAACCCTTAACTCGCGATCACAACGGCACCCCATATCGAGGCACCGTCTCCAGTCGGAACGCACTGCTGCCGCGTCCTCGAGCGGGATGCACTCCAGCCAGCCGGCGTGCCGGCACTCCTCGATCGTCCTTCCCACCAGTTCGAGGAACGAGGCGGAAAGGTAGAGCACGTTGCCGTCCGGCCCGCATACCCAGAGGCCGTAGGGCACCGGTTCTCCGACGGCGGTAAAGACCGACTCGGCCCTGATCCGTGCCATCTCCTCCTGACGTCCGGGAGTGATCTCCCGGAACCGTGCAAGCCTCTCCCAGGCGCCGGGCTCGCCGGAGATCACCCGGCACGAGAAGGAGAAGTGACGCACCTCACCGGTGGAGGTTCGCATCCGGCAGGTCTCGTGCGTCACCTCCTCGCGGTTCCGGAGTGCTTCGATTATCCGATCGGCAGAGTCCCTCTACTCGAAGAGCGGTGCGAGGTGGCGGGCGATGGGGTCGCCTATCTCCATGCCGCGGGCAGCATCATCGCCGATCCCGAACGTTTCGCAAAACGATCGGTTCAGCCGCACAACGGTGTTATCCCGGTCAAGGATGACGACGGCATCGTCAAGTTCGTCAAAGCAGTGGTCCACGGGAGATCTCCATCGGCCGGCGCGGGATGATCCCGGACAGCAGGCGCTACGTACCAACCGTGGTTTACCGTGACCATAAATATCTCTCCCGGAACCGCACGCATCCGCGCCGATACCGGGATCGCAGAAAAGGTTCCGGTAAACGGTCCCGAAAACCTGGTTCAGCCCCGTCCAGGGGGCGTGCCGGATCCTATATGAGGAACCTGAAAACGCCGAGGGGGAGATTTGAACTCCCGAGGTGCCAGGCACCAGTGGCTTTCGAGGCCACCGCCTTCCCGGACTAGACTACCTCGGCACAAAATTGACCAATAGCATTTAGATTCTCTCACTATAACATTATCGAGATATGCTCTGCCGGTTCACCATCATCCCTGACGGCGTTGCGCTGATTTACAGCGGCAGGCCCGAAGATACTTACGAGACCGCCCTCCTATCTTTCGGGATCAACCCCGATACCGCACTCGTGTTTCACAGCAAAAGAAGCCTTCCGCAGGACAAAAAGATCGAGGAAGAGGAGGTTTTGCTGTTCCCGACCTCCTCGAGGGGTTGAGTTACTCGGCGCCCGCTTCACCAGGTTTCTCTGACCGGGTGATCATCATGTCGTCTACGCGTATGAGTAGCACCGCCGTCTCGGTCGCGCTCTTGATCGCCTGGGCCTTCACGCGGAGAGGCTCGACTACCCCGGCATCCAGCATGTCGACGACCTCGCCGGTGTAGACATCCAGTCCGGCGTGCCTGGCGCCTTCGGCATGCGCCTTCCGCATGGCGACAACCTTATCGATAGTGTCAAACCCGGAATTCTCCGCCAGCGTTCTCGGGATGACCTCGAACGCGTTTGCAAACGCCTCGATGGCAAGCTGGGCACGCCCCCCGATGGTTGCGGCGTAGTCACGGATACGCAACTGGAGTTCGGTCTCAACCGACCCCCCGCCAGTGACAAACTTGCCGTCCTCGATGGCGTCCTGGATAACCCTGGTTCCATCATAGACCCCACGCTCAAGTTCGTCCAGGAGCAGCTGGGAGGTGCCGCGGAGGAGGATCGTGACCGCTTTCGGGTTCTCACAGCCAGAGATGATCGTGAGTTCGGCATCGGGAACCTCTTCGGCCATCTCAGCGTGGCCGAGCGCATCTTCGGTGAGTTCCTCGGGTTTGTTAACGATGTTCCCGCCGAGCGCTCTCGCGGCGAACTTCATGTCTTCCTCTTTCACGTCCTCTAAAGCGTAGACACCGTGCTTGGCCAGGTAGTACTGAACTGCGTCGGCGATCCCCTTCTGGCAGAGGACAACGTTTGCACCGGCAGCAACGATCTGGTCAGCAAGTTTCCTGAGCGACTCGCGCTCCTGCTCTGAAAACGCCCTGACCTGGTCGGAAGTGGTGATCTTGATCTTGGACTTCACCTGGGTCTTTGTGATCTCAAGCGGCTGGGCAAGAAGGGCCACCTTCGCGTTAGTGACCTTCTCGGGCATCTGCTCAAAGACACGCTTCTTGTCGATGACGACACCCCTGATCAGGCTGACATCATCCATCGAGTCCCCTACCTGTTTCTTGATCTTGATGTCGTCCTCGTCCACGACGTAGGTGCCTTCTTCTGTCTTTGTGCCAACCTGGCGCACCGCGTCCACCACGATCGCCGAGACCTTGTCCTTTATCCCCTCAATAGACTTGCCGGTCATGGCGGTCCCGGCGAGTTTGAGGAGATTCTCCCGGTCGTCGGCGCCGACGGGGATTGCCAGCTCATCCACGACCTCGAGCGCCTTCTCCATACCCATCCTGTAACCCTGCGCTATGGTGGTAGGGTGAACATCCTGAGCCAGCAGGTCCTCCGCCTCCTCCATAAGTGATCCAAGGAGCACTGTTGCGGTCGTGGTGCCGTCGCCGACCTCGTCGTCCTGGGCCTCTGCAACCTCCACGGCCAGTTTGGCAGCAGGGTGCTGCACCGACATCTCGTGCAGGATGGTTACACCATCGTTTGTGATCACGACATCGCCGGTCGAACTGACCAGCATCTTATCCATCCCCCGGGGACCGAGCGTTGTCCGAACTGCGGCAGCAATTGCTTTTGCGGCCATAATGTTCGATCTTTGCGCCTCGAATCCCTGGGTGCGCTCAACATTCTCCCGCAAAATAATGATGGGCTGTCCAGAAAGCATTGTATAATCCTCCTTTGTCCGTTAGGTTTGTTCAGAGGTTCTATATAAATTAGTCGATGGGGACAGCCACATGTGACATGGATCCAGCCTGGGTGGACAGCGGTGTCTGACGTAAATTCAACCGATTTTTAGGCCCCCTCAACCGAGCCAGGATATCACGAACAGTGAGTGTATCGGAACGCCTTCAACCTCCCTGATGCCCCGTTTGTCAAATAGCGACCATACCGCCACGGGGGTGGCTCCATGTCTCCGGAGGAAGTTGATGGTCTCGGAGAGTGTTGCTCCCGTCGTGACAACGTCGTCGACAATGATACAGCGCTGTCCGGTGATCGCGGAGAAGGTGCCCCAGATGGATCCTGTGGGCGTCTCGCTCCGACTGTGTTTTGCCGGGAGGTATATTGCAAGCCTCAGCCCCTCCTCCGCGGCGATGAGGGTTGCGAGCGGGACGCCTGACTGCGCGATACCTACGACCGTCCCGGCCCCCTCCTCCTCGCGGTCCAGGCTTCCATCGTCCGTCAGGTAGAGGAAGCGTTTGAGCATCATCATCGCCATCTCAGCAAGGAGCGTGCCGTGGCTTGCCACAGCCGTCCAGTCAATGTGAACATCCTTTGGAGGTTCAACACCCTTCTGCTGTGTGAGCAGCCAGGTAACAGTCTCCGTCGAGAGACCGAGCTCATCGGAGATCTGGTCGGGTGTGTGCCCTTCTGCCTGGAGCGCTTTTGCCTTCGTGATCAGGTCTTCGAGCGCGGACATGGTGAATAGATCTCCAGGCGATTTATTTAAGTTTTCTTTTGACTGGCGCGCCACAGACGGGGCAGTCTCCCGGTTCCCGCCAGTAACGCCCGCATCCGCTACAGCGGTAGCGCCACCGGATCGGCCGGGCCTGGCGCTGCAGGATGCTCCGCGTCTCGATGCCAAGGTGATGGGCGACGTTCTGGACGGCAAAATCGTCTGTCACAAGGACTGCGCCGAGTTCCAGTGCAAGTGCCAGGATCTCGCGATCGGTTACGGAGAGAGCCCCCGCATCCCCCGTCCAGCGCGCAGCCTCATCCACCCGCAGCAGGTCTTCCTTGCGCGGCTCCCTGACTCTGAGACCGGCGGCAGAGAGAGCCGTGAAACGACACTTTGCATGAAAATCGACAAGTTCATCCACCACCGATGACGTGGTCCAGGCAGGGCCATCTACAGGCACCTCTGCAAAGAAGGCCGATGCATCAAGTACCAGCGTCATGCCGAGAACTCCACTGCCTCGTTCTCCCGGCACCGGACAGGATAGCCAAACGATTCAAGCAGCCAGCAAGCGGTCTTCGCATGCATCGATAGGGTATGCGTCGTATACTCCCCACCGTAGCAGGCAAGGTAGATCAGGAGCTGGTCGGCCAGGTGGACATCAACGAGACCCGGCCTGCGGCACTCCTCCAGGAGGGCGCGGGCAGCCGCCTGACCAACCTCCTCCGCCGGGAGACCCCGCCTCCCAAGGGCGACGGCGCCTTTAGCACCCTTCCATACGGTGATGGAACTCCCGACGCTCAATCCGCGCCCGCGGGAATCGATCTCCACCGTGCAGCGTAGACCCGCCTGCGCCTCCAGGAGTTCCCTGGCGGCTGCAGCCTGGCGCTCTGCAACGTGTACAGGAAGACCGGCCGAGGCGGAGACCAGCCCGCAGGAGTCCTCCTCTGCCGGGATCGCGATCTGGAGGAGGCGGGATACCCCCACACGGACACGCGCCATTCCACCACCCTCCGGATAGTAGCCCCGCTCCATCACCTCAACCTCCAGAGAGACACCTGCACGGCGGAGCACCGGCGCAAATACACGATCGAGATAATCGATACTCGGGCTCCAGGCCACCTCCGTCCCGCCCGATACGGTGATGCTTCCGCCGGTGGTAAGGGCAGCCGGGAGCCAGGCCTGGATGACCAGCGGGATGCTCCCGGCGGTCCCGGTCTCGATCCGCATATCTGTCCTCCTGACCCGCCCTGGAGTAAAGGTGATCTCACCACTCCCCTGAGAAAGACCCGTGCACTCTGCATCGCAGATCCCGGCGACCGCCAGCACCGCAGCGATATGTTGCGGTGCAAGCCCCGGATTCGGCCGGTTCTGGCGTATCCCGATCACTCTGATCGGCGTGGCGGAGAGGGCCGAGAGGGCCACGGCCATGCGGATGATCCCTCCCCCTCCTTCAAGGTGAGAGCCGTCAATGGTGAGCATCTTCCCTGATCGCGGTGGCGATGGCATTGGCGGCCGATATTAGGCTTGAAGCGCTCTCGCAGGTATCGCTGGAGACCACCGATGAGACCCCCGCCGCCAGCAGACGGGTGTAGGCCCCGCTAGTGAGCACCCCGTGGACGCAGGCGGCGTGGATGGAGACGGCCCCCTGATCCCTGAGCATCCGGGCAGCGGTTGCCAGAGTCCCGCCGGTCGATATGATGTCATCCACGATCACGACGTCCCGACCGGCCACATCGACGGTCTTTGGAGCAATCCGGACATCCTCGCCGGAGAGCCGGGTCTTCACAAGGTGATCGCAGTCCCACCCCCCGACCACCGCGACCTCAGACGCGAGATCGACCGCACCCTCGTCCGGCGCCAGGATCAGTGGGTTATCAAGGCGGAGATCACCCACATAACTTCCAATGGCCGGGGCTATGCTGATCTCACCTGCAGGAACGCTGAACTGCTCCAGTACGCTTCGGTCGTGGATGTTGATGACATAAACCCGCTCAACGCCGGTAGAGAGGGCTCGCGCGACCGCCCGGGCACTGATCGGCTCGCCCGGAGAGAACCGCTTATCCTGTCGGGAATACCCAAGGTAGGGTATCACCAGCGTCTTCGCCGACCTGTCGGCAGCATCTATCGCAAGAAGGGTCTGCACAAACATATCGTTGTCGACGATGCTGCTGATGATCAGGGTCTCATCGTCCAGTTCTCCAAATTTCAGATACAGTTCCCCGTCGGGAAACCGGCGAAATATTGCTTCTACCAGCGGTACCCCCAGTTTTTCGGCAACGCGGGCTGCGAGAACCTGGGACCGCTCTGTGCTGATGATTCTCATGGGTCACCTTTGCTAGAAAGTATTTGAACGAGGATGAATAAATTATATAACTACCACTGCATCAAAGAGGTAAACTCGGCAATGGATTCAAAAGGACCAACAGAAATTCCAGACATAGATCTCACCGATGAGGAGATGGAAGAGACGGATCTCCTCGCCGATCTTGAGGTGAGCACATCTTCAGATATCGATGTACCCCCAAAACTGATAGATCAGGTCATCGGCCAGGAACATGCCGTTGAGGTTATCCGGAAGGCTGCGGTCCAGCGCCGACATGTGATGATGATCGGCACCCCGGGAACCGGCAAATCGATGCTGGCGAAGGCAATGGCCGAACTACTCCCTAAAGAGGAACTCCAGGATATACTGGTCTACCCGAACCCGGAAGACAGCAACAACCCGATCATACGAACCGTGCCTGCTGGCCGCGGCAAGCAGATAGTCAACGCCCACAAGGCCGAGGCAAGGAAGAAGATCCAGATGCGGAGCACCCTCATCATGCTTCTGATCATCGGGATCATAGGCTACGCGATAATCACCTACCAGTGGCTTATGGGCATAATAGCCGCCGCCTTCATCTTCATGGCGTTGAGATACTCGATGCCCCGCGAAGATGCAATGGTCCCAAAACTCCTGGTATCGCGCGACTCGAATAACACGGCGCCCTTCGTCGATGCCACCGGGTCACACGCAGGGGCGCTGCTCGGCGACGTCAGGCACGACCCCTTCCAGAGCGGGGGGCTCGAGACACCGGCACACGACCGTGTAGAGGCCGGCGCAATCCACCGGGCGCACGGCGGCGTGCTCTTCATAGACGAGATCAATACCCTCACACCCCACTCACAGCAGAACCTGCTGAGCGCGCTCCAGGAGGGATCCTTCCCGATCACCGGCCAGAGCGAACGCTCAAGCGGTGCGATGGTCAGGACCGAGCCGGTCCCATGCCGGTTCGTGATGGTTGCTGCAGGAAACGTCGATGCCATCCAGGGGATGCACCCCGCACTCCGGTCGCGTATCCGGGGATACGGCTACGAGGTATATATGCGCGAGACGATGGAAGACACCCCCGAAAACCGGAAGAAGTTCCTCCGGTTCATCGCCCAGGAGGTAAAGAACGACGGCAAGATCCCTCACTTTGACCGGAGCGCCATGCTCGAGGTTCTCCGCGAGGCTCGCCGGCGCTCGAACCGGAAGGGGCACCTGACCCTGAAGCTCCGTGACATGGGCGGTCTCATCCGCGTGGCAGGTGACCTCGCCCGGCAGGAGGGCGCGGAGTTAACCACGGCCAGGCACGTCCTCGCGGCGAAATCCACCTCGCGTTCGATCGAGGACCAGATCTCCGACGAATACATCCGGAGAAGCCGCGACTACGATATCACGGTTGTTGAGGGCACACGGGTTGGCCGGGTAAATGGGCTTGCAGTGATGGGGAGCGACTCCGGCACCGTGCTCCCTGTGATGGCCGAGGTGACGCCGAACCAGGGGGCAAACGGGACGGTTATCGCAACCGGGATGCTCAAGGAGATTGCCCAGGAGTCGATCAAGAACGTCAGTGCCCTGATCAAGAAGTTCACCGGCAGGGATATCCGCAACATGGATATCCACATCCAGTTCATCGGCACCTACGGGGGTATTGAGGGGGATTCAGCCTCCGTGACCGTGGCGACGGCGGTGATCAGCGCGATAGAGAACATCCCGGTGCGCCAGGACGTCGCGATGACAGGTTCACTATCGGTCAGGGGCGACGTCCTCCCCATAGGGGGGGTCACCTACAAGATCGAGGCGGCCGCGAAAGCCGGGATCAAGAAGGTGATCATACCGCGGTCAAACCTGGACGATGTCCTTATTGAGGATCGCTACCGTTCGATGATCGAGATTGTGCCGGTTGACCACATAGAGGAGGTTCTCCAGAACGCGCTCGTGCCCGAGAACCGTGAAGGCTTCCTCTCGAAACTCCGGAAACTGGCGGCCAACTCGGCCGGCGGCATCTTTGACCCGAACCTCGGACACCCGGCGGCCTGATCCTGATGTCTGACGTTCGCTACTACGATATCCGGTGCGTACGCGGTGAGGTCACCCGGATCGATATCGACAACGGGGTGGTCGAATCCGCAGCCACCTCATTCTTTGATAGAACGGTTGTCCGGGCGCTTGCATCGAACGGCTGGGGTATTCTCACCCGGGATCACGTCGACCTCGACTCAAAACACGAGATCGACACCCTCGTCAGGGAGGCAGCCCGTCTTGCCGCCGTCACGAAAGACAGCCTGGACCTTGCAGACGCCCCACGTGGCGTACTCCCCGTCCCTCCTCTCGGAGAGGACCCGCGGGAGATCGACCTCGAGGAGAAGACCAGGCTGCTTGCTGAGATCGAGGGGGCGGCGCGGCTACCCGGGGTGACGAACACACGGGCGAACTACACCGAGGGGATCGACTCGGTCAGGTTTCTTGACTCTGAAGGGAACGAATACTCTTATCAGTCCGTCCGCTCCGGGTTCTCCGTTGTCGCGATAGCATCCAGAAACGGGGTTATGCAGATGGGCAGCGAACGCGAACATACCATCAGAGGGTTCAACCTCCGGGGCAGACACGACCTCGGCAGGAGGGCTGGCGAGGTTGCGGTCTCGCTGCTCGATGCGAAGATCCCGAAGGGCGGGATACAGCGTGCCGTTCTCGACCCGGAACTTGCCGGTGTCTTCACCCATGAGGCTGTCGGCCACGCGAGCGAGGGCGACCTCGTTCGCGAGGGGGCATCGGTTCTCGGCGGGAGGATCGGCGAGCATATCGGTTGCGACGGGCTTGTGATAGTCGATGATCCGGCGCTGCACGAGTTCGGGTTCATGCCGGTTGACGCCGAGGGTGTGGCGGTGCAGCGGACGGAGATCATCCGTGACGGTATACTCACATCATATCTCCACAACCGCGAGACCCTGGCGGCGGTGGGGGACGGCATGCCCGGCCACGCGCGCGCCGAACACGGGGCGCCGCCAATAGTCAGGATGAGCAACACCTTCATCGAGAACGGCGACGCCACGCGCGAGGAGATCCTGGCAGAGTGCCGGGAGGGCATCCTGCTGATCGGTTCGAGGGGCGGCCAGGTCGACCCAGGCCGCGGTGTCTTCCAGTTCAACGCGGAGTACGGATACCTCATTGAGGGTGGCGAGACGACCGGTATGCTCCGTGACGTCTCGCTCTCGGGCGAGATCCTCACAACGCTCCACAATATCACCCTGATCGGGGATGACCGGAGGATGAATCCGGGCTACTGCGGCAAAGGCGGGCAGGTCGTGCCGGTCAGTGACGGTGCGCCCCATCTCCTCCTTGAGGACGCGATCATCGGGGGGCGCGGCGAATGAACGGCGAAGACCTGATAGAGATGGTTCTCCGGGAAGGTGAGCGCCTGGCAGACGAGGTTGAGGTCTTCTCCGCCCGCGGGCAGAGCGTCAGCACCGAGATCAAGAAAGGGATCATCGGGGTCGCCGAGGAGTCGGAGGCCTGGAGCATGGCTATCCGGACTGTCAGGAACGGGCGGATCGGGTTCTCGTCCACCGGCGACCCTGACCGCTGGAGGGACTGCCTGGATGCGGCGCTCGCAAGCGGCCGACTCGCCACACCACAGCGGTGGGAGGGATTCCCTGGACCGGCTGCTTTCTCAGGCGTCCCCTCCTCCGCAGACAGAGGCCTCGAAGTCGCGGTCGAGGACGCAGCCAGGATGGTCGATGACCTCCTCGCCGGCGCCGCGGAGCACCCCGTGGATGTCATCGGAGGGTCTGCGGATCTAGGCCGGTCACACCTCTCGATCGCTAACTCAAACGGCATCTCTTACGATATGGAACGGACGGTGGTGGGAGTCTCCCTGGAGACGATCCGGGAACAGTCCACCGGCTACGAGTTCGACGTCTCACCGTTCCGTAACGATATCAACCCCCGCGCCGTCGGAGAACTGGCTGCGATGCTTGCCGCACGCTCTCTTGGCGGGCGCGATATAGAGACCGGGCGATACGATATAGTCCTCTCCCCCGTTGCGGCCGCAAGCCTCATCGGCCAGGTTCTCGTCCCGGCACTTTCCGGGCGGAACGTGAAGGCCGGGCGATCGCCCCTGGCAGAGAGGGTGGGCGAGCAGGTCTTTGACGGGTCACTGTCAGTCTATGACGACCCATTTGCCCCGGGGCCGGGAAGCACCGCCTGGGATGCCGAAGGTGTTCCCACCCGACGGCTGGTCTTCATCGAGCAGGGTGTGGTCAGGGGGTTTGCCTACGACCTCAAAACCGGCTACCGCTACGGTGAGGAGAGCACTGGAAGCGCCGTCCGCACCGGGAACGAACCCCCGGCGATCGGGGTGCACAACCTCTTCATCAACGGGGCCCGGGAGAGAGAGCCAGGTTATGGGCGTGCAGTCTGGATCCACGACGTTGTCGGGGCCCACACCGCAAACCCCTTCTCCGGCGACTTCTCGGTTGAGGTCTCAAACCCCTTCTGGATGGAGGATGGGGAACTGATCGAACCTATCCGGGCGGCGATGCTATCAGGGAACGTCTTTGAGATGCTCGGAGAGATCGGGGGGTTCGGGAACGATGCAAGGCGCGTCGGACGGCTCACCATTCCATCAATACGGTTAAATAACCAGCAGATCATTGGTAAATAGATGATGGAAGAGATCCTTGCCATCCTTCTTGCAGTTGCGATAGCCGCAGCGCTTTACTACCTGATGAAGAAGGCGCTGACGCTTGTCATCAACGCCATCGCCGGCCTCATCACGCTCTGGGCCCTGAACTACTTCAGCGTCCTCGCCTGGTTTGGTGCGCCCGATATCCAGATCTCACTTGTGACAATACTCATATGCGCTCTTGGAGGGCTGCCCGGCGCCCTCATCCTGGTGCTCCTCCACCTCATCGGGATCACGATCTGAGAGCGGCTTTTCTACAGCCTCCAGCCGGCACACCGCAGGTCAAAAGAGGCTTGCCTCCGAGTGGACGAGGATACCGTCCTGGAGGATCTCAAACGGTTTGATCTCACGCGAATGAGCCGAGCGGCGCATCTTCACGACCTCAATGACGAGGTGGACCTCGGTGAGCCCCGGAGAGCGGATGTAGCGCAGAAGTATCACCGTATCGGCCAGGTACTCGATGATGCCGTACCTGCTCTCCTCCGGGTTTCCAGGACGGGTCTCACTCGTCAGCACCAGGGTGCAGGCCTCATCCCGCATCACCTCCACAAACCTGAACATCTCCCGCCGCCGCTCGGACTCATCCTCAAAAAGCCCCTCAAACAGGGATATCGGGTCGATGACCACTCTTGAAGCCCCCGTGCTCTCGATGAGAGCGGGAAGTTCGTTCTTGATGCTGTTGATCGCAAGGTTGAAATCAGTCGGATCAAGTTTGAGGAGGTAAAATCGATCGCCAAACGCCCCGGGATCCCATCCTTTCTGCGCCATCGTGGCGCGGAGGTGTTCCTCCCGCTCTTCAAGGCTGATGTAGATCACCTTCTCACCGCGGGAGAGACCCTCATAGGCAAACTGGAGTGCAAGCATCGTCTTCCCGGTGCCGTACGTCCCGACAAGCGCGCATATGCTATTCTCAATAAGCCCTCCCGAGAGCATCGTGTCGAGCCCCACAACCCCAAACCTCGCCCTTAGCGCCGTTGTTATACCACCATCCTGATGTTCCTGACCTCAAAACCACCCTTCGCCGATATAGAGACCGCAAACTTTACCAGGTTCTTATCCTCAAGCCGGGTCATCACGCCCCGGAACTTCCCGAAGTACATGACCCGCTGCCGGCGCTGTGCGCCGCTCTCCTCCCACTGGAAAATGAACGTGGCATCGACACAGTCAGCAATCTCGAGTTCCCGCGACCTATCAAGTATACCGGAGGCGAGCAAAAGGAAGATGGTGCAGTTCCAGTTTTTCGCCGCACGCTGCAGTCCGCGCAGGAAAGCGATAAAGGTGTGCCAATCCTCACACTCTGCAAGCGACGGCGTGATATCGGTCAGGGAGTCCAGGACTATCAACCCATCCTCGGGGAGCACCTTGAGCACACCCGCAAGTTCTGCAAGGATGCCGCCACCCTCCCTGCGCTGTTTCTTCTGCAGACGTTCCATGGCGGTGCCTGCCCCATACCAGCTTGGCGGAACGATGCTGGCATCGAAGTAGAACTCCGAGAGGTCATGAAAGAGGATCCCCTCCCCGAGCTGGTCGTAGAGATCCGGGCTAAAAGAGAGCGCAACCTCCCTCAGTATATCTTCCCGCATCCTGGTGATCGTCACATAGGAGATGCTCGGCGGGACCAGCAGCCGCTCGCCACCGGTCTGCCCCGCTCGCTTCAGCCGGGTCAGGTGCATAAGAGAGGTCTGCACGAACTCCACGTTGCCGGCACCGTGCTCCCCGAGGAGGAGCACAACCGAACCCGGCGGAACACCGCCATCCAGGACAGGATCGAGTGAAGGTATACCCGTCGGCATCCTCATCAGGAGGCGATCGTGCATGATACATTCCTCACATGTAGAGCACTAAAACGTTCTGGTTCAGGGGTGGCTCGGGGATATTGCTGCCATATGGGGACACCAGATCAACACTTCACCGGTTCGATAAACCTTCATGGACGGATTCTGGGGGGGGCGTGGGGGGGCGTCGCCGCACACAGCCCGGCCCGAGGGAAGGCGCGCGGGAGGAGGCCGGATGGTGAGACGGTCAGCCGCAAAAGACGTTCACCGCGATGATGATTTGGGGGCATCAAACCATGAGCAAACTGGTTTGATGACCTCCAGTAACCCTCTGCTAAAAACCGCAAATTTATATCTGTGCTGCTCAACATCCACTACTGATGCCGGATGAGGCGGTCAGGGAGATGCAGGGATCTGGTGCAACCGGGCGTGTAGAGGGGCACGGTTCTATCGTGGACGCAGCAGCCGGGGGAGCGAACCACCACCCTCAACGCCGCATCCTCAACCGCATTCTCCGGCCAGGGGAAGAAAAACGGAGAACGGACGAGTATAATCCAGCAAAATTCGGCCCCCTTACAGAAGGGGTGATCCCGCCCGGCTACAGAGAGATAGACCGCTACTGGGTCACAGAAGGTATAGCACTCGTCGTGATAGCCCGCAACCTCGAGACGAAACAGACTGAGTACCTCTTATTCGAACCGGTGCTCTCGGAATTCGAGTACGAACTCCTGGAACGCCTCTACGCAGACCTGAGAGATGTCCTGATCCTGGAAGACCGCGACCTCGTCACCGACCGTCGGGTCGTTCTGGCAAAGAGGGTGGAGAACCTGCTCGCTGAGTACGGCATCACCCTCCCGGACGACTCATTCTACCGGCTCCGCTACTACCTTGAACGAAACTTCATTGGCTGGTCGCGCATCGACGCGCTGATGAAGGATCCAAGAATCGAGGATATATCCTGCAACGGCGCAAACATACCCATATTCCTCTATCACCGCAAACACCAGAACATCAAGACCCATATCAGTTTCAACGAACCCGCCCTGAACTCCCTTGCGATCAAACTTGCACAGCGTTCTGGAAAGCACGTCTCCATAGGTAGCCCCCTCGTTGACGCAACCCTGCCGGACGGCTCACGGCTGCAGGTTGCACTCGGCCGTGAGGTCACCAGTCGCGGGACATCGTTTACCATACGCAAGTTCCGCGAGTCGCCGTTCACACCCGTGGAACTCATGGAGACAAACACCTTCGACATAGACCAGCTCGTCTACTTCTGGCTGGCGATCGAGAACAACAAAAGCCTCCTCTTTGTCGGCGGGACGGCGTCGGGTAAGACCACCTCGTTAAACGCAGTCGCCCTCTTCATCCCCCCGCTCTCAAAGATCGTCTCCATCGAGGACACCAGGGAGATCACACTATATCACGAGAACTGGGTCGCGACCGTCACGCGCGAGATGCCCGCGGGGGCGCCTGGCGCCACTCCTATCGGAATGTTTGAACTCCTGAAAGCCGCGATGCGCCAGCGTCCCGAGTACATCCTGGTCGGGGAGGTCCGAGGAAGCGAGGCCCAGACACTCTTTCAGGCGATGAACACGGGGCACACGACGTTTTCCACGATGCACGCAAGCGACGTCGATGCAGCAATCCACCGCCTGGAGAGCGCGCCGCTCAATGTACCGAGAAACATGCTCCAGGCTCTGGACATCATATCAGTTCAGGCTCTCACCCACCGTGGAGGAGATCGCGTGAGAAGGTGCCGCGAGATCGTCGAGATCGCCGGGGTTGACCCGAACACGGGGAACGTTCAGGTAAACACCGTCTTTGATTACAATCCCGTGACCGACACCTTCTCCTACACAGGAAGATCCCGGATATTTGCCGCGATCATGGAGTACCGCGGGTGGGGGCTGAAACGGCTCGAGGAAGAACTGGAGACCCGACGGACGATCCTCCGCGCTATGCTCGATCAGGGCATCCGCGATTACAGGTCGGTCGCACGGATCATCCAGACCTGGACGATCAGCCCTGAAACGGTGCTCTCCTCCATCGACGACCTTGGTGAGTTGATCCGCTGATGCCATCTCTGCGTGTGCACCTCCGTCGCTTCATCCGTCGGAGGGTGGAGCGCAACCCCATGCGATACCGTGACCTCCGTAAAGACCTGGTTGCGGCAAACATCGGGGTGACGATTGAGCACTACCTTCTGCTGGCATTCCTTGTCTCCCTGCTCATCGGTGCCACCTGTGCCGCAGCAGCATTCCTTGCGATGCAACTCCTCCCGCTTCCTCAGTTCAGCCTCGGGATCTACAACGTATTTTGCATCGGCCTGCCGGATTACGTCCTGACCGATCGGGTGTTTACGGCACTGCACCTTCTAGTCAGCGTGGTCATCTTCATTCTCGCAGCCTATGCATCCCGCGCACTTGCCCTGCGCTACCCTGCCATTCACAAGACAACCCGGGCAACCCGGATCAACCTGCTGCTCCATAACGCTGTCTCTTACATGTATGCTATGCGGCGGGGGGGCGCGGAGATGGTGGATATATTCCGCTCCCTCAGCGAGAACGCAGGGATCTATGGTGAAGTTGCAGACGAGTTCCGCCGGGTGGTCAGGGACACGGATTACTTCGGCTGCGACCTCATAACCGCGCTCCAGAACCTGCAGGAGACAACACCGTCAGAGAAACTACAGGATTTCATCCAGGACCTGATCTCGGTGATCGAGAGCGGTGGAGACGTCCTTGAATACCTGGAGACGCGGGTTCGGCTCTACCAGGAGGATGCAAAGTTCGAGCAGCAGAACTTCCTCTCCACCCTTCAGATGGCTGCCGAATCCTATGTGGCGCTCTTTGTCGCCGGGCCGCTCTTTCTTATCATCGTCATGATCGTGATGGGGTTTCTGAGCAGCACACCAATTACGCAACTCTCGGTCGTTATCTACCTCCTCATCCCGGTCGGTTCGCTCTTCTTCATCCTGTTCATAGACATCATCTCGATCAAGACCGAGACCGTCGAACGGTATACCTTGGCAAAATGGCTCCACGAGTTCGATGACGTCCGCGTCGAGAAGCGCGCCGGCGAAGAGTCACTCTTCCGGAAACTGCGCAACTACGACAGGATCCGTGATCTGCGATCATTCCTCCGGCACCCGCTGCAGGTGTTTCTCATCGATCCAAACAGGACGTTTTACGTGACCGTCCCGATTGCTGTAGTCTATGTAATTCTCCTACTCACGGTGACGCCCGCTTACCCTGATATCGAGGTCCTGATCGATGTCCTGGACGACCACCTGGTCGTGGCACTGCTGATCATGCTCGTTCCTTTCGGCATCTGCTACCAGGTCTGGCGAACGAAGGTGATGAGGATCGAGGCGAGCATCCCGGAGTTCTTGAGCCGCCTCTCAGGCATCAACCAGGTGGGGCTGACGCTGGCGCAGGCGATCTCGATCCTGGCATCCGCCGATCTCGGCGTGCTGACATACGAGATCAGAAAGATCCAGCGTGACATCGAGTGGGGAGCGAGCGTTCAGGAGGCGCTTATCCGGTTTGAGGTGCGGATACGCACCCCGGCCATCGCCAGGGCGGTCACCCTGATCACCACCGCAAGCCGGATGACCGGCAGTATAGGTGAGGTGCTCAACATTGCAGCCAGAGACGCAGCGATCTCGGAGAACCTCAAGCGGGAGAGAAGCGCCGAGATGTCAATCTACACGGTCATAGTCTACCTGGTCTTCATCGTCTTCCTTTTTGTCGTGGCCGTCATCGACTCCCAGTTCCTCACCGTCCTGGCCGGTGTCGAGACCGTCTCCGGGGCTGGAGCGGGCATGGGCGCGATCCCTCTCGGCACCACACCCATTGCAACGTTTGAACGTCTGCTCTTCCATGGGGTGCTCATCCAGGCCATCTTCTCGGGGCTGATCGCCGGACAGATGGGTGAGGCTTCAGTAAGGGCCGGCGTCAAACACGCAGCCGTGATGCTCATCATCGCACTTCTGGTCTTCGCGGTCATCTTGTAGGATCGATGCAATCCCGCACGATAGAGTTTTATGCTTTGACTTCCCTTCCCTTCCTGGTGATGCCAGATGTGTACGGTCGGTGGACCTGTCGATATCGAGTTCAATGAGCGGGTGAAGGGCAAAAACTACCGCTGCAAGGATTGTGGCGAGCGGTTCAAGGGTCTTGGAAAGCGGCCCATGTGCCCGAGCTGCCAGTCTGAAAATGTCGAAGAAATCTGAAAACGAGAGATCAGGGGGTTTGCTCGCCAGGTGGGACGAGATGATAGTGCCCCTCGACGGCGAGACCCTCCTTCTGCGAGGTGAGCGCTCTCTTCTTCTGGCCGCGAAGGCCTCTTCCAGGTTTGTGCTCTTTATCGAGACCGTGGAGGACGAGTACTGCCAGGCGGTCGACCCGGATGACCTTGTCGCTGTCTCAATGCCGGAAGGAGGCCCTGCCGAGCAGGCAGAGATGATGCTCGAACTCGTCAGGCGCTACCATACCCCGCTTGTTGTCCTCCCTAAAGACCATCCTGGATCACGGCGCCTCTCCATGGTCGTCTCGGTTGGCCCACAGATTCATCTCTCATGCACCATCCAGCGCGGGACGCACCCGGAGCAGCACCTTCTCTGCTCATCGGAAGAGTTTTCAGGTGTTTCGCTTTCCGGGATTCCTGGTGGAGTTGTAATAAAAAACCTTCCTTCCAGAATTGAGGTGGTGGTTCTGGATGGAGAAAAATCCGCAGAAGACAAACAACAATAAATATATGCTCATTTTCATCAAATATTCATACGCCGTGAGAAGGAGGGTTTGATGAAGACCGATGTCCTGAAAAGCATCAAGGAAACAGAAGAAGAGTATCAGGCGATGATCCGCGATGCGCAGGCCGAGAGGAGGAAGAGCCTCTCAGATGCTGAGGTGGAGGCTGAAAACCTGATCGCCAAGGCGCAGAAGGATGCCGAGGATTACAGGAATCAGCGCCTTGCTGAGGCAAGGGCCGAAGCGCAGAGGAGGTATGCGGAGATTGTCAGGGAAGGTGAAGCGCGCGCAGAAGCGCTGAAAGCGTCTGGAAGAAAGAACCTTACTAAAGCTGTAGATTTTGTGGTTACGCGGTTTAAGGAGCAGGTGCATGCTGAGACCTGAAGGTATGCGCCGGCTGCTCATCGCGGCCCCAAAGAGCGAGATCGAGACCATCATCCGGGAGCTCTACCGCCACAACGTCTATCACATCGAGGACTTTGTGCCGGAGAGTGAATCTGAGGGGCTCTCGATCGGCCACCCGCTCCCGGAGGCAAGTGATGCAGCTTCGGCGCTAATCAAGGTCAGGGCAATCGAGAGTGCATGCGGGATAGACCCCGGCAGCATGGAGGTCAAAAGAAAGATCCCCGCGTCGAGAGTCAGGGAGATGATCCGGACGGATCTGCCCGCCATCCAGAAAGAGGTGGAGGATCTCGTCAACTCACGCTCAAAACTTGAGGCACAAAAGAAGGAGCACGAGCAGCGCGCGAGAGAACTTGAACCGTTCACTGCGATCCCGCTGGACCTTGAGTTCTACCGGGGCTACAGGAGTTTTACCGTTTTTGCGGGGCACATCTCGCGTGACATCGAGATCGGCGTTCCTCATGAGAAGTGCTTCTCCGACAAAGTTACCGGCAACATGATCGTTGTCGTGGTTCATAATGAACACCGGGAAGAGGTCGAACGGATCCTCCTCAACACCGGGTTCCAGGCGCTTGCCGTGCCGGGGGAGAGTGGGGCACCGGCTGACCGCCTCCAGACTCACCTGAATGAGATCAGGCGGATCGATGACGAGATTGCTGCGATCAACCGAAGACTTGTGGAGATCCGGGAGCAGTACGCCGAACTCCTAGTAGCATGCGATGAACTACTCACGGCTGACGTAGAGCGGGCGGAAGCCCCGTTGCGATTTGCTACCACGGAG
Organism: Methanoculleus receptaculi; assembly: GCF_033472595.1. Classification (NCBI taxonomy): domain Archaea; kingdom Methanobacteriati; phylum Methanobacteriota; class Methanomicrobia; order Methanomicrobiales; family Methanomicrobiaceae; genus Methanoculleus; species Methanoculleus receptaculi. The sequence continues at coordinate 399,186 of NZ_CP137642.1, read as the reverse complement.
GAAACCTTCATAAGTGAAGGATGGGTGCCCGACAGCCAGGCCGGGAAGATCCGGGAGGCCCTGGAGAGGGTGACAGCCGGTAGGATCTACATCGAGGAACTGGAGATCGAGGACGACGCAAGGGTGCCGGTTGAGTATGACAACCCCCCGTTCGCCACCCCAATGCAGTTGCTCGTAGACCTCTACGGGCGGCCGCGCTACTCTGAACTCGACCCCACACTGCTGGTAGCCATCGTTTTTCCCATCTTCTTCGGGCTGATCGTGGGTGACGCGGGTTATGGGGCGATCCTGCTCGCGATGAGCCTTGGCCTGCGGAGGTTCCTGAAAGGAGAAGGGATGAGGAGTCTGCTCAAGGTGGGCACCTACGCAGGCGTCTCAAGCATCGTCTTTGGCATACTCTACAGCGAGTTTCTGGGATACTCGCTCCCGTGGGAACCGCTGATCTTCTCCAGACACCTCAACATCGGGGGGCACGCAACCGGTCACGGCCCCCAGGTGATCGAACTCCTGATCCTTGCGATCTGGATAGGCATCCTGCACGTCACGCTCGGGCGTGTTCTCGGCATTGCCAATGCGCGGAGACTTCACCACGGCAAACACGCAACAAAGGCAATCGTCGCAAACGCCGGCTGGCTTGGGGTGATGTGGGGTATCCTGCTCCTGATCTGGTCGATCTTTCCCATACCGCTGATGCCCAACCTTACGGGGCTCCCGGTTGTACTCATGGGACTGAACGCCAGCGCAGTTGCGGGTGCCGTCCTGCTTGTGGCAGGCATCATCGGGATTGCACAGGAGAACCCACTTGAGGTTGTGGAACTTCCAACGATCTTAAGTCATGTAATCTCCTACGCCCGTCTTGTGGCTGTGGGCTTATCGTCAGTCGCAATCGCGATGATGGTCAACTACATCGCGATTGGAATGCTTATAGAACCGTATCTTGAAGTGATCACCCCTGTAGGTGTGATTGCTATCATCTTTGGCATACTCGTCTTCCTGCTGGGTCACCTGCTGAACACAGCACTTGGCATCCTGGGAGGCGGTCTGCATTCACTTCGTCTCCACTATGTTGAGTTCTTCACCAAGTTCTACAAGGGTGGAGGCATAAAGTACAATCCTTTCGGTATGAGATCAAAGTTTATGGAGGAATAAGGAAATGGTAGATTTTGGCACAGCTGAAGTAACTCTTGAAATGGTCCAGGCATCGCAGATAGGAATGAAGGCACTCGGCGCAGCTCTTGCAGTCGGTATGACCGGCATAGCATCCGCCATTGCAGAACAGTCGATCGGCTCTGCAGCCGTCGGTGCAACGGCGGAGAATCGTGACGTATTCGGTCTTGCGCTGCTGCTGACGGTTATCCCCGAAACAATTGTTATCTTCGGTCTTGTGGTTGCACTGCTGATTCTGTTCTGATGGAGTGGACCATGGGACTCGAAGCAGTCGTGAACGAGATCCGGGAGAAAGGGCAAAGGGAGGCCGAGGCGATCCGGGCGGAGACCCGGGCTGAAGTAGAGAAGATCCTGAAAGAGGCACAGGAGCGCGCTGCTGCGATCAAGACCGCGGCGCAGGAAGAAGCGGAACGGACGGCCAGCCACATCATCAACCAGGAGACCTCCGCGGCGAACCTGGCAGTAAAGCGGCTGATCTTAAACGCTCAGAAGGATGTCCTCGATCAGGTCTACTCGGCCTCTCTTGCCGCTGTCGGTGATCTGCTGGCCGAGTTCCAGGAGAAGGCGCTCACATCTCTGCTGAAGAGAGCGGCAAAGGAGATCAGAGAAGGCGTTGTCCACGCAAACGAACGGGATACCCCGATTGTAAGGGAGATCCTCTCCAGAGACAAGAACTTGTCGGGCTACACTCTTGGTAGCCCGGTCGAGATCCCAGGCGGTATCATTGTCGAGAGCAAAGACGGCGATCTGCAGATCGACTACAGTTACCGTACGTTCCTGGATGAGATCTGGGAATCCTGTCTGAAGGACGTGTCAGATATACTGTTCACATGAGGAGAGTCCGTATATGGCAGGGGTAAGTAGCGGATCTGCAACCAACTATGTCTACGCCTGCACCCGCATGCGGGTGCGTAGATCGCGGCTGATTCCACGCGATGACTATCTCCGGATGCTGAACATGAGCCTGCCTGAGATCATCCGGTTCATCGGCGAGACCAACTACAGGTCTGAGATCGATGAACTCGGAACCTCCTTCTCAGGTATCAACCTGGTCGAGGAGGCCTTGAGCTGGAACCTCGCCAAGGAGTTCCAGAAGATCCTGGAACTTGTGCCCGGGGAACTAAACTACTTCACCGTGAGTTATCTCCGTCGCTGGGACATCCAGAACATTATCACCATCCTGCGCGGCAAGATGCAGGGGATGTACCCCGGCAAGATCAAAGAGGTTCTGGTCCCGGCCGGCAAACTGGACAAAGTTGCTCTCGATCGTCTTCTCACTGAGGAGTCTCCAGAACGGGTTGTTGAGGCACTAAAGGGGGAACTGTTCTACCCAACCCTGGAGAAAGAGATCAGCAGTGCAATGGAGACCAGATCGTTTGCTCACCTGGAGAACGAGCTCTACAAAGGCTACTACGCCCGACTCATCGAGGATGCAAAGGGAGGCGTGAAGGGTGGGAACGTGTTCCTCAAGTACATCCTCCTCGAGATCGATATCCGGAACATCCAGACCCTTTTCCGTCTCAGGGCAGGGCATGTCCGGGAGGATGTACGGGATATGATGATCCCTGGCGGCACGTTCAGTGTGGACGAACTGCAGCAGATCCTGGAGGTTGAGGACAGGGACGAGTTTATCGACGCCTTAAAAAAGCGGGTAAAGATGGTTCCGCTCCTGAACACGCTTGAAGATATCCGGAGAATGAGCGCTCTCCATGAGATCGAGGTTGCACTTACCCGTGTCCAGCTCGACCAGATGGAGCGGATATCAAAACGGTATCCGTTCTCCGTCCTGCCCGTCATCGTCTATCTTGAGGAGAAGAAGTACGAGGTCGCAAACCTTCGTGCCCTCGCCCGGGGCAAAGAGGCCGGCATTCCCGGTGAGCGGTTGAAGGGCTACCTGGTGATGTAGTATGGAGATCGCAGTTATCGGTAGTGAGGGATTCATCCTCGGTTTTCGGCTTGCGGGCGTCAGGAAGACCTATGTGGCCGAGACCGACGCGCGGCTGGTCGAACAGATCAACCAGGTGCTGGATGACAGGGGCGTCGGCATCCTCGTGCTGAAAGGCAGCGACATGGAGCGAATTCCCCTGCGGCTTCGAACCACCCTCGAGAACTCCGTCTGGCCGACGGTGATCGCGATCGGAGAGGAAGAGGGTGGCCTTTCGATGAGAGAGAGAATCAAGAGATCGGTGGGTGTTGATCTGTGGAAGTAATGGAGAAAAGAAAAGAGAACAGGACTCGTGGAGTCCTGAAGCGGATTTCCGGGCCGGTTGTAACCGCTGTCGGTCTCGATGCGCACATGTACGACGTGGTTAAGGTTGGCAAAGAGGAACTGATGGGGGAGGTCATCAAGATCCAGGGTGAGAACGTCATCATCCAGGTCTACGAGGATACCGCCGGCATCAGGCCCGGTGAGCCGGTAGAGAATACGGGTCTCTCACTCTCGGTTGAACTCGGACCGGGGCTGCTGACCAGTATCTACGACGGGATCCAGCGGCCGCTTGAGGTGCTCGTGAACACGATGGGCAACTTTATCGAGCGCGGTGTCTCGGCCCCGGGCCTCTCCCACGAGAAGAGATGGGAGTTCGTGCCCACGGTGAAGAAAGGCGATGAGGTCAGAGGCGGTGACATCATTGGCACCGTTCAGGAGACGAACATCGTCCACAAGGTCATGGTCCCGCCCACCATGAAAGGCGGCAGGATCAGGGAGATCAGGGCCGGAAAATTCACGGTCGATGAGACGGTCTGTATCCTGGAGGACGGTAGCGAGATCAGGATGCTCCAGCGGTGGCCGGTTCGCGTGCCCCGTCCGGTGAAAGAGAAACTGAACCCTGACGTCCCGCTGATCACCGGTCAGCGGATCCTGGATGGTCTCTTCCCGATCGCGAAGGGCGGAACCGCGGCCATCCCGGGTCCATTCGGGAGCGGCAAGACGGTCACGCAGCAGCAGCTGGCGAAGTGGTCGGATGCCGAGATCGTCGTCTACATCGGTTGCGGCGAACGCGGCAACGAGATGACCGAGGTTCTGACCGAGTTCCCGGAACTTGAGGACCCAAAGACCGGTAAACCCCTGATGGAGCGGACGGTGCTCATCGCGAACACCTCGAACATGCCGGTTGCTGCTCGCGAAGCGTCCGTGTATACAGGTGTCACGATCGCCGAGTACTTCCGTGACATGGGCTACGATGTCTCGCTGATGGCCGACTCCACCTCGCGGTGGGCAGAAGCCATGCGTGAGATCTCAAGCCGTCTGGAGGAGATGCCAGGCGAAGAGGGGTATCCTGCCTACCTTGCAGCACGCCTCTCTGAGTTCTACGAGCGTGCAGGCCGCGTCATCAACTTGAACGGGACGGACGGTTCGATCTCTGTCATCGGAGCTGTCTCCCCGCCGGGTGGGGATTTCTCCGAACCGGTCACCCAGAACACCCTGCGTATAGTCAAGGTGTTCTGGGCGCTGGATGCGAAACTCTCCCAGCGCCGGCACTTCCCGGCGATCAACTGGCTGAACTCCTACTCGCTCTACCTGGACAGGCTCAATGAGTGGTATGACCAGGAGGTCTCGCCTGAATGGAATCCACTCAGAACATGGGCTTTGGGTATCCTCCAGAAAGAGGCCGAACTCCAGGAGATTGTACAGCTGGTTGGTTCAGATGCGCTGCCGGACGAGGAACAGGTCACGATCGAGGTGGCCAGGATGATCCGCGAGGTCTTCCTGCAACAGAACGCCTACGACCCGGTGGATACGTTCTGCCCGATGATCAAGCAGTACGACATGATGAAGGCAATCAAGCGCTACGCCGACCTTGCTCGCAGCGCACAGGCAGCTGGCGCGACCCCCCAGCAGATCATCAGCATAAAGAGCAAGAACGAACTGCCCCAGATCAAGTTCATCAAGGACTACAAGCCTGAACTTGAGAAGATCTTGAAGGATATGGATGCTGAATTCGAAGGCTTGAGGGCGGTGTGAGAATGAAGGAGTATAGAACAATTACGCAGATTGCAGGGCCGCTGGTCTTTGTCGAGAAGACGGAACCTGTGGGCTACGGCGAACTCGTCAACATCATAACCGCTGATGGCACGGTCAAGCGCGGCCAGGTGCTGGATACAAGCGACGAGATCGTTGTTGTCCAGGTCTTCGAGGCTACGGCCGGGATTGGCAGGGATTCGGGCATCCGCTTCACGGGCGAGACAATCAAGATGCCGGTCGGCAGGGATATGCTCGGGCGTATCCTCTCGGGCGGGGGCAAACCCATCGACGGCGGCCCCGAGATCGTGCCCGAAAAGAGGCTCGATATCACCGGCGCGGCCATCAACCCCTACGCCCGCTCGTCACCCGAGGATTTCATCCAGACGGGTATCTCGACCATCGACGGCATGAACACACTGGTCCGTGGCCAGAAACTCCCGATCTTCTCTGCATCCGGTCTGCCCCACAACGATGTGGCGCTCCAGATCGCCCGGCAGGCGAAGGTGCCTGGATCGAAGGAAGAGTTTGCCGTGGTCTTTGCGGCCATGGGCATAACCCGTGAAGAGGCCAACTACTTCATGGCCGATTTCGAGAAGACCGGCGCTCTCGAGCGTTCGGTTGTCTTCCTGAACCTCGCCGACGACCCGGCTGTAGAGCGAACGATCACGCCGCGTCTTGCGCTCACAACCGCCGAATACCTTGCGTTCGATCTCGGTTACCACGTGCTTGTCATCCTGACGGATATGACCAACTACTGCGAGGCGCTCCGCCAGATAGGCGCAGCCCGTGAGGAGGTCCCCGGCCGTCGCGGTTACCCCGGCTACATGTACACCGACCTTGCGAGCATCTACGAGCGTGCCGGTATCATTAAGGGTGTCAAGGGCTCAGTGACCCAGATCCCGATCCTGACGATGCCCGGAGACGATATCACCCACCCGATCCCGGATCTGACCGGCTACATCACCGAAGGACAGATCGTGGTCAGCCGTGACCTGCACCGGAAGGGTATCTACCCTCCGATCAACGTCCTGCCTTCGCTATCCCGTCTGATGAACCTGGGTATCGGCGAGGGGCACACGCGCGAGGACCACAAGAAGGTCTCTGACCAGCTGTATGCCGCGTATGCTGAAGGTAACGACCTGCGCGGGCTTGTTGCCATCGTCGGAAAAGACGCACTCTCGGAGCGCGACCGGATGTTCCTTGAGTTCGCAGATCTATTTGAGGACCGGTTTGTCAGACAGGGTCTCTACGAGGACCGCTCGATCGAGGAGACACTTGATCTCGGCTGGGAACTGCTTGCGACACTGCCCGAAGAGCATCTCGTGCGTATCGACCGCGCAATGATCCAGAAGTACCACCCGAAATACCGGAAGAAGGCAGAGGGGTAAGCATCCATGGCGCTGCGAGACATCAAGCCGACCCGTTCTGAACTGATCAGCATCAAGCGGCGGATCACACTCTCGGAGCGCGGCTATAACATCCTCAAGATGAAGCGCGATGGGCTGATCCTGGAGTTCTTCAAGGTGCTGCAGCAGGCAAAAGACAGCCGAGGAGTCGTGGCCGAGAGGTTTACACGTGCTATGGAGATGATCGCCCTCGCAGAGACTGTCGAGGGTGCAATCGGGGTGAAGGCCGCTGCCTTCTCGGTGGCGGACGTTCCGCAGATCTCGCTCAAGAGCAAGAACATCATGGGCGTGGTTGTCCCCGAGATCGAGGCGTCATCCGTTCGGAGGAGCGTGCTTGACCGCGGCTACGGGGTTCTCGGGACTTCCGCCGCCATCGACGAGACGGCAGAGGCGTTTGAGGATCTTCTCGAAGCGATCATCGAGGCAGCGGAGATCGAGACGACGATGAAACGACTGCTCGACGAGATCGAGAGCACCAAACGTCGGGTGAACGCGCTCGAGTTCAAGGTGATCCCGGAACTTTCAGAAGCCAGAGATTTCATCAAGATGCGGCTCGACGAGATGGAGCGCGAGGAGCTCTTCCGCCTGAAAAAGATTAAGGCACGGAGCGCCTGATCTGGGAGACCGGTGATACCAGGTGGAGATCGCTACCCTTGCAGATGCTGGAAATCTGACGGGAACGGTGATGCTGAGGGTTGACTTCAACTCACCCATCGATCCCTCTACAAACCAGATCCTGGACGATAAACGGTTTCGGGAACACCTGCCAACGGTGCAGGCTCTCGAGGATACAAGACTGGTTGTCCTGACGCACCAGAGCAGACCTGGTAAAAAGGATTTCACGACACTTGAGGCACACGCGGCAAAACTGGAGCGATTGCTCGGCCGCCCCGTGACCTATGTCGATGACATCTTTGGGCGATGCGCACGTGAAACCATCAGGGGTGCGAAACGTGGGGATGTCCTGATGCTTGAGAACCTGCGGTTCGCCGCCGAGGAGAACCTGACCCTGAAGCCGGAGGAGGCGAAGAAGACACTCCTTGTAAGGAGACTGGCGTCGATGGCCGAGTTCTACGTCAACGACGCTTTCGGGACGGCTCACCGCTCACAGGCGTCGATCGTGGGGCTGCCGCTTGCGCTCCCATCGGTGGCCGGGCTCCTGATGGAGAGAGAGATCACAAACCTCTCACGTGTCTTTTCAGACGCTCCAAGGCCGGTGACGTTTGTGCTTGGCGGGACGAAGGTGGATGACTCAATCGCGGTCGCACAGAACGTCCTTGCACACGGGACGGCCGACCGGGTGATCGTGGTCGGGGTGGTCGGAAACGTCTTCCTGCTTGCGGCAGGTCACCATATCGGGCGATCCTCCGAGCGGCTGATCGAAGACCTGGGCTACCGGGCCGAGATCGAGAGGGCTAAAAAACTCCTTGAGATCCACGGTGACCGGATCGTTCTGCCCGATTCAATCGCCGTGCGCGAAGAAGGGGAGCGGGTCGACTACCCGGTGAACGCCGTCCCCGAAGACGCCCAGGTCCTCGATATCGGAACAGAGGCGATCCGGAGACTTGCTGAGGTGATAACGACGTCAGGGACGGTTGTTGTTAACGGCCCGGCCGGGTTGTTTGAGGAGGAGCCGTTCGCCCTCGGCACTTACGAGATCCTGAGGGCTGCATCCAGCGTGGAGTTCTCGGTTGTTGGTGGCGGGCACTCCGGCGCGGCCGTCGAGCGACTCGGGATCGAGGACCGGTTCACACATATCTCCACCGGTGGCGGGGCGGCGATCGAGTTCCTGACAGGGAAGAAACTGCCCGCCATTGAGGCGTTGGAGATGTCCCGGAACCTCTTCTGGTGATGGAGCTGATCGGTCCGCCGTCCCGGATCTATTTTCCAGGGCACGTTGGATGTATGGCTCACAGGTAATATGTCAGCCACCCTGGCAGGGGGACTCATCCCTCCTCATTCGTGGTTGCAGTCCCCACCGTTCCATCGGCCAGTCAGTTTGGTTCAATCACGGAGGAGAGCAACCCGGGAACCGACCGGGATGCCTATATCTGCCCCGATTGGACCGCACTTGACCGACATCAGGTAAGCCACCGGAGGGAGGTCGCGATCGTCGGAGAGAGACTCGTAGTTGGCCATACCCTTGGCGATAACGAGCGTTGCACGATCGAGAGCATCGGCAAGCGCCGGCGGGACAAGGTCGCGATTGAGACCGAGTTCGGCGATCCCGTCTGTTGTCGGGGTGAGCAGGTCGACCCGGCGATCGAGCCCGAGGGCAAGGGCATCCTCAAGGGTCGCGTCGTTTAAGATCGGTGCACCGCGGACGGCAAATGTGACATGCGACCCCGTCTTCTTGAGGCGATCGGCAAAGAGCGCATCGAAGACGATCTCGCCGCAGTTGTCGGCAAGGTAAACCACACGAGATCTGAGCGCCTCCATCGCCTCGGTATTATCGACGGTCAAGCCGGCTGCAAACTCATCACAAAAGAACTTGACAAAGTTCTCGGTGACGGTGTGCTCCACCGAACCGTAGTCCAGGGTGTTGGCGATGACCGACGCAAGCGCCAGATCGCGGAAGGTCACAAGGTCGTCGCGCACCCCTCTGCAGACCGCCATCGCCTCCATATTGTTCTCCCTCTTCAGCAACCGATATGGGTCATCGTTGCCGATCAAACGGTATGCGAGCCTGTGCACCCGGCTCGCGATGACAGGGGCGGGTAGCGGCTCCGCGGCTATGCGCTGAAGGAGATCACGGCAGGCACCGACAATCTCAGCGACACGCGCCGGATCGTCGATGCAGAGCCGGCTCTCATACTCGACCCGACTGATCAGACACTCCGTGCAGCCCGGATAGAACCTCATGCTTAAGACTATCTGGTTGTACAGACTGAAAATAGTAGTGGAATGGGGCCACTGCGATTTGAACGCAGGTCAGAAGACCCCCAGTCTCCTAGGATGGCCAGGCTACCCTATGGCCCCGTCTCAAGAGTATAGGGTTGAATTACAGATATATTTTCGCTTTCAGACCACTCCTCGCCCTGAGACTTCAGTCTCATACTTCCTAAATAAAGGGGAGATCCCTACCTCTGGGTTTTCGTGTACTCCTCCACGCTTCGTGTCAGTTGCTCCAGTTCGCTCCCGGTTATCTCCATCCTGCCGGCCAGTTCCTCCACCTCTTTGAGGAGCTGCTGGATACGCACGTACATCACGTACATGATAAACAACAGGCATACTATGATCGCCGAGAGCAGGACTATCATGAACGCATTAATATCTACAGTCATTCAAGGTTCTCTCCTGAATAATGCGCGGGCAAGCCGCTCAACGAATCTTTCCTGCACCTTCCGGGGGCTCTCCTCAACAGGGATAGCCGCCAGCGATGCCGCAACCCTTCTGAACGCTTTTGATGATTTTGACGCTGGTGATCTGACAACGACCGGCATCCTGGCCGCCGAGGCCTCTCGCACAGAGGGATCTTCAGGGATGCTGCCTATGATCGAGACGCCGAGCGCTCTCTCGATCCTTCGCTGGTTCGTGTTGCTCTTCTCCAGTGCCGCCCGGTTGAGGATGGCCCCACCGGGCGTGCCTCCAACGGTCTCCGTCAGAACCCTGACCTTGATGGCATCCACGATCGAGGCAATCTCGGGATTCACGACCAGGATGACCTCGTCCGCCGCGGTGAGCGCTAAAACCGCATCAGGGCCGATTCCGGCTGGAGCATCAAGTAGCAGGAAATCACAGATGTCGGTGAGATCACGGACCACGTCTTTGAGACGTTCTGGATCTACATCCTGGAAGCGCTGGAGTGAGAGCCCACCTGGCACGACCATGAGACCGTAGGGCCCCTCGTAGATCGCATCCTGGATCGGTGCCTCACCTGTCAAGACCTCATTCAGCGTGACCGGGGTCTCGGAGAGACCCAGCACCAGCCCGAGGTTTGCCAGGCCTATGTCTGTATCGACTACACAGGTCTCCCTCCCATACTGGGCCAGCGCCACGCCCAGGTTTGCGGTGACGGTCGTCTTTCCAGTCCCACCTTTTCCAGAGGTGATTGTATAGGCCCTGATCATCCAAAACCGTCTCAGGGATAAAGTAGTAATTGGCAGACTTAAACTTATTTGTTTGAGTCTTCTCGCTGAAGGACTTAAATCTAAATTGCACGCCAGCATATAGCAGTTTTCTTCAAGTTCCCTCAGACTGTGCCCGGATTTGGTGAAACCCTGCAAGAACAGATCTCCCACGGGATCCGCATCGCCGCAGACCACCTCCCTGCCCTGGAACGGCATATTATCCTTCAGGACACACACCCGCCCGGCGCTACCGCGGCCTCCTCCCGCCCCCTTCCCGGTGAAGACGGACACGATCGATGCCACCGGACGGTTAACGACGAGGAGCATGAAGAGGAGGGCAAATACAGGACGCAAGAGGTTCGAAGCCCAAAAGCGAAACAACCCGGGTTCCTGACGCTGGACGAGATGCTCCTGATGCTTGCCGAGGTGAATAAATTCCTCAAAAAACAGAACCGCACGGCGGTGGGCAACACAACTCTCGCATTTTTATGTAAATGACTGGAGCATCCTCATACAAACCCTGGCCATCCCGGATCCGGATGGAAGGAGGTGCTCGGCGATGCCACACCCCTGGAATTCGTCCACGGAGGGGTTTATCAAACCAGGGTTGAAGGCTGTGACGCAACTTCATGAACTTCGCAAAAGAACTCCAAATTTCGGGACGCTTTCTTATGGCGATTATAAGCAACCGCCGCATTTCCGGATTCTATCACAGCCTGCGGATATTGGTTTGAGGACCTCTAACCCGGTGGTGTGGTAATTCGATATTCATATATGGTGCAACGCAGATATTTCAATGCGTTAAGAGCAGGGGTAAAATCAGATGAGCAGTCATCCCTTCGCAGAAGAGAACATTCGGAGGTATATTGATGAGATCCGGTCCGTCACCGGCGTTGCCGCGGTCGCTCTTGTATCCTGCGAGGGAACTATTATCGGCAAGCACTTCCCCGAGGGGAGCATTACGTCATCTATTTTTGCAGCAATGAGTGCAACTGTCCTTGCATCGGCCGAAGCGGTCTGCGCGACTGTAGGTATAGATCGGCCATCGCTGGTTACCATCTCCTCAAACGGCGCTGCAATCCTTATCGTGGGTATCGACGAGGTCACTCTGATAACAGCGGTGATCGATAAGCCTGCAGATCTTCCCGGATTAGAGAGAGAACTGCTTGATATAGCAGCCAGGATCAGAGAGGAGGCGGCATGATGTATACAATACTGATAGTCGACGACAGTCCAATGATCGTCGATGTTTTCGCGACCATGCTGGAACGTGGGGGTTATAAGCCAATAACCGCTTTAAGCGGAGAAGAGTGCCTTGAAGTTCTTAAGACGACACCTCCGGATCTGATACTTCTGGATATCATGATGGAACCTATGGACGGATGGGAGACGCTCGAAAAGATCAAAGCCAACCCCGAAACACGTAACATCCCGGTTCTCATGCTGACCGCAAAACCTCTCACCCCAGAGGAGGCAAACGAATACGGTCCATACATCGAGGACTACATACTCAAGCCAACCACCCACCATCAGCTCTACGAGGCCATCGGGCGCGTGCTGACACGCCGGCACTCCATCGCCGCCGATATCGAACGAGCACGCGAAGACGGTGTTGATTCCAGGCTTATTGATGAGTACGAACGCCTCTCAAAGAGCGTCGATATCAACCGCCGCCTCTTAAAGATCCTTGAGACAACCTACAACATCAGGGATGCCCGCGCCGGCGTGGGTGAGGAGATAACAAGAGCCATAAAGAGTATGGCTACAAGCATCAAGATCCAGGAAGAGCGACTGAATCAGATACGCGCCCAGATCAAGTCACTATCGGGGGAACAGGAAGCCTGAACCAGGGGCACGCCTTATAGAGCCCTCATCTCCCCGCGTCCAGAATTAACCTACATCCAGGTAGGTTTCCTGGCGTTCCTGCTTCCCGATATAAACGATTGCGATCGTCAGCACCAAAATCGCCGCGAGAGTCATGCCAATCTCGGCAGGTTCGTGGACTTCTACCCCGAAGATCAACACCCGCCGCACCATCGCAGTGACCCCCGCAATCAGGATCGGCGTTACCAGCACTTTTTTTGTCCTGAAATATGCTGTCACCGTCTCCAGGATCTCCACCAGGATAAGGGTCAAAAGTAGCGCATGAAGCACCTCGAGGGCACCCTGCATCGTGTCTTCGGCGTGAATGAGAGCCACCATCTGGAGAAGAACGTCATATAACGATACGAGCGCAAGCACGGATAGCGCGACGGCGATGAGGAGGTAGATGCACTGCGTAACCCACGATATAACGGGTACGGCATTTTCGGCATAGTATCGTGAGGGAATCATGGATGCACCCGGATCGGCAAAGTATGTACAAAACAGGAATGCCCGGAAGCATTAAAATATTCCGGTATGACTCGTAAAATTGAAGGATAATTGAAAGGTTTATACCATCAGACTGCAAACACTATTCCACGTCTTCAGGTAAGTTATTTATACTCTTCTCGCATTGTAATAATGCTGGATGGCAGTACGCGCGGGGCCTATAGCTCAGTTAGGTAGAGCGCCTGGCTTTTAACCAGGTGGTCGGGGGTTCAAATCCCCTTGGGCCCGTTGCCATGGGCGATGTCTATGGGTTTTAGCAAGGTGATGCATCTGATATGCAACTTTTTCGTTGATGAGGTGTAATGCGATGGGCACTTCATTGGACGTACTCAAACACGAGATGGTACCTGACCATCAGATCATGAGCGAGGATGAGGTTGCGGAACTTCTTACGACCTACCGTATATCTTTAGAGCAATTACCGAAGATCTACCACGACGATCCCGCTGTGAAGGCCATCCGGGGCGAAGTAGGAAACGTCATCCGCATCATTCGTGACAGTCGAACCGCTGGTAGGGCCGAAGCCTACCGAATAGTCGTGAAGAGACCCAAGAAATAAATTCTGAGGCCGGGAGCTGATCCATCTGTTAGACAGAAGTGTTTTGTCCAGGGCATATTTTGCGCGGGAACATGTTGCGCGCCACCAGTTAGACTCTTATAACAATTTCCTCCTGCACAACCTTCAGGAAGTCGTCGATGAACAGAGAGTCATCGAGACCGACATTGAGTCCCGTGGTAAGGGAAAAGAGGCTGTATGGGTTGAACTGGGAAGGATAGAGGTGAAGAAACCCGTCGTTCGTGAAGCGGACGGATCGCAGTCCGAGCTCTTCCCGAGTGAGGCACGCCTGCGGAACCTCACCTACGCCGCGCCCATACAACTTGAGATGACGCTCGTCCAGGGCGGAGAACCGCAGGACCCGATCGTCACCACCATCGGGCAGCTGCCGGTGATGGTGGGTTCGGCAGCCTGCAACCTCTACAGCCTGAGCGATAAAGATAGGATCGAGCATGGTGAAGACCCTCTCGATCCTGGCGGCTACTTTATCGTCAACGGCACAGAGCGGGTGCTGATGACGCTTGAGGATCTTGCCTCAAACAAGATCATGACCGAGTTCACCGAACGCTACAACGAACGGATATACGTTGCGAAGGTCTTCTCACAGTACCGTGGCTACCGCGCGCTTGTGATCGTGGAGCGGAACCGCAAGAACCTGCTAGAGGTCTCGTTTCCCTCGGTCGCCGGGCACCTCCGTTTCGTTGACCTGATGCGAGCGCTGGGGCTCCAGGGTGACCATGACATCGTCGAGGCGGTCTCAACCGATGAGGATATCCTGACCTTTATGATGCAGAACCTGGAGGAGAGCGAGTGCGACACTGTCGACGAAGGGATCATGTACGTTGGCAAGAAGCTCGCGCCCAACCAGACCCGTGACTACCAGCGCAAACGGGCCGAGTTTGTTCTTGACAACTACCTGCTCCCCCACTTAAACCACCTGATGCCGGCGGGCTTGAAAGAGGACGACCCCGGTTACAGAGCGGCGGTTGAGAGTGTCCGTCTGGCAAAAGCGCACTTCCTGGGGCGAATGGCCGAGGCCTGTTTCGACCTGGTCCTTGAGCGGCGCAGAATAGACGATAAGGACCACTACGCCAACAAACGGCTGAAACTTGCAGGAGATCTTATGGAAGACCTATTCCGGATCTCGCTCAACCGCCTGACGCGGGACGTTAAGTACCAGCTCGAGCGGGCCAGCATGCGCCATCGCGACCTCTCGATCGGCACCGCGGTGCGTGCGGACGTCCTGACAGAGAGGCTGCTTCACCCGCTTGCCACCGGCAACTGGGTAGGAGGGCGCACGGGTGTATCGCAGCTCCTGGACCGGGTCGACCACATGGCTGTCCTATCGCACCTCCGCCGCGTGATCTCCCCCCTCTCACGATCTCAACCCCATTTCGAGGCCCGTGACCTGCATCCAACCCAGTGGGGACGGATCTGTCCAAGCGAGACGCCAGAAGGGCCAAACTGTGGGCTGGTTAAGAACTTCGCCCAGATGGTCGAGATCAGCAATGGTGTCAGCAACGAAGAGGAAGTGAAGAACACTCTGTATGAGATGGGCGTTATCGCCCTGCGGAGAGAGACAGCATGAGACAGTCGCGTGTCTTTGTTGACGGAGCCCTGATTGGACTTGTAGACAACCCCCGGGACCTTGTCAGCCGGTTGCGCGAGATGCGCCGGTGCGGCAGGATCTCTTCTGAAATAAACATCTCCTACAAGGAATTCAACAACGACGTCATAGTCCACACCGACCGGGGCAGAGCACGCCGGCCGCTGATCGTGGTTCGAAAGGGTTTACCCGGGGTAACCGAAGAGGATATCGAACGCCTTCGGAACGGTGAGATCACCTTTGACGACCTTGTGCAGAAGGGTGCGATCGAGTTTGTCGATGCCGAAGAGGAGGAGGATCTCCTCATTGCCATAAACGAAAAGGATCTCACCCCCGAGCACACGCACCTGGAGATCGACCCCTCTCTCATCCTGGGTATAGGTGCAGCTCACGTTCCGTTCCCGGAGCACAATGCCAGCCCCCGTGTCACAATGGGAGCCGGGATGGTCAAACAGGCGCTCGGGTTCGGCGCAGCAAACATGAAACTCCGCCCCGATACCAGGGGGCACATGCTCCACTACGCCCAAAAACCGCTCATCTACACCCAGACCTCCGATGTCATCGGATCAGACGATCGGCCGGCAGGCCAGAACTTCGTTGTCGCCATCCTCTCCTATGAAGGGTTCAACATTGAGGACGCACTGATCATCAACCAGGCTTCCATCGACCGTGGTCTGGGGCGTTCGCACTTCTTCCGCACCTACGAGGGCGAAGAACGGCGTTACCCCGGGGGTCAGGTGGACCGGATCGAGATCCCGGACGAAGAGGTCTCTGGAGCACACGGTTCCGAATACTACGCGAACCTGGACATCGACGGTATCATCAACCCCGAGACGGTTGTCCGTGAGAAGGATGTCCTGATCGGCAAGACATCCCCACCGAGGTTCCTGGAGGAGCCTACAAGCGAGCTGATCGCCGTCGAAAAACGGCGCGATACATCGGTCACGATGCGGAGCAACGAGCACGGGATCGTGGATACGGTCATCATCACGGAGGGGGAGAACTCCTCCAGGCTGGTAAAGGTCAGGACTCGCGACCTCAGGATACCGGAGGTCGGCGACAAGTTTGCGTCCCGGCACGGCCAGAAGGGCGTCATCGGACTCATCCAGCCCGCAGCAGATATGCCCTTCACCGAGTCTGGCATGACACCTGACCTTATCATCAACCCCCACGCCGTCCCGAGCCGTATGACCATCGGGCACATGCTCGAGATGCTGAGCGGGAAGGTGGGTTCGCTCGAGGGACGCAGGATCGACGCAACGGCGTTCCGGGGTGAACGTGAGGCAGATCTACGAAAATCGCTCAAAGAACTCGGGTTTGCGCACAACGGCCGTGAAGTCATGTACGACGGTGTCACCGGGCGGCAGTTTGCGGCAGATATCTACATCGGCGTCATCTACTACCAGAAACTCTACCACATGGTCTCAAGCAAGATGCATGCACGCTCGCGCGGTCCGGTGCAGGTTCTCACCCGCCAGCCTACCGAAGGCCGTGCTCGTGAGGGAGGGCTCCGGTTCGGTGAGATGGAGCGTGATGTGATGATTGGCCACGGCGCGGCCATGGCGCTCAAAGAACGACTCCTCGATGAGTCGGATAAGGTGACCCAGTGGGTCTGTGCGAAATGCGGTATGGTGGCGATGGTCGACCGGAAGAGGAAGGTTACCCGCTGTCTTACCTGCGGCAGCGAAACCGATATATACCCCGTCGAGATGAGCTACGCGTTCAAGCTTCTCCTCGACGAGATGAAGAGCATGGGCATCGCTCCCCGCCTGAGGCTCGAAGATATGGTATAATATGGGGGGCAGTTTCAAACCATGACCAGTCCTAAACGTGTTGGAAAGATCGAGTTCGGACTCCTCTCACCGAAGGAGATCCGCAAGATGAGCGTTCGAAAGATCATCTGGGCGGACACCTATGACGATGATGGGTTTCCCTACCCGCAGGGGCTGATGGACCTCAGCCTTGGTGTCATCGACCCGGGTCTCCGCTGCAAGACCTGCGACCAGAAGGCGGCCGACTGTCCAGGCCATTTCGGTCACATCGAACTTGCAAAACCCGTAATCCATGTAGGCTACACCCGGTTGATCCGTAAACTCCTGCGTGTAACCTGCAGGTCGTGTTCAAGGCTGCTGATGACCGCTGAAGAGGTCGAAAAGATCGTCGGCACCGAAGAGAGCGACCTCACGGCAGAGGTTGTCTCTGAGAAGGATATCAAGAAAGAGCGGGTCTGTCCCCACTGCGGCGAACAGCAGCTCAAGATCAACTTTGAGAAACCCACCACCTTCTCCGAGGTCTTTCTGGAAGACGGCAGAAAGATCGAGCACAAACTGACCCCCGCCGACATACGCGCACGCCTAGAGAAGATCCCGGACGAAGACCTGCGTGCTCTCGGGATCAACCCGGACGTCGCGAGACCGGAGTGGACTATCCTCACCGTTCTCCCCGTTCCACCGGTCACGATGCGCCCCTCGATCATCCTTGAGAACGGGCAGCGGTCCGAGGATGACCTGACCCACAAACTCGTGGATATCATAAGGATCAACCAGCGGTTCAAAGAGAACCAGGATGCCGGCGCACCCCAGCTCATCATCGAAGACCTCTGGGAACTCCTGCAGTACCATGTCACAACCTACCTCGATAACGAGGTGGCAGGTTGCCCGCCCGCCCGGCACCGGAGCGGCCGACCCTTAAAGACCCTCTCACAGAGGCTCAAGGGGAAGGAAGGGCGGTTCCGCGGTTCTCTCTCGGGCAAACGTGTCAACTTCTCGGCCCGTACCGTGATCGCACCTGACCCTAACCTCTCGATCACCGAGGTTGGAATCCCGCTCGCCATCGCAAACGAGATGACCATCCCCGTCAGGGTGACGCCGTTCAACATCGAGGAGATGCGGCAGTACGTCCTGAACGGCCCCGAACGCCACACAATCCGGTCGCCATGCGGCGCAAACTACGTCATCCGGCCTGACAACCGGCGGATACGGCTCTCGGAGGTGAACCTGGAGACGGTCACGGAGATGCTCGAGCCTGGCTGGACGGTGGAGAGGCAGATCAAAGACGGAGATATAGTCCTCTTCAACCGACAGCCCTCACTGCACCGGATGAGCATCATGGCGCACCGGGTTGTCGTGATGGATGGGAAGACGTTCCGGCTGAACCCAGCCGTCTGCCCACCCTACAACGCCGATTTCGACGGTGACGAGATGAACCTGCACATCCCGCAGACTGAAGAGGCGCGGGCCGAGGCCGAGATCCTGATCGCGGTACAGGCAAACATTCTCTCACCGCGAACCGGCGGCCCGATCATCGGCGGGATACATGACCACGTGTCGGGAATCTTCCTCCTGACTCACAAAACCCGCCACTTCGACAGGGCAACGGCACTCTACCTCACCCGAAACCTTCCCCTCGACCACCTGCCCGAACCCGCAGCAAAGGACGGGGATGGGAACCCACTCTGGACAAACAAACAGGTCTTCTCGCTCATCCTCCCCGACGATCTGAACATGATCTTTAGGGCTTCGTCATGCCAGAACTGCGAGACGTGCCGGCGGGAACTCTGTGAGAACGACGCATACGTCCGGATCGCCGATGGCAACCTGCTCTCAGGAACCATCGACAAGAAGGCAATCGGTGCGTTTGACGGCCAGATCCTGCACCGGATCATAAGGCAGCACGGAATGAAGAGAGCGGCCAGGTTCATCGACGACGTGACCAAACTCTCGATCCAGGCGATCATGCTGGAAGGGTTCTCGTTCGGCATCGATGATGAAGACCTCTCCAGGACGGAGTACGGGCAGATCGAGGAGGTGCTCAACAACGCCATCACCGATGTCGAGCGCCGGATAAGGATCTACAACGAGGGGCAGCTTGAGCCCATGCCAGGCCGGACGCTTGAGGAGACGCTTGAGATGCAGATCATGCAGGTGCTCGGCAAGGCCCGTGACCGCACCGGTGAGATTGCCGGCCAGCGCCTGGGGACGGCTAACAGCGCTGTCGTGATGGCAGTCTCGGGAGCACGCGGATCGATGCTGAACCTGACCCAGATGGCCGGATGTCTCGGCCAGCAGTCGGTTCGCGGCGAGCGGATCATGCGTGGTTACGATGAGCGGACGCTGCCCCACTTCCGGCGCGGCGATCGCGGTGCTGAGGCGCATGGGTTCATCATTAACAGCTACAAAAGCGGTCTCTCCCCAACGGAATTCTTCTTCCACGCCATCGGCGGACGTGAGGGTCTTGTGGACACAGCCGTCAGGACGTCTCAGAGCGGTTATCTCCAGCGGAGGATGATCAACGCCCTGCAGGACCTCAAGGTCGCCTACGACGGCACTGTCCGGACTACCGGCGGCCGGATCATCCAGTTCCGTTACGGCGAGGACGGTACCGACCCTGCAAAGAGCAGTTACGGCGCCCCTGTGGACGTTAAGGGTATCGTGGAGAGCGTGTTGAGGGAGGAGGTCAAATGAACAGCGAGATGGAACGGGAGATCGACGCCCTCGATCTGCCTTACCGGACACGGGAGGACCTGAAGGCAAGTCTCGCGGGGAAGGAGATCACAGCGGAGCAGTTCGAGCGGATTGTGGAGATGGTCTCCAACGAGTACCAGAAAAGCCGGATCGAGCCCTGCGAGGCGGTAGGTGTTGTGGCAGCGCAGTCGATAGGTGAGCCTGGCACCCAGATGACGATGCGTACATTCCACTACGCGGGTGTGGCCGAGATCAACGTCACGCTGGGTCTCCCCCGCCTGATCGAGATCATGGACGCCAGGCGCGAACCGAGCACCCCGACGATGGCTGTCTACCTGCTGGATGACTGGGCGTTCGATCGCGACCGCGCCCGCGAGGTGAGCTGGCAGATTGAGGCCGCGCCGCTCCATGAGTTCGGGGACATCACCATCGATATGGAGAATATGCAGGTTCTTGTTCTGTTGAACAGGGCGGTCTGTGACCGGCGAAAGATCGCAGTGGAGGAGATCATCGAAGCGGCGCCGAGAAAGATCCGGGAACGGCGGCATTACCGTGATTTTGAGGTTGAGGCCGACCCGAAAAAGCCTTCGATAACATTCACCCCGAAAAATCAGGAGAGTTACCAGAACCTCTTTCAACTTGCGGAACACGTCAGGAACGTCATCGTTCAGGGCATCGATGATATCGAGCGGGTCGTTGTCAGAAAAGAGGGGGGAGAGTATATCCTTTATACTGAGGGCTCCAACCTAAAGGATGTCTTCGAAGTCGAAGGAGTCGACACTTCCCGCACCCGGAGCAACAACATCAGCGAGATCGCCGATGTGCTCGGCATCGAGGCCGGCCGGAATGCAATCATCCAGGAGGCCCTGAACACCCTGAACGAGCAGGGTATCGGCGTCGATGTCCGTCATATCATGCTCGTTGCGGATATGATGTGCATGGACGGCGAGGTCAAGCAGATCGGCCGCCATGGTATCGCCGGGGAGAAGGAGAGTGTCCTTTCCCGGGCTGCATTCGAAGTGACGGTCAACCATCTGCTGGATGCGGCAATCACGAACGAGGTGGACGAACTGAACGGCGTTACCGAGAACGTTATCGTGGGCCAGCCCATTCAGCTTGGCACCGGTGATGTGAAACTCATCGCAAAACCATTAAACCTGAAAAACTAGGAGAAATCGTAATGGACTTTAATGCTTCACTCCGTAAAGCCGTGAAGACTGGTACAGTGTTTCTGGGCCGGAACAGGACCCGGGAATGCATTGAAGAGGGCAAGGCCAGACTGGTTGTTGTGGCCGAGAACAGCCCTGAATCCGTCAAAAATATGGTGAGTGGGATCGATATCCCTGTCTACGTCTACGAAGGATCGAGTGTCCAGCTCGGAAAGGCCTGCGGCAGGCCCTATGTCGTCAGCGCCCTTGCCGTGGTCGAGCCGGGCGAGTCCGATATCCTGAACGCCGTGAGAGTGTAGATGATGCCGCAGGTCACGCTGACTGAGGAGTGTATGCGCCTGATCTCCCAGTTCGAAAGCCTCACCGGCGCAGGCAGCCGCGATTGCGTGGTTGATAACCGCAACGAGCGACTCATCTTCGTGATAAATCCAGGGGATATGGGACTTGCCATCGGCAAGGGTGGATCCAGCATCAAGAAGGCTTCCGAGGTTATGGGGAAGCGCATCGAGGTTGTGGAGTATTCCACCGACCCAGCACAGTTCATCCGGAACTGTTTCCTTCCTGCCAGGGTCACCGATATCGAGTTCGATACGGACGAAGAGAGCCGGCGGATCGCCCGCATCGAGGTCCGGGACGAGGATCGGGGGCTTGCCATCGGCAAGGCGGGGAAGAACATCTTCAAGGCAAAGGTACTCGCGCAGCGCCAGCATGACATCGACGATGTTGTGCTGATGCAGAGTGAGACCGCCTGAACACCCCTTTTTCTGCGTTACCCCTCTCTTCTCTCCCGGAACACTTTCCAGAGATAGACGAGCCCGAAGCAGCCAGATAGCATCATATCCCCGAACGGCGCCGCCTGGTAAGCCTTCGGCAGCAGTCGGAGACGGTTCGGCCCGGTGACCACAACGGCATCGGTTGTAAGGGGTTTCCTGACCGCCGCCCCGTGACCGCCATCATCAAAGACCTCCTCTGTGGTCAGGGTGCCATCGGCAAGCCGCCGGATGTAGTGGTGGAGTTTCTCGGGGTTGAGTGCGCCGGTGTGGTGCTCGAAGAGCCCATGGATCTCGCTCCCCTTCAGGGTAAAGCAGAGTGTGTGGCCGTTACCGGCGTTGACCAGGGTCACCCCAGTGCGGGCCAGACGCCTGACCACTGGGTCGCAGAGCGCCCCGATGAGGGCGACAGGGCCGGTATCTGTGACGAGTGCCTCCGGTGCCTGGCGCCGGACTGCCTGCATCCGGGTCATATCTGGGAGCGGGGGATCTGAGACCAGCGAGAGGATCTCCCAGCCCCCCGCGTTAAGCCGTTCCCGCATAAGTTCGAACCGCTGTATGCGGTTGCTCCGGTGCGGTGAGTAACCGTGGTCCTGGACGGCTACCGCGACGTTCTCCGGGTAACCCACACCGAAGAGGGCGAGAGCCTGCCTGAGCTCCTGCTCCATGTAATCGGTGGTGTGGACGGTCACCGCATCCGGGGGAGGAACGGTGCGGATCTCAACACCCAGCGCCCGCACACGCTCCATGTTGTCGTGGATGGTCGCTGCCGCATCCGGTGCGGCATAGACGGGGAGGCCTCGGGAGAGGTGCTCCCGCAGGGCGCCGGTGTTTGCGCCGCCGCCCATCAGGAACCCCTCCAGGAAGACCGGGCGGCCGGCTGCGGTCGCCTCGCGGATCCTCTCCGCCACGATCACGGTCGGAGAGGGGAGAACCAGTTTGATGCTGTTCTCAATCACCCGGCCGGGTTCGTAGACCAGGATATCCTGAGTGCCCCGACCGACGTCGATCGCGACGAGCGGGGTGTTCAGTTCGATCACGTATGGCCTCGCATTAGACACACTCTATTCTCCAGGACGGTGAACCATCTCTGCCAGAACCGAAAAATATGACCTCTCTTCAGGCATCCGCCCGGTCGACCTCCAGCGTCCCCACCGGCTGCCCGGCCGCGTGCCCGGATCTCACCGGCCTGTATTCGCGGAACTCTTTGAGGGAGACCGTCAGATCGCGGGTGAATGCAAAGTAACCGATCTGGGTCGTCCGGCAGAGGTTCATCGCCATCTCCATCAACCCCCGCGGGTCAGGGCGTGCCTCCCCGAGCCATATGTGGAAGATGTTACCGCCATCCACTATGGGGAAGAAGACGTGCTCGATCTCGATCCGTTTCGTGAGCGGGACTGCCGCTCCAGGGTTGACGTGCGTCCCGTTGGTGTAGTAGATGGGAAGGTCAAGTGTGGTGCCAAGCACATCGAGCGCCCGTTCGACGTCGCCCTTGACCACCCTGATCGCATCGTCGCGGAACCGCTCATCCAGGAGATCGGCAACCGCAAACCGCTGGCCGGTCGTCTCCGCCGGCGTGCGGGCGAGGGCGATCGTCATGTTGTTCTTCTTCGAGAGTTCACGGGCGTAGATCTCGAGTTCGGTCATCGCACGAACGGCCAGACGGAAAGCTTCCTTCGACTCGTGTAGCTGGTAGCCGGTGAAGTGCTGCACCATCTCGTTGACACCGACGACACCTATGGTGTAGACAAGACCATCCACGTCCACAGCAACCGCGCCGCGTTCGCCGGTGTTTGGATCCTTCGGGCGCTGCATCGCAAACGGCATCCGGCCGTTCGCCCGGATCAGGGACATCCATCGGCGCTTGATCCGAAAGAGGTCGACAGCGGTGTCCATGAGGGACTTGAGCTCGGCAAAGAGTCGTTCCTGGTCGCCCTCGGCCTTGTAAGCCGCCCGCGGACAGTTGATCGACATCACCTGCCATGAACCCATCGAGAAGTGTTTCCCATCACGGAAGTAGAGTTTGTCCTCAAATTCGGCGTCTTCGCCAGCAAGCGAGGAGAACTGGTAGGCGCAACAGTTTCCGGTCACGATCCCGAGCGCGTTTGAGAAGGTGTGGGTGCCTGCGACGTCGACAAGGTCGTAGACGTAACCTTCGTGGTCCACCGGTTCGATCGATCGAATCCGGAGCGGGTGCACATCCCCATACTCGAGGAGGCCGACAGCCTCTTCTTCCTCTCCGGAAAGTGGTGGGATGACAATGGTCACCTGGACCTTCTCCACCCCATCACCGGTGTACATGCTCGCACAGGCAAGACCGGTGCATCCGGCTGTGGCCGGAGTCTCAGGGATCTGCGCGAACGGAGAGCCTTTCTCCCGTCCCCGGGCAATCATTGGAGGGTAACCGGTCTCCGCCTGGAACCGCTCCATCTGGTCATTGTCCGTTATCCTGCAGGTGTAAACCCGGTGTGGGGCGCTGTCTGGCGGCAGCCCGAAGAGCCTATCCCGTTCGGCGTAACCCATCTGGACGCCGATCCTGCCGCTCAGCCAGACCAGTTTCTGGGCGACCTCCCTCGAGTCCACACTCAGCCTGATGCTCCTCGCCTCGCGGCCGGCGTCCTTCTTTCCGGTTGTGCTGAAGACTGCACCGAGGTAATCCGCCACGAGGGAGCGATCCAGGTTGAAGACGATATCCGGCACAGACTTATCGGCATCGGCCGAACCGCAACCGAGGGCTGCAAAGAGGAGGTAGATGAGCCTGCTGCTGATGACAACCACCCTTCCCGATGCCGTCTCCAGGACGCGTGGCTCGACCCCCAGGACCGCACGGATGCAGGCGGCGGTATCCGTCGCGAACTCCGCGTCGCCTTTTTCAAACGTGAATCTAACCGTATAACGCCGCGCTGAACGCTCGCTACGCCCTGCTGCAAGATAGTAGCCAAGGAGTCTGGCAAGTTCGCTGCTGGCCGGCAGAACGCGGGGCAGACTGATGCGCCCGGAGGTCCTGAGGGTTATCCCATCACCGGCGGCCCGGATCAAGTTGCCGTACCCGGCCTTCGCCAGGGTCGCTGCAACCTCGATCTCCTCAACCGGCCGCTCGCAGAACCCGGCCGCTTTCAGCACCGGGAGAGAGTCACCCACGTTGAGCTCGCCTGCCACATCCCGGACAAAGACACCTCCATTGAGGACGTAGACAGGATGGTCGGGGGTGACCGTGATCTCACGGCCCGACTCCAGGGTGATCCTGAGGAGGGGGCCGCTATACCGTCTGCGCATAACACCGTGGAACGGTCGGAGTGACGCTTCCTGGGTTTCGAAATCGACGCTCGGAGTTCTTCCATCATAGTAGGCGAGTTCTGCGCCGAAAGTATCTATCCGTCTCCCGTTCCTTGCGGCGGTATCGAAGATGTCCTGAATGCGCTTTACACTGATCCGGCCCTCTCTATCGGCCACCGGAACCAGTTCGTCCCCCGCCAAGCACTGGTAACACGATATCCCCTCACCGGCGCCCCGGTAAGCCGGTACCTGGTTGTCGTAGTAAGGGGTGCCATACTTGGACGCGAGTTCGAACGTCATCAGGTAGAGGTCGCGGTAGGTCGGGAGGTCGGGGTGGCTGCGGTTGAACTCCTCGTCCTCCGTGAGGAAATCGGGCTCGATGCTGATCTCGGGTTTCGGGAAGGAGAACGGTTTGCCCCAGTAGTCACCCTCGAGCATCACCTCCATCAGCGCCTTGAAGAGGAGCCTGACCTCACGCTCGAACTCGCCGTATGTCCGGAGCGGCGCCTGGTTTCCGTCCCAGACCTTGCCGCGGAAGACGCAGGGCTTGTCCTTCCAGAGGGTGGGAACGCCGGGGGAGAGCTGGACCGACGAGAAGACCACCTGACCGCCCCGGGCAACCATCATCTGGGTCATCTCGTAGACGAACATCTGCATCAGCTGCTTGATCCCGTCGTAGTCCATCCCCTCAAAGTATGGCGCCAGGAACGTCAGGAAGTTGTAGTAGCCCTGGCCGCCGGCGAAGTTTGTCTGGGCGGAGCCGAGCGCCTTGACCGCGTGGAGAACCGCCACCTCCGCCCTCTTTGCCGGGCCGGCAACAGAGGCTTTTGTACCGTTGCCATCAGGCATCAGACCGTAGTAGAAGAAGTAGCGCAGGTCCCAGTCCTGGCAGTTGTGGATTAAGAGGCCGTCGGATGCGAAAAACGTGTGGCTCTCCTCAGCCCCGTCGCCGTCGATGAAGAGATCGTAGACGTACGCACCGGTGGGGTCCGCCGGAGCGATCTCGACGGCGGTCTCCTCCCGCTCGGCAGTCCGCCCTCCCTTCACTGCGGAGAGGAACCCGTCGATGTGGTCCTGCCGCGAGTCAAGGAACGTGGCGTACCGGGCGAACGCCTCGACGTTCTTGCGCCCGTTGATCTGGAGGCGGTAGAGCGTCCCCCTGTCCTCGTTATCGGCGTAGAGTTCGACGATGTGGGGTTTCATCCCGAGTGCGGTGAGGAGGAGCGAGAGTTCCTGTCGGAGTGTCGGCGATGCGGTGGTGTAGTTGACGATGCAGTCTGACTTTTCAGGACGGTAGTATACCGAGCCGCCGGCGGTGAAGAGGGCGGAGAGGAACTCGTGGAGGAGCACATCGTTTAAGTGGTAGACGATCCAGGGAAGGCGTTTTTCGACTGCCCTCTCCGGGATGCCGAATACGTAGCGGAAGAGCAGGTAACCTGCTTTTCCGCCGAAGTAGACCTGCAGGGCCCGGTTGCGCTCCGCCTCGACCCCGTAGATGGTCGTGGTGTCGGGGGTGCCGCCGGTGATCGTTGCATAGGTGTTCAGGACAGCGCATGCCGCGGCCTGGATCGCAGGCGCCTGATTGTTCTCGGTTATCGCGAGGTTGTACTGTCCGACCTCCGGGGCGACGTTGTAGTTGCCTTCCGAGACGAAGAACCCCAGGAGACGGATGAGTTCAGGCGTAAGCGCGAGAAGGGCGGGCAGCTCGTGCTCGCTCCCGGTGACTCCGATTGTGACCCCGGCATAGTCCTCGACGCCGTAACGGCTGCAGAACGTGCTGAAGAGTGCGATGGGCATGATTCCGCGTGTGTACCACTGTTTCCGGTGCTCGACGCCGAGCACCCGCGAGATAGCGGCGTAGGAAGCTGCCTGCCCGCTCCGGATCGTATCGGCAAAGATCTCCTGAGCGCCGCGGACGTAGACGTTCTCGAGGAGGTGGGCCGGCACCGAGACGGGCAGTTCCCGCACGAGATCGATCGCCTCGATCGTCTCCCCGCGGAGGGCGTCGGTCGCGGAGATCCTGTAGAGGGTGTCCCCGGTGCGTACTTCGTCGGCACGGCGGATGGTCATCCCTTCGGCGGTCTGCACCGGGATCCGGTGCTCGCCGGTGACCATCAGCGACCGCCCGCCCGACGTCCGGATCCTGAGCATCTCGCCCGGGTTCACCCGGCGACGGGTCACCTTCGTAACGCGTCTCCAGCCCTTTGGGGTGAGCACGGAGAGGTCATCCGGGCGCCATTCATCACCGTCGATCGGGAGTTCGTCGGGACGGATGCTTCGGGTGCGGCCCGCCATCCGCGCGGGTATGACCGTGCTCCCGTCTATACAGAACGGGCGGGTCCCAAAGTATTCCAGGTCGTGGATGTGGAGATCTCCCCGGAGGTGGTGGTCCGCAAGGTCGGGGGGGAGTTGCAGGAGGTACTGCTCCTTGCTGATCTTGTCAGCCTTCTTCTTGTGTGAGGTCTCTGCATTCTCCTGGAGGTTGGCGTTGTCGTGCGCCTCAAACCCCCGCCCTACATCGATGAGGTGAGCATCGAAAACAGGGGTTCCCACCCTTGTGCAGACGTTGCGGTAGGGGATCAGGCCGCGCTCAAGGAGCGTCATGTTGACGATCTCGCGGATCAGCGGCCCTGAGAGCGACTGGAGTCCCAGCATCTGGATCTTCTTCTCGACCAGTCGGGCAATCTCCTTTGCCGTCTCCTCATCGGCCCCCTTGTAGCCGTAGAAGACCTCGACAAGCCGGGTCTCCTCCACGATCTGTCTGATGATCCGGTTCCTGTCCCAGTCAAGAAGGTAGCCCCGCGACGTCCTGACCTTCGGGAATGTGGGGACAAACTCCCCGAACAGCGTCGTCTGTGTTGACTTACGGCTCAACCTCATACCTCCGCGATCAGACCGGCAACCAGGTCTTCCTGGAAGACACCCCCGGGAAATAGGTCGGCTGACGTATAGAAAGCGTCACCTTTCTGCAGCACCGGCGCCTCCTGAACGAATACCCCGTTCATGCGAAGCTCGGTCAGCGCTTCAGCGGATGCCATGTCGCACTCGATGAAGGGCACGCCTCTCGAGGCCAGAAACTCTTTCAGGATCTCGCAATTCGGGCAGGATTCCAGTGTATATACGATGAATTGCGTTGTATTGGAAATGATGATACCCCCGGATCATTCGGTCATTATAGGTTCGTTCTGGAGTGTTATAACAGGTATCATTCATTTCGGAGCAGTGCTGGTGGGACGGCAAAACCCGGTATCCTGAACGCCGGTGGACTTGCAGCCTCCCATCCTCCTTCAAGCTGGTTTTGCAGGGATAGGCAATCACCTTTTGTATGGTGAGGCAAGATAATACGGTATAGTATGGTCAGGACGTTCGTTGCAATCGATCTGACGGAGGAGATCCGCGAAAGCGCACGCCAGTCGCTGGAGATCCTGAGAGAGGCCCCCGGCCGACTCGCCATAGTCGAGCCCGAAAATCTCCATATTACGCTCAAGTTCCTTGGAGAGGTCGATCAGGCGCAGATCGAGCCGATCATCGGGGCGCTCCGGGCGACGAACGCCGAACCCTTTGAGATAACTCTCGGTTATGCTGTCTGCAACCACCCGCGGAGACCGCGGGTGATCTGGTGCGACGTCACCGACTCAGGGGAGAGCGCTGCCCTCGCACGGCAGGTGGACGACCTCCTCGAGCCGCTCGGGTTCCCCAGGGAGAAGCGTCCATTCCGTCCCCATGTAACACTTGCACGTGTAAAAGATCTCCACCCCGCGCTCCCAAAGGAGGTGGAGCGTCGTATACCCCGCGAACCGCTCGGCAGGTGTCTGGTGAGCGCCATAAAACTCAAGAAGAGCACGCTGACATCCGGTGGTCCGATCTACGATGACCTTGCGGAGGTCACGCTTTGACGCGGTTCCCCTGTGAAGAGGAGGTGCTCAGGAGGATCCGTCCAACACCTGAGGAGCGGACCTACATCCGGGCGATGGGAGAGCGCCTGATCGAGGCGGTTGAACGGTCGGGGAAGGCGAAAGCGATGATGGTGGGTTCGGTCGCCAGGGATACCTTCGTCCGGGGTGACCGTGACCTGGACATCTTCATTCTCTTTGACACCTCCCTCTCCCGCCAGGAACTGCAGGATGAGGGGCTATCGCTCGCGCGCCGGATCGCGGAAGAGTTCGGCGCAACGTGGCGCGAGAAGTACGCAGAACACCCGTATCTCAACGCAACGATAGACTCTCTGGATATCGATCTCGTCCCCTGCTACGCAGTGGCGAGCGCCACCGAGATCAAGAGCGCCGTTGACCGGACGCCGTTCCATACACGCTATGTCCTTGCTCATATCGATGGTTACGTCGACGACGTCCTCCTATTAAAGCAGTTTGCAAAGGCCAGCGGGGTCTACGGTTCGGACCATATGACAGGCGGGTTCTCCGGTTATCTCTGCGAGATCCTGACGATCTACTACGGCGGGTTCCACCCTCTCCTCGAAGCCGCAGCCAGCTGGAAACCGGGGGAGGTGATAGATATCGAGGGGCACGGGACGAAGGAGTTTGACGATCCGCTTGTGGTGATCGATCCGGTCGACCCGGAGAGGAACGTCGCGGCGGCGCTATCGCTCTCGCGGATGTTTGAATTTGTGGAGGTTGCACGCGGTTACCTCGAGGAGCCCTCGGAGGCGTTCTTCTGCCGCCCGCCCGCACCGGCGCTAACCCCGGTGGTCTTCTCCCGCCTCCTCTCTGCCAGGGGGACCTACCTATATTCTATCACCTTCAAAACACCCGATCTCACCCCTGATACGGTGGTGCCTCAACTACGGAAATCTGCCGAGTCCATACGCGACCTCCTGGAGAGGAGCGGGTTTCCGGTGAACCGTACCGACGTCTGCATGAGGGAGAAGCGGTGCATGCTGCTCTTTGAACTGATGGCAGAAACCGTGCCGGTTATGCGCAGGCATATCGGCCCGCCGCTCTGGTCGAGGGAGAACTCCCGGAAGTTCCTGGAGAAGTATGTAAGGAGAGAGGTCTTTGCCGGGCCATACATCGAGGAGGGGCGATACGTGGTTGAGGTGGGCCGCAGGTTTACCCGGGCCATCGATCTGCTGCGGTCAAACGTCATCCTTGACATCGCGCTTGGAAAGCACGTCCGGCGCTCTATGGAAGAGGGGTGGAGTGTGGGGACCGACGCTGAGTGCTGGGACGAGGAGTTTGCCGTCTTCCTCTCACGGTTCCTGGACCGCGCATCGCCTCTTGCCAGGATAAAGAGGATGGCAACACGGAGGTGAGGGACTCTCCCCACCGTCCCGAACCTGCGGGTTCTCCAGAGCGGTCACACCCCGAAGACGCCATGATCCTCGAGGGTGCGCCGCCTATGCCGCGCAGGAGATTGCTTTACAGGCCCGTTCCGCCGATCTGCTTCTTCTCGTAGTCAAGAGTCATGACCACAAACTCGTCCACCGAGGGGAGGGGGCCGACCGTAACGGTGGACGGAGTACCCTTCCGCGTGTCAAGCCTCTTTATCGCGCCTTCCCCTTCCGGCCGGTAGGTGTACCTGACCTCATAGACGGGTTCGGGACCCCGAATGCCGGGGTGGTGCGCTCTGCCATAAGCGATTGCAACAGCCCACTCTTCGTCGCTTATGTCCACGTAGACCGTCCCTAACAGCATCCCGCCGGGGCCAGGAATCTGCGTTCTCGATTCAAATGAGTCCACGGCACTATTCACGGTGCCTTTCGGAGAGTATCCATAATAACGTGCCATTCTTAACCTTACCTCCGGTTGTGTCTTTGCCGGTGACGTTACAGATCCCACGGCCGCCCATCACCCACATGCCGGAGCATTATCCTGCGGAGCCGCAGGAGGGGAGCGGTGGCCGGTGTGTAACACAAGTATATTGTTATTAGATCTATTTAATTTGATCACACCCTGAACCGCTGCGCTCCAGCAGGAGGCTATCGAACAATATCATCTGGCTGCTGTAACCAGGTCTGGTAAACCTCTCAGAGGGCGGCACGGATTTTTGCGGGAGATGATGACGCTGGGGACTTGGTTGAGACCTGAAAGGGTCAAAGGGGGGCGATCCTGACGATCTCCCTGCCACCGGCTGATACCATTCTCTTCGTTGTGCTGTGGAGTCAACAGGTATTTACTCCATCGGGTAGAAGTTGATTTCCACATGTCCCGTGATGCCACTTCAGCGATGCTCGAGCGCATCGAGCAGGATAACGTCCGATTCCTCCGCCTGCAGTTTACCGACCTCCTGGGCATGCCCAAGAACGTGGCGATCCCGATAAAACAGGCCGAGAAGGCGCTGACCGGCGGTATAGGGTTTGACGGGTCGTCGATTGAGGGGTTCGTCAGGATAGAGGAGTCCGACATGATCCTCAAACCAGACCTCTCAACCTACACCCTGCTGCCCTGGCAGCCAGAGGATTACGCGGAGGCGCGTTTCATCTGCGATGTCTACAAGGCCAGCGGCAGACCGTTTGAGGGTGACCCGCGCTACGTGCTCCGGCGGGCGATGGAGGACGCCGCAAAGGACGGTTTCGTCTTCAACACCGGCCCGGAACTGGAGTTCTTCCTCTTCAAGATGATCGATGGCCGGCCGACCACGCGGTTCCAGGATGTCGGGGGCTACTTCGACCTCGCGCCGACCGACCTTGCCGAGGATGTCAGGCGCGAGATAATCCTCGCACTCACCGAGATGGGGTTCGAGATCGAGGCCTCGCACCACGAGGTCGCCGAGAGCCAGCACGAGATCGACTTCAAGTACAGCGACGCGCTCCACACGGCGGACAACGTCATCACATTCAAGTTCGCCGCAAAGACGATTGCGCTGATGCGCGGCCTGCACGCCTCTTTCATGGCAAAGCCCATACACGGCATCTGCGGGAGCGGGATGCACACCAACTGCTCGCTTGCCAAAGATGGGGTAAACGCGTTCTTTGACCCGGACGCTCCAATCCAGATCTCAGAGACCTGTCTCCACTTCATCGGCGGGCTGCTAAAACATGCCCGTGCCATCACCCGGCTCGCGAACCCGACGATCAACTCATACAAGAGGCTCGTCCCGGGCTACGAGGCGCCATGCTATGTCAGCTGGAGCGCAAGCAACCGGTCGGCCCTGGTCCGGGTTCCGGCGCCGCGCGGCAACAGCACCAGGGTCGAGTTCCGCAGCCCCGATCCTACCTGCAACCCCTACCTCGCCTTCGCCGCGATGCTCGCGGCCGGGATGGATGGTGTGCGCAACAAGATCGAACCCCCTAACGGTGTTGATAAGAACATCTACCAGATGACATCCGCTGAGCGGGGTTATGCCGGGATCGATACTCTGCCATGCGATCTCTATGAAGCGCACCAGGCGCTGCTCGCCGACGACCTGATCTGTGAGGCTCTTGGCCCTCACGTTCTGGAAGCCTTAACGAGCGTCACCAACGCCGAGTGGGACGCATACAGGACAGCGGTCCACCCCTGGGAACTTGACCGGTACCTGGCGACATACTGAAAACTCTTTTTTTCGTATGAAAATGGCCCTCTAGATATCTTCATCTGGTATGCATGTGGCCTTGTGGGCATCATGTGGTTTTTTATGCGTTCTGATGAAAACCGCTATGAGGCCGAGAGGCGGCTACTGTCTCAACTGATGAGAAACACCGGGGTGCGATCGCCGCTGGTATGTCGCGTCTGGAACGCAACAGCCTGCGGACACCGTTTCCGATCTCGATTGTATTTTCATGCGAAAACCCGCGCCATAATAGTGTATCGAGGGAGGAATCGCCATCCGGGGGGTGTGCCGGGAAATGGAACGGAAACGTCCACTCCCTGTCTCTACACACCCTCTACTAAACATCTTTCGTCGACCACCCCCCGCCGTCCGGCCGCTACCGCGGCCTCCTCCCGCCCCCTCAAACCAAACCTTTGCCGGGGGCGCAGATGAGATCTATGTGTATCCAGCCGGGAACCCAAGATGAAAATCCTTTCTCGCCCCCGAAACCACCCGCGGTGGCCATCAAACCAGGGCACAGCCAGAAGTTACTGGTTTGATTGCCCCGACTGATAAAGGATGTCTGGGGTTACTTCAAGTGCCGGGAGTCTCGGGTCGTCAGCACTGCTGCATCTCAACCTCTCCCTCCAGGAGAAGCCTGCCAAAGAGAAGCCCCTCAAGAGTTGTGCCCACATACTTCATCCGCTGCGCCACCTCCACATCTTCGTAACGGTGGATATCAGCGTATACCTGGAGGCGGAGAAGACCGAACCGGAGACGGTCGAGATCTTCCTCCTCGAGTTTTGAGGCCTCGCGGTAGATTGGTTCGAGCAGGAAGGGGAACTCCTCAAACTCCTCGAGCGCCTCAACAATCTGCGCAAAGATCGGGAGAGGAGCCTCCCGTCCAGCGAGAACCCTCGAGTAATCCATCTTAATCGCCGATCTGGTCGACCAGAGACTGCATGATGGCATCAAAACTCTTCCAGGTCGGGCTCTCTGCCGCGCCGGTCCTGCGGATGATAAACGGTCTTCCCTCGTCTGCCGCCTGTCGCATTTCCAGATCCAGTGGGATGGACCCGAGGAAAGGCACACCCAGGTTCTCCGCCTCTCTCTTCCCGCCACCCCTGCCAAAGATATCTATCTCCGCCTTGCAGTGGGGGCAGACAAATCCGCTCATGTTCTCGACTATCCCGAGCACCGGAAGTTCGAGTTTCTTAACAAACTCGACCGCCTTGCTCGAGTCAAGGATCGCAACGTCCTGCGGCGTGGTGACGATGACCGCGCCGGCTATGTTCGGGGCGAGCTGGGCGATGGTGAGCGCCTCATCACCGGTTCCCGGTGGGAGGTCGACGATCAGGTAGTCAAGGTCGCCCCAGTTGACGTCCTCGAGGAACTGCCGGATGACCGTCATCTTCATCGGGCCGCGCCAGATCACGGGAGTGTTGCGCTCAGGAAGCAGGAATGCCATCGAAACAACTGCCAGGTTTCCGGTGACCCTGACTGGCTCGATGACCTTACCATCGTAAGACTGAAGTCTGGCATCTTCGATCCCGAGCATCTTCGGGATGTCCGGACCGTGAATATCAAGGTCGATAAGCCCTGTGGCATAGCCGCGGTTGGCAAGTGCGTAGGCGAGGTTTGCCGAGACCGTGCTCTTCCCGACACCGCCCTTCCCGGAGAGGACCAGGACGACGTGCTTGACGCTGATCTCGGCTTTCGGAGGGAGACCCTTTGGTTCGGCAGTGTTCCTCGGGTCGTCGCACTTCGTCGCGGACGGGCAGGCGGTGCAGTTTCCCGCGCAGGTCTCGTTAGTGGGTTCGTTTGTCTGAGTCATGCCAGGTATCCTCTCTTCGTGAAAAGGGTCTAAAAGTACCTTATATTGTTAGCGTCAAATGCAACAAAAAGGTATAGGTGCTGGCAATTTTTCCAGTTCTGCCGCCAGGGTGGTGCTTCGAATATAGTCTACCCGCCACCGGCGGGCGGGAATATGGCAACTGTATCGCCGTCCTCAAGCGGTGTCTCGAGACCCCCACTGAAATGGATGTTCCTGCCGTTCTTCAGGATGTTGATGTACCGCCTGAGCCCGCCTTCGGGGGCGAATATAAGATCCGCGGCCCCGGGACACCTGGCGGTGAGTTGATCGAGCAGATCGCCGAGATTCGATCCTGCTGGCAGGACGAGATCCTCCTCCGCCGGGAGGGCCTTCCTGAGCATTGCAAACGTCCTGACCCTCACGGTTATGGTGCCTCCCTCTCCCGTAGTCTGCAAACCAGATCCACTCCCCTGCTTTACAATGGTGGTAGAAGATCCATTGGTCTTATCGGTATCGCTCCCGCTAGCCAGGTGTGAAAGATCTCATTTCTTTCATGCAAGAGTTAACCCTTTTCCGCGTCCAGCAGCCTTATATCCCTGTAAAGAGTCATCTGGGTTTGTGAAAACCCATGAACGGATACGCAGAGAAGATCCTCCACGCCAACCTGGAGACCGGGGAGATGAGAGAGGAACCGTTTCCAGAGGGATGGAGACGGGCATACATCGGAGGGAGAGGGCTCGGCGTCCGGATCCTCCAGGATCTGGTCGACCCTGGCATCGACCCGCTCAGCCCGGAGAACGTCCTGGTGATCGCCACCGGGCCGCTTGCCGGCAGCGGTCTTCCGGTGGGGTCGCGCTACGGTGTCATAGCAAAATCTCCACTGACCGGGACGCTGAGCAGCTCGAACTCCGGCGGAAAGTTTGGCACCAGCCTGAAACACGCCGGCTACGATGCAATCGTGATCCATGGTCGGGCAGATAAGCCGGTCTACATCCACATCGATGATGGAGAAGCCTGGATCCGGGACGCATCTGACCTCTGGGGGATGACGACTGGCGAGGCCACCGCAGCTCTCCAGAAAGAGATGGGCGATCCCGCTCTCAGCGTGGCCTGTATAGGCCCCGCCGGTGAACGCCTCGTCCGGTTCGCCGCCATCATCAACGAGACCTCGCGGGCCGCTGGGCGCGGAGGTCTCGGTGCGGTGATGGGGTCGAAGAACCTGAAAGCCGTCACCGCAAGCGGAAACAGCCGGATCACCGTCGCCGACCACGACCGTTTCACCGCCCTGAAGAGAGAGATAGCGGATAGGATCCGCGAGAACCCCATCTCGGGCGAGGGGCTGCCGGGTTTCGGGACCGCCGTCCTTGTCAACATCATCAACGAGAACTACATCCTGCCGACCAGGAACTTCCAGACAGCGCATTTCCCTGCCGCGGAGAAGGTCTCTGGCGAGCGGATGGCCGAAAGCATCCTTGTCGGGAAGATGGGGTGCCATGGCTGTATCATCCGGTGCGGCCGCGACGTCGAGGTTGAGGGGAAGCGGACGGCCGGGCCCGAGTACGAGACTATCTGGGCGTTCGGCCCGGACTGCGGGATCGACGACCTGGCTGCCGTTGTGGAGGCAAACAACCTCTGCAACGATCTCGGGCTTGACACGATCTCTACCGGATCGACGATCGCATGCGCCATGGAACTCTCGGAAAGGGGCTACATCCAGGATGAGATCCGGTTCGGCGACGCGGAACTGATGCTCGACCTTGTCCAGAGGATAGGTTGCCGCGAGGGTATCGGCGACGAACTTGCCGAAGGCTCGTTCCGGTTCGCGAGAAAACACGGGCACCCGGAACTCTCAATGAGTGTCAAGCGGCAGGAACTCCCGGCCTACGACCCCCGGGGGCTGCAGGGGCACGGCCTTGCCTACGCGACCTCAGTCAGGGGCGGTGACCACGTCTATGCCTACCTGATCGCCCCGGAGGTGCTGGGATCTCCGGAGAAACTCGATCCTTACTCAAGTGAGGGGAAGGCGGTCTGGACAAAGACGTTCCAGGACCTCACGGCTTTCATCGACTCTTCGGGTAGCTGCCTCTTTACCTCTTTCCCGCTCGGTGCGGCAGATTATGGGGCGATGGTCTCGGCGGTCACCGGTTACGATATCGATGCCGCGGAGGTGCTCCGGATAGGTGAACGGATCTGGAACATCCAGAAGATCTTCAACCTGAAAGCAGGGTGCAGCCGGGAGGACGATACGCTGCCGCCAAGGCTTCTCAGGGAGCCGCTCACCGAAGGCGCTCCGAGCGGCCGGGTCTGGGAACGCGAGCCACTCCTGGATGAGTATTACCAGGTCAGGGGATGGGACCGGGAGGGGCGTCCCACGCCCGAGAAACTCCGCGAACTCGGCATAGGGGAGGACGGGGTGGCCATCCCCTGACCGGGCCTATTTTTTGATGCGCCACCCGCCCGTTGCCTCCGGGACACAGTCGATCTCGGGGGAGTAGGGTTTGATGTCGAGCACCGGTGTCCCATCCAGGGCGTCGAGCCCCCTGACCAGGAGGACGTTGCCCTCCCGGCGGACGAGGTCGACGATCCCGAGGCCGATAGGGTTCGGCCGGGCAGGCGAGCGGGTGGAAAAGACCCCCCTCTCCCGGGACTCTCCCGGGGGCCTTGCGTAGAGTTGCCCACGCTCCGCCCGGTCGAGCCAGTAGAGGATTATGAGGTGGCTGCTCCGCTCCACGCCTTCGAGCCCCGGGACGTAGGCGTCATGGACGTGGATCTCCGCGACGACATCCACCAGCCGTCCCTGCCGGGGGGCGTCACCTGGCTCTGTGTAGGGAGAGCGGACTATCCCTATCGGGATGCACTCCATCCTTTCCATGCCGCGCTCACTCCTTTACCTGCGGCCTTGCATCGAGAGTCTCGTTGCAGAGACGGTCCACCACCTGGATACAGGGGTGTTCACGCGGGACGTTCTCGAACTGGACCTCGGTGAAATCCCGCATCAGCCGCCACACCTCCTCGGCAAGACCGGCAAGGTGCTCCTTTCTGATGCGGTAGCGGCCGGTGACCTGGCGAACGACAAGTTCCGAGTCCGACCTTACCACGACGCTGCCGGTGGTGAACTCCCGGGCGGCGCGAAGAGCGTTGATGATGGCATGGTACTCGGCAACGTTGTTGGTCGTCTTACCCAGGTAGCCCGAACGCCAGGCCACGACGGAACCGTCACGCACGACCACGTAAGCCCACGCGGCATCTCCAGGGTTCCCCCTGGAAGCGCCGTCGGTGTAGACTATCAGCGCATCCGCACCGGGGGTCATGGCCGTATCCCCCGGTACCTCACCATTTTTCGTCATCTTCCGGTTGATCATCGATCTCCCGGAAGTTATTGGTATCGCCCCCACCGCTCCAGAAGACATGAGGTTCTCAAACGATTATGAGGCCATCGGCCTGCGCGTGGCCCCTGCCTGCTGCGTGGCGAGATTCATCGCTACCTCTTCAAGGTCCACGATAACGGGCTTGACGGGATTGCTCGAATCTGCCTGCAGGCGCTCTGAAGCAGGACACCATCAACGCTATGCGCGGGCACGTCCTAGGATTCAGCGAGACCACTGCCACTGCTCAAGATGAAGTGTTACGAACCTTTTTATCTCCTGCTTCCAGAAAGAGTATCAACGGAGCCGAGCATTATGGAGAAACTAATTGTGAAACTGGATTTTGAGGTTTTTCCCGAGGAATACACCAGCAGAGGGGCAAACCGTTCACCGCCGATCCGGGTTGAGGGGCTTCTCCCGGAGATCAGGTCGCTTGCGATCATGGTGATGGCATGCCCGGAGGAGGGGGCCTCACGGGTGGCATGGGTCATCTGGAACCTCCCTGCGGTCCCCCAGATCCCGGAAGGGTTCCCTCCCGGCGGTGAGGTGGACTCACCGCTTCATGCCGTTCAGGGCGAGAACGATTTCGGCACCCTCGGTTACCGGGGGCCCGCGCCAGACGCCGGTAAACCTGAGGCCTACCTATTCCGGGTGTATGCGCTTGACCGTGAGGTTGAGATCGAAGCAGGCTCGACCTGGGATGAGATGGTCATGGCTATTCGCAGGTCGATAAAACAGGTCGGTGAGGCCATAGCCTTTGCTGAAGAGTAGGTGGCTTGCTGCGGGGATACAGGAAAATGATCTTCAAGCGAGATGGCGGCCAGCCTCTCGCGGCTCCATCTTTTGAGTCGCCGCACCGCCCATCAACTGAAAGGCACCGGGGATCCACTGAACGCCGACGTCCTCGCAACGATGAGCCAAAGAGCCCGCAGGTGGTTTCTTGTCTGGGGTCTGATCATTGCTGTCTTTGTTGTCCGCGGGTTGTTGCCGTGGTTGATCGTCTGGATGACGACACCCTCGCTTGGGCCCATTGAAGCGCTGCTCGCAACCTTCTCAAGCGATCCTGCCGTAGTGTCCGCGGTCGAAGAGTCCGCCCCGATCCTCCCTATATTTGGTGGGATGTTCCTTATTCTCCTCTTCTTTCACTGGCTTTTTGCGGAGGAGAAGAACTGCTACCTCGGGAGCGAGCGTTTCTTCTCCAGGCAGGCCGTCTGGTTCTATGCCATCGCCTCGATCCTGCTTTCTGTTATAGTCTGGTTTGCCCTCCAGATCAACACCATGATGGGTTTCGCAGCCGTGCTCGGTTCCACCGTCTTTCTTCACCGTCCACGGTTTCCGAAAGAACGCCGAGGTGCAGGAGGCCCGTATGATGGGGTCAGGTATGTCTGATGTTTCTAAACTTGCCTACCTCGAGGTACTTGATGCAACGTTCTCAATCGATGGAGTCATCAGGGCGTTTGCTTTCACCCTTTCTATCCCTCTTATCCTGATAGGAAACGGTGTCGGGGCATTCGTAGTAAGGGAACCTACCGTCTGGGGCGTCGACCAGATCAGGAAATTCTGTTACCTCAAAAACGGGGCGATGTATTCCATCCTGGTGCTGGGGACGATCATGCTCGCGGACAGTTTCGGGTTCCGTATCCCCGCCTGGCTCTCGCCTATAGCAACGTTTATAATCGTAGGGTTTTTCCTCTTCCGCTCGGTGCAGCAACAGAATAAAGGAGCGGTGGGTAGTGCGTGAGATGAGACAGTTCACCAGCAGGACACGCCTCGCCGGGTTCGAAAAGGTTTATCCAGGTCGGGAGACGAACCGTATTCCCATGAAGAAACAATCACTCGGCCCACGTACTGTCCTCTATCCTCATCCGGTACTGGTGATCGGAACCTACGATGCCAGCGGCCGACCAAACGCCATGGTCGCGGCGTGGGGCGGGATCTGCTCATCGCGTCCGCCAGCGGTGGCGGTCTCGGTGCAGAAGGCCAGGCAGACCTACGAAAACCTGGTCAAGCAGCGCGAGTTCACGATCAGTATCCCATCCGTCAACTACATCAGGGAGACCGACTATTTCGGTATCGTCTCCGGCCGGGACGAGGACAAGTTTGCCGCTACAGGCCTCACACCGGTTAAAGGCGACCTGGTGAACGCCCCCTACGTGGGGGAGTTCCCCGTCGTCCTCGAATGCCGCCTTCTCCAGACGGTCGAGATCGGCGTGCACACCCAGTTCATCGGCGAGATCCTGGACGTGAAAATGGAGGAGGGTGTCGTTGGGGAGGATGGCAGACCCGATCTCGAGAAGATCCGACCCATTGCCTATGACTCCCTGCGGCAGGAGTACTATGGGCATGGGAAAACGCTTGGAAAAGCCTTCTCTGTCGGAAAGGGGATCAAACGATAACTTTTTTCCTCCCACCGCAGGAGGCCTGCGCCGCCATGACGCTTCCGTTTCCACTGGAGATCTCCTCCCTGCGCCTGGCGCCGAGCGCATACAGGGATCTCCAGCTCCGAAGAGGAGACTGAATTACAGCAAGATCACCCGCCTGGTAGACAGATAAAAGATCGGAGTTCTACCCGCCGTCCTCCAACCTGAAGGCATACTTCGGGTAAGACAACAGCGCGAACCACACCCACCGTGATCCAGGAATAAATTCACATCTCCAGTGGAAACAAAGGGGTTCCGCAGGCGTCATTCCCACGTCGGACAGCATATTGTGAGTTGCAGATTCAGGGATCTCTCCTAAAAAAGTTTCGATTTTAACTTGCGGGGGGTGAAGGGGGCGGAGCGGGAAGTCCCGGCCGAGAGGAGCAGCGGGGATGAAAGCGGAGCCGCCCTTTGAGCCTGTGGAGCCAAGACCTCTACATCACATCTCTGTGGTGCAAGTGTCGGCCATGATAGCCGGGAAGCCCCCCCGCCCGAGAGGCGCGGGGTAGTTCACTTATGTGATTCAATGAAGGCCCCCATCCGGGAAAGGGCCTCCTTGAGGTCGTCGCGGGAGACCGCATAGGCGCACCGCACATGCCCGGCACCGGAGGCGCCGAGAACGCTTCCGGGGACGACCGCCACATGCTGCTCACGCAGAAGCGCCTCTGCAAACTCCGTATCGCTCATACCAGTGCTCTCCACCGAGGGGAAAGCATAGAATGCACCCTTAGGGAGGTGGCAGGGGAGACCGAGTTTGTTCAGCCCGTCAACAAAGAGGTTGCGCCTGAGACGATACTCCCGGACCATTGCGTCCTTCTCTTCATTCCCGATCCGGAGCGCCTCGTAGGCCGCGACCTGCCCCATGACAGGAGCACAGAGCGCGACGTACTGGTGGATCTTCAACGCCGCCGCTGTGATCTCCTGCGGGGCGCAGAGGTAGCCGATCCTCCACCCGGTCATGGCAAAAGCCTTTGAGAACCCATTTAGGGTGATCGTCCGGTCGCGGATCTCCGGGATCCTCGCAGGTGAGAAGTGGTCGCCTTCATAGGTTAACTCGGCGTAGACCTCGTCGCTGATCAGGAGCAGGTCATGGTCAACCAGGAGATCGGCGATGGCCCGCCAGTCCGATTCCCCCATCACCCCACCGGTCGGGTTGTTAGGGAAGTTTGCGATCAGGATCTTCGTCCGTGGCGTGATCTTCTCTGCAAGCGCATCGGCCGCCATCCGGAACTCATCCTCTGCCCGGCACGGAACAGGCACCGGCGTCCCGCCGGCAAGTGTGACACAGGGGATATAGGAGACGTAACAGGGTTCGGCGACAAGCACCTCGTCGCCGGGATCAACGACAGCCCGAATTGCAACATCGGCCGCCTCCGAGACGCCGCAGGTCACGATGATCTCTTCCTCCGGATCGTAGGTGGTACCGAATCTGGCATCAAGGTAATGGCTTATGGCACCCCTGAGCTGGGGCGTCCCCTTGTTCGAGGTATAGGCGGTCGACCCCTGCTCGATAGAGTATATGGCAGCCTCGCAGACACACCAGGGTGTCACAAAGTCCGGTTCGCCGACGCCAAGTGATATGACGTCCTCCATCGTCTGGGCTATATCAAAGAACTTCCGTATGCCCGACGGCGGTATGGCGCTGGCCCGTTCCGAGACAAAACTCCGCAACGGCCTCACCTCAGAAGGAGTATGGGAGGCGTTCGACCCCTTCGCGCTCGGCGAAGGTGGTGCCGTTCTCCTTGTAGGTCTTCATCGTGATGTGTGTCGCCGTCTCCCGGATCCGATCCATGGGGGCGATCTCCTCGGCCACGAACCTGGCGATCTCATGCATGCTCGATCCTGTTACCAGGAGCTGGAGGTCGTATACACCGGTCATCAGTCGAAGCGAACGGACCTGAGGGAACCGCGCGATCCGCTCGGCAATCCTGTCATAACCGAAGTCGCGCTCGGGTGAGACCTTCAGATCGATCACCGAGGTTACGTTGCCGTCGCCTGCCCGTTCCCAGTCGATGACCGCCCCATAACGACGTATGACACCTGTAGATTCCAGCCAGGTGATCCTGTCCTTTACATCCTGCTCGCTCATCTCAGCCAGCACCGCAAGTTCGGTTATCGGAGTGCGGCAGTTCTCCTCCAGCAGATGGAGGAGGATACGATCCTTCTCGTCCATGAGTTTCACCTTAACATTACTCTGAGTCGATTGATATCGAGTTGTTTGAGCCTCTCATCATCAAGCCGGGGGTCGCGCGTAACGACCTCCTCGATCTTGCTCGTTGCCGCATCAAACCACATCTCCTTCGTCCTGCCGTAACGCCCCCGCGAGACGACCCGGGTGTTTATCACGCCGAGCATATTGAGCTCGGATATGAGATCCGTGATCCGGCGGTGCGTCAGGACATCGAGATCGATGATCCGGGCGATCTCACGGTAGACCACGGTGACCTCCCCGCTCGTGAAGATCCGTTTCCCCATCCTCTCGAGGATCAGCATAGCGTAAAGGACCACCTTGCTCTGTGTGGGTAGGGTTGAGATGCACTCGACCATGCTATCGGTCTCGATCTTCTCCTGGGCCATCCGGACATGCTTCTCGGTCACGCGGTCTCCATTCTCGCGGTCCGCAAGCTCGCCTGAGACCCGGAGGAGGTCAAGCGCTCGCCGGGCATCACCGTGCTCCTGTGCAGCAAGCGCCGCGCAGAGAGGGATGACCGCACCGTCAAGCACCCCGTCGATGAAAGCCAAATCCGCCCTCTGCTGGAGGATGTCGCAGAGTTGAGGGGCGTTATATGGGGGAAAGACGATCTCCTCCTCAGAGAGGGAGGATAGGACACGCGGATCGAGAAAATCGGTGAAACGGAGGTCGTTTGAGATCCCGATGATGCTGACCTTTGCAAGTCGGAGGTCAGAGTTGATCCGGGTGAGGTTATAGAGGGTGTCATCCCCGCTCTTCTTGACAAGTTTGTCGATCTCGTCCAGGACGATTACCACGACCCCCCCACTGTTCTCCAGTTGCTTCTTGAGTTCGGCGTAGACCTGGTCGGTCGGCCAACCGGTCATAGGGATGAGATTCCTGGCGCTGTCGCTCGGGTGGGCATCAAGATCATCCAGGCTGTTTGCGATCTGGGCAAGAACGCGGTACTGGGTATCGATCACCTCACAGTTCAGGTGAACGACCCTGCACTTTGTCGCGGAGAGGGAACTGGCATTCTCGAGTTCTGCTCCCACATAGTGTACAGACGCCGTCTTCCCTGTTCCCGTCTTCCCGTAGATAAGAATGTTTGAAGGGGTCTCGTTTGTTAGTGCCGGCGCAAGTATTGAGGCCAGTTCATCGATCTGGGGCTTCCGGTGAGGAAGGATCTGGGGGCGATAATTATGCCTGAGAACTTCTCTATTCTTGAAAATCCGTTTATTGGCCAGGTATTTCTTGAATAATCCCATAGGGCTGGATTTATCGTCAGGCATCATTTCACCGGGAGGTTGGCAGGGATGAGAATTTTCGTGCTGAGAACTCTTAATACGATCGTCCTGTTAGAAGATAACCCCTTTGTTTCCAGTGGAAACCCAAACCCCGGGATCTCAGGCTGACTGTCCGCTTCTGGGAGCGAAACTTGATCTCGTGAACGAGCATTTAAAAGGAGGTTTTCCCCGGACCCCACCCTTTCATTTCCAGTGGAGAGCGATGACGATACAACCCGCTGTATCGTCTGTAGAACTGATGACAATATTCATCTGTAACTCTCTTATTGATAATATAAAAATGTATCTTTTTTGTTCACTTGTCTCACTCTTCAGATCGTTGAACTCTGTCCGGTGTCGGGCTACAGGATCTTGACCACCTAGCCACCATCACCACCTAGCCACCATCACCACCTAGCCACCACTCTCTCCAGGTTCCACTCGAAATAAAGGGGTAGGGGTTCACGGTGCCCCTGGCGGAGCTCTTTTTTACCAGGACTCTTTTTTTTTCGATAAGTATTCTCAACCATCAACCCAATAATCGATTAAAAGAAGAAGTCAAATCAATGCCCCGCGAAAAAGGTACTCACATGGACAAGAGTCACTATAAACCAATCACAGTGACCGCCGCGGTTATAACAGTCTCCTCGACCCGGAACTCCGAGACCGATACCAGCGGGAAGGTTCTCATCGACCTCCTTACCGGCGCAGGCATTGAGGTGACCCACTATGCCCTGATCCCGGACGACCGGGAAAGGATCCGCGCGGAGGTCAGCGGAGCGCTATCACGTGCAAACTGTGTTCTCGTTACCGGGGGTACCGGTCTCACGCCGGACGATGTCACGATAGAAGCCATCGCGCCGCTGCTAGAGAAGACGATCGACGGTTTTGGGGAACTTTTCAGACTGAAGAGTTACGAAGAGGTGGGGACGGCCGCTATACTCTCACGTGCGATCGCCGGGGTTATCGAGGGCCGCGCGGTCTTCTGCATCCCGGGGTCGACCGGAGCCGTGACCCTTGCCGCGCGGGAGATCATCATCCCGGAGATCAGGCATATCCTCAGCCACGCCTCGAGCAAACCTCAGCGGTAGACCTCAAGGAGGGCCACCCGTTCGAGCACCAGTTCGCGGAACCGCTCCTCGCCGACCACACCTATCTCCTCGGGGGTGATACCGAAAAGTTCCGCAAG
The DNA here is from genome assembly GCF_033472595.1 of Methanoculleus receptaculi. Lineage (NCBI taxonomy): Archaea > Methanobacteriati > Methanobacteriota > Methanomicrobia > Methanomicrobiales > Methanomicrobiaceae > Methanoculleus > Methanoculleus receptaculi. The sequence continues at coordinate 354,656 of NZ_CP137642.1, read as the reverse complement.
ACGCTCGCGTTTCGCGGGATCGATCCCCTCCTCCGGGTCCGTATCAACAAACTCCACGAGATCGGCAAGCCTCTCCCTGGCACCGGGTGCCGGGGGGCAGATGGCAACATAGGCGTGGTTCTCACCGGTGTGGACACCATATGACCCGGCCAGGTGGCACTGTCGTGTCCCCGCGGCGTAGAGGAGGGTTTCCATCTCAAACGAGTTTGATACCGCATCACCGCTCTCCCAGGCCCGCCAGGCGTGCAGGAGCGCCGCCTCCACATGCTCGCGCCCCGCCAGACGCCCAGCGTCAAAGAGGATGATGTTTGTTCCACAATCATCGGCGACCTTCCGAACGTTGTTTAAGAACTCTCTGGTATCCTCAACGGTGAAGACCGCGGTGTAGATCTCACATCGCACCCCTCTCATCATATCTCACCCAAACCTGGAGAGCGTCGACTGCGTTTCAGCCGGCTCCCCGATCTCCCCGCCGCCACCATCTAGTTGCTCGAAGATCCGGGCGGCGATCCCGCTCCCAAGGATGTTCCCAACCCTCTCGGGTCCCGCCGCACGGAGCGCCTCGATCGAGTCGATCCCGTTGTTGAAAAGCCGGCGGGCGCGGACCCTCCCGATCCCGCGGAGCCTGATGAGTGGGAGGACCTCCCTCCTGACACCGTGCTGGACACGGAGTTCCATCTCCTCGATGGGGTGCAGAAGGTGCGGGGCAAAGAGGCCCGCCAGGCGTTGGGCTGCATGGACCAGCCATGTCACGCTCTCCACCATCCCGTGGATGTCCCCCGGGCCGACGTTGTAGCGTTCGCAGATCGTATCCTCCCCCGTCTCGTTGACCCAGTCGGCGAGGAGGAGCGCGGTCTTGAGGCTCCGGTCGAACCCCTCGCCGCCGTCCCACGGGATCTCCAGCCAGAGTTCGTCCTGGTGGTCGGCCAGGAACCGGTCGAGGAGGTAGATATCTTTCTGCCTAACATAGAGCGTCGACATATCCGGTGTCGAGCAGAGTAGATGCAGGAGCCCGATCTCGGTGTACTCCTTCCGGCCGGTCATCGCTGTCACGATCAACTCGGCGCTCCTGGGGTCGATGTAGAGGCGGGAGACGAGAGAACCATACTCCGTGGCCTCGAGCCATCCTCCAACATCGGTGATCATCTCGGCTTCCAGCAGGAAGTCGAGCACCCGATCGACGACCCTCTTTAATGCGAGTGGGTTCTCGCCCTGGTTTGCATAGAACGTACCGTCCATGAAACCCAGAACCTCGTTACGTTCGCGGGCAAAACCCGTCGCGATGAGCGAGAGTACGTGAGTGCATAGGATAGCCTCATCGGCACAGCGACTCCGGACATCCTCCGGTGGTGCCTCGATGTAACAATCAAAGAGTTCGTCGACCATATCGTCGGACTTCGCGATCAGGATGGCCTCGCCGTAAGGGTCGAGGTGCGGCCGCCCGGCACGTCCGGCCATCTGCCGGTACTCCCGGACGGGGATGGGGACCATACCCTCGCCGGCGTTGAACCGGAGGTAGTCGCGGATGATAACCCTTCTTGCAGGGAGATTCAGCCCGGCGGCGAGGGTAGGGGTGGAGGCAATCACCTTGATCTGCCCCTCCCTGAACCCCTGCTCGACGATCTGGCGCTCTTCCCGTGGAAGCCCAGCGTGATGGAACGCCGCACCCATACCCACACAGGCGGCCAGCGTCCTCCCCATATCGGTTGTGGCGTTCGAGCGGATCCAGTCTGCGTATCCGGCAAGGATGGGGTTTGAAAGTTTAAGTCCCGATGCTGCGCGTTTTGCAAACGCCTCCGCGTTCTTGCGGGAACTGACAAAGACCAGACACTGCCCCCCCTCAGCAACCGTGTCGAGGACAAGGTCCAGGTCCTCGTGTTTGCTCCTGCGCTCGATCCGGCGGATGCTGTCGGTGAAGTGGATAGTGTCGAGAAGGAAGGCCCCCTCCCGGAGTTCGACCGGCCGCCAGTCGCTCTCTACGAGTTCGGCGTCCAGCCATCCGGCGAGATCCCCCGGGTTTCCGATGGTCGCCGAGAGGGCGATGATCTGCAGCCCCTCGTTTTTATGCCGGAGTTTTGTAATAACCATCTCAAGCGTCGCTCCCCGGGATGGGTCGTCGATCAGGTGAACCTCATCGATAACCAGGAGGCTGATCTCCGAGAGCCAGGGTGTTTGGTTACGCAGGAGTGAGTCGACCTTCTCGCTTGTTGCAACTATGATATCGTTTCGCCCCAGGTACTCGTCCCGCCGGTCGAAGTCCCCTGTGGCGATCCCGACACGGAGCCCTTTCCCCGAGAACTCTTCGAACTTCTCGCTTGCCAGAGCCCGGAGTGGAACTATGTAGAGGCATTTACCGCCATTTGCCACCTGGTGGTGCATCGCCATCTCGGCTACCAGGGTCTTTCCGCTCGCGGTGGGGATGGCGATGAGGAGGTTTTTGCCCGAGAAAAGCCCTGCCTCGACGCAGGCCGCCTGCGGCGGGTATAACTCTCTGATCCCGTGGTCGGTGTAACTGGCTGCAAGTTGCGCCGGGAGAGGGAGGTCGGCTATCTCCATATACACCCCTTCATTTCCACTGCAAACTGTATAACTCCCTGTATCGTTACAACCCCGGATGGAGAGGGGTTCGCCGCTCCAGTATCACGAGTAATATTCCAGCATCTCCTGCCTGGCTTCCTTCTTTTTCCGGTCGAGGAAAGCGTAGACATTCTCGTGAGGTACGCCCTGGATCAGCATTTCCACTGCTTTCCTCGCGGTCTCAACCTGTTCTGGAAGCCCGATGATCGCCACCGTCTTGCCGTGGACCGAGATCTCTGTCCCGGTCATATCCTCGATCTGGGTCCTGGAGGTGCCGGACCTCCCTATGATCCGGCCCCGCAGTCGTTCGAGGTGTTGGGTTGTCCCCGCCAGGTCGGTGAGATCGATGAGAACGAGGATCATGTCCTCCTCATCGAGGAGTCTGAATGCACGCTCAGGCGAGAAGCCCCGACCTATCGCAGAGACAACGCTCGTCGCTGTCATGACCGCGACCGGGTCATCCCCCTCGATCTTCACCAGACCTTCTTCGCTGTCGATCTGGAGGGCTATTCCTGTCCTATCCTCGATCTCGCGTTTCGTGGATCCCCCTTTCCCGATGAGCGCGCCGATCCTTGATGTTGAAACTTTTATCTCCTGTGTTACCATGGTATTGATCCGTCCTCCGGCCTTCAAGGCTGCTCTCTGCTGACTATTTCCGCAATTATCTCTTCTTCATCCCCCACATCACAGTAGCGGGAGAAGTAGCGATTCAGGTTTCTGATGTCCCTGACCAGAAACGCGTGCGCCTGCGAGTGATCCAGGGTTACCGCCTGCCCCATGTCGATCAGATATGGTTTCTCGTGGTAGAGGATATTGTATTCGGATAGGTCGGCGTGAACCAGACGGGCCTCCCTGTATAGTAGATCCACATAAGCGAGTATCTCGTTGTAGACCGCCCCGTAGTCCTCAACTTCGGCGTTCCGGAGTTGCGGGTATGGGATCTCGTCTTCACCCAGGAACTCCATCAGGAGTATGTTTCGGTCGAACGCCAGCGGTTCAGGGGTTGGAACCCCGGCCTCGTGTGCCCTGGCCAGGTTGCTGAACTCCTTCTTCGTCCAGGCGAAGATTATACCCTTGCGCGTCCCCCGGACGCTTGAGAACCGCCGGTCTCCTGCCAGGTAGTTGGTCATCGCCTTGAAGTTCCCGGTCTGGATCCGGTAGATCTTGATCGCTATCCCCTGCGCGCCACGTTCACCGTAGAAGACGTTTGCCTCTTTCCCGGTGCTGATAGGCCCGCCGATGCTTGAGATCAGTTTCCTGTGGACGAGTTTGTAGAGCGCGATAAGGGTGACCTCGTCGAAGACGTCGTCGCGTACCTTCAGGGAGTCTGCGTCTTTTATTTTGACTCCCATCTCCGCGATCTCGCGGTCGAATCGTTCATACTCTTCGTTGCGGCTCACGGCCGAATCACCTGCTGAAGACGTAATCGTGCACTGGGGCGAGGATCTCTATGAGATGGCTGGCGGTGGCCGTCTTAAGGTCCATTGGATGGATCTCCCCGGCGGCGTAGGCGCGTTCGAGGTCTTCGTAGGCGTCAAACTCCCGATCACCGCCGAACTTCGCGGGCCGGCGGATGGTGACCTTTCCGCTCCGCGGTAAGACGTGGTAGCGCAGGATCTCAAGCACCGGATTGTTCTCGATCTCTGGCGGGCAGAACGCTTTCTTAATCTTTCGCTGGATCTCCTCCTCAGAATCGGCGACCGATATCACGTTCCCGGCTGACGATGACATCTTCTTGCCATCAAGGCCGTTTATGATCGGTGTATGGATACATACTGGTGCCGGATACCCGATCGAGGGGAGGTGCTCCCGCGCGAGCATGTGGATCTTCCGCTGGTCGATCCCGCCCACAGCGGCATCCACCGCCAGCGTCGCTATATCGACCATCTGCATGATCGGGTATACCATCTGGGAGACCATCGGGTTCTCCATCTGCCGCCCGACCTCGTCCATACTTCTCTTTGCGCGGTTGAGGGTGACTCTCTGGGAGAGTTCGAGGACGGCAAGTTCGTAGTCCGATGTTAACTGCACCTCCGAGCCCAGGACGTATCTTGCGCCCGAAAGCCCGAGCCCCTCAAAACATCGGCGGTTGTACTCGGCTATCTCCCGGATCTTCTCCATCGTCCCCTTGCGGTTCAGGAACGCATGGAGGTCGGCGATAAGCACGGTCACCTCAAACCCCGCCTGCTGCAGGTCCATCAGTTTGTTCACCGTCACCATGTGGCCGAGGTGGATCTCCCCGCTCGGCTCGTAGCCGGTGTAGACCCGCCTAACAGGGCGGTCGAGGAGCGCCCGAAGTTCCTCCTCGGTTACGACCTCAACAGTATTACGGGTCGCCAGTTCGTATGGATCCATTAGGAAAACTTGGTCTGCCAGGGAGTTAATCCTTCTTCCCAATAGCCTCACTGGTTTGATGGGCTCTGCACATATTACCGGGAAAATATGGAGAGTTTATATCACAGAACCGTTACCGTTGATTTGATGGCCTCCGTTCAGCCTATGGGAACGAGACCGAGCGCTTCGTTGGTCATCCGGATGGATTCTTCCGGATCCTTCACCGTCCCGAGCATCGCACGGATGCAGTCGATGTTCTCGGGAACGACATCCGCCTCCTGGTGGATCGCCTGGAAGCAGTAGAACTCCTTCCCGTTCAGAACGGCAACCGACTCTTCAAAGACACCGTTCTCCCAGAGGTCGGTTCTTGGCCGGCCGAGGTCCTGGGTATACTCACGGAGCTGGGCGTTGCTTACGATCCCGGTCGCCTTGCGGATGAGCCCGATCCTGTTGTGCCTCTCAAAGACCTTCAGCACCTCTTCGCGCGTTGTCCCGGACTTGAGGTCCATCTGTACCACGTGCATGTGCATGAACGTCGTAGGGACGATCATCGCCAGTGTGACTATATCGATCTGCGGGAGGACGGTCCGGACATCGGGCCCGTGATGGCTCGGGATGGTCGCCGGGTTGAGGACAATGGCATCAACCGGTCCCCTTTTAATGTCGTCTGGGTCTGCGGCCCGCCTAACCATCACCGCCCGGACGCGCTCGACCCCGAAGGCCTGATCCAGGGCGTGGATGAGCCGGACGAGTCCGGTGGAGTTGCACGAGACGACCCGGGCGAACTGTTTTCCTTCGGCCTCACGGTAGTTTGCGTGGGCGTTGAAGGAGAAGCCGGCAACCTCGTGTTCCTCGCCGCCCTGAAAGATTGCTTTTTTACCGAGACGTTCATAGATCGGCCGGTTCTTCGCCCCGACCCCTCCGGGAGTGGCATCCACGACGATATCGGCGGCCCTGATCATGGCCTCGACATCGCCGACAACCTCAAGACCGGCCTTCTCGAATGCCGGCTTCCTGCTGAGGTCTGCGATGTAGAGTGGGTAGCCGCGCTCTTTTGCGATGTATGCCTCGGCAGATACACTGGTCTTGGATACCCCGATAACCTCCATGTCGGGCTGTGCGGCGACTGCATCGGCGACCCGTTTGCCGATGGTGCCGTAACCGTTGACAGCAACTTTGATCATGCAAGAGGGAATACAGAACAAGAATTAATAAAGGTTGCTGGTCCGCAAGGAAGGAAGACGGGGTGAACCCTCGAATCAATGATCCGGGCTATAGACCATTCACCATTTCCCGTCAGTCTGCCCGGTGACCACCGCCCCCACCGCCCGTCCGCTCAACAGAGGCCGCCTCACCATCGAGAGGTGGGCAGGCAGTGTGTGGCGATTGTTCAGCGGGAGCCAGCGGGACGGTCACCCTCCCAGACACTCGACCGCGGTGAATCACCGCGGGTCGCCAGTCTTGCTGGTGTATACATAATGGATGGCTGGAACCTTTATCCACCCGGTTCAACCAATGCACCTCTGCCATCCTGAAGATGTATTACACTGCCGTTTGAGAAAGTATGGGGGAATGTGGACAGAGGGTTCACCCCTCACTCTTTTACCCGTGACTCAAAAGGCATCCACCCCTCTTAAATCCGATCTTTTGCCGGATGGACCGCGGGTTATTTATCGCTCCTGTCTGACGAACGCGGCATAACCGTGGTAACCGCCCTCGGTGGCGGTTCTAAAGACGCGGACGTCGGCAGCACCCCGCATCTTCAGTTGTCTGGCGTATGCCCACGCGGCCTGCTGCGTCTCGTAGAGCCTGTCGGCGTAGTAGTCCTGCCCCTCGATTACCCGCCGCTGCCGTATCCTGATCCAATCAGTCCTCGAGCCCCGATCCATGGTTTAGTTCTTACAGGTGAAATGATGATAGATGTTGCGCATCCGGGGTATCTCCCAGGATCTATTGTTTTGGCTTTCTCTCAGCCCAGTAGGCCTCCGCCTCTTCCTCCATCTCCTCAAGTCTCTCATAGTAGTCCGGGAACTCGTTCAAGTGCGCAAGCGCGATCTTTGCTGTGGTGAGGAGATCGTCGTCAGTGACGTTTGTCACCGGGTCCCGAAGCCCATGCTCGAGTTCGACTACCATTCCCCGCCGGAACTCCTCGATATCGAACTCATCCCATGTGATGCCGAGCTTCTCACCCATTGTCTTTGCCTCATCCAGTGTTACGTCTCTTCGTGCCATTGGGTATCTCCATCTCGAATGGTCTCTTCGCAGGGTTAAGAGCCTGACGGAAAGGGTATCCATCCCACCCCCCGCCGCTGTTGGGCCGTCTCGAACGCCTCAAATCATATCCAGCGGCCCAGAAGTAAGGTTTATGCCGGTTGTTCGCATATTCCGAGAAGAGTAGCACACTCACCGAGAGGAGTTGAATGCCCCTGTGACGACCGTGATTGCCGTTGACCTCGGCGGAACCAACCTGCGCGCTGCCCTGGTGGATTCCGATGCGAATATTCTCGCCCACGAAATAGTTCCGACGCCGACCACGGGGCCTTCCGGAGAGGTGATCACCGCCGCGATCGTCGCCCGGGTTGAGACTCTCCTCACGTTGCCGGAGGGGAAGGATGCTCTGGCCATAGGTGTTGCATCGGCGGGCCCGCTGGACCTGGGTCGCGGGTGTGTCATCAACTCGCCGAACATCGCCTTCCCTCTCGTCGAGATCGTCGAGCCGCTCCGGGAGCGGTTCGGGCTGCCTGTCTTCCTCATCAACGACGCCCGGGCCGGCGTCCTCGGCGAGCGGTGGGCTGGCGCCGCCCGCGGATCCGATAACGTCGTCTACGTCACCCTCTCTACCGGCATAGGTGGCGGTGCTGTGGTGAACGGCTCTCTCCTCCTCGGGAAGGACGGGAACGCCGGGGAGATCGGGCATATACCCGTTGATACCCGCTACAGCCTCGTCTGCGGGTGCGGGTTTGCCGGCCACTGGGAGGCCTACGCCTCCGCAAAGAACATCCCCGGGTTCTTTGCGGCCTGGCGGGAGGCGGCGGATCTCCGGCGGGTGGGTTTCGACGCCTCATCCACGCGGGCGATCTTCGAGGCGGCCAAGGAGGAGGACGTGGTTGCCCTTGCCTTTATGGAGGCTCTCGGAGAGGTGAACGCCCGTGGGGTCTCTGCAGTCATTGTAGCCTATAACCCTGAGATAATCGTGTTTGACGGCCCACTCGCGCGCTATCACGGCGATATCGTGATCAGGTACATGGAGCCGTTCATCGACCGCTACCTGACCCTTCCCCGGCTGGCAGTCTCCTCACTCGATGGTAAAGCACCGCTCTTTGGTGCGGCGGTATACGCGCTTGAGGCGCTTTGAGTGTCCGGGTTAGACGAACGATCGAGAATCTACCCGAATCTATACATCGGGTCGCAGGAGGACTACGAGGTCGTCGTGGAGGCTCACGAGACCTGGTGCGCGGTTGCATGCCTGGCGGTCACCCATTCCTCGCTCGACACGGTGCCGCCCTCACGGAGGATCACCCGCTCCTGAGATCGGCCGCGTCCACCGTGCCCGGCTAAAAATTATCCGGTTGCCGGCATATCCCAGGTCTGCCACTTCTTCCGCGCTCTGGATAGGAGGAGCGCCGCCGGCGCGACGAGAAAAAGACTTAAGAACGCGTATCCCGGGTCGACGATCGACGCGAAGATGAGGAGCAGGAGCGCCGGGCTTATAGCGAGTATGTATCGAAGGAAGACCCGGGCGTGATAGAGCATCACGTTCGGGTGGAGCCCACATAGGCAGACCGTCACCGCCAGGGTGTATGCCGAGACCGAGACGAAGGCGGCAAGGGCCGGGAAGAACGCCACCGTCCACCCCGTTGTCGCCGCGGCGATCACGAGCACCGCGAGCGGGAGCAGGTTTGCAAGGGCGTAGGCCTTCAGTTTCGCGTCGATCACCTCGCTGACTTCCACCGGCAGGAATGCGTAGGACGTGAAAGAGTCGAACTCGGTCAGCCAGTTGTAGATCGTGGCCGATAACACACCGAGCAGAACGGCAAAGACCACCAGCGGATCGATCCCCGGGATGAACCGAATCATGACCTGGAGGCAGACCCAGACCAGAGCGAGCGGGAGGAGAAACGAGAAGATCACCTTCCCGACGCCCCCCTCGCTCCTGACGAGGTCGAGGACGTCCTTTGCGATGAAGTGCGCGTTTCCGAGGCCTTTCAGGTCTTCGGCCAGGGGTTCGAGCCGGTTTCTGAAACGTTTTGTCCGGTCAGGGTATTCCACAGTGACAAACAGCACCGATACGGCTGCCGGAGCCAGGATGAGGACCAGAGAGAGGATAAGCGGTTCCGCTGCCGGGTCGAGGAAGAAGGCGTACGGCGGGAGGAGGGGCATCCCGAGCCGCGAGGCCGCCACCCCGGCGACGCCGAGCACCGCCATCGTTCCGGCCAGGAGCGCAGCAGAGCGCGCGTAGAGCGTCGAGAGGAAACAGACAATAGCAAGACCGAGGAGGAAGGCGAGCGTGAGCGATATAAATGCCAGGAGAGGGTAGCCCGGGTCGAGCGAGATGAACGGTGCCGCTGCGGCAAACCCGATCGAGAACGGAAGGACGTAGAGCAGGATGTAGTATAACGTGTCTTTTGCCAGGAACGCGGCGAATATCCGTCTCTCCGAGACCGGCAGGCTCCGTGATGCGTAGGCTACCAGACTGGCCTGCCCGAACCTGCGGTTCATGACCTCCCGGCCCATGAGGCCAAACGAACCCACCATCACGCCCATGAGCAGGAAGATGATGTGCGCAAGCAGCGCGACGACGTCATAGGGGAGAACGTCTGCAAAGATGGGGAGGGTGAGCGACCCCAGGAATGCAAAGACCGCGATCACCACCGGAAATAGCGCGAATCCCAGGTTTCCGAAGATCGTCGAGTGGATCCGCCACTCTTCCTTCATCATCGCGACGAAGAGTTCAGGCACCGGCACCACCCCGAACCAGTTCGAGGAAGAAGTCCTCCAGGCTCCTGCCGCCAGACGCGGTGATCTCGTCAAGACGACCGGTGTGGAGGAGCCTGCCGTTGTGGATGATCCCGACCCGGTCGCAGATCTCTTCGGCGATCTCGAGGATATGGGTGGAGAAGAAGATTGTCCCACCCTCCCGGACGTAACGGCGCAGGAAGTCCTTTACCGTCCTCTGCATGATGGGGTCAAGGTTGATCAGAGGTTCGTCGATGAGAGCAAGCGGAGGTTCGTGCAGGAAGGCCTGCGCAAACATCAGTTTCTGCCGGGTTCCCCGCGAGAGGTCCTTGCACAGTACGTCCCGCTTATCCCTGAACTCCAGCAGGTCAAACCAGCGATCACACCGCTCCTCGATCGAATCCAGGTTGCGGATGCGGGCCACGAAATGGAGGTACTCTTCTGCGGTGAGGAAGCTTGGCGGTGTCTCCTGCTCGGGGATGATCCCGACCAGTCTCCTGACTTCTACAGGATCTTTTGTCACATCTACCCCCATCACCCTGGCCGAACCGGATGTCGGCCGCACCTGCCCGGTGAGCATCCTGATCATCGTTGTCTTTCCCGAGCCGTTCGGCCCGAGAAGCCCGAAGAGTTCTCCCTCCACAACGGAGAGCGAGACGCTGTTCACAGCGACGACGTTGCCGTAATCCCTGGAGAGGTTCTCTGCCTCGATCATATGCCGCATGCCCAATTCTCCACCACCTGTTCTTTCAGTGAAAAGAATGTCGGCTGGAGATATCTATAATAACTTCCAGTAACCCTCTGGTGGGGCTACCCCCCCTGGCCGGGCGCGTCATGAGCCAGACGGCTCTTACAGCATCTTTATCCGTGCGCGCCGGCCCCACCGACAGAAGACCTTATGTGGTGCAACACTCAATGCCTCACGAGATGAAGACGGAGATACCCTATGACCGGTTCGCCCATGTCCCGGAGCGGATCTTCGGTCTTGTCGACCTCGCCTACAACCTATGGTGGAGCTGGCACTCCTCGGCCAGCGTGCTATTCAAGATGCTGAACCGGGCGGAATGGAAGATGAGCCGTCACAACCCTGTCAGGATGCTCCTGGATACCCCGCCGAGTTTCCTTGAGCGGGCGGCGGCGACACCTGAATTCCTCCGCCGCTACGATATCATAATGAACCGGTTTCAGGAGTACATGGTGCCGGGAACGAGCTGGTTTACACAGCACTACCCTGTGCGGGAGCCCCTCACGATCGCCTACTTCTCAAGCGAGTTCGGGCTGCATCAGTCGCTCCCGTTCTATGCAGGGGGGCTCGGGATCCTGGCGGGCGACCACATAAAGGCGTCGAGTGACCTCGGTGTCCCGACGGTATCTGCAGGGTTTATGTATGCCGAGGGGTATCTCCATCAGCACATCGAGGCGGACGGCTGGCAGAGGAACGTCGCCGAGATCCTGGACCGTGATGCCGCCCCCGTTCTCCGGGTGCTGGACGATGATGGCAAACAGGTTGTGGTGCGGGTTCCACAGGTTGATCCGCCGATCTACGTTGCCGTCTGGAAAGTGCAGGTGGGGCGTGTCCCCCTCTACCTCCTTGACACCCATATCGATGAGAACCTGCCTGAGAACCGGAGCATCTCTCACCGCCTCTACTTAACGGAGATCGAGTACCGTCTCCGGCAGGAACTTGTGTTGGGCATCGGTGGACGGAAGGTTCTTCACATGCTTGGCGCTGAGTACTCGGCGATGCACTTAAACGAGGGGCACTCCGCATTTGCCCTCCTCGAGCGGCTCCGGGAGCGGATCGAGGAGGGGATGTCTTTCGAGGAGGCACGTGAGCAGGTCCGGAACACCTCCCTCTTCACGACCCATACCCCTGTCGCCGCCGCCCACGACGTCTTTCCAGAAGACCTGATGGCGAAGTATTTCCACGGGTATTCTGAGTCGCTTGGACTGTCCTGGAACGATTTCATGGCGCTCGGCAAGGACCCGCTAAGCTCCGGCGCAGGTTTCAACATGACCGCGTTTGCTCTCCGGATGAGCCGATTCCACAACGCCGTCTCACGGCGTCACGGCCAGGTTGCAAGGGAGATGTGGCAGCCACTCTGGCCCGATCTGCCGGTAGATGAAGTGCCGATCGACTATATCACGAACGGCGTTCACCTCCTGACCTGGCTGAACCACCGGATCGAGTCTATCTTTGACCGTTACGTGGATCCCGTCTACCCGGACTGGCGGGAGAATTATGACAACCCGATCATCTGGGAGGTGGTGGACGAGATCCCCGATGAAGACCTCTGGCGTGAGCACCAGTGGCTGAAGATGAAACTCTTTGCCCGTATAAGAGAGCGAAAACGTCTCAAGTGGGCGGGACACCGGGACGAACCTGAGAACCTCGCGGCGGAGGGGCTCATGCTCGACACCGCTGCGTTAACGATCGGGTTTGCCCGCCGGTTTGCTGAGTACAAGCGCGCCGATCTGATCTTTGATGACCCTGACCGGCTTGAGCGGATCGTGAACAACCGCTGGAGACCGGTGCAGTTCATCTTTGCCGGGAAGGCCCACCCCGCCGACGAACAGGGCAAACGGATCCTCCAGAAGATCTACCAGTATTCCCAGGATCCACGGTTTGGCGGCAGGATAGCGTTCGTCGAGGATTACGACGAGCAGGTTGCACGTTACCTGGTTCAGGGTGTAGACGTCTGGTTGAACACACCCATCCCCCCTATGGAGGCGTGCGGCACGAGCGGTATGAAGGCGGGGATGAACGGCGTGCTGAACCTCTCGGTTCTGGATGGCTGGTGGGTTGAGGGCTACAACGGCTGGAACGGCTGGGCTTTTGAGAGTCGGGGGAATAACCATGAGGACGCAGCGACGATCTATGACCTGATCGAGAACGAGATCGCCCCGCTCTACTACTCGCGGATGATGGACGACGTCCCGCACAGGTGGGTCCAGATGATGAAAGAGTCTATGAAGAGCATCGCCCCGCATTACTGCGCCCTCCGGATGCTCAAGGAGTACGTCACCAACTACTACCCCACCGTCTGCAGGTTTGCGGTCGGGTCGCGGGAGCAGATGGCAGGGCTTGAAGGGGTATGTCCGCCGGGTCCGGCACCTGAAAAGAAGTGATCTGGAGTCGGCGGCGCACCAACGCCGGGGGGTAGCGTCTCCGCCACCGGATCTACCACAGCATCGAACCTTTCTGAACGGCCAGTTCTCCAGACCCGCCGGGGTTAACGTTTTCTACACCCCGGTGATAAACAATCACTACCGGAAGACCACCTCTCCGGGGTCTGGGATATGGAGTGGAAGGATGTCGTCCCGGTTCTTGCGGGTGCGATCATAATCCTGGTCGTCGCGTTTGTAGTGAAACCCGCGCTACTCGGCGAGCCGATCACCTCCGGCTCAGAACCGGTGGTGGTTCGAAACCCGCCGGTCTATGCTTCTCCTGAACCGGTGGCGACACCGACACCGTATCCGGATGACGGTCCGGCTTACACACGGAGTTTCCGGTGGACGGCGATCGATGGTGGGGTCCATACGACGGTGGTCAGGATTCCGGAGGCGCTGTTCCAGGAACAGCGGGAGACGCCGCGGCTAAGCGACTATCACATCTGGGGGCGGTATGCCCTGGCCGACGCTGACAGACCAATCCTGGAGGACCTTGCCTGGCGTATCGCGCCACCGAGCGGAAATCCGGAGGAAGACTACCTACGGCTGATGAACCTTGTCTTCTTTGTCCAGCAGATCCCCTATGACACGGACGACAGCGCGGCTTCCTACATCGAGGGCACCCTTCCGCCGCATGCCATGTACATAGAGGGCGGTGTTGAGTATCCCAAATATCCCGCCGAGATGCTTGTTGATGGGAGAGGGGACTGCGAGGACGCGGCCATACTGATGGGAGGGCTCCTCGACGCCCTGGGCTACGATACTGTGCTGCTGAGATACTCCGACCATATGGCCCTCGGTATCCGGATGAACGAGTTCAACCCCTACTACGCGGCTTACTCACCGAGGTACTTTGAGTATGAGGGGAAACACTACTACTACGTTGAGGGGACGGATTTTGAGTGGGAGAACGTCTCGGAATACACCACAGCGATCATAGGGAGACCCTATCCGATCGGGAATACCCGTGATATCCCTATCCCGAGCGTGAGGTCGGAGACCCCAGAGATCATCCCGCTCCGCTATCTCCCCCTGCCGGAGGAGTACCGCATCCGCCAGGCCCGGCTACCGGCGGTATCCGGGGGAGCGTGAGGCAGAATGGATCTGGCTATACCTGCGCCCCCCCACATGAAGATCCCGAAGACCGCCCCTGACCGGAAGAAGGCGCTCCTTGCTGTCGGGGTTGTGATTGCCGTGATGCTGTTGCTGTTCTGTTGCTGGACGCTGTTTGTGAGTTACACCGAAGAGAGGCAGGTCGAGGTGTTCCGCGACCACATCGCGGCGTCTGAGGCCGATCTCGGTCAGGTCTCTGCGAAGATCATCAAGCTCATGAGCACCCCGACAGATGACTTCTCGCTTGCCGAATGCGATGCCTACGTGCGGGAGTTTGCGGCCATCGCGGACTACGGGAGGGCGGTGACAGCCTACCACCGCCAGATCATAGCGGCCGATACCGTCCCGGAAGCCTATTTCGAGTCGCAGGCCGCCTACCTGCGGGCGCTCGATAACCTCAACCGTGCGTTCACCTTCTGGCTATCTGCGGCGACCGCCTACGATATGCGCGATTACGCCGCCGCAGAACAGAACCTCGCCCGCGCCGATGAGGCGTGGCGGGAGTACATAGCCGCGATCGGGGACTACGAGGCAGAACTCCGTGCAGCAGAAGAGGGAGGAGAGGTCGCTCCCGCCTAGATAAGGTACTTCTCTGGAACAAGGATCCGGATATCGAGTGTCTCCAGCGACTCCGAGCGGATTATGAAGTAGTAGTCGTCATACCCTTCCCGGATGGTTAGTGTCTCTGCCTTTCCTGCTTCATCATCCTCCGTGGTATCGGTATCAACGTAGATGCTCGAGAGAAGTTCGCCCTTTGAGTAGCGGATCTCCTCAACCACCCTGTTTGGATCGTTTGCATCCCTTATCTCAATCCTGAGCCAGGGGTAATCGTTCATCGGTGTTGTGCTGATCTCGACCGCCCAGTAGGGGAAGGGGATGTGGTAGACCTCGGTGGCGAGAAGTCTGGGTGGGTAATCGCATGATACCACCGCATACTCAACCATCTTCTCGGAGACACGGACATCGTCTGGCGGTCTCATCATCGTTGGCATGGGTGTCGGAGTTGGGATGCGGTACGTCGCGGGGTCAACGAATCCCAGGCTCTGCGGGACCTCCTCCCCCGGGGTGGGCACGGCGGGTGTTGGTGCCGGCAGGCTCCCTCCGGCCGCCTGCCTCTCATCTGCCGGAGGCGCGGTCGCGGGGGGGGTTGGCTGCATCTCCGCGCTCTCCTCGTCCGGCATCATGCACCCGCCGGCGATTGCAGCGACCGCTAAAAGGACGAGGAGGAGGGTGTTGTAGCGCCGGTGCATACTCTTCTCTTATTCTCTCCCTCTATTAAATTGGCGCATCCTGGAAGTTCACATCCCGAGACAGCGCACCTACGCACCTATGATCGCCCGACCGCTCGAACATTCGTTCCGAATATTCCTCTTATCTCACTCCCTCTCTGGCCGCGTCGGGCGGAAGGCGGGCCTTTTTCAGGGGCATAATGCCCTTCAATCACTGTTGCAGGAGAGGATCGGAGATACGTTGTGATATGCACTGCCTCCTTCTCAGGGATCTTGATTTTAGCACCCCTGTTCTGGTTTTAGGGTCGTTTTCATGGAGATCGATCCAGTTATATATGATTGGCGCTACAGTGTGACCGGGAGGAACTATACAAATGACCATTTTATCAAACAACCAACAGGAGATAGCAGAACGGATCGATGCTGGCCACGCTGATGAGGTCTGGCGGGACTGGAAATGGCATGTCCGGCACGCGATCACCGATATCTCGACATTCGAGCGGCTGCTGGGCGTATCCTTCGAGGATGAGGAGCGCCGGCAGCTGGAAGAGACGCTGGAGAGGTTTCCCATGCGGATAACCCCTTATTACCTATCGCTCATCGATACGAATGATCTCTGGAACGATCCGATCTTTATGCAGTCTTTCCCCTCTCCGGCGGAGCTGCAGGTCGAGCCCGACGATATGGAGGATCCGCTTGCCGAGGACGCCGATCACCCCGCCCCGTGTATCACCCACCGTTACCCGGATCGCGTGCTGTTTCTGGTGAGCAACGTCTGTGCCATGTACTGCCGGCACTGCACGCGGAAACGGAAGGTCGGGGACGTCGACTACATACCCTCGGAAGCCGAGGTCATCGAGAGCCTGGACTACATCCGTGAAAACCCGCAGATCCGTGACGTCCTCCTCTCGGGAGGCGACCCGCTGATGCTCCCTGACGATCGTCTCGACTGGGTGCTCACCGAGCTCGATGATATCGAGCACGTCGAGGTAGTCAGGATCGGTACCCGTATTCCGGTCACCCTTCCTTACCGGGTCACAGAGGACCTCACCGATATGCTTGCCCGTCACCATCCGCTCTGGGTGAACACCCATTTCAACCACCCGGCGGAGATCACCGACTCCTCCGAGAAGGCCCTTGCACGGCTCGCGGATGCGGGCATACCGCTAGGCAACCAGACCGTCCTGCTCGCAGGGGTGAACGATTGCCCCAGGATCATGAAGACCCTGGTGCACAAACTCGTTAAGAACCGGGTCCGCCCCTATTACCTCTACCAGTGCGACCTCTCCGAGGGGCTTGCCCATTTCCGCACCCCGGTCTCCAAGGGGATCGAGATCATCGAGAACCTCATCGGCCATACAAGCGGGTTTGCGGTCCCGACCTATGTCATCGATGCTCCAGGCGGCGGCGGAAAGATCCCGGTGATGCCGCAGTACATCATCTCATGGGCAACGAACCGGGTTGTGCTGCGCAACTTTGAGGGTGTGATAACAACGTACCGGGAGCCCGACTCATACGAACCTGTCTGGTGCGACCGAAAATGCGCAAACTGCGACCTCTACCTGAAACTCGATGGTGCGGACGAGTCCAAGGCGGTCGGGATCGCCAAACTCCTCTCCGGGGAGGATCCGACGACCGCGCTCGTCCCGGAGCACACCGAGAGGTTCGAGAGGAGAAATGGTTGCTGATACGGTCACAAGGATCGGCGAGACCCTCATCCAGCACGGGCGGTTGAGCGACCGGATCTACGTGATGCATCTATCGGTGGGCGATCTGCCCGGTATCCTGGACGATCTGGATGCACTCGCCGATTCTGAAGGTTACTCAAAGATCTCTGCAAAGGTGCCCGCTTCTGCTCTCTCCCGGTTTCCTGGCAGGGGTTACGTCATCGAGGCTCATCTCCCCCGGTTCTTCCGGGGCAGGGAGGACGGTTACTTCGTGGCAAAGTTCCTCGACCCAAAACGCCGGCGGGAGCACGGGGATCTCGATTCAATCCTGGCAGCCGTCCGGGAGAAGGCCGGCGATGCCCCAGCGGCCTGCCTCCCTCCCGGCTGGACGTGTGCGCCTGCGAATCAGGACGATGCCGACGATCTTGCCGCGCTCTACAGCGCAGTCTTCTCGACCTATCCCTTCCCCATAACCGATCCGTACTACCTGCGGGAGAAGATGGAGGGCGACTACCGCTACTTCATCATTCGTGCAGATGACGGCCGGGTTGCTGCGGCCTCCTCGGCGGAGATCTACCGGGAGGACGAGAACGTTGAGATGACGGACTTCGCAACCCATCCCGGGTACCGGGGCCGGAACCTTGCGGCCTGCCTCCTCGCCCGGATGGAGGAGGAGATGCGGGCGGCCGGGATGAAGACTGCCTTCACCATCGCCAGAGGTCTCTCCTATCCCATCAACGCCACGTTTGCCAGAGCGGGGTATCTCTATGGAGGGACGCTCACGAACAACACCAACATCTGTGGCGGGTTCGAGAGCATGAACGTCTGGTACAAACCGCTGGATGGGTAAAATCACCCCTCAGGCTGGGACAGACTTCCCCGTTTTGTCATGAGCATGTTACCCCACCACCCCATCCCTGAGCACCAAACCTGATCCTTAAATGTTCAGATCCATCATCTGCCCCACCCCGGTGGCGCCGATACCAACCTCCACACGAATAACCGGGATCGGCACTGATGACAGCAGGCGCACTGGAAGTATTCTTCACGACCTGTTCAACCATTGGAATGAATGAGTTGATGGTAATCGGTTTCTTCGGTCGTGAGATCAACAGCAACGATGAGATTGGCTCTATCACCCACCGCCGTCTGAACATT
Organism: Methanoculleus receptaculi; assembly: GCF_033472595.1. Taxonomy (NCBI): domain Archaea; kingdom Methanobacteriati; phylum Methanobacteriota; class Methanomicrobia; order Methanomicrobiales; family Methanomicrobiaceae; genus Methanoculleus; species Methanoculleus receptaculi. The sequence goes on along the minus strand of NZ_CP137642.1, from coordinate 336,451 downwards.
ATACGCAGCAAGACAGGACGTCTTGCATATCATAGGTTGGCATCTTCATCGGTGAGGTTAATGCGTCTTTCACCGAATTTAACAAGACGGTTGTAGGCTGATACAAGTTCCTCGATCTTCTTCATCAGGTCAGGATCATCGGCACATTCCTCTGGAATGGTGAGCGGGGAACCGGTTCCAAATAACTCGTCCTCTTCTTCATCAACCTTTTTCACCGTCTCAAGGAGTTTCTTGATCCTGCGCTTGAGTTCTCCCCTGGTCATAGATTTCTTTGGAGAGGCGTTTGCTTTGACCTTTGAGCCGTCAAATGCGATATGGTTCAGACCAACTAAACCAGGTTCCTGGCAGATCATGACGATCTGTTCAAGTAGAGAGGCCAGTTCGTCAAAGAATCGAGTTCGGAAACGGCTGAAGGTTCGGTAGGTCGGTGTGAAGTTTATTTTCAATCTCTTTGCTGCTGAAAATACCCTCAAATGTGGAATAAAAGAGGACCTTGACCAGCATCTGAGGATCAAATGCATTCTGACAAACGTTTGTGTTATACATGTTGTAAAGGTTGGTGAGATCCAGTTTGTCGACAACAGCACTGATGATCCGTGCACTGTGATTCGGAGGGACGAATTCTTCAAGAGAGAGTAGGAGCAGAAAGGTCTGCCCCTGGTGGTATGGTTTGAAGCCATCTTTCTGAACCATAAATAACACCGCTGAGTTCTCAGATCGGAGATTATTGACCATATGGTTGTCCCCTTTATACGATATAGTACTTTTGTACCGTTTTGCCCCAGCCTGCCTCTCCCTTCTGAGCCGTTTCATCATGGCAACCACACAAAAATCTCCGCACATCGTACATGGCCCGGACGGAGGGACGAGATCCCGTGCAGTCTCCGGATCAATGGCATGGGCGATCTGCCCCTCCCGATCGAGGCGTGACCTGGAACGGGCGAGGGCGAGATCTGCATCGTCCAGGCCGTAGTTGATTGTATCACCTGTGTGAGCGGCAATCCTGAAAGCAATCAGACCATCCCGCACCTGTTCGGGGGTTGGAAGACCCAGGTGCGTCTGAAAAGGTCTTTCTTCCTGGAGCGCTTATACCGTTCCTGTGAAGACTGCTGGAAACCTCCCCCCCCCAGCCCGTATCGCGATGATCGCGGCGGCTGTTGTTATAGTGCTTGCGGGAATCCGTGCGGCAACCCCCATCCTTGCGCCGCTTCTCGTCGCTATCTTCTTTGCCATGATCACCGCGCCCCTGATGAAGTGGCTGACCCGCCGCGGCGCCCCTCCGGTCATCGCCGCCGCCGCGGTGGTCGCCGGTCTGATCGGGCTCTTCGCCGCGGCGGTAGCCTTTCTGGGTGTGGCGTTTGCCGGGTTTATCCGTTCCCTGCCACAGTACAGGGAGAGCCTCCTCGAGCAGATGACCGTCCTGGCCGATTACGGCATCGATATCGGCAGTTTCACGATATGGGACTACATCGACCAGGGTTTCCTGATCCAGCAGGTGGCCGGGATCGCCCGCGGGGTCGGCAACATCGCCATCGATGTTTTCCTGATCTTTGTCGGGATGGGTTTCCTCCTCCTCGAGGCGCCGCGTCTTGCGGGTGCTCTCGAGCGATACATTGGCGCGGATACCTCTCTCTACCGGCACCTGGCACAGTCTGGCAGTTTCCTCATCGACTACGTCCTTGTCAGGACAAAGGTGAACCTCATCACCGGCGTGGGGACCGGGCTATTCCTGGCCGTCCTCGGGGTCGACTTTGCCGTGCTCTGGGGTTTCATCGCCTTCATCCTGAGTTACGTCCCTTATATCGGTCTGGTCATCGCGGCGATCCCTCCCACCCTTCTTGCCCTGATCGAGTTCGGGCCGGCCGGAGCGGCGACGGTCATCGTCGTCATATCCCTCATAGACTCCGCTGCCGAGAACCTGGTTCTTCCCCGGATGGCCGGGCGCGAACTCAACCTCTCACCGTTCGTCGTCCTCTTCTCGGTTGTCTTCTGGGGTTTCATCCTGGGGGCGGTCGGGGTCTTCCTTGCGATACCGCTGACCATCGCGGTGAAACTCTTCCTTGAGAGCTGGGAGGAGACCCGGTGGATGGGGGAGCTGATCGGGAACAGCAGCGCGGAGGAGTGAATGCCGGGTCCTGGTGCGGTCGGCTGGCGGGGTTGGTCGATAGAAGGGGCCCAACCGCCAGGGAGGGGATGAAACGCTCCTTCCCCGTCAGCCCCACCCCGGATGGTGATTCTCCATCGATACAGTCTCGGGGGAGCGGGCGGTCCTGTTGCGGTCTCATCTAACTGTCCCGCGGGACGCTGTTTCCGGCACCGGCAGGGCGTTTGTGGGGGGATCTCCACTCACTGCCACCCGCCCCCTCACGCACTCGAGGCTGCCGCTGAAGAGGTTTGATAGGCGCCGGAGATACTGCCGGGAAAATGCGGCGAGTTTACAGTCCTGATCTCTGACCTGATGGACTCCATCCAGGCAGGATTGCGCGCGCTCAACGATCAATCAATGCCTGGTGATGTGAGAATCTCTTCTACTGCCTCGCAAGCACTGTGTCCGGAATCATAGATATATCCGATAGCAACTCAGTTATCTTCGGGTAGAGTCTCTGCCGGGATCACCGGCTGTCCGGGGTGGGGGATGCAGGAAGTCCGTGTTGTCACGAATGAGATGGATCTGGGGGCAGAGATAGAGTTTCATTTCAAGTCAAAGGACCAGCTCCTGGACGCTGGCGATCCATACCCCCTCCCCGCGCAGGAACTCACCGAATTTGCTGAATTGTTCATCGTCAGATACATCGACGGCCATGATCCGAGGAGGGTCGCCGGTATTGCCGTGGGCCTGCCGCGTGGTTCTCTCTCCCCGGAAGAGGCCTTCCTCATCCCGGAGGCGGTGCGCCACCACTACACATTCCGGTTGCGCGACCTCGAGAACGAGAGAAGGGTATCACGCCGCGAGGGCAAGGCCAGTATTCTCATCGCCGCGATAAACGCCGGTATAGCCATCCTCTTCTTCTATGTCTTTATAGGTTACTTCCGGGGTTTCATCATGACGATGCTTGCCGGTCTCCTTACGATCCTTAACTGGGTGACGATCTGGGACACCTACGAGTACATTGTGTACGACTACCGCCACGGGTTACGAAAATACCTAATCTACCGGAAACTTGCGGAGATCGATATCCGGTTTTTTGAGTGGTAGATCCAGTCGGTTCGGGATGGCGAAGGTGTTTTTATGAAACCCCGTCCAAAAATGATCTCTATGAAGAGGCCTCTCGGGCTGTACCTCGCCTATCTCTTCCAGTCGCTCATAGCAGTGAACGTTCTAATAGCGCTCTCGCTCGGGGAATACTCGCAGGTCTTCACCGGTGCACTTGGGCTTGGTTTAACGCTGGTTCCAACCATTGTCACCCGCCGGTTGAGCATCACCCTCCCCTGGCAGGTCAATCTACTGATTGCAATCTCGCTCTACCTTCATATCGCCGGCGAGATCCGGGGGTTCTACATGCTCTACTACCCCTACTATGACAAGGTTGCCCACTTTGTCTCGGGGATGACCGTCTCGGTGCTCGCCTTTGTCGCCGTTCTGCTGCTCGACCGGTTCAGCAGGCTGAACCTCTCCCGCTGGATGATCGTCGGGTTCATAGTCATCGCCGCGATGGCGACGGGGGCGTTCTGGGAGATCTATGAATGGGTCTTTGACACCTTCCTGGGGACAGACCTCCAGCACGGGCTTGATGACACCATGCTGGATATGATCTTCGTCCTGATCGGCGCGATCATCGTTGCAATTGCCGGGGATCGCTACCTCTCCAGGTCATCGAAGGAGGATATCACAGAGAAATTGGTGGCACCTGAGGAGTCTCAGACCGACTGAGAGGTTCGGGTAACGCCCGCCTCCACCCTCTACTCTATCAGGGGAACATTTTTTCGTCCTGGAGCACCTAACGCTGATCAGATAGACCACCCATGCTTTACTACAGGGACATCGTATTCGAAAGACCCCTGCCCCGGGAGATCCGGCGTCTCGGGTATCTCCCGGCAGACCTCCACTTCCACACCTGCTACTCCGACTCCGCCACCCGTGTGCAGGATGCGCTGAGACTTGCGGCAGAGCAGGGTATCGGGCTTGCGATCACCGACCACAACCAGATAGGTGGCGTTGTCGAGGCACAACGAGAGGGTATGGGAGTCCCCCTGATCCCCGGGATCGAGGTCAGCGCCAACGACGGCCCGCACATCCTCCTCTACTTCTACTCGGTATCCGATCTTCGGGACTTCTACCGGCGGCACATCGAGAGAAGCCGAAGAGATGGTCCTTTCACAGCGATACGCCTCGATACGCAGGAGATCCTGGATCGCCGGGAAGACTACGCCTGTATTGCCGCCGAGGCGCACCCCTGCGGCTACTCTTTCCTGAACAGGGGGGTCGAACGTTGTGTGATGGGCAGTTGTATCGGGGAAGAGGTCTTCTCCCGCCTGGATGCGTTCGAGGTGATCTGCGGCGGGATGGCCAGGACCCATAACCTGAAGGCTGTGAGGCTTGCCGCCACCCATGGTCTGGGGCGGACGGGGGGGACTGACGGGCATCTCCTCCACGAACTGGGCGGGGTCGTCACCTGTGCTGAGGCCGATACCGTCGATGAGTTCCTTGACGCAATCCGGAATAGAGAGACGGTCGTCATCGGGCGTGAACGTCCGCTCGCCGAGAAAGCAATAATGGCGACCGCTGTCCTCCCGCACCACCTCCCCTACACCCTCCCCATCCTTCAGGCCCGGTGGGAGCAGGAACTCCCCAGGATCCGGAACTTCGTCCAGGAGCGACTGGGTCGTTGAGCGGCATCTCATGCCAGCGGTGAGAAGAGACGTGAGATCGATTCCTTCATCCGGACGCCGAGAGGGCGCGCCCGGTAGCCTTCCAGCGTGATCTCGGTGCTGACGTTGAGATCCGCCTCAAACGCCGCTGCAAGCCGGGCGCCAACGGCCGCGTCGTAGAAGAACGCGTTTGCCTCGAAGTTCAGACGGAAACTCCGGACATCCCAGTTCGCGCTCCCGACAGAGCCCGCTTCCCCATCGACGACGATCGTCTTTGCGTGGAGAAACCCGGCATCGTAGGTGTAGGCCCGCCCCCCCGCCTCGAGGATCTCCCCGATGAACGAGAGGGTTGCCCAGTAGACGAAGATATGGTCGGGCTTGCAGGGGATCATGATCCGGACATCGACCCCCGAGAGCGCCGCTATCCTGAGCGCATCGATGACGCTCTCGTCCGGTATGAAGTAGGGTGTCTGGATGTACACGGACTTCCTGGCGGAGTTGATCAGGCTGATGTAACCCTCTTTAATCGGGCTCCACCGGGTATCCGGGCCGCTGGAGGCGATCTGGACGGGTGTCCTGCCAGGAGCGCCAGGAGAGGGGAAGTAGCGGGGGTTCAGTCTCAGCCCCTCGCCGGTTGTGTAGTTCCAGTCGAGAACGAACCTGAGCTGGAGCGCCCAGGCGGCCGGCCCGCTGATCTGGAGCGTCGTGTCGCGCCAGTAGCCGAGCGGGCCATCACCCAGGTAATCGTTTCCAATGTTGAAACCCCCTATAAACCCCGCAACACCGTCGATGACGGCGATTTTGCGGTGATTACGGTAGTTGACACGGTAGATTGATGGGAAGAACTCCCCGATCTTCCCTCCTGCGTCTGTCAGTTCCCTGAATGCCGCCCGTGACCCGCCTCCCCGGAGCGACCCCATGGTATCGATCAGGAGACGGACCTCAACACCCTGTCGCGCCTTCTCTGCAAGCGCGTGGACAACCGCCCGCCCCAGGTCATCGTTGTTGATGATGAAGTACTCCATATGGATGTGGTGACGCGCCTCTCCGATCGCGGCAAAGAGCGCCTCGAACTTATCCTCGCCCCGCGTGAATACACCCACCCGGTTCCCACCGGTCAGGTAGGCCTGGCTATTCTGGAGCAGGAGGGATACGGTTTTATTGAATCTCTCTACCTCGGGTGAGGTGCACCGGTAATTGTCGCCGACAAATGTCCTCTGCTGTTCTGCGAAGATCTCCTGGAGAAAGGAGCGGTCCTCGCGCTCCTTTACTACGAACATCCTCTGCCGGGTATAGTTCTGGCCGAGCAGCAGGTAGAGCACGAACCCGACAGGGGGCAGAAGGAAGAGGACAACCAGCCAGGCTATAGTCTCCGTTGGCTCCTTGCGCTCGAAGAAGACGATGATTATGGCGAATATGACGTTTAGGGGAAGGATAATCCATCTCAATACCGATAGATCCACTCACAGGCCCCCTGCCGGAACAGGAATTCTTCCATCTATCTCTCCCCCTGGAGGTATAACTATACCCGCGCGGCAGACTCATCCCTGAAACACCTATATAGCGGGAGTTCCAATGCATCGGTATGAGTTGCCCCGTCTGCGGGCACGACTGCGTCGAAGACGCATCGACGGTTCTTGCGAAACTGCCAGGGCGGTTTGACCCCTGCCCCGACTGTATGGGTCTCATCTACGACAAGCGGAGCCCGCCGCCAGATATCGATACAGCAGAACCCTGCCCGACCTGCGGGCGGCGGTTCATCGATGAGGTCTTTGCCCATATATATCGTGTGATGGTAGATGAGGGCGATCTTGCCGGCACCGAACCGCTCGCAGCTCTCGGAACGCCGCTCGTAAACCCCGGATTCGCCATGAGAAACCCGCCTTACCTCTCGCCGGGCTCGCTCCTCCTCCTCTCCCGAGAGGTCGGGGAGCGGACGGCCAGACGTCTGGTATCCGGTGTCCCGGAGGTTCGGGGAGTCGTCCGGACGGCGGACGGGACGCCGGGGATCAGGGACACCGGCCTGGAGCCCCTCGAGCATACCCTTCTTGCAGGATGCGACGTCCGGGCAGATGTCTTCCCCACCAGGGCGGGACCAATAGTTGTCTACAAACAGCAGTCGGTGCTGCACATCGAGTTTCCGCGGGACCGCAACGAGAAGATTCTCTCGCTTGAACGCCAGATCAGCCGTCAACACCCCCGGACGTTCGTCGACGCCTGCTCCGGGCCAGGGACACTCGGGCTTGCAGCCTCTCTCGCTGGTGTGGAGTGCGTAATCTACAGCGATGCCTGGTACGCCGCGGCTTACTGGACCGCCCACAACATCCAGGTCAACCGAGAGGCGCTCGGGATCGGGGAGGTTAAGTTCTACCGCTCCTACAATGACCTCCGGAGGTCTCCTGTAGCCAGGGAACCAGTCCCTGTTGCGAGTGCGGAAGGTTCCAGGGTCTACCAGGCGGATCTGCGATGCCTTCCGGCCGTCCTGCCGCCAGAGATCGATCTTACCGCCCTCGATCTCTTCGGGAAAGAGGATTCCAGCAGGGTTGCGCGGATTGCACGTGCCTGGCAGAGCAGGGTGGGCGGAGGTATTTTTATCCCGTAGACTCAACTACCTACGGGGACTAGCCCGGGTGGCTCGGCGTCACCTGTTACCCGAAACCGCCGTCAAGCGGGGGGCGAAGTCCGAGGAAGGCCGCAGCGGCCTGCAGGATCCGCTGTATCCCGACGTAGAAGCCTCGTCCCATGAGGTCGGCGGAAAGGGATCAAAGCCCCGGAGGGGGCGGCGACCTTTTGCCGCGGGCACCGGTCCAGGCCCGGAAGGGAGCAGACTTACCGCGGACGTTCGGCGCCCATGGGGTTGCGGGGTGGAGAAGGGATGCAGCGGTGAATGCTTGCGCGCACGGTCGACCGAGGACGTGTCCCCAGCGGCGATCTCTATGGCAAAAGTAACGATTCTCGGGGCTACAGGGAACGTCGGGATGTTTGCAGCACACGCCATATCCGAGATCCCGCACGTCAGCGAGATGCTGCTTGTCGGGAGGCCCGGCCGTGAAAACTTCCTGGCCGGGTGTTGCCGGGATCTGTCTGATTCGTTCGCTGCACGGGGAAACGATGTCCATCTCTCGTACAGTACAGGCCTTTTTGATGCAAAGGGTTCTGATATAGTCATCTGTGCAGCAGGGGTGCCTCGCCGTCCCGGTCAGGACAGGAACGATCTCGCGTTTGAGAACGCAAAGATCGTTGCTGACGCCGCCGCGACCATCGGCCGTTCATCGCCCGATACCATTCTATTCCTGGTCACAAACCCCGTAGATGTCATGACCGCCGTTGCCCTGAAGTACTCGGGTCTCCAGCCAAGGCAGGTCTTTGGCCTCGGGACGCATCTGGACTCCATGCGCCTGAAATCGCTGATTGCACACTATTTCCGGGTTCACGTCAGCGAAGTGCATACACGTATCATCGGCGAGCACGGCAACAGCATGGTCCCGCTCTGGTCGGCCACGACAATCGGCGGTATCCAGATAAGTAACCTGCCCACCTTCTCCGGTTTGCCAAAGCAGGAGATGATCGAGACCGTAAGGACAAGCGGCGAAGCAATCATCAGGGACAAGGGCGCCACCGTCTACGGGCCCGGGGAAGCAATAGCAACCCTCGTAAGGACGATCCTTGGGAACGAGAACCGTATCCTCACTGTCTCAAGTTACATCAGAAGTGAGATCCACGGGATCGGCGACGTCTGCATAGGTGTTCCGGCTCGCATAAACCGTGAAGGTGTCTTTCCGGTGCCTATCCGAATCGAGGAGGACGAGGTTGCCGGGTTCCGCGAGTCTGTCGAGAAGATCCGCAACCTCACCGACGAGGTGATGGAGCGGCTTGAGGCAGACCTTAAACCGTTAAAATAGGAGTTTTTCAGGAGCCCGCACTCACACAAGTGTGGATTCGATGATATCGGCGCTTCCGACGCCCTCTATCTTCCGGAGCACTGCCTCGACCTCATCGGGTGCCCCACCCCTGTCCGGAACAACGACGGCGACTTTCAGCGCCACAAGCCCGAACCCGATCGGCTCTTCCTGGATATCATCGACGGTCACAGCCGCCCTGATGGCTTCTTTGAGCGCTTCGCGGTCGACGTCGGGAGATTCTGGCATTAGCTTCAGTATGAGAGCTACGTTTCCCATTGTTATGGCCCCCGGAACCCGCATTTCGGGCATACATACTCTATGCTCTGCTCCCTGCACCGGTGGCACCGGTTGATCTCGTAGCCGCACACGGGGCAGGGGAACCAGGTGGAACCCGGTTCGGCCAGCGTGGCGTTGCAGGAGGTGCATCGATCTCTTGCTGTCATCGTTGTTTCCTCGAATCTTATCCTATCATGTCGCCGCCACGGAAGTTAAAATCTCGGATCAATGAGCGTCCCCAGAACGCTCTCGCCGCGGAGTGCGTGCCTGACGCGGTCGTCGTGTCTGCCGTTGATCACCAGTGCCCGCAGACCGTGCTCGAAGACGAAGGGGAGGAATAGGGGATCTACCTCATCACAGGCAAGGGAGGGGTCCTGGACAGCGGGCAGAATCCTCCCGCGGCGCTGGATGCCATCGACCGATTTAAGGAGGAGAAGGTCGGTCTTGAGACGTTGCGCGACCCAGGCGGCGACGGTATCGGAGGTGACGTCCCAGGTGTGGGGGAGGGGATCGGTCTCGCGGAGCGCAGAGTAGGGGAGGAGAACCTCAACCCCCTCCGGCGGCGTGACAAAGGATATGGGCTGGACTCCGTGCGAGGCGATGTACCACCCGAACTGCTCCATCCCGGCAACCGCCATCCAGTGGGCAGGTGTCCCGGAGACCCCAAGGTCACGGACGAGGTCGGCAAACATACCGCCGCCGGGCACGATAAGCACCGGTCTTCCTGCCTCCAGAAAGATCTCGAGCAGCGACGCGACCCGGTCAAACAGGCTTCCTCCAACCTTGACCACCAGCGGTTCAGCAGACGGGGTCATATCACTCTGCTATTTAACCCTCGAAGACATAATTTTGCGCATGCGCCGGATCGTCGCCGCGATCTTCTTCCTCTGTCTCCTTGCCGGCACAGTTGCCGGTATCCAGATCGTTGAGTTCTGCCCCGACCCCTACCAGCCCGGTGACCCCGACGAGTACCTGATGCTGGAGGGGACGGGGTTGCTCGACGGGTATGTTATCTCGGACGGGGAGGGGGGTTACCGGTTCCCGCCCGGAACGCGGATCGACGGCCGGCTGGTTGTCGCGAGGAGCGGGGCGGCGTTTGAGCAGGCGCACGGTTACCTGCCCGATTTTGAGACCGAGGAACGTACACCGGCAGTCCCTGATGTGATCCCCAACGGAAACCTCCTGATGGCAAACCGGGCGGACGAACTCCTCCTCTACCACGGGACGACCCTTGTCCAGCAGGTCGCCTGGCCCGCCGACGTCCGGCCGCGGGAAGGGCAGATCCACTACCTTGTGGACGGAGTCTGGGACCCCCGCCCGCTCTTCATCGGCCAGTCGCGGTTTGAGCCCGCGACATTCGAAGGCGTGGCCGTGACCGCGTTTGTCGCTCCCGACTGCTCATACGAGGTCTTCTCTGATACGGTAGCAGGCGCAGAACGCGATATCCTGGTCAACGTCTACGAGTTCACCGACAGTAAGATGGCAGAAGACCTCATCCGCGCCAGGGAACGTGGCGTTAACGTGACCGTTCTCATCGAGGGCGGCCCCGTGGGCGGAATCTCAGCGGAAGGGAGAGCGGTTGCTGGTGCGCTCAACCGGAGCGGTATCCCTGTTTCCTCGATGACGACGACGGATGCTGCCCACGCGAAGTACCGTTTTGACCATGCCAAGTACCTGGTCGTCGATGGGAATACCGTCCTGCTCGGGAGCGAGAACTTCAAACCCGACGGCTACCCGGAACCGGGGCTGCGAGGGAACCGGGGCTGGGGTGTAAGGCTTGAGCACCCGGGGCTTGCGGGCTATTTCGTGAAGGTCTTCCTCCATGATGTTGCTGGCGGGGACATCGTCCCGGTGGAGGGCACGGCGGCCGAACCGGGCACTTCCTGGTCGTCCACCTACAGGGTTGAGTTCGCCCCCTGCCGCGCGGATGGGGCGCGGGTGACCCCGGTGATATCACCCGACACGAGTTTTCTCGTCCTCGGGCTGATCGATGGTGCTGGGGAGAGTATCGCGATCGAGCAGGCCTACATCACAAACGAGACCGGAACCGTCCTGAACCCTTACCTTGCTGCCGCGATCAACGCCTCACGGCGCGGTGTCAGCGTCAGGGTGCTCCTGGACTCAGCCTGGTTCAACATCGAGGATACGGCTGACAACGACGAGATGGTGGATGTGATCAACCGGATCGCCACGGCCGAAGGGCTCCCGCTCGAGGCGCGACTCGTCGATCTCGAGGCAAACAACCTGGTTAAGGCCCACAACAAGGGTGTAATCGTCGACGACCGGGCGGTGCTTGTCAGCAGCATCAACTGGAACGCCAACTCTCCGGCGTTCAACCGGGAAGCAGGCGTGATCATCGAGCATCCGGCCATCGCCGCCTACTATCTCGCAGTCTTTGACGACGACTGGAACGCCGCGGATGAGGCTGGCGCGGCGGGGATACACCGATTCGATCGACTCAAACCGGTGTTCGCGGTCTGCATAATCGCCGCGCTTGGAGTGCTCTACCTCTACAGGTCGAGACGCACCTGAAGTCTCATAGCTGGTCGGAGGGTTCGGTGGAGCGGCAGATGTCGCAGAGGGTTATCGTGCCCTCGCCAGAGGCGACGGCGGATACCCATCGCTCGATGACCATGTCCAGGTTCTCGGGGAACTCTTCCCTGTTGCACCCGCGTTTCCGGCTCATATACTGGGATATCGCCGCCCTGCTGACCCCGAGGCGCTTTGAGACCTCACTCTGGCTGATACCCCGCTCGTTCACCAGACGGTATACCATCTCGGCCCGCATCGCGGGGAGCAGTCTCCTGACAAGGTTGTCACATCGCATTATGTCGCAGTGGAATGGTTCTGTCATCGTGTGGACACCGTCTGGGGGTCTTTGTACTCATAGAGGATCTGCCTTGCGTCCCTGAAGTTGAACTTCTCCACGATCATGTCGTTATCCTTGAGCCTCTTTAGTGCATACCGGACGGTGCGGGGTGCAAGAGAACTGAGGTGGACGAGTTCCTTGTGCGTCAGGGCACCCCCATTCTCAAGCAGGTGGAGGATTTTTTGCGAGGAGGGGGGGAGATTTATATCATCCATGCAGGACAGTTAACACTGTTAACATATCAATTTGACGGAAGTTATCTCTCCGGACGTAGAGAATATAACCATGCTTGAGCGGCAGGAGAGGCAGGCACTTGCACTGCTGGTATGTGTTGTCGCGGTCGTGCTTGCAGCGCAGATCATCCTTGGCGCTGGCGGGCGATCTCTGGTCGCAAAACCCTACTCACCGGAGGTGCCGGACGGGGCGCTGGTGCTCCTTGAAGGCAAGATCGAGTCGATCAAAGAGACCTCGACCGGCGGTCACCTGATCCTCACCGTCAATGGGACGCGGGTCTTCCTCCCTTCGAACGTCGCTGCCGGTCTTGACCTTCACGAGAATGAGAGTGTCTCAATGTATGGTCTCGTCCAGACGTACCGCGGAGAAAGGGAGGTGGTGGTGAACGCTGCCGGCGATCTCGAGGTGCTCGAATGACTACTTTGTCTTCGTATAGAATATATCGGCGTTCCCGGTATCCTCGAACTGCGGTTGTCCCCGGGATTTTCGCGGCATCTTCTCTTTCTTTGTGGTCGCCGGCGTGGGCTCCTCCTGCCCGGCCTGGGAACCCTGGCTCTCATCTCGTCTCTTTTTTCGCCCCCCTTCAACACCGGCTCCGGAGGGGAGGTCGCCGTTCTTTATCCGTATGCTCGGCATAACTGGATAGTTGTCCTCCCGCTATATATATGAGACCTCTGGATCCCCGGCTATATGGATTCCCTCCGCACTGCCGTGGCTACACCGATCGGAAAACCGCCTGCGGTGCAGTGTCTTGCTGGTTCACACGAACCGCTCGAACCGGTCACGGGAGACCCGGCAGATCGGACATGTATCAGGCGGTTCGCCCCTTGCGCAGAGGTAGCCGCAGACCCGGCACCGCCATACCGGGTATTTCAGGTCTCGAGGTGCGCCGACTGTCCCGGGGCGCTCCTCCTTCTTCTGGCGGCGCTCTGCCGGCGATGGCCGGCGCTCCGGCACGGGAGCGGCGGTGCGCACCCCCGCTTCCACGTCGGCGGTGACGTACAGGCCGCAGTAGCAGGCGCCGTATTCGGTGAGATCCAGGTCACGGTAGTCGCAGGGGCAGATGATATCGAGGTCATCTTCCCTGTTTCCTGAAGCGAGCCGGCATGGACAGGAGATATAGCCGTAACGCTCACGGTTTGAAAGCAGGCCGCGGACAAGCGCCCGGGTAAACACCCGGTCAGGGTTGAGGCGGTAGCCCCCGGCCTCCGCCTCGCGCGCCAGGTCCTGGACGAGCCGGTCAACATCCTCATCGCTTACCATCTCAAGCACCCACCGCCTTGCGGATCTCCTCTTCTCTGAACCCCACAATCACCTTTGAGCCGTCGATGACGATTGTCGGGAACGAGAGTCGGGGGTTCCACTTTTCGACCTCCTTTACCACGGTGCCCTGTTCATCGCCTGTTAGCAGGTCAACATAGACGTAGGAGAACTCCACACCCAGGTCGGTGAGAAGTTGTTTTGTTCGGGCGCACCATCCACAGGTGCTCAGGGCGTAGAGCACCACCTTGTGGTGGTCGTCACCGGGCACGTACTGCATCTCTACCACACGGGTTCCTCCATTTGATTCGTAGTTGCGATCAGCAGGGGTAAGTAACTTACCCTCAGCCAGCGCCATCTCAGGTCATCAAACCGGTTCATTCAGGCTCTCTCTCCAGGCTCGATGAACCCCGGCACGGATGGAGGTGTGGGTGTCCATCGTCCAGGGAGATAGGGTATCCGGGTGAGACGCGGAGAGGCGGCAGAGGCCGCGGCCATACCCGGGATGACCCCGGCAGCCATAACAGCCCCGCTGCCGATGACCCCCATCGCCACCGCTGCAGCGGTGCCTCTCTCAAGCGCTTCTTGCGGCAGGAATCACTCTTCTCCTGATGCGGTGCGCCGGTAAAAAATAGAGGTTCCCGGGGGGTTCAGAGCGCCCAGGCGGGAAGGTCGAGCGGGATACCGAGCGCCCAGATGACGACGGTGAAGAGAAATAGCGTCCATAGTGCGGTACCCATTATATCGAGCGCCCAGCCGGACCGGAGAAGTTCTTTTGCTTCGATGTAGCCGCTCCCGTATGCGACGGCGTTTGGCGGGGTGGCGACAGGGAGCATGAATGCCAGCGAGGCGCAGACAGCGGCGGTCATCATCAGGAAGAGCGGGTTTACCTCAACACTGATGGCCATGACCGCCATGATCGGCATCAGCACAGCGGCAACGGCGGTGTTTGATGAGACCTCTGTTGCAAGCGAGACGCCAAGCGCTATCACAAAGATCAGGATGACGATCGGGAGCGTGTGGAGCGGGGTGAGAGAATTGACGATCGTCGCGGCAAGCCCGCTCTGGATAAAGCCGTTTGATAGGGCGATACCCCCGCCGAAGAGGAGGAGGATCCCCCAGGGGATCTTCACCGCCCACTCCCAGTCCATGGTGAATATACCCTTCTTTGCATCTACCGGGAGGAGAAAGAGGAGAAGCGCCCCGAATATTGCGATCGTGGAGTCCTTGATCCCGGGAAAGATCATGTCCAGGCCAGGGATGATGAATCCCCCGATATCTTTCGTCTGCGCAAATATCCAGGCGAATGCGGTCAGGGCAAAGACGATAAGCGTCCATCGTTCGCCCGTTGACAGGGGGCCGAGTTTATCGAGTTCCTTGCGGATGAGCCCCTTTGCGCTCGGCAGCGTCGTCTCTATATGTCTGTAGGAGACCATTGTGAGCCATATCCAGGTGATTATGAGGAATACGGCGGCGAACGGGACACCGAACTTCATCCAGGTGAAGAAATCGATGGTTGGTGCTTCGGGAAAGATCGCTGGAAGCTGGGAGATGAAGATCCCGTTTGGGGGTGTGCCGATGATCGTTGCAATGCCACCGATGCTCGCGGCGTAGGGTATGGAGAGGACTAGGCAGCGTGCAAGATCCCGATCCCTCCCCCCCAGGTTTACAAGAGACTGCTCCGTCCCCGGTATGATCGTCAGTATGATCGCGACCGCGATCGGGATCATCATCATCGCGGTGGCTGTGTTTGAGATCCACATCGAGAGGAAGGCGGTGGCGACCATGAACCCGAGGACGAGGCGTCTCGGGCTAGTCCCGACGAGACGGATGATGTGCAGGGCGATACGGCGGTGGAGGTTCCATCGCTGCATCGACATGGCGATGATGAACCCGCCGAGGAAGAGGAAGATCACCTCGTTGCCGTATGATTCAGCAACCTTCACCGGCGAAAGAACGCCAAGCAGCGGGAAAAGGACCAGCGGAAGGAGGGCGGTCGCCTCAAGAGGTATTACACCCGTGACCCAGAAGAGAACCATAAGGACGGTCACGGCAGCAACGGCCTTTGCCCCTGGTGCGAGGATTGTAGGATCGACGGGAATCGCCAGAATCGCGAAGAAGATGAGGAGTGATGCTATGATGAAGCCGACCCGTTTCATTGCTAGAAATGGGTGAGGGAATTATTTAAGTGTAGATGGATCAAATTGGGCGTCAACGGGGGCGTGCCCGTCGAATTCACGTTTTCTCTATAGATTCTGTCGTTGCGGTTGCCTCTTCATGTTGCCGAGGCGACCAAACCCGGAGGGATCTCGAAGGCTGGGAGGAATTTTTATATCTCGATGGTCATACAAAGGGGTATCATGTTATCGTCGTGGACCCGAAGGCAAGGCGCCATCATACTCCTTGCCATCTGCATCGCTGCCCTCTTTGCGGGGCCGGCTGGAGCCCGTGGCCCGACCATCCGCGACATCCAGCCCTACGACACGATCTTTGTCTATGAAGAGGGGCTTAACCTCTCAGGGTTGCGCAACGCAACGACAAATAACCCCATAACGGCGCTCCATAAGTACCAGAATGACAGGCCCGGTGAGGGGATCACGAAGACCATACCGGTTGCTGATGATACAGATTTTGATCTGCTGGATTTCTTTGTCGGTGACGATTACGGGACGTACTACGCCTTCAACCCCACCGATGGGGCGACTGCATATGTCTTTGTCCGTAAACCCGAGGTCTTCCTGGACGTGGTGCTGGCACACCCCTACCACAACGAGCCTCTGGAAGGGCTTACCGTCTCGCCGAACACGCGGATAGCCTTCAGGATATCCGCTCCTGAGGTCGGGGCGTCCTACAGGGTTGGCGATCTCTACCCGGCGACTATAGACCTTGTGTTGACAACCCCGTCCGGTGCCGAGACGACCGTCATCGGCGGGATAAATTTCGCTGGCTTAAACGTCAGTTCGCCCCGGTTCTATACCGATGATCCGGGGAGGCCGGGGGCGGTAAGGCTCGGTGAGATCGGGGAGCCCGGGATATACTCCGTCCGTGCTGTATGGAGGACGCCGGAAAGTTTCGATGCCTACGCACCGGACTCCGAACCTGTGACGTTCACGGTCGCAAACCGCATCGGGGTCGAGACGACCGCGACCCCGACACCCACAGCGACCGCGACCGTGAGACCGACGGTGACCCGCACCACACCCGCGCCCACCACCCCTGCACCGGCGGAAACAACCCCGCCGACGGAGGAGACCGCCACAGCGACCGCGACCGAGACGACGGAACCGGCAACGCCCACGCCGACCGCAACCCCGCTCCCGGTCACTCTGGCCGTTGCGGCGCTCGGGGTCGCTGCGGTTATCGCCGGCAGGCGGGGGTAACGCAACGAATCTTCTGTAAATCCTTAATTCCCTCAATTTTTAGGTACATGGGGCAGGGATGCCGGTTCGGCAGATGCCCTGCCGCCGATCGCCGTCGTGCCGACGACCTGTACCTCGATGAGATCCGGCACTGCGATATTCCATGTCGGGCTGTTCGGGAATGACTACGGCTCCGAGAACGCTGGCGTGGTCTCGCCGACCGGGCGAGAGTTCGATCTCGCCGCCGCCGAAAGGAAGTGCCGGCTCATCTACGTCAGGGGCAGAGACGACGCCGCCCGCCACCCGAAGGTGCGTGCGCTCGTCGGCAGGGCCGAGGCCGGGCTGATCCGGAAGCGGTTCAGCACCCCCTCCGAACTGGTCACCGGGTTGTATGCGGTGCTCGTCGAGTACCTGGAGGAGAGGCAGCTCATCCGCTCAGGTCCCTTCGACGCGGCCCCGTGCACGAAGGCGACACTCGAACACCTGGATCCTGAGCGTATGGCGTGGTTCCTCCGCACGGCCAGGGCGACCCGCCGGTTCCCCATCGCCCCCGATGCATCTTCCACGGACCTGCTGGAGCACCTGAACCTGCTCGACGATGGACGGGTGACGAACGCGGCGGTCCTCCTCTTCGGTAAACAGCCGCAACGGTTCCTGATCTCCTCCGAGATCAAGTGCGCCCACTTCCACGGCACCGAGGTGGCCAAACCGATCCCCTCCTACCAGGTCTACAAGGGTACGGTCTTCGATCTCGTGGACGCGGCTGTGGACTTCGTCCTCAGCAAGATCGCCCTCTCGGTCGGGATCCGCGAAGCCGGCCCGCAGGCGCCGGTGCGCTACGAGATCCCCAATGAGGTGGTGGCGGAGGCGATCGTCAACGCGGTTGCGTACCGCGACTACACGAGCAACGGCAGCGTCCAGGTGATGCTCTTTTCGGACCGCCTGGAGATCTGGAACCCGGGCAGGCTCCCGCCGTCCCTGACGCTCGAGAAACTCCGACAGGCCCACGGGTCGGTGCCGACGAACCCGCTCCTCGCCGAACCGATGTACCTCACCGGCTACATCGAGCGGATGGGCACAGGAACGCGGGACATGATCCGACACTGTAATGAGGCCTGGCTGCCGGAGCCGGAGTTCGCTGTCAGCGACGGGTTCCAGACGATCATCCGCCGGACTCTGGCCCCCAGTCTGGCTCCGCAGCCAGAATCACAGCCAGAGTCGCTAGAGACGAGAGTCCTCCGGCTCCTTGAGGACGAACCGAAGTCCAAAGCGGAACTCTCGCTGGGGCTCGGACAGAAAGAGATCTCAGGTCAGCTCAACAAGGTCGTCCGCAAACTTCTGGCAGACCGGATGATCGAGTACACCATCCCTGAAAAACCGAACAGCCGGCACCAGAAGTACCGCCTCACCGGGCAAGGCCGGGCTGCACTCGCGAAAGGTTCCGGAGGAGATACGTTATGAGCACCTCGGCGAGCGTGAGCGTCTCACGTAGGAGCGGGTCGTCACCTCCTTCCGGAGGATGCGTTAACCGCAGCAAGCTCAAAGAGGTGACGAAAGAGCACCCGCACGACACCACCGTAGCTCTTGGCGGCCCGGTCGAGAAAGGGCTTCTGATGAGCGAGGGGTCGGGCAGGAGCACGTTCTACTACCGTCCTGGTCACCACCCGATGGAAGGTGAAATGTTCGGAGCTCCTGGGATCTGTTCGAAGCCGAGCTCCGAACATTTGCCGGGGAGTTCCGAACATTTGCCAGAAAGCTTCGAACATTTGATCGCAAGATCCGAACATTTGGATACGTTGCACGAGATTGCAGGGCCTGTCAGTTCTATGCGGAAAGCGTCGAGGAAGGCAGTTGAGGTAACGATTCTCCGCCTCTGCGAGGGGAGATACCTGGCCCTTGATGACCTGGCCGACCTGCACTCGCACCCTTCGGCCCGTCGTGAATCGCGCCTTCATCCCTGCGTTCAGAAAGGGTTATCTTTTATTACCTGTAATACGCACACATACAGACTTGTTTCCCCGGTTATAGCGGAAGCTTCAGGGTCAGGGTGATAGGATGCGGAAGCAGAAGTTGATCAATGCGTTGCTATACGCGGTGGAGCACAACGGCCGCATCGGCCGGACGAAACTCCTGAAGTTCATCTTCTTTGTGGACCTCATCTACTACAACCAGCGGGGAACAACACTCTGCGGGACGACCTATATCCGCATGCCGAAGGGACCTGCCGAGGCTGCGGCGTTCCAGTTGACGTTTGAGCCGAGCGCCTACCTGGACGTGAAGGCACCGACAGCAAAGGCGTATCCGGGCAGACGGACGTCGGGCAGCCGTTCCCGGAGCAGGAGTTACGAACCCTACGCATACTACCCCAAAGTTCAGGCGGATCTTTCGCTCTTTACCCCCTACGAGCGGGTGCTTCTCTGGACCGTGCTCCAGTGGATGAAGGAAAAAAGCGCAGACCGTATCAGCGATATAACCCACCAGTTCCGCCTCTGGAAGGAGTTTTCCGACGGTGAGGAGATCCCGCTTGAACGCTTCCGGTTGGATTCAAGCGAGCTGGCGTACCTGGAGCGTTGCGGCCTGCACGCCGACGGCTTCGAGCGCACGTTCTGCACCGGCATCCTCCCTCTCTCTACGGAGGTTAGCAACGCGCTCCACCCGCTGAATGCGGAGCGGATTGCCACCGTCGAGGAGGTCCTGGACAGCTTCATCGCGGCGTATCCCCTGCCCGCCCTGGAGATCTTCTATGACGCGTACCTGGCATGGGACGACGCCTACCGCTCGATGCTCCGCCACAACCCTTCGCACGCCCCCGCACTTGCGACCGAAGGCTGCGATGCCCTCTGTTTCGTCTCGCACGTCGTCGCAACGCAGATGATCCCGATTGTGTATCAGGAGGAGCAGTTGCAGGATTTCTGCGACACCGCGGAGCGGCGCTTCAACGCCGAGCGGGACGCGATCACCCGCGATAATCCGCCTTCGCTCCCCCCGGATTCCGACGGCGAGGTCTCGGCTCTTGTCGATATGGCAATGCGCATCTCTCGCGATCTCGCGTGCAGCGAGTCTCCGGCAGGGAGGAGGTAACCTGCCCTATTTCCTCGACAGCAACGTCCTCATCGGGTACTATTTTCACGCCGCCGACACCTGGGGCACCGGGGCCGCGGATGTCTTTGAGGACCCGGAGCCGAACCACTCCAGCACAGGGGTCTGGGCCGAGTGTTTCGGGGACGGGACGGGCGGGCGGTGCCACACCATCCAGCAGAATCTCGTCCGCGAGTTCCGGCGGGCGGTTGCGCACCTGAAGCGGGACGGGTCGGCGGAGACCCTCCTCGCCGAGGCCGAGAGCCGGGGGTGGAAGACCGTCCCGCTTCTCCGGCATGTTGCCGAACTCTGTCGCGAGCAGCCGGCAGCGGCCCTGGTGACGCTTCTCGCGGTGAAAGAGCGGTATGAAGCGCTCTGCCGGCGGCGGCGCTCCGCCCTCGAGGACCGGAAGGTGCTGGCGCTTCATGCACGAACGGAGCCTTACCGCGAGATCTGGGACCGGTTCAGTGCGGTCATCGAGGACTACGACGACTGCGAGGTGCTCCTCGACGCCCACGACGTCGCCGCGGCGATCGACGGCACGGTGCTCTATACCGGGGATTATCGCCACATCGTCGCCAACCGGGAGCTCATTCTTTCGGAGACCCGCCTCTGTGATGTCCGGTATCTGGGGGACCGGATGGGCGGGCGGCCGCCGGCGTGAGGACCTGCGGGGGGGTGGCGGCTATCCCGCGGTCCCGCCCCGGTCCCGGTAGTCGATGACCAGCATGGAGTGCTTCCGGAACGAGACGACCCTGCCGGTCTCCTGGTCCGGGGTCTCCCCGCCGCGAGATCGCCCGACGAAGACCGGATTCTCAAGGAAATTGAAGCTGAATATGGATCGTTCTGCACTCCAAAGGGCAAGATAAAGGCAGGAAGCCAGCCGGATCAACTCCAGAAGGTGATCCCGGGGATCGAAGCAGAACTGCAGATTCTCTATGAGCGTGACTGAGGTGTGGAAGGGCACCGCCTGGAACTGGAAGGTTTCGCCGAACAGCAGCGGCTGAAAGCCAAAGCGCTCAAAACCGCCCGCGCAGAGGTTGAGGACCTCAAGCAAAAGATCTCCGAGGGGGCCGCTCTGGAGGCGGAGAAGAGGCAGAAAGAAGAGACTGTTCAACAGGCTGAAGCGGCCTGGAAGAAGATCGCGGACGATCGTACGGCGATAGAACGCCGCCTCACACAGATCGACGAGATAAATACGCGTCTTGCAGGGACACAGCGTGAGGCCGAAGAACTTCAGGCCGAATCACGCATGGAGCAGATAGCGGCTGAGAAGTATCACGCATCCTGGAAAGATGCCCATGCCCCCCGGTTACAACAGGTGGAGAAGGAACTTGATATCCTCCAGGCGATAGAGCGAACCCGGCGGATCGAAGAGCAGATGGCGGGTGTTCAGGAGCAGATCGAGCGTATCCAGACCACCGAAAAAGACCTGTGGGAGCAAAAACAGGTCCTCTCCACAACCCCCCTCCCCTCAAAGAAGGATCTGGAGAAGTATCAGGAGCAACAACTGGAACTGGCCACTCTTCTCGGCCAGATTGAGCAGGCTGCCATCCGTATCGGGTTCGATCTGCAGATCGAAAATCTATCGATAACAGCAGACCCGGATGCAGAATACCTCGCCGAGGAAAATGAGTATCTTGTTCTCGGCCCGACCACATTCACAGTCGGTGACCTTGGAACAATTCATCTGCGGGGCGGTGGATCTTCGCTTGAAGAACTGCAGACAAACTTACAATCTCTATCTGCTGAACGTGATTCGCTCTTCGAACGCTTTGGGGTGACAGATGAGCAGGAACTTTATGGCCTCCAGCAGCTCCGCCAGGAGCTTGAGCAGGAGATCAAGCGGCTCAAGAAGACGCGTAAAGAACTCACTTCCGAAAAAGGGCTTGAGCAGCACAGAGAAGACATTACCCTGATTCAGCAGAAAATTACTAAGGAGAAAAGCAAGATCGGTGCTGCCCCTCCCGAATGGCAGCAACTCTCAGATGATGCTATTCAAGATATGTCTGAAGGTCTTACCGCGGAGAAAAAAGGTCTCAATCGAAAGATTGAGCATGAACAGCAGGGGGAGAAAGAGGCTCGCGACGCTCATGAGAAGGCGCTCGATAAAGCGCAGAAAGCATCCACTCACCTGGTCGAACTTCGAACACAGGTGAAAGGATTCGAGCAGCAGAATGCCGATCTATTGAGGTCGTACGGCACCTACGAGCGCCTGCAGGAGACGCTTGCGAACGAGCTCGTAGCACTTGAGCAGGCACGTGAGGGTCTTGCAGCCATCCTTGTTGAGTATAAGATCCGGGTCGAAGAGCCGAAGGCGCAGTATGCGGATGCTCTGACTGTTGTCCAGGATCTTGGAACGCAGATGCAGTCCGTTGAGAAGGAGATCGTGGATAGAAAAGCCCGGATCGAGGAGGCTGTTTCCGAGGGCTTCTACTCCAGGATCGGGGACCTGGAAGCATCGCTCGAGGCCACGAAGCGCAACCTCGATCGGGTCACCCGGCAGGCCGAAGCCGCGAAACTTCTGTATGAGTTGATGCAGGCATTCAAGGAAGAGCAGTCCACGGCGCTTTCCGGCCCGGTGGCCAACCTGGTGAACCGCTGGCTCACACAGCTCACCGATGGATCATACGATTCGGTCGGGATGAATGAGAATATCTTCCCGGTTGAAGTGTCAAATCCACAGTATGACGCAACGTTGCCCCTGGATTGCCTGAGTTATGGAACCCACGAACAGATCATCGTCCTCCTGCGTCTTGCTATGGGTGTCCTCTTGAGCAAAGACGAGCGCAACCTCATCGTCATCGATGACCGGCTGGTGAACGCCGACCCGATCCGGATGCGGCGCCTCTGCCGGATCCTTAAGGAGGTTGCGAACCATTGCCAGGTCATCGTCGCTACCTGCAACGACACGCCGTATGCCGGCGTCCCGGGGAAGGTGATTCAGGTGCCAGGGGATGGGAGGCTGGAGTAAAAAAGGTGAGCAACTGGAAGAGCAGTTCAGCTCCTGCCAGGTCAAAGGTAATATACCCCAATTCATCCAGGATCAGGAGATCCACTCGTTTCAACTGCCGGAGAAGATACGTCAACCGCCGCTCCTGTTTCGCTTCAACCAGCTCGTTGACAAGTCCCGCCGTCGTCTTGAACATCACCCGATACCACTGTTCACAGGCCAGGACCCCCGTGGCGATCGCAAGATGGGTCTTCCCGGTTCCCGAGTTCCCGATCATCAGGATATTCTGATGCTCTTCGATGAACTGTAACTGTTTCAGAACCGAAAGATACGCTCGTCCATCATCCGGCAACAGATCAACCACCACCTCATCAAACCGCTTCATCGTGGGAAACCCCGCTATTCGGATGGCATTCAACCGTTTTCGTGCTAATCTCAACTCGTATTCAGACTCCAGAGCACGAAGGAGAAACCCCAAAATCTCCTCGGAGCACGGACCCGGTTCAAGTTCCCGTACTGCCGCAGCAAGCCCCGAGAGACGCAGGGTATGACAGAGATCTTCAATTCCGGCAGGCATCAGAGAACACCCCGGAGATAGTCATCATAGTGAGAGAAATTCGGTTCCTCCATGATGAGACGGTCCAGAGGAAGCGGGGTGTCCGGCACCTGAACTTCTTGGTGCATGATGATCCACCGCAATGCCTCGTAGGTGGGAACCATACCCCGGTCTTCCAGGAACCGGATCGCGGCAACAAGTTCCTCTTCAGCTACTTCATGGAACAGCGAGAGAATCGGCAGGAAGTCTTTGTGTCTTCCTGCATAGTGATGATGCAATAGGTGCTGAATCGACTCGTCCAACTGCCGGAATACCCGGGAGTGCGGGAGGGCACCTGGTTTTCGTGAGAAGGTTTTGAGAAAGTGCGTGAGGTCGTAGGCCAGTTCTCCTTTTCCGAATCGGCGTTTGTGGCGTGCAAGCAACTCATTGCCGCCGACAAGTTCAACGGTGTCGGGAGAGTATTTCAGCCCAAACACCGCATGATTTAGGGATTATACTCTTCAAATCATCCTCATTTTTCCAATCCCGCCACTCAAATCGCAAGATCTATATACTTATAATCCCTAATATTATATCATATGGAAGACTGGGTTCGTGCCTGGCTGGAAGAGCAGCGCCGGAAGGGTGAGAAGTGCCTGGAGATCAAATACATCCAGAACAAACCCTACGTCTACCGCTCAACGAGTGTCTACGACAGGACCACCAAATCGCCGAAGAAGGTGAGCACGTATCTTGGCCGTCTCACAAAAGAAGCTGGTCTCATCCCGAAAGGATCGCGTGGTAGCCGTCCCCTCCATTCTTTCAGGACGGTCAGGGAGTATGGGAACGCCGCCCTCATGACAGAGGAGTTCACGGACCTGTTACCGGTTCTCCAGGACGCTTTCCCAGACTACTGGCAGGAACTCGTTGTACTGACATTCACCCGGGTCACCGGTTACACACCGCTCTCGCGGGTTGCGGATGTGTGGGATAAACTTGACAACATCCTTGATATCAAACCTGACTGTGACCCAAGAACGCTCTCCCGGGTACTAACAGCGGTCGGCGGTGACCGCACCGCTCAACAGACGGTCTTCCAGCATCTCTCCTCACGTGCACAGCACCTCGTCTATGACCTCTCATTTGTCTTCTCCTGCTCCGATACCGTGAACCTGGCCGAGTTCGGCTACAACGCCGATGATATCTGGCTCCCGCAGGTCAACATCGCGCTCTTCAGTGCGACCGATACAGGACTTCCTGTGATGATCCGGGGCCTGCCAGGCTCGGTCCGGGATGTCGCCACGCTTGTCCGGTCCCTCGCCGAGATCGATGCCCCTGGCGCGACCCTCGTTCTCGATAGGGGTTTCGTCTCGGAGGCAAACGAGAACCTGCTGCGAGAGTCAGGACTCCAGTTCGTCCTCCCCCAGCGCCGCAACAGCACCCGGTATGAGACCCGGATCCACCTCACCGACCACTTCTTCTACCACAAACGGCTGATCCATGCGGGGAAACGTGAGGTGGAGGGGGTGACGCTCTACCTCTATGAGGATGTCGATCTGGTGGCGGAGGAGGAGAAGACGCTCTACCGGTTGCTGGAAGAGGGGGTGATCGACCGAGAGACGCTGAATAAGCGACTGAAGCGCGCTGGCCGGATCCTGATCGTCTCATCCCTCGCGGCAGAACCCCGGGAGGTCTACGACCTCTACAAGTCCAGAAGCCTGGTGGAAGAACATAATGCTTGTGTTCAACAGTTTAATCCAGGCGGATAAACTATACCTCCGCGATGCAACGGCGGTCTTTGGCCACGTCTTTGTGGGGTTCCTGTGTCTCTACCTCTACTGCAGGATCCTGAATAGGATCAAGAAAGTGGGAATGACCGCTCATCTCTCACCGCATGGTCTCCTCCTGAAACTTTCAAAGGTGTATGCAGTGAGGAGCGGGGAGGAGAGAGCGATCACCGAGGTGCCAAAGCAGGTACGGAAGATCGCAGAGAGGCTTGAACTGAATATATTCCCTAATGTATGAGGAGTTTGGGTTTGAACGGCTCCACCAGGCTCTGGAGATCTGAGGTCGCAATGATAACCATAGTGAGCGACTCATCCCCGGATGGTGATTGCGGCCAGAAGGAGAATAGAACCGCTGCAATCACTGCAAAAACGGCTACGATTATCGGAATTAAGAGACGGAAATTCATTAACAACACTGTGCAACCCGGAACAGATAGTATTTGCGAAATCTTTGGGAATTATAGAGGAACTGGTCTTGCGCCCTCATCCAAGGCCCACATCCAGGATCATCATGACCAGGAACCCTGCAAGGAATCCCGAGGTTGCTGTCGCTTCAAAACCGTTCTTAAGCGATTCCGGAATGACTTCTTCGATCACGACAAAGACCATGGCACCTGCTGCAAAGGCCAGGGCCACAGGAAGTGCAGGTCGGGCCAAGATAACGACCGCGGCACCGATCACGGCCATCACCGGCTCAACAACGGCCGATAGCTGGCCATACCAGAAACAGCGGAGCCTGGATATACCCTCCCTCCGGAGCGGCATCGATACGGCGAGGCCCTCCGGGAAATTCTGGATGGCTATACCGATGGTCAACGCCATTGCACCAGCGATCGTGGCCTGTGGAATCGCCAGCGCAACAGCCCCGAATGCCACCCCGATTGCCAGCCCCTCCGGTATGTTGTGCATGGTGATGGCAAGCACAAGAAGCGTTGTGTGATGTAAGGAAGACTTCATCCCCTCTGCCTCTTCTACTGGAAAACCTATATGGAGGTGGGGAATTATCCGGTCCAGGAGCATCAGAAATATCCATCCCGCTGCAAACCCGGAAGCGACGGGAAGCCACGGGATAAACTCCATCTCCTCCGCCAGGTCGAGAGCAGGTATCAGGAGTGACCAGAAACTGGCCGCAACCATCACTCCGCCGGCAAAACCCATCATTCCGTCGAGGAGACGCTGGTTAAATCTCCTGGTCATGAAGACGACTGCAGCACCAAGCGCAGTAAAGCTCCAGGTGAAACATCCGCCAAGAAGTGCCTGCACTACCGGAGGGAGGGATAGGAAAAGATCGATCATGTCAGGAGTGTTCCCCCGGGTGGATGGGATCAGTGGTATTAGGATTTAACCGATTATTCACGTATGACTCACCCCCATCTCTGATATGCGGGTCTTGGTCCCGAAAAAATTGAGAATTTTTTGTCCGTTTATCTCAAGAACTTTGATACAAACGGGGATGTCTCGCCGCGTCGCAGGAAGTGTCCTGACGGTTCTTCGCCAAGGAATTCCGAGAACCAGGACTCGTGTTCGATCTCTTCGTTCAGAATTGCGAGGGCAAGATCGTAGGTCCGGTGATCTTTTCCCGCCGTGATGTCGCAGATATGAGTGTATCCGCGGACAGCGCAGCGCTCAGCCTCGACCAGGACTTTCAGAATGGCTCGTACGTCCCGTGAATTTTTGGGGAGTTTTGCTGGCGGACATGCTGAGAGATTGTGGAAGTCCACCATGCTCTCAGGAAGTTTTCCCCCGAGCTCGTAAATCCGCGGGACCAGGGCTTCGAAGTGGTTCCGGTCCTCGATCCGGGCGGTTTCAGCGATCTCCTTGATTCCTTCACCCTCGATGTCGATCAGGTTAAACCGGAGTATTGTATAATAGTAATAGGTCGTTAACTCTGCTCCGGCATTCCTGACCAGCAGATCGATGAGCTCATCCAGATTAACACCCGATTTCTTAACCATTTCCTGTGATACTTTAGCCATCAATACACCTCTTGAACGTACAACAATCAATCATATGCTATAAATAAAGTAACAGGTCAGGACACCCCTTCACCCCGCCTTGCTCTTACCCATCATATCACAATCCCCCTTTTCTGAAAATACGCCCATACAACCGTTAGATCTTTATATAATGAGAGATAAATAGATATTCAGGTTATGTCATCATGGAACGTGACGATATTCTTGCACTGATACAGAACGACCCTGAAGCGATCGTCACGATCATCCAGCGTCTGGAAGAAGAAGTCAAGCAACTTCAAGAACTCTGCTCACTTCAGCAGGCCCGGATCGCTGAACTCGAACGACGTCTCAACATGAACAGTCAAAACAGCAGTCGTCCCCCATCCACCGATGGCTTCAAACGGCCTCAGAAAGAGCGTAAAAAGACCGGGAAACGTCCGGGTGGTCAGAAAGGACATGAAGGTCGGACGATTGAATGGTGTGAGACTCCAGACATCATCCAGACACACCGCGCAGATGTCTGTGAAGAATGTGGTGCATACCTTGCTCTCGTCCCGGCATCCTCTGTTCAGAAGAGACAGGTTCATGACATTCCCCCACTCCAGGTAGTTGTTACCGAACATCACGCTGAAACGGTCGTCTGCCCACACTGTGGTCGGATACATGAAGGGTCATTCCCCGAGGAGGTTCCGGCTTACCTCCAATACGGCTACAATATCCGGGCGTTGATGGTTTACTTCTGCATCTACCAGTTGCTTCCGTATGAACGTTCAGCGGAGATCTTCACGGACATCTTTGGGTGTTCCCCGGTCAAGGCAACCCTGATGCAGTCCGTTTCAGCCTGTGCAGTAAACCTTGACGGTTTTGAAGAAGAGGTGAAACACCTTCTGCAGGGAGCACCTGTTCTGCATGCTGATGAAACCGGATTCCGGGTGAACGGCAAACGAGAATGGCTGCATACAGCCAGTACGGATCTCCTCACGCTTTATGGTCATCATCCGAAAAGAGGATC
The DNA here is from genome assembly GCF_033472595.1 of Methanoculleus receptaculi. NCBI lineage: Archaea > Methanobacteriati > Methanobacteriota > Methanomicrobia > Methanomicrobiales > Methanomicrobiaceae > Methanoculleus > Methanoculleus receptaculi. The sequence goes on along the minus strand of NZ_CP137642.1, from coordinate 308,419 downwards.
GGCGGCGATGGATGCGATCGGTGTACTTCCTGCGTTCAAGGGGATCATGGTCCATGATTGCTGGTCGCCATACTTCGGGTATGCATGCGAGCATGCGGTCTGTAATGCCCATATCCTCCGCGATCTCAAAGGGATATCGGAGAATACCGGCCAGCGTTGGTCTGATGAGATGCATGATCTCCTCCTTGAGATCTACGCCGCTGTTGATGGAGCCCCGGAATCAGCGGTTTCCCTCACACCGGTTGAGATCGAGGAGTTTCAAAGACAATTTGATCTGATCCTCGAGAGCGGGAAGGCAGAGAACCCCTCTTCTCCTCTGCCGGTTCAAGGAGGGAGACGTAGTCGGAAGAGACGAACTCCTGCTGAGAACCTCATTGACCGGTGTCAGAGATATCGTGTAGAGATCCTCCGGTTCATGACCGATTTCAGGGTGCCGTTTACGAACAACCTTGCAGAGCGCGATATCAGGATGGTGAAGGTTCAGCAGAAGATCTCAGGGACGTCTCAGTTGTGTGGAGGGGGCATCTAACTTCTGCAGGGTTCGGGGGTACATCTCAACGGTGAGGAAGAATGGAGGGTCGGTAATCACGGCCATCCGGAGAGCATTCGAGGGAGAGGCCTTCATACCAACTGCGGCTTACAGGTATACCTGACCTGTTACTAGTAATTTTCATACTCCGTTCCAAGCAACCGGAGTATCTTCCAGAACTCCGGGTTCATGTTCGTAACCAGCACCGTCACCGCCTCCTCCGCTTGGAACCGGAGTTCCCGGACTCCGCGGAAGCGGAAGAACACCCACTTCAGGGTTGGTTTTCGGGTCTGCTTCTTCGTCTGACCGGTCACCGTTTCCCCGTTCTCCTGCAGTTTCCGGCGGAGCCGGAACTCAGTCATCGCATAGATGAAGAGACAGAGGACCATGATCATCGCCAGTGCCTGGATCCGGGAGGGTTTCTTGAGATAGATCTCCGCCACCCGGAACGAGGGATCCTTGAGGAACCGGAACCCCCGCTCCACCGTGCCCTGCTCTTTGTAGTTTTTGAGCAGGTCGTCCGGTGAAAGTTCCCGATCGTTCGTCGCCAGAACGAACCGGCCGAGTTTCTGCCGACGTTGTTCGACAACCAGGGGGTTGTACTCAAGCTCCGCAGAGACCGTATAGACCGTCTCCACTGGCTCATCCGCCTTCGGCCTGCCCCGCTTCTTCGTCAGCTTCCGGGTAGTTGTTCGGATGTCCAGAGAACTAAAACGGAACTGCAGGTGCTCCTGCAACCACTTCTCGGCGGCGATCCGGGCATCCGGCTCGCAGGCGAACTCCTGTGCCCTGAGTTTTCGGAGCGACGTCTCTGCCTTTTTTCTGTCCTTCTCCAGCCTTTTTGCGAATGTCTTCTCCTGCTGCTCCTGCATCGGTGCCGAGTGGTAGACGACCCATTTCTGCGGGATGCCGGCATATTCAGACATATGCTCCGCATACCGGTAGCGGTCGTCCGCGCACGGGTGCAGGGGCAGGTCTGCGGCGACGAGATCCTTGACCTCGTTCAGGGTCGCCGGCACCCGGCTGATCCAGAGAAGGTATGGGTGCCGAGCGTCGCGAGGTTCTCGGCGGTGTAGAAGGCGGCATCGGCGATGTGATAGACCTTGCCCGGGTGCTGCAGGTTCTCAGTCAGTTGAGTGATGATCGTCAGCAGCGTCTTCTTATCGGATTCGTTCCCGGAGAAGGTCTGCAGAAAGAGCGGGATGCCATGCTGATCGGTCGCCATTCCGAGGACGAACTGCTTGAGGTCCCACCGACCGTCTTTGGGATGGCCGTAGGTGATGGTCATGTCGCGGGAGGTCGGTGTCGGCGTCATACTCGCCGCTGACGCTGAAGGCGGTGGTGTCGACGTGGAGGCAGTGTGTGCCGTAGTCGCTGGCGAGGAGGCACTCGGCAACGATCTCGTTGAAGAGCTCGGTCGGACCGTACGCGGCGATCGCGTCGAGCGTCCGGCCCAGGACGTCGTCGTTGAGGTGGTCGATCGTCACGCCGTCGCCGAGGAGCCGGTCGACGGCGATGTCCGAGAAGAATTCCGGATACAGGTAGAGTCGCCGTTCGACAAACCCGAGACCGTTGAGCACCATGGCTTTGACAATATCCCCGTGGGTGAGGTGTTGGTGCCTTGTTTTGGGAATGGCACGGTCAACGACCCCGGCGATCCCGAGGGTGTCGAAAGCACCGGCAACGATCCCGAGATGGCCGATCGAGACATTGGAGCCTTCGATGAAGTCAGCAGAAGTGGGCACAACAGAGGTTTTTCCGGAAAGTACAAGGATCTTGCGGTTTGATAATTCTACCGAGGGCTCAAGTTAGTGCGAAAGGTGGGTTTCACGTAAAAGAGCGGTATCTATGGCACGAATTTGATATTCATACCTGATCGAATGGAAAACTTCGTTAATGGATGTGGTAGGTTCCATGAGAAAAGGTCAGAGGAAGAGCTGATAAAGATTTTGAAGGGATTGTGACGTCACGTCTGGATGCGAGGGGAGGGATTCGAACCCGCGAACTCCTTTGAGAGTCGATCTTGAGTCGACCGCCGTTGACCGCTTGGCTACCCTCGCGCCTGTAACATTTGAACCTGCAGAGTAATGAGTTTGATGGCCTCGGCCGCCCCCATCACTCCCCCTCAGGCACGCACCTCTGGACGAACACCCCTGCCCGTTCGATCGCTTCCGCGGCCTCCGGGAGAACGCCGGCAAACACCTGCCAGAAATGAAACACCCCTTCGACACAGTCGAAGGTTACGGGAACCCCCTCGAGCCGTGCGGTCTCCACAAAGGCTCTGATCCCGTCGATCAGCACCTCACCTCCCCCCGCCTGCACAAAGAGCGGCGGCAGCCCCCCAACGTCCGCATACAGCGGGGATGCCAGCGGGTCGGAGGGGTCGTGCCCGGCAAGGTAGTCATCACGCATCGCCTCAAGGCGGTCAGGCGTGAGCCAGTCGGTCTCCTGATTGAATATCATCGACTCGCCCTGGAATAGCAGATCCACCGCTGGGGAGAGGAGGACCGCCGCTGCCGGCATCGGCAGCCCCAGGCTCCGCCCGGCAAGGAGCATCGAGAGGACGAGCGTCCCGCCGGCCGATATCCCTACCGGCACCAGTTGAGCCGGGAGGCAACCCCCATCCAGCAGGTAACGGTAGACAGAGAGAGCGTCCTCAACCGCTGCAGGGAACGGGTGCTCCGGGGCGAGACGGTAGTCGACCGAGACGACCTCGGCGCCCGCGGCATCCGCGAGCCTCGCACAGAGGTCGAGGTGGTCGGCCGTCGAGCAGGAGGTGAATCCACCGGCGTGGAAGAAGAGAAGTGTCCGGCAAGGCGCAGACGCGGGCACCGTTAAACGGTATGCCGGGGTGCCGCATCCCAGCCGCTCAATCCAGGGCAACCGGGGCTCCTCCGTCGGGATGGGCGTCCCGGATCTCAGGGCAGCCAGGACGGCCGCGGGCGGGAGCGTTGTCACGCAGCCTCACTCTCACATAAAGTCCGCAAGCCCCAGCTGCCGCTCGGGGGGCTCGCCGAAGGTGGACTCGATCTGCATCGCGAGCACCTCCACCCGCTGTTTTGTGTAATCAGACACCCGGTAGTTTGCACAGATGTTTCGCGACATCTCCAGGTACTTCTTCACCGAACCCTCGTGAACGGTGGGGATTACGTTTCCGCCGCAACGGGTGCACTTCCCCGCAAGCGGCATCCGCCTGTACTTCGCGTTGCACTTCATGCACCGCACCTTCTGCTTTGAAAAAGCGTTGAGGTTCCCCTGGAGGTCGCGGATGAAATGAGTGTTCAGGACACGTTCAGCAACATCGTCCTCATCCACCGCCCGGATCTTCTTCGCGAGTTCGAGTTCCGCCTCCAGTTTCTCAAGCATCGACCCCAGTTTAGTGTAGGTGGACTCGAGCGGTCCCGCCGAGATGTTCGAGGTCGGGTGGGTGAACGAGAACCCCTCAAACTGTGCCGGGGTGCCGAGCCGCCGTTCCACCCGGTCGACGTGGTCGTCAAGGTCTTTTGGGTGGGTGTATGCGAGGCAACCGTTGTAGACCTCCAGGGGGTAATGGTCGCAGACATCGACGTTGTGACACTCCTTATCGACCTCTGCCGGGTCGATCCGTGTCGTCAGGACGAGCGGGGCGTCCATCGTCCCGCCCCGGGTCTCCGGGAGGTAGGAGCGCGAGAAGTTGATCAACCCGTCGAGGAGGAGCATCACGCAGTCCTCGTCACCGTCGCACTGCCCGCAGAAGATCCCGTTTGCGGCAAGGGTATGGTTATCGGCTACCGTGAGACAGTATACCCTATCATCGAGCGCCTGCACCGTCTCGCGTGCCACAACCTCATCGCTGACGACAACCCCCCCCTCCTCCACCGGGACGCGGTCGCCGGGTGCGGCCTCCAGTGCCCGGACCTTCCGGAGATAATCCGTGTCCCAGACGAGCATCGCGTGGTCTGGCGTGACCGTGATAAACTTCCCTCTCCGTGTCTCAAACCGGATCATGTGCGCAGGGGCGCGGTGGACCGAGACCGAGGTCACCCGTTTCAGGCTGACCCTCCCCTGAGTGTCTATGCTTCTCACATAGAACGGTTGTTTCGGGTCGGAGTAGTATGTCCCGAGATGGTCAAGCCCCGGCCTTGAGATATCGAAGTTCTCCACGACGAACTGCCGTATGGGTATCGTCAGCCACCGCCGCCCGTCTGAGACGGTAATCTCGGTATCGCCGGCAAAACAGTTCCTCCTCTTCGCCGCGTGGAAGAACGGGTGGCCGTAGCCCACCGGCGCCTTCGAGAACCCGATCAACCTGGCGAGAACCCCGGCGCTCGTGTGCGGGGCAAGCCCTATCAACAGGTGGCCGACCAGGTCAGTGGGTTTCTCCGCATTGTAAAACGGTTCAAGCCCGTAGAACTTCACCAGGAGTTCGTCGATGAACTTTGACACCCGGACAAGCCACTCGCCACAGTCCTCCGAGACCAGGATGTCCTGGTGACGGAGTTCCAGCACCTGATCGTCCGAGGCAAGTTCCTGGCCGTGGATGTCCCGGGTGTAGCCGAGTTCGTGGAGCCGCTCGATGGGGACACCGATCTCGCCCGGCCGGAAGTGGGTGAGGGGGAGGTCGATCATATCGTAGCGGACAGTGCCGTCCTTGAATACATAAAGGTTTTGCAACGCCCGGAGGATCCCCTTCTCGATCGGTTCCACCGGTCGTTCGCGGGAGATCAGTCCCCTGACACCCTTTAAGAGCGCGATCGAGGATTCGCGAAGATCCAGCCGTTCGAGCGCCGCTGCATACTCCGCCCTGACATTGATCGTGACCTTCTGGAGACATACGGTCTCCACCCTGCACCGTGGGCAGACCCCCTCGCCCACCTCCTTGCCGCACTTCGGGCACCGGAAGACCGGGTTTGTGTGCGTCCCGCAGTCACAGAGGTTCTTGTAGGTGAACGCACCGCATGCGGGGCAGCGTCGTTCCCCTGTCTCCACCTCGATCACCCCGCCGTCTGTGTTGGAACGTGGTTTTGATGTGCAGGCCGCCTGGAACGACCGGCGTGAACCGCCTTCGTCCCCGATGGGGAAGAGCGAGTGGGGCGGTGGACGCATCTCCCGCGGTTTTGATTTCCCGGGTCGGCCCATCCGGCCTCCAATCCTGGTTCCGGCCCGCGAACGGATCCTGAAACCCGAGAGGTGCATCACCAGGTCAAGAGAGTTCTCCATCGGGGCATCCTGCCACTCCGGCCGCTTCTCCAGCTCCAGCGTCAACCCCAGGCATGCAAGGAAGACCAGGTGCTCCCGGATCGCGATCCTGTCCCCGGAGAGGTGATGGGGCACCAGGAGTTCCTCAAGGATTGCCTTTACCTCCGGTCTGTTCGGGAGCAGCAGCACCCCGTCCTCGGTCCTGCCCACTGTGGAGACCGTATCCGCAAGCCGGGCGATATCGGCAGGGGTGATATCGTCCCACATGTATGTGTAGTCGGGGTGGAGGGGCGCACCCTCGATCGCGAACTCGATCGCCTCGAGTTCGTTCTCCGGGTGGCGCGGCCCCCCCTCGAGCATCCACCACTCCTCGCAGTAGGCCGGCGGGATAAGCGGGTGGTTGTTCTCCATGAACTCCCCGAAACTGATCAGGATCTCACCGACGTCCAGGATCTCCTCGACCTGTCCGAGGACTTTCCTGGTCTCTGCAGCATCGTCCACCCTTCGCACCTCACCGTTCTGGAGTTTAACCGTCGGCCCCTGGATCGAGTCTACCGGCACAATTCCAGCCGCCTTCCCCGGTCGTTCAATCTTCATCTGCGTCCCGACCGCCAGGAAGTCTCCCAGGATATGCATCGTTGCAGGGTTCAGGCCGGCCGCGGCAAACCCGGTGTTGCGCGCCCGACCCAGGCGCAGCCGGAACCCGCCCCTGCGCATAGGGTAGGCAAAGACCGGTCGCCCGCCGATCAGGTCGCGGATGTATTTGTCTCTGGGTTTGATCGCGGCGCTGGCATCGTCTTCCTCGCTAGTTGCCGTGGTCGCGCCGCTGATCAGGTCATCGAGCCAGTCCCAGCCCTCCATCTCCATCTTCCGGACGTTTTTGAGGACCTTCGGGGCTTTCAGCGCCAGCCCTTCCGCAACAACCAGCGCCATACCCCCACGGACGGTGTTCGTCTCCACCCGTTCCAGGTTCCGGTAACCGCTCACCTCCTGCTGCTCGGTCGGTTCTCCATCGATGCAGACAGGACAGTTCTCGATGATCATCCTGAGTTCTTTCTCGCCCGGAAGGTACTGGAGACTCATGATGTTGTTGTACTGCCGGATCTCCTCGATGTAGCGCTCCACCTCATCGGGGCGCGGGATGTAGCGGCCGATCCCGAGCGCACGGCGAACGTAGTCCCCCACAAGCACAGAGAGCGCCTGGGCTGTCCCTCCGGCGCTCCGGATGGGGCCAGCGTAGTAGATCTTCAGGTAATCCGTCCCGTCATCGTTCCTCCCGAGACCGACCTTTGCAATCCCCTCCGTCGGGGCGGCCACCACACCCTCGGTTAGGAGGGCCAGCGCCGCGCGGATGGCGTGGTCCAGGATATCCTCTCGCGTCGTCTCTCCAAACTTCCTTGCCACAAAATCGTCGCCTATCCGTAGCGCGGCCTCTTCACGGGACATCACCTCTTCAAGCTCCCGGATACGGGCGGCGATACCACGGTAGCCGAGGAGCGCCTCCACGCGGTCGGCAAGGTCGCTTGCCACCGGGATCTCGACCTCCGTTCGGGGGTCGAGGCAGCGGGCGCGAGCGGCGGCGGCAAGGCGCATCGCAGCCTCGAGCCCGGCGTCGATCTCCTCGAAGTAGCGGGCGATAGCGGGCGAAACCTCCATGATTAAGTATGAGTCCTCCAGGCATTTAGCGGACTCGTTCCCGCCCGGCGCACCCGCCGATCCCGATCAGATATCATCCGGTTACCGGTCATTTACCTTCAGCGCCCCGGCAAGCGGCCCCACCCCCGGTTCACCCATCCTCCAGAGGATGAGAGCGGCGCGTTCCTGTGTATCCGGGTCGGGGCTCTCCATCAGTCGGAGCAGCGGTTCGACCGCCGGTTCACCGATCCGGCATAAGGCCATCATGGCGAACGGCATGAGGTCGCGCTCAGCTCTTGTGATGATATCGATGAGCGGTTCGATCGCGGGTTCGCCGATCTCTGCAAGGGCCGCGGCGGCGTATCGCCGGAGATCGATCTCATCCGTGCCTCGCATCGCCGTGAGCAGCGGTTCGATCGCCGGGCTGCCTATCAGCACAAGTGCGTTGGCGGCATACCACCGGAGGTCGTTATCGCCCGTCTGCATCACGGCGATGAGCGGTTCTACGGCCTCTTTCCCGCTCGTCCCGAGTTTTGCGGTCGCCGCGCGGCGCACATCGAGCGTACCGCTCTTCAGGTCGGTGATCAGTTCCTCGATCCGGTTCCTCTCAGTCATACCGTTCAGGTGCTTCTTCGCGAGAGTTATGTCTTCCTGATGCCGCCAGAAGAGCCTCCCTGGCTGCACTGTGCACCTCTTCCCGGGCATCGTCGAGGCCGCTGATCAGGGCCTCCACCGCTTGTCGGTCATCTATCCTCCCGAGAACACGGGCTGCTCCTGCACGGATGCGCCAGTCGCCAGCCTCGCGGAGCGCTCGAACAACCGCGGGGACGGCAGGTCTCCCGATCTGGCTGAGGGCGGCGGTTGCCCCCTCCCGGAGACGGTCATCGTCCGTCCCGAGCGCGTCCATGAGGCGCGGGACAGCCGGTTCACCAATATCCGCAAGCGCCGCCGCAGCTCGCAGCCTCACATCATCATCGGGGTCGGGAAGCGTCTTGATCAGGGCTTCAACAGCCCTCTCCCCTCCGATCTTTCCGAGCGCGATCGCCGCCCCCCACCTTACGCGCTCGTCTCCGTTGTGGATTGCGGCGATGAGATCCTCCAGTGCAGCCTCCCCGACCTCCGCGAGTGCAACGGCCGCCCTGCTCCGGACGTAGGTGTCGGGGTCGTCGAGCGCGGCCAGCAGTCCGGGGACGGCCGCGGGATCGCCGATCTCCCCAAGGGCGACCGCGGCCATCCAGCGGACGTCGGCGTCCTCGTGCCGCAGCCTCTCTGTGAGCGCGCCAACGGCCGGGAGGCCGAGTTTGCCGAGCGCTTCCGCCGCCTTCCAGCGGACGCCGGGATCGGGGTCGGTCAGGAGAGCGGCAAGCGGTTCGACCGCTGCAGGGTCGCCACTATCACCCAGGCACCCGGCTGCCCGGTAGCGCGTTCGGGGGTCGCGGTTTGAGAGGAGGGCGATCAACCGGCCGGTATCTCGCTCGCATGCAGCCGGTTTCGGCTCGTCGATGCGGAAATGGAGTTCTCCTTTGCGCCTGCCCACAACTTCAAATAGATAACCGAGAAGCCAGGCAGCGATGATGAAGGTGGCTGCACTTACGAGGATCGAGGGGCCAGGCGGGCCGTGAAAGAGGTACTCAGTTGTTACGTGGACTGCGGCGAGCAACAGTCCGACGGCAACGGCACGGCGGCGGTACCAGAAAGCGGCCAGGATGAGCACCAGGTAGAAGAAGTGGGTGTAGGCGACCGTGCCGAAAGCGAGGTCGAATAAGACCGCGAGTGCTGCAACGAGAACGATGATCGCGGGTCTGGCCAAATTCTCTAACCGCCATGCAGCAGTCATACCGAAGAGTGGATGCGGTTTGCACCCATAAAAGGGTTTATGCGCTGCGGCTCGCTTCGACTTCTGGAAGCACCGGCTGCAATCTTTGGGCAACTCTCCCGCTCGTGCAGCATATCTTCAAGACCCCTCTGCTCCCCGTTCATGTAAGCGATCTCTCTCCTTTTTATATTCCTGTGCAGAACAGGGAATATATGCCTCTCTTGCCGGTAGCAGGATGCAGAGACACCGCCTGCAGGAGGCTGACCTCTGCCTGATTACCATGCCCTCTCCGTGGATGACGTCCAGCAGAACCTCGGGACAGGACGTTCGGGCCTCTCCACGGCCGAGGCAGAGGAGCGGCTGCGGCGTTACGGGAAGAACATCCTGCGTGAGGAGGCGCGTGAGACCCGGCTCCAGGTGTTTTTACGGCAGTTCAAAAGCATCCTCATAATCATACTTATAGTCGCTGCCGCGGTCTCGTTTGCGGTCGACGAACCGCTGGACGCTGCGGCTATCCTGATCATCGTCTTCTTAAACGCCATCCTTGGGTTCACCCAGGAGTGGCAGGCGGGGGAGGCGATCGCGGCACTCAAAAAGTTGCTCGTTCAGCGTGCGGTGGTTATCCGTGATGGGGAGCGGCGGGAGATCGATGCTCCGGGGATAGTCCCGGGAGACCTCGCCGTCGTGGAGATGGGTGAGCGGGTTCCCGCCGATATCTACCTTATCGAGGCGACATCGCTCCAGGTGGACGAGGCGCCGCTGACAGGCGAGTCGGCGCCGGTGGACAAGGCGCCGGGTTCACTCCCGCCAGAGACACCCCTTGCCGAGCGGAGCAACATGATCTTTGCTGGCACAACGGTGGTCAACGGGCACGGCCGGGGGTACGTCGTCGCCACCGGCATGCAGACGGAGTTCGGGCTGATCGCCGGCCTCTCCCAGCAGGTCGAGGACGAAACCACCCCCCTCGCCCGGCAGATGGACAGGCTCGGCCGCGACCTCGGACTGATCGCTCTCGGCATTGCCGCGATCGCGGTTGTCATCGGGCTCCTTCAGCAGCGGGAACTTCTTGAGATGTTTCTTGTCGGGGTCTCGCTTGCGGTGGCGGTGATCCCGGAGGGTCTTCCTGCGGTCGTGACGCTGACGCTTGCGCTAGGCGTCAAGAACATGATGCAGAGGAACTGTCTTATCCGCCACCTGCCGGCATCGGAGACGCTTGGCGCCGTCTCTGTGATCTGTACCGACAAGACCGGGACACTCACCCGGAACGAGATGACCGTTGTCCGGGTGTGGACGCCCGAAGCGGAGGTCGAGGTCACCGGTGCAGGATACATCCCGGAGGGCGAGTTCATCCTCGACGGCGCCCCGATCGACCCGCTCGCAGACCCCGGTCTCCGGCGGTTTCTGCAAACAGTCCTCATCTGTAACCATGCGAGCCTCGGTCACGGGGAGGAGGGATGGCGGATCTTCGGAACCCCAACCGAGGGGGCGCTCGTGGTCGCGGCGGCCAAAGCCGGCCTCTCCCGTGAAGACCTCCCGGAACCTGTAAAAGAGTTCTCGTTCAACTCCACCAGGAAACGGATGACTGTCATCTGTCCCGGCAGGGAGGGTGGCGGCTACATCGCCTGCGTGAAGGGGGCGCCGGAAGTTCTCCTTGAACGCTCCACGCTGATGCTCAGGGATGGTTCGGCAGTCCCGCTCACCGATGACCTCCGGAGAGAGGTTCTCCTTGCGATCGAAGGCTACGCCTCGCAAGGACTCAGGGTGCTCGGGGCGGCCTGCCGCCCGCTTTCCACCGCCGCAGACTGGACACCGGAGGCGGTGGAGGATGACCTGGTCTTTCTTGGGTTTGCAGGTATAGTCGATCCTCCGCGTCCGGAGGCGGCGGAGGCCATCAGCCTCTGTCGGAGCGCCGGGATCGACGTCATCATGATCACGGGGGACAACCCTCTGACCGCGTCTGCTATCGCCAGCGTCCTCGGCCTCTCCAGCGAGGGAGCACTGACCGGCGCCGACATTGAATCGCTCTCCGACGACGAACTCGCGGAGCGTCTCCGGACGACAAACGTCCTCTCCCGGGTCACGGCGGAGCACAAACTCCGGGTGGTCGATCTCCTCTCCCGCGACCGGAAGGTGATCGCCATGACCGGGGACGGCGTCAACGACGCCCCTGCGCTCAAAAAGGCAAGCATAGGGATAGCCATGGGCATCAAGGGGACGGACGCGGCCAGAGAGTCAAGCGACATGGTGCTAGTGGACGACAACTTCGCAAGCATCGTCGCCGGCGTGGAGGAAGGGAGACGGGAGTATGACAACATCGCCCGGTTCACCCGCTACCTCCTCTCCTCCAATGTAGGGGAGATAGTCGCGATCGTCGGCGGGCTCCTCCTTGGTCTCCCGCTGATACTCATCCCGGTCCAGATCCTCTGGATCAACCTGGTCACCGACGGATTCACCGCTCTGGCCCTCGGACTCGAACCCGCTGAACGGGATGTAATGCAACGACGGCCGCGCGACCCGGAGGAGCCCATACTCAACCGGAACGCCTACCTGGTCATCCTCCTCCTGGGGGCGTGGCTCGGTCTCCTGACTCTTCACGCCTTCCTGGGTGTCTACGAGGTCGACCTTGACCGGGCGCGGACGATGGCTTTTACAGGGCTCGTCATCTTTGAGGTCTACAACGTGCTGAACTTCCGGTCGTTCCGGTTCCCGCTCTATCGGATCGGATTCTTCTCGAACCCTGCCCTGATACTGGCGATCCTCGGGACGCTCGCACTCCAGGCTGTTGTTGTCTACGTCCCCCCGATGCAGATCTTCCTGGGGACGGCGCCTCTCACACTCGCCGACTGGGGACTGCTCGCCATCCTCGGCCTCCCGGTGCTGATCGGAGGGGAGGTCTACAAGGTCATCCGGCTGAGGGCCGGCCGGGCCTCTCGGGCTGCGGGTTGAATCCTGCATCGGGAGTTTTTAGCGTTGCAGGGCGGGCCTACGACGTCGCGGCCTCGACACACTCTGCCCTGGTTCCTATCCGGGCGATCGCCCCGCACATCCCGGGAACGTAGGCGAAGGCCTTCCCCGAGTCCACCATGATCGATCTGAACTCGTCCATCCTGGGCGAGACGACCATACAGGTGTCCGTGATCACCCGGGCACCGCTCCGCTCGATCACGCTCACCAGGTCCAGGTTATTCTTTGCGATCCACGCCGCGGTGAAGACGTAAAATGGTTTTGTTGTGGTCTTCCCCCGCAGGAGCTCCGCAACTTCCCTGAGTTCGTCGGCGGAACAGTGCGGACAGCCCACCGCTACCGCCTCGACCCCTGTATCTTCAAAGAGAGCCTCGATCTCGTCCTCCGTCACCGTCACCCGGTCAAGGCCGTCGGTCGGGAACGAAAAGACCCTTGCTTCCGGGGTGATTCCGTCGACGTGGAAGAGTGCGACCGCGCCGGTTGCAGCCATCGCGGCACCCAGGGCCTTGAGCTGGTCGCGGTTCGGCCGGATCCCCTGAAATATCGGGATCCGGTTCCCGACTTTCTTGCCGGCGATATGACCGATGGCGCCCCAGTGGCCGGCGTGCGGCCCGGTGTCGCCCTCGATATCGATGACGACCTGCGGTCGGCGGTTCTCGACGATGTGGAGACCGTAGTAAGGCGTCTTTCCTATGATCGCCGCTGCAAGGGCGCTCGGTCCGCCCTCCCGGTTTGTCCTGGCGCCGAGAACGGAGTTTGCGTAGACAACCGCCGACGATTCCGACCACGCCAGGTGCTCGCCGTATTCGGTGATCCGGAGGTAGTATGGGGTGCAGGTGCACTCCAGCCTGACGCCGAGCCTCCGGTAGGCCTCGACGACCTCCGCCTGGTGGCGGGCGAACTCCTCATCGATCCCGAAATCCTGCCACCCCTCCCGCGGCATACCGATCGGGTTTAAGACCGTCGGGACCACCACCCTGGCGTTGAGGCTCTGCAGCCAGGCAAGCCCCCATCTCCCGATCGTCTTGTAGGATGCACCGCTCACCTGGGCGCCTGTGATCGGGATGAGTTTGCCGGCGCCGTAGACCTCCCCGAGCGCGACCAGGATCTCCATCATCTTCTGCCTCGTCTCGCCAAACTCGCCCGCGAGAACCCGTTCATCATCGTTATCAAGATACATCTTACACCCACCCCGCTCTCCTGAACTCGTCCTCTCTCCCCATGACCATGGTGGCGTCGATCCCGACCTTCACGTTTGTCCCGTCGGCAAGGCGCATCGGGTCGAGCGACGAGCCCCGCACGCCTGTGATGACCATGATATCGGTATCACCACGCACCCTTGTTGCGATCGCGTACTCGACGTCGTTGGGGTCGTGGATCTCGATATCTTCGTCCACCACCACAACGTGCTTCAAGGACGTATGGGCCGCAAAAGCCGCCATGATAGCGTTCTTACCATCGCCCTGTGTGTTCTTCCGGATCTTGACCACGGCGTGGAGGTAGCCGGCGCCGCCCTTTGTGAGGAGGACATCGCGCACAGTTGTCACCTCGCTTACGGCGCGGTAGATCTTCGGTTCATACGGTGCCCCCATCAGGAGTTTGTGTTCATCGCCGGCCGGGAGGATGCCGTGGTAGATGGGGTCGCCCTTACAGTAGATACGGTTGAACTCGATCACCGGTTGCTGGCGCACGGGGTCGTAGGTGCCCGTGATATCGACAAACGGTCCTTCCGGCGCCGTCTCCGGGCCGATATAGCCCTCGAGCACGATCTCGGCATCGGGAACCCGGACGCCGTTCTCACACTCTCTGACACTGAGTTCACCGCCCATCAACTCAGCAGCGTAGGCGAGTTCTTTACCCTCAGGAACACGTGTGCAGGCGGCAAATGTCACCAGGGGATGGGTGCCGATGGTGACCGCGATCGGAAGTCGTTCCCCGTGGGCAAGCGCCGTCTTCAGCATGGTGTGGGTGTGACGCCCTTCCACGAGCCTGGCCACCACATGACGGTCGTCGATGACCATCATCCGGTGGATGGAGGCGTTCTCAACGCCGTCGCAACTTGAAAATACGATGCCCGCTGTTATGTAGCGCCCTGCATCCCCGGGGAAGTGTTTCATCACGGGGATGCGGGAAAGGTCTGCTGGAACGCCGCCCCCGCACCGTCCCGCGTCCAGCACCCGGCCGTTATAGGTTGCGGCCGCAAGATGGGGAACGAGCCTTCGCTCCTCGACACCGAGCGCCGCGGCAAGCGCGTCCCTGCTGGCAAGGAGGTTCATCACACCCCGGTGGCCGTCGAGGTTGTGGAAGAAGACGATCTTATCGGTTCGGCTCGCCACCCGGGGAGCCTCGTATACTGTCGAGCAGGGGTTCTCGATATCCTCGACCCGCCCTCGCTCTCGCATCATCTCAATGAAATCACGCATCGTATCCGCTCCATCGGGTTCCAAGGTCATGCCTGACCCCCAGGTGATCGAGCACCCGGGCCACCACCATATCGACAAGGTCGTCGATGGTCTGGGGGTGGTGGTAGAAGGGAGGGCTTGCGACCATCACGGTCGCCCCGGTCTCGTCGGCGGCAAGCATGTTCTTCAGGTGGATCCGGGATAGCGGCATCTCCCGGAGCAGCAGCAGCAGTGGTCGCCTCTCCTTAAGACAGACGTCCGCCGCCCGTGTGATCAGGTTGTCAGCAAACCCGTTGCTGACCGCTGCAAGAGTCTTCATGCTGCAGGGCACGATCGCCATCCCGTCGCAACAGAACGACCCGCTTGCAATATCGGCCGCGAGATTGCTGTTGTCAGCATAAACAGCGTCAAACCCCGTGAGGTCAACACCCTCGATCCCGGCGATCTGCCGGGCGGTATCGGAGATGACGATATGCACCCTGGCGCGCTCACAGAGCACCTCGAGCAGGCGACGGGCGTAGATAACCCCGCTTGCCCCTGTCACCCCGACGACAAACTCCCTCTTCATGTCCTCTACATCCGTTATGTAACTACAAGTTTATCCTGTTTTGTCGCTCGCTTCACCCGGAGGACTTCCATTGCCGCCTGCTCCACCACCTGGCGGTGCACTGCGGGGGTATAGACGCCGAGGCGCCATTGATGTCGCCGGGTATCGTTCAGGGTGTTGATGATTGGCGAGACCTCCTCGATATCCACCATCGCATGGGTGTTTCTTACCCTGATCTCCATCGAGAGTGCCCTGGGGATGGGGGGGATGTCCACCAGGACGTCGTCCTGCCCCACCCCTGCGGTCTCGGCGATGGCACGGGCGATCTCGCGCTCCCGCGCTGGATCTGCTTCCTGGCGGAGGGCCACGGCATTTACCCGGTCATCGCCTATATAAAGCGCACGCTTGTAGAGGTCGCGGTTGTAGATCCGGCGGGCAAGGTCGCGGCTGATGGCGTGGGGTGAATGTTTCAACCGTTCCATGCAGGCGGCATCGTCCATCCGCATCAGTTCTCCTGCGTCCGTTGCCGGGACATTCTGCAACTCTTCCCGGAGGGCGTGGACGAACATGCTTGTCGCAATACGGCTGACGTGATGGAAGTAGACCGCCGGGCGCATGAGCGTCCGGGCGATCAGGAGCGACTCGGCGGTGTTGATCCCGCCCTCGTTCAGTGCCACCCCTGTTTCGGATAGGATGGTGCACCGGATCAACCGCTGGGCGTCGACCGTCCCGTAGGGCACGCCGGTATAATGGGCGTCCCGCATCAGGTAGTCCATCCGGTCGACATCGAGGCTGCCGTGGATGATGCTTGCAAGATGGTGTTTCCCGGCGACAATGGCACAGACCTCCGCGGGGTCGAGCCCCGCGCCTTCCAGTATCTCTGCAACCGTTCCATCCCGGAGGAGGTGATCGATCTCGTGATGGCTTCGGCCTGTGTACTCTTCCATCACAGGTTCGGTGGCATGGGAGAATGGGCCGTGACCGGTGTCGTGGAGCAGGGCGGCCGTGGTTATAAGCCGGGTCTCTTCTTCATCAAGCCCGAGCCTGCCTGCCATCAGCCCGGCAAGGTGCATCGTCCCGAGAGAGTGTTCAAACCGGGTATGGTTAGCGCCGGGGTATACCAGGTTTGCAAACCCTAACTGGCTTACGTGGCGGAGCCTCTGGAGGAGTTCGGTATCTATAAGTTGGAGCGCCAGGGTGTCTGCCTCGATGTAGCCGTGCACCGGATCCTTTATGATCTTCATCCAGACTGGGCAGGGAGACCCCGGTCGGGATCGCCGTGGAGTCTGCCCTTGTTCGCCTCCTGTAGGTCTCTACTCTGCCGGATTTAACCGGGGTCAGGGGAAGTTATGGGGGGTCGAGAGGTTGGCGGAGACGGATCTCCCGGCCGGTTTCCAGGTTCGTGACCTCCGGGGCTGAAAGCGGCGCTGCCCTCTCTCTCCTGCGAGGATATATAACCCCGGTATCATATTAACTTGCGGGGGTGAAGGGGTAGCGGAGCGGGATGTCCCTGGTTTTCAGGCGCGGGGCAGTTCGCCTACTTCAGAGGAGTATGTCTTCTCCCTCCACCGGCACGAACTTTGTTCCATAGTGGATGACGCCACTCTCCCCGTCCGCTGCCACCCGGCGGAAGACACCCCTCACCCGCATCCCTATCCGTGCCTCCTCGGGGGGGCAGACCACCTGGGCGGTGAGTCGCGGCCCTTCGTCGAGTTTTATGATCGCGAGGACGTAGGGGGTGGCGTACTCAAACTGGTCGCTTGCCGACCGGATCACCGTGTAGGTGACGACCGTCCCCTCGCCGCTGAACTTATGGTTTACGATCCTGCCGCTTCGCCGGCAGTCGGGGCATAGTGTTCGCGGCGGGAAGAAGTAGCGGCCGCAGGTCGTGCACTGCGTCCCTATGAGGTTGTAGCGTTGTGGGATCTTTCTCCAGAATCGTGATACTGACATCTTTTCATACCCCCAGGATGTGCACCACCACTGTTGCACCTGTTCCGCCCACGTTGTGCGCCATACCGATCTCAGCGTCCACCTGCCGACTTCCGGCCTCACCGCGGAGTTGCGTGACGATCTCGCAGACCTGCTTGATGCCGGTCGCGCCGACCGGATGGCCGCAGGCTTTCAGGCCACCGCTTGTGTTCACCGGCAGGTCACCGCCAATTGCGGTCACACCCTCCCAGGTGAGTCTCCCGGCCTCACCCTTTTTGCAGAACCCCAGGTCCTCTATCGCACATATCTCTGCGATCGTGAAGCAGTCATGGACCTCAAGCAGGTCGATATCCTTATGCTCGAGCCCGGCCTGGTCGAAAGCCCGTTTCCCTGCCACAACGGTCGCGTCCAGGGTGGAGATGTCGCGCCGGTCATGGAGCGCGATGGTATCGCTTGCCTGGGCGCTCGCGAGAACGCGCACCGGTGAGTCGGTATACTCCCTGGCGCGCTCAAGCGGCACCACCACGACCGCCGCTGCACCGTCGGTGATCGGCGAGCAGTCGAAGAGCCGCAGCGGGTCGGCGACCAGCGATGAGTTAAGAACGGTATCGATTGTGATCCTGTTCTTGAACTGGGCGATCGGGTTCCGTGCGCCGTTCTCGTGATTCTTCACCGCGACCTGTGCGAGTTGTTCACGGGTGAGGGGGTAACGATGCATGTAGTCGTTTGCAATCATCGCGTATAGTCCGGGGAATGTCGCCCCGGCGAATCCCTCCCACTCGCGGTCAGCGGCGCTCGCAAGCATGTCCACGCTCGCTCCAGTCCCGACGTCCGTCATCTTCTCGACGCCTGCTGCGACCACGATATCCTCCATGCCGCTTGCGACCGCTATCACCGCCTGCCGGAATGCAAGCCCACCAGAAGCGCAGGCCGCCTCCACCCTTGTGGAGGGGATGTGGTTGCTTGCAAGTCCCGCGTAATCCGCGATCAGGGCTCCGATGTGCTCCTGTTCAACGAATCGGCCGGCGCTCATGTTCCCCACGTAGAGGGCGTCAAGTTCATCGCCGGCAACCCCGGCGTCCTGGAGGGCCATCACCCCCGCAGTGACGAAGAGGTCGCGAAACGATGCGCCCCAGTGCTCCCCGAATTCTGTGCACCCGATTCCGACTACTGCTACGTCTCTCATCTCTGCATCACAATCTTTCCCTTGTGCTTGGCATACAGCGCATAATCGAGGTATACCGGATTTTCAAGCAGTCGCTTCACGCTCGGCGCCGCCGTGCGGTCGAACACCTCTGACTCAATGAGATCGGTGACCGTGATATCGAATGCGTCACTTCCGGCCCCTGAGCCAAACGACGTGACGAAGATCCTCTCACCGGGCTTCGCTACGTCGAGTGTGGCGGCAAGCCCGATCATCGATGCCCCGGAGTAGGTGTTGCCGAGCCTCGGGACGACAAGACCGGGCTCGATCTGCTCCTCCCTGAACCCGAGCATCTTTGCCACCCGTTGCGGGAACTTGGCGTTGGGCTGGTGGAATACGGCGTAGTCATAATCCTTCGGGGTTGTGCCAGCCATCTCAAACATCAGCATGGCAGCGCCCTGGACGTGCTTGAAATAACCCGGATCGCCGGTGAACCGGCCGCCATGGCGCGGGTAGTTCTGCCCCTCACGCCGCCAGAAATCGGGTGTGTCGGTGGTAAACGAGCACGTCCGGTTGATATCGGCGATGACGTCCTCCCCGCCGATGACAAACGCGGCCCCACCCGCCGCCGCCGTGTACTCGAGCGCGTCGCCGGGGGCACCCTGCGCCACGTCCGCGCCTATGGCAATCCCTAACTGGATCATACCGCTCTTCACAAGACCCATGCAGGTCTGGATACCGGCTGTACCGGCCTTGCACGCGAACTCGTAGTCGGCGGCGGTCATGTTGGGTGTCGCCTCTATGGCCTCGCCGACGGTGCAGGCGGTGGGTTTGACGGCGTAGGGGTGGGACTCGCTTCCCACGTAGATTGCCCCGATATCTTCTGGGTCGATCTCATCTCTGCGCCGGAGAGCGGCGCGCGCCGCCTCCACGGCGATGGTTGCTGTATCCTCGTCCAGATCGGGGACGGACTTTTCATAGACTCCGAGACCTCGCGTGATATCATCCGCGCTGGCGCCCCAGACCCGCGCGATCTCCGGGACTTTTATCCGGTATCGCGGGATGTAGACGCCGTAGGAGTAGATTCCTACCATAACTTCCCTCGTAGTGAACTGATGATCGTCTCGACGTCCATCTTTGTGCAGAGCACACTGATACGGTCGCGTTCCGCCAGTTTCGGGATCAGAGGGTGCACCAGTTCGGGTCCGATGCCCTGCAGCACAACACAGCGCGGCTTGAACGGCGTGACCCTGATCGCCACCATGGGGGATTTTCCGGTCGAGACCTCGGTGAAGATGAGAGCACGTTCTGTGCTCCAGCCGTATATGCGGTTGAACTCACTTGAAGAGAGTTGCAGGATCGCATTGAGGCTGTTGATCACCGTATACCCATAGATGGTCTGATCCAGAGTGCCACAGAGCGGGACAGCATCGATGGCCTCTGCAAACTCGGTGAGACGCACCGGCGACGCGTAGTCGTGGATGTCGTAGATGACGTCTTCGTCAAACTCGTTGTACAGGATTTTTGCAAATTTGTTGATGTATCGGCCGCCGTTCTCCTCGTCGATCGATAGGATCGCATCAACGATCTTTCCAACGATGGCGGTTCCCGGGCTCTTTCGCCGTCCACTTTCGTAATCACTGATAACTGAGGGAGAGACCTCAAGCCGCTCGGCGAGAACTCCCTGCGGGATGTTGAAACTCTGCCGCCACTTCTTGAGGGCCAGTCCCGGTGAGTCCGAGAGCGTGATCTCTCCTGCCATCTTCTCAGCAAGTTGATGCCGCACCCCGGATTTCATGCAGGTAATGTCACCACGGCAACTTAAATAATTAGCGTAGAGGACTTCGACATTTCACGAAGTGGATCCGCGGGTGATTCCACAACCCGTAAATAGTATGCATCTCAAGTATGGTATAATGGTTGAACCTGAAGACCTGCAGTCTTTAAAGACGATTGCCCTGCTTGGGGGGTGCCAGGGGCCGATCTGGCTCTCTTCGCAGTCGCTCGGGAACGAACTAGGGATCAGCCCCCAGACAGCCTCAAGGAGACTGATCGCTCTTGAGCGGGAGCGGTTGATCGCCCGGTCGATGAGACCCGACGGCCAGTATGTTGCCCTCACTCCCCGGGGCGAGCAGGTGCTGAGACGGGAGTATGCGGATTATGTCAGGATCTTCAATCAGGAACGCCGGCAGTACACCCTGACCGGGACGGTGATCAGCGGCCTCGGTGAAGGACGCTACTACATGAGCCTGCCATACTATAGAGAGCAGTTCAGCGCGTCCCTCGGGTTCGAACCATTCCCCGGAACGCTGAACGTCAGGCTCGATCCCCCATCAATTCAGGTCCGCAAGCACGTCGAGAATGCGGGGTGGATCGAGATACCGGGGTTTACTGCAGATGACCGGACTTTTGGCGGAGCAAGGGTGCTCCCATGCCGCATTCAGGGGCAGAAGTGCGCGATAGTTGTCCCCTCCCGCACGCATTATCCCGAGGATATCATCGAGATCATCGCCGGTTGCGAACTTCGCAAAGCCCTGAACCTGAACGATAACGATAAGATCGAGGTGGAGATTACACATGATTGATGCAGCCATAGATGCCCTTGCACGGGGTGAGTTCGTCCTGTTATACGACTTTGATGATCGGGAGCGCGAGACCGATCTTGCTATACGTTCAGACGCGGTCACGCCCGCCCATATACGGCAGATGCGCAAGGACGGCGGTGGACTTATCTGCACGGCGGTGCATGGTGAGGCCGCAAAGAGGCTTGGTCTGCCGTTTGCGCACGAGATCCTGTGCGGTTGCGGTCTCGTCGAGAAGGACGGCGAGATCCCGTATGACACAAGAAACCACTCGTCTTTCTCCCTCTGGGTGAACCATCGCGATACCTATACCGGCGTCACGGACAGGGACCGCGCGCTGACGATCACCGCCATAGCCGAAGAGGTGAAACGGTCACTCAACGGCGGAGGGCACGACTTTGCCGCCCATTTCAGGACTCCCGGTCACGTGGCGCTGCTGCGTGCCGCTGACCGGCTGCTTGACGAGCGGCATGGTCAGACCGAACTCTCGATCGCGCTTGCGCTCATGGCCGGTATCACCCCTGCGGTGACGATCTGCGAGATGCTGGATGACGAGACAGGGTTTGCCCTCGCAAAAGAGGATGCGATGGAGTATGCGCGAGAGCATGGACTCGTCTTTGTTGAGGGGCGAGAGGTTCTGGATCTCTGGGAGTCCTGCAGACCGCTGATATAAGAGACGCGTCGGGCCAACCAGCGTTTGCCCCTGGCAATTGCAGGATAGTTGCAGGGCTGCTGATTTCGGGTGGAAGGGTGGTATTTGTGCGCGTTCCCCCTTTCCATGGTTGTCCGGGTTTTTGCGCCCTGTTTCCCTCTTTTTCCGAATAGTTATTTTTGGGCTGTGTTTTTGTACATCGTTGCTGGAGAATAGAAATATACGCGGTATTTCGGCCAGTACCGCAAAAAGGCGCACTTTGTGCGTTTTCAAAAATAATATATATGATTGGACGGGATCATAAACGGATGAAAAAGGATGCAGTTGCATACTTGAATACAAGAAATAAGGAGGATTATGCAACACAAAAGGCGGAGTTTGATGACTTTTGCAAATATCGATTTCGCGTTGTTGAAATCTTCCACGATCACCGTGCATATGCAACCCCCCCGGAGAAGCGCAAGGGTTTTAGCGGGATGCTTGAGTACTGTGCTGCCAACAACTGCCGGGACATCATCATATACGATCTTGCAGGACTTGCAAAGGATCCTGACGCAGGGCTTGCCGCTCTGAAGTCCTTGAATGAGCAGTGTACCGTCTACTGCGTGCATAACGATTTCTTCGGGTTCCCGAATGATCCGGAGCAGAGGAGAGCGGCCATTGCCGACTTCATCGAGTATATGGAGCACTACCGTGAGAACGCCCGGAAAATCGTTCCGGCAGCCTCAAAAAAAGCAAAGAAGGATCGCGGACGTCCCATCGGTAGACCAAAGGCGCTCACCGAGGGTCAGGTACAGGCCCTCATCACTCTACGAGAGGCCGGGACAAGCATCAGCCAGATCTGCAGGATGTTCGACGTGAGCAGGAGCACGGTCAGCAAGGTTCTCGCGGACTATCCCGAATTGAAAGGGGAGTGGAAGGGCGCCAGGCAGGAGCCTGGAGACGAGCAGCAGGCATAATACCTCTCCAGGTTCCTGCCGTCTCCTCCTGGAAATACATCGCGCCGGTTGTTCCAGGTCACGGATCGGGGTTCATGATATGAATAACAGATCCGGTATCTTTCCCTGGTGCTGCCGGCACGGGCCTTCCATGGGACGTTCTCTCCTTATCTGCGCCATCCCTCCAGATCCGAAGATTTACGAAGAACAGATCCGGAAGGCCCCCGCTTCAGTGGGGGGAGCAGTCATATCCTCTGCGCTCCCGGCAACGGATTCTCACCGTCACCTGGATACAGAACCAGCGTTATGCCGGGAAGAACGGATCAAGCAGGATTACAGTCGGTTGCGGTTAAAAAAAGAGTTTTCGGAGGTAGAGCGTGACTTTTTACATCTGCACCTGGGTGAGGGCGTCGTAGACAATCTTTCGGTAGATATGCGGGACCTGTGTCCCGTATTCCTCCATGGCTTTCCGGGAGTCATCAGTGGTACCGAACGCATCAAGCCTGTCCAGAGTTGATCTTGCAGTATCCAGCACCCATAGGTCGCGGGTCTCACGATCAACTACCGTGATCGACTCTGTGCGGACAGATACCAGGCAGTTCCCGTCCTGGGTCGTGAAGAGGTTGGGTTTACCTACGACGGCGACGAAAGCAGGAGGTTCTATGCGGGCGAGTTGCTGCATCGCTTCTGGCTGGTAAGACCCGGCCATGATGAAGAAAGTGCCTGTTGGATCGACCACCCTCCCGCGGTAAAAGACGTTCTGGTCGCCCTGTCTTTGCTTCTCTGTGAGCGTTCCGACGATGAACACCCGATTACTTCGGATACCGGTCGGGAAGATGACGTATGTAGGGCTCTTCTCGTCGTCGCCATCCTTGAACTGGTAGCGCGTCTCACGGAATTCGGCTGCAAAAACCCTGCGCGCGGGTTCGCGCTCGAAAGTGGTCTGGGACCTCATGCCGGCTCACCTCCGGCGCGGTTTAGCAGTGCAGCCAGTTCTCCGGGATCAAACCGGATCGGGGTGCAGGAGTTGACAAGCAGCCTGCCGCCGAACTCACTTCCGTTGCAGGTGTAGTAGCGTCCGAGCACTGCATTCCCGATACGGTAGAAGATCTCATCCATACCAAGCGGATTGGTCTCTGCGATCTGGATGGCCTCTTCCAGGGTTATACTTGCAAGTTTCTCGACGATCTCGCGCTGCATCAGAACGTTTCTTGCGCGGTTGCCGTCGTCGAGAACCGCTTTTATGCGGAGATCGTAACGGAAATTGGGCTGGATCTCGTGCACAGGGCAGTAATTCTGCCGGGAGAGCGTCCGGTTGCAGCCCTCCACCGGACAGCGCTTTATCAGGCCAGAGCCCTGGGCAACGTGGACAAGGGCTCCCCGGCTTTCGGTCTCGTTCCGCCCTACCTCGATGTCCCCCTCATCGGCGATGTACATCGCGGTGTTCAGAACCAGGGAGAGCCTGCCGTTGTACTCGTCCACTGTGGCGTAATAGATGTTGTAGACGGTGTCTGGCTCCAGATTCTCTTTATCCTCGTCTTTCCAGATGACAAACTTGATTATGCCGCTCTCGTCGCCGAGGAGCCCGGTCTGGAGCATCCGGTCATTGGTGACCTCCCAGTCCTGGATGACCTTGGCCCGCACGCTGCCTACACCCGGTTTCAGGTCGGCAATTGGTGTTATCGATGGGAGGAGGGGAGCATCCTCCTCCAACCGCGAGATGGTGGTGCCCGAGTGGATCTTCAGGTTCGGCGCGCCCCTGTAGACATCAACGACCGCAGACTCTATCCGGTACCAGTGCCCGAACTCCATAGGGGGAACGTTCGACCGTGTCCAGGTCACAAAACGGATGGCCCCGCTCGAGTCGGCGATGATCCCGCTCTGAGCGATCGAAGGTGAGAGGGGCGGGGTCAGGGCAACGACCTTCCCTTCGATCGTCACCCACTCGCCGGGCGTGATCTCGCTTATCGGGCGGAGTTCTGTGGATGTGTTCCCGAGGCCGCTGACCTTGTACTCGCGGGCAAGATCGGCGGTCACACTGCGCTCGGCCTCAGCCAGGTTGACACCAAACTCCTCGACGAGACGACGGAGGCGGGACTCGATCTTCTGGCGGTCAGGTTGTGCGCCTTTTGCTTCAAGTTTCCGGGAGATTCTCTCTGTTACCTCAGATATGTTCATACATACATCTCCATTCTCTAATTCGGATCCTATAGGGTATTAAGTCTCGGGCGCGCGGCGTGAAAGTAATCCCACCCGGTCACCCCGCGACCGGCTGTAGCGGAATAGGCGCTGACTGTGGCTTCTCAGCCGTCTTCTCGACCGGGAGGTTTGGATTTCCGTATCTGCAGGTAATTTGCGTCAATCCTCTATCGCCGCGTCAAATGTATATAGAGGTAAGAACAAAACGGGGTTGTATGGTATTGACTGCTGACAGTACAATCGCGGAACTCCTCCGGGAGAAGCCCGAATCGGCACAGGTGCTCTTCCGGTTCGGCATGGGTTGCCTTGGCTGTGCAATCGCAAACAACGAGACGATCCGGGAGGCTGCCCAGGTGCACGGCGTCCCCGTCGAAGAGATGCTTGCTGCCCTCGGGATTGCCGAGGCGTAATATCATATTCGTTCCCGAAACCGCTTGAGTTCGGCGAGAGTGGCTTCGGGATTCCTTTTCATGTAATCCGCACCCTCCGGGGTATGGAGCAGCGTGCAGTCTGCACAACCCCAGACCCTGCCGCCGTTTGAACTCTCTACCCATTCGCCGAGGTCATCATCGCCACAGGGGTAGCAGGGGCAGTAACAGTAGTCGCACCGCTGCCCGGCGAAATGGCATGGGTAATAGGGGCAGTTCTCTTTCTGCCACTCGACCCAGTGGTCGCCGCCATAACGACTGTAGATGAAGAAGGATGGCCCTTCACGCTTTACTCTGCCCTGCTGCTTTGCGAGAGCCTCGGGCAGGCCGAACAGGACCGCCTCATGAACCCGTCTGCCGATCTCTGTCAGCGTCCCGGCGTAGGTGTGCATGGGTTCTGCGTCGCGTTCGCAGGCAGCGACCACAGCATCGGTTGTGGTCCCGGGGAAATCGTAGCCGAGCTGGTGCAGCGCCCAGGCCTTGGCGCCGGTTGCGGTGATGATCGTCTCCAGGAGCGCTGCATCGGCCATTCCCTCACGGCTGTAGGCGATGATGTTGATGGTGTGGGGGGTGCTTGGCGATGGTGTTGGATTGCTCACGCCGGCGGTGATAAAGACCGTGACAGAGTCATACTGGAGCACGCAGAGGTGATGCATATCAACGGCGGTCAGGAGGCCAAAATAGTCCCGGAATATCCCGTGCCTGGCGGTGATGAGTTCGAGACGGCGCACGGGATCTTCTTGGAAATCGTGCGGCACAGTGTGGTTGAGAACGGTTGTGACGTCGGCGATACCACCGCCGACCCCCGTGCTCGCCGCCCTGAACCGGCCACGAATAAAAAGAGTTCCGTCCCTGACAAAATATCTCATACAACGGAGTAGCGGACCCGGTCCTTCAGTTCCTGTTGTTTGCCCGCGTTCCAGCCCGCCACGTCCTGGAGGTAGCCGGTTACCCTGCTGATCTGCATGACATCGTGGCTCCCACACTCCGGGCAGACGGCATGACCGCAGAGTGGGCAGTACTCGATACTCTCGATGATGGAGTGGTGACAGTCGCAATGGTCGAGCGGACACATGATCTCAAGCGAAGTCTCGCCGCAGTTTGGGCAGGGGTTCTCGTCCACAACGAGGTGGCAGGTGTGACACTTGTACCGTCGCTCTTCAGGGGGGATTTCATCGAGGCTCTGGTAATTTTCCGCCAGTTCAAGTTGTTCAGGACTCCAGTTCATGCTAGCACTATCTGCGGGAGGACATATAATTCTTCAGATGCGGGACTACCCATATCCACCTCAGATCACTCATAGGGCTCGTCATCTCCTGGCGGGGATCAGATCGGAGAACTCATCATCGGCAGATGCGGGATAGGCGCTCGGCAGCGGCCGCAGGGTCGTCTGCCGCGTAGATACTTCGGCCCACGATGACCCCATCGACCAGCCTGGCTACCGCATCGAGGTCGCCGCCCTGCGCCCCGATGCCCGGTGAGTAGATCGCTTTGTCACCCACGATCTCCCTGAGCCTGGCAACTCTTTCTGGTCTCGTGGCGGGGGCGATAATGCCGTCTGCCCCACATCTGACTGCAAGCGCCGCTATGCGTTCGGCCACACCATCGTGGAAGAACTCGGTCGCCCCCGGATGACTCATCTCGGCGACGATGTATGCTTTCCCGCTGTGGCTGTGCGCCACCTCGATGCAGGCCCTCGCGGCATCGGCCCCCACGAAGCCGTGTGCGATCACGGCATCGAACCCGGCTGAGAAGACCACCTCGCATATGAGGCGGTTGGTGTTCGGGATATCCGCGACCTTGAAGTCGGCGATGAGGGGAAGGCCAGGGGAGGCGAGGTCTTCTGCGATCGAGAGACCGCTCGAGAGAACGAGAGGGTATCCGACCTTGATCGCGTCGATGAATGGCGCACAGGACTCAGCGATATTTAGCGCCTCTTTCCGGTCAGGAACGTCAAGAGCAAGTATGAGTTCGGTCATCTCTCCAGCCTCTCCAGGGTGGCGGCTACAAGCAGCGGCAGGGTGATGGTGGCGTCGCCGTAGACGGTCACGGCGGTGGCCTCGCAGGTGAGTTTGCCCCACGACCGTGCCTCTTCGAGCGTCGCCCCCGAGAGGCCGCCGAGGTCGGGGCGGTCGCCGGTGAGCTGCACCGCATAATCAAACCCGGTCTCGGTCATCAGTTTGCTCTGCAGGATGTAGTTCTTCGGCACACCGCCGCCAACAAGGATCGCCCCGGCCCGCTGTGCTTCAAAGCAGCGGTCAAGCATCCCCGACATATCGGCAAACGCGCTGACGGTGACGTTGTGCGTCTGTGAGAAGAGCCAGTACTGCAGCCCGATCATAGAGTCCTGGATGGCAGGGCAGTAGACGGGCACCCCAGCCTCTGCCGCTTCAGCCAGGATCCCGGTCTTTAACCTGCTCCCGATGAGGTTGAGGAGATCGGCGATCGAGATGGTCGCCCCCTCCGGGAGAGAGGAGTAAACGTCCTGCATGAACTCCTCAAACCGGATGAACGCCTCGTTCGGGAGGAAGATGTCGTAGATCCGATTGACCCCTTCCTCACAGAGGTCGGCATCGGATATATGTGCGCTCCCGTGATAATGGTGGCAGCCGATAGCCTCGATGACGTCGTGTGTCAGGTTTGCCCCTGTCGAGACAAGCAGATCGATGTGACGGCGCTTGATGAGGTCGGCAACGATTCCGCCCATCCCGCCGGGCACCATGGCGCCCGAGAGCCCAAAAAACTTCAACGCCTTATCGTCGCGGAGCATCTGCTCGTAGATGTTGACAGCCTGCCAGAGCGACCCACCGTTGTAGGCCCCGGCTTTCCCGAGTTCGTCGACGAGTTCGCTGACCGTCATCCCGGGGCGCACCTTTGCTTGCTCTACAGCACTCCCATACCTTGAGGTCATGTTCGTGTTACACCAGTTCCTGTAGTGGTTGAGGTATGTTGGTGCTCATGCACAAATAATGGATCGCCATTTCGCGTGGAAGAGCGGCTGCTGCGTGAATGTGTGTCCTGCAAAAACGATTGTTAGGGGTTACCCGGAGTTGGGCCCCTACTGCCAGACAGGGGATGACTGGTTATATTCGACACGGGATGATCCCACTCGTCCCACCGTGTCGGATGCCCGGGATAACCGGACAATCTCGTTAGAGAGCGGACTTTCGGGCCGGAAACGGAAAAGCCCCCCGCAGAGTTGCCATCCGTCTTCGTTCCGTGCATATGCGGCCGCGAACCTGCACCGCCTGCTTCTGAAACCCGTTTGCCAGGGCGGCAGCCTTTGTGGGCGGACAGGTCAGGGCATGCATCATCTTTGCCGCAGACGGTCGGCACGGGATCACCGAGAGATAGGTTAACCCACAAACATTATAAATCTTTTTTTGTAAAGTCCATATGCTTTACCTACAATGGTGGGGTGCCGCATTCACGAATGGATTGAAACAGGCTCTCTTCCCAGAGGGGGACACCGCGCGCCAGAGGGCGTGCCAGGTGCCTGCGGGCGGATGGAGGAACTTCATACCAGCCGGGTCTGATATGCCGCTCGATCTGCTCTACCTCGGGGTTGTGGCTACGCTCCACGCAGGTCCTGCACTTGTAACCCTTCCCTCTCCCTGCAGAAGTCATCCTTTTCCCGCATACCCGGCAGCGGGGGGGGCGAACCCGGGCGGCGTTGGCAGGGCGTACGACTCCGATCTTTTCAAGGTTCAGGCTCCCGCCCTTGTAACTCCCGGCCGCCATCACGATGTCGCCCGGGAGGAGCGCCCTTACAACTTCGCGAAACCCCTTCGTCGGTTCGTAGGCCATACAGCGGACCTCAGCACCGTCGTCCTCAAGGATGATCGAGACATGGCCACCCAGTCCGGTTTTAGGGCTCCCGGTAACCCGCCCGCCTACCAGGTATGACCGCCCCTCGCGCAGGGTTCCGATCGATCCGGCGATCAGGTGAGCATCCGTTCCCTGGTTGGTGACGTAAATCTGTTCACATGCAGTTTCCTCGGATCGGACGAACGAACGTGCCATCCTGACCCAGGCAGGGCTCTCCCCCCGGATACCGAAGAGAACCGGGTCGGGAGTGTGGGGCACGCAGACCACCACACCGTTCTCCCGGTCAACCGTGTCCCAGGTGTGGGGGTATGTCTCCTCATCGGCGCGAAAGAGACTTCCCGCATCCACACGCCGTGGAGTGCCGCAGACCTCCCGCTTCCGGTATGCGAGCAGTTCATAAGTTTTATCGGGAAACTCGCTTGCAATAGCCGCTGTCGCACCTATAAGTCCGCGACGGTTCTTGTAGCCTTTATAGAGCGCCCCTGCTGATTCCAGAACACGAACAGCCCCATCCACCGTGCAGAAGTCCCTGAGCGCCGTGTAGTAAAAATCAGGTGGTGGTCGGGTGGGGGAGACCGCCACACCGGGATTGGTCTGGGGGTCATCGAACTCTGCGAATTCTTCTACACATGCGGCGACGAGTTCGAATGCCGCCTCGAGATCGCCCACGGCCTCGATACATACCGCAGCATTACCCCGTGTCTTGTGGATGACGTTTGGGTTCAGCCGGACCAGCCTTGTATCGACGACACGGATACCGGCGTGCTCCAGTTGCTGCACCAGCACCGCTCCGATGTATGTGGTGCACATCCCTGCAGGAGAATCCGTGTCGTCGATCCCGATCCACATAACCCTATAGTTTATATTATTCTTCGACTATATCGATTCTTACCGGCTATGTCACAGGATCGCCTTTCTCAGATGGTCATCAGCATCATGCTCCTTGCTGGCTTCGACGTCTCGGAGCGGTGCAACATCCGCCCGCGGAGTTTTGACCTTATCGCGAAAAAAGGCGACCCCCTCGTCACAATCAAGGTGGTCTCCCACATCGATAGCATAACCGCCGATATAGCCTGGGATCTCAACCTGATCGCCAGGCACCTGGAGGCCACCCCCCTTATTATCGGGGAGCGGGCGCGTGACACCGAACTGGAGCGCGGCGTTGTCTACATCCGTTATGGACTCTTTGCCATCACCCCAGAGACCCTGTATGATTACTTCGTGGAAGGAAACTCGCCGATGGTCTACGCCTCTCCCGGCGGTCTCTACGTGAAGATCAAGGGTGATCTGCTCCGGGAGATGCGGGAGCGTTCCGGGATGTCGCTTGGCGACCTTGCATCGCACCTCGGTGTATCCCGCAGGACGATAAGCAAGTACGAGAGCGGGATGGGCACCACCCTTGAGATCGCTATCAGGCTCGAAGAGGTCTTCAATGCCCCGCTCGTGGAGACGATCGATCTCATTGGCCACCCCTCGCCAGAGCCCGTGAAACCTCCAGAACCTGTCTCAGGGGATATACTCTCCGATCTCGAGCGTATCGGGATGGAGATTTACGCGATGCGGCAGGCACCGTTTCAGGCGCTGGCGCTCTTTAACAGGCATACTATCCTGACGGCATACGGCACGTCCCAGAAGGTCATGAAGCGCGCTCCCTTCATCGGCAACATCTCCCAACTCACAGAGACGTTTGCTGTTTGTATCGCGACGGATTACAAAAAGCAGAAAAAAATCGGTAGAATGCTTCTTATCGGAGAGGATCACCTCCACTCACTCGAAGACGGTTCGGAACTCATAGACATGATAAATAAGTGAATAGGTTTATATAGAACTACAAACCTACCTTTGTATCGCTTAACAACGGTGATACCCATGTCAAGTCTTGGAGGACAACCAATCCTGATTCTGAAAGAAGGCAGCCAGCGTACCCGTGGTCGTGACGCACAGGCAGCCAACATTGCAGCCGCAAAGGCTGTGGCAAACGCTGTAAGGACGACACTCGGGCCGAAGGGCATGGACAAGATGCTTGTTGACACCATCGGCGACGTCGTCATTACAAACGACGGTGTGACCATCCTGAAAGAGATGGATATCGAGCACCCCGCCGCGAAGATGATGGTCGAGATCGCCAAGACCCAGGACGACGAGGTCGGCGATGGTACCACGACGGCGGTGGTGATTGCGGGCGACCTCCTGAAGTATGCCGAGGGTCTCCTGGAGCAGGACGTGCACCCCACGGTCATTGCACATGGCTATCGCATGGCCGCTGACAAGGCAGATGAGATCCTGCAGGGGATCGCCGTCGACGTCAAGCCCGACGACCTAGAGATGCTCCGAAAGATTGCCGATACCGCCATGACCGGCAAGGGCGCTGAGGCCGCGAAAGGGAAGCTGACCGAGCTCGTTGTCAAAGCGATCACGATGGTCGCTGATGCTGACGGCAGCGTCGACACCGATTTTGTGAAGGTGGAGAAGAGAGTCGGCGGCTCCATCGAGGACTCCGAGATAGTCGAGGGCATGATCATCGACAAGGAGCGTGTGCACCCCGCCATGCCTCGTGTCGTAAAGGATGCGAAGATCCTGCTCCTGAACGCCCCTGTCGAGTTCAAGAAGACCGAGGTTGACGCTGAGATCAGCATCACGAGCCCCGACCAGCTCCAGATGTTCCTCGATGAGGAGGAGCGGATGATCAAGGGCATCGTAGACAAGATCGTCGCAAGCGGTGCAAACGTCCTCTTCTGCCAGAAGGGCATCGACGATATCGCCCAGCACTATCTGGCAAAGGCTGGTGTCCTCGCGGTGCGCCGCGTCAAGAAGAGCGACATGGAGAAACTCGCACGCGCCACCGGTGCGTCGATCGTCAGCTCCATCGATGCCATAGCCCCCGGGGAACTCGGCAAGGCCGGCACCGTTGAGGAGAAGAAGGTCTCCGGGGAGGAGATGATCTTTGTCACTGAGTGTGATAACCCGAAGGCCGTCTCGATCATCATCCGTGGCGGCACCGAGCACGTCGTCGATGAGCTCGACCGCGCCATCGAGGATGCGCTCAGGGTTGTAAGCGTTGCTATCGAGGACAAGAAATTTGTTGCCGGTGGCGGTGCACCCGAGATCGAGCTCTCGCTCAGGCTCCGCGACTACGCCGCCAGCGTTGGTGGACGTGCTCAGCTCGCCATCGAGGCGTTTGCAAGCGCGCTCGAGATCATCCCGAGAACCCTTGCCGAGAATGCGGGTCTCGATCCGATCGATATGCTCGTCTCTCTCCGTGCTTCCCATGAGCAGGGTGGCGCGACTGGAAAATACATGGGTCTTGACGTCTACAATGCTGTTGCAGGGAACATGCTCGAGGCCGGGGTCATCGAGCCTCTCCGGGTAAAGACCCAGGCCGTCGCGAGCGCCGCCGAGGCTGCTATCATGATCCTCCGGATCGATGATGTCATCGCTGCAGCCAGGTCCGCCGCACCCCAGGGCGGCCCGGGCATGGAAGAGATGGGCGGCATGGGCGGCATGCCACCGATGTAAAGTTACCTGTCGTCAGAGAATAATACCACAAACTGCGGGGGTTTCCAATCAGCGGTCCCCGTAAAAAAACTTTTTTGTTCTCACACCCGCTCCGGAGCGTGGTCGTCGGCCGTTTGGGGTGCCGGGAGCTCTCTTTGGTCATAGCAGTGAAGAGTTCCTGCCCGGGGTGGTATGGTGAAGGTAGAGTTGAAGAGAATGAGCCCGGCGGCCCTGTGCCACGGCAGTCTGTTTCAGCCAACGATCTCCTGAACCCGGCCAACCTGCCCGTCCCGGAGCCGGACCTTGATCCCGTGGGGGTGGAAAGAAGAGTTTGTCAGGATCTCGGCGACAACGCCCCGGGTGCGCCTCCCGGAGCGCTGGTCGCGTTTTAACACGATCTCCACCGTCATCCCTGGGCGGACGGCAGCGCGATTCTGTCCGTTCATGACCGAAAACGTGCGGGAGAGGTCACTCCTCTCCGCCGTCCTCCTGTGGTTCCGGACCGTTCTGCCCCGGTGCCGTGGTCTTCATCTGCGGGAAGAGGAGCACCTCCTTGATCGAGTCCTTGCCGGTGAGGAGCATCACCAGGCGGTCGATCCCGATGCCCACGCCTCCTGTCGGGGGCATCCCGTAACCCAGGGCATTGATAAAGTCGTAATCGATCATCTGCGCCTCAAGGTCGCCCTTCCGGCGCTTCGCATCCTGCTGTTCGAGCCTTGCTTTCTGGTCGATGGGGTCGTTCAACTCCGAGAAGCCGTTTGCCATCTCCATTCCGGCGATGAAGAGTTCAAACCTTTCCGTCAGCCCCTCCTTCTCCCTGTGTTTCTTTGCAAGCGGGGAGTTCTCGACGGGGAAGTCGTGGACAAAAGTCGGCTGGACGAGTCTTTCCTCGGCGAAATGCTCAAAGAGGAGTGCAAGGAACTCGCCACGGGTTGCGGCCGCCTCGTAGCCTTCGACTCCGTGATCCCGGGCGAAACTGCGGAGTTCGTCGACGCTGTGGGCGTAAACGTCGACCCCAGCGTATTCGCGGACGGCCTCTTCCATCGAGATGCGGCGCCATGGCCTGGAGAAGTCCAGGTCGCGCCCTGCAAGGGTGCATGCAGGTCTGCCATGCAACTGCTCAACGAGGCAGGTGATGATCTCCTCCGTGAGGTTCATCATATCGTTGTAATCACGGTAAGCCTCGTAGATCTCCACCATCGTGAACTCCGGGTTGTGGTTGGTGTCGATATCCTCGTTCCTGAAGTTCTTGGCGATCTCAAAAACCTTATCAAACCCGCCGATGACCAGGCGCTTGAGGTAGAGTTCCGGTGCGATACGGAGGTAGAACTTCTGCTCGAGGTAGTTGTGGTAGGTGGTGAACGGTCGGGCGTTGGCGCCGCCGTAGATCGGCTGCAGGGTGGGGGTCTCAAACTCCAGGTAATCGCGCTCGAAGAGGTACTGGCGCAGGAGTGATATGATCCTGCTGCGTGTCCGGAATACCCTGCAGGTCTCCTCGTTCATGATCAGGTCGAGGTACCGCTGCCGGTAACGGGCCTCGACGTTCTTGAGCCCGTGGAACTTCTCCGGCAGAGGGCAGAGTGATTTGGCGAGGAGTTCGAAACGGTCCACCCAGATCGTAAGTTCGCCCATCTTCGTCCGGAAGGGATGGCCGACGACGCCTATGATATCCCCTGTATCGATATACTGGCGGAAGAGGTCGAACTCTTCTTCCTCAAGGTCGTTCTTCCGGATGTAGATCTGTATCCTGCCGCCAGCGTCTCCTATATCTGCAAAAATCGTCTTTCCATGCTGGCGTATGACGTAGACGCGACCGGCGGTTCTGACCTCTTCTTCGCTTTTTTCGTGTCCGACTTCGCTGAATCGCTCCCTGATTCCCGCGATGCTGTCTCTGCGGTCGAAGGTGTAGGGGTAGATCGTTACCCCGCGTTCGCGCAGGCGCTGTATCTTCTCGATCTTTGTCTCCTCAAAGCAGAGGTGTTCTCTATCGCTCATAATGTAATTCGCTCCATTCGTCCCGCAGCCCTGAACCTGGCTGGAAATCCTGGTTGGACGCCGTTTCGGCGAGACCGGGCCGCACGTTTGCCGGGAAATTCTATATACTGTTCACCCGCCGGGTATTAATTTTGAACGGCGGGCCGTAGGCCCAGGCCGGGGCAGGAGAGACCGCGCGCCCTGGAGCAGCAGGGGCTCAGGTCCACCAGACCCTCCGCGACTTCGAGCCATTCCCGTCCGGATCGAAATGTTCTGCCAGCCGCCCTCAAGCAGGATCCCGGCGCGGGTTGGTGAGGAGGATCTCGATCACTTCTGTTGCGTTGACATCAAACCTTTTCACCGGAATCCCGGAGACGTTGACGGGGATCGAGACGTTTCCCCGCTCTTAGTGGATGACCGGCCGGGGGTGACGTTTTCCGGTGTCGGTGTCCCAGAAATCGATGCACCCGGCCCCGAGCGCCAGGAGGGGCAGTGCAAAAAGGAGAAAGGGAATTTGTTTCATAGTTCATCTGTTGTAGGTATGGAGCCGCACCCGCGAAGGATCCTGAATGATCTGCACCCAGCAGTATTGCATGATCTCGTAGGGAACCTCGGTCGAATACCATGGCTCCAGGTCGATGCTCATGGGCGCCCCATAACTCTTATATCCCGTGTCGTAGAAGAGCGTATCGCCCGGCACATCGGTGTTGTCGTCAATATTCCAGCCTTCAAGGACACAGCCGACACGGTACCCGATCAGGGGCTGCATGCATTGCGTCGACAGCGAACTGTACTGGCCCGTTGTATGGTCGTAGATGGTGATAGACCAGAGATTGAGACTGCTGCTCCAGTAGATACGTCCTCTCATATTATGCCCCGGTGGCGGTGCCAAACAGGGGGCCATAATAGCTATCCCGGTGGTTGGGACTGTATGCCGCCCAGGCCCGCCCTTTCCATTGATGGGGATCCGTTGTAGGCCAGCACCGGCTGCAGCAGATACGTCGTTGACCCGACAGTCCCCTCTATGCCGTTGAAGAGATAGATCCTCTCATTGATTTCAAGACCTGAAGGCGGGCTGGATGGGGCCGTCCAGTATGCCGTATACCCGGTGATTTCGGAGTTCGGTTCATCCTCCGCCGATTCTACCCAACTATTGCCGGTCCGCATCTCTGGCCCCGCTGCATTCCGGCCGGAGGACAGGGTTTCGTCGATGACGGTCAGGATCAGTTCACCGGCAGCATCAAGGATGAAGGCCTGATCTCCACGGTGGTACACCCATGAGTCGTTCGGGAGTTGATGCAGTCGGGTACAGGATTTTTCAACACCGGCAGGTGTGGGTAGTTTTCCGGATTTTTTCGTCACTGATCGAGAGCAACTGGTTCCCGTTTTTGTCGAACACCCGGGTGATCCCGTCGGCTGCGTGGACGACGATCGAACCGAACGGGATCCCCCCTTCCGTCCTGCCGTCCGTGATTCGCTGTTCCGACCGGGGGCTTAATGTCTCGAAGATGGCTATCGTCTCAATCGACGGATCGACGTTCACTAGAGGAGGCGAGTAACGATCGAGATCGCTTCTGGCGCCTTCGTTCTCGGTTGCGCTTGCGAGAGGCATAATGCCCGCGCTCACCAGCGTTAACGCCGGGAGCAGGGGAATGCCTGCCTTCCGATTTTTTTGTGTTCATCACGCTCTCTCCGTTTTTTTACCCGGAGGCGGGTAGAGCATACCTTCAAATACGCGGAGCGCGTAGATCCTGTTGCCTCCGGGCATGCGGGGCTCTATCATCCGGGGCGTCAACCGTGGATGGGGGGACCCCGCGCATCTCGGGATACTAATTCCGGCATCCACGCTGGATACATCAACGTTCCTCGATATACCTTTTCTGTGACAATCATCTACACGTCTGGTCTGCCTGAGTGGTTTCTCGCGTAAAATCAGGGTTTTTCAGATCATCCTCGCCGCTCACGTACAGGACGCGAGCGATCTTGCGCCCCGTCGCGGGCAAGAAAAAAATCCGGCGCCAAAACGCAATCCATAAGAAAGTTATACGAGTTATTCTCAATAGTGTGGGCATGGTAGATGATGCTGGGGGGACGGCAGCGATAGAGAGGCTTGCCGCCGCAATCGCCGAATGCCGGCGATGCTCCCTCTGGAAGGATACTCATCATGCGGTTCCGGGAGAAGGGAATCCCCGGGCTGATCTCATGTTCATCGGCGAAGCCCCGGGAAAACAGGAAGACCTTACCGGGAGGCCGTTCGTCGGCCGGGCGGGGAAACTCCTCGAAGGGCTTCTTTCGGGTATCGGCCTCTCGCGTGACGACGTCTTCATCGCAAACATCGTCAAGCACCGGCCGCCGGGGAACCGTGACCCCCGACCAGAGGAGATCCGCGCATGCAGCCCATATCTCGAGGAACAGATCCGAACCGTAGGGCCGAAGGTGATCGTGACTCTTGGCCGGCACTCGAGCAGGTACATCCTCTCCTTTCTGCCGGTCGAGTTCGACCGGATCACAGAGATCCGGGGAAGGGTATACCGTGGCGTTCTCTTCGGCCGCCCGGTCTCCCTCATCCCCACCCTCCACCCCGCCGCCGCGCTATACAACCCAGGTTACCGGGAGGCGCTGGAAGAGGATTTCAGGGTCATCGAACGCGAACTTGCAGCGGCAGATGTTTCCATGACGAAGGATTGAATAATAATGGTAAAAGAGCGCTCATGCGGTGCGGTCGTCGTCCGCCGGGATACAGAACCCCAGTATCTCATACTGCGCTACGGCGCGGGTCACTGGGACCTGGTGAAGGGTCACGGCATAGGCGGTGAGACCGAGGAGGAGACGGTGCTCCGCGAACTGGAGGAGGAGACCGGGATCACCCAGGCCAGGTTCATACCGGGGTTCCGCCAGGAGGTACACTACTTCTTCCAGCGCCGTGGGCGGACGGTCTACAAGGAGGTCGTCTACTACCTTATCGAGACACCGGAGAAGGAGGTGAGGCTCTCGGACGAGCATATCGACTATTTGTGGCTCCCGTATGACCGGGTTATGCGGATGGTCACGTTTGCAAACTCAAGGGGTGTTGTGGAGGCCGCACACGATCACCTGACCAGGCTCTGGAATCTAAACGACGGTTGACCCTTGCCTGCAGATCCAAAAACCCCGGTCTAAAAAAAAAAGCGGAACCGGGATGATGGTGGGCAGCAGCCCATCACCTCTCTCTGACCATCCTGCCATCGAGTATGTTCCCGACCGCCTTGAACGCGTCCTCAAGTTCTTCGAAGTTCGGAATGCGGGCACCCCTGAGGATGCGCAGTCCGCTCTTGATGCTGTCGCCGCCGAGCATGCAGCCAACCACCATCTTGCTGGTGTTTCGGGAAAACCTGACGATCTCGTTTGCGACATGTGTCGGATCGACAGTCGTGGTCGGGACGGCGATCACGAACGCTATGTCCCAGAACTCCTGATGACGTATCAGCACATCGAAGAGAGCGGCAAACCGTGTGGCGTCGGCGTCTCCAAGGATATCCATGGGGTTTGTGTGGTTCCAGTACGGCGGCAGGAAGGCGTTCAGTTCCTGGAGCACTTCCTCCGGGATCTCGACCATATCCACCCCGTAGGCCTCCGCGTAATCGGAGGCGAGAACGGCGAACCCCCCGGCACTGGTGACAGCGATGGCACGGTTCCCCCGCGGGTAGCCCTCGGATGCCAGTAGTTCGGCCAGGTTGAAGGCTTCCCGCAGGCTTCTGGCGGGGATCACGCCCGCCTGGCGAAACGCCGCGATGTAGACCTCATAACTCCCTGCAAGCGACCCCGTGTGGGACGACGCAGTGGCCTGCCCCTTTCTGGATGACCCGGACTTCACCGCCACCACCGGTTTTCTCGGGGTGATCTCGCGAACGATCTCCATGAATCCTGGTCCATCCAGGATCTCCTCAATGTAGAGGGTGATTGAGCGTGTCATCCTATCCTGCTCGGCAAACCGGAGGTAGTGTTCGAACCCAAGATCCGCCTGGTTACCGACGCTGATGACGGTCGAGAACCCGAAATCCGATGGCAGGCTCCAGTCGACGACGGTGGTGATGATCGCGCCGCTCTGGGAGATGAAGGCCACGT
The DNA here is from genome assembly GCF_033472595.1 of Methanoculleus receptaculi. Lineage (NCBI taxonomy): Archaea > Methanobacteriati > Methanobacteriota > Methanomicrobia > Methanomicrobiales > Methanomicrobiaceae > Methanoculleus > Methanoculleus receptaculi. Next base: position 270,072 of record NZ_CP137642.1, on the reverse strand, counting down.
CTCCGGGTCGAGGCGAGACGGGGTCGAAAGTGGCGTTGATCCCCATGTGTGGCATCATGACACCGAGACAGTTCGGGCCGACGATCCTGATACCGTGCCTCCGTGCAATGGCTGTCACCCTCTCTTCGAGAGCGGCACCCTCATCACCGATCTCGCGAAACCCCGCGGCGACGATGATCGCGAGCCGGACGCCCTTCTCACCACATTCTTCCATAACCTCCGGGATGATGCGGGCGGGAACGGCGATGACCGCCCAGTCCACCGGCCCCGGGATCTCTTTCACGGAGGGGTAGGCCTTTCGCCCGAATATCTCTGTTCTGGATGGGTTTACGGGGTAGAGTTTCCCCGGAAACGAGAGCAGGTTTCGAAGGACGGAGTAGCCTACCTTGTTAGGGCTTGCGGAAGCCCCGATCACGGCTATGGAATCCGGGTAGAAGATATCTGATGGTGTCTCGAGAGCGGTGCCAGGGCGGCGGGGGGCTTCCTCTCCGGTCGCCTCCCCGACGATGATCCGCGCGTCCACAACGCTTGCTCCTCTCTCATAGAGTATGACGGGGTTGAGGTCAAACTCCCGGATCTCGGGTATCTCGACGAACTTCCGGGCCATTGCAGCGATGAGGTTGACAAGCGCGTCCTCGTCTTTTGGGGGTTCGCCGCGGTAACCGTGGATGAGGCTGTAGCCCCTGATCTCGCGGATCATGCTGCGGATCTCGTCTTCGCCGACAGGAAGCACCCGGATGGAGACATCTTTCAGCAGTTCCACCAGTTTCCCGCCGAGGCCAAACGTGATGACCTTCCCGAACGTCGGGTCAGTCTTCCCGCCGATCAGCACCTCCACCCCGCCTGGCATCTGTCTCTCCACAATGATGCCGGTGATCGTAGCCTCAGGAGCATTTGCGGCGCTGTTTCTCATGATCGTCCGGAACGCCTCTTCGGCAGCCCCAGGCGTCTCGATACCGGTGATAACTCCTCCTACATCGCTCTTATGGACGATCTGCGGGGATATGACCTTCATTACAACCGGGTAGCCTATCCGCCCAGCGGCTTCCCGTGCCTCCATGGCGCTGCTGACCAGGGTGTGGGGCGGCACGGGTACCCCCCATGATTCAAGCAACTGGTAACCCTCAAACTCGGTTAACATCCTCTCCGGCATCTGTATCCCTCAAAACACGCCGGTCGTGCCGGGGGCATGACCGGGTTCTACTGTTTGCAGGGGTTGGTTCGGTTACTCATAATAGTTACCCATCCCCCGGGGGGTCATTTTCCGCTGGCGGGAGCACAGAACTCCGGACGACGGGACCATACTGTAGCACTTATTGAAAATTGATAATATATAATAGATCCAAATTAGATAACTATAATAAATTGTGTTACTATACTGAATACATGTATGTCTAAGATCGGTTCTCCCCTCTTCCTCACGGCTGTACTGTTAACAGCCCTCGTTCTCGCTGCCGGGTGCAGCGGTAACGGTGCCGCGCCGGATACCGGGAAATCCGCTGAAACCCGGACTATCACGATCACCGACGGCCTCGGTCGGACGGTCACCATCCCGTCACCACCGGAAAGTGTCGTCTGCTCGGGCTCCGGATGCCTCCGTTACCTGGTCTACCTGCAGGGTCAGGACCTCGTTGTTGGTGTCGATGATATCGAGAAAGAGGACCAGTCGGTCGAAGGCCGTCCATACGCCCTGGTCTACGGATCGCAGTTCAAGGATCTCCCCCTGATAGGCGAGTTCCGGGGCAAGGACGATCCCGAGAAGATCCTTGCCATAGGTCCTCAGGTCATCTTCAAGACAGGGTCCAGCGGATCGGCCTATTCGATCAGCGCATCAGAGGCCGATAAACTCCAGGAGAAGACCGGTATCCCGGTCGTGGCTTTCTCCTACGGATCGCTTCGAAATGATGCCGAGAAGGCCGAGATGTATACCGGCCTTAGTGTGATGGGCATGGTTCTCGGGAAGGAGGATCGCGCCCGGGAGGTCGTCTCTTACATAGAGGAGACGATAGCCGACCTTGAGAACCGGACAGCCGATATCCCGCCATCCGGGCAGAAGACGGTCTACATAGGCGGTGTCTCCTACGCAGGCAGCCACGGTATCATCTCCACCGAACCCGCCTACCCGCCGTTTACGTGGGTCAACGCAAGGAACGTTGCGGCCGGGCTCGGCACCGTTCACGCCGACGTCGCGAAGGAGGCGCTCGTCGATTGGGACCCTGGGTACCTCTTTATCGACCTTGGCACCCTCCAGATGGATGGCGGGGGTGCAATCGGCGAGTTGAAGACCGACCGTGCGCTTGGGGGTCTTACCGCCGTGAGAGAGGGTAGGGTCTACGGTCTCCTCCCATACAACTTCTACAGCACCAACTACGAGACCGTGCTGGCAAACGGCTACTTCATCGGTAAGACCCTCTACCCCGACCGGTTTGAGGATATAGATCCGGTGGAGAAAGCAGACGAGATCTACACTTTCTTCGTCGGGGAACCGGTGTTTGAAGAGCATAACGCGGAGTATCAGAACATGGGGTTTGCGGAGATCCCCCTCTGATACCGGGTTTGGGCAGGAGTGGTTGAATAGATGCACCTTGCAGACGGGGTGATCCCCACCGATTACCAGGGCTACGTCCGGCGAAAGCGACTCTGGATACTCGGAGGTGTGGTCGCCCTGGCCCTCCTGTTGATAGTCTCGATATCGGTCGGTGCGGTTGCCATCCCGCCCCATGAGGTCTTCCTCTCCTTGCTGAACGGCAGCATCGACCGGATAAACCTGCTCTTCAACCCCGGTGGCACCCTCGATCTCTCCAGCACCGATCGGATCGTCTGGAACATCCGTCTTCCTCAGGCGCTTGCCGCGATCGTTGCCGGGGTCGGACTCTCGGTGGCCGGGGTTGCCATGCAGTCGATCCTCCGCAACCCGCTCGGGTCACCGTATACTCTTGGTATATCGAACGCTGGTGCATTCGGGGCAGCGGTCTCGGTCATCCTCCTCGGCACCGGGCAGATGCATTCCACGGCTGCAGACGCTGTCAGACTGAGCAACCCTTACCTGACAACGGTGGTGGCATTCATATTCTGCCTCCTTGCAACCGCGGTGATCATCCTGATCTCCCGTATACGTGGAACGTCGCCCGAGGTGATGGTGCTCGCGGGGGTTGCCCTCTCCTCCCTCTTCACGGCCGGGACTATGTTCCTCCAGTACTTCGCCGACGATACCCAGCTCTCTGCGGTCGTCTTCTGGACGTTTGGCGACGTCGGTCGGGCCACATGGCAGGAACTCGGGATCATGGCTTTCGTCACCCTGGCGGGGTCTCTCTACTTCATCGCGAACCGCTGGAACTACAACGCTATCGATGCCGGCGACGAGACCGCGAAAGGCCTCGGTGTCAATGTCGAGGCGGTCAGGGATATTGGTATGGTTGTCGCGGCGCTCCTATCCGCCGTGATCGTCTCGTTCCTCGGGGTGATCGGGTTTGTGGGGCTCGTCTGCCCGCACATGGTGAGAAGGCTCATTGGTGACGACCAGCGCTACCTTATCCCGGGCTCCTGCGTGATGGGCGGCCTCCTCCTCCTCGCCTCGGACACGGTTGCAAGGGTCATCATCGCCCCTTATGTCCTCCCGGTTGCTGTGTTAACGGCGTTTCTGGGCGCGCCGGTCTTCATCTATCTGCTCTTGCGGGGGTATAGGCGATGATCCTCAACGTTGATGGCGTGGCGTTCAGTTACCGGAGTTCCCCGGTGATCAGGGATATCACGTTTGACCTGCGGCCGCACCAGGTGCTCGCGATCCTGGGTCCCAACGGCGTCGGAAAGACGACGCTCTTGAAGTGTATGAACGCCATCCTGCGGCCGAAGGTGGGTTCCATCCTGGTCGAGGGCTCGGAGATCCTGAAGGCGGACAGGTTGTCGATCGCCCGGAAGGTCGGTTACGTTCCGCAGCGGTGTGAGGCCGGCCGGATGACCGCATTCGATGCTGTCCTACTCGGCAGAAGGCCGCACATCGGCTGGGACGTGACGGAGCGCGATCTCCGGATCGTCGAGGCGGCTTTAAGGATGCTCGATCTGGAGAACCTTACACTCCGCTACATCGACGAGATGAGCGGTGGAGAACTCCAGAAGGTGAGTATCGCAAGAGCGCTTGTCCAGGAACCCCGGCTCCTTCTCCTGGACGAGCCTACGAGCAGCCTCGATCTCAAGAACCAGATCGAGATCCTGGGGATCATCCGGCGGGTGACGAGAGAGCACAACGTCGCTGCGGTGATGACGATGCACGACCTTAACATGGCGCTTCGTTACGCCGATCGCTACATCCTCTTGAAAGACGGCATAATCCATGCCGCAGGAGGGCCGGAGGTGGTGACGCCGGAGACGATCGAGGCTGTCTACGGCGTTCCGGTGGCAGTCGAGCGCTACAACGGTTACCGTGTCGTGGTTCCCCTGGAACCCGGCGACGGTTGCTGACCGGTGGGTTTACCGCTCGATCGTCGCCCCACCCTCAGACACCTGGTTGGTGCCGGTGTATTCCTCCGGTTCCTGCAGCCCGCAACATCTCGTCAGGGTCGGTTGTGGGGATCCTGCAGGCGTGGTTGGTGCAGACGTACGCAGTCGCTCTCCCATCGATCATCACCATATCACGGGTAAACCCGGCTATCTCCGCGATCTCCGGTCTCTCTTCACCGGTGGGGCGGAGTATGACCACGGAACCGGGTATGTAGTGCGAGTAGATCTTCCGGACCATTGCCACTGTATCCTCAGCTCCCGGAACCCCGGCGATGACCACCTCGGTCTTTTCTCCCTTCATCAACTCAACCGCGGTGAGGAACGATGGGGACGCGGCTGGCGACCTGGTGACCAACCCGGCAAATGCGCGATGTATCCTCCCCGCCGTCTCCTCGAGTTCGAGGTTCGCCGTCATCCGCCCCAGGAGATAGAGTGCGTACATGGCCGCGCTGTTACCGGATGGGGTAGGCCCATCGTAGACCGGTTTCTGGCGGACGGGGGTGTCGGCATCGTCCGGGACGAAGAAGAATCCACCGTTGTCAGGATCCTGGTAGTGTTCGATGAGGTCGTTTGCGAGTTCGAGTGCGGTCTGGAGGTATTTCGGGGAGAAAGAGGCTTCGTAGTCCTCGATTAGAGCCAGCAGCATGAACGCGCAGTCATCGAGGGTGGCCGTAAGACCGGCCTCACCCTGTCTGTAGCGGTGAAGCAGCCTCCCGTCCGGTCGCCGGAGATTGTTGAGGAGAAATGCGGTCGCCCTCTCTGCTGCTGCCAGGTATTCCGGGTCGTCAAAGACCCGTGCGGCTCTTGCAAGGGCAGCGATCATGAGGGCGTTCCAGTCGGTAAGGATCTTGTCGTCCTTTGCTGGGTGGACGCGCTGCTCTCGAGAGGCAAAGAGTTTCTTTCTGGCCTCTTCCACGAACCCGGCCAGTTCCTCCTCTGTGGTCTCGAACTCCTCAGCCAGGGCTGAAAGCGGGCGGCGCAGACGGAGGATGTTTCTGCCAGTTATCCTCCTTCCGGGTTGTTCCAGGTAGTTCCCCGGCCCGGTTACACCGAAGATCCTGGAGAACCTTTCTCCGTCCTCCTGACCCAGGAGATCCAGGATCTCGTTCTTCGTCCAGAGGTAGAACCTCCCTTCCTCGCCCTCGCTGTCAGCATCCTCTGCCGAGTAGAAACCGCCGCCCGGATCGGTCATATCCCGCAGGACATAGGTGATGATCTCCCGCGCGGTTCGCTCGAACTCTTCCTTCCCGCTCGCCAGGAAGGCCTCGGTGTATACCAGAGCCAGGAGCGCCTGGTCGTAGAGCATCTTCTCAAAGTGCGGGACGAACCACTCCGCATCCGTCGAGTAGCGGTGGAACCCGTAACCGATCTGGTCGAAGATCCCGCCCTGCCGCATGGCAGAAAGCGTCTTTGCGGCCATCATGTACGCGGGCTCCTTTCCACTCCGGTTCCAGTACCTGAGCAGGAATATGAGGTTGTGCGGCGCAGGAAACCATGGCGGGTTCCCGAATCCGCCGTTATCCCTGTCAAATATCCTGAGGAAGGTGCTGTAGGCCTCATCGAGGACACCTTTCGTGATCTCCGGGCCGTTTTGCGGGGTGCGGGCGGCGTTCTGGAGCGCTTCCAGCAGAAGGTTGCCGGCGTTCTCGAGATCCTGCCGCTGCGTCTCCCAGGCCCTCCTGATCTGGGGGATGAGATCGATAAGCCCGATCATCCCGTATCTGCTCTCTTTCGGGATGTAACTGGCAGCGAAGAATGGTTTTTTGTCAGGGGTCATGATGATGGTGAGCGGCCAGCCGAGAGTATCCGTCAGCGCCTGCGCGGCGGCCATGTAGACCTGGTCGATCTCCGGCCGCTCCTCGCGGTCAACCTTTATGCATACAAAGGTCTCGTTTAGGAGCCCTGCGACCTCCGGGTCGGCAAACGACTCCTCTGCCATGACGTGACACCAGTGGCAGGTCGAGTAGCCGATGGAGAGGAATACCGGTTTTCCCTCCCGTCGTGCGCGCGAGAACGCCTCCTCCCCCCAGGGGTGCCAATCTACGGGGTTATAGGCGTGCTGCAGAAGATACGGGCTCTTCTCGTTGATCAGTCGGTTGGGCGGCGGTCTCGCCCCTCCAGGGGCCCCGGGGCCGCCTCCCTCTTGCGGGTTCATACCCTGAAGGTGCATACACCGGCTGATAAAGGTAAGTCTCTTCCGGCTTGCGGGAAAGAGACCTCTTCTTCGTTCCCGCAAGCCGGGGTGCAGACCCGCGGCTGGGGGCATGGCGAGGTTTTATCTATCAGGCCTCAAGTATCATGCATGAGCGAGCGGTTCATCTTCACCCGCTACCACACCCGCTGCTACCGTTGTGGCGAGGTTGCCGATCAGATCATAAAAGCAGTCTCAGCGCAGGCGCAGGTGATCTGTTCGGCATGCGGGGCGACCCGGATCTTCATCCCCAGGTTCGAGAACACCGGGATCTCCGGCATCTCTACGCCGATCGGGCGCTACGATCTCTGGAGCATAGAGGCCGACGGATACTGCAAACATTGCGCCGTCACCGGCCCGCACGATCTCGCGATCGGATCGGGCCACTTCACGACCCGTTGCCGCAACTGCGGCTACACCCATTTCTACCGGTTCAACCTGGAGTATATTGCGCAATGCCCGATCGATGATGAGGGGGAGGTCAGCGCTCCTCCCTCACCATAGCGATGGCCTGTTTCGGGCACTCGTTTGCGCAGATACCACAACCCTTGCAGAACTCAAGGTCGATATTCAGTTCCTCGTCGATGACCCCGTCGGGGCAGTACTGGGCGCATAGCCCGCAGGCGTTGCAGGCCTCCTCATCCACCACAGGCCGGAACGTCCGCCACGATCCTGTCCTTCCCGAGGCTGCTTTGCCCGGCCTGCTGAGCGCAAGTCTCTCTCTCATACCTTCAGCTCCTCGTATGCCGCCACAGCAGCCTTCACGTTCCTTTCGTCGTCAAACATCTCCCTTATCGCCTGCAGCGCCGAGGGGAGTGTGATCACACCCATCTTTGCGAGCGCCCCGAGCACCGGCGTGTTCAGGATCGGGCTTCCCGCAACAACCAGGTTCTGTGCGAGCGCGATCCCGGTAAGGTCGACGTGGTAACAGGTTCCCCTGCAACCATCGACAGGGTGGGCGCTGTTCAGGAGGACGGTCCCGCCATCCTTCAGCCCTTCCAGGACGTCCACCACGTCCATGATACTCGCGTCGAGCACGATGACCAGATCCGGTTCGTGGATCTGGCTGTAGACCTTGATCTGTTCATCGTCGATACGGACAAACGAGACCACCGGCGCCCCGCGCCGTTCCGCCCCGTAGAACGGGCAGGCTGTTGCGTGCTTCCCGTCCCTGAAGGCCGCGAGAGCCAGGAGTTTTGCGGCTGTGACACCGCCCTGTCCGCCCCGTGAATGGATCCTGACCTCATACATGGTCGTTCACCCCGAACCAGGTCTCCTCACCCGGGCGTCTTCCTCTGACAAAATCCGCAATATCGTTGTATGTGACCTCCTGTCCCCCGAGGCCGGCGATCACGCTGTATGGCTCGATTCCGGTCTTCGCCCGGATTGAGTGGGCAACCACACCGCCGAAGCCGAAAGAGTAGTCGCGGTCGATGACGACGACCTCCCGCCCGGAGAGATCGAGGTCGGGGAACGGCCTGAACCAGCGCAGCCGCATCGATCCCGCTCTTATACCCTCATCGCGAAGCCGGTCGACCGCCACCTCGGCCTCTTTCCCGAACGTTCCGAGGGCAATAACGACGACATCGGCATCCTCGCACCGGTACTCCTCGGTGGGGCCGTATGAGCGGCCGAACCGGTCTGCAAACTCGCTTTCGACCTCTGCGATCACGCCCCGAGCATCGCGCATCGAGCGCTCGATATCCCATCGGAACCGGTAATAGTTGTCCGGCCCTGTCATGGGGCCGTAACCGCGCGGGTTCTCTGTATCGATGGCGTGCGGGAGGTGGTATGGCGGCAGGAAATCGCCGATCTCCTCTGTCTCGAGCGACTGCGTGATGTGGCTGAGCGAGAACCCGTCCAGGTTGACCATCACCGGGAGGAGGACGCGCTCGTCCTCGGCGATCCTGAACGCCATCAGCGTGGCGTCATAAGCCTCCTGCACGGTTCCCACGTAGACCTGCAGCCAGCCGGTATCCCGCTGGGAGAATGCGTCGGTGTGCTCCGCCCAGGTGTTCCATCCTGGTCCCAGGGCGCGGTTTACGTTTGCCATCACGATCGGCAGACGCCCTCCTGCGGCCCAGTGGATCATCTCGTGCATGTAGAGGAGACCGTGCGAGCTCGTCGCTGTGAACGTCCGGACGCCTCCGACGCTCGCCCCGATGCATGCCGCCATCGCCGAGTGCTCGCTCTCCACGGGGATGTAGCGGCTCTCGAGGTTGCCGGTGGTGACGTAATCGGCGATCTGTTCGACGATCTCGGTCTGGGGGGTGATCGGGTATGCGGCGATTACGCCCGGTTTTGCGGCCTTCACCGCCTCGGCCACCGCCCTGTTGCCGGTTGCAATCGTCAGCATACTCCCTCCTCCTCGCGGGCAAGCCGCTGGATGTTCTGCTCCACCTGCTGGCGCATCAGATCGAGGGTCTCGGGGCTCAGGTTCTTGAACCTGCCCTGACCGCTGATGTAGTCCTCGAGCGGCTCGGGTTTTCTCATCGCAGCCTTTGACGGACCGTTGATCGTGAGTTTCCCAAACTCGCGCTCGTAGAGTACCCAGACCCCGGTCTTCACGGCGAGTTTCCCCATCTCAACCGTCTTCTCCGTGGGGTAACGCCAGCCCGGGGGGCATGGTGCAAGGATGTGGATGAACTTCGGGCCCCTGATCGAGAGCGCTTTCCTGACCTTCTTGTAGAGGTCGAGGGGGTAGGCGCTGCAGGCTGTCGCCATGTAGGGCGGGTTGTGGGCTTCGACTATCCGGTCGAGGTCCTTTTTGGACGTGGGTTTGCCGCCAGGGGTCGTGGTTGTGCGCGCCCCCAGGGGCGTCGAGCCCGATCGCTGCATTCCGGTGTTGCCGTATGCTTCGTTGTCGTAGCAGATGTAGAGGAAGTTGGTCCCCCGCTCGAACGCCCCGGAGAGCGACTGGATCCCGATATCGACGGTCCCGCCGTCGCCTGCGTAGACGATTACGTTGGTCTCCTTTCCTGTGGCTGCAAACGCCTCGCTCATCCCGGAAGCGCAGGCGGCTGCTGCGGCAAACGCTACGTTGTAGACGGGCACGTTCATTGCCGTGGCAGGATAGATCCCCTGGATGACGCTGGTGCAGCACGCGGGTACGACCAGGACGGAGTCAGGGCCGGCGGCTTTGAGCACGTAGCGCAGACAGAGGGAAGAGCTGCAGCCCGCACAGGCGGACGTGCATCTGTAGATGTACTCCTCTTTTGGAATCGCTGACAAATTGGTTACACTCCTCCTGCTTATATCTGTCATCAATTGTAATGAGGGTTTTTACGCCCCGCTCCCCCGGTAGAGGAGAAGAGGTGGAATCGTGAGCCCTCTATTGAGCGTTATACACCGCCCCGGTCGTCCGGTGCGAGACGATCGGCGGCACACGCCATGACAGCGTGGTAACGGAGGCGGGAGGCCAGGTAGCGCTCGCTCTTCCCACCGATCTGGAGGGGGTCAAACGTCATACCGTAGTCGATATCCCAGAGTATAAGCCCCCATGGAGGAGCAGTGGCGACCCGCTGTTCGGTCGGTTCTGCAAGCAGGCGTTCGATCTCCGCGGCATCGGACTCCCCGTTCCCCACCGCCTCGAGCACCGTTGCCATCCGCCGGACCATGTTCCAGAGGAAACTCTCGGCTGTAACCTCGAAGACTGCGAAACGCCCATCCAGAAAGACCCGTGCCGCAAGGATTCTCCTCTCGGGGTCGCGGTCGCTTGACCGGGCAAACGACGAGAAGTCGTGACGCCCTATGAAGACCTGCGCGGCATCGTTCATGGCGGCGATCTTCTCCGGGGCGGGGAAGAAGTAGTAGCGGTATGTCCGGGATCTGGCGCTGTAGCGCGGGTGAAATCCCTCAGGTGGCTCTGCCCAGCCGGTACACCAGATATCCCCCGGGAGGACCCGGTTCAGCACCCGGATCGCGCGTTCGGGGAGATCCGTCAGGAAAGAACAGACCTGGCGCCGCGCATGCACCCCGCGGTCTGTCCTCCCTGCGGTGGCGAATCTCGCTTCACGCCAGTCGTCGAAGACCTGGATGCGCCTGCAGGCCTCGATGAACTCTCCCTCCACCGTTCGGAGACCGGGCTGCATCTGCGAACCGGAGAAGTGGTCACCGAGGTACGAGAACCGCAGTGCCAGGTTTATCATCGATATACCGTCCGCCGGATTTTGCGGATAGCACCTTTGAGAGACTGGCGGGTGTAGGTGTGGAGCGGTGTCATCCTGCCGCTCGCCATCGTCCGCCCTTCCCGGATCGCGGAGATGATGGAGGCCGCATCCGGTTCTGCCACGACATAGGTGATCCCGAATCCGACATAACGGGCGTTGTGGGCGTCGCTCCCCGCGATCCCGGGTTTCCCGAACTGCCGGGCTATGAGGGCGGCTTTCCGGTTTGCTGACCCGGTTATGTAGCGGCTGTTGAAGACCTCCACCGCGTCAACCGCCTCTATACCTGCTGCAAGTCTCCTCCCGACCCCGTGGCGCCAGCGGTGGTATGGGTGCGGGAGGATGAGCAGAGCCCCCCGCGAACGGGCCAGGGCAACGGTCTCGAAGAAGTCGCGCCCCGCGGGGATGGGTTCCGTGACCCCCAGGGCGAGTAGGTGGCCCTGCTGTGTCGAGACCTCGGTGCCGGGTATCACGATCACCGGCGTGTCGCACTCCATGGCGTAGAGGGCGCCTTCCACCGTGTCGTGATCCGTGATGGCGATGGCATCAAGACCGATCTGCTCGGCCCGCCGGAGGATTTCTTCCACACTGCTCTCTCCGTCCCTGGAGAACCGGGTGTGGATATGCAGATCGCACCGCAGCATGAGATCAGGTTATTTGTCACCCCCCAATAATAAGTGAAGTGTATGCGCATTCTCCTCCCTACCGGAGCGGCAACAGCCGGTATTGTGAAAGCGGCGGCTGAACAGTTTGCCGGCCGCCGCGAGATGGATGTGGTGATCACCGGTGAGATTGCGGCGTTCCTCTCTCCCCGAGACCTCCGGAGGCTGCTTGCCTCCGGCGACTACGATATGGTGATAGTCTCCGGGATGTGCACCGCATCGTTTGCCGATGTTGAAGACGAGACCGGTGTCCCTGTATACCGCGGGCCTCGACACGCGGCTGATCTGGCGCTGATCCTCCCGATGCTTGATACGATCACGCTCTCCCGGACTCTACCCGCCGACGAGTTCCTGGCAGAGAGACGGCGTGAAGAGGCCTACCGGCAGGTGGCGCACCGTGAGGCGGAGGCGGAGCCGGATTTCGTCATCCGCGGTCTGAAGATCGGCGGCAGTTCGAGGATGAAGGTGCTTGCAGAGATCATGGATGCACACATGCGTGACGACCTTTTAGCAGACGTCCGGCGATTCTTTGAGGCCGGGGCGGATATCGTCGACCTGGGGTTTGGTTTCGATGCAGCGGCAGAGGACGTCAGACGGTGTTTCTCGGCCCTCTCCGGGGTTGAAGCCCCGCTGGCGGTGGACACACAGGATCCGGATCTCATAGAGGCGGCGCTCAACCGTGCTGACCTGATCCTCTCCCTGCATGAGGGAAACATACCCCTCATAGGTAGGGCGGTTGCGGATGCCGGAGCGGCCGCGGTTGTGGTGCCGCGTGAGCGAACTCTCGCGGAGAACGTTGCTGCCGCGAGGGAGGTCGGCGTCCGTCACCTGATCGCCGACCCCCTGCTCCTGCCTCTAGGTTCGGGACTGACAGGATCGCTTGCCAGATTCTCCGATGCCCCCCGTCCGCTCTTCTTCGGGGCGGGAAACGTCGTGGAACTGCTGGATGCAGATTCCCCTGGTGCAAACGCTCTGCTTGCCGGGATGGCGCACGAGGTGGGGGCCGCGGTCATCTTTACGAGCGAGCATAGCGACAAGACGCAGGGTTCTGTGGCGGAGATGCGCCGGGCGACCGAGATGATGGCTCTCATGACCGGCCGGCCTTATCCGAAAGACCTGGGGCTTGATCTCCTCATCCTTAAAGAGAAGCGCCGCCGCCGCGAACCGCCGCTGGACTACGAGAGTGTCATGGAGGCGTCTCCTGCGCCGGATGAGATAGTCTATGATCCGCTGGGGTGTATCCGGATCGGGGTCGAGGGCGACTTCATCGTCGCGGTTCACCGCGGCTGCGCCGTGCGGGGGAAGTGCTGGGAGGACGTCTTCTACACCCTCCTCTCAAACGGGAGCCTCTCCCGACTCGACCACGCCGCGTACCTCGGTAAAGAACTTTATAAGGCGGAACTTGCCATCAGGCTTGGCCGGAGTTTTGAACAGGACGGGCCGTTCTGAAATGGTTCGCGGTATCCATGCCCAACGCGAGGGCTTATCTTCCTGCCATTCGTAACTGTCTGTAAGAATGGCCATACGCGGGATCAGCAGGGGTCTGCTTGAGATGCTCTTTGAACTCGGGCGGCAACATCATCCAAATGAGTTCGTTGCGGTGCTGCGGGAGCGTAACGGTGTCATCAGCGATCTCGACCTTGTGCCCGGCACCATAGTCGGGGAGAAGAGCGCCTCGTTCTTCATCGATATGCTCCCGCTGGATACCCACCGGGCCGGCAGCGCCCACAGCCACCCGAACGGTCTCCTCTCACCGTCACCGGCGGATCTCAGGTTCTTCCCCTCTGTTGGCCGCTACCACATCATCATCGGCCCCCCCTACACGCGGGCCGACTGGCGCTGTTACCACGCGGACGGGAGCGTGACAGACCTGGAGGTGATTGGATGAGGCGTGTGGTCGCGACCGGGACGTTTGATATCCTTCATCCAGGGCACCTCTATTACCTGGAGGAGTCCCGGAAACTCGGCGACGAACTCTATGTGATCGTGGCGCGGGACGCGAACGTGAAGCACAAGCCAAAACCGGTCATCCCCGAGGACCAGAGACTCCATATGGTTGCTGCACTGAAGCCTGTGGATCATGCGATTCTTGGCGATCTCCATGATATGTTCCGGCCGATAGTGGAGATCCGGCCGGATATCATCACGCTCGGGTTTAACCAGCACTTCGATGAGGAGCGTCTCCGCCAGAACCTGGGGGAGCGTGGACTCGATGCTGAGGTCGTCAGGATAGCCGGTTATTTCGGCTCTCTGGCCAGTTCATCAAAGATCATCGAGCGTATCCTGAACACCCGGTATAGGAGTGGCCCCGGGGGATCCTGATGGGGAGGGGTGACCCCGTCCTCGAGAGAGCACCGCAGGTGGCGGCGGTTCATGCGGCAGATTGAGATATGGGGCGATGATGATCCCGATGACCGGACGAACGTCTTGAAAGTCCTGATTCCGTTCCTGCTCTGCGGTCTCTTTCTCTCTATCGTCTGGTTCTTGCTCCCGGTTGGGGGGTGGCTCTTTCTCTTCGCGATGATGGTTGCCTATGTTGTCCCGCCGCTTGGTCGCGAATCTGTCATACCTCTCTGTATCCTCGGGGGGATCCCCTGGTGGCTGGCGGCGTTCACCATAGTGTTTCTGGACTTTGCCGGCGGGCTTTTCATGGCCTGGAACTTCCCGCTGCTCATGCGCATACCTCGCGTCGGCCCCTGGATCAGCCGTTTTGTGGAGGCGGGGAGGTCGTTTCTTGACAGACGACCCTGGTTGGAGAGGCTCTACTTTGTCGGGCTCATAGCGTTTGTGGCGCTGCCCTTCGACGGTTCGGGGAGTATCGTCGGATCCATCGTCGGGCGGATGCTCGGCATGACAAAGACCGAGGTTCTCTCCTGTATCGTCATAGGCGCTGTTATCGGGAGTTATGCAATCGCTCTTGGCATCGATTGGGTTGTAAACCTGATCCCGCCGGGAGCCGGGTTCCTTCTCTCGATTGCCGTCTTCCTTCTGATCTGTGCCACACTTCTTGTGACCTACCGGAACCACTATCAGAGACCGGAGACGGAGGGCTGAAGCGTGGTCAATGGGTCGAGACCCTGCAGAAATGGTTGACCGGTTCTTCTTGCAAACACTTCCGGTGATGCAATCGTGCCATTCGTGTTGAAGGTCTTTTGTTGAACCACCCTCACCACCCCCCGGGAAGATGGGCAGCGGCTGGTGGTTGGCGGTGTGAAACCGGGCGGGGTGTCACGGATGAGGCATCAAAGAGGGTTCAGCGGGAACCGATGGAGAACACCCTCTCCGCCAAAAAACCAGTTCACCTGCGCATCCAGATAGGGGCGAACGGTCTGCGGTGGCGCACATCCCCTGGAATCAGTCCTCGCAGAGGTTCATCGGACCTGGGCGCTGCCTGAAGGTTATCGGTTTGGCAGTCTTCGATCGAGAAGCGGGTAAAAACCACTCCGGTTATCTGGTATCCTGCAGCCTCCTCCATACCCGGTTCCGCTCGAGTATGACCCAGTATCGCCGCAGTTCGGCTTCCGCCTCCAGGTAATCGGGGCAGCGGTCTGCGACCAGACGCCAGAACCCCTGCGAGTGGTTCTGCTCGCGCAGGTGGGCGACCTCGTGGATGACGATATACTCGCGCAACGACTTCGGGAGGGCTATTACGCGGAGGTTGAAGTTCAGGTTGTTGAGCGTCGAGCAGCTCCCCCACCGGGTTCTCTGCATCTTAACCGTGATCCGGCCAACCTTACGGCAGAGAGGGTCGGGATGGGTCTCAACCCTCTCTGCGATCTCCTCCCTCAGGAGCAGGCTCAGGTTTTGCCTCAGGCTCAATATGGATGGGCAGGTGACCGTCTCCCCCGGGACGTCGATCGCGAACCGCGCGCCGCGGAGCAGGCGGTGAAACCGTCCGTGGAGGAGGAGCAGATCTTCCCGCCCGCACCCCTCGGCGGCCAGTCGGTCGAGTTCATCTTGCCGCCTCTCGATCCATTCAGCGTTGCGCTCCAGGAAACCTTTGACGTCAAACGACGGCGGTGCAACAACGCGCAGGGTTCCGTCCGGCTGCACCTGGAGGCGGGCGGTGCGCACCCTTTTGCGGATAATGGTCACATCTCGGGGGGTGCTTTCCTCCTCTCTCCGTTTCATGCAGGAATTACTTGTATTGTCTGGATAAAAAACGTGATCAGGCACGTACCTATACCTGATGATGACAAAGATTTACGCAGGGTTCCCGCCCGGAGGCGCGGGCGGGTTGCGGAAGGATGGTGGCAATCATGAGCGAGAAGGAACTCAAGATCGGTGACATCGCGCACCTCACCGGTCTCACGGAGCAGGAGGTCCGGAGACTCATTCAGACCTACGAGAGTCTCTTTACCTACCGGATGATAGGCCCGGTCAGGCTGTTTCCGCAGAGAGCGGTCAAGATCGTCAGGGAACTTGCGGAACTATCTGGAAAAGGTCTTTCGCCGGATGAGATCACAGAGAGGCTAAAGTCCGGGAAGAGACCGGCTGCGCCGGAAGAAGAGGCGGCAGAAGAGGCAGAGCCGGCCGCTGCCCCCCTCCCGGCCGAGGTGGTCATAGATCTCGGGGTGATGCGGGATACGCTTGCCCTGCAGGAGCGCCGGATTGCGCGCCTCTCCGAGGAACTCGATCGTGAACGCCAGGAGAGGGCCAGCGAGACCGCTCAACTCCGGAGAACCATCGATGATCTGGAGGAGCGACTCTCCGAACAGAAGAGACACCTTGCACTGGTTGCAGAGTGGGTGGACTACTTCGATCGGCAGGTGGATGAGATCACGCGGCCGTTGCTCGAACGGCTGCGGCGGAGGGTCACGAAGAAGAGCGATCCAGGCCAGTCAGTCAACCGATCTGGCTGACCCGGCAGGACGCGTTCTCTCATCGGGGAATCCTTTATCTTCATTTTTTGTGGAGACTGGATGCTACCTCATCACGATCTGTATTGCCGTTGGGTACCGACCCATCATGAGATAGACAAGCGGTTTTGCTATCCAGAGTCGGCCCTCATGCATCCTCCGGAGCGAGCTGATCTCTCCCAGGTGCTGGAGGGCCTCTACCGCAGCCTCATCCGAAAGAAAGAGGCTGTCAGGAACGGTTGAGTCAAAGTAGAAGAGGACAGGAAGCCTGAGCCGCCGCTGCAGTTCAGCCGGGAGGGTTTCCTTCAGTCGGAGAAGGACGTCGCGGTCGAATTCGTAATACTCTCCTCCTTTTGTGATGGTCGATGGTCTCTCCTCTGAGAGCAGGGTTGCGAGACGTTTTCGTTCCGCAACCACGCCGTCGTTGATTCTACCGATCTCAAACCGCATCCAGCGGAGGATTGTTGAGTCCTCGCCGGTTGAGGGTCGCCCGGGCATAAGTATCGCGCTCCTCTGGATGAGACCTATATTCTGCATGAGGTATATAACTCACCCTCTCTTTCCGACCGGATGAAGGGGATATCAAACCAGTATCTTCAGGCTTGCGCTCCGGCTTGATAAACCTCTCCCGGCGCGAAGATATTTCTTTTTATACGGTCAAATACAACGATAAAAAAGAATGAAAGATTCTGAGATCCTGATGAACCCAAACAGGTTGGTGCGTTTTCTCAAGAAAGATCCGGCTGAGTTTACAAAAGAGGATATCATCTGTTTTTGTGAGGCAAACGGCGTTGAGATGGTTAACTTCCGCTACGCCGCAGAGGATGGCAAACTAAAGACCCTCAACTTCGTAATAACCTCGCGAAACCACCTCGATACCATCCTCTCCGAGGGTGAGCGCGTCGACGGCAGCAACCTCTTCTCTTTTATTGAGGCGGGGAGCAGCGACCTCTACGTGATCCCGCGCTACCGCACGGCGTTCGTGAGCCCGTTTTCCGAAGTGCCTACGCTTGAGGTCCTCTGTTCTTTCTACGATGTTGATGGGAAACCACTGGAGAGTTCGCCAGGCTACGTGCTTCGCAAGGCGAACGAAGAGTTCACCCGTCGCACAGGCTACACCTTCATGACCCTGGGCGAGCTTGAGTACTATGTCATCAGCCCGCGCGATGACCTATACCCCGCCACCGATCAGAAAGGCTATCACTCATCCGGGCCTTTTGTCAAGTTTGCTGACCTGCGGGATGAGGCGATGCGGTTGATAGCGTGTGCCGGGGGCAGGGTAAAATACGGTCATTCGGAGGTTGGATGCTTCTACGACGGTGACACCTACTACGAGCAGCATGAGATCGAATTCATGCCGATGCCGGTGGAGCAGGCGGTCGAGCAGCTGATCATTGCCAAATGGGTTTTACGGATGCTGGGGGACCGCTACGGTGTCGAGATCAGTTTTGCCCCGAAGATCACCGTCGGCAAGGCCGGTAGCGGGATGCATTTCCACATGCTCGTCGAGAAAGATGGCCGGAACCTTCTGGTCGAGGAGGGCAGGTTAAGCCCGCTTGCCAGGAAGATGATCGCCGGAATTCTTGACGTATCCGATGCCCTGACGGCGTTCGGGAACACCATCCCTCTCTCTTACCTGCGCCTCGTCCCCCACCAGGAAGCGCCGACGACGGTCTGCTGGGGCGACCGCAACCGCTCGGTCGTGATCCGGGTGCCCCTCGGCTGGATCGGTGCCGACGACATGGCACGTGACGCCAACCCCGCTGAGAAAGGCCCTGCCGGCGACCGTCCCTCAAAACAGACTTTCGAGTACCGCGTTGCTGACGGTTCGGCCGACCTCTACCTTACCGTCGCCGGTCTGATTGTGGCGTCGCTGCACGGGATCGAGATGCCCGATGCGCTCGAGGTTGCGGAGAGGCTCTACGTCAGCGGGAACATCTTCAGCCCGGCGTTTAAGGAACGGCTTGCGGAATTCCGGCAGCTCCCCGCCTCATGCGTTGAGTCTGCCGTGGCGCTTGAGGCGAAACGGGCGATCTTCGAGAAATATGGCATTTTTCCGCCGGGAATGATCGATAGCCGTATCGCCGCACTGAAAGCCTTCGATGACCTTGGGCTGAGTGAGAGGCTTTACGGGAACAAAGAAGCGATCCGGGAACTGGTCAACGAGTTCCTGCATGTAGCGTAGATGACCGGAGTCATCCATTTTTCTCTCCCGGGCGAACCTGTTTGATGCCGGATGATACGGGTATATATGTTTTCCCAAGCCATCAGGGAGTATGGCGTTAGAGGATATTCTCAACACTCCCGTTCCGCTCACCAGCATCACGCTTGAGACCGTTGTTCTCGCGGTGATCGCTGCGGTAATAGGGTTGATCGTGGTGAGGGTGCTCAGGTCTGCCTTCAAAATGGCTCTCTCCCGGGCCACCAAACTCTCTGGACTGGTTGTCGATTTCCTGTTAAGTTTCTTCTCGATCCTGCTCTACGTTATCCTCGTACTCGTCGTCATGGCGACGCTGGGGTTTGATGTCTCCTCTGTGGTTCTCGGTCTCTCGGCTGTGATCGGGCTTATACTGGGGTTCGGCCTCCAGGACACCATCACCAACCTGGCCGCGGGGGTCTGGGTGGCGGTATTCCACCCCATCGAGAAGGGGGAGTTTGCCGAGATCAACGGGATCTCCGGGACGGTCACGGGTGTAGGTATCATGACAACCGAGATGCTAAAGGTCGACAACACCTACATCACAATCCCGAACTCCCAGGTCTGGGGTAACCCCGTGATCAATTACAGCCGGATGGATACCCGGCGTGCCGATGTTACTGTGGGTGTGGCCTACGACACAGACCTGAATAAGGCGATCAGGGTTGCCACTGACCTGATGAAGTCTCACGAGAAGGTGCTCCCATCACCTGAGCCTGTGACGGTCGTAACCGAGCTGGCGGACTCCTCGGTGAACCTCTCTCTGCGGGCTTGGACGAAGACGGATGACCTCTGGGGAGTGAAGTGGGATCTGACCCGAGAGATCGTCGGGGCTTTCAGGGATGCCGGTATAGAGATCCCATTCCCACAGGTGGATGTTCATCTGGACAGTTGATCTAAACCTTTTTTCTTCACCGGGTATACCCGAGATCGATGTAACCCTTGTAGGGGTCGACAGCCAGCAGGCGGACACGTATCCTCTGGCCGACCCGCAGCCCCCGTTCCCCAATGACCACCCTTCCTTCGGCCGGCGGATCGATCAGCCGGACATATGTCCCCTTATCCGAGGCGCCGGTGACAAACGCCTCGAAGGTCTCGCCGATCCGATCCCCGAGGAGTACCGCCGCTGCCGCCTTCCGGACGAACCGCTCGACCTTCTGGGCTGCCTTGTCCCGACCCGTGAGCCAGGAGGCGAGTTCGTCGAGTTCTTCGGGTGCGTAGGGCGGTTCGTGTTCACCGGCGAGCACCGATTTTACCAGCCGCTGGATGATGATGTCGACGTAACGCCGGTTTGGTGCGGTGCCGTGGGTGTAGTCGGCGACAGCGAGGGCGAAGTGGCCTATAGGCTCTTCCCCCGGCCGAAACGCCACGTACTCGCCTGTCCCCATGAGTTTTATAACGGTAAGTGAGAGGTCAGGGAAACGCTCGGGGTCGGCCGCTTTCTCCCGTATGAGGAAACGGGTGAGAGCCTCCGCGTCCGGCTCTTCGGGCAGTGCCGCCCCGCGCTCCGCCGCCACGGCAACGATCTCCTCCCAGTAGTTCGGTTTGCGGACGACCCTGTGGATCATCGGGAGACCCGCGCTATTCAGGAACGCTGTCAGCGTCCTGTTCGCCGCGACCATAAACTCCTCGATCAGGCAGCGGGCGCGGTTCTGCCGCTGGATGACAAGACCAAACACCTGATCACCCTTCACGAGCGGTTCGGGTTCGATGGTCTCAAGGACGAGCGCGCCTCTCTCCGTCCGGTAACTCTTCATCCGTGTTGCGGCCCGGTCCTGGAGCAGGATCTGTCTCATGAGGTCTGGTCTCTCCCGGATCATATCGGGCACCGGGCCGCTCCCCTCCAGCCAGTCGCCGACCTCTTCGTAGACGAGCTTCGCCTGGTTTGCAACTATTGCCCGGTAGACGTCGCCGGGCACAATGCCCCCGTCGGGGAGGACGGTATACTCGATGACAACCGCCAGTCGTTCCTGGCCGGGAAGGAGCGATGTCAGGCCGGCAGAGAGACGGTCGGGCAGCATCGGAAAGGTTGTAACCCCGGTGTAGACCGCCGTCCCGTTCCGGGCGGCATGGCGATCAGTCTCCGATCCCTTCGGGACGTAGGCGTCGACATCCGCGATCGCGATCATAACCTGGATCTCTCCGCCAGGCCCCTCTTCACAGACCTCGATCTGGTCCAGGTCTTGGGAGTCGTAATTGTCGATCGATGACCAGGGGAGCGTTCGGAGGTCACGAGGGTCGTCGATGATCGCCGGGAAGACCCTCGGTTTGAGTCTTTCGACCTCGCGGAGGACGGATGGGGGGAAGGCCGGGACGAAACCGTACTGCTGCATCGCCGTCCAGGCGATGCCCTTGAGGTTGACGGGCTGTTGATACTGCATCTCTGACTGAGAGATTCGCCTGAGGGTATAAATAATGGCCTGTGAAACTTTCGCAAGCCGCCTCTGATTATGGCAGGCTACCAAACGAGTTCCTTCAGGCTCTGTCGCGGTCTGATGAGCCTCGCCATGGAGGGAATGACCACGGGGATGTGTACAATCGCCGCGGGCCGTTTGCACCATCCAGATCTCGGGGTGGCCAGGGTTTTGCAAGGGATATCTCTTCGTGAGATGCGAGAGTCAGGGGAGGGGAACGTCTCCGTCCCACTCTCCGTCAGCGCCTCTCAGGTTGGCAGTTCTCCATCGGTACAGTGCCCGGGAGGGAGCCGCCACTTTGCGGTCTCACCGAACATTCTTTTAAAATCCTGTTCCTGCCCCAGTCATGGCTTCCGTGTGGTTATCGCCATCTGCTGCCCGCCCCCTCATGGTGGTGGGGGGCGGTCGATGAAAGGGGTTTACCGGATCTCGACCCGGTCGCCGGTCACCATATAACGCACCTTCTCTGCGATCTTACAGGCATGGTCACCGCAGCGTTCGAGGTAGCGCGCGATCATGATACAGTCCGTGCACCATGTGATCCTTCGCGGGTCATCCACCATAGAGGCGAGAGACTCGCGGAGGACGTCATACCTGAGGGCATCGACCTCCTCCTCCCTCGGCAGGATATCGTCTATCACGGAGAGGTCTTCCCGTTCGAATGCAGTCAGCGCATCGGTGACCATCCCGATGACGAGATCCGCCATCACTGGAATGCTGTCGAGGCAATCTGATGACTCCGGGACATCGGCGAGATCGGGCACCAGGATAGCGATATCTTTCCCGTATCGCCCGATGCGGTAGAGGTAGGTGTTCATCTTAAGCGCGGTTGCGATCGTCCGCAGGTCCTTTGCCACCGGCTGATACAGCGCGATGAGCCTGAGACAATCCTGCTCGATCTCGTGATCCTGATCCGCGAGTCTCTTCTTGTCGCGGTCAAACGACTCGACCGCACTCACATCCCCGGTCTCCAGCGCTTTTACCGCCCGCTGCAGCATATCAAGTGCGAGATCCCCCATATCCCGGACATCCTCCTTCAGGGATCTCAGTTCGGCACGAAATTTCTTAACCATGAATCATCCTACCCAAACCGCCCGGTGATATAGTTCTCCGTCAGTTCTTCCGTCGGGTCCTCAAAGATCCGCTGCGTCCTATCGAACTCGACCAGCCTGCCCATATACATGAACCCGGTATACTCGCTGATCCGCGCCGCCTGCTGCATGTTGTGAGTGACTATGACGACGGTGTAGTCCCGGGCGAGCCTGATGATAAGGTCCTCGATCTTTGCCGTGGCGATAGGGTCAAGGGCGGAACATGGTTCATCCATCAGGATGACCCGCGGTTCGACCGCAAGCGATCGGGCGATGCAGAGCCTCTGTTGCTGCCCGCCGGAGAGCGCGAGCGCGGGTTCGTGGAGCCGGTCTTCCACCTCATCCCAGAGCGCGGCGCGTTTCAGGCTGGTCTCGACGATATCGTCGAGCACCTCTTTGCGCCGCACCCCATGGATCCTGGGGCCGTAGGCGACGTTTTCGTAGATGCTCTTTGGGAAGGGGTTTGGTTTCTGGAACACCATACCGATCTTCTCGCGGATCGTGTATACATCTGTGTGACCGGCGTAGATGTCATCCCCCTCAAAGAGGATCTGCCCGGTAATTCGTGCCGAGTCGATCAGGTCGTTCATCCGGTTGAAGCACCGGAGAAGGGTCGATTTACCACACCCCGAAGGGCCGATCAGTGCCGTGACCGTGTTCTTCGGGATGCGTATCGAGATATCCAGGAGGGCCTGTTTCGTTCCATACCAGAGGTTGAGGTCTCTTGTCTCAAGAGTCGTTGATTCATCCATTGTTTATCACCGTTGCCCGGTTGTATCTCCGGCGGATGAGTATTGCGATGAGGTATATCGAGAGTACCATCACCAGGAGCACAAGCGCCGTTCCGAACTTCTGGTCGTCCGCCCCCGCTACGCTCGTCGTCAGGATGAATAGGTGGTAGGGGAGCGACATCACCGGTTCAAAGAGCGAGGACGGAAGATACCTGTTGCTGAAGACCACCGCGGTGAACATGATGGGCGCAGTCTCCCCGGCGGCGCGGCCTATCGAGAGGATCGCCCCGGTAATGATCCCCGGGAGGGCAGGGGGGAGCACCACCCGCCAGACAGTCTGCCACTTCGAGGCCCCGAGCGCGTAACTTCCTTCCCGAAGGGATTTTGGGATCGACCGGAGCGACTCTTCGGTCGTCCTTATTATGGTGGGGAGGACCATCAGTCCCAGAGTTATCTGCCCGGCGATAAGCGAGACCCCGAAGTTCAGGAAGAGTACCAGAAACGCAAACCCGAACAACCCGAATACGATGGATGGTGTCCCGTTCAGCAGATCGACCGCGGCACGGATCCCCCGCGTCAGCCGGGTATCGGCCGTGTACTCGATCAGGTATATGGCGGTCGCTATGCCGAGGGGGAGCGCTACTGCCAGAGCCCCTGCAACAAGGTAGAGCGTCCCGACGATCGCGGGGAATATCCCTCCTGCTCTCCCGAGGTCGCTCGGCGGGGCGGTCAGGAACTCCAGACTGATCGCACCGGCCCCGTTGACGATGATCTCGAGCAGGATCGCCCCGAGAGCCGCAAGAACGATCACGACCCCGATTGAGATCAGCAGAAACGCAAACTTCTGTGTGGTTTTCGGGTGAATAATCCTCCTTTTGGCCCGGTGAGGGAGGGAACCCGGGATGAGGCCGTGGACGGCCTGCATCAACGGCCCCGGCGCCCTGGAACGTGCCGGTGTCCTCTGCATCTGGCGTATGATGAGCCTTGCCAGGCCGTTGACGGCGAGTGTGATCGCCAGCAGGACAACCGCGACGCCGAAGAGCGCGTGATAGTGCAGGCTTCCGAACGCCACTTCGCCCATCTCTATCCCGAGCGTCCCCGTGAGTGTCCGCACCGGGGAGAAGACGTTGGTTATCGGGTCAGGAATGACGGCGGCGTTCCCGGTGACCATGAGTACCGCCATCGTCTCGCCGATGGCACGCCCCATCCCCAGTATGACCGCCGCACTGATCCCGGAGACAGCGCCGGGCACGACAACGCTCCTGATGGTCTGCCACCGGGTTGCCCCGAGTGCAAGGCTGCCCTCCCTGAACTCACGGGGGACAGAACTGAGGGCGTCCTCCGCGACGCTTGTGATGGTCGGGATGGCCATGATAGCAAGCAGGATCGAGCCTGCAAGCCAGCTCGACCCGGATGGGCGGTCAAAGAGGATCCGGATCCAGTCAGTCAGGAGTATCAGCCCGAAGAACCCATAGACAACCGAGGGGATACCTGCCAGCAACTCGACAGCAGGTTTGACGACCGCTTTAGTCCTGGGACCGGCAATCTCGGCGATGTAGATGGCAGTGGCCATACTGAGCGGGACGGCTATCGCCATCGCGAGCGCTGTCACCAGAAGGGTGCCGACGATGAGCGGGAGTATCCCAAACGATGGCGGCGACCCGGTGGGGTTCCAGTCCACGCCGGCCAGGAAGTTCCAGATACCGGTCTCGAGAACTATCTGGTAGCCGTCGCGAAGCAGGAAACCGATGATGAAGAAGACGATGAGGATCGCGAACAGCGCGACGATGAAGAGGAGTTTACTGATGATCAGATCGATGATGTGCCGTTTTGTACCGGTAGAGGGGAGTTCAGACCATGTCCAGGAGTGTCCGGACCACCCGGGATAGCCGGATCGAACTGCCGCTGGTTCTTCTTTCTTCATGGTCGCTCAGGGGTGCGGTATAAAAGAGATGTGGTGGGGTTACCCCTGCACCGGTATGTAATCGGCGCTCTCCACGATCTGCTGCCCTTCCTCGCTCATGATGAAGTCCAGGAACTCTTTTACAGCACCCCCGGGCTCGCCGTTGGTCAGCATGAAGAGCGGTCGGGTGATCGGATACTTCTTGCTGGTGATGTTCTCAAGCGTGGGCTCGATGGGGGTTCCGTCGACCTCAATCTTGAGTGATTTCACGCCGTCGGTGTAGCCAAGACCCACGTAGCCGATCGCGCCCGGGGTTTGGGAGACCTTCTGCTGGATGCCGCCGTTTGAGTTGAACTCCTCCTGATTTTTGGTGAAGTCCTCTTTATTCATCACGTACTCAGCAAAGAACTCACGGGTCCCCGATGCACTGTCCCTGCCAACAACGACTATATCCAGGTCTGGTCCGCCCACCTGGTTCCAGTTCGTGTAGGTGCCGTTGTATATACCGCGCACCTGATCCAGGGTGAGACTCTCGATGCTGTTATCAGGGTGGACGATGAGAATTACAGCATCGTCGGCGATGTGGTGCGTCACGAGTCCTGGATACATCCCGGTCTCCTCGGGTTTCAGGTCACGCGAGGACATCCCTATATCCGCGGTCCCTTCACCTACGGCCCTGACACCGACGCTTGAACCGCCGCCGCTTACCAGGACACGGGTGGAGGGATACAGGTCTTCGAAGGCTTCCCTTGCTTTCTCGGCGATGGGGAGCACCGTTGTCGATCCGGTTACCGTGATCTGCTGCGACGGTGATGCCGGTGACCCGGACGGCTGGCTGCCGAGACACCCGGCTGCCATCAGAACTACCATAAGTATGCCGGCGAGAGCAACCGCCGTCACACCCGACAGACGTTTTCCTGTCATGACAATACGTGGATGGTAAAACAATATAGTGATTTTCGACATTAAATATGGTAACGTCTATACGGTAAATACTGGTATATTCAATATTGTGATAACAGTAAACTATTTCTACTTCTATAGAAACACGTCTCTTATGGAGTTTCGGAAGGTCCAGAGGACGGGCGGGTCTTCATACGTCATCTCCCTCCCCAAGGAATGGGTTCAATCTATGAACATCAAGAAGAACGAGCCCCTTCCTGTTAAGGTCCAGGCCGACGGAAGCCTTCTCATCCTCCCCCGCTCATCGGAGGATAAAAAATCGTGGGAGAAGGAGTTTCAGGTCGACTCCATCAAGGACCCCGTCTTTCTCTTCCGGTGTCTTGTGGGCTCCTACATCGCCGGGTATACGGCCATCCGCATATCCGCGTCCACCAGGCTCTCCCCCGCCATCCGCAAAGCCGTCCGTGACTTCAGTTCAATGACCATCGGCCAGCAGATCGTCGAGGAGACCGATTCATTCATCCTCATCCGGGACATCCTGAACCCGGCGGAGATGCCGTTTGAGAACAGCATCAGACGGATGTTCGTTATAATCGGGACGATGTATAACGACGCCATGACCGCACTCGAGGCGAGGGACCCGGGGCTGGCAGAGGATATCATCAACCGGGATGTTGAGGTAGACAAACTCCAGTGGCTGGTCTCGCGCCAGTATCACCTCATGTTCAGGGACGCGACACTCCCCGAAAAACTCCATGTGACCGTTGAAGGTGCATCAAGTTATTATACTGTCAGTCGAAGCCTGGAGCGGATCGGCGACCACGGTGTTCGGATTGCATCCCATCTTCCCGTCCTGATCAGAAACGAGGTTGACGATGAGGTTGCCGCCGGGATGCTGGCCGCGACGGATGCCGCAATGTCCATACTGGATTCAAGTATGCGGTCTCTCTTCTCATCCGATATAGTCGATGCCAATCGCACCATCGACATGGTTGGGGATCTTGCCAGGATGACTGATGGTATAAGTGCTCTTGCGCACGAAAAAACCGGCGAGGTTGCCCTCTCGATCGGCTACATCGCTGAGAGCATCCGGCGGGCTGGGGAGTACTCCGCTGACATCTCTGAAGCGATCATCAACCAGATCATCCGGGATTGAAGAGATCTCCCCTTACCGGTATTACTTCTCCCACCAGATCGCCGCTGTGGGACGTCGCGTCGTCTCGACATACTTCCCGGCCTCGTCTCTGTAAAGCACCCTGCCAAAGTAGTCCCTGACCGGAGAGAGATCCTCCATACGGGGGTTGTGCATCGCCGCCCATGTCCGGGCGGCCTCTTCTGGAGAGTCGTAGACGGTCTCCCAGACGGCGTTGTAGATCCTGACGTTCGTGTATACACCGGCATCATGGAGAATGTTTACCGGGAAGATGTAGTCGGGGTAGCCCTTTCTCATGGTAGCTTCTTCTCCGAAGACTGCACGATAGAGCGCCATCTCCTCCGGGCCGCGCCACTCCCCCGCATGCCAGAAGAGGTGGACCGCCCGGGTTGCAGCGGAGTCGAGTTTTTCCAGGGCGGCGGCAAGGTCATAGAACCCAAGCGAGAATGCCGCGATGACCAGGTCGTGAGGCTCGATATCTCTCCCTATCACGGCATCCTCCAAGCGCATCTTAACGCAGGAGTAGTTCGTGAGCCTTTCTGCTGCCATCCGCTCCTGGAGGACGTTGAGCATGCCTTCGGAGGGGTCGAGGGCCGTTACGTGGGCTGCGGTCCTCGCAATCGGCACCGCAAGTCTACCTGTGCCTGCACCAACGTCGAGCACGGTCTCCCCGCCCTGGAGGTTAAGGATCTCAAGTTCCAGCCTGGTTGCTTCTTTCTCACCGCGGGTGATCCGCCTGTAGGCAGCGGCACGTCTGTCCCAGGCGGCGGCGGGATCACGGCTCTTCTCGAGCCGTTCGGGTGAGTTTATGTAGATTGCTTTCCAGAGTTCGTTCCAGTTGATGATCCGGTGCATACTGTTTTGCTAGTTCTGCGATTGTATATACTGTCCGCATCTTCGGCGTGGTGCGCACAACGTATTTATCGTGATAGATCGATGTTTATAAGGGAGTTGTAGGGCCCGTAGCTTAGTCTGGTTAGAGCGCTCGGCTCATAACCGAGCGGTCGTGGGTTCAAATCCCTCCGGGCCCATTATTTGAGCCGGGTCGCCCTGAAGGTGCAAACCCGCCAGTGACACTTTTTTGGTCCAGCCTCTCTCAAGCCCCCTTCCCTCTCTGGTTTTATTCAGGCCGGGATCTTTTGCGGTTGCCCTTTATCGTGGTGACCGCCGGCTTGAACCCCGGCGAATCGCTCACTCGGATACCTCCTGCTCCGCGTCCTTCTTCCTGTAGCCCTCAAGCAGGATCGTCGTCAGGTTCTTCACCGGAACATCCGTGCAGTCGGCGATGTGGAACTCGCAGAACGGGCAGACCGTCACCACCACGTCCGCCCCGGTTGCCTTCACCGCCTCACCGCGCATCGCCCCGAGGGCCATCGCCTCCTCCGGCACCCCCGAACGGACGCCGCCACCGGCACCGCAGCACTGCACCGGCATCTCCACAAACTCCTTCACGGCCTGCCGGAGCAGTTCCCGCGGCTGTTCGCGGATCCCCTGGCCCCGCAGGAGGTGACAGGGATCGTGGTAGGTCGCCCGGACATCGAGCTTCGCTGGGGGCTCGATCCCGTACTCCGTCAGGACCTCGGTGACATCTTTGACCACGAATGGAGTCTCATAATCGTTCTTAAGCGTCGCCCCGCAGCCGGCACAGATCGTCATCACGGTCTCTATCCCGCGGCTGGCGAACGCCTCGATGTTTCTCTCTTTCAGGCCGTCCACGATCGACGTCTGTCCCGTCCTGATCAGCGGCGACCCGCAGCAGACCTGCTCGTGGGGTATGATCACCCTGATCCCGTTGCGCTTCATGACCTCCATCGCGTCAAGCGCCGTCTGCGGCACCCGGCCGTTGAACATGCACCCGACAAAGAACCCAACCTCGCCGCGGACCGGCCCATCGGGCTCGATCACCTCCGGCACCTGCTCAAGGAACGTGACCCCTGTCCGTTCGACGCTCCGTCCCGTCTCCTGCACCAGCCGGCCCACCTCCCTGTGGCGTGGGAGAGTCAGCCCGCGTCGGTTCGCGAGTTCCCGGAGTTTCTCGATGGCCTTGCCCGGGATATCGATATCCTTCGGGCAGACCTCCACGCAGCGCTTGCAGGTCGTGCAGTAGAAGAGCCCTTTCTTGATGGCATCGGTGATCCGGTCGCCGGAATCCCTGGGATCGAGGGCAAGCCGCATCTCCTGGCGGATCACCGTCGGCCCGGCGAACTCCGTCACCAGGAGCGCCGGGCAGGCGGAGACGCAGCAGAGACACTCGATGCAGTCCCGGAGCGGTTTTATCTCCTCGATAACCTCTCTCGGTGGGAGTTCCCCGTCCGGTCTCGGGCATATCCTGGCGATCTTAGCGATCACCGGTTCCATGTCAACCACCAGGTCTTTAAGGACGGGGAGCGCCAGCGGTTCGACTATCATCCCGTCGCGCGCCTCCTCCATACAGGCAAGGACAGGCTCCCCGTCGACGCGGACGGCGCAGGTCCCGCACTGCCCGGCCCCGCAGCAGTAACGGTAGGCTAGCGTCGGGTCGAGGTCGTCGTGGATGGCGTGGAGTGCGTGGAGCACCCTCGCGCCCTCGTTGACCCGGACGGTATATTCTTCAATGTGCGGTTCCGCGTCCTCTGTCGGGTTGAAACGCGAGACCCTGACTCTGATCTCTCTCATGCTGCCACCTCACGCCGCTCGATCCCCTCCCGCGTGAGCGAGATGTATGTATGTCCAAACGGCGACTTTGCCGGATCGGTCACGACCCCGGCGTCCAGCCTCATGTGGGCGCCACGGTTCTCCGGTCGCAACAGTGCGCAGCGGATTATCAGGGAGGCTGTGGTGCACATGTTCCGGATGGTGCAGCACTCAGCGAGGTTATCGTTAGATGCCGCGTAGAGCCGCCGGTCAGAGAGCCGCCGGACCTGCATCAGGGCCGTCCGGAGTTCGGCGGCATTTCGAAAGATTCCGGCCTGGTTCCACATCGTGAGTTTCAGGTCTCTCCGAACATCCGCCGGGTTTATCACCCCGTCATAGAAACCGTCCACCGTCTTGAGGATCTCATCGACTCTCTTCTCGTCGATCCGGCCGCTCCGTGCCGGAGACTTCCCGGCGAACTCACCTGCACGTTTCCCGAAGACCTGTGTGTCGGCAAGCGCGTTCCCGCCCAGGCGGTTTGCGCCGTGCACCCCGCCGGCAACCTCCCCACATGCGAAGAGGCCCGGCAGGGTTGTCCGGCACTCAGGGGTGATCCGGAGCCCGCCCATGATATGGTGGGCTGTGGGCGCCACCTCCATCGGCTCCCTCCTGATATCAACGCCGAATGCGAGGAACTGCTCGAGCATCACCGGGAGTCGTGTCTCAATCGTCTCTTCTGGAAGGTGGGTCACGTCCAGGTAGACCCCGCCGCGGGCCGTCCCGCGCCCCTCCAGCACCTCGGTTGCGATCGCCCTTGCAACCACATCCCGGGTGGAGAGTTCCATCCGCTCCGGGTCGTAGCGTCTCATGAACCGTTCACGCCGGGCGTTCAGAAGGAGACCTCCTTCTCCCCGGACTGCCTCGGTCACCAGCCGTCCCCGGGCATCGTAGGGGTAGACCGCGCCCGTCGGGTGGAACTGGACCATCTCCATATCGATCAGCTCCGCACCGGCGCGGTAGGCCATGGCAAACCCGTCCCCCGTCCCGGCAGCGGAGTTTGTGGAGATGTCGTAGACCTGAGTCCCACCGCCGGTTGCAAGCACCGTTGCGTCGGCCCGAAAGAGCACGACCTCTCCATCCCGATCGAGGGCGATCGCGCCGGCGATTGCACCATTCTCGTCGGTTAGAAGGTCGATTACGGTGACTTCCTGGTAGATGTGCGTATCCGTTGCATCCAGTCGTTCAAGGAGTGTCATGACGATCTCGTGCCCGGTCCGGTCGCCGGCGTAGCACGTCCTGGGGAACCGCTGTCCGCCAAACGGTCTCTGCGCGACCCGACACTCGGCAGTCACATCGAAGACGGCGCCCCACCGGATGAGGTCGTCCATCCGCTCCGGGGCCTCGCGAACCAGGACGTCCACGAGTTCGGGGTCGTTGAGGTATGCCCCGCCTGCAAGCGTATCCTCGCGATGGACATCGATCGAGTCCTGGTCGCGCAGCACAGCGTTGTAGCCACCCTCCGCCATCGTCGTGCACCCCCCCTTGCCGGCAATGGTCTTGGAGACCAGGACAACATCGCCGTAGCGGGATGCCTCGATGGCAGCCCGGATACCAGCGCCGCCGCTTCCGACAACCAGCACGTGCGCGTCCACAATCTCGTCTACAAGCATCTTATTAGTCGATGCGTTGTATACTATCATAAAGTAATTGCAGGGGATAAGTGAGCCAGAATGAGGCTTTTGATGAAATTTGGCGGCAGTTCTGTCGGGGAAGCGGCATGTATCCAGAGGGCCGCAGATATAGTTGAATCACACCATGCGGCAGGAGATGAGGTTGCGGTGGTGGTGTCGGCATGCTCCGGGATCACCGACCGGATCATCGCGGCGGCCGATGAGGCCGCAACGAGCAGTGAAGAGCCAGCGATCGGTGAATTCATCTCAGCGCTGCGGGAGCGCCACATCAGGCTCCTGGAAGCAACAGCCCCGGATCACACCCGCGGGGTGACGGAGATGATCGACGATCTGCTGTGCCGGCTGCAGAACATCCTCACCGCGGTTCACACCCTGAAGGAGCTGACACCTCGCTCTCGCGATTACATCATCTCTTTTGGGGAACGACTCTCCGCCCCTATTTTTAGCGCAGCCCTCAGACAGCGCGGCATACCTTCAGTCGTCCTTGACGGCGCCGAGGCCGGGATCGTCACGACCGCAAACCACAGCGATGCCCGCGCTCTACCTCTGAGCGAGGAGAGGATCCGTGCCCGGGTAGCCCCGCTGCTCGCTAAGAGCGTTCCTGTTATCATGGGGTTCATGGGGGCGACCGAACAGGGTGTCATCACCACCCTGGGTCGGAGCGGGTCTGACTACTCGGCCGCCGTCATCGGTGCCGGGATCAGTGCCGACGAGATCTGGATCTGGACAGATGTCGACGGGGTGATGACCTCTGACCCAAGAATCATCGAGGACGCACGGGTGCTCGACGAGATCTCCTACCTTGAGGTGATGGAGCTCTCCTACTTCGGTGCAAAGGTGCTCCACCCCCGCTCGATCGAGCCCGCAATGCAGAAGGATATCCCCATCCGCGTCAAGAACTCTTTCAGACCAGATGCCCCCGGCACCATTATCCGCCGGGACAGACATCTGGAGAAGCGGGTGGTCAAGGCCATAGCCCTTATCGAGAAGGTGGCCCTGGTGAATGTCAACGGTGCCCAGATGATCGGCCGGCCAGGGGTTGCAAAGATGATCTTCGAAGCGCTTGCGGAGCGGGAGGTGAACATCATGATGATCTCCCAGGGTTCAAGCGAGGCGAACATATCCCTCATCATCGATGAGTCGCACCTCGACGCCGCTCTCGCCGCTCTTAACCCCATCCTGAAGCAGGGGGTCGTGCGCGAGGTCACCCATGACCGTGATGTGGTTGCACTTGCGGTAGTGGGTGCTGGGATGGCCGGCTCCCCCGGAACCGGGGGACGGATCTTCTCCGCGCTCGGCCGTGCCGGAATCAACGTGATGATGATCTCGCAGGGTTCAAGCGAGGTGAACGTCTCATTCGTTGTGAAAGCCGGGGATGGCAAGCGCGCCCTGCGGGTGCTGCACGACGAGTTCCGCCTGTCGGAGAACTCGGATGAGACAGAAGATGCCGCTGTATCGTCCCCCCAGTCACGAGATGGAGGCCCTGCCCATGCCAGAACACACCTACCGTGATGCCGGTGTCGACATCGACCTCGAGGCCCGGTCGGTGCGGGCGCTGATCGATAAACTTACCTACCGCAGAACCGGTGCGTTCTCAATGCTCGGGGAGGTCGGGCACTTTGCCGGGCTGATCGACTGCGGGTCATACGTCCTTGCACTCGCGGTCGACGGTGTCGGCACCAAGATGCTTGTTGCTGACGCGCTGCAGGACTGGCGGACGGTCGGGATCGATTGTGTCGCGATGAACGTGAACGACCTCTATGTGATGAACCTCGAGCCCGTGGCGTTCGTGGATTACATCGCGACCGATTCACTATCGCCGGAGAAGATGGCTCAGATCGGTGAGGGATTGAACGAGGGTGCCCGCCAGGCCAACATGAACATAGTCGGCGGCGAGACCGCCACCCTCCGGGGACTCGTCAAAGGCCTGGATCTTGCCGGGACGTGTCTTGGCGTCCAGAAGAAGGGGCGTGTCATAACGGGAGAGGCGGTCGCTCCCGGCGACGTGGTAATCGGTCTCCCCTCAAGCGGCATCCACAGCAACGGCCTGACCCTTGCCCGGAAGATCGTGGAGGAATGTGCTTCCTACGAGACCCCTCTCCCGAACGGTAAGACGCTGGGCGAGGAACTCCTGACCCCCACCCGGATCTATGCCGGAGCGCTCAGGGTGACGGAGGGCTGTAGCATCCACGGGATGTGCCACATAACCGGCGGCGGCCTCCTGAACCTGAAACGTCTCTCAAACTATGGTTTCTCCATCACCGACCCCATGGAACCCCCCCTCATATTCAAGTGGCTGCAGGAGGCCGGGGGTATCGGGACGGTCGAGGCGTACCGGACGTTCAACATGGGTATGGGCTACGCTTTCATCGCGCCTGCCGTGAGCGTGGCCACAATCCAGTCAATATTCCCGGACTCCCGGGTGGTCGGTGAGGTGACGGAAGAGCCTGGTGTGAGGTTGAAGGGCGTGGAGATCCGGTGACTGGTCTCTCTAGTATTTGATGGATCTCGGGAGGAAAGGTTGGCCTGGTCTCCCAAACCTTTCTTCAGGCCAGTTCAAGCAGGCGGTAGAAAAGCCCTCTCTCTTCCTTCACTGGATTGGCGGGGTTGGAAGCGGGAAAAAGGTCAGGTCTCCCCCTCTACCAGGACAGCCTTCTTGGCCTTATCGCTGACGAGCATGCTGTTCCCTGCCGGGTCCTCCAGGATGACGGTGAAGGGGAATGCCGCCTCCCTTGCGGCTGCGAGCGCCCCCTTTGCCCTGAGCGCGGCCTCTCGCTCGCCCTCGTTCTCAGGGTCTGCCAGGATCACCTCCACAGCCTCTTCAAATCGTGAGATAACACCTTCGATGTTTGTGATGAACCCTTCGCAGGCAGTGCCGGGCTCGATCGCCATGCCGAGTTCAGGTATCCTGATCGTTCCTGTAGTGCTCCTGACCACCCGTATGGATAGATCTTTGGGCTCCTTCACCTGCACCGTCCACCGAACGGGGTCGCCTTCCCCCAGTATGATGGTATCTGTATGCCGGTAGCCACAGGTCTCGCACGCTATTGAGACCAGGAGGAGGTCCGGGAAATGCGGGATCTCCAGACGGTGATGGGTGATCTGGATCTCACCGCCGCAGGCGGGACAGGTTCCAGAGTATGATTCCCGCACTCAGACGCCACCGCCGATCTTCTCGCGTGAGATCTTGACCGACATCGGCGTGATGATGACATACTTCTGTTCGCCGAGGCCGACAATATCACCGTTAACGTCCTTTGCCACATCGCGCAGGTCTTTTATGACCCGTTCAAACGTTACCTTGTCCATCTTCAAACGGCCGATATCGACGATGACGATGTTGCCGTTGTAGACCTCGTCCTTGACGCGGGGTGTATCCTTGAGGTCGGCGATGGTGGCGATCTTGACGTACATCGATGCTGGCTCTTCTTCGCTCGATACCTCGTAAGCGGCGAGATCGAGTTCCATGTAGTCCTCCTCACTCCGTGCCGGGCTTTTACCGAGGATGCTGTCGAAGATATTTTTAACCATAGAAAAACTGAGGAATGAGTTTTATTTAATAGTATCCATTATTATCGCCTTCAGACCTCCAGGTTCCAGAGATCGTCCCCGACGCGGTGGATGTTTTTAACGGATTTACCCTTCTCCTGTTGTTCCATATCTGCTGCACCAAAGAGCGCAATCCCCACAGCAAGCGGTTTGGAGTGCCTTTCATCGACGACCTGAACGGGGTGCCCTGCAAGGACGTCAGAGGAGATCGAGACTATCCCTGGGCGCATGATATCCGCGCCGTTAACGACAAATCTGACCGCGCCGGAATCGACCACCACCCGCCGTTCAGGTATCGGCCGCTCTACAAGCCCCCGAAGGCTCGGAAAGACCCAGTCTGCCGTGCCCATAAGGAACGGTCTCTTATCGACCAGGTAGATCTCGAATGGAGCATCGGTTTCAACCCGCTCGATCCGCTCAGAGCGGAAGAGGTCGGCGGATGCTCCGATCTCCTTGCCGAGGTGCTTCATAAGTTCGGTTGCCTGTGACTTCCGGATGACATGGCGTTTCTTTACGGTGATCTGTGACATCGCTCGATACCTCGTGGTGGGTGCAGCCAGTGCGGTTATATTTAAGTAGGTTCCTCACTCAAATATATTACTCCAGAATGGACGGCAAAAGGTAATCATATGACGCCAAGACCGTTGGATATTTTAGATCAGGTACTGAATCGTCAGCCCGTCATCATCAGTCTGAAGGGTGGAAGGGAGATCCGGGGGATCCTCCAGGGATACGATGTTCACATGAATCTGGTACTGGACAGGGCCGAAGAAGAAGTGGACGGTGTGACGCAGAAACTCGGCACGCTGATCGTCCGCGGTGATAATGTGATCTACATTACCCCATCAATCGAATAAACCTGGTGAGTGAGAATGTCAAAAGGCACACCTTCAATGGGCAAGAGGCAGAAGCATACCCACATCGCCTGCAGGCGGTGCGGCAAGATCTCGTTCCACGCGCGTCACAAGGTCTGTTCGGCCTGTGGTTTCGGCAGGAGCCGGAAGATCCGGA
This sequence comes from Methanoculleus receptaculi, assembly GCF_033472595.1. Classification (NCBI taxonomy): domain Archaea; kingdom Methanobacteriati; phylum Methanobacteriota; class Methanomicrobia; order Methanomicrobiales; family Methanomicrobiaceae; genus Methanoculleus; species Methanoculleus receptaculi. The sequence continues at coordinate 234,441 of NZ_CP137642.1, read as the reverse complement.
GTTATCGATGGACTGAGAAGAAACCGAAGGTACCGACGCACTAGAGTTGTATCATGTGTGGTATCGTTGGCATCGTCGATGCTGGCGGTGTCTCATTTCAGTTGTATTATGCCCTCTACGCTCTCCAGCACCGTGGGCAGGAGAGCGCGGGGATCTCTACTTTTGAAGGCGCAACCCTCTACACGCATAAGGCGCAGGGACTTGTTGCCGAGGTATTCAACCGGCATACCCTGCAGGAACTGCGGGGGAAAGCCGGAATCGGGCACGTTCGGTACCCTACAACCGGGTCGAAGATCCCTGAGAACGTCCAGCCCTTTAACTTCAAGTACCGCGGGCTGACCCTCTCGATCGCCCATAACGGCAATCTGGTCAACACGACCGAACTCCGGGGGGAGTATGAGCGCCGGGGACAGATCTTCTGCACCACCACTGATACCGAGATAATAGGCAGCATCATAGCCGACGCACTCCGTGCGTCAAAGAGCATGGAGGATGCCGTCCTGCTGTGCATGCGCCGGTTGCGTGGATCTTACGCCACGGTTGCACTCCTGAACGATGCCATCTACGCTTTTCGTGACCCGCTCGGGATCAAACCGCTCTGTATTGGTAAACTAGACCAGGGCTACATCGTCGCGTCGGAGAGCGTGGCGATCGATGCACTGGACGGCACATTCATCCGCGACGTGCGCCCTGGCGAACTCGTGCGCATCGATGAATCAGGGCTATCATCGACCCAGATCTCTACCGCGAACCGGAGGGCACACTGCATCTTCGAGTACATCTACTTTGCCCGTGCTGATTCGGTGATGGACGGGAAACTGGTCTACGACGTCAGGCGCCAGATCGGGCAAAAACTCTATGAAACAAGCCCAGTTGAGGCTGATCTGGTCTCTCCTGTCCCCGATTCAGGGACTGCCTATGCCGCTGGTTACGCAGAACGATCTGGGATCCCGTTCCTGGAAGGGTTGATGAAGAACCGTTACATGGGCAGGACGTTCATCATGCCTACTCAAAAGCAGCGGGATCGAGCGGTCAGGATCAAGCTCAACACCGTCCGTGGCAACCTGAAGAACAAACGTGTGGTCCTCGTCGATGACAGCATCGTCCGTGGGACAACCTCCCGGCGGATTGTGAAGATGATCAGGGAGGCGGGAGCAGACGAGGTCCACCTGCGGGTTGGTTCCCCGCCTATAATCGCCCCCTGTTATCTCGGAGTGGACATGCCCACCCGCGCTGAACTGATCGCAAGCGGCAGGGAGGTGGAGGCAGTTCGTGAGAGCGTTGGTGCGGCATCACTTGTTTACATCCCGCTTGAAGACCTGGTGGAGGCGACAGGGTTTGGCGAGCTGGACATCTGCACCGGTTGCCTGACAGGGTGCTACCCTGTGGAGATAGATGGGGAGAAGACCTCTCGCTGCGTTGTGAGTTATATGGGCGGTAGTCTCCAGTCCGATCTCTCAACATTTGATTCCGGGAAGGAAGAGACATAGTCTCTCATTCTTTCTAACCGTAATCTCCCTGAAACCGTGCAGCAGGCATCTCCTGGTTTGGGCCGGGGTCGATAAAAGAATGCTTGGATAAAACCTTTTTGAAACGCAGAAGAACCGATCATAGCGAGGGATGGATTTGAACCATCGGTCTACGGGTTATGAGCCCGTCGGGATTTCCTGACTACCCCACCTCGCTTCGCCCCTGTGGGATATACACTTCGTTCTCGGCTGTTATATACCTTTTGCAGGCTTACCTCTCTGCCACGCACACAGCGCATGGCCAATCATTTATAGGTGCTGAAGGCATAATTTCGCTGTATGGTAGGAGAGAGACCGTTTGACGATGAACTTCAGCGTCTGCGGGAAGAGCGTCTCCGGCAACTCGAGGAGAGGTTCACTGGCAGGCGTGGTGGTGTCATTGAGGTCACCGATGTGACCTTTGGAGAGGCTCTCCAGAAACATTCAGCCCTTGTCATCGACGTCTGGGCTGAATGGTGCGGTCCCTGCCGGATGGTGGCGCCGGTGATCGAGGATCTGGCGCACGATTTAGCCGGCAGGGTAACATTCGGGAAGTGCAATGTCGACGAAAACCCGCTCGTTGCGTCCAGTTTCAGCATAACAGCGATACCGACATTGCTCTTCTTTGCTAACGGAAAACTCGTTGACCGCGTGGTCGGGGCTCTACCTAAAGAGGCCATTAAGGCACGGATCATGCGTGCGTTTGGTCCCGGTTAGACTATCCCGCCACGCCGTCTGCGGAGCTGCTCTGAGAGCCGCGCAGCCATGATGAAGTCGTTCCTGGAGAGTCCGCCTATGGCGTAAGTGTACCAGGCAACCTCAACATACCTCTCCTCCTGGATGCTGAGATCCGGGAAGTGGTTCTCCCGCGCGGCAAACTCAGCAACTCTGTTCAGGAATGCCAGGGCTTCAGGGAATCCCTTGAATCCAAATCGAGCGGCGAGGCGCCCCTCCTTGAGTGACCAGCCTCTCACCTCCGGCAGGAGTTCGGTGATCTCCCGCCGGGTCAGAGGTGCTGTGTTCGCGACATCCGGCCTGATCGCCTCAGAGGAAAGATCCATGCTGTTTATTCTCCCAATTTGATCGATTCTGATGGTTCTGCAACGAGACCGTTTCCGGTGATAACGATCAAACTCACCGGAGTTTCCGGATCAGGTACGCCACGTTATCGGCGAATCGCCGCACAGTTCTCATCCCCTCCTCATCGGCCAGCGCCTCACCGGGCGCCTCCCAAAAGACCATGTTCCAGTATGTTGAACCGGGCACGATCATGTCGTTGATCAGGTAAAACATCAACAGTTCCTGGAGCGTTGCGGTATGCCCGCCGCGCCTGGCCACGGCGATAGGCCCGCCGACCTTCCGCGAGAGGAAGGAGTCCGAGGCCATCGAGACCATCCCTATCCGCTGCAGGGCTGCCGTGACATCACTGCGGGCGGTGCCAAAGTAGACCGGTGCACCCACGATGAAGCCGTCGGCCCCCCTGATCTCTTCGATGATCTCGTTTAAGTCGTCATCGAGAGCACATTCCCCCTCGCTGCAGAGCCCGCAGGCGGTGCAGGAGAGGATCTGTTTATCTGCAAGAGTGATGGTCTCCGTCTCCAGACCCCCCGCTTCGAGTACCTTTGCACACTCGCCGAGCACGAGTTCGGTGTTCCCCCTCCGTCTGGGGCTCCCGCAGAGCAGCACAACTTTTCCGGCTGACATCCTTCAGACCTCCACCAGGTGGTATGCCTCATCACCGAGTCCGATCCTGGCGGCGTAGGCGATCTGGTATCTACCCTCTGTATAGTCCCGGACTCCTTTAAACTTGTCTTCACCGGGAGCCAGATTCCTCTCAAGCAGTGTATGCGAAAACCCATGCTGGCTGTCTATTAGATCGAGGCTCGCGTGGTCGATCGCGACCGGGTCGGTGGAGGCCAGGATCCCGATATCCGGGACAATAGCCGCATCGCTCCATGGGACACAGTCACAATCCGGTGTGATGTTGAGGAGGAAGTTGATGTAGCCAGTTCTTCCCGGCCTGCTACAGACGGCGCCGAGAGCGTATTCGCAAAGTCGTTCGATGAACGGCCTGACCTCGGTCGTCCAGTCAAACTCGATCGCTCCCTCGGGGCAGGCTCGCATGCAGTCGCCGCAACCGACGCAACGCTCACGGTTGAGATGCGCCACCCCTTCAGAGAGGCCCATCGCCGACTGCGGGCAGACCTTTGTGCAACTCCCGCAGCCGATGCAGCGCTCGATATCAACGCAGGGTCTGGCGGCGTGTTGCACAGCCTTTCCTGAGGGTGGGGCGCACCCCATGGCAAGGTTCTTGATCGCCCCGCCAAATCCGGCAAGATCGTGGCCTTTAACGTGGGAGAGCACGATCATACTGTCTGCATCCAGGATGTTTCCGGCAATCCTGACAAATTTGAAGTGATTTCCATTGACCGCAACCTCCCTCCAGTATCCGCCACGGAGACCGTCGGCGATGATCACCGGTGCAGAGATGACAGAGTAGTCAAAACCGTGCTCGATGGCGGTGACGGTGTGCCTGACTGCGTCGGCCCTGCTTCCAGCGTAGAGTGTGGCGGTATCGGTGATGAAGGGCTGTGCGCCTCGCTCCTTTACCTTATTGACAACCTGCCGGGCGAAGAGGGGGTGGAGGTAGGTGTCGCAGCCACGCTCCCCGACATGCAGTTTGATGGCCGTAAGGTCATCGTGCCTGACCACACGGTCAAACCCGGCTGCGTCGAAGAGACGGCGGATCTTCTCGATCTTGCTCTCCCCCGGGCCTCTTGCTCTGAGGTTTGCAAAATAGACATCTGCCATTCGTTTTCTTCTCCCGCGTATCTTTGCGTAAGTTCTGGAGAGATCGGGGATAAACGTTGTGCCCGGTCGAGAACGGGAGTTTCAGGAGTCCGTGCTGCGAAGGTGTGAATGGGTGCGGTTCAGTGGGGTCATTACGCTGCGGCTGAGGGTGGTTTCACCTCGCGTGGGACCGGGAATCGAGACGGTCTACCTGCAAAACAGCCGTTATCACAAATATTAAGCAGCATGAGTTTGATATGGTCATTTCAGATTGTGCTCAACCTGAGGTGACAGGGATCCTGGAGTTCGGTTGTATCAGGTGGGTGGCACCGCCCGCGCCAGGTCAGAGGCAGGATGAGGATTTCAGGGTAATTGGGTATTTGGTGCAGCGATGGTGGAGGGAAGTGCTGTGGAAGTGAAACAGCGCAGGAGTGCAATGAACGTTCTCGTTGTGGAGGATAGCAGGACGCAGGCCGAGTTTATCCGCCAGATCCTTGAGACCGCGGGCTACAATGTCATACTGGCGGGCAACGGTGCCGAGGCGATAAAGCAGGTGGAGACTGCGAGGCCGGATATCGTCCTGACCGACATCCTGATGCCGGGGATTGATGGCTACGAACTCTGTCGCCGTATAAAGCAGCAGAACCCGGATCTCCCTGTCATCATGGTCACCGTCCTCTTTGACCCTGCCGACGTCCTGAAGGGGCTTGCGGCCGGCGCCGACAGTTTCATAGTCAAACCTCCGAACCCGGAACACGTTTGCTCCCAGATCGAGGCCGTAATGCGGGGACGGGAGATGGTCGGCGCCACGGAGGATGCGGAAGAACTGGAAATACCCTTCAACGGCAGTACCTACACCATCAAAGCCGGAAAACTCCAGATCGTGAACACCCTTCTTTCAACCTACACGATCGCGGTGGCGAAGAACGCTGAGCTCCACAAGGTGCAGTCGCAGCTGAGATCTTTAAACAGTCAGCTTCGGCGGGCTCTCGATGAGATCTCGCTGAGCAATGAGAATCTTGCCGAGGAAAACCTTACCCGGCGGCGTGCCGAGAAGGCGCTTGCTGAGGCCAGCAGGAAACTTCAGTTGATGGCGAGCATCACCCGCCATGACCTCTTAAACCAGCTCTCCGTTCTCTGGGGGCATCTCGACCTTGCCCTGGCACTGCATGATACAGATCAGGTAAACGCCTGGCGCCACGTTGAGAATGCCGTAGAGATGGTGAAACGGATCAACAACACCCTCCAGTTCACGGCCGATTACCAGGGAATCGGGACATCTTCTCCCGCCTGGCAGGAGATCCGATCTCTTGTGGAGGCGGCGGCCGGTTGCGTCTCGCTCGGCACGGTCTCTCTTGAGAACAACATCCCGCCGGGGGTGGAGGTCTTTGCCGACCCCCTCATCGAGAGGGTCTTTACAAACCTGATCGATAACGCGCTGCGCCATGGGGAGAGGGTCACCAGGATCTCTTTTGGCCTGAAACGGGGTGGAGATTCATGTGTCATCTTCTGCGAGGACGACGGTGTGGGTGTTCCGGTCGATGAGAAGGAGAAGATATTCTCCTATGCCTACGGCAAAAACACCGGTCTTGGTCTATTCCTTGCGCGGGAGATCCTCTCAATAACTGGTATAACCATCAGGGAGACCGGAAACCCCGGTGAGGGGGCGCGGTTTGAGATGATCTGCCCTCCAGACATGATCCGCGCACCGGTGTCACAGACAGGGTAAACGTCTGGAACTCCAACCACGGTTAACGCGGGACAGCACCTGAAACCGGGAATGCCGTCACTCCGGGGCACTCTCTCATTGACCTGCCCCCTCCCTTCGGCCGTTCCTGGAAACGATTCATCAAACCCTGGCACATGAGTTCCTTGGCACTCGCGCTACCAGGACGCGCTCATGGTCCCCGGAACAACGGGACGGCAAAACAGTTGATGAACGGTGCATCTGCATTTATATACAATCCGGTCAGATATGTACCTGCAGCGTTTCTACCTGCATGAGACATCCAATGGAATATAACAGAGGAAACAGAAATTTCGGCGGTCCCAGGAACTTTGGCGGCCCCCGTGAAATGACGAAAACCATTTGCTCGGACTGTGGGAAGGAATGCGAAGTTCCTTTCAAGCCGACCGAAGGAAGACCAGTTTACTGTCAGGACTGCCTTCCAAAGCACAGAAAACCCCGGTTCTAAACCGGCTCCACTCCTTTTTCATCAGCACCCTTTCCAGGATCGCTCTAGCCTAATCACTCTATTATATATGGCAAGCCGGCGCACTGCTGAAAGATTCAGTCCGGGGCGCGCCCGGCTTTGAGGATCCGTATTGCGAGAAGAGCGGCGTTCTCCCCGTTGTCCACACCGACGCAGGCCACCGGGACGCCTTTTGGCATCTGGACGATCGAGAGGAGGGCATCAAGACCCAGCAACTTCCCGCTCACAGGAACACCGATCACCGGGCGATCGGTCTTTGATGCTATCACCCCTGGCAGGGCCGCCGAAAGTCCGGCGATGGCGATGAAGACCCGGGCATCACTCCCCTTCACGTAATCGTCCAGGTTCTCCGGGTCACGGTGGGCTGAGATCACCCGGTAGTCGTAGGAGACGCTGTGTTCCTTCAGGGTTGCAAACACCTTCTCCGCGACGGGGCCGTCCGAGGCGGAACCGCAGATCACCGCGACGTCAACCATACCTCATTTCAGTATGCCCCCCGCATCTTTTTCTCTCTGTCGGTATTGTACGGTGGTGAGTTTGATATGAAACCACATCCAAGTTCCTTGGAGGAACAGCGTCCGTCCAGAACGGGACAACACGGACTGATATCTCATGGAACAAGAACCACTCCTTATGATCCCCGGGCCGGTGCCCGTCCCGCAGCGGGTGCGCGCCGTCATGACACGGCAGGCCATCAACCACAGGGGCCCCGAGTTCGGGGCGGCGTATGCGGACACCGTCCGCGTGTTAAAGAACCTCTTTGGCACCGCAAACGACCTCTACATCATCAGCGGTTCGGGAACGGCGGCGATGGAAGCCGGTGTCGCAAACTTCGCGCGGGATAGAAAGATCGTCTCGCTTGTCAACGGCAAGTTCGGCGACCGTTTCGCAAAGATCGGGCAGCGGTACGGCACCGTGACCGTGCTCGAGTCCGAATGGGGGACGCCGCTCGACCTCGCGGCCCTCGAACGGGAACTTGAGGCCGGTGCTGAGGCTGTTACGATGGTTCACAACGAGACGAGCGCCGGGATCAGGAATCCCGCACCCCAGGTTGGCAGACTTGCCCGGAAGCATGACGCCCTCTTCATCATGGATGGCATAACCTCTATCGGTGGCGACGACGTCCGAATGGATGAATGGGGTGTTGACGTCGCGGTTGTCGGGTCGCAGAAATGTCTTGCTGCCCCGGCGGGTCTTGCCGCCATCGCTGTGAGCGACCGCGCATGGGAACGCATCTCGGATAAAAGACCGTTCTACCTGGATATGGCCGCCTATCGCAAGAGCGGGAAGGCCACCCCGATGGAGACACCCTACACCCCGGCCGTCCCGCTATTCCTCGCGCTTGCTGAGGCATGCAAGATGATCGAGGAGGAAGGCATCCCTGCCCGTATTGCCCGCCACCGCCGGATGGCCGACGCTGTCCGTGCCGCGGCGAAGTGCTGGGGCGTCGACCTTTTCCCGAAGATCGACGAACACCACGCCTACTCGAACACCGCCACTGCCCTGCGGATCCCTGAAGGTGTCACCGATGGAGATCTCCGGGGAACCGTCAAGAAGTTCGGCATCGAGATCGCCGGAGGTCAGGATCACCTCAAGGGCAGGATCTTCCGCATCGGCACCATGGGCGGTGTCGGGGCGCAGGAGATCCTGGCTACCCTTGCCGCGGTCCAGTTTGCCCTCAGAAAGTCAGGGTTTGCGGCCGGTGACGGAGTGGAAGCGGCTGCCGGGGTGCTGGTGGGATGAAGATCGGGATCGCTGATACCACGTTTGCCCGGGTGGATATGGGCGGGATCGCCATAGATGAGATCCGGAAGCACGCAAGCGTCGGGATTGAGCGATACGTCGTCCCCGGGATCAAGGACCTGCCGGTGGCCTGCAAAAAACTGATCGAGGAGCGCGGGTGCGACCTGGTGATGGCGCTCGGGATGCCCGGGAGTGCGGAGAAGGACAGGGTCTGTGCTCACGAGGCCTCACAGGGCCTGATCCTCTGCCAGCTCCTGACAAACAAACATATAATCGAGGTCTTCGTCCACGAGGACGAGGCAAAAGACGCAAAGGAACTGGCATGGCTGATGGAGCAGCGGACGAGAGAGCATGCGGTGAACGCCGTTCGGCTCGCGCTCCGCCCGAAAGATCTTGAGAGGCTTGCTGGAACCGGCCAGCGGCAGGGGTTCGAGGATGTCGGCCCCGCACGTCCATGATGAAAGAGAGGAGTTATCACGAACCGGTGCTACAACACTGGAAAAGGAAGATTGAGATGACGGTAAAACTTGGATTTGTCGTCGCGGAGTTCAACCGCGACATCACCTACATGATGGAGATAGAGGCCAGAGAGCACGCCAGGTTCCTTGAGGCGGAGGTTCTCGATACGATCTACGTCCCCGGGGCATACGACATGCCGCTTGCGATCAAGAAGTTGCTTGGGCGCAGCGATATCGATGCGGTTGTCACCATCGGGTGTGTCATCGAGGGCGCCACCCAGCACGACGAGATCGTCGTCCAGCATGCTGCGCGAAAGATCATCGACCTCTCCCTCGAGTTCGATAAACCGGTCTCTCTCGGCATCTCCGGCCCGGGGATGACCCGTATGGAAGCAACCGAACGGATCGATTACGCAAAGCGTGCCGTTGAGTCGGCCGTGAAGATGGTCCAGCGATTGGCATGAGGAGCCTATCGGAGAAGGTTGCGGGTATAGCCGCCTCTGCAACGATCGAGATCTCGAACGCCGCAAAGCGGATGGCCGCGGAGGGTATCGATGTCATCAGTCTCTCGATCGGGGAACCGGACTTCGATACGCCGGAACACATAAAGGAGGCCTGTATCGACGCCCTCCGCCGGGGGGAGACCCACTACGCCCCGAGCACGGGTATACCTGAGTTGACGGCCGCGATAGCCCGGAAAACCTCCACCGAGAACGGGTTTTCCGCATCTCAGGATGAGGTGCTGGTCACCTGCGGGGCAAAAGATGCCATCCACCAGGCGATGGAGGCCGTGCTGAACCCGGAGGACGAGGCGCTCATACTGGACCCTTCCTGGGTCTCCTACGAACCCTGCGCCAGGCTTGCTGGCGCCGGTGTCCGGCACCATGCGCTTGACAGCGTGGCCTTCCAGGTCGACGATACACTCCTTGAGGCCGTCAGTTCCCGGACAAAGATGATCGTTGTCAATACCCCTTCGAACCCCTCGGGTGCGGTGCTTGATGCAGACTCGCTCCGGCTCATTGCCGATCTCTGCAGTGATCATGACCTGTATGCACTCTCCGATGAGATCTACGAGAAACTGGTCTACGGGAAGGAGCACATCTCCCTCGCCTCACTTCCAGGAATGGCGGAACGGACGATCACGGTCAACGGGTTCTCGAAGGCCTACGCGATGACCGGCTGGCGGATAGGCTACGCCGTTGCTCCCCGGCCGATCATCCGGCAGATGGAGAAGGTGCAGCAGCACACCGTATCGCACCCGACGACGTTTGCGATGTACGGCGCCCTCGCTGCCCTCCGGGGCAGCCAGGATTGCGTGGAGACGATGCGCCGTGAGTTTGAACGGCGCCGCGATTACCTCGTGCCGGCGCTGCAGGACCTTGGCTATACCACCGCCCCTGCAGACGGGGCGTTCTACGCCTACATCAATGTGGCTGGCGACGATATGGCGGTCGCCCGGTCATGGCTCCAGGACGCGCACCTGGCTGTCACACCCGGCACCGCGTTTGGCACACCCGGCTGGATCAGGCTCTCCTACGCCACCTCGATGGAGAACCTCAAGGAGGCGGTTGAGCGGATAGCGCGGGTTTAGCACCGATTAACCCCGCTGCAACCGCTGCAGCCTCATGTAGCACTTGGCCGCCTCGACAGGTTGGTCAAGGTTGATGAGAGCCGCCGATTTTCCTTTGAGCGCCCCGGTATCGTCAGGGTTCACCTCCAGAACCCGGTCGTAGCACTCGACCGCCTCCTCATAGCGTTCCAGGAGCACGAGAGCGTTGCCCTTTGTTGTCCAGACCTCGAGCCTTGCGGGATCGATCTCCAGCGCGTGCGAGCAGCAGGTGACTGCCTCGCTGTAGCGCCCCAATATGAAGAGCGCGAGGGCCTTGTTGTACCAGGCGTCAGCGTTCTCCGGGTGGGCCCGCAGTTCCCTGTCGTAGCAGGCGAGGGCTTTATCGTAGTGTGAGAGGACCGAGAGAACGTTTGCCTTGTTGCTCCAGACCTTCAGGTTATCGGGTTCAATCTCCAGGGCGCGTTCATAGCAGATGAGCGCCTCCTCGTAGCGTTCAAGGCGATATAATGCGTTGCCGTAGTTGTTCCAGGCGATGACGTTCTTTGGGTCCTTCTCGACGACGGCGCGGTAGCACTCGATCGCTGACCCGTAGTCCCCGAGGGCGTAGTAACTCTCGCCTCGGTAGTATTCGGCGTCGGGATGATCGGGCTTGAGCCTGAGAGCCTGGTTGAAACACTCTATTGCATCCTCGTAACGTTTCAGGAGTGTGTAGAGCATTCCTTTCTGGTACCAGATCTCTGCATCGATGGCGTTCTCCCGGATCGCCCGATCAAAGCAGGCAAGCGCAAGGTCGTAGCGTTTCAGTTTCTTGAGGACGATGGCCTTGCGGTACCAGATCAGGGGGAAATCCGGGTTGATCCGGAAGGCGCGTTCGAAACTATCGAGCGCCTCCTCATAGCGCTCCAGGTTCTGGAGCACCAGGCCGCGATTATACCATGCCTCCTCATCATCGGGCCGGATGCTGAGTGCGCGATCAAAGGAGGCGATTGCCCCTTCGTAGCGATGGAGGGCTGCAAACGTGCAGCCCCGAGCATACCAGGCGTCCGCGTGCCCAGGGCTGGCGGAAACGGCCCGGTCGAATGAGATGATCGCGTCTTCGTAGCGGAAGAGGAGGATCTGGATCGTCCCTTTTGCATACCATGCGTTTACGTTACCTGGATCGAGCGTGAGGACGCGATCATAGCAGTCAAGCGCCGCATCGTAGCGGCGTTCGGAAGCAAGCGCGGTTCCACGGGCAAGCCAGGCCTCAACACGGTCGGGTTCGATCTTTACAACCCGGTCGTAGCACTCGATCGCCTCGAGTGTCCGGCCGATCCTTCGCAGGGCATGGCCGCGGATGAGCCAGGCGTCGGTGCAGTCAGGTGCGAGTTTCACCGCCTGTTCGGAAGAACCTGCCGCTTCGCCGTACTCCCCGAGGTCGTACATCGCCCGTCCCCTGGCCTGCCAGAACCTGGCGCAGGTCGGGTCGATTCTGATGGCCTGGTCGAAACACTCTGCCGCTTCCCGGTCTCGCCCGGCTGCAGCCAGGGCAACTCCCTTGTAGTACCAGAGGACGGCCCTATCACTGTCCTGGCGGATCGCTTTATCGTAGCACTCGACCGCCCGGTTGTACTGCCCCTCCCTAGTGTATGCGCGCCCCTTCCTGCACCAGGCCTCGACACTCTTCCAGGGAAGTTCCATCCTGCTGATGGATTATCGAACACCGCTTGAAAAGGATTTCGGTAGAACCCGTTTGCTCCCCAGATCCGGGACGGCGAGATCCCCCCGCAGCTGGGATCGGAGATGAGCCGTCCACCGCATCATTTGGCAACATATACATGCTCCTTCATCCAGATCAGGTTACAGAAGAACCCCGATCCGGCAGTGTAAGCATGAGAAAGAGGATGCGTGATACCCCAAACCACGACCGCCCGCGAGAGAAACTGGCCAGTCGGGGCCCGCAAGCGCTCAACGACGCTGAGCTGATTGCCCTCCTCCTCGGGCGCGGCACAAAGGAGCGGGATGTCTGGCAGGTTGCAAACGATGTCAGGAATTATCTGAAGGATGCCGGCGGCACCCCGTCCTATAGCGATCTGCTGGAGATAGAGGGTATAGGTTCGGCGAAGGCCTGTGAGATTATGGCCTGTTTTGAGCTCGGGCGTCGCTATCTTGCGGGCGATGGGGTTGCGGGGCAGCGTGTCCTATCTCCTGAGGATATCCTCCCGCTTGTTGCGGAGTGGCGGGGCAAGAAGCAGGAGTACTTCATCTGCATCACCCTCAACGGCGCCGGTGAGGTGATCGAACGCCGGGTCGTCACGATCGGGATCCTGAACCAGAGTCTGGTCCACCCCCGGGAGGTATTTGTTGATGCTATCACCGACCGTGCGGCTTCCGTCATCCTGGTCCACAACCATCCTTCAGGCAGCCTCGAGCCCTCCACGCAGGATCTCGGTATCACGCGGCAGCTTGCCGAGGCCGGGTCAATCCTGGGTATCCGGGTGCTCGACCACATCATCGTCACAAAGAACGGGTATGCGAGTTTGAAGGAACTCGGTCACCTGTAGCAACGGTGAGGGCAAAAGTTATATTTTTCTAACACAACGTCATATGCAGACAGCGCGTGAACCGATGGCGTCTGGCAGCGGGTCTCCCCGAAAGAACCACAAAAAGTTTGGCCTCGCCGTTGAAACCGGAGATAGAGGGGTCGAGATTCCTGTCGCCCGGCAAAGGTTTATCGCCTTAGTTAGGGCAGAATTATAAAGGTGTGGTGAAATGGAAACAGGTTTTCTTCAGGTGCTGCTCAATCCCGGGCGGTTCTTTGAGTCCCGCATGCAGAAAGACCCGAGCCTTAAGGTGCCGGCGCTTATAGCGCTTGTCTGCGGGCTTATCGGTGCGGTCTCGGCCTTAATGATGGCTGATATAACCGTTGCCATGCTGCCCGCCGAGACGAAAGGGCTCGGATGGCTCATGGTGGCGTTCTTCGTCGCCATTGCCTTCATAGGCGGATTCCTGGCCTGGATCATATATGGTTTTATCTTTCATATCATCTCCATGGCCTTCAAGGGTCAGGGTTCACTCAATCGGACGCTGGAGGTCACGGGTTATGGACTCCTCCCTCAGGTCTTTGGTGGCATAATCGGGTCGATCTTTTCATACCTCCTCCTCTCAGGTCTGACTGTCCCGGTCATGAGCAGTGCTGAAGAGATTGCGGCATTCTCCGAGAACCTGGTGACCGTTCTTACAACCGACCCACTGGCGCAGGTTGCAGGTATCGTGAGTATCCTCTTCGTGATCTGGAGTGCAAACATCTGGATCTTCGGCATGAAATACGCGAGGAACCTGTCGACAAGGGATGCGGCCCTCACCGTCGGGATACCCGTGGGCGTCTACATCCTCTATACGGTAATAACCCTTGCTGGATGGCTGTAAGATGAAAGATCTCTACATTTTCATACTGGCACTCTCTGTCGCACTGGCACTGGCTTCACCTGTCGCGGCCGCCACTGCGGATATCGCCGTCGTCTCCTCCTCCCTCGATCCGCCGGTCATGATGAGTGGGGATACCGGGACGCTCACGATCGTTGTCCAGAACAACGGTGCCGACCCGGTCGCGATCCAGAGTGCCAGGCTCTACGGCAAAGGAGTTGTGCCAACAACCGACCCCTACCTGGCGGTCGGGGAGATCGGTGGAGGGAACACCAGGTCGTTCACCTTCACCGTCCGGGCTGACGCCGGGGAAGGGACGTTTTATCCCACTTTCGTCCTTGACTTCCGCGACGGTGGCAGTTTACGCAACCCTGTCCTGATCCAGGTCGAGGACACCCCGCTCAGCATCTCCATGGTTAAAAAGCCGGATGCCTTTTCCGAAGGCCGGACAGCCGGGATCACTCTCATGGTCGGCAACCCCCGGCCGAACGCTGTCTCCGGTGTCCAGGTGGTTCCGGAGGGGACGGGTTTTTCCGTCACCCCCACCAGTGGTTTTGTCGGCGGGCTGGAGCCTGACGCTTCAGGAACCGTCACCTTCAACCTGACGCCGGAGACGGAGACGGACGTCACGTTCCGGGTGGTCTGGCGCAACGGGATAAACACCCACACAACTGACCTGGTGCTGCCGGTCACGTTTGGCGAGGACAAGAAACGGGCCAACCCGGTCATCACCAACGTCGAGGTCACGCCTATCAGCGGCGGTTACCGGATCGTGGGCGATGTCATGAACGCCGGCCTCGAGTCGGCACGGTCGGTGATGATCGCCCCGGCCTCGCCTGCGATCCCGATCGACCCGTTCCGTGTCTACGTTGTCGGGACACTCGATCCCGACGATATATCATCGTTTGAGGTGACGCTTCGGGTCGATGCTGCTGTGGAGGATGTCCCGCTGGTCGTCGAGTACCGGGACGACGATGGAAACCTCTACACCAGCACGAGAACGGTCGGGCTTGGCGGCGGCACGGTGGCACCGGTTAAGGAGCAGGAGAGCGGCGGGTTCCCTGTCCTCGGGGCTGTGGTCGTCCTCCTGATCGCGCTCGGCGTCGCGGGGGCAATCTACCACTCCTGGAAGCGGACGTAACGACGATGCCGGTCATAAGTTTCGAGAACGTCACCAAGGTTTATCCCCTCCCGGCGGGCGACGTGGTGGCGCTTGACGGTGTCGATATCGCCATTGAGGAGGGTGAGTTCGTCCTCATCATGGGCCCCTCGGGGTCGGGGAAGTCGACCCTCCTGAACATCATGGGTTCGCTCGACGTCCCGACCTCGGGCGAGGTCACCATCGCCGGGAGAAAGATCAGCAGGATGGACGACGACGACCTGACGTTGCTGCGGCGTGACCATATCGGGTTCGTCTTCCAGCAGTTCAACCTGATCCCGCTTCTTTCGGTCGTGGAAAACGTCGAGTACCCGCTCATCCTGAAAGGACGGCAGAACGGTGCCAGGAAACGGGCAGAAGAGGTTCTGACGGCGGTCGGGATCGCAGCGACCCACTTCAGCCACAAACCGGGTGAACTCTCTGGAGGGCAGCAGCAGCGCGCGGCGATCGCCCGTGCTCTCGTCAACGACCCTGACTTTCTCCTCTGCGACGAACCGACCGGGAACCTTGACTCGAAGACAGGAACCGCGATCATGGATCTACTCTCCCGGATGAACCGCGAGGAGGGTAAGACCGTCGTCATGGTCACCCATGACATCCGGATGACCGAGTATGCCGACCGGACGATCCACCTCGAGGACGGGAAGGTGGTGGCATGACCTTCTTTGATCTCGCCGTTCGGAACATCAGGCGTCACTGGCTCAGGTCGTCGCTTGCGGTAATCGGGATCGTTATCGGCGTCATCGCTATCGCCACCCTGGGGATCATGGGCAACAGCATCGGTCTGATGTTCAGCGAGATGGTCACCGATGTCGGCGACACCCTGATCGTCTCGCCGGCGGCAGGCGTTGGCGGCGGAAAACTCACCGATCGGCAGGTGAGCGATATAACCAGGGCGGTCGGGTCCAACGTGGTCATACCCTTCTCGACCACCGCCGATAAGGTCACTGTGGGTGAAAAAGAGAGTGTGGTGATGATCTATGCCATCCCCGCCGAGGATATCCCCCTCCTCCTCGAGAAAGAATCGGGGAATTACCCCCGTGATACAGGCGGTGGATGCATGATAGGAAGCCAGGTTGCCGCAAACAGCCGGGAGAACGGTCTGAAACTCGGCGCCAGGGCCAGGATCGGCGGCGATACCCTCCGTGTCGTTGGGGTGCTCAAGGAGCGGGGGCTCGGGTTTGATATCAACCCGGACTACTCCATCATCGTGCCCTACTCCTGGTACTCGAACCACTATGATGAGGAAGATTACGACCAGGTGATCGTGAAGGTCCGGGATATTAACGACCTGGACGCGGTCAAAGAGGCAATCGAGCAGAAGATGAACCGTCGTGAGGATGTCGTCAACGTCATGGATACGCGGGGGATCCTGGAGAGCATCTTTGCGGCTACAGATGCCATCACCGTCTTTTTAGCCGGGATCGGCGCGGTATCGCTCGTCGTAGCCGGTGTCTCGATCCTCAACGTGATGCTGATGTCGGTCACCGAGCGGACGAAGGAGATCGGCATCCTGCGAAGCATCGGCACCCGGCGGAAGGAGGTGATGCGGATGTTCATCTACGAGGCGCTCATCCTGGGGTTTGTGGGTGCCGTCATAGGCGGGGTGCTCAGTTTCTGCGCGGGGTATGTGACGACTGCGGTCTTTGTCGGAAACCCCGATTACCTCTTCCATCCAAAAAGCCTCGTCTACATCTTCTTCGGGATGGCGTTCGGGGTCTTCACAAGTGTGGCCTCCGGCCTCTATCCGGCCTGGAAGGCGGCGCACTTAAACCCGATCGAGGCGTTGCGCTACGAGTGAGTGCCCAGGCCTATACACCGCTCTTTTTCCCGATTGATATCGTCACGGAAAGGTTTGAGGGGATCGTCGATCGCCCGTGGCGCACCCCTTCGTGGCCATTGTGACCGGTGAAAGAAGGCAGAGCGCCTGGATCGGTGCCGTAGCCCACGCACCTAGCGAGGATGACTCTAGCGGGGTGGTCTGTCCCGTTCAGGCCGTGTTCGATCGCTGCGCTAACGATGCTGAGGGGAGGACCATCGTGTTGTGGGTGAAGAAGGCAGATCGTTGCCCGGTGGTGGAATGGGTATAGGCCATTCCTCTGTCTTCTGACTGGTTTTCAGGATAATCAGATCATCACAGATCAACAGTGGATAATAATGTATATATGTGTGCAAAGAACACGTTGATCTATGCAGACCAAGATCCTCCTTGACGAGGGGGAGATGCCAAAGCGGTGGTACAACATCCAGGCGGATCTCCCGACACCAATGGATCCGCCCCTTCACCCGGTGACGGGAAAACCGGCGACGCCGGATGACCTCCGTCACATCTTTCCCATGGAGCTGATCCGGCAGGAGATGAGCACGGAGCGCTACATCGATATCCCTGGCGAGGTCCGGGATATCCTCACCCTCTGGAGGCCAAGCCCCCTCTACCGTGCAAGAAGGCTTGAGGCGGCCTTGAAGACGCCGGCGAAGATCTACTACAAGTGGGAGGGTGTGAGCCCGCCGGGCTCGCACAAGCCCAATACCGCCATAGCCCAGGCCTATTACAACCGGGAGGAGGGGATCGAGCGGCTTGCAACCGAGACCGGGGCGGGGCAGTGGGGTTCTGCACTTGCGTTCGCAACGAGCCTCTTCGATATGGATTGCACCGTCTACATGGTCCGGGCCTCCTACGACCAGAAACCCTATCGCAAGAGCATGATGCAGGTCTACGGTGCCGAGTGCATCCCGAGTCCCTCTGATAGGACGCAGGCCGGCAGAGCGGTGCTTGCCCACGACCCGGAGACACCGGGCTCCCTCGGTATCGCCATATCCGAGGCGGTTGAGGACGCCGCGAACCACGATAACACCAACTACTCGCTTGGTTCCGTCCTCAATCATGTCTGTCTCCACCAGACGGTCATCGGCCAGGAGGCAGAAGAGCAGGTTGCGATTGCAGACGATTACCCGGATGTGGTGATCGGCTGTGTCGGCGGGGGGAGCAACTATGCGGGGCTCACCTTCCCGTTTGCGGGCGCGAAGTTGACCGGAAAGCACCCGGATACCGAACTCATTGCGGTTGAGCCCGCCGCCTGCCCGACCCTGACAAAGGGGTTATACACCTACGACTTCGGGGATGTCGCAGGGCTGACACCGCTCCTGCGGATGTTCACTCTCGGGCACGACTTCATCCCGCCGGCGATCCACGCTGGAGGGCTCCGCTATCACGGGGCATCTCCCCTGGTATCGAGGCTCGTCCACGACGGGGTGGTCAGGCCGGTCGCCTACCATCAGAACGAGGTCTTTGAGGCAGCCTTGACCTTCGCCCGGACGGAGGGCATCATTGTCGCGCCCGAGGCCGCCCACGCGGTTAAGGCCGCGATCGACCAGGCGCTCCTCTGCCGTAAGACTGGTGAAGAGAAGGTTATACTCTTTAACAACTCCGGGCACGGTAATTTCGATTTCTCCTCTTACGAGGCCTACCTTGCGGGAAAGCTTCCCGACTACGAATACCCCCTCGAGTTGGTCAAAGAGTCTCTCTCCAGGCTGCCGGTGAGGGGGTGATGCCGGTGGACTGGACTGCGCTCGAAGAGAGCTGACCCCAATCCAGGGATTCATGGAGGCCGCGACCGACCGGCCTCTCGTAGTCCCGGTATTTCTTGAGGTTCCACTCCCTCCCTCTTCTCCGGCAGATATCTATGCGTCCCTCCGGGACGGCCCCGGGTTCCTGCTGGAGTCGATCGAGGGGAGCGAGAAGATCGCTCGCTACTCTTTTATCTGCACCGCTCCAACCGCGATGATCGCCGTCGCCCCGGACGGGGCGCTGACGGTCTCCGGCGATCCCTGTATCCGCGAGGTTGCCGCCGGAATCGAGGCCGAAGACCCGGTCGATGCCGTCCGCCAGTTCATGGAACGGTTCCGGGTCGTGCCGTCCACGTTACCGCGGTTCTCCGGCGGGCTTACCGGCTACTTCTCCTACGACCTGGTATCGTCTATACACCCCGTCCGCTGTGTGGAGGAGACCACAGACCCGGTCGCCCGGTTCATGCTGGCGCAGGACTGCCTCGCGCTCGACCACCGGCGGGGTCGACTTGCGGTGATCGAGAACCTCCTCCTCACCGATGAATCCGACCTGGAGGAGGAGTACCTCCGCGCCCTGACGGCTATAAAGAACCGGATCACAGGGCTCTGCCACCTTCCCCCATCCTCTCCCGTCGAGGCGTTCAGTGCCGGTGCCGTGACGTCGTCCTGCACCCGGGAAGAGTTCTCAAACGCTGTTTTAAGGATCAAGGAGCATATCGCGGCAGGCGACATATTCCAGGCCGTTCTCTCCAGGCGGCTTGCCTGCCGGTTCGAGGGCGAACCGTTCGGGGTCTACCGGAGACTCCGGGAGAAGAATCCCGCTCCCTACACCTACTTCCTGGACTTCGGCGACCTGGTGGTTGCCGGGAGCAGTCCCGAGATGCTGCTGCGGGTGGAGGACGGCCGTGTGACGACCGTCCCCATCGCCGGCACCCGGCCCCGGGGACGGACAGAGGCGGAGGACGACCAGCTCGCGGCTGAACTCCTGGCGGACGAGAAGGAACGTGCAGAGCATGTCATGCTCGTCGACCTGGCGAGGAACGATATCGGGGCGGTCTCGGCCTATGGGAGCGTCTCGGTGACCGATTTCATGGGTATCGAACGGTTCTCGCACGTTCAGCACATCGTCTCGACCGTCTCTGGGAGGCTCCGGGAGGGCTACGACCGGTTCGACGCGCTCCGGTCATGTTTCCCGGCGGGAACCGTCTCGGGCGCCCCGAAGGTCAGGGCGATGCAGATCATAGGTGAGGTGGAAGGGTTCCGGCGCGGGATCTACGCAGGTGCTCTCGGGTATATCGCGTTCTCCGGCACGATGGATCTCGCGATAACCATCCGGACGGTCATCGTGCAGGACGGGATCGCTTCCGTCCAGGTTGGTGCCGGGATCGTGGCTGATTCCGAACCCGGTCGCGAGTTTGCCGAGACCGGTAGCAAGGCCAGGGCGATGCTTGCGGCGCTCGGCAGAGAGGAGGAGGTGGACTGATGCGGGTGCTTGTGATCGATGCCTACGACAGTTTCACCTTCAACCTCTGCCAGCAGATCGGGGTGCTCGGGGCCGAACCGGTCGTGGTGAAGAGCGACACCCCGTTTGCGCTGATCAGGTCGCTGAGATTCGATCGCGTCGTCCTCTCGCCAGGGCCGGGGCACCCGGGCGAGTGTACCCTCTACCGTGAGGTCATCGAGACTATCAGCAGGATTGTCCCAACGCTCGGGGTCTGTCTCGGCCACCAGGCGATCGGGCTTGCATTCGGCGCAAATGTGGTCCGGGCAGAGCGGTTGATGCATGGAAAGCGGTCGGTCATCCACCACGACGGTGCCGGGATCTACGAAGGGGTGCCCGACCCGATCATCGCTACCCGTTACCACTCGCTCCTGATCGACCCCGAGACCGTCCCCGACTGCCTCGAAGTGACGGCAAGAAGCGACGACGATGGGGCGATCATGGGTGTCCGGCACCGTGAGTTCCCGATCGAGGGGGTGCAGTTCCACCCGGAGAGTATCCTCACCCCCGATGGGGACAGGCTGATTGCAAACTTCCTCTCCGGCAGAGGCGGTGCAGCATGATCCGCGAGGCGATCGCCCGTGTATCCTCGGGCAGCGACCTCACCGCTGTCGAGGCGGAAGGAGTGATGGAGGAGATCATGCGCGGCGCCGCGACTCCTGCCCAGATCGGAGGTTTCCTGACAGCGCTAAGGATGAAGGGGGAGACCGTTGCTGAGATCGCAGCATTTGCCCGGGTGATGCGGGCGTCGGCTGTCCCTGTCCCTCTCCCCGACGCAGGGATGCGGGTGGATACCTGCGGGACGGGGGGTGACGGCGCGGGGACGTTTAACATAAGCACCACGGCCGCTTTTGTGGCGGCAGGGGCGGGCGTTCCCATCGTGAAGCACGGGAACCGGGGGGTGTCGAGCAGATGCGGTTCGGCCGACGTTCTCGAGGCGCTCGGCGTCGCCGTAGCGATCCCGCCCGACCGGGTGGCGGCCGTCCTCTCTGCTGCCGGGATCGCCTTCCTCTTCGCCCCCGCCTACCACCCGGCGATGCAGTATGCCAGGGCGGCCCGCCAGGAGATCGGGATCAGGACGGTATTCAACCTCCTTGGGCCGCTCACCAACCCGGCGGGGGCGGCAGGTCAGCTCCTGGGGGTCTACAACCCCCATCTTGTCGTCCCGCTTGCCCGGGTTCTCGGCGATCTCGGCGTCCGGCGGGCAATGGTGGTCCACGGTGCAGGGCTCGATGAGATCACCACGACCGGGGAGACGACGGTTGCGGAACTCCATGACGGGGAGGTGGTCTCGTATACGCTTGACTGCACAGAGTTCGGTATCCCGCGCTCGCCGCCTGCCGTCATCAGGGGTGGCAGCCCGGAGGAGAACGCCAGGATCCTCCTATCGGTCCTCGCCGGTGAAGACGGCCCGGCACGGGATATCGTCCTCCTCAACGCCGGGGCGGCGATCTACATCGGCGGGAAAGCCGATGACCTTGCCGGAGGCATCGAGTGCGCGGAGGCGTCGATCGACTCAGGGGCGGCGCTTGACCGGCTCCACAGGCTTGCCAGGGTGAGCGGAGGTGGGGCATGATACTCGATGAGATCGTCCGTGCGGCAGGTGAGCGGCTGGCGGGTCTTGACCAGACGAAGGCCGCCGAGACCGGAGGAATGCCTCACCGGAGCCTTGAAGCGGCCATTCTTTCCTGCCGGGAGCGGCACGCGATCATCGCCGAGGTGAAGTACGCCTCCCCCTCCCGCGGCAGGATCCATGACGGCGCCACACCGGCGGCGATCGCCCGGGAGTTTGCCGATGCCGGAGCTGTAGCGCTCTCGGTACTCACCGAACCCAACTACTTCGGGGGGAGTATCGAGAACCTTGCCCGGGTGCGTGGGGCGGTCTCCCTCCCCATCCTTCGCAAGGACTTCATCATCGACGAACGCCAGGTCGCCGAGACCCGGGCGTTCGGCGCCGACGCTGTCCTCCTGATAGCCCGTCTGCTCGGCGATCAGCTCTCTGCGTTCGTCGAGGCGGCGTTTGAGATCGGGCTTGAGCCGCTTGTTGAGGTTCACAACCGGGACGAGATGGAGCGTGCTCTTGCGACAGGTGCAAACCTGATCGGGATCAACAACCGCAACCTGGAGACGATGACGATCGATCTCTCGACGACCGTCCGCCTGGCGGGGGTGGCCCGGGATGCCGGGAGGATCGTGGTCTCTGAGAGCGGGATCGCCTGGCCCTACGATGTCAGGCGTCTATCGCGGCACTGTGACGCCTTCCTGATCGGTTCGGCACTGATGTCGGCAAAAGATCGCCAGAAACGGCTGGAGGGGTTTGTATTCGCGTAAAGATCTGCGGGATGACGAACGTTCGCGACGCACTCCTCGCCGTTGAGGCCGGGGCCGACGCGATCGGCGTGGTGCTTGCAAGCCCCTCCCCCAGGTCTGTGAGACCGGAAGAGGCTCGCGAGATATTTGCGGCGGTCCCGCCGTCTGTGACCACCGTCGCCGTTTCATCGATCGGAAGACCGGAAGACCTCCCGGCCATCCTCTCTTTACGGCCGGACGCGGTCCAGGTGCCGGCTGACCTGGAGGTGCCCTCCCGTGCGGGTCTCCGGGTCATCAGGATGCTTGCTCCCGGCGACCCTCTGCGGGACGACTGCGACGCTGTGATCATCGATGCAAGCCACGGCAGAGGGCGGGCGTTTGACCCCGATTATGCCCGGCGTTGCGTGGTCTCCTCCAGCGTCCCTGTAATCCTGGCGGGCGGCCTCAACCCGGGGAACGTGGCCGCGGCCGTCCGGGCGGTGCGGCCGTATGCCGTCGATGTTTGTTCAGGTGTCGAGGCGATGCCGGGTCTGAAGGACGGGCGGCTTGTGCGTGCGTTTGTAAAGGTATGCAGGATGATGGATCCATGAAAGCAGGACGATACGGTATATACGGTGGGCAGTACGTGCCCGAGACGCTGATGAGTGCGCTGATCGAACTTGAGGAGACCTACACCAGGGTGCGGGATGACCCGGATTTCTCCAGCCGGCTCTCCTGGTATCTTCACGAGTACGCCGGCCGGGAGACACCGCTCACATTCTGCGAGAACCTCTCCCGTGACCTGGGTTGCCGGGTCTACCTGAAACGGGAGGACCTCCTCCATGGGGGTGCGCACAAACTGAACAACACCCTGGGTCAGGGGCTGATGGCAAAGTACATGGGGAAGAGACGGCTCATCGCCGAGACCGGCGCCGGGCAGCACGGTGTCGCGACCGCGATCGCGGGGGCAGTCCTTGGGCTTCCCGTGGAGGTCTACATGGGGGAGGTGGATACCCGGCGCCAGGCGCTAAACGTCTTTCGGATGGAACTCCTTGGCGCCAGGGTCATCCCTGTCACCTCGGGGACGCGGACGCTCAAAGACGCCATCAACGCGGCGATGCGGGACTGGGTGGCAAACCTCCGGGACACCCACTATCTGCTCGGCTCCTGTGTCGGCCCGCACCCATTCCCCCGGATCGTCAGGGACTTCCAGTCGGTCATCGGCGAGGAGACGCGGCGGCAGATCCTTGAGCGGGAGGGAAGCCTCCCGGACATGATAGTTGCCTGTGTCGGCGGGGGATCGAACGCAATCGGTATATTCTACCCGTTTGTGGGTGATGCCGACGTGGCTCTCGTGGGCGTGGAGGCCGGCGGCGAGGGGCCGGAGTCCTGCAGGCACGGCGCTTCTCTCTCGCGGGGTTCGGTCGGGGTCTTCCAGGGCTCTCTCTCCTACCTGCTACAGGACGACGACGGCCAGACCCTTGAGACGCACTCGATCGCCGCCGGGCTCGACCATCCTGCCGTCGGCCCGGAACACGCCATGCTGAAGGATTCCGGCCGGATCAGGTATGAGATGGCCACCGATACCGAAGCGCTCCAGGCCCTCAGCTGCCTCTCCCGCACGGAGGGCATCATCCCGGCGCTCGAGTCGGCCCACGCCGTCGCCTTTGCCCTCCGCGCGGCGGATGAACTTGACCGTGACGGGATCCTGGTAATCAACCTCTCGGGGAGGGGCGACAAGGATGTCGTCGAGGTCGCGAAGCATCACGGAGGTCTGGAATGAGCCGGATCGAGAGGGTCTTTGCCAGGGGCGGCCCGGTCTTCATCGGGTTTACCGTTGCCGGTGACCCTGATATGGAGAGATCGTTCAGCGCGGCAACGGCCATGATCGACGCGGGAGCGGATATGCTTGAGATCGCTGTACCTTACTCCGACCCGGTTGCCGACGGCCCGGTGATCGAGCGGGCGCACCACCGCGCTCTGCGGGCCGGGACCAGACCTGTAGACGTCTTTCTCCTTCTCAGGAGGCTCCGCGATTATGCACCCGATCTCCCCCTCGTCCTCTTCACCTACTACAACATCGTCTACCGGCGTGGAGTAGACCGGTTCTTTTCCGAAGCCGCGGCCGCCGGCGCGGACTGTCTCCTCATAGTCGACCTTCCCGTCGAGGAGTCAGAGGAGGTCGCGCCTCACGCCGCCAGATACGGCATCGACCGGATCGCCCTCATCGCCCCGACGACCTCGCCGGAGCGGCAGCATGCAATCCTCCGGGAGGCATCGGGGTTTGTCTACCTCATCTCGCTTGAGGGGGTGACCGGCGAGCGCGACCACCTCCCGCCCGGTCTCGCGGGGCTGGTCGGCGCGGTGCGGGAGAAGACCGATCTCCCGCTCGCCGTCGGGTTTGGGGTCTCGCGCCCGGAGCATGTCAGGACGGTTCTGGATGCGGGGGCGGACGGTGTCATCGTGGGGAGTGCGCTCGTCAGGCTGATAGAGGAGCATATGGACGATGGGCCCCGGTTGTGCGAGGCGCTCCGGGCGGCTATAGTCTCCCTGCGGGATGGGTTTTCATCCTCATCCCGAACCTGATATATGCCCTGATGCGAAAGACTGCATGGATGATGCGGAGTATAGGGTTCCTGGTAAACCCGGTTGCAGGGATGGGCGGGGCGGTTGGCCTTGCGGGGACGGACGGCAAGGCCGATGAGGCGATCCGGCGGGGTGCGGTTCCGCGTGCTGCTGACCGGGCGCTCCAGGCTCTCTCCCCACTCCGCGGCGAGGAGATCCGGTGGTACACGTCTGCGGCGCCGATGGGTCGGGATGTCCTGGCGTCGGCGGGGATCGAGCGCTGCACCGTCCTCCACCACCCCGCCACCCCGACCACTGCCGCCGATACAAGGGCAGCCTGCCGGGCGTTTCTTGAGGCGGGGGTTGACCTGATCCTCTTCTGCGGCGGGGACGGGACGGCCCGGGACGTCCTGGATGCAGTGGGCCGGGAGGTTCCGATCCTGGGGATCCCGGCCGGTGTGAAGATGTACTCGGCGGTCTTTGCGGTCAACCCGGCGGCCGCGGCCGACCTCATCCGCCGGGCGGGCGAGATCCCCTGCCGCGAATCCGAGGTGATGGACGTCGATGAGGAGGCCTACCGCTCAGGCCGTCTCACCACCCATCTCTACGGCTACGCCCGCGTCCCCTTCATCCCGGAGCGGATCCAGGGCGGGAAACAGGTCTTTGAGCAGCAGGACGAGGAGCGGGCAAAGGACGATATTGCGGCGTTTATAAGCGAAGTGATGCTCCCTGAGATGCTTTACATCATCGGCGCCGGGAGCACGACGGCGCGTATCATGGAGCGGCTCGGTCTTGTCCCGACGCTGCTAGGGGTGGACGTCGTCCGAAACGGCGAGATCCTCGTCCGGAACGCCGATGAGCGGACTCTTCTTGCCCTTCTGGACAAACACCCGCGGGCGAAGGTCATCCTCAGCCCCATCGGTGCCCAGGGGTTCGTCCTTGGCCGGGGAAATCAGCAGATCAGCCCGGCCGTCCTCCGGAAGACCGGACTACGGAATCTGATCGTGGTAGCCACGCCGGGAAAGCTTGCCGCAACGCCTCTTCTATACGTCGATTCCGGGGACCCGGACCTTGACCGTGAGGTCGGGGACTCTCTCCAGGTCATCTCCGGCTACCGGATCGCGCAACGGAAACGGGTCATCCACCCTGATTAACGCCCGCTCGCTCTTCTCGATGGATTGCTGCACGGCAAGGCTGCGGAGGTCCCGCACCCTGGCGTTCGCCGCCCAGATGGTGGGGAGGTCCTCGAGGCAACGGCTGTCCCCGAGATCCTCTTCCCTCTTGAGGCTCACGAGCTGCTCGTGGTAGTGCTCGTTGATGGATCGCGCTCCCTGCAAAAGTACACCCGCATTGAGGCTTGATCTCAGATCCCGAGCAGGTTCACCCCGCGGATATAGTGATCAGTCCCACCGCGACGGCGAGGTAAGAATCGAAACCGCCGGGGGACAGCGCCGCAACGCTCGACCATATCTCACCGAGCGTATCCTCAATGGTCGCCCGGGGTGAGCTGCTGATCCCCTGGATGAGGTTGTTGGATCGATGGCCTCCGATTGGTGGTCGATATGAAATAGGATCCTATAAATATCGCCTCCATCCTCTAATTAGGTGGGGAGCCAATACCCCGGTGACATGAGAGAACTGTAGATGCGAGTGGCGCACGTCCCGGGGGGACGTGCCGGTATTCACTCGTCGCGTGCGGAGTTCGCCGCGTTTGTGCGGTCGGGTGGGCATCCACCCCCTGCACCCCCTCTGGGGTTGTAGCCCCTTCTTCGTTCCGATAAACGCAGTCTGGCCTCTTCATCCACAAATCGGAGAGGGATCCCCTCTTCGCGTGCGATTGCCGCAAGATCTTCATATTCGGGTTTCTGGGCGATAAGGCGGCCATCTATGGTCGAGGTCTTTACCCGGACGGAACGCTCCCTTTCACCGACCCGGATTAGCATTGTCTCTTTCTTACGGGCGGCCACAACCTTCCGGAACTCATACACCCGCACCCCCAGACTACCGGTCTCCTCCATTAGAACCCTGATCAGGTTATCCTCCTCCCCTGCCGTTGTCATCACAGAAATGACACTGACAGGCCGGTTCTTCTTCCCGAGCGCCGGGGTGACAAAGACATCCACCGCCCCTTCCGCAAAGAGGCGCTCGACCGCATAGCCGATCACCTCCCCCGAGGTGTCGTCGAGGTTGGTCTCAAGGATGATCATGCGCTCCTCCCCGGCGGGGAGGCTCTCTCCCTCCACAACCCTGAGCAGGTCGGGCCGTCCAGGAATATCGCGGCCGCCGCTGCCGTGGCCGACCCTGACGGGAACCATGGTCGGGTATTGCTGTAGCGCGCGCTCCGCAAGACCGGTGAGCAGCGCCGCCCCTGTTGGGGTTGTCATCTCCATATTGATGGGGGCGGAGGTGAAGGGGAACCGGTGCCGTGTCAGGATATCGAGGGTGGCAGGCGAAGGCGCCGGGATCTTGCCGTAATCTGTTTCGATCACCCCGCAACCAACTACCGGCGGCGTCGCGACTATTGCTCCCTCGAAAAACGCCGCTCTATCGAGGAGGAGCAGCGTCCCGACGATGGAAAAGACCGTCGCCACCGGCGGATGCCCCGACATCGCCGCCGTTCGAAAAGAGCAATCGCAGCGCCAGGAGAACCCTCTCTCTTTCGGTATCCATCTTCTGATTACCTCCTTGTCTCTGTCTGCGAGACCATGGTTGAATATATAAAAAGATGCTGTTTGGGGAAGAGGGCGACGTTTCAAAATTGTACCCCTGTTTCCGGTGAGCGGAAGGAAAGGTTTTGGCGATGTATGAGGTGTTGACTCATCCAAAGGCCGCAGGAGGCATCTCACATGTAGAGCGCCTGGAGGGCGACCACCTCGGCGCTGTCCTTTGCTCCTGCGTAGTCTTCCAGGGGTTCGGCGTTCACCTCAAGGAACCGGAGCCCCCACCCAAACGGCGCCAGAATGGTTTTTGCATCTTCCTTCTCTCCCAGGATGTAGAGCGCTGCTGCCATCGCTTCCACCGTTGTCAGCCTGAACGGTCGGCCGAAGTTCACCGGGTTTGCGGCCACCAGGAACGGCAGTGCCCGGCGGTTGCGCCACGAGGCGACGGCTCCTGTATCGAGAACCTCCCAGGAGCAGTCTAGCGCTGTTATCGAGGGGAGGTTACGGTCGGCGGGGGAGAGCGCTCTCTCGGCGGTAGGGTCGAGGAGGATGGTCGAACGCGGGATCTTTGCGATTGCCGGGACGATACGGGCAAGTCCGCGCCTTGCGAGTTTCTTTGCCGTGCACTTCGCCGGGTCACAGGTGTTGTCCCGGTAGATGTAGAGCGGTATCATCTGTCTTGTTATGGTAGGCCGCCCAGGTAGTATCAATGTACGTACTTGCCGCTCCCTGCATCCTCGATCCCGCCTGCCGCGCCCGGGGGATAACGACCCGGGAGGACATTCGCTCCTTCCTCCGCGCCGTCGAGCGCTGCCGGCGTTTCTCGATCGAGATGGTCCCGCTCCCCTGCCCGGAGACGATTTACCTTGGCGCCGACCGGGAACCGGGCTCGTTTATGGAGCGGCTCGCAACCGATGAGTTTTCAGCGCTCCTGGATGCGCTCGAGGCGGATGTTCGTAACGCGATCAGGGAACGGGGGGAGCCGCCGCTTGCGATAGTGGGGGTGGACTCCTCTCCAGCCTGCGGGGTCAATATGACCTACCGCTCCTCCGAAAAAGAGCCAGGGCGCGGAGCGTTTATTGCCAGGTTCCCGGATATCCGGGCGATCGACGTCAGGGAGTTTGCGCGCTACCGCGTCTACCTTGCCGCGCCGCTCTTCTCGGAAGCGGAGCGGGTCTACAACCTGATGCTCCGCGATCTCCTCGAGGCGCACCTCTTCGATGTCTATCTCCCCCAGGAGGTGGGGGATACCAGCCACACCCGGTGCCGGGACGAGCACAGGGTCATATTCTCAAGGCATCTTGAGGCGCTCCGCGACGCCGATCTCGTCGTTGCGGTCATCGACGGTGCGGATGCAGACTCAGGCACATCCTGGGAGATGGGGTATGCTTACGCTCTTGGCAAACCTCTCGTCGCGCTCCGCACCGACTTTCGTATCGCTGGATACCACGAAAGGGTCAACCTCATGCTTGAGGAGTCCGCCGAAGTCATCACGGCAAAAGAGGACCTTCCCCGGACGCTGGGGTCGCTTCTCTCAGGCGCCGGCGCACCATGAGTCATGGGCAAAAAGGAATATTGGAGGGTGTGTGATAACCATGCGATGCCTGCATGTGGCCCGGAGACGGTTGTGCCGCCCGTCCCGGCGCCGCAGGGCATCCATCGGAGGTTTAGTGTTCAGAGAGGTGTGCCCAGATGTACCTGAAAAGCGCCAGGTACACCTGATCTTTGATACAGTCAGCGTGGTGAAGGTTTCCGTTCACCGTTCCCGGCCAGACCGGATCACCTGTGCCCGCATGATCCGGTGCCTGTCGGAGAGATTCCCCTTTTTTCCGACCCCGGGGATCATGAATTGATCGGATTAAGTGATAAAGTTTTTGTTCATTGCCATGCATTATGGTCTTGCGTTGTATACTGGCACCGTTGAATGGCAAAAAGCATAAAATACTATAACTCCGGCCGATAAACACTCCTCTGCGCATGGGCTCCACCACCGATCCACTCTCTCTCCTGCTTGCTGCTCTCAAAGAGCAACCTCGCGGGATGTCCGTCTCAGATCTCGCAGCAGCCGTAGGGATCAACCGGAACACCGTCTCCCGCTACCTCGACGTCCTCCTGGTGGCCGGGCAGGTGGAGATGAAGACATACGGTAAGGCCAAGGTTTTTTATCCCTCGCAGCGGGTTCCCATAGCCGCCATGCTCAACTTCTCCTCCGATCTCGTGCTGGTGCTCGACCGGGATCGCAGGGTGGTTCAGGCAAACGATGCCATATGTGCATTTGCCGGGAGAGAAAGGGACAAGATCATCGGGAAACCCATCGAGACATCGCCGCTTGCTGCGTTTGACCACCCGCTGATACGAAGCCGGATCACCGACGCCCTGAACAGCCGTGAATCCACCGAGGAGCTCCGCTTCCTCCGGCACAGCGATGAACTCTTCTTCCGGGTCAAGTTCCTGCCCACGGTCTTCAATGACGGCACGCCCGGCGTCACCATCATCCTTGAGAACATCACCGAGGCGCGGCGTGCCGAG
This sequence comes from Methanoculleus receptaculi, assembly GCF_033472595.1. Lineage (NCBI taxonomy): Archaea > Methanobacteriati > Methanobacteriota > Methanomicrobia > Methanomicrobiales > Methanomicrobiaceae > Methanoculleus > Methanoculleus receptaculi. The sequence goes on along the minus strand of NZ_CP137642.1, from coordinate 204,484 downwards.
GAAGCGCTGCGCGAGAGCGAGTCGCTCTTCCGGAGCCTGGTCGAGAACATCAGCGACCTGATACTGAACGTTGAAGGGGACTCCACCTTCTCTTACGTCAGCCCAAAAAGCATGGAGATCCTTGGCTACACCCCGGAAGAGATGCTCCAGAAGACGCCATTCGATTTCATGCCCCCGGAGGATGCCAGAAAGGTGAGAGAGCAGTTTGATGCTCTCTTCGCCGATCCGAGGCCGCGTGTCCTCTTTGAGTGGACGATGCTCCATCGTGACGGGAGTCCAGTAATTCTCGAGGTGAGCGGGACACCGATCTACGATATGATCGGGGACTTCACCGGTTACCGGATGGTCTGTCGCGACGTAACCGACCGGGCGCGTGCCTTAAAAAGGGTGGCGCAGTGGAAGTCGTTCCTCTACTCCGTGGTCAACAACATCCCGAGCATGGTCTTTGTCCGGGAGATCGAGAGGGACAGGTTCGTCTTCGCGAACAAAGCCGCCGAGATCTTTCTTGGGGTTACACGGGAGGAGATGGCCGGAAAACGGGCGGATGAGATCTTTCCGCAGGAGATGGCAACGTTCTTCGCCGACGGTGACCGCGATATCGCCGGGCGTTCTGCGCCCGTGGAGGCGCGGATCTCTCTCTCCGGTGGCCGGACACTCATGCTGAAGAAGATCCCGATCTACAACTCGCGGGGTGTCCTTAAATACGTTCTCGGGATCGCCGAGGATATCACCGATCGCGTATCCGCCGAGAACCGCCTTGTCGCCGAGCGCGACCGGGCCAAGGGCTACCTTGAGGCTGCGGGTGTTATGATCGCGGTGATCGGGGCGGATGGCACAATCGATCTCGTCAACCGGAAGGGAAACGAGATCCTGGGCTATGCCGAGGGGGAACTCACAGGTAAGAACTGGTTTATGACGGTCGTTCCGGAGCGTCTGCGCGAGAGGCTCCAGCGGAACTTTCAGCGGCTGGTGGTCGGGGGGGTAGAGCCACCCCATTCTGAGAAGAGCCCGGTAGTCACCCGCGATGGCCGGGAGCGGCAGGTCCTCTGGCACAACGCCCTCCTCCGTGACACGGATGGCAGGGTCGTGGCGATGGTGAGTTCCGGCGAGGAGATCGCAGAAGACCCGGATGACCAGAAGCATGCTTCATGCGCCTGACCCTGCCCCATCTTCCACGCAAAGGTCGTCTACTGCATATCTGTGCGATATTAATGGCTAGCTCTTAATACGCTGCAGGGCACACAGTTTATTGGTGGCAAACCTTGGATATCGTCTCCATAATTCTCATTGTCGTGGTGGTGCTGGTCGTCATCGGTGTGGTGGCATTCTCGATCAGCGCCTACAACCGGTTCTTCTCCCTGAAAAATTCCGCTGAGGCGACGATAGGACAGGTAAAGGTCGCGATGAAGAAGCGGCTTGACATGATCGAGCAGCTCCTCGGCGCTGTAAAGAGTTATGCGGCGTTCGAGAAGGAGACCCTGACCGGGGTGACCGGGATGCGGGCGCGTATCGGCAGCGCCGGACCGGCGGATTTGAGCGAACTTGAGCGGGAGTCTCGCTCGGTGCTGGGACGGCTTATCGCTGTCGCGGAGAACTATCCTGACCTCAAGACCTCGCAGACGGTGAATGACCTTATGAGCGCGGTTAGAGAGGTCGAGAACGAGATCGCGCGGCACCGTTACACCTACAACAACATCGCCCAGCAGTACAACACAATGATCGATACGATCCCCTCGAAACTTATCGCCCGGATGATGGGCTTCACGAAGATTGAGTACCTGGAGTTTGGCGAGGAGACCGAAAGGGTTCCGACGATAGCGTTCTGATCCGGATAAGACCATGCGGATGACCGAACGACAGCAGATACTCACCCTGACCGTCCTCACCCTGCTCATAGGGGTCATGGCGGTTGCCGGAGCAAACGCCCTCCCCGGATTCTTTGCGGGCGGCCTCGAGGTTGAGCACTACGATGCTGTCTTCTACGGGAACGGAACACTAATCGAGCGCTATACCTACGACGTCAGCGTACCGGGGGAGTACCGGATGCTTTTCCGCTACTGGGACGCACCGCTCTCCTTTCATGCTATCGACCGGCCGCATATCGAATTTTCCGGGATGACCTCCTCTGCCGGAACCATCGGGTATGTCAGGGATTACAGGGGCGAGGTAAGGACTATCACAGGGACAGCCGGTTCTGATGAGATCGGGACGATCCAGAACCTTGCACTCGATAACGAGGTCGGTATCTTTAACCCGGATTACTTCGCCCCCGGCACCTACACAGTGGAGTATCGTTACGTTCTCCGGCCGCCGGTCGAGTATGACAGGGAATGGGCTCACCTGAACCTGAAACTTGTGGATGAGCATGTCCCATTCCGGGATATCCGGGTCACGCTGCCGTTTGCCGGTATGATCGAGGAGGTCTACACCCATCCCCCGACCCTCGCGGTCGAGCGGACGGGAGAGGCTGTGGTCATAACAGGAAATGCTCCAGAGAACGATGCCCTGAACATCGAGATGATCCTTGACCCGGCTTTCATGGAGGAGATCAGCTGTTTCCCGACATATGTCAGCGACGTCCGGCAACAGGCGGCCGACGCCAACCGATGGCCGCCGATACTGTATGGTGCGGCGGGCGTCCTCCACGTTCTTGGAAACGTTCTCGTGCTCCTTATGCCGTTCATCTTCCTTGGTGTCTACCTCCGCTACGGCAGGGAGAAGTCCTTCACTGTCCCTGAATACCTCAGTTTCACGCCGAACACCGCGCTAAAGCCCTGGCAGGTGAACCTCCTGTTCAAGGGGGACGCACTTGATTTCGATGAGGACGGGTTCTACGCGACGCTCCTTGACCTTCACCGGCAGAAGAAGATCCTGGTGACCGAAAAACCCGAGGGCAAAGGGGTTACGGTCCGGATACTCTCGACTGAGTCCACCGACCCATACGAGCAGCGGGTTTTAAACTTCCTTGCAAATCTCGCCGATGACCATGTTGTGGACACCGCCGATCTTGAGGACCTCGCCAGGACCGCCAGGCGGAGTCCGGGTTACCAGCACCGGATCGTGCAGTACCAGCAGTCGCTTGCGGCGCTTACACGCGATGTGGATACCTCGTTTGCCTATCGCTACATCAAGGACGGCAGGACGCTGATCCTGCCGCTCGCCTTCCTCGGGGCCATCCCCTGTGGTTTGTCCATCCTCCTGTTTCTCATTGCACCTGGCGCGGCCTATCTCCTGGTGCCCGCCGCTGTCCTCTCTCTCATAGCCGCAATCCAGGTCGGTATTGCGGCCCTCTTCCCCTCGACACTGTTTGGGTTCTGGAAGGGCGAGAGTTACCGGGAGAAACTCGAGTGGGACGCGTTTGCCAGGTTCCTCTCCGATCTTGCCCTGATCAGGGATTACTCGCCAGAGGATCTCTCCATGTGGGGGGAGTGGCTTGTCTACGGGACAGCGCTCGGTCTCGGGGATAAGGTCGAAGCGGCGATGAAGAGTCTGAATGTGAACCTCCCGGACGTAGGGGTGCCGCTCTACTCGAGCATGCCAGTGATCTTTGCCCCTATACTCCTCTTCTCCCCGCCATCAGGCGGTGGCAGTGGTGTGGCCGGTGCTGGTGGCGGGTCTTTCGGCGGTGGCGGCGGTTTCGGTGGCGGCGGTGTCGGGGGACGGTGAGATCCACCGGGCCACAAAATCCTGGAACCTCTTCATCACGCCCCTCCTGGTGAATAGGTTCGAATTTCTTCGTAGTTAAGGCAACCTACTTACCGGGAGCGGTAGAATGGATCCCTGTTGATGCCTATGACGGGATCAAGTACAGGATACCTGGTTGTTCTGGTCACCCTGTTTGGGGCCATCCTGGCCTGCGGGTGCATGGCTGCCGGGGGTGATGATACGGTGGATGTTCGTCTCTCTGGCAATGGCACGGTTGTCTTCATCGACCTTGAGGGCGGATTCTACGGTATAGTTGCCGACGATGGTGGCCGTTACCTTCCGCTCGATCTTCCGGCGGATTACGAGAAGGACGGTCTTCGTGTCCGGTTCTCTGCCGATTTTGTGAACGATACCGCGACGATCCAGCAGTGGGGAACACCTGTGAAGATCGTCGAGATCGAGGAGACCGATGATGGCTCCCGGCAGGTGGTTACGGGCACGGGGACAGTGACCTACATCGACCTTGAGGGCGGGTTCTACGGGATCATCGCCGACAAGGGTGGCCGCTACCTGCCGCTCAACCTGAACGAGACCTACCGGGTTGACGGGATGCGCCTCACCTTCGTCGGAGAGGTGAAGAGGGATACCGCGACGATTCAGCAGTGGGGGACGCCGCTTGAGATAATCGACATCCCCTGGGCGTGCGCCAAATGTGGCGGGAACGCCGGTGTCGCAAACCCTGCCGCTGTCTGGTGTGTGGAGCAGGGGCACAGATACGAGATCCGGAAGAACCCAGACGGCAGCGAGTACGGTGTCTGCATCTTCGAGAACGGCACCGAGATCGATGAGTGGGAGTACTACCGGGAGACCCACTGACCTTTCCTCCAGCCGTCTCTGAAACTCCCCGGGGGGTTGGGGCTATCCCGGGCCAGCCCCCTGGAACGTTCCTGACCTCTATGGTTCCAGATGCTCTTCCGGTAGAGGGAGGATCTCCCGCATCATCTTCACGGCGCAGAGGTCGCCGCACATAGAGCAGGTCTCAAGCCCGCTGTCCCGCTCGTGGATTCGGCGGGCCTCATCCGGTATGAGCGCCAGTTCAAACTGTTTCTCCCAGTCGAGCGCCTGCCGCGCCTCTGCCATCCGGATCTCGCGGTTCTTTGTGCGCGCGGCGGCGCGGGAGAGACTCCCCACGTGTGCCGCGATCCTCGCCGCCCGTGTCCCCTCCACGATATCGCGGATCTCCGGCAGCGCCAGGTGCTCGCTTGGCGAGACCATGCAGAGGAAGTCGGCGCCGTTCATGCAGGCGATCACGCCGCCGATCGCCCCGACCAGGTGGTCGTAGCCCGGTGCTACGTCAGTCACGAGCGGCCCGAGCAGGTAGAGCGGGGCACTGTCGGTCAGTTCTTTGAGCATCCTGACGTTGCAGCCGATCTGATCAGCCGGGATATGCCCCGGCCCCTCGATCATCCGTTGTACCCCGGCAGCGAGCGCCCGTTTTGCAAGGTGTCCAAGCGTCAGGTACTCGGTCGACTTCGCCAGGCGCCCGGCATCCACGAGCGCGCCCGGTCGCATACCATCCCCAAGGCTCGCGACCACATCGTGCTCCGCCAGGATCTCAAGGAGGTAGTCATACTCGGCGTAGAGGGGGTTTTCCTCACCGGTCGCTGCCATCATCGCCACGTGAAACGCCCCCCCGCGGGAGACGACGCCCATCACCCTTGGATCGGCCTTGAGCGATGCCAGAGCATCCAGGTTAACACCGCAGTGCAGCGTCAGGAAATCGACGCCCTGCTCGCAGTGCTCCCGGATGACGTTAAAGAGGAGATCGGCATCGACGTCCGCCGCGCTCCCCGCCCGTCGGACAGCCTCGTAGACCGGGACGGTTCCAACCGGCGCATCAAGCTCAAGAATCCGGCGGCGGATGCGGGCGAGGTCTCCGGCGGTCGAGAGGTCCATCAGGGTGTCTGCGCCTTCACGTAGGGCGGTCTTTGCCTTCTCAACCTCGAGATCCTCGTCGCACCGAACGCCCGACGTTCCGACGTTCACGTTGACCCGCACCCTGCACCCCTCTCCGATGGCGCAGAGGCGGTGCGGCCGAACGGGGTTTGCCGGGATGACGATCCGGCCGCGGGCGACAGTCCGCGCCGCTGCGTGAGGAGCGAGATCCTCATCGCGGGCGATCGTCTCTACCTCGGAAGGAACCCCGCGCAGGCACGCTTGAACAAGGGTGTGCATAAGAACCATTTGTCCGGAGGCCATATTAGTCTGCATGCATGTCCGGTGGATCACAGGTGGCATGACCTATGCGAACTCGTTTGTTTACGGAAACATACTGATCGATGCCGGCGTCCTACCGATGGCGGTGGAACCGTATGCCGCTGCTATCGATACGATCGTTATCACCCACGCTCATTACGACCATATCGCCCATCTTCCAGAGATCGCGACCATGTGCGGTGATGCCACCGTCTGCATCCACCATGCGGACGCACCGGGCCTTGTCGACGACGCCAGGAGTCTTGCGATGCATTTCGGTGCCCGGTCTCCTGGGATGGTCCCGGACGTCACGCTCGCCGACGGCGACCGCATAGGAACCCTCCTCGTGCTTCACACCCCTGGCCACACCCCGGGCGGGATCTCTCTCTATGACCGGAAGGCGAGGTTGCTCTTCTCGGGCGACACCGTGTTTACCGGCGGGTCGTTTGGCCGTTACGACTTTCCGGGAGGCGACCGCAGGGCACTCGCGGCATCCATCGAGCGCCTCAGCGGCCTGGAGGTTGACTCTCTCTACCCGGGGCACGGCGAGCCCGCCCAGCGTGACGGCTGGAGGCATATAGCAGCCGCACGGGAGGCGCTCCGGTTGTATGGATAAGGGGGTCTACGCCCTCCTCATTGAGAACTCCTGCTGCAGGGTTCGCATCGGTGCTCTGGGGGTGCGGGAGTTCGCTCCGGGCTATCATATCTACATAGGATCCGCGCAGGGGAGCGGGGGTCTTGGCCGCGCAGACCGGCATGTCAACCTTGCGTTCAGCCGTGACCGCCCTCCCCACTGGCATATCGACCACCTGCTCCTCGATCCGCACTTTAGACCGGTCGCCGTTATAACCGCAGTCACCGGGCGTGACTGCGAGTGCGACCTTGCAAAGGCCATCGGTGACCCATCCGTCCTGGGATTCGGGTGCAGCGACTGCAACTGCCCCTCCCACCTATTTCATCGCCCTGGTGACCCCGTCCCCGAGATCCTGGCGGCGTTCCGGCGTCTCGATCTGGATGCCCGGATCACAAGAATCAAGAACGCGGGAGATAAGCATAGGGTATGACTGTTCTTGGAATCTCCGGAAGCCTGCGCAAGAACGGCAACACCGCGACGCTCGTCAACACGATTCTCGAGCGTGTGCGGGGGGCGGGTGTCGAGACGGAGTACATATCGCTTGCCGGTATGGAGATCCGGCCATGCACCGGCTGTGAGACCTGCCGTGAGACGAAGTGGTGCGTGACGGAGGACGATGACTGGGGGTTTGTTGCGCAGAGGATGGTCGAGTGTGAGGTTCTTGTTCTGGGTGCTCCGACCTACTACTACGACATCAACGGCCAGACGAAGAACCTGATCGACCGGACATACTCACTCTTCCACGACAGGAAACTCTCAGGGAGGAGAGCGGTTGCAGTGGCGGTCTGTGCGGACCGTGGATGCGAGCGCACTCTGGAGACGATAGAAGGTTTCCTGAACGCTCACGAGTTCTCGTATCTCGGCTACGTCTGCGGCAGGGGGTATGCTGCGGGGGATGTCCGTAACGACGACCGGGCAATGGCGCGGGCAAGGGAGGTTGCGGATACGATAGTCCGCTACATCCGTCCGGAGGATTGAGGTCCCGCCACCACCGCCTCTGCAGGGTACCACTTTCTGCGGAGAAAGCCCCTCAAACTCCCGGAAGGGGTGCGCAACCCGTCTTCCCCCATCATATCGCCGGCATCCTGAGGGTTAACCCGACCTTCCGGGTGTGATTCAGCCCTCAAGAAGGGTGTATGTCGTCGTCCGTCGCCGCAGCGTCCTGCCGAGATCCTCTGCAATCCTGCGCATCTCCGCCGGGTCAAGGTAGTCGGTGTCCCTCGCGCCAGCCTCCCGGGAGATGCTCTCCTCAAAGAGTGTTCCACCCAGATCGTCGGCGCCTGCAAGAAGCGCCATCCCCGCCATCTTTGTCCCTATCTTCACCCATGATGCCTGGATGTGGTCAAAGTTGTCCAGGAATAGCCTGGATACCGCAAACAACAGCAGATCCTCCCGCCCCGTTGCACCGGGCCGGGCAAGCCCCGCACGGTAGAGCGGCGTATTCGGGTGGACGAACGAGAGGGGGACGAACTCCGTGAACCCGCCGGTCTCGTCCTGGATCTCGCGGAGGATCTCGAGGTGTCTTGCGCGGTCGGCCTCGCTCTCGCAGGAGCCATACATGATCGTCGCTGTCGACCGGATGCCCATCTCATGCGCCTCCTTTATGATCCGGATCCATGTCGCAGTGTCTATCTTGTCCGGGCAGATCACACGCCGTACGTCATCGACAAGGATCTCGGCTGCCGTTCCGCAGAGGGTAGACAACCCCGCCTCTCTCATCAGTTCCAGTACCTCACGGCTGGAGATGCCGCTCTTCCTCGCGGCGTAGGCCACCTCCATCGGGTTGCTTGCATGGATATGGACACCCGGCGCCTCCTCCCTCATCCAGGAGTAGATGTTGACGTAGGACTCTACGTCAAAGGCCGGGTGGAGACCGCTAACCGTGCAGATCTCTGTGACGCCGCGTTCGCGTGCAGCCCTGGCTTTCTCCCGAACCACGGCTTCGTCGTGACAGAAAGAGTCGGGATCTCCCGGTTTCCGTGAAAACCCACAGAACCCGCAGGCGTTCACGCAGAGGTTGGTGACGTTGATGTTCTGGTTCCTGACGTAGGTGACAATGTCTCCGACTTTCCGCTCCCGGAGTTCGTCTGCTGCGGCGGCGATCCTCCAGACGTCCCGACCGCGCGCCGACAGCAGGCTGACAGCCTCCTCCTCGGTTAGCCGGTGGCCGGCAAGCGCGTCGTCGAGCACCTGTTGCAGTGGTGGTGTCATACTTTCATCTCGCCTTCCTGGGTGCGATGGATTGATCTGGCGGGGTCAGGAGAAGAACCTTCGGGTCTCCCGGTCAGGTCTCGATGGATATAACCCTAAAGAGCGTTTCAGGAGCATTGTGAAGAGCGTGGTGCCCCCCCGAGTTCAGTCGGGGGTAGTTGACGCAACAATCTTGTATGTCGTCGTCCGCTGCCGGAGCGTCCTGCCGAGATCCTCTGCAATCCTGCGCATCTCCGCCGGGTCAAGGTAATCGGCACCCTCACCCCCGGCATCGACCGAGACGTCGTCGCAGAACATCGTCCCGCCAAGATCGTCGCCGCCCGCCAGCAGCCCGAGTTCTGCCATCTTCGTTCCGACCTTGCCCCAGGAGATCTGGATATGGTCGAAGTTGTCCAGGAAGAGGCGCGCGACCGCAAAGAGCAGCAGGTCTTCGCGCCCGGTGGCGCCTGCGGGCGCAAGCCCCTGCCGATAGAGCGCGGTGTTCTCATAGAGATAGGAGAGCGGCACAAGTTCCGTGAACCCGCCGGTCTCGTCCTGGATCTCGCGGAGGATCTCGAGGTGCCTTGCGCGGTCGGCCTCGCTCTCGCAGGAGCCATACATGATCGTCGCTGTCGACCGGATGCCCATCCCGTGCGCCTCCTTTATGACACGGACCCAGGTTGCGGTGTCGCACTTGTTCGGGCAGATCACCCGCCGGACGTCGTCGACAAGGATCTCGGCCGCTGTCCCCTGCAGCGTGCCAAGACCCGCATCGCGCACCTGTTCGAGCGCCTCCCTGGTTGAGACTCCGCTTCGTTCCGCTGCCCAGGCGATCTCGTCAGGGCTTGCGGTATGAATATCCACGCCCGGCGCCTCCTCGCGCACGCACCTGATTAGGTCGATGTAGGAGTCCAGGGTGTAGTCCGGGTGGACTCCGGAGAGGATACAGATCTCGGTGACGTTACGCTCGCGTGCGATCCTGGCCTTCTCCCGCACCGTATCCAGGTCGTCGCGGAACGCGCCAGGGTCATCCGCACCCCGCCCGAAACCACAGAACCCGCAACGGTTCTTGCAGATGTTGGTGACGTGGATGTTCTGGTTCCTGACGTAGGTGACAGTCTCCCCGACTTTCCGCTCCCGGAGTTCGTCTGCTGCGGCGGCAATCTTCCAGACGTCCCGACCGCGCGCCGATAGCAGGCTTACAGCCTCCTCCTCGGTGAGTCTGTAGCCGGCAAGAACGTCGTCGAGCAGGTCATTCAGCGAATATGCCATCTTAAGCACTTCTTTTGTGGTTCAGGTTTTATACCTCTTTCTCTTCTCGGCGCGCGAGGATGAGATCGTGGATAATTATGATCAGGATGACGACAGCGGCAAACTCTGGCAGGTGGAGCGGGAGGTAACCTATGAGCGGCACCGCTGCCAGGGCTTTTCCAACGACCCATTCCTCCTTCACCGGTTCGATCACACCGATGCCGGAGATCATGAGGTTTGGCTGGTCGGTGTAGGGGTTGTTATCACCTTTGGTGATGTAGCCACCATGCGGTTCATCGTAGTAGGCCCCGAGTCCCGACTCTATCACCCCCTCTGTGTCGAGGTAGATCATCGCCCGATGGATGATCGGGTGGACGGAGTCGGCGCCGTTTGGCCGGTAGACGATCACGTCGCCGTAGTCCCCGAAAGACGAGTAGCCAATCATCTGACCTTCGGCCCAGGTGACGAGACCCCCGAACCGGTTCTCGTCGACGACAAACACCAGGTCACCCACGTTCATGTGCGGAACCATGCTCTCCGACTCTATCGTGACCACCGCCGGCCAGGTTCCGGCAAAGAGATAGAGGATAAGGGCGATACCCCCAACGACCGCGACGACCCAGAGGATGTCCCGGGCAAGCGAGATACCGGGGTGATCGCTATCGCGGAACGCCCTCACGGCATTTGCTGCACGCTGCAGCCAGTTTGTAGCCGCCATCTGCTCTAAAGATGTTACCCATCCATCATATACATAGATTCCCAGGCTGGTCTTCTCATCGGTTCTGCAGGGTGAAATGTAAAGAGGGTGTGACGGGTTCTGCCCGCAGATCGCCGGAATTTTGTGGATCTGATGTCAAATCCCTGTCCCTGTCTTCATCACACGGGGGTGTGCGGAAGGGTAAAGCCAATATTCTCAGGGGAGAATAACATGAAGTCCATGCTTGCCAACGCCGAGATCGTACGCCGGTTCCTTGAGACGAAGCATCAGGTCCACCCCGACGTGGTGAACTACATCCGGGAGCAGAACGATCCTTCGCTCATCGACCGGATTGCGGCGGCAGCCGGTGACGCCCTGGTGGTCTCCACCGAGCACGTACCGGGTCTCAAGAAGGTCAGGGATGGGACGAGGTTCCTGGTCGACCCTGAGCTTGAGGTGATCGTGGGGAGCGCCGGAAGCAGCGGGAGCGTCAGCGGTCACGAGGACGCCGTTCACTACTTCCGGAACCGCTACAACACCCTATCCTCCATGATCCGGACGCGGATGACCGCTATGCCGGTCGAGGCGCTGCTGAAGTCTCCCGGCCGTTACCGTGACGAGGAGTGCAGCATCATCGGGATGGTTGTAGAGGTGCGGACGACCCCGAAAGGCCACAGGATGATCGAGGTGGAGGACCCAACCGGGGTGATCCGGGTGCTTTTCAACAAGGGGCACGACGAGGCTTTCGAGGAGGCCGAACGTATACTCCCTGACGATGTGATCGGGGTCAAGGGAAAACTCTCCGGTGATGGGGGGCTCCTCTTTGCCGAGCAACTCGTCCGTCCGGACGTCCCCATCAACAACGCCCCTTTCAAGAGCGATCGACCCGGAAAGGCTGTCCTGATCTCCGACGTCCACGTTGGGAGCGACACCTTCCTCCAGGATGCCTGGAACCGGTTCGCCGACTGGCTCCAGGACTCAGATGCCTCCTACCTCCTGATCGCCGGCGACCTCGTCGACGGCATCGGCATCTACCCCGGACAGGAGAACGAACTGACGATAAAGAACATCTACGAGCAGTACGACGTCTTTGCGGAGATGCTCTGCGACCTCCCATCCCGGATCCGGATCGTTGCCGCCCCCGGGAATCACGATGTTGTGAGGATGGCCGAACCTCAGCCTGCGATCCCGCAGGAGTTTGCCGCGAATTTTCCGTCAAACTGCACCCTCGTCGAGAATCCCTGTCTGCTGAACCTCCAGGGCGTCCGCGTCCTGATGTATCACGGCCGGTCGATAGACGACATGATCGGGCTCATCCCCGGCGCGAGTTACGAGCGTCCCGGCGAGATCATGGTTGAGATGCTCAAACGCAGGCTTCTCGCCGCCCCTTACGGGATGCGGACACCGATCGCAGCGATGAAGACCGATCGGCTTGTCATCGATCCGCTCCCGGAGATCCTCCTCACAGGGCACATCCATATCTGCGGTCTCACACGTTACCGGGGCGTTCTCGGGGTTAACGCCGGTACCTGGCAGTCGCAGACGTCGTTTCAGAAACAGATGAACGTCCACCCCACACCGGGGCGGGCTGTTGTCGTCGACCTCCAGACGCTCCAGCCAGGGGTGATCGATTTTAGTTAAACGTTTCATCCGATCTTCCGGGAGTTTTTCCACATATTTAAAAACGTTGAATTCCTCTCTATATGGTACTCAATCGGAGGAATGCTGAGAGATGGATCTGGTGTATCTGGCGCCCCTGGGTGCTATCCTGGCTCTCCTGTTTGCAGGATACTCGTATTTGAGTATCAGGCGGGAGGGCACTGGTACCGAATCGATGCAGAAGATTGCTGCCGCCATCCACACGGGGGCAATGGTCTACCTGAACAGACAGTACCGCGCAATAGCGGTATTTGTTGTAGTGCTTGCCGTTGTCCTGGCACTCGTGATCAATCCTCTCACGGCGGCGTGTTTCGTCCTCGGTGCGGCTCTTTCGGCGACCGCAGGCTACATCGGCATGTTCACCGCAACCGCCGCCAACGTCCGGACGACCAACGCCGCGCGGCGCGGGGTTGCCGATGCCTTCCGCGTCTCTTTTGCGAGCGGTTCGGTCATGGGTATGGCTGTGGTAGGGCTCGGTCTTCTTGGTCTCTCGATCGCCTATGTGGTCATCAGCACCGTAACCGGGCTTCCCCAGGCTGAAGTCCTTACCATCGTGACCGGTTTTGGTCTCGGTGCAAGTTCGATTGCCCTCTTCGCCCGTGTCGGCGGCGGTATCTTCACCAAAGCCGCGGACGTCGGTGCTGACCTGGTTGGAAAGGTTGAGGCCGGCATCCCGGAGGACGACCCCCGGAACCCCGCGGTCATCGCCGACAATGTCGGCGACAACGTCGGCGACGTCGCCGGCATGGGTGCTGACCTCTACGAGTCCTATGTCGGCTCGATCATCGCTGCTATGGTCCTTGGTGTCTCTGTCGCGGCCACAATGTTCCCGAACGTCGAGATGATGAACGTGATCCTCCTCCCGCTGCTGATAGCAACGGTCGGGATTGTTGCGTCCATCATCGGCTCGTTCTTTGTGCGGACCAACAAGACCGAGAGCAGCGCCATCCACATGGCCTTCAACAGGGGGCTGCTTGCTGCAATCGTTGTAACCGTCGTTGCTACCTACTTCCTCGTGACAACGCTTCTCGGTGCAGAGTACATCGGAGTCTTCTACGCCGCTGTCGCCGGGCTCATAGCGGGTTTCGCCATCGGCCTGATCACGGAGTACTACACCTCCTTTGAGCGTAAACCCACCCTGGCCATTGCAAAGTCGACCGAGACGGGGGCTGCGACCACCATCATCACCGGGTTTGCAAAGGGGATGGAGAGCACCATCTGGCCGGTTCTGATCATCTCTGTCGCGATCTTCGTCTCATACCAGGTTGCCGGGCTCTATGGCATCGCGATCGCCGCGGTCGGTATGCTCGCGACACTCGGGATCTCCCTCTCGGTCGATGCTTACGGCCCGGTTGCCGACAATGCCGGCGGTATCGCCGAGATGTCCCACCAGAAGCCGGAGGTCCGCGAGATCACCGACACCCTTGACGCCGTCGGCAACACCACCGCCGCCATCGGCAAGGGGTTTGCCATCGGTTCAGCAGCGCTGACGGCGCTCGCGCTCTTCTCTGCATACACCCAGGCTGTGGGCCTCTCGGTAATCGATGTCTCCATCCCGAACGTCTTCATCGGCGTTCTTATAGGTGCGATGCTGCCGTTCCTCTTCTGCTCCATCACGATGATGGCAGTTGGTAAGGCAGCATACAGCATCGTCCATGAGGTCCGCCGCCAGTTCAGGGAGATCACCGGGCTTATGGAGGGGACGGCCGATCCTGATTACGCCACCTGCATCGCTATCTCCACGCGCTCTGCGCTGCGAGAGATGATCGCGCCAGGCGTCATTGCCGTTGCCGCCCCGCTCGTCGTCGGGTTTGTCCTCGGGAAAGAGGCGCTCGGCGGGTTGCTTGTCGGCTCGCTTGCGGCCGGGTTCCTCCTCGCCGTCACGATGGCAAACGCCGGAGGAGCCTGGGACAACGCAAAGAAGTACATCGAGCAGGGTCACCTCGGCGGCAAGGGCTCCCCCGCCCACAAGGCTGCCGTCGTCGGCGACACCGTGGGCGATCCCTTCAAGGACACCTCGGGGCCGTCGCTCAACATTCTCATAAAATTGATGTCCATGGTCGCGCTGGTCTTTGCACCGCTGATCCTGGTCATTTAATCCCATTCACTTTTTCGGCAGATCCACCCGCTCGGGCGCGATTATACTAGTGTACTGCTCCGGCACAGGCATCTGCGAAGCTGTATGCCGAATCAGGACGACAAAACACCCCAGTTCCGGATCCAGAACAGGCCATTTTATAAGGTACACTTGTTTAAACTTAAATTATTATGAGTGACGTTGTCAACTTCCTCACCGCCGGCGTCTTCGGCGGCACCACCCTTCTGGCGTTGAAGAGCGGGGTCGGGTGCGGGCTTTCGGGACTGCGAAGATGCGAGACGCTCTGTCTTGCATCCATGTATGCGCTCACCGCGCTCATTATAGGAGCAATCGCTGGCAGCATCCCGGTGAGCGCAACAGAGCAGGTCATCGGGCTCGGCGTTGTCATGCATCTCATCATCGGGCTCGCGCTCGTCTATTTCGGCATCAGAACGAAAAAAGCCTGGCTGGCGGATCGCAGAGATCTATCGCGCCGAACATTCCTCCTGGTGTCGCTTCCCTGCCCGGCATGCCTTGCAGCAACATTCCTTTCGTGCCTCGTCTTCACCAGCACCACCGGAATGAGCGGCGTTGCGGCGGGCGCCGTCATCGGGGGCTTATTCTTTGCAGGGATTACGGGAGGGGGAATTGTCACGAGCTGGATAACGAAAAAGGCCGGTATGGACAATCCCT
The DNA here is from genome assembly GCF_033472595.1 of Methanoculleus receptaculi. Taxonomy (NCBI): domain Archaea; kingdom Methanobacteriati; phylum Methanobacteriota; class Methanomicrobia; order Methanomicrobiales; family Methanomicrobiaceae; genus Methanoculleus; species Methanoculleus receptaculi. The sequence goes on along the minus strand of NZ_CP137642.1, from coordinate 189,382 downwards.
CCACCCTGGGTAACGTCATGCTGTTCCTCGGCCTCTTCTACCTGCTCTGCCTCCTCCTCATCCCGGCCTACCTGCAGGCGCAGGACGCACCGGCATTCGGCATCGCAACGGATCCGGTCGGCATGCTCCGTGCGCTCGTCCTGATGACAGCCCTGATCGCGTTCGGGGTGTTCACCGACAGAATCCGGCACACCGCGGAGCGTGGTGGCAGATGACGGACCTGTCGACACTGATCATGGAGACCATGTTCACCCTGTCCGGGGCGTTGTTCTATCCTGCAATCATAGTGCTCCTTGCCTTCGTTGTCTGGACACTGACGGCTCTCGGCCAGTTCATCTCCGAGTACTCGGCAAGGACCCGGAACCTCGAACGGCTCAGAGACGGTTGCCGGGAGACCCGGGCGCTCGTCCAGGCCCGGTCGTACGGCGAAGCCGCAGAGACGCTTGCAGCGTCGGGGTCAAACCCGCTTCTCAGATCGTTTACCGGCGACCTTGCGAAACTTCTCGGGGACGATCGATTTTCGATCGAGTCGGAAAAGCTCCTCCAGGACTACGAGATACGCATTGCAGCCGAACTGGAGCGGCTCAAGATCCTGACGCGGACGGCCCCAATGCTCGGGCTCATGGGAACGCTGATACCCCTCGGTCCCGCACTGATGGGCCTTTCGGCAGGGAACGTCGAGGCGCTGGCATCCAACCTGGTCATCGCGTTCAGCACGACGGTACTCGGGCTGTTTGCCGGAGGCATCGCCTATGCCGTCATGCTGACGAAGCGCCGGTGGTATCTACAGGACTTGAGCGACATGGAATACGTGGTGAGGATGGTGGCATGAGGAGAAGACGCATCATTCTCGACGACGAGGACGAAGACCCTCTCTCCGGCGTTGCCAACCTCTTTGACGTCGCTATGGTCTTCGCCGTCGCCCTCCTGGTCGCGCTCGTCGTCGCCTACAACGTTCCCGAACTCCTCGACGATGAAGCGGACCTCACGGTGGTGAAAAACCCGGGACAGCCGAACATGCAGATCATTATCAAGGAAGGCAAGACCCTCAAGGTGCTGAATATGACCGAAGAACTTGCCGGCGGCCAGGGCAGCCGCATGGGTACGGCATACCGCCTGGAGAACGGCGAGATCATCTACGTTCCCGACGATGGGGACGAGGATAACTAACTCTTTTGTCCAGAAACCGGGCTCTACCACCGCATCGATGCGTAACGTATATTAATAATCAATCGTACTTGATCTACCTAAAAATAAGTTTGGTAAACACCCGGCCGCAGCAGTCGGCTCCGGGAGGAAAAGAGGCTAACGTATGAGAGTTACGAAAAAAAGCAACCTGTACTGGTTATGTGCGCTGATTATGATCACGCTGCTCCTGGTCGCGCCTGCGGCAGGTGAAGGCGCCGCGGACCCAGCCGGGAGCGAAGAAGTTTCGGAGAATGGAACGAACGGGCTGGATACCCGGAACCCGGTTGAAAGTCCTTCGATGCCGGAAGCGGCCGGAACAGAGGAGCCTGCAGCCCCTGAAGAGGTGGAGGAGACGCCACTCCCTGACGAATCCGGGAACGCAACGGGGACCCCGATCCCGACTGCAACCGCCGGCGGCCCGCTCCCGTTGGGGGACTCTGGAACTCCTGCTGGTGAAGGGAACACGATCGAAACAGTGCGGGAGGCCGCTGTGGAGAACAGGATCGCGATCGTCACGGGCGACAGCCAGAGGAGGGCAGCGATCACCAATGTGACCGGGAGCGTCCCGTTGAACGTCTCCCTCTTCTCCGAAGAAGAGGCACTGCTGCACGATTTCGCCGGGGAACCGCTTATCTTTGCCGCGTCCATCGGCAATGAGACCGCTGCGCGTATCAACGGCACAGCCGGTGAGAACGCAACGATCATCCTCTATGGCCTTTCCCCGGATACTATATTCGGTATGCCCGCGGACCAGAACATCAGCCGATACTGGCAGTACGGGGGTGACGGTAATATCCTGAACATGCTCCTGTATATCGACAACACCTGCTTCGGGAACTCAACACCCGTGGATCCTCCACAATCACCACAAGAGGCGATCAGGATCGTCATGATCATCGGTGGAGAGAGTTATGTCCCGATGTACATCGATGCAGCTGCGAAGAGCACTGCAAACGTCACGGTCTATCCCTCAAAGAACCTGCCTGCCGATCTCAACCTCACCGGCTATGACCTCATCTTTCTTGAGATGTTCGGGGCCGGAATAGATATCATCGAACCGGCGGTAAAGGACGCCACTGCCCTCGGGATTCCGATAATGGTCCTTCATGGAGGGACGCATGAATCCCTCGGAACCGTCGATATGACCGCCCACCCGGCAGTGGAGACCTACTGGGACAACAACTGTCCCGAGAATGCGCTCAGGCTGATCGACTACATTAGTGCCAGGTTATGCGGGGCCGACGTCCCGGTGAAGGATCCGATCACCATCCCCCAGGAATGCATCTACCATCCCGACAGCGGGGAACCGTTTGAGAACCTGGATGACTATCTGGCGTGGTACTCCATGTATGATCCGGCAAAACCGACCATCGGCATCATCTTCTATGACAGTCACTACCGTTCCGGCGATCTTCGCGGTGATGACGCTATCATGAGAGCATTTGAAGCCAGGGGAGCGAACATCCTCCCGGTCTTCCTCGATCATAAAAACCCTCACGTGATCGACCGGTTCTTCGTCAGGAACGGGACGCCGGTCATCGACGCCATCGTCAATATCAGGTGCTTCAGGTTTTACGGGTCCGGTGAGAACGCCGAACGGGGAATTGCGGAACTGGCAGCCTACAACATCCCGATCATCAACGCACTTGTTGATTACTCAAAGACCCCTGAAGAGTGGGCGGAAGGCACCGACGGCATCACCGCTTCAAAGATCGGTTACTCGATCGCGATGCCCGAACTTGACGGCCAGACAGAGTTCATCTGGACCGCCGGGAGGGGAATCGACCCCGAGACAGAAGCGATCGGGTTTCGCCCGATCACACCCGTCGACGAGCAGGTTGCTTGGCTCGCCGACAGGGTTCTGGCACTCGGGAAGCTCCGGCATACTGCAAACCCCGACAAGCGCATCGCCGTCATCTACTACAACCACGGGGGAGGGAAGAACAACCTCGGCGCAAGTTACCTTGATATCGTGCCGAGCCTCACGAGCCTCCTCAACGCCATGAAGGCGGAGGGCTACTCGGTAGCCGGCGAGGTCCCGGACGAAGACGTCCTCCTCGACCTGATGCTCCTCCAGGGAAGAAACGTCGGCACCTGGGCCCCCGGGGAGCTCGACCGTATGGTAAAGGACGGAGACGTTGTTTTGCTCCCTGCAGAGATCTACGCCGGATGGTTCCACAGCCTGCCTGCAGAGAGGCAGCATGAGGTTATTGAGAAGTGGGGCGAGCCGCCGGGTGAGATTATGGTCTACCAGAACGGCGGGAAGGAGTACCTGGTGATCCCCACAATATCTTTCGGCAACGTACTGCTCGCGCCGCAGCCGACTCGGGGCTGGCTGCAGAACGAGGAGATACTCTACCATGACAAAGATCTCCCGCCACACCACCAGTATATCGCCTTCTACCTCTGGCTCCGGAACGAATTTGGGGCAGACGCCATCGTCCATTTCGGCAGGCACGGGACACACGAATGGCTCCCGGGCAAAGAGCGCGCCCTCTCCGCAACAGATTGGCCGCCCCTCCTCATCGGGGACTGCCCGAACATCTACCCCTACATCATGGACGGGCTCGGAGAGGGGACGCAGGCCAAGCGGAGAGGAAATGCGGTCATCGTGGATCACCTCACCCCCCCGATCGTCACGGCAGGACTCTATGGCAACTTCGCGGTCCTCCACGAGAAGGTCCACGCCTACGGCACCGTAAATGCGACGCTGAAGGGGGAGTACAGGAAGAGCATCACTGAACTTTGTGAGGAGATGAACATCTGCGATAACCTTGATCGCACGGTCGAGGGGATCAAGGCGATGTCGGAGGAAGAGTTCGCCGCGTTCATTACCAGCGACCTTCATCAGTACCTCCACAAACTTGGCGACGAGCTCATCCCGTACGGTCTGCATATCCTTGGAGAGCCGCCGGAAGGGGACGAACTGGTCTCGCTTGTCCGGGCGATGCTCGGCGAGGAGTTTGAAGAGCACGTTGGTATGATCTACCCCGACCCGCATAGCCTCTCGGCAGCGCACGGAAACTGCACCGTCATCGAGGCCCTGCTCCATGAGGTACTTGTCAACGGCACAGGACCGGAGGCGGCACAGCAATCCATCCTCGGCGGGGTCTCTGCCGATGTGACGGCAGATTTGAATACCGCGACCCGCTACCAGATGGATATTGCGGCCTGCACCGTTGAGATTCCGGCGATCATCAACGCACTCGACGGCGGTTTTACCCCGCCGAAGACGGGCGGCGATCCGATCAGGAGCCCGCACAGCCTCCCTACGGGCAACAACTTCCATTCCTTCGATTCGCGGACCATGCCGACACAGGAAGCGTGGAACGTGGGCATGCAGATGGCGGACGAGATGCTCAGGCAGTACCGGGATGCGCATGACGGAGCATACCCGGAGAAGGTGGCCTTCGTCCTCTGGGCGTGTGAGGCGATGCGCCACGAGGGAGTGACGGAATCGGAAGCCCTTTACCTGCTCGGCGTGAGGCCCGTCTGGAGCAAAGGAAACGTGAAGAGCCTGGAACTTATTCCATCTGGGGAGCTCGGGCGGCCGAGGATCGACGTGCTCTTCCTCGCATCGGGACTGTACCGGGATACGTTCGCGGACAAGATCGAGCTCCTCGACGAGGCCGTCAGGCTCGCTGCACAGGCCGAAGAGAGCGAATACCCTAACTACGTGAAGCGGCACAGCGAGGCACTCTACCAGCATCTCCTTGCCGGCGGCTACGACGAGGCTGCCGCACGGAGCCTTTCTACGGCACGGATATTCTCGTCCGCACCCGGAGCATACGGAACAGGGCTATCCTCCGCGATCGACGCCAGCGGGACGTGGACCGACGAGGCAAAGCTTGCGGAGCTCTTCATCAACAAGATGGGCTACGTCTACGGATCTGGCACGTGGGGCGAGCCAGGTACAGACCTCTTCCGTGCAAACCTTGGCGGTGTTGAGGCAGCGGTGCACACCAGGAGTTCGAACCTCTACGGCCTCGTGGATAACGATGACTGCTTCCAGTACGTCGGGGCGCTCTCCCTTGCCGTACGCTACCTTACAGGGACGGCGCCGGAGACGTTCATCACCGACCTCAGGGCTGCAGGCAAACCGGAGACGACAACGTTGAAGGAGTTCATCTTACGAGAACTCGATGCCCGGTATTTCAACCCGAAATGGATTGAGGGGATGATGGAGCACGGGTATGCAGGTGCGAGATGTATGGATGGAGAGTTCCTGCAGAACCTCTGGGGCTGGACCGTGACGAATCCCGAGATCATCGGGTCGGATATCTGGAACAGGGTGTTTGACGTCTATGTGAAGGACGAGCACCACCTTGGCCTCTCCGAATTCTTTAAGGACAACCCGTATGCCTACCAGTCCATGCTCGCACGGATGATGGAGACGGCACGAAAAGGCTACTGGGATGCGGATAGCAAAGTTCTGCAGCACCTCGCACAGGAGTTCCAGCAGTCGGTCGAACTCCATGGGATGACATGCTGCCACCACACCTGCGGCAACCTCCAGCTGGAGGCCTACATCCAGAGCCAGATCCCCGCACCCCAGGCGCCCGATTCCGGCAGCAGCGGCAAACGCCCATCCTCCCGCTCCTCCTCATCGCCGCTCCCCACGTTCACACCGATTCCTTCCGGAACGGGAGACCAGGCCACCAACACGACGGGTGCATCGGGGGTCGGGAAGACCCTCGATAAAATGGCCGGCGATATGGCGAAGGCCGCACAGGAGGTGAGCGGCCACGTGATGCGGGAGGTGCAGGACGCGGTTACCGGTCCGACCTCCAGCACGCCCCTCATTCCCGTGATGCTGGTTATCCTGGTCGTCGGCGCAATAGCCGCCGGGTTCAGGCTTAAGCAACGGTAAGGACTCATCCTTTTTTGACATCTGCGAATTGGGGGCAGGCCGGAGATCGGCATCCGCCCCTCCGCGTCCTTTGCACAAGACCCCGCCTCCCATCCCCGTTGTTCCGGTGGCCGCAAAGTTTATCACATATTATACATTATTAATCATGTAAAATACAGTGGCGGTCGCGTACGGAAGAGACCGGTGTTACGCTCCCGGCGGGGACCGGCACCGGTTGCCGGCGACCGGTATGCATGGTAGCACGACCACGGGCCGAACAAGCGAGCCCGGAAGATGATTGAAGATGGAAGGAGGAGATATGACAGATTCGTTCGCCGTGAAACTGGAAGAGAAGAAGCACTACCCGGACCCGCTTCTCAAGGCTAACGCCTGGGTGACTGACTACGCCCGGACATACCGGGAGTTCCTGCGCGACCCGGAGGGTTTCTGGGACGGGATCGCCCGCGAACTCTCCTGGTTCGAGCCCTGGGACAGGGTTCTGGAGTGGAACTACCCCTACGCGAAGTGGTTCGTCAACGGGAAACTCAACATAACCTATAACTGCCTGGACAGGCACGTTTCCAGCAGCAGGAAGGACAAACCGGCGATCATCTGGCATGGGGAGAGCGGAGAAAAGCGGATCCTCACATACGAAGACCTGCATCGTGAGGTGATGCGGTTTGCAAACGGGCTTTTGAGTCTGGGGATCAGAAAGGGCGATCGGGTCTGCATCTACATGCCGCTCGTCCCGGAGCAGATAGTCGCGATGCTTGCCTGCGCCAGGATCGGGGCCGTTCACTCGGTTGTCTTCGGGGGGTTCGGGGCGGGTGCGCTTTCGATGCGGATCAACGATGCCGAGGCGAAGGTTCTGATCACCGCTGACGTCGGTTACCGCCGGGGAAAGACCGTCCCTCTCCGGGAGATCGCGCTTGAGGCGCTCGCTCAGGCGCCATCGATCGAGCGCGTCGTCGTCCTCAGGCGGGCGAGGCCGGCCGTCGAGCTCGACGGTGTGCGCGAGGTGGACTACGCCGAACTTATGGCCCGTTCCGGGCCAGAATGCCCGCTGGAGGTGATGGACGCCGAGGATCCGCTCTTCATCCTCTACACAAGCGGTTCGACCGGCGCACCGAAAGGGATCGTGCACACCTGCGGTGGGTATGCGGTCGGGACGTACTACACGACGAAATGCGTCTTCGACATCAAGGAGAATGATATCTACTGGTGCACCGCCGACACCGGCTGGATCACCGGCCACAGCTACATCGTCTACGGCCCGCTTGCGGTCGGCACGACAGTTGTCATCGCCGAAGGTACGCCCGACTACCCGGATCCGGGCGCCTACTGGCGGATCGTCCAGGATCTCGGGGTGACGATCTTCTACACCGCGCCCACAGCCATCCGGATGTTCATGCGCTACGGCGACGAGTGGCCGAAGAACTACGATCTCTCATCGCTCCGCGTTCTGGGCTCAGTCGGGGAGCCGCTCAACCCTGAGGCGTTTGAATGGTTCTACCATGTCATCGGCGGCGGCAGGTGCCCGATCGTCGATACCTGGTGGCAGACCGAGACCGGGATGCACATGGTCACCACGATGATCGGCGAGCCGATGAAACCCGGGTTTGCCGGGAAACTTTGCCGGGAAACCCATCCCTGGCGCCGTTGTCGACGTCGTCAACCGCCAGGGCGAGCCGGTCCCTCCCGGCACCGGCGGGTTCCTGGTCATAAAGGAACCGTGGCCTGCAATGCTCCGGACGGTCCACGGGAACGATGAGCGTTACCGCACCTACTGGAACACCATCCCGGGGTGCTACACCGCAGGCGACCTGGCGGTGAAGGATGAGGAGGGCTACATCATGGTTCTCGGCCGTGCAGACGACCTGATAGTCGTTGCCGGGCACAACATCGGGACGGCCGAGGTCGAGAGTGCGCTCGTCTCTCATAGGGCGGTGGCCGAGGCTGCAGTCATCGGAAAACCCGATCCCCTTAAAGGAAACGTCATCAAGGCCTTCGTCACCCTCTGTGTGGGGGTGGCTCCCGGAGACGGTCTCACGGCTGAGCTCGCACGCCATGTCAGGAAAACCCTGGGACCGATCGCGGTGCCTGCCGAGATCGAGTATGTGGATAGGCTCCCAAAGACCCGGAGCGGCAAGATCATGCGCCGTGTCCTGAAGGCCCGCGAACTCGGTATGGACCCGGGCGACATCTCCACCCTGGAGGAGTAGGTCTCCATGCCCGATACAACACCAGCGATCTTCGGTATGCGCGCAGAGAAGGGACGGTGGGGGCTGGTCGCCCTTGGGCTCATAATCAACCTCTGCCTTGGGAGCATATACGCCTGGAGCGTCTTCACCGCGCCACTTGCCGCGCACTTCACGGAGGTGCTCGGCCGGCATGTGACGGCCGGGGAGGTCCTCCTCCCGTTCTCGGTCTTCCTGGCGTTCTTCGCGATAGCGATGCCGCTTGCCGGGAAGTACATCGAACGCTACGGCCCAAGGAATGTGACGATAGTTGGCGGGATCCTCACCGGTTTCGGCTGGCTCCTGGCATCGACGGTATCTTCGGTCGAGGCCCTATACATTGTCTATGGGGTGATCGGAGGCCTCGGGGTCGGTATCACCTATGGGGTGCCGGTCGCTGTGGCCACCCAGTGGTTCCCTGACCGCAGGGGGTTTGCGGTTGGGCTCACACTGCTCGGGTTCGGGTTCTCGGCCTTTATCACCGCAAACATTGCTGGAGCCCTGATCGCTGCCTACGGTGTTATGACAACATTCCGGATCTTCGGCATCGCCTTCATCGTCCTGCTGGTTCTCTCGGCCCTGCCGCTACGGTTCCCACCGGCCGGCTGGCGACCCGCCGGCTGGACGCCTCCGCCGCCCGGCAGTGGCAGCGCACCGGCCTGTGAGTGTGATCGGGGCACGATGCTCCGGACGGGGACATTCTACGGGCTCTTTGCCTGTTATTTCATCGGTTGCCTGGCCGGGTTGACAGCCATCTCTATCGCGCAGCCGGTTGGAACGGAGGTTGCCGGGGTCAGTGCCGCGCTCGCGACAGCTCTCGTCGGGTTCTTCGCCATATTCAACGGCCTTGGCCGCCCGGTCTTCGGAAGCCTCACCGACCGTATAACCCCGCAGAAGACTGCGATGCTGACTTTTGCGCTTATAGCGGTGGCATCTCTTCTGCTCTGGCTTGTACCGGGGGTGCCGTCTTACATCATTGCGTTCGCCATACTCTGGGGATGCCTGGGTGGCTGGCTCGCCATCGCGCCGACGGCGACGGCCTCGTACTTCGGGACGTGTGACTACCCGCGCTGTTACGGAGTTGTCTTCCTGGCCTACGGTGCGGGGGCCATCGCCGGGCCGCAGGTTGCCGGGTTCATCCGGACGGCGAGCGGGACATACCTCGGTGTCTTCCCGCTGGTTGCGGCCCTTGCCGTCGTCGGTTTTATCATCGCCTGGCTCCTGATGCGCCCGCCGTCCAGGGTTCCGGCGCCGGAGAAGGAAAAAGAGGAGGGTCTTTAAGCCCTCTTGATGAGCCCGAGCCGCCGGAGCACCTCCGCGGCCGGCTCCATACCGCCGTCCAGATAGACAGCGCCTATGAGCGCTTCCAGGCATTCGGCGAGAACCCGGCCGGATGTCCAGACCCTCTGGGCGGCTTCACCCTTTCCCCACCGGACATGCTCGGCAAGGCCGATCTCTTCTGCAAGGGCGCGGAGCCTGGACATGTTCACCAGGTTCATCTTCCGGTTGGTGATCGCGCCCTTGTCGTGCACCCCCTCCGCCACCACAGCCTCCACGACCGCGACGTTGATCACGGCGTCGCCGAGGGTTGCCAGGGCGTCCATGTGCATCTCCGGGGGAAGACCGGTCTCCAGGGTGCAGGCCAGGCGGGTTAGCGCCCGCTCAAGCAGGGAGGGGTTGCGGAATGTGTAGCCAATCCGCTCCTCTACCGCCCGCAGGTTGCGGTTGCTGTTCTCCCACTGGTTCATCGCTCCACGACTTCAGCCTTCGTTATCCGGACGGCGACCTTTGGTCTGTCAGCGGAGTCCGTCTTCACCTTCCCGATCCTGTCAACGACGTCCATCCCCCCGACCACCTCACCAAAGACCGGGTGGGCGCTCGGCGTGCGTGGGTCGTCCCAGTCGAGGTAGGCGTTATCTACCAGGTTTATGAAGAACTGGCTGCCGCCGGTGTTCGGGCGGCCGGTGTTCGCCATCGCGATCGTGCCCCGCTGGTTCGAGTGGCCCTTCACGAACTCGTCGGGGATGGTATAGCCCGGCCCGCCGCTTCCGGTGCCGGTGGGATCACCACCCTGGATCATGAACCCGTCGATCACACGGTGAAACACAGTGCCGTCGTAGAAACCAGAACGGACCAGTTTTTCGAAGTTTCCGGCGGTCACCGGCATATCATTGTAGAGCCGGATCGTTATATCGCCCATTGTCGTGTGGAGCACGACTCTCTTCTCTGCCATGGCCATTAACTCCGTATGATATTGTCCGCTACCACATTTATACTGCGGCGGGGGTATCGGCGCGGGGCCGGCCACGCATGTTAACTATATTTGCCCAACAATACCTGCACGTAAAACTGATTTATACAGGCAGCCCGGAAGTATATGTATGTACTCTGGAGCGAACGTCTACTCCTATATGAACGGCAGGCCGCCGGTATTCATCATCACCGGCGAACAGGGTCAGTGCAAGACGACGTTCCTGCACCAGGTTCTGGGGCTCATCGTCGGGGCAAATGTTCGGGTGAGGGGGATCATTGCCCCAGGCCATGTGCGGGACGGCAGGAGATCGGGATTCACGCTGGTCGACCTGGCCACCGGTGAACACGAGGAACTCTGCTCTATCGACCCCGACCCTCGGTGCGAGGTTCACGGCCGTTTCTACTTCCGGCCGGAAGCGCTCGCGTTCGGGCGGAGAGCGCTCGCGCCGCCCGATCCCCGGTCTACCGATCTGCTGGTGGTTGACGAGGTCGGGAGGTTTGAACTGCAGGGTGCGGTCTGGGCGGACAGCCTCGATCGACTGGTCGGTCATCCTCATCCACCGATGATCTGGACGGTCAGGCGCAGGCTGCTCCACACGGTTGTCGAGCGCTGGAACATCAAGAACGCCGTCGTGGTGGACGTGGGGGCAGCGAGCGTCATGGCGACGGCCGATGCCGTGATGGATGCGGTCTGGGAATGGCGGGAGGCGCAGGCGTTCTCCAGGGTCACGCCAGCAGCACCGCAGGCGGATTGCATCCCCTGTCTCTCTTTGCTGGTTGCGGATGCGGCCGCTGCCGGAGCCTCACAAAACAGCCCGATAATCCTCCGGAGATGCTATAGCCCATAGGGGTGGTGCGGGTCTTCCTCCTGGCCCGCACGTCACGTTCGAAAGCGCAGGCGATAACAACGCGCGCTGTCAAGAACATACCACCCGCTCTTTTTCATACCCTGGATCGTGCATAAGACGGAGCGAAGGTGCTGCACGCATGAATGCAGCCTGTTTTGATCGCAGGTGGTTCGCAGGAGAGATCCGAGTTGTCTTCCCCGCCGGGCTCGCCGCCGATGTATTGATGGGCCGTGGGGACCGGTCGCGTCCGGCCATCCGGTCGGCTCACCCCCTTTTGATCCGGCACCCCATGCACCAGTGGTTGGAGGTTATGACTCCTGGCGTGCGTGGTTCTGCATCACGCCCGGAACGGGTTTCAACCAAACACTTTTACCAGTGAAGTAAACGTTATATCATTTATATTAACCGAGAATTAAATAAACTTCATATACAAACGTGGTATGAGGGGGGAGTGCGCGAGATGACCTGCGGGAGAGAAACGATCACAGAAGCGGGGCAGGAGCCAAAAAGGAACATCACGACCAATCCTCCGCGTTTGGTCTCCCGCAGCGCGACACCGATCTCTGAGACCGTCCTCCGGCTAATCCCGGTAGAGAGGGCGATCTATATCCTCCCGGTCGTCCTCTTATTCGTCTCCCTGTTCGTCGGGAGGTACATGATGGACCCTGTGGAGACCTTCCGGATCCTCACCATCGGAACGGCGAACGCGCTCCTCGATGGGACATCAACCCTGCTCTCCACACTCTCAGGTCATCAGGTCGTCCTCCCCTCCTTCGAGCAGACCTGGGGGGTATCAGAGCAGACGGTCGTCTTCCGGATCAGGCTTCCGCGGGTGATAGCGGCGATGCTCGTCGGGGGAGGACTCTCCCTCTCCGGCGCATCGTTCCAGGGGCTCTTCCGGAACCCCCTTGTCTCACTTCCTCCCGTCCCGGAGGGCCGCGATCACGGCCGCCGCCAGCCGTTCGATCTCGTCGAACCGCGGCTCCTCCATCCCGTTTTTCACGATCCCGCACTCGGTCGCGACGATGTGGAGGTCAGGCATCACCCCGGTCTCCCGGAGTTTTTTGAGTGCACAGGCATCTTCGCAGCCGTCCAGGGCGAGAATTCTGCCGCATGGCGGTTCCTGGAGCCTGGCTGCCGGGATACACTCCTCAACGCTGCCCGGAAACCGCTGCAGGACCACCATTCCGGCCCTGGCGGTCACCTTCCCTGTGCTGGAGAGCCCGGAGCAGGTGACCAGGGTTATGGGCTCCATCGCGGCATCACTCCATCTCGAGCGCTCTTGCGACCGCCCGCCCGATCAGTTCCGGCGGGATGGCCTCGTAGTCCTCGCCGCTGTAGCGGAGCGCCCTGCACTCCGTATCCTCCTCGCAGGTTATGCAGGCGCAGGAGGCGCAGGGTGTCGAGATCACCTCCACGCCTTCCAGCAGTTCCTCGATCGGTACACCGTTGAAGAGGAGGGAATTTGACTCTTCAACGGCCGTTGCCGGGAGCACGGTCTCGATCAGCCTGACGCTGACACCTTCCATCTCAAGGATTGTAGTGATCTCCGAGATAACCGCTTTGAGAGCCGTTCCAGTATCGTGGCACCGTTCGCAGGTGGTATCGAGATCCTCTCCAACGTGTTTCCATTCGATGATAAGTTCTTTCTTCATGCTGTATCTCCTCCATTGGCATCGACGGGACATCTTCCTGTCGCCTCCTCACCATACCACCGATCGCGGAGTCGGAGCGCCGCGTTCACCAGGGACATGAGCACCGGCACCTCGATCAGCGGACCTATGACGGTGGCAAACGCCACCCCCGACCCGATCCCGAAGATCCCTATGGCAACAGCGATGGCGAGTTCGAAGTTGTTGCTCGCCGCCGTAAACGAGAGCGCTGTTGCCCTGCCGTAATCCACCCTGAGTCTCCAGGAGAGCCAGAACGAGACGAAAAACATCAACAGGAAGTAGATCGCAAGCGGGATGGCGATCCGCAGGACATCCAGGGGAAGTGCGACGATGTTTCCGCCCTGGGTTGAGAAGATCACGACGATCGTAAACAGGAGGGCAAAGAGCGTGATCGGCGATATACGAGGGATAAACCGCGTATCATACCAGACATGCCCTTTCAGTTGCAGGAGCGTAACCCGTGTCATAAACCCGGCGATGAAAGGGATGCCGAGGAAGACAAAGACTGTTGCCGCGACGCTCGCGATCGTTATCGGCACCGCTGTACCTGCCGCTATGCCGAGAAGCGGGGGCAGGACTGTGATAAAGACGTAAGCGTAGAGGGCGTAGAAGAATACCTGGAATACGGAGTTTAAACCCACGATGGCGGCACAGTAGTCGCGGTCGCCGCATGCAAGGTCGTTCCATACGATCACCATCGCGATGCACCGGGCAAGTCCCACCAGGATCAGACCGTACATGAACTCCGGTTGGCCTGCAAGGAAGACCGCTGCCAGGAAGAACATCAGAACCGGGCCTACGACCCAGTTCAGAACGATGGAGAGACCGAGCACCTTTCGGTCGCGAAAGACCCGTCCCAGATCCTCGTAACGGACTTTTGCAAGTGGCGGGTAGATCATCAGGATCAGGCCGATGGCGATAGGGATCGATGTTGTCCCGACCGAGAACCCTGTGATTGCTGCAGGCACCCCGGGGAAGAAGTAGCTGATTGCGATTCCGGCGCCCATCGCAAGGACGATCCAGAGGGTCAGGTAGCGGTCGAGGAGGGAGAGCCGCGAACCGGCAGCGTTCTCCGTCTGTATCTTGTTTCGGCCGCTCATCATCGGTCACCCCCGGTCGGCGTGAAACTTCTCCCAGGGTGCGGCGGCATACAGCCCCGCGGCATCGGTTGGGATTTAGTCATGCTCGCGCACCATCGAAACCAGTTCTGCGCCGAGAGCGGTGTCATCTCTGATCTCCAGGCGGCGACCTCTGCAAAGACCGCATCAAGCATCTTTAGCCCCACAATTGACCTCCCGACTCTGGCCCTTTCCGGTCACATGCCGCAGGGCATCTGTGGCAGCAGGGTATACAGTCTCATCTCCAGATTCATCCTGTCTGCTCCATGGTCTGTTCAGATCACGCTGAGCACCTGGAAGAGGACGCCGGCAAGGACGGCGACCGTGAGGATCGTCGCCACAAAGGCGGCGACCAGCCTCCGCTCAAAGATTGCCGCGAGAAGCGTCACCTCCGGAATGCTCGCCCCCGCGCCGCCGATGATCAGCGCCATCACGGCGCCGATCCCCATACCCTTCTCGAGAAGGACGGCGCTGATCGGGATGAGCGTCTCTGCCCGGATGTACATCGGTATCCCTATGACCGCCGCCAGTGGTATGGCGAGGGGGTTCCCCGGTCCTGCGACCGCGATGATCAGGTCTCCGGGGACGAACCCGTAGATGAACGCCCCGATCCCCGCGCCGAGGATGAGGTAGGGGAAGACCTGCCGGAAGAGACGGACGGCGAAGGAGAACGCACCGCGAATCCGCGTTCCGTGGCTGCTGTTGCAGTCGCACGGTTCCGGCCTCCCTTCAACCATGACGTCCTTTACGTATCGCTCGTAGCCGAGCCGGCCGAGGAGCCAGCCGAGCACGACTGCGGCCGTGAAGGTGAAGGCGGCGTAGATGGCTGTCGGGACGACCCCGACGAGCGCGACGAGAAGGGCGAGGATCACCGGGTTCAAGAGCGGGGACGCGAGCAGGAACGACATGCAGACCCCGAACGGGATGCCGACGTCAAGAAGCCCGAGCAGGATGGGGATCGTCGAGCAGGAGCAGAACGGGGTGAGCGCCCCGAAGATGGCGGAAAGGACATTCCCGACACCCTGCCGCCGCCCGGCAAGCACGCCCCGGATCCGCTCTTCCGGGATGTAGGCCTGGAGCAACCCGACGAGGAACGTGATCCCGACAAAGAGCAGGACCAGTTCGGCGGCTATCGTGACGAAGAACTGCCCGGCGGTGGCAAGTGGGGTCAGGATATCCATCCAGGTTGCTCCGCTGCCGGGCGTTTACTCCTCTTTCGTTGCTGACCCTTCCTTCTTCTCCTTCGGGACAATCCTGGTGCCACAGCAGCCCTCGCTGCAGCCGCATCCGGAGGAAAAGATGCTCTTTTTTAGCCTTGAACCGATTCCATCAGCCTTTTTATTCTCACTTTTGTCTGCCATGATCATCACGTCCGTCCTGGCGGGTTTTCCCATAGTTTCAATTTTGTTTGAATTACTTCTGTGCTACATGGGTATCAAGTTTTCTAATTCAACAAAAATCGAACTTTCCTGAAGTTGCCGGAGTTTACCGAAAGGCCGGTGCATGACCCTGGCCCTCGCCAAAACTGCTATCCCGATGCCCCGAACGTCGTGTCGATCCGGGAGGTGATCTCGTCCCGGATACGCCGGATTCCGGCCATTATCTCCTCGTCGGTGCCGGTGAGTCCCGATGGGTCCGGGAACCCCCGGTGGACCTCCTCCACCGCCCAGGGGAAGATAGGGCAGAGCCCTCCCTCGCAGACGGCGACGAGGACGTCCATTTCCCGCCCGTCGAACTCACCGAGATCCTTTGCGCGGTGGCCGGAGATATCGATTCCGATCTCGGTCATGGCTCTGACCGCGTAAGGATTCAGTCTGCCGGGTCTGGTGCCGGCGGAGAAGCCCTGGTAACGGTCGCCATACCTGGCGTTCAGGCAGCCTTCCGCCACCTGCGAGCGGGCGGAGTTGCGGGTGCAGACAAAGAGCACTCTCTTCTTCATCACATGTTCACCTCATACCTGCTCTCGATAAGAGGCGTCTCTGAATATGGTTTTCGCCTCCCCTGGCGGAGGCGGGTGTAGACCCGTGAACCGTCCCCGAGACCGGGTATTTACCCGGCAAAACCGTCAGCAGTCTCACCCCCTTCCAGGGCGACCCCCCTCCCCTCCCGGTCGTCTATCTTTTGAGGCCGGGGTGTTGAACGGACGGGATGCATTCAGGGAGGATAGAGCGTGGGCCAGCCTGGAAAAAAGGTATATACTGTTTCTTTTCATACCACTGTGAATCGGAAAGGTTACAGTGACGGCAAAGAAACGAGAGTGCGTGGAAGATGTCCACATTCCCCCGGAGGTCGAGGAGTCTCTATGCCGGTGCGGCGGTATCACAGGACTGGTGGAGCAGTTGCCGCGTGATGAGGCGCTGGAGCGGGAGAGCAGCATCCACCGCGCGCTTGCCGACCCGCTCCGTCTCAAGATCCTGGCGATGCTCGCCATCCAGCCTCTCTGCGTCTGTGTAATCAAGGCGGTGCTCGGGATAGCCGATTCAAAACTCTCCTACCACCTCTCCGTCCTGAAGAAGACGGGGCTTATCACCGGCGAGGCGCAGGGGAACTGGATCATCTACAGCCTCACCGAGATGGGGCGCAGGGTCTGGACGCGGCGGATTCGTGCGGCCGGAAACCAGGAAAAAGAGTGAGTTTCCGGCCCTTATACCCCGAGAACCTCTAAGAACATCCGGTGCAGGCGGAGATCCCCTCCAAGCTCCGGGTGGAAGGCGAACGCCATATGCCGGTCGTGCCGGACGGCAACAATCCCCTCGGGGATGCGGGCAAGCACCTCGACACCGCGACCTGCCTCCGTTGCCACCGGCGCCCGGATGAAGACCGCCCTGAAAGGTTCTTCAAGCCCCTTCACCTCCAGCATCGCCTCGCGGGAGTCGACCTGCCGCCCGAAGGCGTTCCGCTCGACACGCATAGGGATGAGGCCGAGAGGCCGCACACGGGGGTCATCCACCCTCTCTGCCACAAGCACCATACCTGCGCAGGTCGCAAATACCCCGCCCTCAAACTCCCTGAGCGCCTCATACAACCCGTTCTTCTCGATCAGCCTGGAGATGGTGGTGGACTCGCCGCCGGGTATCGCGAGCGCGTCGAGCCCTGCCAGGTCTGCAGCCTTTCGGACGGGGACGACAGAGGAACCCGGCCTCTCGGTGAGAGCCTCCCGAAACGCCGTTATGTGCTCGGTTACATCGCCCTGAAGCGCGAGAACGCCAACTTTAACGTCCACGGGTCTGCAACACCTCGTCTTCGCGGAGGAGATGGACGTCAAGACCCTTCATCGCCTCGCCGAGCCCCTTGCTCACTTCGGCGATGACCTTTGCGTCGTCGTAGTGGTTAACCGCCTCCACGATCGCCCTGGCGGTCGCCTCCGGGTTTGAGGATTTGAAGATCCCCGACCCGACGAATACCCCATCGGCGCCGAGCTGCATCATCAGCGCCGCGTCGGCAGGGGTCGCGATACCGCCTGCGGAGAAGTTCACCACCGGCAGTCTGCCGAGTTTCGCACACTCGATGACCAGGTCAGCAGGCGCCTCGATCTCGCGGGCACGGGTGATGAGTTCCTGATTATCCATACCTTTCAACGCCCGGATCCCGCCCATGATCGCCCGCATATGGCGGACCGCCTCCACAACGTTGCCGGTTCCTGCCTCGCCCTTCGTCCGGATCATCGCCGCTCCCTCGTTGATCCGGCGCAGCGCCTCCCCGAGGTCGCGGGCGCCGCAGACAAACGGTATCGAGAACCTGGTCTTATCGATGTGGAACTGCTCGTCCGCCGGGGTCAGCACCTCACTCTCGTCGATCATATCCACGCCGAGGGCTTCCAGAACCTGTGCCTCGACGAAATGGCCGATCCGGACTTTCCCCATCACCGGGATGGAGACCGCATCCATGATCTCGATTATCTTCTGCGGGTCGGCCATGCGGGCCACGCCACCGGTTGCTCTGATATCGGCCGGGACGCGCTCAAGTGCCATGACGGCGACGGCACCGGCATCCTCGGCGACCTGCGCCTGCTCTGCGTTGACCACGTCCATGATGACGCCCCCCTTCTGCATCGACGCAAAGCCGCGCTTGATGAGCTCGGTGCCAAATCTGAGTTCCTCAAGTTTCATTACTCATGTATAGCTCATGAACCACAATAAAAATACTGTGGCTATCTCAAGGATGGCAACCAGGATCACTGCCGCTCTGACCGCAGAGACAATCCCGGCACCCGCCTCTTCAAGCGTTCTCTCCGGGTTGCCTATGGTGTAGACACCGGGTTTCTCGAACCTGATCCCAACCCCGCCGGCGATGACGGCCATTGGGATCCCGCCATTGAACCCCGGTCGATTCTTTGCATCCCGGCGGAGCACCTCAATGGCGGGGGTGAACCGGCCCTTTGCCGCAAAGTAGGCGAGAAGGACCAGCCCGGTGAGCCTTGCCGGGATGAAGTTTGCGATGTCATCGGCACGGGCCGGAAACCATCCCAGCCGGAGCCTTTCGTCCCGGTAGCCGAGCATAGCATCCATGGTGTTGACCGCCCGGAATACCGCGGCGCCCACAAGCCCGAACAGACCAAAGTAGAGGAGCGGCGAGACGATGCTGTCGACAAGGTTCTCGGTCATGGATTCATATGCGGCCGAGAGGATGTGCTCCTGATCGAGGTGCGCCGTATCCCGGCTCACCATCATCCCGGCGGATGCCCGGCCGGCATCGATCCCCCCCTCTTTGAGCGCCCGAACCACGGCCGCCGTGTGTTCTTCAAGCGCCCGCCAGGCAAGAGTGGCCTTGAGCAGGAAGGGTGCAATGATGAGGTATACCCACAGCGGCGCCGCAACCTGGACGAGGGCAAACGGTGCGGCAAAGAGCGCGGCGGTCAGAAAAGCCCCGGCAACCCCTGCCGCCCGCTGGAGGCTCCGGGGGTAACGCGCCGGAACCCCCCACCAGCCGATGAACCGGCCCAGGAGCGCCACAGGATGGTATCGGGACTGCGGATCACCGACCAGACGGTCAACCAGCAGCGCCGCGGCAACTACGAACGCCGCCGCAACCATGCAAGGATGACCCCGAGGAGCAGCGCCACGAACGCAGCGGCGTTCAGGAGATCAGCCCGGTAGACAACCCAGAGCCCGTAGAGTACAACGGCGGCAATAACGAGGATGAGGATGCTGAGGGAGTAATGCAAACCCCTCGACGGAGCAAGTTCGGTTGCCTGAGCGGGCGTCCCTCTCGGTTCTGGCGCCGGTTCCGGCCGCCCCCTGACGACGACGCGGAACTCCTGCCGTCGGGTCCCGTAGCCGGTGACGACCTGGAGGGTAAAGAAACCTGGAGGAGCGTCTTCCTTGATAGGTATGTGAAACTCCTCTGTCCCGTTCACGTAGAGGTTCTCGTGGAAGAATCCGGTGAAGGCCGAGGAGTTCGTTGAGGCGAGGGTGATGTGCAGCGGCGAACCGTGGTTGATGAGATCCAGGACGAGATCGCTCCCCACCGTTACCTCAACCTCCTTTGGCACCTCAATGGAGTTGATCCCCCGGCGGTTTAGATGAATCTCAGGCATCTGCTCTCTTCAGTCCTCACAACCGGTCTGCGGGAGGAGGTTTGGGATACCCTCGCTTATGGGGTAATCGACGCCGCACGCTGGACACCTGAGGCTGCCCTCAAGCACCTCCTCCCCGCTCTCTTCGGTCACGGAGAGCGTGAGTTCACTCTTGCAGACAGGGCAGCAGAGGATCTCCATCAGGTTTTTTCTCATACTTCACCTCTCAGATCGATGATCTGGGAGAGTTCGGGCCCGGTCGAGATCAGGGTTACAGGCCTGCCTATGTCCTCTTCTGCCTGCTCGATGAACTCCATCGCCGGTTTTGTCAGTTTGTTGTAGTCCGTTACGCCAAAACAGGCAGGGTCGACCCGGTCTATGCCGGTGATCGCCGCCTGGGTGCAGCCGTTGATCATCGCAGAGTAGCGGGCCATCTCCCCATCCCAGGTGCCGATACGCCGCTGGCGGTGTGTCACTGTGCCGAACTCCTCGATCCCGAGTTTGTGCGACCGTTCCATCGACATCTCGGTGGGGAACGGCCCCTCACCGACCCGGGTCGGGTAGGCCTTGAAGACGACGATGACATCGTCGATCCGGGTCGGACCAACACCGTTGTCGGCGGCGATCTGCGAGGCGGAGGTGTCCTTGCTGGTCACGAAGGGGTAAGTCCCGAAGTAGAGAGATATCCCGAAGCCCTGTGTCCCTTCCAGGAGAACCACCTCATCGTTGTCCAGAGCCAGGTTGATCCTCTCTGCAACATCGGTGATAAAATCAGAGAGTTCCGGGAGATCTTTTGCCTGCCTGCCCAGTCTGAGGACGCGGTCGGCGTTTGCCGGGCCACAACCTGTCCCGGTGCTCCCGATCCTGTCCCTGAGGTGCTCGCTCTCCCTGTCGCGTGCAACATGCTCCTCCTCGATGATGCCGCAGCGACCGTCGATGAAGATCCTGTCACGGGCACCAACCAGGTCGATCTCATGAAGGAAGACCCGGGGGTCGACGAGCACGCCGCTCCCGATCATGAGGGTTGCATCCGGGTATACGAACCCCGATGGGACCATCCGGACACCGTAATCCTTCTCTCCGACTCTAACGGTATGTCCAGCGTTTGGACCTACACCCCCTCTGGAGATGATGGATGGCCTATCGTGATGAGCGATGTGGGCCACGATCTTTCCTTTGCCCTCGTCACCAAAGAACCCGCCGACGATAATACTGCAACTCATTGTTCTATCATGTAGGGTAGAGCGATACATGCTGATAAAAACATCGAATGTGCCCGGTCAACGGGTAGTTCACTTGTAATTCTCGTGATTATGCCGGTCTTCTCCGTGTGTACGAAATGCCCCAAAAGGTCACTGTGCGCCCGGGGGTTGTGGCGGGGCGAGCGTAGCCCGCCTCACAAGGATGAGCCGCTCGATCGCGGTGGCGTTCGTTGCGATCGCCAGAATTACGAGAGCTGGGAGGACAAGACCGGTCAGGAGCCCGATGATCAGGACCACGATTCGCTCCGCCCGGGCGAAGAGACCGGCCCGGCAGTCTACACCGATCCCCTCCGCTCTGGCGCGGGCGTAACTCACCATCAGCGAGCCTATAGCGGCGGCAAACGCAGCCTCAACCCCCCAGGGGATTGAGGCGCCGGCGTAGTAGACGAGCAGCCCGGCATAGACCGCAGCCTCAGCGTAACGGTCCAGGAACGAATCAAGGAAGGCGCCGAAGGGGGTAACGGCCCCTGTAATCCGGGCAAGCGCCCCGTCCAGGGCGTCAAAGACAGAGGATGCAGCAACGAGGAGGCCCGCGGCGGCGAACGATCCCCCGGCGCAGAGGAGACCCGCGGCCGCCATCCCGAGAAACCCTGCCACCGTGAGAGCGTTCGGGGTAACCCCCGTCCGGCTGATCAGGCCCGCCGTCCGTGCCAGCATCCCGTTCGTCCTTCCACGAAGGGTATCCTCGATCACGCTCACCACACCCCCATGAAGCGATCGGGGCGTCTCCACGGCCGCAACATGAGGAGAGATCTTCGCTCCCTGGTGATAAAAAAAGGTGCCTGTTGAGTCTTACCGCTCCCTGATGCGTATCGAAGAGCCATTCGTGGGTGGACTCTATAGTCAGTTGGGACTGTAACGAAATTTCGGTCTTGGCGCCGGCAGGTCTACACTGCGCGGAATCCGGTGCCCTTCTTACTTAGCAGGCCAATCTTCCTGAGGTCATCAAGGACGCCTTTCACAAACTCCGTGGAGAGATTCAGCGATATCGTCCATATTCCGTCGGGATCTTCTACAACGCTCTCTTTCAGGATCCTTGCAACCTCCTCCGGAGCCAGGGTTCCGCATTCCTCGATGATCTCCTGCACCCTCGTGGCAACAAGTTGTTTCAGGAAGACCGCCTCACGGAACGCCGCGTAGGTGTCAGGATCGAGATCGAGTTGCACTGCAAGATCGTCGATATTCTCGAGATCTGCTTCCAGGATCGCCCGAGGGTCGAACAACAGCCGGTATTCGGGCACCGACGAGACGGTCATGTTCGCAGTGATTCCGCGGTCTTTGAGGATCTCGGGGTCGATACCCTCTATGATATCCTCCGGCAGAGCCATCACGAGGCTCCCGGGGTCTGCATGCTTCTGCAGGATCACCCTACCGTCCTCTTCTCTGGCCAGGCCGTTTCCCTTCAGCGTCGAGATTGCTATGAACCACTGCATCTTATCCTTCCAGGGAGGTTGCCGTCCTGTCTCCCCGCCTATCCCGGATAAACCCGTCCAGGGTAGAGGATCGCCCGGTTTATATCGTTCCATTATCCCGGCGATGACCCCGGCGACCTTCTCCACGATCTCAAGGTTGGTCACTTGCAGGCTTCCGGCGTCTTCATCTTCCTCCTCGAGTTGCGCGAGCCGTTCTTTCAGAAGCGATCTGGTACTCCCTATAGTCCCCATTACAAAGGTCATCTGCTCCAGGACGGTGGTCATATCCCTGACCTGTGCCGGCATACCGGCCTCCTTAAAGGCCCCGCGGATACGGAGTGCCTCTTCAAGCGTCATCTTTTTCCTCCTCCTGTATTGGCGGTGGAGTTCATCTACCCCCCAAAGTTGTTGTTGCCGGAGAGCCCCTGCTCCAGGATGTGGTCATGCGCCTCGATCGCTGCCTTCGCCCCCTCACCGGCGGCGACGATGATCTGTTTGGCCCGGACGCAGGTTGCGTCCCCGGCGGCAAAGATCCCGGGAACGTTTGTGTGAGTGTTCACGTCTATCAGGATCTCGCCCATCTCGTTCAAAGCCACCAGGTCACCAAGGAACCCTGTCCTTGGCATGAGCCCTATGGCCAGGAACAGCCCTGCGACGTTGAGAACGGTCTCCTTCCCGGTCTCTCTGTCGTGGATCGTGATCCCGGTCAGGGCGTCGTGGCCGTGGAGTGCCGTCACCTCGTGGTGGAGGTAGATCTGCACACCGAGTTCCTTTGCGCGGGTGGCGTAGACCTCGTCGCAACGGAGGTCACTTCTGACGATCATCGCCACGGAACTTGCTATCTTCGCCATCTCGACAGCGGTCTGGGCAGCCGTGTTCCCACCGCCGACGACGGCAACAGGCATACCCCGGAAGAGCGGAGCGTCACAGGTCGCGCAGATCGAGATTCCGCGTCCCATCAGTCTTGTCTCACCAGGGAGGTCGAGCGTCATTGGCTCTTTTCCAGGGGCCAGGATAACCGTCCGGCACTTGAATACGTTCCCGGAGGCTGTCCTGACGAGAAAGAGATCGCTCTCTCTTGCGATACTCTGGACGCTGTCAAGTTCAAGGCTGACATCGAACTCCCTGACCTGCTCCTCGAACTTACGGACGAGTTCCTCGCCCGTGATTGCCGTAAAGCCCATGTAGTTCTCGACCATCCAGCTCCAGGCAGCCTGCCCACCGATATCCTCCGAGACCACGACCGTCTTGAGGAGTTTGCGGGCAGAGTAGACCGCGGCCGTCAGCCCGGCGGGGCCGGCACCCACGATGACCGTATCGTAGACCCGGTCGATCGCTGCCGTCCCGAAGACCTCGCGGAGCCTCTTTGCATCGAACCCTACGATCACCTCATCGCCGACCACCGTGACCGGCACCCCTCGCTGCCCCGAGATCCGGATCATCTCCCGCGCCGCCTCGCGGTCCTTCCCTACATCCACGACCTCATAATCGATGCCGTACTTCCGGAGGAACGCCTGAACCATCCGGCAGTAGGGACAGCTCTCAGTCGTGTAGACCTTCACGCCTGCCATGGTGAAGAAATAACACTGAGAGAGTATTTAACTTGCGGGGGAGAGAGCGGTGTGAGATCTGGTTGAAAAGAAGAAGAGAGGTTACTGGATCTCGCGGAACATCCGTTGCGGAACACCGCAGATGGGGCACTTCTCCGGTGCCGTGCCGAGTTCGATGTTGCCGCAGACGGGGCAGAGGAAGACCTTCTCCGCATCCAGGTCTTTTCCGTCCCGGACGGCCTCGAGCGCCTGGAGGTAGATGTTTGCGTGCACCTCTTCGGCACGCATCGCGTGGGTGAAGACGATCGAGGCCTCGTTTTTGCGTTCCTTCTTTGCCTCGGCTACAAACGCGGGGTACATCTCCGTGAACTCGTAGTTCTCACCCTCCATCGCGGTCTTCAGGTTCTCCTCCGTGGTTCCTACGGCGTCCAGGAGGAAGAGGATCCGTTTTGCATGGATGGCCTCGGCCTCGCTTGCCGCCTTGAAGATCTTTGCCACCGTTGAGTAACCTTCGGCGCCTGCCTTCTCGGCGAAGGCTGAGTACTTCCGGTTTGCCTGAGACTCGCCTGCGAACGCTTTCTGAGCGTTTTCTTCTGTTGACATGATGAACTCTTTTCTGGATGCCCGTATTAAATCTTTCACCCCGTTTAGCAGAAGTGACGTTTGATCCCCAGGCCGGTATGCCTGTAGCGGCGGGGTTCATGCGGTCTTTTCGGAAAACCCTATACCACTCGCATACTTATCATGGTGTATGGGGGAGGATGCGACCCGTCAGCGGTCAGGAGGCAAAAGATCGGAGGTCCAGATCCAGGTGCGGCGGATATTAATCCTCATCCTTGTTCTGAATCTCGCAGTTGCGCTTGCAAAAGCTGTCTTTGGCTTCCTCGCCGGTTCGGCGAGCATGGTGGCGGATGCCGTTCACTCCGGGTTTGACTCTTTCTCAAACGTGGTCGGGATAACCGCACTCTACTTCGCCGGGAAACCCCCTGACACCGGGCATCCCTACGGCCATGGCAAGATCGAGACGCTCGCCACCCAGGTGATCGGCCTGATGCTTCTCCTGACCGCCGCCGGCATCATCTACGGGGGCGTCCAGAGACTCGTCGAGCCCGTCATCCCGGATATAACGGTGGTCACCGTCTCTGTCATGTTCGGGACGCTCATCATCAATATCGGTGTCTCCACCTACGAACGGAAGAAGGGTCTTGAGTACGGGAGCCAGATCCTGGTCGCCGACTCGCGACACACCCTGAGCGATGTTTTCGTTTCTCTGGCAGTTCTCAGCGGGTTCCTGGCTGTCAGTCTTGGCTATCCGCAGGCCGATCCCATCATCGCTCTCGGTATCGGTCTCCTGATCGCCAGGATGGGGTTCAGGGTCCTCTACGAGGCCGCAGAGGTTCTCGTCGACACGATGAACATCCTCTGCGATCCCGAACTTATCCAGATGGTGGTGATGGAGACGCCCGGCGTCACCGGCTGCCACGAATTCAGGTGCCGTGGCAAACCCGACGAGATCCTTGCCGACATCCACGTAACCGTGGACCCCGAGACTCCTGTCTTTCAGGCGCACGAGATCTCGGCCGAGGTTGAGCGCCGACTTAAAGAGGCTGTGCCGGGGCTTGCCGACGTTGTCGTTCACATCGAGCCTTCAGACTCCTCCCCCAGCAGCCGGCCGAGTTCGAAGCCCTTCCGGTAGGCCGCCTCAACAACCTCCGGGCGCGTCCGTATGTCCCGGATCGTGTCCATGTCGTTCTGGAGCACCTCGTCCCGGTAGGGACAGTCGATGATCTCTCCAAACGCCCGTGCGGTTGCTTTTGCGCCGTCAAAGACGGACGGCAGGTTCATCCCGGCGATCGAGATGAAGAGCATCCTGCGTTTTTTCCGCCGTTCGGGCGTGATGAAAGAGCGGCCCCGGTGGTACTTCGCCATGTAGAAGACCTGGAACCTGTCCATGAACGACTTGAGTCTCCCCGGGATGCCCATCGTCATAACGGGCGTGGCTATGATCAGCCCGTCCATCTCCCGGAACATCTTGAAGTATCTCTCCATACCATCCTCGATCAGGCAGTTTTCGCTACCCATGCACTGGAAGTACTCCATGCAGGGCATGATATCGAGGTGAGCGACCTCGATCTTCTCGACCTCGCAACCCGCCTCCTCTGCGCCCCTGATGGCTTCATCGAGGAGATAGGCGGTGTTTCCG
Source organism: Methanoculleus receptaculi (assembly GCF_033472595.1). NCBI lineage: Archaea > Methanobacteriati > Methanobacteriota > Methanomicrobia > Methanomicrobiales > Methanomicrobiaceae > Methanoculleus > Methanoculleus receptaculi. The sequence goes on along the minus strand of NZ_CP137642.1, from coordinate 163,274 downwards.
TCAAGGAGCGGGCTTCCAAGCAGCGCGACTACCTTCCCTGGCATGATTGGAGGGTTGCGCGTGAGTCTATTAATAGGATGCGGATGCCCCAATGAGCAAGGGGAACTGCTAAATACCTTGCGCGGTAATTATCGCTCTGGTGAATATCAATGGTTGAACCAGAGACGAAAAAGACAGCAAAGGCAGGAGAGAAGCCAGGCCCTGGCAGGTATATCTGCATAGACTGCGGGCGCGAGATCCTGATCGACAGCACAGACCAGGATCTCGTCAGGTGCCCATCCTGTGCCTGTGAGATGTACAACTGCCTTCCGATGACCCACATAAGGCCGGACATCAAGACACCGGAGGATGTCATGAACCCTCCTGAGAGGAAGAAGCCAGGGAAATCCTGAAGGTGAGATGAATGGTGAACGTATCGGCGGAAGGTCAGGTTTACCGCTGCGAGATCTGCGGAAACGTCGTCCAGGTGCTGGAAGTCGGCGGCGGCGAGCTGGTCTGCTGCGGCGAACCTATGGTGCTTGAGGAGTGATTGAGATGGATGAGAAGAAACTCGAGGAGAAGATAGGAAAGGTTCCCGTGATCTTTAAGGATCTCAAGGAGACCGATCCAGACCTCTATGCAAAGGTTATGGGGCTTGACCAGGTGATCTGGGATGATGGCGCCCTCTCAAGGCAGACAAAGAAGGTCATCGCGATCGCGATTGCAGCGGCGCTCCGGGATGGGCACGCTGTCCGCGCTCAGATGGCCGGAGCGGCAAACCTTGGTGTATCGAAGGAGGAGATCGAGGAGGGACTGCGGGTTGCGTTCCTGCTGGCAGGGATGCCGGCCTACGTCCACGGCAAGACCGCCCTCGAGGAGTATTTCGGCAAACGCGCACAGAGATGAGTTATGGAGCCTGAAGAACAGAACAGGATGCCTGTGATCGGCGAACCGGCGCCGGAGTTTGAGGCGCTGACAACCCATGGCCCCCTGAAACTCTCCGATTTCAAGGGGAAATGGGTCATACTCTTCTCTCACCCGGCCGACTTTACGCCGGTCTGCACAACCGAGTTCATAGCGTTCACCGATATCGCCGACGAACTTGCGAGGCTGAACGTCCAGCTCATTGGTCTCTCCATCGACAGCGTCCACTCGCACCTTGCGTGGGTTCGGAGCATCAAGGAGAAGATGGGGGTTGAGATCCCGTTTCCGGTCATCGCCGACCTAGACATGAAGGTCGCCCGGCGTTACGGGATGATCCATGGCAAAGAGGGCACCACCGCGACCATCAGGGCGGTCTTCTTCATCGACGAGAGGGGGATCCTTCGTGCAATGATCTACTACCCTGCGTCCAACGGCCGGTCCATGCCAGAGATCCTCCGCCTCATAAAAGCCCTCCAGACCTCGGACGTGCACGGTGTCGCGACACCGGCGAACTGGCAGCCGGGAGACAAGGTTGTCGTGCCGGCTCCAAAGACGCCGGCAGAGATCGAGAGACGGTTGAAGGAAGGTTACGAGTGCAAGGACTGGTACCTCTGCTTTAAGCAGATCTAAAAACCCACTTTCGTATGAAAATGTCAAAGGGGGTGGGTGGCCCTCTCCGCTCTCACCCCCTCAGCGGTTGACTTTTGGTTCTCAGGCGAGTAAATTCGGTACCCCGCCCTCAACAGGGTTTCGACGGCATCATCAATCGAGATCTTCGGCAGGGTCATGCGCGCCGGGAGTTTCCGCACCCTCTTGAGTCCCGGTTCGACGTAGGATTCCCGGTTCACCAGGAGATGCCACAGGATACTGAGGATCTTCCGGGCGAGAGCAACAATTGCCTTATTCCTCCCTCGGCGGTAGGCGATCCGCCGGAAGAAGGAGGAGAAGACAGTACCTGTAGTCCGGCTGGCCGCCTGGGCCGCCTGCACCAGGATCCAGCGGAGACTCTTTGACCCCTGTTTCGTGATCTTGCCGCACACCTGGGTATCAGCAGATTGATAGACCGACGGTGCCAACCCAGCCCAAGAAACCAGACGACTCGCGGTGGAGAAATCCCGGACATCACCCAGTTCTGCGAGAATTGTTGTTGCTGCGGTGATGCTGATCCCCGGCACCGAGGTACAGATCGCGACTGCCTCCAGCTGGGGATCCTCGAGCGAGGCAAGGATCAACTCATCCAGATGAGCGATCTTCTCCTCGATCTCCTCAAGCAGATGCAACTGGGTCGTAAGGAGATGCAACTGGATGGGGGAGAGTGGGCTACCCTGGAGGATCTCCCGGAGTTGATCGGCACGGCGGAGGATCCGGGGCGAGGGGATAGTCGCGAGGGTGGTCTCCAGGTCCTTCTGTTCGGCAAGACCTGAGAGGAGATGACGACCTGATTTCCCGAAAAGATCTTTGAGCGCCAGGTTCAGGCGGATACCCGCGCTATCCAGGATCTTATGAATCCGGTTCTTGATGGTTGTCCGGGTTCTGACCAGTGTCTCCCGGTTGCGGGTCAGATCCCGGAACTCACGATCGCGCCGGGGAAAGATCCGGGAGGGCCGGATCAACCCGTGGAGAGCGAGTTCGGCAATCCATCGGGCATCGTTCATGTCTGTCTTGCGTCCTGGGATACTCTTGATCTGACGCGCGTTGGCAACAATCGTTCGAATATCTGACTCGAGTTCCAGGAAGAGTCGATACCAGTAGATCCCGGTCGATTCCATGGCAACGATCTCACACCCTTCAGCAAGCACAAGGTCTTTTAGTGCCAGAATCCCATTGAGAGTGTTGTGGAAGCGATGCTGAGAGGCTTCTCCAGATCGTGAGAGAATGCAGACCTGGAGAAACATCTTGTGAACATCGATTCCACATGCTATGGTTGGTTCCTTCATAATACCTCACGAGATGGGGTAGCTCCAAAACGCTTCAGGAGCGTTTTCGTATACGCATTCGCTGATGCAGGTATGCTTCCGAAACGATGGCTGGGTTAGTTTTTTGCACGGGCTCAGGTCCCAAAAAGGGGTCAGCCTTCACTACCCCAGGAGAAATGGCCACCCGACTATTTTAATAGGGTATGCTTGTGGCCCAAAGGGCATCATGTAGTTTTTTGTAGCATTCGTCCAGGTCTATATCGAGACAGAAAACCCACCAGGCTCAGCCCCGTTATTTGCCGTGGTTGCCGAAATAGGGCGTTTTACACGACCTGTTTTGAGTTTTCTTCGAGCGCCACCTTTTCGAGGTGACTCCTCCATCCTCTCAACTCCTCTTTCTCTGTCACCCCCGGGATTTCCGCGACGGTTCTCGCATCCCGCCGTCCGCGCTCACGCAGGAAAGAGGGTTCCGGGGTGAGAAGAGTCCCGGCACGTTTTTTGCCTCCGCCGGGACAACACATCATGTATGACCATAGACGTCCTCGCGTTTTCGGCCTCGCCCCGCCGCCACGTCCGCCGGTATCTTTCCTGGAGGCGCTGGAGGTCGGGAAGGGTGCTCTCCCGCGCATGCCGAGCACATCCCCGATGGCGGCCTCGAGGAGGCAGCAGCCTTTGAACTGATCGCGCATCTTGGGTGGTAACTCTCGTACGGTTGCTCTTAAGCGTTGTTGTTCCGCGCGCGCGTTACCACGCACTGCATGGGCAGGCGAGGGAGAATCACTCTCGCCGGAGATCTCTTTCCCCGGACGCCTTTTTCAGCGACCGCAAGGCCGGGGCACCCGGGTTACAGGCATTCAGGTTGACCGGGTGCGGTTAAGATACCCTACCCGATCCTGCATGGTCCCCGGCATCGTCCAGTTTCAGCACCCAGACGTCCCCCTCCAGCGTGCGATGGCCTGGGGTCAGCGGCCGATCGAAGCATCCGGCGGCGACGGTTAGCAGGATGAGCGCGGCAACCACTTCCAAGGTCCGGATTATCCCCTGAGCTGTTTTCATCGAATCATGCTCCTCGATGGGTTGTAAAAAGGTGTAGTATGGAATATAAAGCGCTCAGAAATCATATACACTCCCGAGGACTGCAACCCCATCGTCCGACGTCCGGATGATCGAGACAACCGATCTATCATCTCCGATGTCGTACGATGCATCCCATGCGACCATTCCCTCGTCATCGAGCCTGACAACGTGAAGGGGGGATCCCGGATAGCCCTGCGGCTGGAGTCCGATAAACTCGGGAACGATAAAACCGGCATATGCATATCCGCCGTCCTCCGTCGCGACGATGACCCGGGAGGCATTCAATGGTCTTTCCCCGATCAGCCTGCCGTCCGCGGCAAGAGAGGCTTCGATCGTCTCCGTAAATCGCCCGTCAGCAGTTTCATTTCTTGCATCAAGGACGGTGCCATAGACGAGATCGTAGGTCCCGGCAGGGGAGATGCGGACAACGTAGAGGTCATCGCGCGACCGGCTCCCGAGCGTCTCATCCCAGACGGTATTTCCCTCTGCATCGAGTCTTGCGACCCATACATCCGCTCCGGTGGTCCCTCCTGCGATGAAACCTCCCGAGGGTATCGCAGCGATCGTACCAACGTTTAGGCCGGTTTCAAACGCTGCAGTCCATGCGATCTCCCCGTCCTCGCCTACCTTGACGATCCTGGTATCCCCGGCTACAGCATACCCGCCGCCCGGCGCCCCGACGACCTTCCACCAGTCGCTCCCGCCGCCGAGCGACGTACTCCAGAGGACGTTCCCATCTTCATCCACCCGTGTTAGAAACCCAGAATACGTGGCAACGACGTATCCGCCGCCCGGTGCCTCGACCAGCGAGCTGCCGTAATCCGGCGACATACCGAAGGTCATGGTTGATATGACATTCCCGTCTCTGTCGAGAGTAACGATGCGGGGGACCGGGCCGTTCACATCGGCGTTCGTTCCCGTGCCCGTGATTGCGTACCCGCCGTCGCGGGTCTGAATCATCGCCTGCCCTCTGCCGTTCGGGTCGCCGTCGACGAACGCAGTCCACTGGAGGGATCCGTCCGAATTGGTCTTGAGGATCCATGTGTCCAGAGTGAGGTCTCTATGCCCCCTATCAGTGCATCCAGCAAAGAACGGTATGGTTAACGCTAAAAGAAGAATGAGTATTACATATTTTGCACTTCTTCGGGGGTAGTGAAAGGTTGTGGTCTCCATGATTACAGCCTGTTTTCCCAATTTCTCATTTACTCGAATTAAAAAAGAGGTTACTGTTGAATGTAGGGCACCGACATGACAAGCTGCCCGATATTCGGGTTGCTGTTGTAAGTGTCGATATCATGGTTCCAGATATTGCTGGTGTAGATCACGGAGGTCTTGGGCCTGTACTGATACCCATGAATTCCATAGAGCCAGGCATACGTGTAACCATCATTCCAACAATACCTGAAGTAGATCTGGGAGCCCGTGACATCAAACAGGGCACGGTCTTCAAGGGTCCCGTAGTATAAAAGCCTAAAAGCGTCATACTCGATATCCGTCACCGGGCTCGGGTGATCCTCGTCATAATAGCGCAGCTGATATGTGGTCGGGCTGCCAGGCCAGACACCCACTTCATAGAGGTTATTGCCTCCATTTACCAAGTAAGGTAGGTTTGCACCGTCAAGTCCGATTCCGCCGTACACATCCGGCGAGCACTGGGCCAGGATGAAGGTATCCCACCGGTCTGTTCCTGCTAGCATCTTATCCATATCTTCCTGACAATCCGCAACACCAAGGATCTGCGGCTGGACGATCACAGCGTCCTCCTCCCGAAGATCACGCTGTTCCATCAGTATTTCGTCGCACACTCGTCTGAAATGCTCACCGACAATCACTTCCTTCAGAACGGTTCGGTCCTTCTCGTCAGGTTGAACATCTGTGGCCTTCTCCAGAATGGAGATAATGTCCTCAAGGTTTTGGTCATATTTCTCCATGATTTCCGATAACAATTCAGAACATCTCACTGAACTCGCACGATCGGATACCACCAAATTCTCTGCGGCAATCACACGGATGTCTTCGTCGACAGGTTCGAATAATCCCTGGACTTTGGCTTGATCTTCGATACAGATCGGATCGTTTTCCGTCCAGGCACTCACTGCAGGCACCACCACGCTCACCAGCATTACTGCCAAGAGTATAGAGAGAGCTCGCATTCCGATTCTTTTTCCCATGTTCTCTACCCCTCTGCTCGTTTTGGTTACCGGAGGCGGGGCCAGGCGTACCAGAGAAAGAAAACAACGGCAAATGTGGCGATAAGGAAGAGATAGACCGGACCCAGGGAAACTACGGTCTCCAGGGTCACACGAACCGCCTGAGTAAAGCCGAATTCGGTCATGCATGTGCTCCGGATGGCGCATCCGCGGGCAGATTTCTCCTATGGGCCTTTAAAAACCGGGGAAGAAGGGCGGATCTCACTGCTTCCCCTCCTCGGGAGACCGGAGGCTGACATTCCCATCCGGTGCCACCTCCCGCCAGGTCTTCGCGAGTCCGACGACCTCACCGCCGTCGCCCAGGATCGCCGCGAATTCATCGCCGTAGACCGGCAGCCCGTCGAGCGACCGGCCGAACCTGACTGCCTTGGTGATGTCATACGACACCTCCGGTTCGCTGCCGCCGGATTTCCAGACCTCCTGCTTCTGGTTCACCTCGGTCTTCACGACCCGGGCGTCCGGCGACTTCATGCCGTTTTTCTCCAGGAATGCAAGAGCAATCTTCTCTGCCTCCGCGTTCGTTGGGAGATCGGGCTGCTGGGTCACTTCGGTCGGCAGTTCCAGGTCAAGGATGTGGTAGGCCACGGCGCCGGAATGTGCATACACCGATACCTGCTCCTCCGGCTCCTTCGAGACGTCGACAAGGAGGAACTCCCCGGTCACCTCGCTGACCGCTTTCGATTCTCCCGAGAGCCCGAACCACTCTGCAATCTCCCGGACCCGATCCTCCGTGATGGTGACCGGAACCACCCGGTAAAGCGTATACGAATCCTGCACTTCCGGGAACTCTGTGGCGAGAGAGTATGTACCTTCACCTGCGCCCGCCACGGCGGGAAGAGGATTCGCCGGGGTCTGGCCCTGACCAAGAACCCATGCGCACCTGGCTATGATCGCGAGAGCGAGACAGACGAGTGCACCGATCTTTCGTGGCATTTTAAGACCTCCTATGTACTATCCCGGGAGATTTCGCTGCCCGGGGCGAGAGGGGCATGCCTTCGCACACGGAATGCGTAGACCCTGTTGCCGCTTCCTGTGCCGAGCAGGGTGCGAGCGGCCTTGCACCATGAAGCGAATAACTCCGGAGCATAAGATTCTCCAGGGTAGCAGTGTGATCAGGGAGAATAGCCGGCCCGATCACCCCATAGTAAACAACGAAGTAATCGTCGTGCTCCGGGGACAGCGGCTTCTCAACAACGGTGAAATAACCAAAAGACGTTTCGTTATCGAATTTTGTTACGGCAACGGGACTAAAGATCGGTTCCCCCTGTGATAAATCAGGTTCTTTGGAGAGGAACAGCTCAGCGGAAGAGACATTCCCAGATGCTCGGAGGTGGCTGCAGAGGACCATCTCAGCCTGTAAGAGGTCTGCCTTATCATCGAAGTACCAGTTGACGACCAGATACCGATCACCCGACACGGTGTCGACATACATTGCATAGCTGCAGTGCCGTGAGAGGACCGGGAATAAGGATGGACACCCGTCTTCGATATCGCCGAGCAGGACAACATTCCCATCGATCGTTCTATTTACGGCGACAGAGCCGTTCTCCGCATACTCATACCGGGGCTGCGGGATATACCATTTCTGCAGGGCCTCAGGGGGAGGATACCCAGGACCGATGGCGAGGAGGTCAATGAGCAGGAGGATACCGAAAGCACCGATAGCGATCAGGAGGAGAATGAATGCGAATTTGCTGGTTCTATCGGTTTTCAGGGATTTCATCTGGATCTACCACCATAAAGAGGGGTCAGGGCCTCACCCAGGTCGCCATGGCACCCCACCGGTTACTATAGACTACGTTATGGATCTGAGTATCCCATGTGTCATGTATGGACACCCAGTCCTCCGTATAGATAACCTACACAGGCAACGCTGTGATCACCATAAGGCCTATCTCCTCCTATAGGCATGCCGCCGCCCCACAGGCTGAACAAAAGGCCTCTGTGCACCCACCCTCGCTCTTTACCTCATCAAACGTCATCCAGGCATCGTCGCTTGAATCCATTGAAGAATCACACATCTAAGTGCACAGAACGCCTACGTTTCCTTTGCCTCCGGGCATGCGGGGCGCGTCATCCGGGCGTCAGACCAGGGGGTGGGCAGCCCCCGCACACGAGCGGGCACCGCACGCGGCACCCAATCCAATTCTGGGTCGTTAGAACATATAAAATCAGCAGCATCGTTCGGTTTTTTCCGAAATCATCTTAAACCATCTCATTGTGGGGCGATCGCACGGCAGTGTGCCCCCGTCCCCGCCGGGGGTGTGCCCGAAAGGATGCACTCACCCGATCTCTGGAGAATCGGTTCGGAACAGAAAAACCCAAACCTTTTCTTCGCTGAGGGGGGAGGATGATACCTCCCGGGATTTTCCCGCAGTCGGCCTCTAAGGCTGGATAATAGCTGGATAGGGTGGCCCGAGGCCAGGCGGTGACGCCCAGACTGATGTTGTGGTTCAGTTCACTCCCTCCGACTTGCCTCCCCCGTGGAAAGAGGCGATGCATATCGAGCACGGGCGACGGTGACTCCCCTTCACGGCCACGTCGTCAGGACCACGTAATACGCACCCTCGTACTCCATGAGCGGGTACAGTCCCCTCTCCCCCTGGGGACCGTAGGCATCGTGGAGCGCCTTGCTCTCCCGGTACGAGACCTTAGTTCCCCCAATGACACGCTGGTCCCGGTAGCCCCACTCCCACGCTGAGGGGTTCCGTTCCTCGCCCCGGATGACCGCATCGAGCGCCGGGTGATCGGCAAAGTCCTTCTCGGTCAGGGGGACGATCGTGCTCTCCCCCGGCTCCGCACGTTCCATGACATAGAGCATCGGCTGCTCGCCTGAACTCTCGTAAGCATAGACGATGAGGGCGTCGGCGAGCATGAAGCCGAGGACGACGGCAACGACACCGACGAGGCCGCAGGCGAGAACGATTCCTGCCGTTTTGAGCTGGTTCCTTGATTTCGGATTCTTATCTTCTTCCATTCCGATAGCCACCTTTTTGACACGACCCTAGGGGATCAGGGTGAGGAAGTAGTAATACGCACCCTCGTATTCTAGGTACGGCTGGTACCTTGCCTCGACATCGGGACCGAACGACTCGATAAGTACTCCCCGTTCCACATACGTCACCGGAGCACTCCCGATCGTTCGCTTGTCGAGGACACCGTACGGTGTGTCCCCCTGATACCAGGCTCCAGGATCCCGGTTGTCGCCCCGGATCGCGGAGTCGAGCGCCGGGTGCTGCTCAAAGTCTTTCTCGGTCAGGTGGATGATCGATGCATTTTCCGGCGGCAGTTCGTCCCTGATCTCCCAGACGTCCAATATCGGGGATCCACCGCTTGCTTCGAGCCAGGCGAAGAAGGCGGTATACCCGAGCACGACCGTCGCAACGAAGAGGATAACGCCGATGAACGCAAGAGCCCCCATAATGAGCAAATGTTTGTTGTTTTTCGATTTCATGAGATCTCCTCTGTGATTTCACCCAATCCCGCTGAGATAGGCCCGTCCTATTTCCATTCACCTTTGTTGGCGTATTCTGCTCCAGATTCCTGTACCGCCCAGATTCATAGGGTCGCCGGGGTCCCCGGACGGCACCCCGCTTATACCGCAGGCATGTTCGCCATCGTCACCAGGGGTTTCCCGTCGCCGGAAGAGAGTTCCAGCGTGCCGTTCTGGACCAGGTATGTTCTTGCCTCCCGGAATATCGACTCGATCATCTCCCGTGATTCACTCGCTTTTCCGGGATCGTCGCTTTCCGGGATTAGCAGGGATACGGGACCAAACGATATCGATGAGTTGTCTGCGTCATACTGCGCGGTGAACTGGATTCCGCGGATGGTTCCAAAGACGTTGCCATCCGGGGTAAAGTATACCATTTCGAACGTCTCCTCTGGCGGCAGGAGGACGGATCCATCCGCCGCCCGGTACTGTTGCGGATACCAGTCGGCCGAGACCAGTGAAGGGGGCATCCGGGTAAACGACATGATGGAGTGACCGTTCTCGTTCCTGATATCGAGTTGAGCCCCGGTTATCCGGTAACCGTGCGCCTGTTTCAGGAGCGATGAGTACCATTCGGGCAATTCAGCCCACCCCTCCACCGGCCCGAACCGGATGGTATCCCCGGGCGCTTCATACGTCCCGCAGTAATCGGTGCCCGCGGCGGTCCCCCGGAACTGGCTTTCATCCAGAAACTGCAATGAAATCAGGTCGGTACCCGGGTCCTGAACGGCCCCTCCCGTATCGTTCCGCGGGGACCAGAGATACCACGCTTTTCCCTGGAGCGGTTGTGTCTGACTGGTGAAGGAGAGGATCTCCCTTCCGGATGCATCGAACAACCGGAGGCAGTCACCGTCTATTGTGTAGGTCTCCGTTTCCATGAGCAGTGCGAAGAACGCTTTCTCTTGGTCGAGCACCTCAGGGGTCGAGGTCATCTTTGTCGATTCTATCTCGTGGATCCTGAGCCTGCTGCCGGAGAGGCCATAGCCGCCGAAGAAGATGTTGCACCCGGAGGTGCCGCTGACCCGCCCGGCGTCGGTGAACGCGATGATTGGGTCCGTTTTCTCGATGACGGGGACGGCTCCTTCCTCCGTCCAATAGGAGGTAAGATGCCATGACCGCCCGGATAGCGGGGATTGATTATCATTCGCCGGCAACGATGGGTTTCCGTCCGGCGGCAATCGAGTATCGTCCCGGGCCCCTGCAGAGTGCGTGAAAACGAGAACTCCCAGGCAGACGACGAATACAAGCAGTCCGGCGAGAGCGACCCTCACGGCCCGCCGGGAGTTCTTTCGCATGGGTTCGCCCGTCAAAGATAAAGCCCCCCGGGAGTGACATGATATTCGGCCGGGACCGGGATGAACCCGGATGCTGTGCCCGGAACGGTCGCATTCACCGTCGCCGTCCAGACATTCTCCTTTATCAGGTGTTTCATGCCTCCGCCTCCCTGGTACCTGAGGTTGAACGTGATCGGGGTGGCGTTCTCCGGCGGCGGGATGAAGCCGTCGAGGAAGACGACCGTGGTGTAGGTCCCGCCCGATGTTCGGCTGAACTCTTCGACGCTCATGTTATCGGGCGTCGCAAGCACAGGGACGAGCAGCCGGGGTTCTTCTTTCTTCTCGAACTCACCAGACGATACGGAGATACCGGGCGCGTAGTCGTCCGTCGTCGTGAACGCGAGCATCTTCCCACACGGTGTCTCCCGGACCGCCGTCTGCCATCCGAAGGCCTGATAACGACTAGTAAGCACCTCCTCCGACATCGCCGGAACACCATCCACATTCGCCGGGATCGGGACCATGACCGTGGCGATGCCGTTCACGGCAAGACTGGATAGGCCGGTGATCTCGATCGCGTAGGAGTTATTCGGTGAGATGATCTCGACGAACCCAACAGCAAGGAAGATGAGGAAGATCATCAGGGCGAGGATGCAGACCGCGGCGAGCCCGATCAGTATAGCTTTCCGGATTTTCTTACGTTGCTCGTTCATCATTTCACCAAAAAGGTTTTGGTTAGTGTGTCGCGTACTCGACGAGACCCATGTTATACTTGAGACCCTCTTTCAAGAGATCTTTGGTTGTCGACTTGACCCAGTCATCTTCTCCCCACCCAAAAGGAATAGTCACAATCTTCAATTGAAGTCCAGAATACCTTGCTGAAGAGTAGGATGCTAGAGATCGCGCACTCGAAGCGGGGTCAGATATTACGACCCAGGTATTAGGGGCCGACACAAGAGCCGCTTTAAACCCATACTCAGGATCGGTGAACTTTTCCTGCACGTATCCCTCATAAAGGGTATGCGTCGCCAGCTGTGCCGGATCGGCTGCACCCTGAGTATGCCACGGCATGGACAGATCGCTCATATAATGCATCGACCAGGATAGGCACCGCCAGGCAGACTCACTATAGGGGTTCGACCTCATCTGGGTCCTCGCTTCATTTGCGTAATAACTGCATTTATCCGGGGCGTTGCTGAAGAATGGGGCACCGTCCAGATAGTGCTCGACCATCTGCACAAGACCCCAGGTATCTGGGTCTCTCGAGTTTGCATCCAATATTTTTGTCTGTGAGTATCCCCAGCCCCTCTTTTGCCCGGCAATCCCAGCAAGGGCATTGTGAACCCCGTCAGGATTCTCACCAATTGCACCACCCCACATGGGGCTTATCTGACGAGAAGTGTCCGGACAATAGTAGGTAAACACACTGGCGATTACCGATGCCAGTAGTTCCCGCTTTTCTGTCTCTTCCAGCGCTGACGTTCCATCCCTGATCTTCTTCAGTTCTGCGGTGGTCTCCTCAAATTTGCTCTCTGAGTATGTCTCCTCTAACGCTTTGAGCACTATCGTTTGCTCATCGGGGGATAGGTGCGCGTAATGATCAAGCGCCGCCTCATCTTGCAGAAATGAACGCTCCAAGAGTAACCTCCCCTGCGCTCGCTGTCGATATAAGTGCTACACAAAGCAGCACTCCCAAGAGGATGGATATTCTTCCAATCCTGCGTAGTTCATTCATGATTGTTCTCCTCGATTCCTTCCCGGAGGACAGAAGAGGCACACATTTTAAGTACACGGAATGCGTACGTTCCCTTTGCCTCCGGGCATGCGGGGCTCTATCATCCGGGCGTCAACCGTGGATGGAGGGACCCCCGCGCTTCGGGATACCGGTTCCGGTATCCCACGATTGAGAGCTCAACGTTCTGCTATAAACGATTTCTGTCGAACCTCTCTACACGTTGGGACGGCTTGATCTCTTTTGGTCCCAGAAGCGTGCCGGATTTGTGCTGTATCGAGCGACGGGGAGCCCATGCAGTGGAGGGAGGGGCGGCACCGGTACCCGCCCCGCACACTCCTCTCAAATATCGCGCGGGTCCGACTACCGGGAAACTGGTCTGCGCCGGACCCGGGAACGTGTAGAGAGGATCGACAGAAAACTTAAGTGAAGGCATTTGAGAAGTTCTCCCGTAGTATGATGACATACAACCACTTCTTTGCACTGATGCTTGCACCGGTCCTGATGGTGCCGTCGGCTTTTGCCGGGAGCAGCGAATGTAGCGTGAAAACCGCCCCGGGAGGAGAGGCCCCGACAGGCGACGCCGGTATTTGTGCCTTCTATTCTATACAGCAGGGGGAGACGAACCATCACAGCGCGAATGTGCCTCCCGGGAGTTCAACGCTGTTTGTGAACCTGGACTGGTTCATTCCCAGCAGTCGTTGACGCTGAAGATCATCTTGCCGAGCGGAAGCACCTACGCCTACTATCACGACACCGATCTGGATGGTGATAAAGACGCGCAGATCCGCACACGGATCTCCTCTCCGGAGGCCGGGATGTGGCGGTTCCAGGTTTATGGGGAAGAAGTCCAGGATACGCAGAGTTATTTCTTTGAAGCCGCGGCGGAATAAATCAAATCTTTTTTATATTTACGGCCGTCTAATTCTCCTCATGGTGAACCAACCCGCCCTCGCGAGGTTCGCACTGTTCCTCATCGTCTTCACGTTGCTCATCACCCCCGGGAGCGCCACCAGCACCATACTGAGCGAGGGTGAGTTTCCAGAGATGGTACCGGACGATCCGATCCTGGAGTATGTCTGGAATATACCGTTGAAACTGATCCTGCTCGACTTCGTCTTCATGACCGCACCCCTGCTCTTCCTCCCGGTGCAGTTCCTCATATCGGTGTCCGTATGGCTCGTTCTCGGTCAGAGGAGGATCTCCAGAAAGAATGCCCTCGAACACGACACTCGCCGTGCGGCGTACCTCTGCATCCGGGAGAACCCCGGAATCAACCATGCTACGCTCTCCCGCAGGCTGGGGGTTAGCGTTGGAACGCTCCGGTACCACATTGAGATCCTCTGCGAGACGGGGCAGATAGTATCGGAGAACGACCACGGGTTTTTGCGGTACTATACAAACAGCAGGGCGGCCCGCGAAGGCAAGAGAGGCGCCTATCCCCTCAACGAGACGAGAAAAAGAATGCTCGATCTTCTCGGCCGGAATCCGGGGATGATGCGAAAAGAAGTCGCATCCGCGCTCGGTATCACCGGTGCATCGGTGACTTGGCATATGGCGCTGCTCATCCAGAGTGGTGCCGTCCGGAGCGAGAAGGACGGAAGGATGGTGCGATACTTCCCCGGGCATGATGTTGTGCGGCATTCCAGGGCGGACAGGAGCGTGGACGCAACCGGCTAGACCCTCGTCACCCAGGGGTGGGCTGAACAATCCGGGGGCGCCCGGGCTGGAGACGGTGAACGAGTCCCGGCTCTGTCGGTTTCGCACGCCCACCTATCCATAGATCACAGAGTCGGCCGCCGCGAGGTCTTGCCGGGTGAACGCAATAATACAGTCCGGAAGTTCTTCTCCGGACGGCGGGGACCCCGCACCCGAGTTCGGGATGATCGTGATGGTGTACCAGGATACGTCCGGACCAAACGTCGCCTCTTTCACCGGCATGAACGCCCCCTTCGAGACCTCGTAGAGCCTTCCCCGGGTCTCGTTGTAGTGGTCCCCGTACGCGTTCACGCTCACAAGAAGCCTCATACCCCGGTCCCGGAAGGGAATATCTTCCAGGGCGATAGCGTCGACCTCCCGCAAGAGTTCGAGGGGGTGCACCCCCTGCACGGAAAAATTGAACTTCTGCGATTTAGCCGATACCGTTCCGCCCGGCCCCACATACGCCTCGTAGCCGTGCTGCTCGCCAGCCTCCATCCCGTAGAAGTAGAGCCATATTACCCGGATCGCTCCGTCTTCGGCGAGATTGACCTCAAGTTGCAGCAGTCTCGCCGACTCGTTCTCGACGCCGGTGCTCTCGACGGCGATCTCCCAGAGAGCCAGGATGGCCGGATGGTATGCCGGGGACTCAAGATGGGTGATATTCTCGATACGGGTGACGTCCGGGGCCTCCGGTAAGATGAAGAAGTGCATGCAGGCGTAGACAGCTATTACTCCGACGATAACGGCAAGGATCGGTCGTCTCATGGTAGTTCCGGGCCGATGGAACCGGCGTGGTTAAAGTCAGTATGGGACCGGCCGGGCTTGAAGTTTCCGAAAAGTGACTGGTGCAGAGTATCGTCAGTTTACCACGGCCACTGGTCGGATCCACTCCTCTCACGCCACGACGTGTAGAGGAATGTGAGAGAAAAGGTATATGGAGTAACGATCCAGTCTCAAGACGGCAACACCCGTGGAAGTGCATCTGAGTAACCCTTGCCCGTTCCGGGCGGCGGAAAAACCTCGGTTGTCACTTTAAGGGGCGATGCCGCGTATTGTCGTGGGCCTGCGGTACTCTTGCGACCACGGACGGAGAACGAGCATGAAGATAGATGTATGTACACTGACCGGTGATAACGCATGACGGCGGAACGGGTCGTCATCGTGGCCAAAAAAGAGTTTGCCGACCAGATCACGGGCTGGCGGTTTCTGGTGATCCTCGCCCTGTTCCTCACAATCGCCCTGGTGGGAACCTACAGCGGGGTCGGGAGCTACGAGAGAGACCTGGATAGGTATGCCCAGCAACTGGCGACGATGGATGACCGGTTCGATGAACCGGGGCGGATGATGATGCCCGCAAAACCGCCGGTCGAGGGCGTTTACTCCTCGATGTTTCGGACGCTGGTCTCCTACGGGGGCCTCCTTGCGCTTGCGCTCGGGTTCGACCGGGTCTCCAGGGAGAAGGAGTCCCGATCGCTCAAAAGCCTGCTCTCCCACCCGGTCTACCGCGACGAGATCATCAACGGCAAGGCGCTCGGGGGCGTTGCGCTGCTTGCCCTCGTCGTCGGGAGCGTGCTCGCCATCTCCACCGCGCTGCTCCTCGTCTTCTCGATCGTGCCCGCCCCCGGCGATCTCTGGATGATCCTGACCTATGCCGGCGTCACCCTCCTCTTCCTCGTGACGTTCTTCTCCATCGCGCTCGCCCTCTCCACCCTCTGCCGGGAGAGCGGCAGCGCCCTGCTCCTTTCGGTGGTTGTCTTCATCCTCCTCGTCTTCCTGGTCCCCTTCGCCACCGCGAATATCGGCACGGCCCTCATGATGGAGGAACCCGACCCCGCTGCATACGACGGGGATACCCAATCGGAAGGCTACCAGGCGGAGATCGCGGCATACTCCAAGCAGATGAAGGTAATCGAGAGTGCCGTCAACCTCCTCTCGCCGCAGATGGCCGTCAACGCCCTCATCCAGGGGATCAGCAACTCTCCAGGGGCAACCCTTGAAGATACGCTCGGCGAGATATGGTCGAGCGTTGCGGCCCTGACCATCTATCCCGTCGCCTTCTTCGCCGTCGCGTACACGAGGTTCATGCGGATGGATATCCGGTGACCACGCCCAGGGGGGAGCAGGACCGAGTATGGAGCCCCGGCACTCCCGGTTCCGGCCGGGACCCTCTCCTGCTCCGTGGGCCGTGCAGGATGTATCCAGCCTTCCGCTTTCCGAAGAAGACAGCGAACATGTAGAGAGAAGTGAGAGAAAAGGTAAATAGCCCGACGTTGAGGTTGCAGTGCGGATGCCGGCATCAGGCATTCGCATAAGTCGCGGGGCCACACATCCGCGGTTCACTACAGGATGATGGACCCCGCATGCCCGGAGGCAAAAGGAGGGTTGTTATTACCTTTACTTATAGGTACGTTCTCTCTCCTCCGGTGCTGTAATAATGGAGGAAACAGAAAATGGAAAGCCGAAACAGATTTCTCTCGGTTTTGGCAGTACTGATGCTATTTGTATCAGTATCTGCCGGGGTTGTTTCTGCAGCCCAGACCGATCAGGAGAACATCGAAGTCGGAGAAATACCCCCTATGGTGGGCACAGATGATGCCGGGGCTCGGGCCACAATACACCTGGGAAGCATGTCAACAGATGGCGACGGCGACACAGCAAGCGTGGCCGGTGTGGGATCAGTCACTGCTCCAGCCGGGCAGAACACCTTCACAGCAACATACAGTAATGTTAACGATGTGGACAACGACGGTCAGGGAGCGATCTACCGCCTGACGGTCTATGATGCTCTGGGCGTGGCGCACACTACCCAAAAGCGGGTCGACTGGGCGACCAGCGGCACCATCAGCGTGAGCTTCAATTCGCAGGGCAGCGGCGATGCCCAGTACGAACTCTGGTGCGAGACGCACAACTGGTTCGATACGACGACGGCGACAGGTGGCCCCTACATTGGCGACCTCGATTATGTCTAAACAGGTGCATCTCTAGGCTGCACTATTTTTAAAGCGGAGTGATGACCTTTTGAACAGGAAAATAGCGTGCATCATCATCCTGATGATAGGTCTTGTTGGTGCTCTGGCATATGTGATCTCATCCGCCCAGGAGGATGTTGCCGTTAACACCACTACGTCCAGCGGCAAAATCGTCTTTCAGGACAGTAACTCACGTGGTGTCTTCTTCCTTGGCGAGGGGTCGGCCGACTTCGGGGCAAACACAACTTCTTCAAACGCCATCTCCTTGATCGAGACGGGGATGGAAGCAAGCACCTTCACTGTCTCGTGGAGAAGTGACCAAGAAAATAAACCAAGCAGCGCAAAGAAAGCCACCTTCACCCTAACGGTCTGGGACCCTGCGGGGATGCCACACAGCACAACTCAGGAATCAGAAGGTATCAATTCCGGAACGTTGAGCGTATCCTGCTCCCCGTCTGAACCCGGAGAAGGGCGGTTCGAGCTCACATCGACCGTCCATGAGAGGTTGTTGAACCTCTCGGCGGTACTCCACAGCTGATACCAACGATTTTCAGGCCGCCCATCGATAAAAGCGAGCTTCCCTCACCCGGACGAAGGATGAATGGGAGCTATACTGCCCCCGGCCCCTGCATAGTGTCAGAGCGATAACGGGCGCTGGCTGCCTCTCTTTAACCGACCGTGACCCGACGTGTAGACGATCATGACAGAAATCGTATATAGTAAGGAGGTAACTTCTCAGGAAGAGTTACAGGATCCGACAGCCGAACCGCGTCCCCGGTTCACGTCCCGGACGGTGCAGTGTGTCAGGTAAGATCATCGCCTCTCTTCCCCGGAGCCGGTTCTCGCCGCTCGTCCCCCGCTCGTCCCCCGCTTGTTGCAGTCGTTGCATCCGTGATCTGGGTGGGTACTGCGAGAACCGTCTCCGGGTGGCTCCTCGACGGCATCATGGGCGTCCTCCCCCTCACCGGGGGCTTGATCCGCTCCAGGTGATGGCGATCACCGCGGCGTTCCCGTTCATGCTCGTGATGATCGGCCTCTGCTACACGCTCGCGATCGGGCTGTCGCAGGAGAAGGTGCAGTGAAAACAAGTCCCGTCACGTTTTTTGCCTCCGCCGGGACAACACATCATGTATGACCATAGACGTCCTCGCGTTTTCGGCCTCGCCCCGCCGCCACGGCAACTCCGAGACCCTGCTTGACTGGGTGCTTGAGGGAATGGAGGCGGAAGGCTGTTCCATCGAGAAGATCGTCATCCCCGAGGTCGATATCAGGCCGTGCCGCGGCTGCAACGCCTGCGAGAGACTCAACCGTTGCGTCCAGCGGGACTACATGGACTACGCCCACGACAGGATAATCGCGGCCGACTGCATCATCCTTGCGTCACCCATCTACTGCATGGGGCTTGCCGCGCAGGCGAAGATCCTGGTCGACCGCGCCCAGGTCTTCCGCTCAAGGAAGTACGTTCTCCACCTGCCAGTCGTCCCGCCCGAAAGGAAAGGAAAACGGGTGGGAGTCTTCCTCTCGGCGGCCGGGCAAAACTGGGAGAACGTATTTGATGCGGCCATCCCCTCGGTGAAATGCTTCTTCCAGGTCGTCGATATACCGAACAGGGATATCAGGTACCTGATGATAAACGGTGTCGATGAGAAGGGCGCGATCGAGCGCCACCCCACGGCGAAAGACGATGCCGGGCGACTGGCGCGTGAGGTCGCGGCGCGCCTCCGGGAGGTTCGTGCCGCATGAGAAGACCCATAAAAGTCCTCGGGATCTCCGGCAGTCCGCGGCGGCACGGAAACACCGAGACGCTGCTCGACGCCGTGCTCGATGGCGCGGCGGAGGCCGCGGGCAGCATCGAGAAGGTCATCCTCCGGTCGCTTGACTACGCCTCGTGCCGCGGCTGCAACGCCTGCCACAAAACGGGGGTGTGCGTGATCAGGGACAGCCTCACACCTGTATTTGATAAGATCGCTGATGCCGATGTCCTTGTTCTTGCATCCCCCATCTACTCGATGGGGATCACGGCGGAGACGAAGGGGCTGATCGACCGCACCCAGTTCCTCTGGGCCCGCAAGTTTATCCTTAAGAACCTCTACTACCCGGCCAATCAGATCCGACGCCGTAAAGGGATCTTCGTCTCGACCGCGGGGCTTGGCTGGGAGAACGTCTTTGACGCGGCGTTCCCGGCCGTCACCGCGTTCTTCAACACAACCGGGTTCGATTACTGGGACAACGTCATCGCAAACGATCTCGACCGTTACGGCGGGATTGAGGGGCATCCAACCGCCCTTACGGAAGCGCACGAGAAAGGGCGGCGCGTGGTCGAACTCCTCAAGAGGATGGAGGAAGAGAGTCTGTCCAGCGCGCCGGGAACCTGAAATAACGCGCTTTTATCCCCAATAAAGTTCCTGGGTGATGTCACTCCACTCAAAGGAGTGACCAGACCAGGATCCCCAGGGAAGCGGCCATGAGCACGGCAAAGACCGCCGGGTTCCAGGCCAGAACCTTGCGTCCGTCAAGGACACTTATCGGGAGCATGTTGAAGGTTGCGATCATCGCGTTGACCCGGAGCCCGACCAGACCGACGATGGCCAGGAGATCGCCGCCGAGGAGCCAGAGGGCCGCGAAGGGTATGCAGAGGAGGAGGTTTGTTATCGGGCCTGCTGCCGATATCCGGCCGTTCTCCGTCCGGGTTGCGTTTCCGTAGATGTAGGTTGCCCCCGGCGCCGCAAAGACGATACCCACAAGCGCCGCCATAACCACGGCAACCAGGAGCATCTGGTTGTCCTTCTGAAACTCTGCCCAGTAGCCGTAGCGCATGGCGGAGAACTTGTGCGCCAGTTCGTGGAGGACGAAGGCAACACCCACCGTTATAAGCGACATCACAAAGAAGAAGACCAGTCCCGCGACGTTTACGCCCCCCCTGATGTAGATCAGGGTGAAGGCTATTGATATGGCAAGCCACGCTATAAGGAGATCTCTTCTCTCGCGAGGCGGTATTCGTTCCAGCATCCGGTACCTCGTTTGTCACTCCACGATAATATCCTTCGCCTCGCCGATGCAAAGAGCCGTCAGGTTTATCCGACCCCCGCGTTCAATCATTGTTGTATGTCCCTTGATGCGGTCAGGAACGAGATCCGTGAGATAGACGAGAAGATCATCGATCTGATTGCGGAGCGGCAGAACCTTGCGGCGGAGGTTGCCAGGATCAAGCGTGAGATGGGTCTGCCACTCCGTGACGAGGCGCAGAGGATGGCGGTCATCGACCGGGTCTTCACCCGCGCAGCCGAGAGCCGGATAGACCCCATCGCCGTCCGCAGGATCTTTGAGATCCTTGTCGAGATGAGCGAGGAGCGGCAGCGGGAGTGCAGCGGCGACGGCAACCTGCCCTGATTAAAAGAAGTCAGGGGGTGATCATCGTCCCGACGCCCTCGTCGGTGAAGAGTTCGAGGAGGAGGTTGTGCTCCCGGTTGCCGTTGACAACGTGGGCGCTCGTGACACCGTTCCTGATCGCTTTCATGCACCCCTCGAGTTTCGGGATCATCCCGCCGGCGATGACCCCTCTCCCGATCATCGCCTCCGCATCGGCGAGTGATAGACGGTGGTAGACCTTCTTCCGGTCGGCATCCATAACCCCATCGACGTCGGTCAGGTTGACCAGTTTGTATGCCTTGAGTGCAATCGCGATCTCGGCCGCCGCGGTGTCGGCGTTGATGTTCAGGCTCTGCCCCTGGCGGTCGATGGCGATCGGCGCCACTACCGGGATGTAGTTCTGGGCGAGGAGACAGTGGAGCACCTCGGGGTCGACCTCCTCGATCTCGCCGACATGTCCAAGATCGACCTCCTCGAAGGTTTCCCCGATCTGCACCCTCTGGGGTTCCATCTTCCTGGCGATGAGAAGGTTGCCGTCGTTTCCTGAGATCCCGACCGCGCGGGTGCCGCAGTTTGCGATGAGGGAGACGATCCCGTCGTTGATCTTTCCCACCAGCACCATCTGGGCGATCTCCAGCGTCTCGGGGTCAGTGATCCGCAGGCCGCCGACGAACTTCGGTTCCTTGCCCATCGCCTTCATCTTGGCGGTGATCTCGGGCCCCCCGCCGTGGACAAGGACGACCTTCATCCCCACGTAGTGGAGGAGGACGGCGTCCCTGATCACCGTCTCCAGGATCTTCTGATCGACCATCGCGTGGCCGCCGAGCTTGATCACGATCGTCTTACCGTAGAACTTCTGGATGTAGGGGAGAGCCTCCATCAGCACGTCTTCTCGCTTCATGTCGTATACTTCCCGTTGATCTCCACGTACCTCTCGGTGAGGTCGCATCCCCACGCTGTCGCCTGCCCATCCCCGACGGCAAGGTCAAGGTCGAACACGACGGTATCACCGTGCATCGCTGCTCTCGCGGCCTCAAGTTCGGCGACGATCTCACCACGGCAAACAAGGGTCACGTCCCCGATCCGGAGCGAGACCGCGTATGGGTCAAACTCCACACCAGCCCTGCCCGCTGCCGCGACGACCCGGCCCCAGTTCGGGTCTTCGCCATAGACGGCGGTCTTTACTAGCGGGGAGGCGACGATTGTCCTTGCAACTGCCGCTGCCGCCTCCTCGTCGGGGGCGCCGCGGACGGTGACCTTCAGGAGTTTTGTTGCCCCTTCACCGTCGCGGGCGATCTGGATGGCAAGGTCGCGGCAGACTGCCTCGATGCCCCTCGCCAGGTCGTCGCGGTCGACCCGGCCTGCGGCGCCGGTCGCGGTGCAGAACGCCGCGTCGTTTGTGCTTGTATCACCGTCGACCACCACACGGTTGAACGATCGGCGGGACGCCTGCCGCAGGATCTCCTGGAGCATCCCCGCCTCTACATCCGCGTCGGTGTAGATGAACGCAAGCATCGTTCCCATGTTCGGGGCTATCATCCCGCTCCCCTTGGCGATACCGCCGACGGTAAATGACTCTGTCCTGAAGAGGGCATGTTTTGGGAAGGTGTCGGTGGTCATGATCGCCCGCGCTGCTGCATCCTCTGCATCGCTGTTCCGGGCAAGGAGCGGCGATACCCGGCTGCACTGCTCCCGGATGCGGGGGAGATCCAGGTATCGCCCGATCACCCCGGTGCTTGCGACACCGACCGACTCCGGTTCAAGGCCAAGCGAAGAGGCTGCGATGGCGGCCATCTCCTTTGCGTCGCGGTAGCCCCGCTCGCCGGTGTAGGCGTTAGCGCACCCGCTGTTGACGACGATGGCCTCGAGCGCTCCCTTTTGCAGCCGCTCCATCATCAACTCGACCGGGGCGGCTCGAACCAGGTTGGACGTAAAGACACCGGCCGCGGTTCCGCTCGCCCGGATAAGAGCAAGCCCGTACTTTCCTTCCCTGATCCCCGCGGCGGTGACGCCTTCGACCGCACAGATACTCTTCACGCTCTCTCCTCGCCGGCAGACGCCCCGAGACCGTTGACGATATCCGCCCTGGTGACGATCCCGATCAGTTTCCCATCGCGGAGCACCGGAAGGCGGGCGATCCCTTCGTGGAGCATCAGGGATGCCGCCTCGGAGATATCAGCCTCCTCATCGATCGCGATAACCGGGCTGCTCATCACTCGCCGCACCTCCATGTTGCTTATATCGGTGAGCGCCCTCTTTGTCCTCTCCCAGTTGATAAACTCCCTTACAGGGATCTCGATCACCTCGAGCGGCGAGGGAAGCCAGAGGTCATCGGAGAGGTCGCCAACGTCCAGAAGCGAGAGGATATCCGTCTCGGTGATGATCCCCGCTACCCGGTCGCCGTCCATCACAGGAAGCCCACCGATATGATACTTACGGAGCAGTCCCGCTGCCTCACGAATAGGCGAGTCGACCCGGACGGTCACAGGGTTCGGGGTCATGATATCTTTTACCTTCAACATCACCATCACCTCAGGGGAGCATCCCGGCGAACCGGAGACCTGCGTCTTCCGCAAACCCGCACATAAGGTTCATGTTCTGGATCGCCTGACCGCTCGCTCCCTTGACCAGGTTGTCGATCACCGAGACCGCGACGACCCGGTCGCCCTCGCTCTCCACCGCAACGTCGCAGAAGTTCGTCCCGCGGACGGCTGCAAGTGTCGGTTTCTGGTATCGGACGAAGAACTCGTCTGCATAGTAACGCCTGTAGAGCGCCTCGACCTCCTTCTGCTCCATCGGTTCGGATAGGAGGATGTGGGCGGTTGTCAGGATGCCCCGGTTCACGGGGAGGAGATGTGGCGTGAAGTAACATCTTGCACCCGAACCGAGCCTCGCAATCTCCTGCCTCATCTCGGCAAGGTGGCGGTGGGTTGTCCATTTGTAGGCGCTGAAGTTGTCGCCGACATTGGGGTAGTGAGTGGTCTCAGAGGGGGTGTTTCCTGCGCCGGAGACCCCGGTCTTTGAGTCGTAGATTATGGTGTGGGCGAACTCTGCAAGCGGCGCTGCTGCAAGCGTCGCACCGGTCGGGAAACACCCCGGGTTTGCGACGAAATGGGCGCCCCTGATCTCGTCCCGGTGGAGTTCTGTCAGGCCGTAGGGGGCCTCAAAGTAGGCCTGGTGGGTCATGCCATAGACCTTTTCATACACGTCCTTCGGGAGGCGGTAGTCGGCCGAGAGGTCGACGGCCTTTATCCCACGCTCTACCAGCGTTCCGGCAACCTTCATCGCCGCGGTGTGGGGGACGGCCAGGAAGACAAAGTCGGCATCGATATCGCCGGCTTCGGTGTTCCGGAAGACAAGATCGGTCAGACCACGGAGGTGGGGGTGGACGGATGCGACGGGGGTGCCGTCAAGTCGCCGGGATGTTGCAACGGCGACCTCCGCTGACGGATGGTTCAGCAGCAGTCGCATCAACTCACCACCGGTGTAGCCGGATGCGCCGATAATCGCAATCTCCATAAGATTGAGTCTCTATTATAGAATCTTAAGGCTTTGCGGTGTAGCGCTGATAGAGCCGGGCAGCCACGGATTCAATCTCGTCTTTTCCCTCAAGCCCTTCCAGGAGACCCTGTGGGAGGGCGGATCTCCCGTAAACCGCGCCAACGTAGGCACCGCAGATGAATGTGATGGTGTCGGTGTTCCCCCCGATATTGGCGGCGGTTGTGAGGAGAATTGGGACATCTTTTATGCGGCTGATCAGGAAAAATGCAAGCGGGATGGTCTGGTAGACGGTTACATCGTTCCCTATCACCGAGAATGCACCCTCCAGGCTGATCCCTTCCTGCTCCAGATTCAGGGCGTCGCGGATCCTGTTGCCAAGTGTGACGTCCTCAAGCGTGGCGTGTTTCCCGGCAAGGGTGATGGCGTCGGGCCGGCCACGGACGGCGTGGTGGACAAGCATCGCGACGCTGACCGCTCCAGCGTGTGCTGCTGGATGGGTGTGGGTGACGCTGCAGGCCTTGACCACCCGTTCGGCCACGTCGATCGGGTCGTCATAGAAGAGACCGAACGGGACGGCGATACCTGTGCAGCCGGCGGTGCTGGAGTAGACCCCCTTCGATCCCGAGACTTCACCTGAGAGGAGGATGTGGCGGCACGCGGCGTCAACTGCGGCGTCAGGGAACCGGAGTTCTCCGTTCATATACATCCGGGCAAGGGCTGCAGCGTACTCCTGTTCTGAGTAGGTGCTCTCTGCAAGCATCCCGGCCACAAGGAGCATCGTCTGGGTGTCGTCGGTGAACTGCCCCGGTTTAAGCCCGGCGTTCGGGTGTCCCCGCCAGGCGCGGCGGTAGCCCGTGTGGAGGCGCTGGAAGTTGGGGGGTGCTGTCTCCCGTGCCATACCGAGCGCGTCACCGATGGCGGCCCCGAGAAGGCAGCCCCTGAACTGGTCGAGCATTTTTGAGTAATACTCTCTGATCACCTTCTTAAGGGTTGTTATTCTTCGGTGCGCGCGACATACCGGTGGAGATGGGGGCTATTTCCCCTGGCAATTAGAATCAACCGCCCTGTTCCCGGATTTTGCCCTCGCCTGGAGTGGTTTCGTCCTTCCTCTTTCCCGTCAGCCATTCCTCGAGAGGCGATTCCCCCTTGGTCCGGTGTCCGGTGCTGATGTGGGAGCATCAAACCATGATCGAACCGGTTTGATGAGTTCTGCACAATGTTACCGGAAAAAGGTGGGGTGTTTATATCACGGAATCGTTGATCCAATGGGCTCCACACTCCAACCGTGGAAAAGGGTTGAGTTTGTACCCCGGATCCGTTGATCGAATGCATCAGATGAGTGGGTGATTGAGAAGCAGGACGGCGTGACGGGCTCCTGGGTTTTCTATGGTTGCACAACCCGCGCGTAAAGGTCATGGATGGGGGATCGGTGAGGGATAATGGCTTGCAAAGGAGCGCCAAAGCACAGTTTTTATACGCTGCCCTCTCAAAGTAAGGGTGTTAACACTGTGCAAGAGAGGGTGTGCGTTGTCTTCTGGTAGGAAAAGGCCGTCGGTGTCGCAGTATATTATCACATTTGCGGTATTGATGCTATTCTGGTATATCCTGTCGGGCTACCTGGAACCGTTCTACATCGGCGCCGGGATCGTATGTTGCGCCGTCGTGGCCCTTATATCAACCGATCTTCTCTTCCTCTCCGATGAGACCGGCATTTTGCGGTCGGTCGGGGCATTCATCCGGTTCGTCGCCTATCTCCCGCGGCTGATGCTGGGTATCGTCCTCGCCAACATCGACGTAGCATACCGCGTCCTCCACCCTCGTATGCCGATCGATCCCGGTATCATCACAGTCGATACACCGTTTCAAAACGACATCCTGCGTACAGCGTTTGCAAACGCGATCACGCTGACGCCGGGGACGGTGACAGTCGAGGTGGCCGGTGGGAGATACACGGTGCACGCCCTTGTCCGGGGGGCGGCGGAAGAATCCCTCCTCAAAGAGAGGGGCTTGCAGAACAGCCTTGCGCACGTCTTTTGTGAGGGTGAAGAATGATCGATCTCTTCTATGCCAGTGTGATCGTACTCATATTGACGATCTTTCTCTGTCTCTACCGGGTGGTTATCGGCCCCGGCGTTGAGAACCGGCTGATCGCGGTGAACACGATCGGAACAACGACTATCATCATCCTGGTACTCATTGGCCTCATATACGGGCGGCCGATCTTCCTGGACATCGCGATCGTCTATGCGATGATAAACTTCATAGCGACGCTTGCAGTCGCCAGATACCTCAAGGAGGGGTGCATCTGCTGAACACTCTGGCCAGCATCTTCATCATCGTCGGCCTCTTCTTCATGGTCGTCGGCGCCATAGGTCTTCTCAGGCTTCCCGATCTCTATACCCGTGTTCACGCGACTGGCAAGTGCGACACGATGGGGGAGGGGATGATGCTGTTTGGCTTCATCCTCTACGAGGGGGTGAGCCTGCTTACGATGAAGATGCTCCTCCTGGTGCTTTTCATATTCATAACCTCGCCGACGGCGGTGCATGCCATCATGAATGCAGCGCATACCTGCGGGACTGAACCCTGGGAGAAGGGGGATGAACGGCGATGATCTGGGCGCTTGACTTTGCCCTCCTCCTCTTTATGATAATCTGCGCGATCGCGGCGATAACCGTCCGCGACCTCCTCCACGCAACGATCATCCTTGCCGCCTACTCACTGATAATGACGGTGCTCTGGTCGGAGATGAACGCCGCCGACGTCGCCTTCACCGAGGCGGCGGTGGGGGCAGGGGTAACCACCGTTCTCTTCATTGCGGCCATAGCACGAACCGAAAGGAGATCTTCAGATTGAACGTAAAGGCTCTGCTTGCAGTTCTCTTCATAGGCGTGGTCCTCTTCTGGGCGGTCGAGGATATGCCGGCTTTCGGCGACCCTGACGCCCCGGCCACTCGCTATACCGGCAAGCTCTACATCGATCTGGCCATCCATGATGTCGGGGTCGAGAACATCGTTACAGCAATACTTGCGAGTTACCGTGGGTTCGATACGCTTGGAGAGATAGTGGTGATCTTCACTGCAGGGATAGCGGTCGCTCTCCTGCTCAGGCGGGGTGGACGACTTTGAGGGAGAACGTCGTCATCCGGACGGTATCCCGGCTTTCGGTGCCGTTTATACAGGTCTTTGCCCTCTACGTCATAGTGCATGGTGCGGTGGGAGCTGGTGGAGGGTTCCAGGGCGGTGTCGTCTTTGCTGCATCGTTCATTATGATGTTCATCGCTTTCGGATTATCGGGCGTCGAGAAGCGGCTTGGAAAGAAGTGGCTCATGATCTACTCCGTCATCGGGGTTGCTATCTATGCAGGTATCGGCTTTCTCTGCCTCGCCGCTGGCGGGAATTACCTGGAGTACGGAGCAGTCGAGTCGGCGCTTGGGGTGGCCCATCTCCATGGATACCTGATTGACGCGGTCGAGATGGGGATCGGGATCACCGTGATGGCGGTGATGGTCTCGATAATCTCGGATATCTCCGATAGGGGAGGTGAGGCTCCGTGATGGAAACGGTCGTTGAGGCATTCCTCTCGCACTACAACTACTGGATGGTAATCATCCTGATGATGATCGGGCTATATGCGTTGATTGCAAAAGAGAACCTGGTAAAGAAACTCATCGGGCTCAACATCTTCCAGACCGCGATCTTCCTCTTCTACATCTCGCTTGCCGAGGTGGAAGGCGGTATAGCCCCGATCTACCTCCCTGAAGGGATGGAGGCCATATACGTCAACCCCATCCCGCACGTCCTGATACTTACCGCGATCGTCGTCGGTGTGAGTGTGACCGCGGTCGGTCTTGCGCTGATCGTCCGGATATACGAGGAGTATGGTGTCATCGATGAGGCCGGTCTGTTAAAGGCGGTGAAGAGGCGATGATCGAACACCTCCCGGTTATCCTGATCACCGTCCCCATACTTTCGGCGCTCCTAATACTCCTGCTTGGCTGGCATGACCGTCGGTTCTGCTACCCGATCACGCTTGCAACGATACTCTTCCAGTTCGTGGGCGGGATCGCCCTCCTTATCGAGGTGATGCGGCAGGGGACGATCCACTACCATCTCGGGGGATGGGCGCCACCGCTCGGGATTGAGTTTGTCATCGATACCTTCAACAGCTACATCCTGCCGATCATTCTCTTCCTGGCCGTTGCGGCGGCGGTATATGCGCGACGGAGCGTCGAGAAGGAGATCGAACCGGAGAAGATCGTCTCGTTCTACGTCCTCTTCCAGATCCTTGTGACCGGTCTTGTCGGAATGACGATCACAGGGGACATCTTTAACCTCTACGTCTTCCTGGAGATCTCGTCCATCGCCGCATACACCCTGATTGCCTCCGCCAGACGGCCGCGCGCCTATGTTGCGGCCTTAAACTACCTGATTCTTGGCTCGATTGCAGGAGGTTTTGTCCTGCTCGGCATCGGGAACCTCTATGTTGCGACCGGGACACTGAACATGGCAGACATTGCCCGTCTTCTCCCTGCGTCATATGGGCTTGCAACAGTTCATACCGCGTTTCTCCTCCTGATCATCGGGTTCTCCATAAAGGTCGCACTCTTCCCGCTCCATCTCTGGCTCCCCGACGCCTACACGGAAGCCCCGTCCGCCGTGACCGTCCTGATCTCGACCGTGATGGCCAAGGTGAGCGTCTATGCGATGTTCCGGGTCGTATTCTCGGTCTTCACGATGGCATACTTCGTCGAGACCGTCCCTGTGACCGAACTCATCCTCCTCATAGCAGCGGTCGCGATAGTCGCCGGAGCGGTGCTGGCCATCGCACAGGATGACCTCAAACGGATGCTCGCATACTCGAGCGTCAGCCAGATCGGCTACATCGTCTTTGCGCTCGGCGTTGCAAACCAGATCGCACTGGAAGGCGGTCTCCTGCATATCCTCGGCCATGCCGTGATGAAAGGCTGCCTCTTCATGGTCGCGGGGGTGATCATATACCGGCTGGGGACGTCCAGGTTCTCCGACCTCAAAGGCATTGCAGCAACGATGCCGGTCACCTGTGCGGCGTTCGCCCTTGCCGGGGCGTCGATGATCGGTGTCCCCCCAACAATCGGGTTTGCAAGCAAGTATTATCTGGTCATGGGGGCGCTTGAAGCGGGTTACTGGGTCTATGCGGCCGTCCTCCTGGCGGGGTCACTCCTCGCGGTCGGCTACATCTGGCGGTTCATCGAGGTCGCTTACTTCAGCGCCTCGAGCCACCACGAGGCCGGCGGCGATCACTGCCCGGCGCCTGCGGTGCGCGAGGCGCCCCTCTCGATGCTCGTCCCGATGGTCATCCTGAGTTTCCTCTGTCTGCTGCTCGGCATCTTCGTCGAACCCCTTATAGAGATCGTCGCTCCTGCCGTCTCACTGCTGCTCGGGGGTGCCTGAGATGGTGGATGCAACCGGTCTGCTCCCGGTGGTAACCGTGGTGATCCCGCTCCTGGCGGCGGTGATGATCCTGGTCTGTGGACGGCACGAGAACATACGGGACGGGTTCACGGTGGCGGCCGCGGTGGCGATGCTCGTCTCTGTCGTCGCCATGCTCCCCTCGATCCTGGCCGGTGAGAGGATCGCGGTCTCGCTCATCCCGCTCCTGCCCGGCGGGGATCTGGCGCTGCGGGTGGACGCGTTCGGGATGGTCTTTGCCCTCACCGCTGCCATCCTCTGGCTGCTGAACTCCTTCTACTCCATTGGCTACATGCGTTCGCTTAAGGAGCACGCACAGACAAGGTTCTTCTTCTGCCTTGCAGTTGCGATAGCCTCCGCAATCGGGATAGCGTTCTCGGCGAACCTGGTGACGCTTCTCGTCTTCTACGAGATCCTGACCATCATCACCTATCCTCTCGTTGTCCATGTCGAGACTCCGGAGGCGATGGCAGCGGGGAGGAAGTACCTGGCCTACCTCCTTATCGGGGGTGTCTTCCTGCTGGCGGCGGTCGTCCTGACCTATATCCTCACCGGGACAACCGGGTTTGCCCCGGGTGGGTTCCTTGCCGGGTCGGCACCGCCTCTCATCCTCCAGATACTCTTCATCCTCTTCATGGTGGGCTTCGTGAAGGCGGCCTGGATGCCTCTCCACGGCTGGCTTCCTGCGGCGATGGTCGCCCCGACACCGGTGAGCGCGTTCCTCCACGCTGTAGCCGTCGTCACGGCGGGGGTCTTTGGGGTCGTCAGGATCGCGGGGTGGGTCTACGGGCTGGATCTCCTGGCCTCGCTCGGTCTCGGGACGCTCCTTGCCGTTATAGCCTCGTTTACAATCATAACCGCGTCCCTCTTCGCCCTGACTGAGGATAACCTCAAGCGGAGGCTTGCCTACTCGACGGTGAGCCAGCTCTCATACATACTTCTCGGCGTCTCTATGCTCTCCGTCGCCGGGATGACCGGAGCGATGGCGCACATCCCCATCCACGCCTTCCTCAAGATCACGCTCTTCTTTGTTGCGGGAGCGGTCATTGTTGCTGCAGGGAGAGAGCGGATCTCCGATATGAAGGGTATCGGCAGGAAGATGCCGGTTACGGCCGTGATGTTCTCAGGTGCTGCGATCGGGATCTGTGGTCTGCCTCCGTTCTCAGGGCTCATCAGCAAGGTATACCTGGCACTCGGGGCGGTTGAAGGCGGTGTGCCGATTCTGCTGCTGGTCCTGGTCGCAAGCACGGTCTTAAACGCCGCTTACTTCTTCCCGATAATCCATACTATGCTGGTCGCCTCGCCGGATGACGAGCGCTCGCTTGATTCCGTCAGCGAACCGCCTCTCCTGATGCTCGTCCCGATCATTCTGACGACGGTGGCATCGGTGTTGATCTTCTTATATCCCGCAGTGCCGTTTATGGACCTTGTTGAGATCGCTATTGAAGAGATCACGGGATCGGTGATACCATGACCGGGTTACCACCAGCCTTAATCTACCTGATCGGGATCCTCTTCCTCCCCCTCCTCGCCGGCGGGGCCAGGAAGGCATGGACGCTGTTTATAGGGGTTGTCGGGCTTGGCCTAACACTTGGACTCTCGCCCGCGGTGCCGGAGATTGTGATCCGGGTTCTGCCGGGGATCGATACGGTTCTTCTGACGGTTGACCCCGTGCGAGACCTGGCGGGCGGTATCTTCGCCATCTCGGGTCTCCTCGTCCTGGTCTACGCGGTATACCGGGACCTCCCGCTCGTGGAGACGATCGGTATCCTGGCCTCGATTGCAGCGGCGATGGGGGTGGTCTACGCCGGGGACTTCATCACCGTCTTCGTATTCTGGGAGGCGCTTGCCGTTGCGTCGATTGCAATCATCTGGTCATCGAGATCGCCCGGCTCCTCCGCTGCCGGTTACCGCTACATCCTCTACCACGTCTTTGGCGGGGCGTGCCTTCTGGCCGGGATCGTCTACACGCTGTCCGCCAGCGGGAGCGCTGCCATCGGTCCGGTGGCGGATGGCCCCGCTCTGGTCTTCATGCTGATCGGGATCGGCATGAACGCGGCGTTCATCCCCATTCATACCTGGCTGCCCGACGCGTACCCCAAGGCATCGGTTGTCGGATCGGTCGCTCTCTCCATCTTCACGACGAAAGCCGCGGTCTTCCTGCTTGCCGGAGTGGGTGGATGGGGTGTTGCGGTCGCCTGGATGGGCGGGGCGATGGCGCTCTACGGTGCCGTGTTCGCGCTCATGCAGGACGATCTCCGCCGACTCCTGGGCTACTCGATCATCAGCCAGGTGGGTTATATGGTCGCGGGCATCGGCGTGGGGTCGGTGGCAGGGGTGGACGCCGGGCTTGCCCACATGGTCAACGACATACTCTTCAAGTCGCTGCTGTTCATGGCGGCGGGCGCGGTCATACTCAGAACCGGTTCGCACAGGCTCTCGGAGATGGGCGGGCTCTGGCGGACGATGCCGGTGACCACTCTCTCCGCTCTCATCGGCGGCCTTGCTCTCGCGGGCCTCCCGGGGCTGAACGGTGCGGTCAGCAAGGGTATGGCAATCGAGGCGGCAGGAGCGGTGCCCTATCTTGCACCAATCCTAATGGTATCGGCCGTAATAACCGTAATCTACGTCTTCCGGATCCTCTACCTCGGGTTCTTCCGCCCGGCCGAAGGTACGCGGGAGGGTATCCTCCCGAGGGATCCGCCGGTCCCGATGCTGCTGGCGATGGGGGCAACCGCCATCCTCTGTGTTGCAATAGGGCTATTCCCGCACCTCCTGACGGACCTCCTCCCCGGCGGGACACCCGCTCACCCCTTCGCCGCCTCGCACCTGCTTGAGTCTGCGGGTATATTTGCTGTTGCAGGGGTGCTCCTGGCCCTCGTGCGTCCGCTCAGGCGCTCATGGGGCGGGTTCGAGACCGATATAGACACCCTTTATATCCAGGCAGGCCGGGCGGTCGTGTGGTTCTCCTCACACCCGCTTGTAGAGGTCACGGATGCTATAGGCCGCGGGATAGGACGTGTGGTGGCGTTTTTCCAGCACGTCTCGGCAAACCCGGCGGCTGCCATCCAGATCGCGTGGAAGACCCTTGCTCTGCCGTTCGTGCGGATTTTTTGGGGTCTGGAAAGGTCAGCAGCATACGAGAAGGATCTTGTCTTCTTGAGAGATAATTACCCGGAGATCCAGACGAGCATCTGGGGCGGGAGCTACGGGATCATATTCGTCTGCATCCTTGTGTTCCTCTACTTCCTCTTCAGTTTAACGTGATTGGGGGAGTTTTCTCTCACCTCACCCCCTGTGACACTGTTTGCAGGCGAATCGGGGATGCTTCATGCCTTAACTCCCGCGCCCTTCAGGCGCACGCTTGTGCCACTCCCCAAAACTTGGTGGAGGGGGTGTTGCTCGAACTTGAAAGGTGGAGGAAGGTCGCCCTGGCAGATGGCCGGGTGATGACAGCAGAGATGACCGGGAGACAGAGAGGGATCCAGGATGCATTCAACCTCATGTGCCCGATCTCTCCGGGAGGAGCGGGTTAACCATTCATGCATGCAGGGTTTCTGCCGCTTATGAAACCTATCCTTCCAGGCTGGGACAGAATTCCCCGTTTTGTCATGAGCATGTTACCCCACCACCACATCCCTGAGCACCAAACCTGATCCTTAAATGTTCAGATCCATCATCTGCCCCACCCCGGTGACGCCGATACCAACCTCCACACGAAAAAACCGATGAAGAAGACCCATCATTCACCTGTTACCGGGGCAAAGTCCTCAAAAAATTGACCGATTTGAGATGTTGAACCTGTTCAACCGACACAAGTCTACATATGAGACCAAGAGTGTGCCCTATTGCATGAAGAATCCACTCATCTTTCACCTTCCTCTTACCCCGATGACTTATTGAGTCCAACGTTTATTCCATTTCATATTTCCAAACGGAGCCTCAGCCACAGTGATCCGTTTGGCATATTCCCTTCTTTCCAACAGGAGTTGCCAACCGGGCTCTCATCTCATCTTTCAGCCCCCTCCTGGGGATGCCGTGTGATCGTTCGCTGCAACGACGTTTTACAACTCAGGTGGAGGGGACACCGGGCACAATTGCCACTTTTTCCTGTTCTTCTGTGTCGCAATAAATTTCATTATCCTTCCAGCTGGACAGGTATACCAGTCGTTCTCAGGGTCATACCTGAATAGCGACTTCGGGTAATATTTCGGTCTCCCATACGTATCAACAAAATGCCTTGAATCTGGAATCAGACCATATAACCCATTCTCTTTCAGGAATGCATAGTTGTCAAAGGTGGCATAACCGGGATCGGCACTGATGACAGCAGGCGCACTGGAAGTATTCTTCACGACCTGTTCAACCATTGGAACGAATGAGTTGATGGTAATCGGTTTCTTCGGTCGTGAGATCAACAGCAACGATGAGATTGGCTCTATCATCCACCGCCGTCTGAACATTATACGCAGCAAGACAGGACTTCTTGCATATCATAAGGTTGGCATCTTCATCGGTGAGGTTAATGCGTCTTTCACCGGATTCAACAAGACGGTTGTAGGCTGATACAAGTTTCTCGATCTTCTTCATCAGGTCAGGATCATCGGCACATTCCTCTGGAATGGTGAACGGGGAACCGGTTCCAAATAACTCCCTCTCTTCTTCATCAACCTTTTTCGCCGTCTCAAGGAGTTTCTTGATCCTGCGCTTGAGTTCTCCCCTGGTCATAGATTTCTTTGGAGAGGCGTTTGCTTTGACCTTTGAGCGTCCTGTATGCCACCCCGACAGACCTACCGCCACTCCTCGATCGTCCATCCCAGGTAATCCCGGATCACCGTGAACGCAAGTTCCGGCGGGATCGCACCCTGCTCTGTGACTATCAGATCGATGTAGTCAGCAGGAGTCACATCGAAAGCCGGGTTTCTCACCCTGACATAGGGGAGTTCCTCCGCAACCTCTCGCGGCAGCACCTCGGCAGGATCGCGCTCCTCTATCTCGATCAACTCCCCCAGGATCGTCCTCGGCGCGAACTTGTAGGTCTCGGCGGCAACGATGAAATTTGTTCTTGCCTCGTGTGCCGCAAGCGCGATCTGGGCGGTCCCGATCTTGTTTACCACCGCCCCGTTCACCGCGATCGCGTCGGCACCGACAAAGACCATGTCAACCTCGTTGATGAAGTGGCGGACCGCCGAGTCGACAATGTAGTTTGTAGGGATTCCGGCCTCGTTCAGAGTCCTTATCGTGATGAGACCCTGGCCCCGCGGGCGAACCTCCGTTGCGTAGACCTCTATATCTTTACCCTGACGATGTGCCTCCAGGATGCACCCGAGCGCCGCCTCGGAGTTGCAGTGGGTAAGGAGGATATCACCGTCAGAGATATGGCGTGCTCCGATCTCTGCTATCCGCTCAACCGCATGCTCGGAGCGCTGAATGAACTCCGCCGCCCGTGAAAGGACAGCCTTCTTTGCGGCTTCCACCGACTCAAACTCATCCAGCGCTCTTATAACGCTCCTTACAGCGTTTGGGAGCGAGACGGCGGTTGGTCTCGTCTCGATAAGGATCCCGGCCGCTTTCTTCATCTCCTGCCTGAATACCGCCGGATCGGATACATCGAGACTTCTCGCGTAATCAGCCAGTGCTTCCACCGCCGCCCGTGCGATCCTACCGGCGCCCCGGATCTCCATATTCTTTATGCTTTCTGCCGTCTCACTCAGTAGCATGGTTCTCATTCAAGAGATGACCTCAGACCACATAGACTTATTGACGTGAGAGCAGATGTCGGTTGCCGTTGTATTTGATAGTGCGGGCACACTCCTGCGGACATACCGCGTAGCGCGCGATGTCCTTCGTGGCGAGATGTTGACCGGGGTCGAGACCACGACACTCACTTTCGGTGCCGAGGCACGAGTCCTCGTCGTTCTCCATCTCCATTCGCGTGATGTCATGGACGCGCCTGGAGATCAACTCCTATCTGAGTTCCTCTCCGAGCACTCGATCGGGTTCGGTGTAGCCTGCTCCAGGAGGGTCATCCCCGCTGAAGAGGTCGCCCATGTCCTCTACAGCGACAAAAACGCTCGTGTGAGCGACCTGCAGGCGTGCATCCGCAAGGTCTGGTCGTGCTGCAAGCAGGAGTCCATCATTACCATGAACAGCGGCGTGATCCTTAACATGGACATCCCTGGCATAGAGTTCACGGTGACAACCGGCGGGAGACCTTTTGATGGTGCGAGAGAGGCAATCAGCGAACTGCACCGCATTGGCGTTCCAGTATATATCGCATCGGGCGACCGGCTTGAGAAACTCGAGCGGATGGGGGACTATCTTGGCATACCCAGGGAACGGGTTTATGGTGTTGCAACCCCCTCGATGAAGGCAAGGGTCGTGGAAGAGCTAAAATCTCAATACGATAGGGTTGTTATGGTGGGGGATGCCATAAACGACCTTAACGCCTTCCAGAAAGCAGACCTTGCGGTGCTCACAGAGCAGCAGTCCGACCGGAAACCGGATATCCTTTATGCGACTGTTGACCGGGTGATCCACAACGTCAGCGAGGTGCCTGGCATCGTGGCGGAACTACTCTCCGGCGCCCCGGCAACCGGGAAGAAAGTGCAACAATATAAACCCTAATATGATACCACAGAAAGATCAGTTTAGCGAGGACCTCAATATGACACCACTTATTACGGTGAAAGACCTCTGCATGGAGTTCAACGGAACTACCGTACTCAAAAACATTAATTTCGAGGTAGCAGAGGGGGAGACTGTCGGCATAATAGGAAGGAGCGGTGCCGGCAAGACCGTTCTTATGCACCTGATGCGGGGTGTTGACCAGCCCCCAACAGGAGGCGCAATCATCTACCACATCGCAGCCTGTGAGAGGTGTGATTACATCGGTACCCCGCGCGAGCGAGGAAAACCGTGTCCCGCCTGCGGTGGCGAACTTAGGCCGGTGGATCTCGACTTCTGGGCTGAAGAGAACGCACCGATGAAACGCCGGATCATGCGAAGGACTGCCATCATGTTCCAGCGGACGTTCGCGCTCTATGGCGACGACCGTGTGATAGAAAACGTCCTGCGGGCGCTCGATGATATCGGTTACCCGAGTGAGAAGGCCATCAGCAGGGCGGCTGACCTCATTGACCAGGTCAGACTCTCACATAGGATGATGCATATCGCGAGGGACCTCTCGGGCGGCGAGAAACAGCGGGTGGTGCTTGCCAGGCAACTTGCAAAAAACCCGTTTATCCTTTTTGCTGACGAACCGACCGGGACGCTCGACCCCGAGACCGCCACACTTGTCCACCGGATGCTCATCGAGAGCGCGCAGGCGAACAATATGAGTATGGTTGTCACGTCGCACTTCTCACACGTCATCGATGAGGTTGCTGACAGGGCAATACTTCTTGAGAACGGCGAGATCGTGGAGATCGGAGTTCCTGAGAACGTGATCCAGAGGTTCATGGAGAACTACAGCGACACCGAGGAGCACAGGGTAGCGGAGGTGGGTGAGAAGATCCTGGTAGCCCGGGACATCGTCAAGCGTTACCTCTCCATCGACCGCGGCGTTGTTCGGGCGGTCAATGGCGTCTCCTTTGAGGTCTACGAGAAGGAGATCTTCGGGATAATCGGCAAGAGCGGTGCCGGCAAGACGACCCTCTCCCGGATCATAGCCGGGATCCTTGAGCCCACAACCGGTGAGATGAACATCCGGATCGGGGACGAATGGATCGATATGACAAAACCCGGCATTGAGAACCGCGGCCGGGCGAAGGCCTACATCGGGCTTCTCCACCAGGAGTATGACCTCTATCCCCACAGGACTGTGCTGGACAACCTTACCGACGCGATCGGTCTTGAATTCCCGAAAGAACTGGCAATGCGCAAGGCGGTCATCACGCTCGGTATGGCCGGGTTTACGCCAGAAAAGAGCAGGGAGATCCTGGACCGTTATCCGGGTCAGCTCTCTGAAGGGGAGAAACATCGGGTGGCTCTCGCCCAGGTGCTCATCCGCGAACCCAGGCTTGTTGTCCTTGACGAGCCGACCGGTACGATGGATCCCATCACGAAGCTCGATGTGAAGCACTCAATCCTCCACTCCCGCGAAGAGATGGATGAGACGTTCATCGTGGTCTCACACGACATTGATTTTGTGCGAGATATCTGTGATCGCGTGGTTCTCATGCGGGGAGGCAAGATCATCCAGATGGGTCCGACCGAAGAGGTGCTCGCTCATCTCACCGAAGATGAACGAAAGGTGATGGGTGGGGCCGAAACCACCTGAGGTGCGCGTGATGGAGATCCACCTGGACGGCAAACGTGTTGAGGTTCCAGAGGGTTCGTCTCTTGGCGATCTTCTTTTGGGATGGGACTGGCAGTGCAGCGTTGCCATCATACGTCCGAGAGTAGAGGAGGGCGCGGCCGAGTCGGCGGAGATCAGGTTGACCACCACAGCGGGAGGTCTGGTGATCGAGACGTCGGATCCTGCGGTAGCCAGCCGTCTCCTTCAGCCAGAGATCACGGGGCGGCTGCGCCTGCACTGGCAGGATCGCTATGCCGCTGCTTTCGGGCCGTTCAAGTCAGATATCCGGCCTGTGCGGGAACCCTGGCATTACGAGCGCGGAGACGTGATACTGGGATGCGGCGGCTACGATCCCTCCAGGTCATACCTGATCTTCGCGCGCATCAGGCATGTTGCCGACCACGGTGCCCCGAGAGGGGGCGGTGTTGTCGGCCGGGTCGTCACCGGCCGTGGCGTGATCGATCGGTTCGGGGAGGGTGATCAGATAACGGCGGTCGAACGTGTGCTCCAGAGTACCGACCGCTCCCACGCCATCATCACCCACGATGCAGGGTTTCCGCTTGAGGATGGGATGCAGGTCATCTCCTACCTGGAGGTTGATGTGCAGGGTTTCAGCAAAGAAGAGATCGATACCACAGCCGCGAGAAGCGTTGAGTACTTCCTTCTCTCAGTGCAGGACGGGAGGTTCAGAGTGGATCGTTCAAGCAGCACCTATATCTCTGATACACACCTCGTCCCGACAGCCGTCCCGGCGGAACTTCCCCGTTCAAGGCTTGAAGGGACTGTCACGGTCAGGACATCGGGAAAATCCAGGGGATCGGTCTACATCTACACTCAGGGTGTATCACCAAGTCCGGCACATACCGTTGTAGGCCAGGTCGCCCACGGCATAGAACTTGCCCGGTTTGCCGGCGAGGGTGACATTCTGGCAATCCGGGCGGAGCCGGAACGGTTTGATCTGATCGGTCTTGCGGTGGATGAGGCAAAGGAGGTTGCCGAGAGGCGCGGAATCTCCCTCATCACCGATGTAGCCGGAGGCGATCGCGTCGTCGTCGGCCAGACCCCCGAGACGACGCTTGAGGTTCTTGCCGCCGGTGAGGTCAGCGTCAGGACCGAACCCCCCGAGCGTGTTATCGCCATCACCCTTGATGATGAGGCCGCACCAAGGTCGGTCAGGATATTCCGTGAGGTGACCGGGCTCAAACACCACGCCATCGGAAAGATGCCGCTTATCTTCATCTTTGAGGATGTCTATCTCTTCAAACCGAAGATCGAGAAGAGTGTTGGGATCATACCTGAGAACACACCCACGGATGAGGTACCGGCATTCATACTCGCGATGACGAATGACTCTCGCAGAGGGGTTGGGATGGTCGGTGTCCGCACCGTAGTCAGCACCGAGTTTGGTCCAACCTCTGAGCCGTTCACGGGAACGAACATAATCGGCAAGGTTCTTGATACGGAGAAACTGGCGGGGCTGCGTGAAGGCTCGACGGTATATGTAAGGGAGGTTAAATGATGGCCGAATACACTCCCGAATATGCAGGGACGGTGACCAAATACGTCTTCGTTGAGTCCCCCAGCATGACACCTGGTGAACTCGCGCTTCGGGCGTATGAGGTTTCTGAAGGCGTCCTGATCAAAGAGACCTGCTTTGGGCTGCAGGTTACCGGTGAAGCGGATGCAGTCGATAGACTCATTGAGGTGATCCGCAGCATCGATCCCGAGCACATCTTCGTCAAAGACAGGGGGTTCCCCCCGGGTGATTCGAGACGTTGCCGGGCGAACCTTGGCGGGGCGAGACCGGGCTATCTCGGGCACGAGCGGGAGTTTCGACTCCTCCGCCACATCGGCCGCGGACTTGAGGAACTCGACCGACGAAGGGGTGAGGAGCCCGAACCGGTGCTTCCTGCCCGCGAGAAGAGAACAAAACTCGATATAAGGCGATTACAAGAACTGATAGAGTCAGAGGAGTCCTGAATTCAATGGCAAAGGTGTTTATCTACCCTGCAACGAGCCTTATCCTCTCCGATCTGGTGGCCAGGTTCGGCCATAAACCGCTCGGTGCAGCCCTCGGTATCCGGGAGCGGATACAGACCGCCGGGGTCGACTCCCCGCCACTGCAGATCACGCCCGAAGAACCAAAGCGCGGCTTGAAGTATGCGGCAGTCGAGGTGCCCTCGGGCGTCAGGGGCAGGATGGCAATCTACGGCCCGCTCCTCGAAGAGGCCGAGGCTGCAATCATCGTCAACGATGCCGATCTCGCGTTCGGGTGCATGGGATGCGCCAGAACAGATGAGTTGCTCCTCTTTATCCTGCGCCAGAGTGGTATCCCGATACTGGAGTTGGATTACCCGGGGAACGAGGAAGAGGGTGTGCAGTTTGTAGCGGCTGTCAGGAAGTTCCTTGACAATCTTCCAGGGGAGGTTGAAGCGTGAGCAGGAAGGTGCGGATCGCGCAGCTCTCCTGCGGGTCGGAGTACAGTGGTGTCCAGAACGAGATCTACAAGGCCGCTGAAGCGGTGAATGCAGAGGTCTTCTTCCCCGACATAGCTCTCGGTGACGTTGAGCGATCGTTCGATGCGTTCGGCCTGGATGTTCGGAGCGCCGATTTAAAACTCATGATTGCCCGTGGTATGGCGCTGGTGGAGGGGAAGGTGGATGCCGACGCGGTTTTCATCTGCACCTGTTTCCGGTGCGCCGAGGCGGCGATCGTCCGGAACGAACTCCGGCGCTACATCCACGAAAATTCAAGGCTGCCGGTGGTGAGTTACTCCTTCACCGAGCGGACGACAGCGGGAACCCTCCTCACCCGTATGGAGGCGCTGACCACTATAGCCCGCCGGAGGGCGCTTCTCGCCCGCGAGGCGCAGACCGGGATCACGATGGGGATCGACTCTGGTTCGAGCACCACGAAGGCGGTCGTGATGAAGGACAACAGGATCCTGGGAACCGGCTGGCTTCCAACGGTTGAGGTGATCAAGAGCGCCGAAGGTGCCGTTGCCCAGGCGCTTGAGATGTCCGGTATTGCACGCGAGGAGATCCAGGCGATCGGGACGACCGGTTACGGGCGGTTCCTGGTCGGCAGGCACTTTGGGGCTGACCTGATTCAGGAGGAACTGACAGTGAACTCGAAGGGTGCCGTCTACCTCGCCGATCACCAGCGAGGTACTTCAACCGTCATAGATATCGGCGGGATGGATAACAAGGCGATCAGCGTGATCGATGGTATCCCCGGGACGTTTACAATGGGTGGGATCTGCGCCGGGGCAAGCGGCCGGTTCCTGGAGATGACCGCAAAACGTCTTGGTGTTGATATCACCGAGCTCGGTCCCCTGGCCATGAAAGGGCTGGCGAAGAAGGTCCCGATGAACAGTTACTGTATCGTATTTGGGACGCAGAGCCTTGTGAACGCGCTCGCCGCAGGTAGCATGCGGGAGGACGTTGCGGCCGCGGCCTGTCACAGCGTGGCGGAACAGGTATTCGAGCAGCAGTTGCAGGAGATCGATATCAAGGAACCGGTGATAATGGTCGGCGGCACCTCCCTGATCGAGGGTCTGGTTCACGCGATGGGCGAACTCCTGCAGGTAAAGGTCGTTGTTCCGCCGCACTCACAGTACATCGGCGCGGTCGGGTCTGCCCTGCTTGCTTCAGGGTTCGTTGAAGGAGAGTAGATGCCTCCGCAGAACTACTTCGTTGTTGAGTCGCCGGATGAGGTCGGGAGGAAGGCCTATGAGCGTGTTGCAGACGACGTTCTCCAGGATCTGGATCTCATCAAGGTGATCGATCGGCTGCATATCTACGTCGACCCGAAGATCCCTATCTTCATCGCTGCGGGTGTCCTGCGCCACATGCCACGCGCAATCCATGTTGGCGACTTTGCAAACGTCAAACGTGGCGATACCGAGATCATACTCGATATCGGTGATGAGACCTATCTTGCGCCGCTGCTCAGGGTCCTCTGGGATATTTATGGCAAGGAGAACGTCGAACAGCCTGATCGTTTCACCATCATCCTCCCTGCGGGTATGGCAGGAGAAGAAGACCTCGAGCAGGTGGTGGTTGCCGATCCAAGCGAGACTCTGCATAAAGACATCATCTATGCTATGCAGTATATGGCTCCAGAGGGGTTCAAGGTCCGTCGCCAGTACATCCGGGAAGGTAAATTTTACTATGTTGCAAGTGAGGATACGCTACCCGGTGATGTCGTGGAGAGGATGGTTATGCCGCTCTTTGAGAAGATGGGGGTGACGCTGTGACAACGCTCGTTCCGGTGACCTACAAGGGCGGCGTCTACCGGCATGACGAGATCATGGACCTGATCGATGACCTTGGCGGCTACGTGGTGCAGAAACACGTCATGGCGCAGGATGTAGTGCTCCAGTCGTTTGTGCCCCGGGATGACATCGACCTGATACGCGCGGTTGCCAGACCGCTTGCCGGGCAGGTGACGGAGGCCCCCCTTGTTGGGACAGAGATCGCTGTTGTCAGCCCGAGCCTTGAGATCCATCACCTCCCCCACGCCTCCTGCGATATCGCCGAGTACCTGAGGCGTTCGGGGGCAAAGACCAATATGGTCGGGCTTGCCAGGGGGTTCGGGAAGCGAATTGCAAACCTCAACGACGAGGAACGGGACGTCATCAACGAGCACGACCTCGCTGTATACATGCTCGGCAACTTTGAGGAGTGTATACAGCATAAGTTCCCGGTGCTCCGCCGTGGGATCCACGTTCCGATCGTGGTGACCGGTGCTCCAGACCGCGAGACATTGATGCGGATCATCGATCCGCCGGTCGAAGGGTATGTCGGGGGGATCGGCAGGATCATGCACCGGTTCAAGCGCCCGGAGGAACTCGCGAAACTTGATGAACTGGTGGACGAGGTCTCGCGGGTGCTGGACGCACGCCGTGATGTTCTTGCAAAAGATCCTCTCTCAGTCTTTCCCCCGCGCCTGATGACGATCATCGAGGAGGAGGTCCCGGAGGTCACGCTGCTGACGCACCCGACGCCGGTGACAGTGCAGATGGAGGGGCTCAGGGTGAAACTCCCCTACGACTCCTACGCTCCGGAGATCAGGTCGCTTGAGGTCACGGAGGGCGTCACACTCGGGGATATCGCCGAGGTTACACCGTCGCGGATGCGCAACTACATATTGATCAGGGTAAAACCTTTTTCGGAAACCAGGATATTGGTGTAGTTGTGATGGACTTTGAGAAGATACTCACGAGGATTATGGAACGCGGGCCAGATGCCATCGCGGAGGACCTCCTCCGGGAGATCGAGAGTGAATACGGCAGGGTCCCCCTGATCTTTGAGAGGATGGCAGAACGGCCTGAGATCCTGATCTCACACCTCCTCTACAAGGGTGCCGTCACGGAGACCAGCCAGCTCGAGCCCAAGGTGATCGAATTGATCAGCCTTGCGGTGGGGGCTGCCCTCAAGTGCAGCCACTGTGTTGAGTACCACATGCAGACGGCGATGGCAAAGGGCGCAACCCGGGCCGAGATCCTCGAGGTGATCCTGATCGCGGGGATGCTTGCAAACTCTGCCGTCCTGGCGGATGCTTACCGGGTGGTGGATGGCCCCTCTGCCTCCTGCCCAACATGCGATCTCAACGGAACCGGGCTGAATAAGACCTGTTCGGATAAGTAATAACCGGTTGCCGGTATCCCTGGTATGTGTGGTATTGCCGGGCAGTTTGCCCTTGACGGCGGAGAGGCGGATGCGGCCCTCATCGCGGCGATGGCAGAGAGACTTGCCCACCGGGGGCCAGACGGGGAGGGGTGTTTCTTCTCGGGCCCGGTCGGCCTCGCCCACCGGCGTCTTGCCATCATCGACCTATCCGATGAGGGACGGCAGCCGATGCCAAACGAGGACGGTTCGATATGGGTAGTCTTCAACGGTGAGATCTACAATTACCGTGAGCTCCGGGACGAACTCCTGGCTGCAGGACATTCTTTCTTATCTGCAACCGATACGGAGGTGATCCTACATGCCTACGAGGAGTGGGGGAGGGGCTGCCTGCAGCGGTTCAACGGGATGTGGGCTTTTGCCATCTGGGACGGCCGTCGGCGGGAACTCTACTGCGCCCGCGATCGCCTGGGTGTCAAGCCCTTCTACTATACAGTGGCTGGTGGTTCGTTCCTCTTTGCCTCGGAGATCAAGGCGCTCCGGGTGCACCCTGATGCCGGGAAACGGCCGAACGACCGGATGCTTCTGGCTTTCCTGGCCTGGGGTGTTGCCGACCATACTCCAGCGACGATGTATGATGGCGTCTTCCAGATTCCTCCTGCGCACGTGCTTCTCGTCACAGAAAGTGGTGTTGGGGAGCCGGAGCGTTACTGGGATTTCGAGATGAACCCCACACCGCGTGGGGCCGGGATCGATGATGAGGCCGCAGCACGAGATCTCCTGAACCTCCTGACCGATGCTGTCAGACTCAGGCTCAG
Source organism: Methanoculleus receptaculi (assembly GCF_033472595.1). NCBI lineage: Archaea > Methanobacteriati > Methanobacteriota > Methanomicrobia > Methanomicrobiales > Methanomicrobiaceae > Methanoculleus > Methanoculleus receptaculi. The sequence continues at coordinate 118,932 of NZ_CP137642.1, read as the reverse complement.
GAGCGACGTCCCTGTCGGGACGTGTCTCTCTGGCGGGATCGACTCATCAACTGTAACCGCCCTGATCAACCATCTGCTGCGTTCAGAGAGCCCTGAGAGCGTTGGTGACCGGCAGAAGACGTTCTCGGTCTGTTTCGAGGACGGGAGGTTTGATGAGAGCCGCTACATCGATACAGTGGTTGCGGCGACCGGGGTCGAGAACCGCCGGACGAGCCCGGGCACCGACGGTCTCTGGGAGGATATTGAGCGGTTGCTCTATATGCAGGACGAACCGTTTGCGTCACTCTCGATCTACGCTCAGTATTGCGTGATGCGGCTTGCACGGGAGGAGGTGAAGGTGGTTCTCGACGGGCAGGGCGCCGATGAGCAACTTGGGGGCTACATTGCCTATCTGGTGCCCTATATCCGCACCCTTCTTGGGCATGGTGAGGTCCTGGCGGTCATCAGGGAGGTTATCGGAATCCTCAGGCTACATCGTTCGTTTTTCTGGTGGGCGTTACGCCAGGTTCCTGTCCGGTCGCAGCGGCGTGATCTCCTCCTGGGGTCTCCGCCGGAGGTTCTCCGCTACGCAGGAACGCTTGATGAGGTGCTGAAACGGGAGATCACGGTCTCAAACCTCCCACTACTGCTCCACTGGGAGGACCGGAACTCGATGGCCTTCTCGATCGAGGCCCGGGTTCCTTTCCTGGATTACCGGGTTGTGGAGTACCTTGCGTCGCTCCCGCTCGACCAGAAGATACGTGGTGGTGTCACAAAGTACGTCCTGCGGCGGGCGATCAGGGGGCTGGTCCCTGACCGCATCCGTTGCAGGAGCGACAAGATGGGTTTTGTCACCCCCGAGGAGGTCTGGATGAGGGGGGAGCTTGCACCCCGCGTCCTTGAACTCTTCTCCTCGTCGGAGTTTTCAGGTAGGCCCTACTGGGATGCAGAGCGCGTGCTCCGAAACTATCGGGAATTTCTTGCGGGGAAGAGTGCTTACTCCACCGAGTTCTGGCGGATAGCCTGTGCGGAGCTGTGGCTCCGGGGGTTTGAAGAGGGAAGTGCAGTTATCTGAGACGTTGCTGAGCGTGGCTTCAGCATCTTCCGGTCGTGGCCCCGGATGCCGCACCGTTTGAATCTATAATTCGGCCTGAAACGACCGGACTTGGTAGCAGGGGGAAGCCCGGGGGTGAGGATGGCGGATGACCGAAACCTCTTTATCGTTGCTGCCGGTGATATGGAAGTATGGTCGATACCTTCCGTATTCCGCCGCTCCTCCTTGCCGTTCTCGGCATTACCCTCGCCTGTGCGTGTCTCGGAAGTGATTCGGACGGGGAAAAACCGGGTTCTAAGGTGATCCATCCTGCCGAGGCCGCCATAATGATCGAAGATATGGAGAACGACCCCGGATTTCTCATCATCGATCTCAGGACGGCTGATGAGTTTGCCGGGGGGCACATCCCTGGCGCAATAAACATCGACGCCGCGACCTTCCCAGAACAGATTGAGAGGCTTGATCCAGATGGAACCTACCTTATATACTGCCGGAGGGGGATGCGGAGCGCAGGTGTTCACAAATTGATGGATGAGGCCGGGTTTCGCGAGGTCTACGAGATAGAGGGCGGGATCAGCGCCTGGCAGGCTGCAGGAATGCCCCTGGCAGAGGGCTGAAGAGGGCAGGCCCCGGGCCCACCCCCCTCCGGCCGTGCATTGGCAGGGGCTGGCGGGAAAAAAAGAGGCAATTTGCCTCAGATTATGATTGCTGCTGTCTTCGTATCCTTCTCCTCGTCGAAGTCGGTGATTGCAGCCTCCGTCGTGAGGATCAGCCCTGCGATGGAGGCGGCGTTCTGGAGCGCAAGACGGACCACCTTCGTCGGATCGATGACGCCATTCTCCATCAGGTTCTCGTAGGTCTCGGTCTTGGCGTTGTAGCCGAACGCGGGATCGTCGCTACTCTTGACGGTAGCGATGACTTCAGCACCCTCAACACCGGCGTTCTTTGCAATCTGACGGATTGGCTCCTCCAGCGCCCGGCGAACTATGGAGACCCCGATCTTTCGGTCGTCATCGAACTGCAGCGCATCCAGGTTCTTGGTTGCCCGGAAGAGAGTGACGCCGCCTCCGGCAACCACACCCTCCTCGACCGCTGCTTTGGTGGCGTTTAAGGCGTCGTCGATCCGTATCTTCTTCTCCTTCAGTTCGGTCTCGGTTGCCGCCCCAACCTTGATGACCGCGACGCCGCCGCCGAGGTTTCCAAGCCTCTTCCTGAGTTCGTCCTTCTTCCACTCTGAGTCTGTGATGTTGATCTGAGACTCGATCAGGCGCATCCGGTCTTCAAGAGCCTTACGGTCGCCCTTGCCACCGACTATCAGGGTCTTCTCCTCGTCTACCCTGACGGTGTGGGCCGAACCAAAGACCTGCCTGGATACGTTCTCCAGTTTCATCCCCTTATCCTCGGATATAACCGTTGCACCCGTGAGGACGGCGATATCCTCCAGGAGTTCCTTGCGTTCATCGCCGAATCCAGGTGCCTTGACCGCGCAGGCCTTGAGTGAACCGCGTATGATGTTTAAGATGAGCGCGGCCTGTGCCTCGCCGTTGACATCTTCGGCGATTATCAGGAGCGGTTTGCCATCCTGTGCGGCGATCTCGAGGATGGGGAGCATCTGTTTGAGTGAGGTGATCCCCCGGTCGGTGATCAGGATGTAGGGGTTTTCGTATTCGCAGATCATCTTCTCCGGGTCTGTGATCATGTATGGCGAGATGTAGCCCTGCTCAAACTGCATCCCCCTGACCACGTCGAGACTGGTCTCAAGGCTCTTTGCATCCTCAACGGTGATAAGTCCGCTGTAGCCGACCTTATCCATCGCATCGGCGATAAGTCTCCCGATCTCCTCGTCGTTGTTGGCCGAGATTGTAGCAACCTGCAGGATCTTGTTCCGCTCCTTGACAGGAACACTTGTCGATTGGATATACTCCACTGCCGCCGCAACTGCTGCCTCTATGCCCCGCCTGACATCGTTGGGGTTGGCGCCTGCGGATATGTTCTTTAGTCCCTCGGTGAGGATGGCCTGTGTGAGCAGGGTTGCTGTTGTGGTACCATCACCGGTCTTGTCCTGCGTGTTCTGCGCAACCTCTTTTACAAGTTTTGCCCCGATGTTCTCGAACTTGTCATGCAGTGAGATCTCTTTTGCAATCGTTACACCGTCGTTTGTAACGATGGGGTTTGTTGGCCTGTCGATCACAACATACCTGCCTTTCGGGCCGAGTGTGATCTTGACCGTGTCTGCAACTTTGTTGACACCGACAAGGATTGCCTTCCGTGCGTCTTCATCGAACATCAACTGCTTTGACGATGCCATACTTTCTCCTCCTCACTCGATCTTTGCCAGGATGTCCTTAAAAGGGACGAAAACATAGGTTTCAGAGTCGATCTCAAACGTGTCCGAGGTGTAGCCACCGTAGAGAACGTGGTCGCCTGGTTTTAGCGGGAGGTCTGATCCGTCATCGCGCCTGCCTACCGCAATAACGGTTCCCTCTTTTCTGGTTTCGCGTGCCGATTCGGGGATATAAATACCGCTCTTTGTAACTTCTTCCTTCTTGATCGGCTTGATAAGAACCCGTTCTCCGATTGGGACAATCTTCATGTTTATCACCTTCAGAGGAACTTTACAAATATTTACGGATGTATGAATATTTAAACCTTATCAAAATTATCGAAATCTTCTCGATATTATAGATATGTTTATACGTTCTAGGTGCCATAGACATGGATTAGCGATGGCACCGATGGCGAGGCAGATTACATTCAGGCAGATCGAGAGACCGAGGGGGAGAGGGGCGGAAGAGAACCTTGAATGGCTCTTCAACAGCCTCGGTGTAGGTGAGGGGAGAGACGTTGACCAGGTTGCCAGGCGGATCCTGGCTGCACTCATCTCCTACCAGAGTGCCGGAGAGGGTGTATCGGTGGAGAGGATATCCCGTGACTTGAACATCTCCAGTTCACGTGTCAACCACCACATAAGAAACCTTGTCGATGCTGGTGTCGTCTACCGCCACAGGAAACGGATCTATCTGCGCGGGAACTCCCTCCAGTCGCTGGTGCAGGAGTTACGCAAAGACGCTCTCCGTGTTCTTGAAGACCTCGAGGCCGCGGCTGCTGAGATTGACCGGTCTTTTGGCCTTGATAAATGACTGGCGATGCCTGAGGTGAGAGCAGCATCCCCGCAAACCCCTCCTGGAGAGGTGTCACCATCGGGTTCCTCTTCCCGGCGCCGATGGCGGTGAGGAAAACCACGGAAAACACGGATACGCTCCGGCGTCCGGGGTTTGGCCCGACGAAGGAAAGACAGTTGATGCACACCTGTATTGCCAGTAGAGGTTGTCCCGTTCAGGCAACTCAGCGGGAGTTCAGGGCAGGGTGCAATTGCTATGTTCGCTGCCGGGAACCGGACTGCTCTAAAGAAACGTGGAGATCAAAAAGGCCTGTCAGCGGCCTTGCGGTTAACAGGAACGGCCTGCCCATCAGGGAGATGGGCAGGACAATCTCACGGGCCAAAGACTATCTGTATTTTGCGATTCTGCGAAAAAAATTACCCGATATAGTTCAGGTCTTCACGGCCTCTGGCCTCTTCGGTCTCCTGGATCTTTGCTATGATCCGTTCCATCTCCTCGGCACGCTGTTGCAGAAGGGTATGGTCGACCTTGATCCCGAGGAGGCAGGAGAGCACCGTGAGCAGGTTGTCGGCACTTCTTGGATCGACGATATAGCCGCTTGTCTCGCCCATCAGGCATACACCCTCCATGCCCCGTGCGAACCCTAGGCCGAGCAGAAGGCCTGAAGCCCCGACGATCATCCCGCCGCCCTCAAATGCTCCTCCGGCGCCCTCCACCTCGGAGAGGAGGTGCTCCATGTTAACCGCGGCAAGCACCCTCGGGTTCTCGACCAGGTGGCCAACACCGTAGCCTCCCAGGGTGTATATCCGCCGCACACCAAGATCCTGCGCAATGTCCAGATAGCATTCGGTCAGGATATAATGGCCTTCGGCCGAGGTGCTCTGGAAATCCCCAACGAGAAAGAGTATCGCCAGCCCGTTCTTATCACAACGATAGATCTCATTGTTGACAAGATGTGCGACGCCACGCTCGTCGACCACCACCTGCGGCGGGAAATAGATCGAGGAGATCTCCCCGATCTTCTCGGCCTCAAGTTCATGGATCAGGTGCTCGGCAACAAGTTTCCCAACGTGTCCTATGCCGGGCAGCCCCTCGATCAGGACTGAGGCCTCGATCTCATCATCTCTTGTGAAGGTTACTGTGACGTCTTCCATCTGCGCAGCGTCCTCCTGTAATACCCGTACCTATCCTGTGGTGAAAAACGTGCCGGGTGAGCCGGCCCGCATGGCCGACAGCAGACCGGGCAGATGATTGAGAGAGTGTATCTCCCGTCGTGTGGACATCGGCGAATACGACTGCTCATATTATAAAAACCTATCCGGTCTTCTGTTTCCGGATAAACTTCCCAGCGCCACCGGCCCGCTCAACCACACCGATGGCGGCGTTTGCCGCCTTCTCGATTGCCTTCTCGGCCTCCTTGTAATCCGGTGCGGTCACCTTTATCCTGTATTTCGGGGCGCCGATGTAGACCAGATCGATATCCACGTTGTCCATCTTCGGCTGCGCACTCCGTAGCGCCCGGCGGATCACGTTGACACCATCGGGCCGTGGTGTTGAGAGGATCAGATATCCGCTGATCGTCACCCTTGGAACTTTTACGTTCTCGTTTGCGATGGTTATGAGTGCTCTTTTGACAGGTTCATCCAGGTTCAGCCTCTCTGCAGCCTCTCCGCCTGTGCCGACGATCTCTTCGAATGCGGGGTACAACTGACCATATTCACGGTATATGGCTTCTTCGATTATGCCCCTGTCCACCCCGGCAGCCTCGGCAGCAAACCCGATCCATTTTGCGGCTTTCTGCTCGTTCTTCCACTCGTGAATCTTCTCACGCCGCTGGTGCTCGTTCACGTCTTTTAACGAGAGATCGATGTGACCACGGTCAGGATCCACGTTCAGGACCTTGCAGACGACCTTCTGCCCTTCACGTACGTAGTCCCGGATGTGCTTAATCCAGCCCCGCGCTATCTCGGAGATCGGTATGAGCCCTCTACGGCCGTTGTACTCATCAAGGCTCACGAACGCCGCAAAGTCCTTGACATCAGAGACGGTGCAGACGACAAGTTCTCCTTCCTCGGGCCACTCTCTCTCGTGCATGGAACGATCACTCAACTACAGCAACAACCTCAGCCTTTATATCGGCTTTTCCGCCACGGGGTTCTGCAAGAACCCGCCCGCAGATGTTACACTCAACAATTGTGCTTGCTCGCTCAAAAACGAGTTGCTCGTTCTCGCAGTCGGGGCACCTTACCTTCAGGAACTTGCTCCTGTTCTCCCTGCTCACCTGGACCATTCTGTTATCACTCCGTAAGTTCGAATTTGCCGATCCTGACCCCGGGGCGGAGATGGGACTTTCCACAGACCGTGCATCTGTATTTGACATTTGTCCTCTTTGTCGGTTTGTCGCCGCCAGGAACCTTGCTGAACTTGCCCATGTTTCCAACCGTGCTCCTGCGTGCCTTCTGGCGGTCGATCCAGTTGAAGTGACGCACTTTGCCCCTCTTAACCTTCACAACCTCGTGAATCTGGTGACTCCTGCAGAACGGGCAGTAAGTCTTGAATTTGGACGGCATTTTCATGATATTAACCTCTATTCAATAGATTCGGGTACCTATATTACTTGTTAAGCCTGATATTTAAGCCTATGTTGTGCTCGCAGAGGAGTTCCGCATTCTTTTCGGGGAGGGTGATGATATCCCCCTCTTTCAGCACATAGGTTCTCCCATCCAGTCCCATGAACGATTCCACATCGGAGCACACATGTACAAGGGCGTATGCTGTCAACCCCGGGGTTCTTGGGGTGGGGGGTGACGTTAGCGTTGGGGTTTGTTCCATCTCCTCACAACTCACCTCATCGGTCACCCCCTCCCCGGCAAAGAGTTTTGCCTCACCCATGATGAGCGCCTCCCGGCACTCCTCAATGGCCTCCACGATCCGTTTGAACATCGCCCGCTCCTCGGGGAGCATCTTTCGGGTCTCCTCCTTATCGACGTACTCCCCCTCGATCTGCTGGAACGCAAGGTCCAGGATCTGTCTTGTCCGGATGGAGAAGATCTCCTGGACGGTGTCGTTGACGCTGCCGATCGCCTCGATGATCAGGCCCCCCTCCCGGTTCTCCAGCGGGTTCTCAAGGCTGTAGTAGTCCTCCTTGAGTTTCTCGATGTAAGCCCTTGCATTCTCGTAGAGACCGGGCTCGATATGTGAAAGCCTTCCCGAGTGCTGCATATCCAGCAGCATCTGCCGGAGTTTCTCCAGAATATCTGGGACCATCATCCACCCCCTGCTATCTCTGCCATGTTCCTGCAGCATAGATAGATCGCAAGCGCTTCCGGGACTGTCTGGGTCCCTGCCTTGAGCGTGTAGGTGTTCCCGAGCATTGATGCGACGAAGTTTGCCTTAACGTCCACCCGGATATCCCTCTCGCCAAAGACCACCGCGTCCACAAGGGGGTCGAAGTCCTCCAGGTCGTGGAGATCGAGTGGGACGACCCGCATCCCGCTGCCGCCGTGCAGCGTTCCCGGTGTCCGGATAAGCCGTTTGATATCGGTCGTGACTGGTTCATCTGCATGCGCACCGGCGTCCCTGAGCCTCTTCTCAAACTCGGGTGATGCCGTGATTGCCCGAACAACCCTGTTCTGCAGGAGTTCCTCTGCCGGGGCCCTGGAGAGGGCCCCGGCATCTGCCACGAACTGTGCTGCCGTCCGTTTGCCGATACCCTCAAGACCTGTGAGGCGGGCTGTTGCCTCCGCAGGGTCGAGAGCTGCAAGGTGTGAGAGGTAGCCTCGAAGCGTCTCCGTGTAGCGCCGTCGCCATCCCCTCGGTTCGCCCCCGGAAGAGAGCATAATCTCTGGATCGAGTCCTATCCCGCATACGTAATCCACAATCTCGCGCCGCTCCTGGCTTCCCCAGCCTGAAACAGCGATATCGGTGATGTGTATGTGATAGCCCCGCCCCCCGGAGAAGACGATACGCATACGGTTGCGCGAGAACCCCAGTTCTTCGGTCAGCATCTCGATCAGTTTCAGTGTCTCCTCCTTGACACGTGCAAGCATCATCGCGTAGGGACCGCGAACTATCTGGTCGGCATCGAGATCGAAGACAAGGTCGGCACCGGCCCAGTCTTTCTCGTTCATCTTTGGTGCCGACGGTGTCTGGTAGTAGGCCGTCGAGTAGTATACGTGCGCGGGGACCAGGTTTTTAACGTAGGCGGTGAGCTCATCACGGTCGGTAAAAGCCATATGCCGCCGCATCCGGAGTTCTGGTGCGGCGTCGAAGAAGACAAAACCCCATTCGCGCTGCTCGAAGGATGAAGGGACGATGAGGTTGCACCGCCGGTAATAGTCGGCAAACCTCTGTTTCACGAACTCGAGGGTCGCGGGTTTCATGGGAATGTCTTGATCATGTATGGCCCCACACGTTCATATCCCTGTTTCCTGTAGTAGGGCCGCACACCCACACCGCTCATCACCGCGATACGGCGGCAACCATGATCCCGTGCCTCCTCTTCCGCTCGTGAGAGGAGTTGCGCACCGTAACTGCGGTGCTGCCACTCCTCAGGGGACGCAGGGGTGCTTATCGGGACCAGACTCCCGTAAACGTGGAGTTCGCGCAGGAGTGCCGCGCCGGTGAGTTCCTCGCGGAACGTCTGCTGCGGAAACCGGAGCCTTGCAAACCCGATGAGGGTGTCTTTTGAGCCTGCCTGTATGAACCGCTCCTCCCCACCGCATGCACGATAGACCAGGGTCGAGATACTCACCTCTTCCGGAGCCGGTGACCGCCCTGCCTCACGGCACCGGATGCACCGGCATCGGCCTCCCTGCTCTCGGAGTCGCGCTCCTGCAAGCTGCCTGAAGTTGCTGTGCCTTGAACCCGCGGTGATCAACCTTGCCGGAATATCCCGCTGGATGCGCTGGAGCCGGACATACTCCGGGAGGAGAGACTTTGCATAGGCGACGAGATCGATCAGTTCATCCTCTGTGTAGGGCTGGTATTCGCCGCGTTCCCAGAGTGCCTCTATCTCCGTGCCCGGCGTCACCAGTGTCGGGTATATCTTCAGGAAATCCGGTCTGAACCGCTCATCGGCGAAGAGGTCCTCAAACATCCGGCGGTCATCAGCCATGCTCGCTCCCGGGAGATTCGGCATCACGTGGAACCCCACCTTCAACCCGGCATCGCGCAGGAGACCGTTCGCCGCAACCGTCTCTGCGACGGTATGCCCGCGTCGGTTATACTCCAAGATACGGTCGTCCAGGTGCTGGACGCCAAGTTCCACCTTGGTCACGCCCATCCCAAGCATCCGGTTAATATGCTCTTTGAGGCACCAGTCAGGCCGCGTCTCAAAGGTTATCGCGACACACCTGACCCTTGCAGACTCGTTTGAGGCGGCGATTGCATCGAGATCGGGTCCTGCTGGTGCCGTGCCCGCCCGCGGATAATCGTTCATAGCCTGAACGGCCGCGCCGACGAACCACTCCTGGTAATCGATCGGTCGGGCGGTGATCGTCCCGCCCATCACGATCACCTCCGCCTTCTCGATGTGGTGGCCGAGCGCCTCAAACTGCCCGAGACGTGCCTGCACCTGGGCGTAGGGGTCGAAACCGTGCTCTCTTGCCCGGAGTGCAGCTGGCTCCTCACCCGTGTAACTCTGCGGCGACCCGAAGGGGTGCTCAGGCCCGCCGGGGCATGGGAGACATCTGCCGTGGGGACAGGGATGAGGGGAGGTCATCACCGCAACGGGGGCAACGCCCGATAGCGTCCGTGTGGGTTTCACCTGGAGGAGATGCCTGAGCAGTTCACGCTCTTCCGCTGAAGCGGCGGCAAGGATCGCCGAGTTTCGGGGCATATCGATCCCGTACTCCCGGCAGAACTCCAGTTTGATCTTCTGGACGTCGGCAGGGCTGTGCCCGGTAGAAAGGATGCGGGAGATGATCTCCCGGTATGTATCGGTATCGCTCATCGTTTAGTGTTCGGTTGCAATACGTTCGGACTGTGACTGAAAATCGGTTTGATACTGGATGTAGGGGTTGTGGTTGGCCCTGATGTGCTGGACGATCTCGTTTCCAAGAGTCAGTATGGCTTTCTTGTGTGTTACCTTGTTCTTGTGGATATGCACGGGGGATATGTGGAGAGCGTTATACTGGTCGGCCTGGATCTCTTCCCCGGTGACGGTCTCGTAGTACTTCTTGACTTGAACTAACAGCATATGCAGGTGGAGCAGCTCTTCCTTTTGCACGGTTATCACCTTTCCTCGAAGAATACTACTGTTCGCGGGTAGATATATTTTGTTGGTGATCTTTTTATATGCTCAAGACGCGCGGCGTCGGAGCCCTTATCGGGCTTGCAATCGGGGATGCCATGGGCGCGCCCCTTGAAGCCCTTCCTCCGCCTCGAATGACCGTAACGGAGATGGAGGGTGGAGGGGTTCATGACGTCCTGCCGGGGCAGTACACCGACGACACCCTCCAGGCAGCGGCCCTGGCGCAGACCCTTCTTGCGTGCGGAGGTTTCGACCCCGATGACTTCGCTCGGCGACTGGTTCGGGTATATCACGCTAACCCGAAGTTCTTCGGGCCGACATCGCGTGCCGTCCTCGATCTGATCGAGAGGGGTATTCCAGCCGGGACCGCCGCAAGACTGGTCCACGAAGAGCGGGGGGGCAGCCGGAGTAACGGCTGCGTCATGCGCGGCATCCCGATCGGGATCTTTTATCCACCGGATGAAGTGCGGGAGGTGAGTCTTGCCGCCTCGCGCGTGACCCACTTTGATCCCGCGGCCGGCGAGGCTTCGGCGTTCGTCAACATGATGGTCAGCGGGATGTGCCGGGGTGAGGAGGCTGCAACTTCCTTCGGGCGGGCGCTCAGAGCCTGCCGTGATCATGAACTCCTGGGGATGCTCGAGAATTATCGGGCATACCCGCCGGTGCCGTCGCTTGATGCTATAGTCTGCACCCACTGCGCTGTCAGGGTCTTCATGGATGCCAGGTCGTTTAAAGACGCGGTCATTGCGGCTATAAACCTGGGGGGTGACGCAGACACCGTTGGTGCGATCACAGGCGGGCTTGCCGGGGCGAGGTTCGGGCTTGAGGCCATCCCGTCATCGTGGCTTGCCAGACTTCGTGACCTCGACGAACTCCTCTCTCTCGCCTGGCGGCTTGTAGGGGTCAGCAGGCCGTAGGAACTCCATTGGTGAAGCCTCTGTGGGCCCACCAGAGCACAGAAACCCTGGTTAGAAGAAATTTGGGCCTGAAGCAGCAGTATCTCAGACCGGCCGCAGTTCCACGAGTTTGAGAGTCCAGCCTCGCTCGCATACATCGGGGGCGTTGCCAAGAACCTCATCGATGATGTACTTTCCCCCGTCGATGATACCATCTGGGTGGCAGAGCCGGTAGCCCCGGCAGCCCGTTCGTGGACAGGTAAACTCGTAACTGACCTTCGAGTTCACGATTGCCATCTCAGCGCTGATCAGCGCGACGACCGGCCCTTCCACGACGTCGACAGCGATCACCGCCTCGTGGTGGACGGGGCAGTCGTGCCGGGTGTTCGGGCGGACAGCAGCGATCCGATACTTCTTTTGTGGCTGAAGGTTGTGACAGATCTTGCGCACCTTGCAGCCATCGCACTCAGGAGACAGAATGCCTTCATAGACGAAATCAAGTCCCGGTTTTGCGAGTGTTACCCCGATCAGGGTCACCTTTACCTTCTCCTCTGCCATCACACACTCACTCCTGGTAGAGCATCCTCACCAGGTTCCGCGCAGACTCGCGCGTCAACCCCATATCCAGTATCGTGAACCGTTCCGGCCGGATCGTCCGCGCCGCAAGCAGTGCCTCCACGGCGGTCTCGTCATCCACCCCGATCTCCGCGGGGGTTGTCGGAGCGCCGATCTTTCGCAGTGAGTCGCGAATCCCTCTCCAGTCCCCGCCGTGGAGGTACATCGTGATGATCGCGCCAATACCGCACTTCTCGCCGTGGAGTCCCTTTCCTGGCGCCAGACGCTCCAGCGCGTGGGAGAACTTGTGCTCGCCGCCGCTTGCGGGTCGGGACGAGCCTGCGATGCTCATGGCAACGCCTGAGGAAACCAGGGCTTTCGTTACGATCCAGGCACTCTCCTCGGAGTTCGGCTTGATGAGGTCTGCGTTATCAAATAGGATCTCGGCGGTCATGCGGGAGAGCGTCAGGGCATACTCCGATATGGGTTCGCCCCTGAGACGGTGAGAGAGTTCCCAGTCGAGGATCGCGGTATAGTTTGCGATGATGTCCGCACACCCGGATGCGAGCAACCGGTGTGGTGCTGATGCGATGACGGCGGTGTCGGCAACCACAGCGATGGGAGGCTCAGCGGCGAGCGAGACGTTCCCCTCGGCGGTAGGAACCGATGCCCTTGACGAGGCTATCCCGTCGTGCGACGCAGCAGTCGGGACGCTGATGAAGTGGCGGTCGGTGTTGTAGGATGCGATCTTTGCAGTGTCAATCACCCTGCCCCCCCCGACACCGATCACGAACGCAACCTCTGCCGCCGCTGCCTCGGCCTTTCTGATCGTCTCGAGGGGGTCGCCATCTATCGCGATGAACGTCCTGACGTCATAGGACGCTGAAAGAAGAGATTCGACCCGCCTTCCGGCAACATCCCGCGTCCGGCCCCCTGATACGATGAGCACAGAGTCGCCGAGGGCAAGGTCTTCGCAGACGGCCGGGATCTGCTCGATGACATCATGACCGATGAGGACATCACGCGGGAGCTGCATCCATTTGGACTTGTCAAAGACCTTTGTTCGGAGTAAGTTTATGCGGTCTGCGCTCATTTAGATCAACAATGATTAGGGAGTTCCTCTACAAATATTACATCGATCCTATACGCTATGGTGAAGCGTATACACTTGTCGATACCCTGACATACGCCCTGATCCTTGTTGTAGCGGTTTATCTCCTTTACCGGGGGCTCCGTCGCTATGGGATTGCCATCGATGACGAGCTGGTGCTTGCGACCCTGCCCTACGTTGTCTTTGGCGGTCTCCTGAGGGTCGTTGAGGATACCGGGATGATCACCTCCGATCTCAGGTTTCTCCTGATCACGCCATTGATCTTCTTTCTGATCGCTCTGATCGCAGGCGTTGCCCTCTTTGGAGGGAAGATCGCGGAGAACGCCGGCCTTGTCAGCCGCTACAGCAAGGTATATGCTGGTGTGGGGGTTGCTGGTTCTCTCCTCTCTGGCGCGGCGCTTGTCTGGTTTGGCCTCACAGAGACGACGATCGCGCTCGGCGTCCTCGCCGCCATCCTGGCTCTTGCAGCGGTAACCTCGGTTGCCCTCTGGGTGTTCTTGGCATACGTGCTGAAGTGGGGCTATGTCTCAAACCTGCTCTACAAACTCCTTATATTTGGGCATATGCTGGATGCGAGCGCAACAAGTTACGGCATAGATCTCCACCCAGTCCATTACGTCGAGCAGCACGTTGTTGGTGGGGCGCTTATCGATGCGACAGGCACCGCGTTCTCTATGTTCCTCCTGAAGTTCGCTGTGATCGTGCCTGCCGTGTATGTCCTGGAACTCTACCGCCGCGAGGGGGATACGGGGTTCTGGCACCTCATACTCCTTGCCATGATAATAGTCGGGATGGCGCCGGGGATACGTGATCTCACACGGATGGTGCTTTATGTCTGAGAACAGTCTTACCCGTGCCACAATATTTGCGGCCGTCTTCTTTGCGGTATCGATCGCCATCGGCGCAGGCTTCGTCGTCCTCAATCCGGGGTTTGGAGATGAGGTTCTATCGCTATTCAATGAGCAGGTGGTAGGTCAGATACTCTCCGATTCCCTGGCGGTGCTGGCGTTCAGGATCTTCTTGAACAACCTGAGCACATGCCTCCTCCTCTTCCTGGGGGGCGCATCTCTTGGCCTGGTCACGATGCTGATCATCTCGGTCAACGGGCTGTTGATAGGTGTGGTGACAGAACTTGTGAGATCTCAGCAGGGGGCGCTCTACGTCGTGGCGGCGCTCGTCCCGCACGGCATCTTCGAGATACCTGCCGTCCTGATATCGGGGGGGCTCGGTTTTCTCCTTGCACGTGCGCTCATCGCTGAATGGCATGGTGCCGGGGATGCCGCTGCAGAAGCCCTCTCTCTTGCTCGCCTCTTTCTCCGGGTCGTCATCCCTCTTCTTGCGGTCGCTGCGGTTGTGGAGGCATTTATTACGCCCGCAATCCTAAGTATGATAACTTAATAGCGGCAGATCAAGAGTTTCGAGGTAGGAAAACGGATGGAAGAAGATACAGGTGCAATCCCCCGGAAAGAAGATTTTTCGAGCTGGTACAACGAGATCCTCTGGCGAGCCGAGATCATGGATGTCCGTTATCCGGTCAAGGGGCTGTATGTCTGGTACCCCCACGGTTTCGGTATCAGGAAACGTGCATACGCAATTCTCCGGGAGATCATGGACCGCGACCATGCTGAGACGATGTTTCCTCTTCTCATCCCGAAGACCGAGTTCATGAAAGAGGCCGAACATATCAAGGGGTTTGAGGATGAGGTTTACTGGGTCACCCACGGCGGCAGGACCGAACTCGACGTCCCGCTCGCCCTCCGTCCTACGAGCGAGACCGCCATCTATCCGATGTACTCACTCTGGATCCGGTCGCACACCGATCTGCCCTTAAAACTCTACCAGATCGTCAATACGTTCCGCTACGAGACAAAGCACACCCGCCCGCTCATCCGTCTCCGGGAGATCACATCGTTTAAGGAGGCGCACACCGTCCACGCAACAAGGGAGGAGGCGGAAGCGCAGGTTGAGGCTGCGATTCGCCTCTACCGTGAGTTCTATGACCGAATCCGGGTGCCGGTGATAGTCTCCCGCCGCCCGGCATGGGACAGGTTCCCTGGCGCAGACTACACCGTCGCCCTCGATACCATCATGCCCGATGGCAAGACGCTCCAGATCGGGACGGTTCATATGCTTGGCGACCACTTCTCCCGCACCTACGAGATCACCTACGAGGACGTTAACGGGGAGCAGCAGTATGCCTATCAGACCTGCTACGGCATATCAGAACGGTCTATTGCGGCTGTGATCAGCGTCCACGGCGACGATAAAGGGCTGGTGCTGCCGCCGGAGGTGGCGCCGATCGAGATAGTAATTGTACCGATCATCGTCGGGAAGAGGCGTGATGAGGTCATCTCGGCTGCCAGGGCGCTTGAACTGGAACTCCGGGATGCTGGCTACACCGTTAAGGTTGACGACCGGGATATGCGGCCGGGGGCGAAGTACTACCACTGGGAGATGCGCGGCGTCCCGTTGCGGATCGAGATCGGGCCCAGAGACATCGATGCAAACACCGTTGTCGCCGTCAGCCGCACCGGCAGGAAGACCACGCTCGACCGGCGTGGTGTTGTTGAAGGGATTCATTCGATCCTTGCAGAGTTTGGCGAGGAGATCTCCGAGGTTGCGCGGCGGGCAATGGCCGACCGCATCACCACCACGTCAAGTCTTGAGGAGACCGCAGAAGCGTTGAAGACCGGGGTTGCAGTGGTTCACTGGTGCGGGTCGCGCGAGTGTGCAGAAAAGATTGAGGCGGTGGTGGATGCGGGCATCATTGGCTCCGAGATCCACTCCGGCCTCATCACAGTCTCGGACGGTCCGTGTATCGCCTGCGGCAGCAAAGGCACGTCTGCCCTGGTTGCCAGAACCTACTGATCAGCAGGATGGGCAGATATGGGACCTCCGGTAGTCGGGGGACACAAGGTCCCCTGATATAACCGCTCTACCACCCCGGAAGAATATCCTCCCGCACCTTTCACACCTCTTCGGGAGGAGTCGCTCCAGGCGACGCATTGGTACTTCCAGAGTGAACTGCATCTTCTCCGCTTCCAGGGGGTTGCAATGGCAGGCCTCCTCGTAGCGGGAGAGAATCTGCATGACCTGGAGGGGTGTTGCACCCTCCCCGCAGAACCGCTTGAAGACATAATATTGGAAGACCATCCACCCGAGATCGGAGCGCTCAATAGTCTCCTCGTATTCACTGCATGTTCCATCGTCGTCATCGAGGGAATACCCGCAGAGGGGACAGTGCCCACCCACAAGTTCGTCCAGGAATACCTCTTCATGGCAGCCTGGACAGGTGGTGTGGGGGGTATGCATTCTGGAAGTCATGATTGAACTTGCCTCATTGGTTTTGCTCTTCCGAATACGGCTTTCGGAAGCGTTCCACGCGGGATGCGCGGTCTATACGGTTTTTCATGAGGTTTACTACGTATTGCGTCTGGTGTGTTCTTATACGTGTCGAATGGGGTATACGGGATCGGTTGAGACCACCAGGAGCCCATCAAACCAGTTTGCTCATGATTCGATGCCCTCCCGCGTGGAGGGGCAGTGCATGGAGATTGCCGGGAGAAATTTTGACCGCCTCCGGTTACGCATATTGGCGGGGCAGTATCATCTCTCGATCCTGTCTTAGAAGAGAAGATGTTCGTGCAGGATCTGCAGACCGATGCCGATAAGGATCACACCGCCGATGACCCCAGCGTTTCGCCCGGCAATCCGGCCAATAGATCTCCCTAGAACCACTCCGGCAGCAGAGAACGCGAATGTCACGATCCCGATGATGGCTGCGGGCCAGAGGATAGGGGTGTCCAGCATGGCGAACGAGACACCGACAGCAAGCGCATCGATGCTTGTCGCGACGGCAAGCAGCAGGATGGTGACTGCACTCAAGTTTGCAAACTGCGCGTTCTCACCATCCCCGCGCACCGCCTCGAGGATCATCTTTCCGCCGATCAGCACAAGCAGGAGGAACGCAACCCCGGGGCCGTAGAATCCGATGACCCCTGCGACCGCTGTCCCGCCAAGACAGCCGAGCACCGGCATACCCGCCTGGAACCCGCCGAAGAGTGCGCCTGCGATCAGGGGCCAGCGGTGCCCTCCCTCCCGCATACCCACCCCACCACTGATCGAGACGGCAAACGCGTCCATAGCAAGCCCGATTGCGATGAGGATGGTTGCGGCTGTGTCCATCGCGTCCGTAGAGATCTGGTGGGATGCTGGATAAACGCTGTGTTACGACGATTGTTATAAGACGCTGGAGCGTCCTACGGTATGAGGAGATGATGGAGATGAGCAAGCAAACGATCGCCCTCATCCAGACAGCGGTAAGCGAAGACCCCGATCACAACCTCAAGCACGCCCTGGATATGGCAGGCTCGGCGATCTCAAAGGGTGCGCGGATCATCTGCCTTCCGGAACTCTATCGTGCCCCTTACTTCCCTCAGTATGAGGATGCGGACGCCTCGGCCTACGCCGAGACGATCCCCGACGCTTCGACAGAGGCGTTCTCGGCACTTGCCCGGGAGCATGGTGCGGTCTTCATTCTGCCTATCTACGAACGGGCCGCGTCCGGTGAACACTACAACTCCGCGGTGGTGATCGATGCTGACGGTCGGGTGCTCTTCCCTGCCTACCGGAAGGTGCACATCCATCAGGATCCGCCCATCTACGACAAAAGATACTTCCACGCCGGCGACCGCTACAGGCTCTATGACACCCGCTATGGCCGTATAGCCGTGCTCATCTCCTATGATCAGTGGTTCCCCGAGGCTGCAAGGGTGGTTGCGCTGCGGGGCGCCGAGATGATCTTCTACCCCTCCGCAATCGGCTGGATCTCCGGTGAGAGATCTCCCGGCAGCGACTGGCGTGAGGCGTGGGAAACCGTCCAGCGCGGTCACGCGATAGCAAACGGTCTTCACATCGCCGCTGTAAACAGGGTGGGCGAGGAGGGGTGTATCCGGTTCTTTGGGAGTTCGTTCATCGCAGATGCGTTTGGAAACGTCATTGCCCGCGCGAGCGAGGCCGATGAGGAGGTCCTCATCGCAGAGGTTGACCCCTCGATGAATGAGGCTGCCCGGGAAAGATGGAATCTATTCCAAAACCGGAGGCCGGAGACCTACAGGGCGCTCATCCGGAAGTTCCCGCCGGGCAAGACGCCGCAGGCACTGGGTTACCGGATGCCTGCAGAGTGGGAGCCGCACGATGCTGTCTGGCTCGCCTGGCCTTATGACCGGGAGATGCTCCCTGACCTTGCCGCGGTGGAGTGGAACTATGTTGAGATCATTGCAGCGCTCCGCCGCTCGGAGACTGTCAACCTCCTTGTAACCGGGGAGCAGATGCATACCCGTGTTGGGGGGATACTCCTTGAGGGCGGCATCGATGCGTCCGGTGTGCGGTTCCACATGCTCGATTATGCCGATGTCTGGCTCCGCGATTACGGGCCGATGTTTGTGATCAACCGCAGGACAGAGAGCCTTGCGATGGTGCACTGGAACTTCAATGCCTGGGGAGAGAAGTATCCTGACCTCAAGAAGGATTCAGAAGTCCCGCTCATGATGAACCGTGACCTGAACCTCCCGATATTCACCCCCGGTATCGTTCTCGAAGGGTCTTCGGTCGAGGTTAACGGCGCCGGGACGGCGATCGTGACTGAGTCGTGCCTCATGAACCCGAACAGGAACCCACGGAGCGCACGTGAGGATATCGAGGCCTATCTGGAGGCATACCTCGGTGTCAGCCATGTCATATGGCTGAAAGAGGGGATCGCTGGCGACGAAACCGGTGGTCATGTCGATAACATCGCGCGGTTCGTGAACCCGACAACCGTCCTCTGTGTCATCGAAGACGACAGGGATGACGAGAACTACGCTCCGCTGAAGGAGAACTACGAGATCCTGCGGTCGTCAACCGACCAGGACGGTAAACCCTTAACGGTAATCCCCCTCCCGACACCAGGCAGGGTCGGCGGTGAAGTACGATTGCCGGCCAGTTACGCGAACTTCTACATAGGAAACACCGTTGTGCTTGTGCCGACCTTCAAACACCCCAACGATGCTGCAGCCCTGGCACGGATTCGGCAGGCTTTCCCGGGCAGGAAGGTCATCGGGATAGACTGCACGGCACTGGTCGAGGGGATGGGCGGAGTTCACTGTATAACTCTTCAGCAGCCATCAATTTCGTCCGATGTCACCGGCCAGAGGGCAGAAAGCCCCTCCCGAAAGAAGTAAGCGGGTCATGGGAGATTGAAGTTATAAGTCGCGGAAAGAGTTGGCTTTGAGGGCAGTTTGCCGGAAAAGCCGGCGGGGGTGTAAAATGACCCCCCTCACCTCCAGCCCTCGACCAACCTCTGGACGCGCCCGCGCCGCTCTTCAAGCCCGCTCGGCGGTACACTGAAACCCTCTTCGTAGAGGGGCCGCTCAATCGAATAGAACGTCCCGATCGCGATAGGCGCATCCCGGTCGTAGTCCCATTCCCTGATCTTTTGAAGAGCGCTCTCGAACCGACCGGTATCGAGATCGCCATCCTGCATCTCGTAGATATGCGCGTCATAGTAGTCGGTCAGGTTGGAGTAGGTTGCACAGATCTGGAGGAGATCGACGAAAGAGAATCCGCGGTGCATTATCGCCTCTTTGAAGATATCTTTGAGGTGCCGGGTCTTCCGGGTGTAGCCCCGTGCGATGTGGGTGGCCCCGGCGGCGAGCATCACCTCGAGCGGGTTCATGGGCTGCTCCGCCACCCCCCGCGGCGTAGAACGCCCCCGGAACCCTGTGGGCGACGTCGGGGTGTACTGTCCGGTCGTCAGACCGTAGACCCGGTTGTCGTGGACGATCACGGTTATATCGGTGTTCCGCTTGGCCGCAAAGATGAGGTGGTCAAGCCCCTCGGCGTAGATGTCACCGTCGCCGACGTGACAGATTACCCGCAGGTCACGGTTTGCCAGGCGTATCCCGGTGGCTGCCGGGATTGAACGGCCGTGGATGGTGTAGAGGCTGTTGACGTTCAGGTAATCCATCAGTTTCCCGTGGCACCCGATACCGCCAAGGAAGACGAACTTCTCGATGGGTATACCCTCCTCCTCCGAGATTTCTGCGATGGCCGATCTCATCATGTGCTGGATCGAGAAGTTACCGCAACCAGGACACCAGGTGTTCTGCACCGGAGTTATAAGTCCAGCGGCAGACCGGTCCGGGGTCATACAAACACCTCTTCGAGCCTTGCAGTGAGTTCATCGACCGCAAACGGTCGACCATCGTACTTCAGGATGGATCTGCCTGGATCGAATCCATGCTCCCTGAGAAGACGGGCGACCTGACCCGTGGCATTGTTCTCGACGCAGACCACCTCTCCCGCGCCGGCCATCGCCTTGCTCCAGGCCTCAACCGGGAACGGGGCAAGCACAACAGGCTGAACAACCCGCGCGCCGACCCCGGCGGCGGCCTCGATACACACCCATTTCTGCGATCCCCAGCATATGATGGTCCTCGCCGCGTCAGGTGCACCGTAGGTCTTCACGGTCTGGTAGCCCTCAAGTTCCGCTTTCAGGCTCCCGGCTTTTCTGAGCAGTTTCTCCTGCAGTGCACGGATCTCCTCTGCTTTCTCGGTTGTAAACCCCCTCTCGTCATGGGCGTAGCTGTTTGCCTTGACCGTCACCCCTTCCATTCCCGGGAAGGCAAGCGGGGATACTCCATCCTCAGTCAGGCGGTAACGCCGGTATTCTCCCTCTCCATCCTCGAGCAGCGGTTCGTGGTCCCGCGGCGGAGTTGATGCATCGAGATCGAAGGAGCAGGCACCTTCAGCGAGCGTCTTATCCATCAGGATGATCGCCGGGACCTGGTAGCGCCAGGAGAGCATCAGCGCGGTCGCGGACCAGGCGCAGGCCTCATGCGGATCCCCCGGGGCGACGACGAGCCTTGGAAACTCCCCCTGGCCGGCGTTCAGGGCGAAGTGGAGGTCGCTCTGCGCGGTGTATGTAGGCACACCGGTGCTCGGGCCGGGCCGCTGCGACAGCACTATTGTCACCGGCATCTCCGACATCCCGGCAAACGAAAGCCCTTCGGTCATCAGGCAGAACCCTCCACCGGAGGTTCCGACCGCTGCTCTTTCCCCTGTGTAGGCAAGCCCAAGAGCCATCAGGATGACGCTTATCTCGTTTTCCGGGTGGATCACCCTGATCCCGAGATCTTCGGCGCGGCCGGCCAGAAAATGGAGAACCCCCGATGAGGGTGTCATGGGGTAGGCGACGTAGGTATCAAGCCCGCCGTAGACCAGTCCGAGCCCGGCGGCCTCGTTACCCGTCAGGACAGGGAGTGCCGGGGCATCCAGCTGTTTTACGGAAAAGACGCTCTCCACCGCGCTGTAGCCCCTTGCAGCAACCCGGAGGTTTGAATCCAGGTGTTTTTCCGGGACGGCTGCGCGGAGGACATCTTCGAGTATCTCCCGGTCGATCCCTGCAACACGGGCAAGCGCTCCGAGCATCGCGGAGTTTCTGGTTATCGGGGACGCTCTCTCTTCCGCAATGATATCATCAAGGGGGAGGCCGTAACCCATCCCCTCTTTCACCTGCGAGGAGTCGTAGATGACCGTTGTCTTCCCGTCGATCCGCTCCTTATGGGTCTCAATGGTTTTACGGTCAAGGGCCAGCAGAACGTCGACCCTGGTGCGGTGCGCCCCGATTGGCCTGTCCGCGGCGCGAATGATTGCAAAGTTGTGCCCGCCCCGGATGAGCGAGGGGTAATCGAAGTACATGTAGACGCGGTAACCGAGGCTGGAGAAGAGACCTGCTATGGAGAGGCCTGCCGTGTTGATACCCTCGCCAGCCTTTCCACCGATCAGTAACGAGTATTCTTGCATGGTGTTCAGACCTCGCATAAGTTCGCTCATGGATAAATAGGTTCCTGCAGGCGTCGGGAGACGGTGTCTGAGACGGGGTGGCAAAAATACCGCAGGCCGTACAGTACCGCAAAAAAAAACTACATGATGCCCACAAGGCCACATGCATACCAGATGAAAATATAGAGGGCCATTTTCATACCCTCACGATCGGGGACGCCGTCTCATCGAAGGGGTTGCTCCGCATCGCAAGTGAGAAGAGATAAGGATAGTTGCGCTGGAGGTACTCCATGTAAGCGAGCCATTCCCCGGTCAGGCGATTGTAAACCCTGTCCACATCCCCGGCGAGATGCCCCACGTCGCTTGCCGGGAGAGCGGCAAAGTCCCCCCGGCGCTCAAGTTCTTCGGTAAGGTGAAAGACCGCCCGGAGGAGTTCTGTGAACGACTCGTGCTCAAGCAGCACAGGGTTCTCCAACAATCGGAGGAGAAAACCACGTTTCTCTGTCAGGTAGCGGCAGAGTTCCTGCAGGTCTGCTGCATCTATGTTGAGCCTGGAGTGACGCCTCCGGGTACGTTCGCGAACTGTGGAGAACTTCTCCGGTGTCCAGGCGTCTGTTACGATGAGGTCCTGCCGGATCTCCGGAAGGGCCGGATCGCGGTCAGAAAGGAACGCCAGGAGGCCGGTACCCACCTCCGAGAAGAAGGTACCGATGACCATGTTCAATTTATCCAGCCGCTTGCGCTTCTCCCTGACGCTCAGGAGTTGGTTCAGGATCAGGGTGACCAGGAGAACATTTATCGGCAGAAACCCCAGGGCGTTGAAGATGTAGTGGTAGGTGTTCTCCGGGTCGCCGAGCAGGAGATACTTCACGGTATAGACGACGATGGATGAAAGAACAAGAGCAATCCCCAGCCGCGCCTCCCAGGTCCGGATGTTTATGCTGCGCATATTATGCCATCGATCTTTTACGCAGAAAAAGTGTTGGCCGGCCCCCTCAATGCCTCACAGGGGGTATGGCAGCGTTCATCCCCGGCAGGGTGGAGATCTCCGATCACGAATCCAGGATTGCCTCGGCAGCATCGCGATAGGCGTTCATCACGTAGGGGATACCGGAGACCGCTTCCGCCTCCTCGGTCAGGGCCATCAGATCGTTGCGGGAGATCATCTTAAGGCTGAAGTTTCTGGACCCGGCCATGATCTGCTGGAGCCCCGTCCTGAACTTCTGGGTGTAGGTGTAGATCCCAAGCGCTCCAAGCGGAATCTCGTCGATCCGGTCGGGATACTTCTCTCTGAGCTCCTCGTAACAGACGAAGATCTCACCGACGCTGTTGCCATACTTCGAGACCGATCTCGGGAGTTCACCGGCTGCGAGCCACTTCTGGATGTTCTTCCCGACCATACCCGGGATCATGAGGGCACGGCCCATGCAGACAGCCCTGACGTAGGGACTGCCCATGGCGATCGCTTTGAAGACGTTTGCTTCATCCGAGAACCCCCCGGCAATGGCGATATCAGGAACACGGATACCGCGTTCTCTCAGCCGCCCGGCGAACCGATAGGCGAGTGCCTCGATATAGAACGTCGGGATTCCCCATTCGTTCATCATAGGCCAGGGACTCATTCCCGTGCCGCCGGGCGCGCCATCGATGGTGAGGAGGTCGATCTTTGCTTCAGCACTGTAGCGCAGCGCCATCGCAAGTTCGACAGCCGAATAGGCGCCGGTCTTCAGGGTTACCCGCTTGAATCCGATATCGCGGAGGCGGTCGACCTCCTCGAGGAATCCCTCCCTGCTGATGAAGCCAAGACGTGAATGGCGTTCGAACTCCTTTATGGCGCCGTCCCTGAAGGCTGCCTGGACTTCTGGCAGTGTAGGGTCAGGGAGGACAATGTAGCCGCGACTTTTGAGTTGCAGCGCCCTTTCGAGACTGTTGACCTTGATCTCTCCGCCAATGCACTTTGCGCCCTGCCCCCATTTCAGTTCGATCGTCTCCAGGTTGTGTTTCGACGAGACGTACTCCGCGGTTCCAAGCCTTGTGTCCTCGACGTTTAACTGCACCAGGAGTTCGCCGTATTTGTCGTGGAACTTCCGGTAGGTCTCGATACGCCGGTCCATCTCGGGCGACCTGCTGATCTTGCCGTTGTGATCGAGTTCCAGTCGGGGGTCAACACCGCAGACATTCTCACCACAGACCAGGGTTATGCCCGCTATGGCAGCGCCAATGGCAAAGTGCTCCCAGTTCGCCCGGGCGATCTCGGTTGATCCGAGCGCCCCCGTAAAGATCGGAACCCGCATAGGGACCTTTATGTCCCAGCCGTACTCCGTTCGGGTATCGACATCCTGAAAGACGGCGGTATCGGGGTTGGCCTCGACGCCTTCCGGAAACCCCTTTGCACCCCGGGCATAGCCCTGGATGTTCAGGTGTGAGTAGTCGACCGGGTAATTCTTCTCCGCGCCGGCAGTGATCTCGCCGAATGGACCCGGATAGAGTACTTCTCTGCCCCGGAATGATGAGAGCCAGATCTCACAGGCCCCCTTGCACCCATCTACACACTTTGTGCAGAGGCCCGACATCGGTACAACATCGCGGGAGCGATTGGTCGTTCCTGTTGCCTCGTTGGCGTTTGGTCTTCGTAGATTCATCGGTTGCACCTTCGCTGATGTGGATAGGAGTTTCCTTCCCGCGCCTAAAAACATATCTACTGGTGTGGGTAAACGGCAGCATCCCCTCAAGATGTTTACAAGGCCATACCGGGACGTGGCGAAAAGGTGAAATACATTGGTACCCACTCATGGCATATGAACTTCAGGTTGCTACCCCTACTGGTTGCGCTTCTGCTCGTCTTCTCATTCAGCGCAGGATGCACAGGCTCTGAAGAGTCAAACGGCCCGACCCCGACTGAAACCGCTCAGGCGACAGCCGCGCCCACGGGAACACCGCCATCATTGATCCCTGAACCGACACAGACCCTGCCGCCCGGAAAAGAGGTTACATTCGATGTCTCGGAAGGCCTGACCCCAACGATAACAGACGATCTGCGGATCGTCTTCAGCGGCGGTAAAGGCCAGGATTTTGTGAAGAGTATCGACGTTGTCGTGATCAAGTCAACCGGAGAGGTTGTCACCGGTTCGATGAAGCCAATCACGGGCGATGAACTCATCATCAGTGATGCTAAAGGGGAGAATCGCGTCCAGATAACTGTATCACTTGTCACAGGAGGCTCTTACAAGGTCGTTGACAAGATCGTAGAAGTCAAATAATCCCACCTCTCTCTTTTTATCGCCATCGGCGTGCATTCATCCACTCGAACCGTATCATCACGCCCTCTTTACCCTCCACCTTATCAGCAGACCCTCATCCAGCCGGTCGGCTTCGATGAGCGCGAGCCGTGGGAAGTCCTCATCGCGGAAAGAACCGGTGCCGTCGACAGGGGTGGGGGCATCTTTTCCGCCGATTATGATGTTGCCGATGAAGGTCTGAAGTTCGTCGACCAGACCTTTTTCCATAAGCGCCCAGATTAAAGTCCCTCCCCCTTCAACCATCAGGCGCCGGACACCCAGCCGGTAGAGTTCTTCGAGCAGGGCTGAAAGATCGACTGTCTCATCGCCGGTTACGATGACGGTGGCGTACCGCCTGAGGACATCCAGCGTTTCTGGCGATGCTGCCCGTGAGACGGCTATGATCCGCTTTCCCGCTCCCCTGTGCAGGATGTCTGCATCCGGGGGAGTTCTTCCCCTGCTGTCCACAACGACACGAATCGGGTCTTCATCCTTTCCGGCCTCTCTCCGCCATGCCCTGAGATCGGGTGACTTGACCGTGAGCGAGGGGTTGTCGGAGAGCACCGTGCCGATCCCGACCATGATGGCGTCGCTCTCTGCCTTGATCCGGTCGACCCGCGAGTAATCGTCATCGCCTGAAATCCTCACCTGCCGGCGCTCAGCGGTCGAGATCTTCCCATCAGCGCTCATGGCAACATTTACAAAGACGAAAGGACGCATATTTCTGGGTTGAACGACGACCATCATAATGCTACCTTCGGTTGCGGCAGGAATCATCATCGGGCAGGCTGCACCGCCTCTCCGGGAGATCTGGAGAGGTTCATGAGAAAATCCAGTAATGCGCGGGTATATCGGATTATTTTTGTAAAAATCATTTTAAAATCGGATGATGTTTTCGGAGCCTATAAATATAGATAATGGTGAGATCTCTCTATTGGACATGCCAGAGAACCGGCATCTCTTGAGTTGCCTAAACCAGGATCGCTTCACCGCGACAGATCTCGTCAAAATGATCGTTCTATCGTCATTCGCAGGGGTATCGCTTATGCTCACGGCGGTTGCGCCTGTGAATCTCTCCACCCCCTGCACCCTGGTCTACTGCGTCCCGATCCTCCTTACCGCTCTCTGGTTCCCTCCACAGGCGTTCCATGTGACTGTGATCCTCGTCACCGGTTTCGTGCTCGGCCAGACCAGCCTCTCCCTCCTTGGATACAGGGTCGCCCCTTTTGGGGGTGCCTGCGATCAGGGTGAACTACCACGCGCCTCTCGGGCGTGGCTTCCTGCTTCATCCTCCTCCCCACCGGGAGCGAGTCCACAGGCTCAACGGTGCGTCCCGCACCTGATACCCCGACAAGATTCTGTTCTTGCAGGGCGAACTTCTTGATATTGATCGCCGCATTGATATCGCGGTCGTGATGAGTATCACAGACCGGGCAGACCCATTCCCTGTCAGAGAGGGCAAGATCCCGCTCGAGATATCCACAATTATTACATATCTTTGAGGATGGATCGAACCGCCCGATCTTCAGGAGCGTCTTCCCATACTTTCGACATTTGTAATCCAGCATCGTAAAGAACGTGCTCCACGATACATCTCCAATCCCCTGTGCCAGACAATGGTTCTTCATCATCCCGCCAACATTCAACGACTCCACTGCAATAGCTTGGTTCTCGCTCACAACTCGAAAAGAGATTTTGTGCAGGAAATCGTTTCTTTGGTTGGCGACTTTTTCATGGCACCGGGCAAGTTTCCGGATCGCCTTCTCTTGGTTCTTTGACCCCTTCTTCTTCCGTGACACTCGCCTTTGCAACACTTTCAACCGCTGGAGGGAGGTCTTCAGGTATCGGGGGTTCTCAATCTTCTCTCCAGTGGAGAAGGCTGCGAAGTCGGTTAAGCCAACATCAATCCCGACCGTCGTGTCAGATGTGAACGCTACAGGTTTAGGCTCAGGTTCCTCGTCGTCGACAAGGATGCTGACAAACCATTTTCCCGTCGATGTTACAGACACCGTGGCATACTTCATCTTCCCGGTGAAGATTCGGTGGAAGACGGTCTTAACCTCACCGATCTTAGGGAATTTGATCGTCCTCTGGTCAAAATTCACATGGTAATGTTGTGGTACCTGAAAAGACCGTACAGGGTTCTTCTTTGACTTGAATCGGGGGAATTCCTTCTTCTCCCTGAAGAACCGGGTGAAAGCGTTGTCGAGGTTCTTGTTTGCACTCTGGAGCGACTGCGAGTTGACTTCCTTGAGCCACGGATATTCTTCCTTGAGGGCAGGAAGACGATTGTTCAAGTCGAAGCAAGAGAGTTTTTGGCCATCTTGTTCGTATGCTTTGATCTTCTGTTCCAGAGAATGGTTGTACACAAACCGACAGGCATGGATGTGCTTCATGAGGAGCGTGATTTGCTCTCTTGAAGGATACATCCGATACTTGTAGGCTTGGAGCACAGAAGCAATATTAAGCGTTATAATAGGATATAGTTTTCTGTAATCTCCGGATCTATATCAGAAGGGCGGCTCCGCTTTCATCCCCGCGCCTCTCGACCGGGGTCTTCCTGCTCCGCCCCCTTCACTCCCTGCAAGATAAAAAAGGCGGTGGGGTGGGCCTGAGCCTCTCGATCGCAAACAGGTATGTCCGGTTGCATGGAGGGGAGATAACGGTGGCAAGCCAGGTTGGCGAGGGGAGCACCTTCACGATCAGGATACCGAAAGAGGTATGAGAGCCTGAAGGGATCATATAATCATCCGGCGGGATCTGGCCTGATTTTTGTGCTACCTAAAGTTTATACGGCGGTCTTACTTCAGAGCGTCTCTTGCTGCCCTGGCAAACGCAAGCGTCTTTTCCAGGTTGCGGACACCGTCTTTCTTGACACCGGTATGCACATCGACAGCGTAGGGGCGAACCTTCTGTATCGCGTCTCTGACATTCTCCGGGGTGAGCCCCCCTGCAAGTATCACGGGAACCGTTGAGTTTGCCACTATCTCTGCACTTATATTCCAGTCATGAGGAATCCCCGTTCCCCCGATCCTCTCTTCCGTCCTTGTGTCGAGGAGGATGGCATCGGCATAGGGCTCGTAGCGTCTTGCTGTTGCAATGGACGATCTATCCATCACGTGGACGGCCTTAACGATCTTTACGCAGGGGAGAGCCTGGCGGATGACCTCCAGGTCGGATGGATCGACGTCATTCTGGACCTGCAGCGTCGTGCAGTGCGACTCTCTCACCAGGTCGATCAGTGCCTGCGTTTCCTGGAGGTGGGTGACCGTGACCGGCTCGATGAACGGCGGGAGCTGACGTATCATCCTTGCGGCTTCTGCCGGGGTTACAGCATCGCTGCTCCGGTGTATCACACCCATGATGAATCCCACGGCATCGCATTCCGCAGCGACTGCACACCGCAGATCAGCAAGGCTGGCGGTTCCACAGAATTTAACCCGCATCAGAAGATCTGATGCAGCAAGACCAGAAAAAGGCATCGGGAGTGCCCCCGCCCGGATTTGAACCGGGGACAACCAGATCTTCAGTCTGGCGCTCTCCCAGTCTGAGCTACAGGGGCCCCTGCCTAAGAGTGTTGGCAGTAGTTCTTAATAAACTCTGTGTTGCCCCCCTGGGAGTGGACGGGATAGCAAACCGCCTGTTTATCTCATCATAAAACCGATGTTTGAATGATGGACGGAATCGATCGAAAACCTGAAGCCCATCCAGGGAACTTGATGCAGGCCCTCTCCACAAGGAAGGAAAGCGTCGTGCACCTGACGCACAACGACCTCGACGCCGTCGGGAGCGACGCCATTCACCGTAGAGCCCTGGGTGACGACGTCTTCACCGTCTGGTCTTCGGTAGGGAGGTTCCTCTCTCTCCTTGATGCCGTTGCTGCCTCCCCCGGCCGTGGCGATCTCCTCAGCATATCGGATATCGGTTATCAGGACGGGGTTGAGCAGCGGCTGGCCAGGGCGCGTTCAAATGGCTGGCGGATCGAGTGGCGCGATCATCACCGCTGGACGAAGGACGAGATCCGCACAGTCGATAAGAGGACGGACATCCTCCATATCGACGTTGCCACCTGTGCAACCGGGATCGTCGCCCGCGACCTTGCTCCAGGCGATACCGTGGCAGAAGAGATTGCGCGTGTCGTCTGCGACTACGACCTCTGGAAGCACCTGGACCCAAGGTCGAAGATGCTCGGCCAGGTGGTGATGCGGAAGGGTCTCAGGGATTACGTCCGCGACAACTTTGTCCGGGGCATCATCCTCGATGAGCGTATCGAGAACGAATATAGGGAGATCCTCCAGGAGATGGAGCGTGACATCAGAAGGAGCATCCGGCATGCCACCATCATCCAGGGCGGCCGCTACAGGATCGCTTTCGCCCCGCTCTATGGCTACCCAAGTGAGACTGCCCATGCCATCCGCCAGGAGATGGGGAGCGATATCGAGGTGATCGTCTCTTCAAACGGCCGCATCTCCATTCGTTCCGTCCCGCCGATCAGCCATCTTGTCGCCCGGCAGTTCTCCGGTGGGGGTCATCCTCACGCGGCAGGGGGGACGTTCACCTTCAGCCTGCTTGACCGGTTTCTATTCTGGCTGATCAAGCGGAACCGCCATTACCGCGACCTTGCGGCGGTTGCAGAGTCTATCGAGGAATGAACGCTCTGTCCAGAAGTCTCTTCCAGTAGTCAGGGCAGGCGGTATCTGCACAGTAGCCACCCACCTCGAGGCTATCAGCGTCGACTATCCCGGTCGCCGCCACAACGTCCCCTTCCTCCGGGTTGAGAAGGATTAACTTCCGGAGACGGAACCGTTCCATAAGGTCGGGAAGGCGGTCGAGATCAGTCGCCGGGAGGATGAGAGAGTCCTGGTACTCGAGCAGGAGTTCAATGTCGAACCTCGTCGGGTTGCGAGGGAAGAAGAGGACTTTTCTGCCAGCCAGCCGCTCGAGTTCGATCACCTCAGGTGTATCCGCTATCAGAACGTGCCCCGCGAGACCCTGGTCGCGCATATCCCGCATGAGTCCAGCGTAGAGGTCTGAGATAGTCTCGGCGAATTCTTCCCGGTCTCCGATGTAGTTGTCCCGGAACCCCATGATGTGCGGTGCAGGAAGAGCAATCCTGGCGTCTTTACATCTCCCCCGCACAAACAGGGCATCTGCGGTCACGGCCGCCGGTTCGACACCGGGTTCGTCGATCAGCACTCCGTTCTTCATGCTGGTAAAGACCTCCCGTAACCGTTCGGCATAGAAGAGGCCGCCAGCAGCTGGAATTGAGACACCGTCCTGGGCGTCAAGCGAGCGTTCGAGCCGGTAGGTGGTAAGATCCACCTCTGTCCCGGTTTTCCCTTTCAGCCATTCCGCAAGTTCCGGGACGCCGGGCCTCCCGACCTCTGAGCCAAACGATCTCACCGGTATTCTGATTCGTCGTGCCATGCGCTGGTATCTTTATTAGCATCGCAACGAGAGTAGATAAGGATGAGTGGTAAGCCGTTGCTGGTAACGTGCGGGCTCCCGTACACGAATGGTCCCTGCCACATTGGGCACCTGCGGACCTACGTGCCGGCGGACTTTTACGTCCGCTATATGCGCCGGTCGGGAGAGGAGGTCGCTTTTATATGTGGTTCTGATAACCATGGAACGCCGATCGTGATCAGCGCCGAGCAGGAGGGCTCGACGCCCAGGGCACTCTCGGAGCGCTATCACGAGCATTTCTATGATACGTTCCGACGGATGGACGTCGTCTTCGACCACTTTGGCATGACCGACGACTCCATGAACCATGAGACCACCCGCTCGGTCGTGCAGCGGTTGATAGATAACGGCTATGTCTACGAAAAGACTGTCAGCCAGAGTTACTGCCCGCAGTGCGAGCGGTTTCTCCCGGACCGCTATGTGGAGGGTGTCTGCCCTCACTGCGGGGCGATTGCGAGGGGCGATGAGTGTGACCAGGGCTGCGGACAGCACCTGGAGCCTGGTGAACTCAGGGATGCTGTCTGCAAGATCTGTGGTAGCAAGGCTGAATATCGCAAACAGGAGCACTATTTCTTCAGGCTCTCGGCATTCCGGGACTTCCTTCTGGACTACCTGCCCACCCTCCGGGGCACGGCCACCGCCAGGAACTACGCTCTCGGCTGGGTGAAGGATGGGCTGCGCGACTGGTGCATTACCCGGACGCTTGACTGGGGTGTTAAATTTCCGGGGCGTGACGACCTTGTCGTCTACGTCTGGGTGGACGCGCCAATCGGTTACATCTCGTTCACGAAGGAGTGGGCAAACGCTGTCGGGGTCGACTGGAAAGACTACTGGTGCGGCGATACTACGAGGGTTACTCACTTCATCGGCGGGGATATCATCTACCACCACTGCATCTTCTGGCCGGCGCTCCTCAAAGGAGCAGGATACGGTCTCCCGCACGCGGTGGTTGCAAGCGGCATGGTCACAATCGATGGCAAGAAGTTCTCAAAGTCTCGCGGGTATGTTGTCTGGACAAACGATGACTACCTGGACCAGGGGCTCCCTGCGGACTACCTCCGCTACTATCTCCTCTCCTACACCAGCCACACGAAGGAGCTGGACTTCTCCTGGAAGGTCTACGCCGAGCGGGTGAATAATGAGATCGTGGGGACGCTCGGGAACTTCATATACCGGACGATGTACTTCGCCGAGAAGGAGTTCTCCGGTGTGCCAGACGTTGCTCCACAACCGGGTATCATCGAGGAGATCGAGCGCTCGCTTGCCGCGATAGATGCCCGGATGCGCGATTACGACTTCAAGGGTGCCGTCGATGGTATGATGAGCCTGGCCTCGTTCGGGAACGCTTACATCCAGAACAACGCCCCCTGGAAACTGATCAAGGAGGATCAGGCCGCTGCAAAGCAGGTTATCGCTGACTGTCTCCAGATGGTCAAGGCCCTTACAGTGGTCTTCCAGCCCCTGATGCCGGGCTCCATGCAGCGGGCGTGGACGATGCTCGGCTACGACGACGATCTCGCGGCACATCCGATCGCTGAGGCTACAGCGCCGATTGGGGCGAGAGCACTTGGAAAACCCGTTCCACTGTTTAAAAAGATCGAGAAAGAACAGGTCGAGGCGCTTGAGAAGGTCATGGAGGCGCGGGTTGCGAAGGCCGGGGAGGCTGCAGGGGCAAAAGCACCGACAGTCTCCATCGATGAGTTTTCAAAACTCGACATCCGCATAGCAAGGGTTGTTGCGGCCGAACCGATCGATGGATCAAAGAAACTCTACAAACTCATCCTCGACGTCGGTGGCGAGAAACGCCAGGTGGTCAGCGGGATCGCGCAGTTCTACACCCCCGAAGACCTTGTGGGCAGAGAGGTTGCTGTGGTCGTAAACCTCGCCCCGGCAAAGATCTTTGGGGTCGAGAGCAGGGGGATGATACTTGCCGCCGGTGACGAGGCCTCGCTTCTTGTCCCCCTCCGTCCAGTCAGCCCTGGGACGAAGGTGCGGTGAGAGGGTCAGGACTGATACAATCATTTTTCCAAGATCAATGAAGAATGGGCCGCCGTTATGCGGTTAGAAGATACCTGGAACTGCAATCTCCTGAGAAGCGGTCAGACGGGCCTGGAGGGATTCGAACCCCCGACATCCGGGTTAGAAGCCCGGCGCTCTATCCTGACTAAGCCACAGACCCACGTGGTGGTTTTATACATTGGTTGCCTGGTAATATTAACCCTTTGAGGGTCTCATTTCCGAGGGAGAAGGGTGTAAGGGTGTGTCACCCGGCCCGGTAGCAAGCCGGTGTGACGATCTCAACCCTGGTTGGCTCCCCCCATTTCCGCCCCTCCACGTCGCGGGCTATGGTCACCCCCCGGAACCGGACCTTGATCCTTGCAGACATCCTCTCCCTCTCCTCGTAAAAGACCGGGTTGACAACCTCAACCCGCCTCATGCTTATATCGAGGGCGAGGAGATCGACCATTATCCCCGGGTCTCCTGGAGAGAGGTCTTCCTCGGTGATCGAGGTCATGAAGATGCAGTCTCCGGGTGCGGTCCCGGTCAGGGTTATGATGTTGTGAGCGCTGTTCAGTTCGAGGGTTCGTGGCTTTCCGCTCTTGAGTTCAGCGATTACTGATGGTGAGATTCCTGTTAACGCTGCGTATTTCATGCAGATCACCCGTACATCGGCAGCTGCTCTCTTCGAGGCTGCCCCTCCGTATTCTGCACCTGCTCGGCGATCTGGGCCATTGCCGCCTCGATCTCAACCACCTGTTCGAGCAATGGCTGGACATCCAGGTTGAGGTCGTAGATCTGGTTCAGAACTTCAATCGTTGCTGCAGCTGCCCGCGGGTCAGGTGTGTTCATCGTCTCCCCGAGCAGCCCTACCCCCGGGATCCCACGCGTCTTGCACTCCGTGAGGATGCTTGCTGCAACACCTGATAGGCTCGCCATGGGGAGGATGATCGCTTTATCCTCGATACGCTGCAGTAATTCGGCGCTGGTTGCGACCCCGAAAACTCTCTTTTCCGGTTCGTTTGTGATGATCCCGGCGATCGTGACGACCTCCTTTATATCAAACTGGGTGAGCCAGTCCATGATGCCGTTTGCCACCTCGTAACAGATCGCTGGATGAATGGGGACATCGGAGACGACTGTTAAGAGGTTATCCTTCTCATACAGGCGTACCGGGGCGCTGATGACACCTTTTGCTATCAGGGCGACAGGCGGGAAATATTTGCTTGTAATGGTCCCGATCTGCTCAAATTCCATCTGCTCAACGAGGTACTGGAGGGCAATACTCCCAACGAGCCCACTGCCGGGAAAACCAATCAGCACGGTATCATCGGTGCCGCCAGGCGCTCTGGCTGTAACCTTTATATCGTCCATGGGATCAATCACTCGCTCTTCGGTTAGGTTAAGATAGATGGATATCCCTTAAAAATATTATGCAAGAATACCAGATCAAACGCGGATACACGAAAAAGCTTACAGAATCAATGCTACAGAGTCTCCGCGACCAGTTCGGCGTCGAACCCCGCCTGACGGAGGATGGGCATTATATCGTGTCCTACGGAGCGCTCCTGCGCCTTGAGGTCTGGGCAGGTGCCGGAGGGAGGACGCTGTTTGTCCATACCGAGTCAGACTCATCCGCAGATGATGAGACGATCCTGGACACAAACCGTCGATTCCGCAACTACCTCCAGCAGGTAACCGGCTACACTGCAAAAGAGCGGGCGAAGAAAGCCCAGCAGTCCGTGAAGGGAAAGGATTAGACGGGTTATCCTCAGGTACAGGGCACCATATTCTATTTTGCGGCCAGAACGGCCATTAAGAGGGGGCTGCAAAACCAATTCTTTCGGGCTGCGCCTCTGTTTGATGAACTTCGCCACGGGCAACGGACCCCCGCGGCTCTGTATTGCCGCAGACCGCCTTTATACCGCCATTATACCTGTGCCTGGGGGTGGCCGGGTTTTTGCGAGACGCTATTACCTGGAGGGGGTCAATGAACGAGAGCCTCCGGATGAGACGCGAGTGATGGGGAGGTGGCGAGACATCTCCTGCTATAGTGCCATTTTCACGGAAGCCTCTTTGAATACCCCGTTTCCATCCCTGGCGCGGCTTCACCATGCCAATCGCCATCAACTGCCTGCTCTCCCGTGAGCGGGAGTTGTCGACGAAAGATTTTTCCCGGAGGTGATTTAATACCTCAGAACCGTTTATTTGATGGCCTCCAGGAAGCCCCCTCGGGAGGGCTGGCATGCGGAACCTGGAATTCAACATTCCTGGCCGGTTTCCCCCACGGTTCAGCGCCACAAATGGCAGCAAGACAAAAAAACTGGCAGGAGGATGAAAAAGGGTCCTACTCTATCACTATCGCCGGCTTAAACGGCAACGCAACCGAGGCCTTGGGGTGCACGCTCTCCTCGGCGATCTGAACACTCACCGGAACGCCGAACTCGTGTTCCAGGAACGTCCGTGAACTCTCAAGGATCTCCTGCTCATCGAGTTTCAACTCAGCGATCTGCTGCACGAGAAGCGGCGGCAGTTTCAGCACGAGTTTCGTTATCTGCTTTGTTGCATCTGCCGCCTCACGACCGCGCCTGCGGACCTCCTCGTTCTGCATCACCTCGCGCATACCGCTGGTCCTGTCGTCTGAAGATGCAACGATCCGGAAGATCTCGTGTTTCCAGGCTGGTGCGACGAAGAGGGTGATCGATTTCGGTTCCATCGGTATGAGCTTTTTGATCGACTCGATATCCTCGACGGTCCTTGCGAGGAGTTCCTCCGCGAGTTCAACCTCTGGATTTACCTTCGTCTCGTCGGCCTCCGGCCACGGGGCGAACGAGACCATTCCCTCCTCGCCGAGATCCCTCCATAGCGCCTCGCAAGTGAACGGTATGAAGGGGGCAAGCAGCCGGACCCAGGTGTGGCAGAGGTCACGCAATACCTCACTGCCGGTCACGCCATCCGGCAGGCGGCGGCGGTACCATTTCAGGTCGGCCTCGATACCAAAGAACGCCTCCTGCAGAGCCTGTCGCGTCTGGAACGACTCGAGCGCTGCCGTGGTGCTCTCTATGCGGCGCTGCAACCTGCTTTCAAGCCATGCATCGATCTCGCAGGAGCCCTCAGCCCCCTTTCCCTCCTGGATTGTGTTCAAGAACCGCTCGATCTGTTTTTTAGTCGACGATACAAGGTCGTTGCGCCAGTCAAAGTCCTGCCAGGGCTCAGCGCTTCCCACAAGGAACATCCTGACAGTGTCGGCGCCGAACTCCGAGAGGGCGTCCTCGAGAAGGAAAACGTTACCTTTGCTCGAGGACATCTTCGCGCCGTTCAGGAGCCCCATGCCAAAGACCACCATGCCCCGGGGCTGCAGTTCCGGTGGGAAGATTGCGGAGTGGTGGAAGACCTGGAACGTGAGATGGTTTGAGATGAGGTCCTTTGCCGAGAACCGGTAGTCGTAGGGGTACCAGTAGAGGAACTCGCTCCTGAGACGCTCAAGTGTGCTGCGATCGAGGGTCGCTGGCTCACCCTCACCGAGGAAGATGTAATCGAAGATCTCCGGCGTCAGGTTTTCTGCCGGTATTTCTTTCAGGTGGTGGGCGATCGTGTAGTAGGCCATGTAGATCGTCGAGTCAGAGAGCGGCTCGACTATCCAGGTCGGGTCCCAGGGCAGTTTCGTCCCGAGTCCAACGCGGCGGGTGCAGGCCCAGTCCTTCAGCCAGTCGACCGTCCGCTCAAACTCCGCCCTGACCTCGGGCGGGACAAGCGCCATCCCCTCCAGCACGGTCTTCACCTCTTCTTTCCAGGACGGGTCGCTGTAGGCCAGGAACCACTGGCCGTGGAGGATCTTCACATAGACCCTGCTGCCGCAGCGGCAGATCACCTGTCGGGTGTCGAACTCATACATCGGGATGGAGCCATAACGCTCCATCATCAGTGCAGCCACCTCATCCCGTGCCTCTTTCACAGGTTTTCCGCCGTATTTCTCAAAGACCCTCCCCCGGGAGAATTCAGCGTTGTAGACCTCCTGGGTGAGTTTCTCTATATCTGGATCGTTCTGGTCCTGGATACCCGCCCGCTCAACCGCGTCCTTTGCCGGTATATCGCCATACCCCTCGACTGAGATGAGCGGGATCGGTTGTATGGATGTATATCTCCCCTCTCGCTGCAGGTCACGGATTGCGACGTAGTCAAAGGGCGCGTGTGCTGGAACGCTCATAACGATCCCGGTTCCCATGTCCGGGTCAACAAACGTCGCCGGCAGGATGGGGACCTCACCGCAGAGCGGGTGGGACACCCTCTGGTCGATCAGCGACGTCCCGGCTACCTCCCCGGTGATCTGGACATCGTGATCCTGCAGCGCCAGTTTTGCTGCCGCCTCTCGGCTTAAGATCCACTCATCGCCATCAATCTTCGCCCGGACATAGGTGAGATCGGGTCTCACCCAGAGGTTCGTCACACCGTAGATGGTCTCGGGGCGGAGGGTTGCACACGGGATTTTAATGTCGCCGAGCAGGAAGACAACGAGAGTAAACCTGACGATCTCGGCCTTATCGCCCTCGAGGAGGTCGTGGTCTCCGACGGGGTTCTCGCACTGGGGGCAGTACTTGACCGGGTGGGCACCCTTTACAACGCGCCCCTTCTCGTGCAGGTGCTGATACTGCCACTCTATAAACCTGCTGTACTGCGGGTCGATGGTGATGAACCGGCGCCGCCAGTCGATCGAGAGGCCGCACTTCTGCATCACCCGCCGATACTCATCCGAGAAGTAGCGGACAATCTCCATAGGGTCGATGAACCGGTCGAGAATATCCTGGGGCACCCGGTAAATGTCACGGTAAAGCCCTATCGTCTGTTCATCGCCTTTTGCAATCCTCTTTGAGATCCCTATCACCGGCGTACCGGTGACGTGGAACGCCATCGGGAAGAGGACTTGTTTTCCCTTCATCCGCTGATAGCGGGCGACGACGTCCGGAACGATGTAGGTTCGCCCGTGGCCGACATGCATCGCCCCGCTGGGGTAGGGGTATGCCACCGTCAGGTAATACTTGTCCTTATCCGCCGGATCCACCTCGAACGCATGCTCCCACCGCTCGAGACAGCCTCTCTCGTTCTTTTGCATATCAAGTCCGCTCACACTATTCCTCCAGATATCTCTTCTTCACAGTCCCCTCATCTCACACCGGCCGCAGCCGGATCGTCTCAGCATCGTTGTAGCGCTTCATCAGTTCCTGCGCAATCGTGCTGTTCCTGGCCAGGATGACTTCTCCTTCATCGTTAACCGTCGCTGTGAATAGATACTCCTTTCCTGCAAAAACATCCACGATCCTGCCCCTGTGCTCCGGGGAGACTATGGTAAGCTGCTTCTTGTCCAGGCGGATCGTGAGACCGCCGGCAAGGTGCATCTCTCCCTCCGCTGGTTTTTCCGCATCGAGTTCACTCCTGGGCCGGATGTCAATACCTATCCCGAGTTTGTTCACGATCGCTGATACGTTCTTGCCCCCCTTTCCGATCGCTGCCGGGACGTCCCTGTCCTCGATGTAGACTACAGCCTTGTTCTCGTTGATGATCCTCACATCCACCGGACCGTTTGTGTAGCGCCCGATCTCGCGCTGGATCTCTTTCTCTGCAATCTTCCGGGCGGCACTCTCCCTGGATTCTGCTGCTGGTGTCACGATGGCCGGCGGTTCTGCAACAGCAACGGGCTCCGTGGCCTCCCTGTTTGCAAGCGGCATCACCAGGGTTTCGCCCTCGTAGCGGAATATCTCGATCTCAGGCTCTCCGCGGGTGTGGTTGCGAACGACGATCACCGGGCGTGCGTGCGCGTCAGGTGGCATGCCCTCAGGGGCCTTGATAGTCAATTCAAGGTCGTAAATTTTCTTGATTTCGCCATGAGCCACAAATATGATGGTGTTAATGATCTGGGGGAGGATGCTGTAGTCCACCCGGTCGCAGAACCGCCGGAGGCAGTCGTGCACCTCCATCGCATGCACCACGCCGACCATGCCCATCCCGGCAAGCCGCATGTCAGCGTAGACAGCAAAGTCCTCACTCTTCCGGATCTCGTCAAATATGACGTAATCAGGCCGGACAAGCAGGAGGGCCTCTGCAGTGTTCACCATGCTGCCTTCAAGCGCCGTGTACTGGGTGATGTTGTCGGACACCTGAAGGTCCCGTGGTGCCTCCATCGTCTTGACAATGAAGTTATGGTCGGCCAGAAATGTGGCGAGGCTCTGAGCAAGGGTTGTCTTTCCAGCGCCCGGGGGTCCTGCGATCAGGACGCCGCGGCGGTCACCAAGGATCCGTTGCTTGATCTCCGGTGCCATAGCGTAATCGTCGAGCGAGAGGTCAATAAGCGGCCTGACCACTGTGATCTCCATGCCGTCTGAGAAAGGTCTCCTCGCGATCGAGATCCGGAGCGACCCGATCTGGACGACGGTGATCCCCCTTTTTTCAAGCTCGATGAAACCGTCCGGATCACGTTTTGCTCGCTCCAGCAGTTCCTGTGCCATCACTTTCAGTTCGTGTTCGGTCATAGGGGTGTCCCGGAGTGTGACAAGCCTGGTTGCCTGGAGTTTACCTATCTTTGCCACCGGCAGAGCCCGCTCTTTGAGGGTGATAGCGATCGTCTCTTCATCGAAGAACTGGTCGATCGAGAGCGGCGAGAAATCGCCGATCTGCGGTCGGAGATAGAGAACATCAAGCCCTTTCGCCTTTGCAACCTCCGCCTGCACCAGATCGCTCGTGATAAACCGGGCTTTATGGTCGATCGCCACGTTCCGGATGAGTGCATCGATCTCGCCGCCGCTTGAGAGTTTCACCTGATCGAGGCTGGGGCGCTCTCCAGCAAACTGGAGTTCGATGAGACCCTCTTCTGACATCCTGAATAGTTCCTGAAGTTCGGTCAGACCGGAAAAACCTATCTCCCGCCCCTGATTTGCCTGGGCCTCCAGTTCAGCGACGACGGCTTCCGGTATGATTATTGTTGCTCCTTTATATTCCCCGGTTTTTATCAGCGAGGTTATACGTCCATCTATTACGACGCTCGTATCGGGTACAATTTTCATAAAAAATCACCATAGTTATGAAGTCATTCATCCTTATTAGCGTATACCTTCTCCGGATCGAAGACCAGTCCGGCGATCTCCTCTCCCTCGATCGTCCGGAAGAAGCAGGATGTGTGGCCGGTATGACACGCTGCGCCGGTCTGTTCCACCTCATAGAGGAGGGCGTCCGCATCACAGTCGACAAGTATCCGGCAGACCCGCTGTATGTGGCCGCTCTCCTCCCCTTTCTTCCAGATCTTCTGTCTGCTTCTGCTGTAGTAGTGCGCGTATCCGGTTGTTCTGGTAAGTTCCAGCGCCTCAGCGTTTGCGTAGGCGAGCATCAGGACCTCACGTGTCCGCCTATCCTGTGCTATGACAGGGATCAAACCGTTTTTGAAATCTATATCCATACCTATCACATTCCTGCGATCGCTTTCATGATCACAAAGAAAATGTCTCCCACGAACAATGCTGTCAGGAATCCCGCTGTAATCGGGATGATGAACGGAATACCGTAAGATATCCAGACCCTGCCGGCCTTCCTGTAGAGGGTGAGTTCCTTCTGGTATTCATCGGGGTGCTGTCTGAGATCTTTTGTGTAGATCCTGCGCTCTCCCCGTATGATGCGGCGAAGCGACTCAGTAAAACCGATGAACCGTCGAACCAGTCTACCGTCCTCCCCTTCTTCTAGATCTTCCATAACAAAACCAAACTCGTTCTGGATCTTCTCTCCACTAACAGGAAAACCAAGGAATAAGCATGAGAGTGGAGCCCGGTTCCCCTCAACAAGGTTCTTCAGAAGTATGGCAAGGGGTGCCGCGATGTTGATGAGCACAGCATTTATCAGCACGGTGAAGGGGAAGAACCCCAGGGGCGAGGTGCCAAAGATGGTTTCAAACGGGTGGAACGGGATGCATGCCGTGATGACGATGAGGGCATACGCGTCTGCCCCCCCAAAGAGGTTCATCGCCTGGAAAAGGTAAAAAAAGCCGCAGAATACTGCGACCAGGGTAAGATACGCTGCCGCCGTCCGCCAGTCCGCGATAAAGGTCAGCACATATACCCAGACAGCTACCGGGACCGCGATCGCGAGGGCGGGCCGCCATGTTTTATGCGGCACCCGCCGCTCTCTCAGGTCCAGGATCGAGGCGTATATTAGCGTGATCCCGATTGCACCTGCTGAAATCATAAGCGGAATTGCTGCCATGGGCTGAAGAATCATGGGCAGGTAGTTTGTTTACGTGTTATCTCTTATTTCTGGCGGTCTTGTCCTGCAGAATGTTTCAATGCGGTTTTTCGCGATTGACCGGAGATTCGCATGCATTGCACCTTTTTCTCCGGGCAGGAGGGTATGAGGGGTGCCCATCGCCAGCAAACCTCTCTCTCGCTCTGCAGCCGGTCTATTCCCCGGAAATTTTTTTTGTCTGATGTTTGACAATCATAAGATATTAATAATAGCGTATAGATGTGGTATATTGTGATAGGGGTGCAAATCCCCTTTCCAACATGAAAACACAGGGCATTGCCAGAAGATCCTCATGGAAATAAACGACCTGATGGCAGAGGTCCTCGGCCAGTCGGTGTGCGAGGGGCGCTTTACTTATGAGGAGTTGCTGCACTACAGCGCTGCTCATTCTCCAAGTGGTATAGGTGTATCGAGAGGTGAGGCGAGCGATTTTTTCCTCATCATCTCGAGGGGCGAACCGGACGGCGCAATCCTTGTCGACGGGAAGGGAACGCTCTTTGGTGACCAGGCAGCACTGCACCTGACAGGGGATGAAACGTTCGAACTCTACCTGGTTGCGCAGACTGTCGTCGATGCTCTCACGTCGCGGTGCAGGGTCTTTGAGAAGAGTCACCTGATGAAGAACGGCCGCCTCGATATTCCGATAGTCGGGGCTACAGACAGACAGCGGGTTGGTGTGCTCTGTCTGATCGTGCATGATGGCCGCGCACCTGTTGCGGGGGCCCGCGTCACAATCCGGAAGGGGAAGGTTATGCTTGCAAGCGATGTGACAGATGTGGGGGGACGGGTCTGTTTTCGGCTGCTCAATGGGCGGTATATGTGTATTG
Source organism: Methanoculleus receptaculi (assembly GCF_033472595.1). NCBI lineage: Archaea > Methanobacteriati > Methanobacteriota > Methanomicrobia > Methanomicrobiales > Methanomicrobiaceae > Methanoculleus > Methanoculleus receptaculi. The sequence goes on along the minus strand of NZ_CP137642.1, from coordinate 77,290 downwards.
TATCTGACCGGATAGGGGAGCGTACACGCTGCATCGTGGAGTTTCATGAACCCAGGGTAGAGGTAGGTATCGATATTGCGAGGAGACCGGATGAGTAAGAATGGTGACGAGGAGCGCGAGTTGATAGCGTCGGTCAGAAACCTCCTCTCCCGGCCACAGAAACTGGGTTTTGGGGAGGAGGATGCCATAGCGAATGATCCTGCCAGCGAACTCTTTATCGATACGTGGTGGGGGGAACGCCCGGAACCGGTGCCGGTGCATGTCCGGAAGGATGATGAGATCAGGGCTCTCATCGAGAGCGTGGCAAGAACAGGAAGTGCGGCGGAACGGCGCACAACCACGGCTGAAGACCCGATCCAGGCTCTCCTCAAGCGGATCGAGGGGCAGGGGCCGGGTATTGTTGAGGAACCGGTCTCTTCTTATGTGGAGGTGCCCGGTGAGGCCGGCACCGCGCTGGAATCGCCCGCTGAACCGCCGGTGGTGGAGAAGCCGGCCCGGCCGGAGCCGGCGTTCACGCCCGCCGCTTCGCGCCATCCCGTTCATGCAGGCATCCGCGAGCGCAGATGGGGATGGCGGGAGACCGATGAATCCGGCACATATGAAGAGACTTTTGAGGGGGTGAGATCGGTCGATGAACTCGGGAACCTTGCAGACCTGATCCTCCCCAGGAGCGCTACCTTCTCCATCGATGAACTGAGCATCAACCGCAATGAGCACTTCTATGACTTTGTCGACAACGCCCGGGTCGTATCGGAGTTTGACGAACTATTCTCCCGGTCATACACGCCCTCATCTTTCGCCGCTGCAGCCGCAGAGGTGGCAATCCCTGCCGAGGAGGTTCCAAAACCCCGGTTTGGGGTTATCAGGAAGTTCCAGGTGCCCACCCTCGAGCAGAAGGTCGAAGACTACAACCCCCTCCTGCATGGACCCCTCGTCGACCTCACCTTGCACCCCTCCCTGGGGGTGGAGGAGATTGAGCTCTACCCGGTGAACGAACCCTACGCCTACATCCGCGTGACCTATGACACCTCGACGCATGAGTACACCTACCACGTCATAGAACCGGTACTCACGCCAGGGGAGCGTGATCTCTTCCAGGAGATCAGGGAGCGCCTCTTTGAGACCCTCAATATCACCTGCCGGAACCTCAGCCGCGAGGAGGCGCGCAGGGTGTTGCGTGATGCGGTTAACACGATCATCGCCGATTATGGGATTCGCCTCGATCCTGTCGGCCGGGAGAAAGTCCTCTACCAGGTGGAGAAGGAGTTTCTTGGCGATGGTCTGATCGATCCAATTATGCATGACAAGTATGTCGAGGATATCTCCTGTGACGGTGTCGGTAGCGCTATATTCGTCTACCACACAACCTACGAGTCTCTGAGGACGAATCTTGTATACACCGACGCAGCGGAGCTCGACTCCTTCGTCACGAAACTTGCGCAGCGGGCGGGGAAGTACATCTCGATCGCCGAACCGATGCTGGATGCCACCATGAACGATGGCTCGCGCATCCAGATGACTCTCGGTTCAGAGGTGACCGCTCACGGCTCGACGTTCACCATCCGGAAGTTCCGGGATGAACCGATCACTCCAACAGACCTCATCGAGTGGCACACCTTCTCCCCGCTCGGGATCGCTTTCCTCTGGCTGGCAGTTGAGAACGGTAAATCATGCATCTTTGCCGGCGGTACGGCTTCCGGGAAGACCACGACGTTGAACGCCATATCGCTCTTTATCCCGCCGCTTGCAAAGATAATCACCCTCGAGGACACCCGGGAACTTAAACTGCCCCACCCGAACTGGATCCCGAGTGTCACCCGTGACTCGTTCTCACAGGATGGACGGGGGGAGATCGATATGTATGAACTGCTCCGCGCCGCCCTCCGGCAGCGCCCGGAGTACCTCCTGGTCGGCGAGGTTCGCGGTCGCGAGGCCCTGACCCTCTTCCAGGCCATGAGCACCGGTCATGTAACCTACGCGACGATGCACGCAGATTCGGTGGCAAGTGCGGTCCATCGTCTTGAGAACCCGCCGATCGGTGTACCCAGGAACATGCTCTCTGCGCTTGACCTTATGTCCATCCAGGTGCAGGCCCGGGTGGGCGGCCAGCGGATCCGGCGCAACAAACACCTCATCGAGATACTGGACGTCGATCCCCGGACGAACGAACTGATCACAAACGAGGTCTTCCGGTGGCACCCGGTGACTGATGAGATCCGGTATTCCGGCAAATCCTACATCCTGGAGCAGATCATGGAGGACCGGGGCTGGAGCGAAGAGCGGATGCGCGAAGAGTTGAAACGGCGTCAGGAAGTGCTTGAGTGGATGCGCATCAAGAAGATCAGACATTACCAGGATGTTAGCAAGATACTGATCTCCTACTTCAGGGACCCGGAGGCGGTCATCCAGCGGGTGCGCGCGGACCTATATGGGGAGGGGGGTCCTGCATGAACAGTTACGAGCGTTTCTGTTTCAACCTTCTCGGCCACAGATTAAAGGATAAACGGGCGGATTATGTTAAGCTCCGCAACGATATGATGGGGGCGCGGATGACGACGCCATTCGAGGCCTACCTTGCGACCGCCTATGTCACATCGATCATGGTTGGTCTCGTAGCGGCCGTTCTGATCGGGCTCCTGACATATATCCTTCGCGTCCCTGATATGATAGTCTACCGTGGGGCGGTCCCGGAGTTCCTCTATGCTTTGAATGACTACAAGATGGTGCTTGGCACCATCGTCATCACGATCATCGCCCTCCTGGTATTCGGCGGGATCACCTACATCGTCTTCATCATCTACCCGGGTATACTGGCAGGGGAGCGCCGCCGGAACATCGATGCCACCCTCCCGTACGCCATAAATTATGTTACAGCCATGTCCTCGGCGGGAATAACACCAGATGAGGTCTTCCGGTCACTCGGTCAGAGTCAGATATATGGTGAGAGCGCCGTAGAGGCACGTTACATCACCCGCGAGACCGACTTCTTCGGTAAAGACCTCCTTGAGGCCCTGCGGGCGGTTGCGCAGGCGACGCCGAGTGACCGGATGCGGGAGTTCCTCCAGGGAGCGGTTGCAAGCATCTCCAGCGGGAGTAACCTGACAGAGTACTTCCGCACGAAGGCACACCAGTATACGCTTGAGAACCACCAGCAGCAGAAGGCGTTCCTGGAGACGCTCGGGCTGGTCGCGGAGTCCTACGTCACCGCAATCGTTGCGGGCATGCTCTTTTTGATCATCCTCCAGTCGGTCATGACGATCTTATCGGGCGACTCGAACCCGCTCTTCCTGTATATAATCATCTACCTGCTTGTGCCCTTCGGGAGCCTGATGTTTGTCATCCTGATCAGTTCAATAACGCCGGAGGTGTGATATGGGATTTAAAGACCTTTTTGACGATCTTTTGAATCGAAACCGGCCGCAGCCGGTTGATATGCCGGAGGAGGCGCCTCAGCCCGATCCGGTCGTGGTGCGGGACGAGGAGATCCTTAAGAGGATCCAGCAGCGGCGGAAGTACCAGGAAGGGTTCTACCGCTTCCTCAAACATCCGCTCAGGGTGATGATTGAGGAGCCCTACACCGCCCTGTTTATATCCGTTCCTGCAGCTCTCCTCCTCTTCATCGGTGGATTTGTAAGCATAGTGACGTCTTACGGTTTCGCGGCAATCTTCGGGACGACCATGCTTGACGATGTCGCCGTATTCGCGATAATCATCGCCATCGTGCCTTTTGCCATCCTCGATCTCAAGGAATCGATTCGCGTATCGAGCGTCGAGGCCTCTCTCCCGAACTTCTTCCGGGATGTGGCCGGGATGAACGATTCCGGTATGACGCTCCCACACGCCATACATATAGTCTCGGAAGGCGATTACGGGGCACTCACACCCCATATCCGCAAACTCGATACTGAGATGTCCTGGGGCGTCCCGTTTGTGGAGGCGATTCGCAGGTTCGGGAAGGCCGTGAGCACCCCGCTTGCGGAGCGGAGCGTCGAACTGATCGCTCAGGCAAGTTCCGCGGGCGGCGATGTCAGCGAGGTGCTTCGGGCGGCTGCGCACGACGCCTATGAGTTTTTCAACCTGAAAACGGAGCGAAAGACGGGGATGATGATCTACATGATCATCATCCTGATGTCGTTCTTCGTCTTCTTATTCGTCATCGCCGTGCTCTCAGGTACTTTCCTTGCAACGATGGCGGAGGCTGGGGAGACTGTTGCGGCCTCAGGGTCAGCGTCCGCGCAGTCGTTTATGGGTAGTGTGGATATCTTCCTCTACAACCGCGTCTTCTGCCATGCGGCGCTTATCCAGGGGTTCTTCTCAGGGCTTGCGGCGGGCGTCATGGGCGAAGGACGGGCGGTCGCAGGGCTGAAGTACTCGGCGTTGATGGTGCTGATAGCCTGGGTTGCGTTCCGGTTCTTCCTCTGAGGCGGCCGGGATGCGTCATTCTTCCTTTTGATCCGGCTTGATCCCCACTTCCAATGCAAAAGACCGATCTTCATGATGCAATCGATGGCCCCCTCGGGTAACAGGCATTTCAATCTCCGGAGGTATGGGCTCTTCCCGAATCTCTGGAATAGATGCCGGCCATTTTGCCAGGAAATGCAGGAGAGATGCTTTCATCTGGTAAAAAAGCCCAGGATCGTATCCATATCAACATGCGCCTCAAAATGCCTGGCCAGGTCACCGTATGCTGCGGATGCGCCCAATGCGCCGCCGTCCGCCTCCGTTATAGGCTCAAACGGCAGCCCCCGGCGTTTCGATAGATAGGCGAGGAGGGCGTTTACAGCACCGGGGTTCTGGAAGAGCCCGTGCATGTATGTCCCGAAGACCAGGCCGTCGGGTGTCGCAGCGCCTTCTCCGGCGAACGCCTCTGGCAGTCCTCGCCGCTCGGTCTCGCCCATATGTATCTCGTAACCCTCCACCTCTCCCATAGCCTGGAGTATGGGGCCAGGGCCTGTTGCCCGCCGCCTGACCTGCACCGTCGTCTTGCGATATCCGGTAAACGCCGTGACAACGTCGAGGAGCCCGAAACCCGTATACTCGGCAGGGTCGCCCCCAGACTCGATACCCCTATCGATGATAGCCTTCCCGAGCATCTGGTATCCCCCGCAGATCCCGATGATCGGGACACCCCTCTCCCCGGAAACCTCGAGTTCCTTCTCCACGCCGTGCCCGCGAAGGACGTTGAGATCCTCCACGGTGTTCTTCGTCCCCGGGAGGATGATACAGTCGTATCCGGCAAGCGATTCTCCTGGCGTGACATACTCAACAGAAGCGTGCCGCTCGAGGAGCTCGAAGTCGGTGAAGTTTGAGATCCGTGGGAGCCGGATGACGGCGATCCTGATCGCGTTTTCTGTCGCCGCGCATTGCCTCTCGCTTATAGAGAGGGAGTCCTCGCTTGGAATACGGATATCGTTGTATGGCACCACACCGAGGACCGGCACACCTGTGAGTTCTTCGAGTCTGGCAACACCCGATTCAAACAGCGCGGGATCGCCCCTGAACTTGTTGATGATAACCCCCTTTACAAGCGATCGGATCTCTTCGGGAAGGAGGGCAAGAGTGCCGTAGATCTGGGCAAAGACCCCGCCCCGCTCTATATCTGCGACCAGGAGAACTGGAAGGCGGAGTGCCCGGGCGAGCCTTATGTTTGCGATGTCACGCTCGTAGAGGTTCACCTCAGCCGCCCCTCCGGCACCCTCCACCACAACGTTTCCGAACCGTCTCTGCAATCGTTCGAAAGCGGCAACCGCCTCTGCAAGAAGTTTATCCGTCTCCATGTAGTAGTCCCGGATCTGCACATCCTTGTAAGGCCGGCCGAGTAGAACCACCTGCGAGACCGCCTCCCCCTTTGGTTTGAGGAGGATCGGGTTCATATCGGCCTCTGGTTCGATCCCGGCAGCAAAAGCCTGGGCGGCCTGAGCGATCCCGATCTCACTCCCGTCGGCGGTGACGTAGGAGTTGAGGCTCATGTTCTGGGATTTGAAAGGCGCAACCGCGATCCCGCGCCGGTATAGCGCACGGCAGAGTGCTGCAACGGTCACGCTTTTGCCGACGTGGGATGCAGTTCCGAGCACGATAAGAGACATCGTCAGCAGAAGAGTTGGACACAACGGCTTATTAAGGCCGGGGTTCCATGAAGGGTAATATGGAACTCACTCCAGCAGCCCGTCTCCTCCTGGAACGCCGCTACCTCCTTCCAGGCGAGAGTCCTGAGGGTCTTTTCTGGCGTGCTGCCAGCGCCGTTGGTGGAACGGAACGATCGCGCGAGTTCTTCTCACTCCTCTCGGATCTCCTTTTCCTGCCGAACTCACCTACCCTGATGAACGCTGGCACTCCCGGAGGACAACTCTCCGCGTGCTTTGTCCTCCCTGTGGAGGACTCGATTGAGGGTATCTTTAGAACCCTCACACATATGGCGCTCATCCATCAGTCCGGCGGGGGGACCGGGTTCTCGTTCTCACGCCTCAGGCCTCGCGGGGACATAGTCAACGGTGTGAGGGGTGCCGCAACCGGGCCGGTCTCGTTCATGCGGGTCTTTGATGCAGCGACAGCGGCGGTACGTCAGGGCGGGCGGAGAAGGGGGGCAAACATGGGCGTGCTCGCTGCCTCTCACCCGGACATCGAGGAGTTTGTTACCTGCAAACGTGAGGGCGGGCTTACAAACTTCAACATCTCTGTCGGGGTTGATGAGCAGTTCCTCCGGAGCCTGGAGGGTGGTCCCGACTACGACCTCGTAAACCCGCGTGACGGCAGCGTCTGGAAGAGTATCAACGCTCGCTCGCTCTGGCGCATCATTGCTGAATCGGCCTGGATCTCAGGTGAACCTGGTGTAATCTTTCTCGACGAGATCAACCGGCGGAACACCACACCGCACCTTGGTCTCATCGAGGCTACCAACCCATGCGGTGAGCAGCCCCTCTACCCCTATGAGAGTTGCAACCTGGGTAGCATTAACCTGGCCAGGTGCATCAGGAAGAGCGAGATCGATGATGACCTGCTGGTCAGGGTGGTCCGATGCGGCGTCGAGTTTCTCGACTCGGTCATCGATGTTAACCATTTCCCTCTCCCTCAGATCCGCGAGAAGACCCTGGCCACAAGAAAGATCGGGCTCGGGGTGATGGGGTTTGCCGAAGCGCTCATACGCCTAGGTATTCCCTACGAATCGGAGGAAGCGCTCCGGTTTGCCGAGAACCTGATGGAGAAGGTTCAGACCACGGCGCGGGAGCGCTCAGAGGAACTGGGCATGGAGAAGGGCCCGTTTCCGGCGATCGAGGGTTCGGTCTTCCACGGGGATATGCGCAACGCCACCGTCACAACCATTGCTCCAACGGGGTCGATCCATCTTATAGCCGGGACGACGAGCGGTATCGAACCGGTCTTCTCTTTTGCCTACGAGCGGACGATCGACGGCCAGCCTGTGAGGATTGTAAGCAGCCTGATCACTGAGTTCCTGCCCTCCACCGCCGGCGGAAAGGACGTGGTCGAACACGTCCGCCGCCATGGAACGGTTGCTGGCCTCCCTCTGGACGACCCTACTCTTGACCTCTTTAAGACGGCCCTTGAGATCACCCCGGAGCACCACGTCCGGATGCAGGCCGCATTCCAGAAGTATGTGGATAATGCAGTCTCAAAGACGGTTAACCTCCCGGAGCGCGCAACCGTGGGGGAGATTAGTCAGATCTATTCCCTTGCTCATGAACTCCGCTGTAAAGGGATTACAGTCTATCGTTATCGCAGCAGGCCAGACCAGGTGCTATCACTTGGCTGTGACGTATGCCAGATCGATGGATGACCATACCAAATAATATATAACGAGAGCTGAAAGGTACATGCAATGAACGGTGGGATCTGTCCGACATGCGGACTGCCAAAAGAACTGTGCATCTGTGAGGAAGTTGCAAAGGAACAACAGAGAATTACTGTAAAGATCAATAAACGTCGGTATGGAAAGGAGGTCACGGTCATCGAGGGTCTCGACCCATATGACATAGATCTCGATGACCTTTCAAAGTTCCTGAAGGCAAAACTGGCCTGTGGCGGTACGGTCAAGGACTCTTCGATCGAACTGCAGGGCAACCATCGCGAACGGGTGAAGGCCTTGCTCGCGCAGAAAGGTTATAACCTGGAAAATATCAGTTGACCTGCCCCCTTTCATGGAGAGGCAGGGGAGAATTTTTTTCGAGTTGCTATATGGTGAGTGGATCGTCTCTCAGAGTTCTCGGCAGACAGTATAATCAGCAAAGAGGTTGTATAATCGGGGGTGTTGACGATCCATGGCGATGAGATGTTCGTTTGCACTCGATCCCGACCTGATGGAGCAGATCGATCAGTTCGCGAGAGAGCATTCCCTCGACAGAAATGAGGCCATCCTGGAGTTGATCGAGGCCGGTCTCTCCTGCAAGGATGCTGGAGAGGCTCCAGTGCGGCAACCGCGCTCGTTTGAAGAGTTTAACCGGCTGCAGCAGGAACTTGAGGAGGTCAAGAATGTTCTTGCCGAACTCAAGAAGGAGGTCCGGCTGGTTCATCACACGATCGAGACCGACTGGAACCGCGAGACAAAAGGGGTTCCGTTCCAGACGAAACACCCCTGGGAGTTCTGGCGGAAGTGACCTGCTAACTTATAACGTTTGCTATGCTGCGGAAGCCCTCGCCCGTGTGGTCGTCGCAGAGGACGGCCTCAACCTTTGTCATATCGATATCTGGCGCGCCACGGCAGAGGCTGCAGTAAGCCCGCGCCGGTGACGGCAGTTCTCTTCCTGCGATCACGACCCGTGAGGAATGGACACAGAGCCCGCATCTCTCCACGGGAACTGCCTCGTTTTGCGTACACGTGACCCGGCCCCCGATGACGGGGAGGCGACGCTCACGCTCATTCATAGGCCTCTACCCGATAGCCCGCATGGTCGAGGATGGCGGCAACCTCCTTCTTCCAGGCGTTATCGTCGTCGATCGCAAGCGGTGCCACCTCCTCCTCCCAGCACTGCCGCAGTGCAGGATCCTCCGTGACAAGGCTCCGCCTGCCTTTAACCTTTCCTGCCTCCTCTCCGGAGGAGTCGTAGATTCGCATGCTGCAGCAGATGTATGATCTGCAGATCGGAGGACGTGTGTTGTGGATGGTGCAGATGTACTTCCCTTTGCGGCCCGGCATGGGCCGCAGGAAGGGGCACCAGGAAGGGTTTGCATCTCTCTCTGAGGTCTCCCTGAAAGCATCGAGAAACCGCTCCTCGACGCGGGCGCGAAACGTCCCGCCGACGATCTTCTGCCGACAGAGATACTCACGACTGTTCAGTTTTCTATCGATCTCGATGAGAGCGTCTCCGGCGTTCATACAGCACTTGCCGCAGAGCCTGCACTCAAACTCTGTCATTCAAGATGAGTCTCTTGCGCACGGGAGGATAAAGATTCGGAATGACCCGCCCCCGGGGTGGGGGGCGGTTTTTCAGCATGCGGTCTGTATCAATGGGACACATGCAGATTCAATCTCAATAAGGTTAAATCGATACGCACACAATGGAGTGGCATGAAGGTGTGCATAATGTGTGGAGGGGAGGGGACACGGCTCCGCCCCCTCACATTCGGGCGTCCAAAACCCTGCATTCCAATCGTCAACAAACCCTCGATCCAGCACCTGGTCTCACACCTCTCAAACCTGGGGTTCAACGATGTGGTGGTCACCCTCGGTTACATGAGCGAGGCCATCGAGGGGGCGCTTGGCGATGGGTCGCTCTTTGGTGTCAATATAACCTACGTCCACGAGAAGACAAAACTAGGGACGGCTGGAAGCGTCAAGAACGCCCAGAAATACCTTGATGGCCAGCCTTTTCTGGTCGTTGGCGGCGATCATGTGGTGGACTTGAACCTGCTTGAGCTATACCGCGAACACCTTGCCAACGACTCGATCACCACCATCGGGCTGATCAGCATCGACGACCCCACAGGTTACGGGATAGCCGAGATCGATGCAGACTGCCGGATAAAACGGTTCAGGGAGAAGCCCGGTCCCGGGGAGATCTTCTCGAACCTGGCAAGCACCGGGATATATGCCTGCGATCCGGGGGTCTTTGACCACATCCCGGCAGGGGAGAAGTTTGACTTTGCCCGGAACCTTTTTCCAGCCTTGATGGAAGAGGGCTATGTCCTTAAGGGCTGGCCCGTCCGGGGCAACTGGTCTGACGTGGGGAACCCGAGGTCGCTGCGCGAGGCCGAGCGCTGGAAACTGCAGGGGATCAGTTTCACCAGCATCTCCGGAGACCTCGCCATCAGGGGTGGCCGAATCCTTGGTCCGGTGCATATTGGCGGTTTTGTCTCGATAGGTACAAACTCCAGGGTGATCGGGCCGGTCTCGATCGGTGCCGGGACTACAATCGCGGAGAACGTCATCATCGGCCCTTACACGAGTATCGGCGAGGGGTGTATCATCAAAGAGAGCGCGAAGATCTTCTCCTCATCCCTCTACAACCGGGTGGTGGTCGGGAGAGGCACCACGGTGTGCGGAAGCATCATCGACAACGATACAGTAATCGGCAATAAATGCAGCATCGAGCACGACACGGTAATCGGACCGCAGGTGGCGCTGAAAAACGGTGTGGTCGTCCACGCCGGGGCCAGGATCTGGCCGGAGGTCATCATCCCGGAGGGGACGGTCGTGAAAGAGCACGTCTTGAACGAGAAATATGATACCCGGATCGAGGGGTCGTAAGGGCCCGGCATCCCCGGTTCTCTTTTTTACCCGCAACGACTCTCCTGCGGGCATTTCTCTCCGCAAGGTGCCGGCGGAGCGTGGAGCCAACCTGCTTTAGACCACGAGGTTCATGACGACGAGCTCCGAGCCGTCAACTCCGTGGGCCATGACCACGACGCCCACCGGCGTACCGTTGTTCAAGACCCCGGCCCCCGTCCAGGTGGCCTCCGACCCTTTAATGGCCTCAAGTCCTCCGGCCGGCTCGACCGTCGCGGCAAAACCGCTTGCGGTGCACGCGGAGGCGTTGGAGACGTCGACGCCGTTCATGAAGACCGAGAACGGCGCACCGGGGTCGAGCACGGAGGCGGGAGGCACTTCGCGGGCGGTGAGGACGAGGGTGTCGGGCGCGGTGCGTTCGACGGAGACCGCAGTTGTCATCAGCGCCGTTCCGGGGTTCACGTCGACCATCCCTGCACCGAGCATTGCATGAGCGGCGAGCGGGGGGAGAACCACGGCGACGAGGATGAGGGCGACCGTGGAGCAGAGGATGAGCCGGGATGCCGCGGCACCCTCGCTTGGCCCGGCGGCTCTCTCCCGGAAGAACGAGACGACGAATGCCCCGAGGGCGGCGAGGGCCGCCATAGCGAGGCCGATGGCGAGGAGGGGGAGAGCGTGGTTCGCGAGGGTGTCATGGGCCAGAGAGAGGACGTCGGAGAGCCCGGCGGCGTATCCGTGCCCGAAGGCCGCTGTTACCATTGAATACATCTCGAGGACGAGAAATGCCGTGAACCCGGCGATCCCGCCCGCTAGGACGGCCGAACCCCTCCTCGTCCCGCCCTCCCGCGAGAGGGCGGCCGGGAGCATCCCGGCGAGGAGGAGGGAGAGAATGCCGAGCACCAGGTTCTGGAACGTGCCGATGGCGTCGAAGAGTCCGTGGTTGTAGCAGGCGATACCACCCCAGCACCATGTATGGACATAGGTCAGGAGCACCAGCAGTCCGCCGCCGGCGAGGCCGGCGATGAGCGAGGCGGGGAGGAGGCGCTTGAGGTTCCGCAGGGTCGTTTGACGGTCGGGTGTCATGATTGCACCGGCTAAAAACGAGGGGAGGTTAGAGATACGGATCAACCTGTACAACCTTCCCGCTCATCGCATCAACGAGGACCGTTCCGCCCCGTATAGTGCTGTCACTTTCCTCTCCGTCGATGGTAACAACCCATGTAAGGCACTGTTCATTCTGATCCGTGTATATAACTGCTAACTGAGTGTCCACGTTTGACACTTCGATTTCTTTAAACTGGGTGATTGCCGTCTTGATCGCATCCTGTCTGGAGATCTCCGGATCAAGATCAACATCCAGTGTCCTTTCAATCCCGATGTATGAAATTACTTCTCCACTGTTTGGATTAATAGAGATCGAGACGTAATTTGGGGTCAAGGCGCCGTTTACAATCTCACACCAGACGAAAAGGTATTCTTTCCCTCCGTCTCCGTGATCCAGAAGATCTGATCTGATTAATTGCATGTTCTTCTGTGTAAATGGCCTATACTTTGATTTGGCGTAGTCCTCGGCAATTTTTTGGGCATTTTCTGCATTTAACTGCACTTCATTCGAGTTATCGAGTGATTTAAAGAACATTGCTCCTTCAATGGATCTCGATTGAGAATTTATATAATATATCTCATCGTCGGATCTGAACAGCATCATCTCACCGGAGGGAGTGGGCATCGTACCCTTGTATTCAATGCTGATGTCTTTACCCTCCATAAATGCCTGAATCTGGTGTTTTGCCTCTTCACAGTCAAGGATGTTGTTTTGATTGACAATTTGACTTTCAACGTTTTTCTCTCCCTGAGAGATTGCGCTGGCTCCAGATACCAATATGATGCCGATGCAGCACATCAAAGCGCAAGCAAGTAATATGTTGTGAGTTCTCATGCTTCAGACCCCCGCGACTGCCGGATCAATTTTCAAGTTCGAATTCCCATAAATGATGTACGACTCTACTCCCCCAGTCTGCCAGAGGTAGTAAATTCTTGTATACTGCAAAGCTTCTGCTGCTCCATCTCCAACTGTTTCTCCCTGATCAAGTTGACCCCAGAAATTATCCGACCAGTATCCCGCTTTATTGGATTCAATTTGATCGGTAAATCCAAGTGCACAATCTGTACCCCTCGACGTGGACTCTGTCAACAGATTCCCGAGGCCTCCAGAACTTGTTAAGCCAGTGTTGCAACCCACAAAAACGGCCAGAGCCAGATCATTTAACTGCCCTGATGTGAACTCTGAGATTGAATCATAACCAGAAACGGATGCGTAGAGATAGGTCGTACCGAAATCTATCATCCCTGGTCCTCCATGGCCGTTGAAGTAGAACACTTGGTCATCCGGCAGCCGGTTGAATGCATAATTTGCGTCGACTCCTATGAACGTACTTGCTGAATACCCCATGGATGTCTGCTCTTGCGCTGCTTGCTGAATGTAAGGGTACGTCCTAAACAGCGCACCTATGATCACTAGGTTTCTCGAACATTTGTTCCGAAGATGCCCCTCATCCCGATTCTCTCCAGAACTGCCTGCGTCTTCTTCTGAAGCCCCGTATACCAGATCTCCCGTTCAGTATCTTTCTGGAGGTCCACTCTATGGACCCGACCAAGTTTCTTCAGCAATTCCTCAGCACTTATCTCCTTCTTCCCTTCAGTCTCCAGCATCACCCGTAACGCCGTCTTCAACCGGAGCGCAAGCGTGCAGACAAAGATAACCCCAAGAACCCTGGACTCACGCCGGTGTCGTATCGGTGCAACCTCCTCAAACGTCTTGAGATCCCGAAACACCTTCTCGACGTAATCCTTCTCAAAGTAGATCCGAACAACATCGGTCGCAGAGAGAGATGGATCCGAGGCATACAGCAGATACTTGCCATCCATCCGTTCAGCCTCGACTCTGGCCACATCGTTCACTTCCCAGACAAGAGATACACCCTTCTCACCGTCATCCACAGAGATCCGGAAGAATTTCCGGTATGCTTTCGGCACGATCCGGTCAACCTTCTCGATGACAGTATCCCGGCCAAGTCTGCTACAGGTTTTCTGAAGTTCAGCCAGTTCCTGCTGGATCTTGAAGATCATACCGTTTCGGGCCTCCATCTCCCGAAACCGTCGTTCAGCATTCAGGTAGACCACAACCGACCCCTTCCTCCCGAACAGCGGGGTATCGACCTTCTGCGCGTAGATATGCATACACTGGGTCGGGACCAGATGATACGGGTCCACCGGAGGTTCTGTTACAGAGAGAAGATCTCGAACCTCCTTTGTTCGTTTAGCAACACCACAGATGAGTTTCCAGCCCTCATCCTCGACACACCCGATCTCGGCGTTACTGGTGTAGCCCCGGTCCCAGACGATCGTTCCCGGGGCAGTCATCAGGTCGTTCAACCGGATCATCAGATCCGGGACAGTGGTGATCGAGTGGAAACTCCCAGGATGAACAAAGTGTGAGATGGGGTAGGAATCAAAGAACGAAGTCATCACCGAGAGATTTAGCTGGTTTAGGTGTGTCTCATGGGTCTCACTTCCAGGCTCTATCAGAGGACACTCTGTGCCGTAAGTTGGAATTGGGGTGAGATCAAAGGCGATCGTTTCGGGGTTCTGGACAGGGAGAGGATGGAGTTGACGCCAGCGCTGGTATAGTTCCACCTCGATCGTCGGAATGTGGCTCTGGATCCGTCCTGTTTTACGGGATTGAGAACAGATGGCGTCAAGCGAACGAAGATAGGCGTCTTTTGTGAAGTCAGTTGGTTCCATTCCAAGGATGTCCGGGAGGGCGGTTGAGCGCACCCATGCATCCAGTTGGGTTGCACTCTCAGGGTCAAGAATACGGTTGATCGCCCAACTCAGCAGATACTTGCCGGGGGAAGGTCCTTCGATGTCCTCCAGACCCATGACGTAACGGTCAATTGTGTTGACGATGTTGAGCGACTCTGCAATCTGCCAGAGGAGCATGACATCTCCTGCTACCAGGCTCTGGAGGGGGTAGATGCGTTCGGGGTGCATCCGTTTGGTCTTGGGTTTTGGAACCTTCTCCTGGTCGCTCTCGACGCCGAGATACTGGATCATTTTCTGTTTTGGTCGACCGTCTTCCCATATGCTGGTAACCTCATAGAGGTAGACCTGGTTTCCACGCTTGATTCGCCGGATCCAACTCATGGTGATCAATTGGACACTAGGTGAAATAAAAGTGTCGGTTTGATTCTAAGCGGCAATCAGGAATAGGAAGCAAGAGGGACGAGATTGGAAAATGGCGGACGAGACCTAGTGATCAAAATAAGTCTGTTTAGGGTACGTGTAGATCCCTTCATCATTTACAGCGTAGTTACTCGCTCTATACGCTGATGCGGGCTCAAAAACTGGACTTAGTATCATTAGAGTACAGAATACTAACGTCCCCAACACCAGAGATCGATTATCAATTCTCCATTTTGCTTCCATATCAACTCACCTTTCAGTCGGGAAGTTGAGAGAGGCATGTCCAGACTTCAGAGTGAGAAGATACGGGCTGATGCCTCAGGACGACGGGGTTTCACCGTTCCTTTGGATGAGGAGTGAACTCTCCCGACGGTTTGGAATGCACTTTGATTATAGATATACTTTCTGATGTGGTCGGGCAAGTGTAGTATTCCGAAAGTTATTTAACCTATATCATATATTAAGTTTCATCGTGATAACCCGATTGCGGTTAACACAGTATGAGCAGCCCTGAACGTCCTCACCATGGAACCGAACAGGGCGATCAGAAATGAGCGGGGTTCACCTCAACCATCCACCGTTAGATGAACCCCACAATGGCCCGAAGGCAAAAGCATGTTAGTGCCCCTCCTACTTAAGGTTAGCTTCCGACTCTTTTCGCCTCCGGTCTGAAGTGGAGGTAGCGTATGAGCACATCTTGGACTGGAAGATTCTTCCCTCTCCTCATGGTAGTGTTGCTGGTTACGACAGCATTCTTCCCTGCCGTGAGTGCAAACGAAACGATAGAAAATGTGACCGATGCGAGTGTCCTTTCGCATACGTTTCCTGACGATATGGTAGGAGGAGAGAGTACCTCTGCCACCGTCACCATACTGGAGGTTGAACCGACAGAGAGTCCTGAGCAGACCCCCGCTCCTACGGAAACACCGGTCGCCGACCCGACGACGGTCGTGAATCACTCTGGATTGGTTCCTGAAGACGTCACGTTATCGGATGCCGAAGATCCTCCGACGGCTGATTTCATCGCGAACACGACCACTCTTGCCGTGGAGGAGGCCGTAGCCTTCACCGATACGTCTGCGAATTCCCCGACCTTCTGGTCGTGGGATTTCGGCGACGGCGGCACCTCGACTGAACAGAACCCGGTTCACGCGTATCAGACCGCCGGCACCTATACTGTGGCGCTCACGGCGACGAACACGTTCGGCAACGATACCGAGACCAAGACCGACTACATCACGGTGATTGATACCCCCGCGTTGCCAGTCGCGGATTTCACTGCAAACGTGACTGCCGGGCTGCCTCCTCTCGCGGTCCAGTTCACCGAGACCTCTCTGGTCACCGACCCGACGGCGTGGTACTGGGAGTTTGGAGATGGAAATTCCAGCGATCTCCGGAATCCTGTTCACACGTTCGAGTCCAACGGAATATATTCGGTCTGTCTCCAGGTAATGAACGCTTCGGGTTCCGGCTGGGAGAACAAGACCGATTATATCGCCGTTGAGGTGCCCCGGGAACCTCTCGACGCCAACTTCACCAGCAACGTCACATCCGGTTATTCGCCGCTTGCCGTTCAGTTCACCGACCTCTCCGCGGGGACTCCCATTACCTGGAATTGGAGTTTCGGCGACGGTACATGGTTCAATACGACAGACGAACTTGAGAGGAACACTTCGCACACCTATACCCAGCCGGGGTTGTACGACGTGCGGTTGCTCGTGACCGACGCTTCCGGTTCCGATTGGGAGAATAAATCGGGATACGTCTCGGTCTCCTCATCGGAACTTCTCACGATCACTTCGCCGCTGGACGACACCGTGGCGAACGGGAACATAACGGTGGCGGGTATGGTCGGCGATCCCACGGTGTCAAACGTCACTCTGAACCACAACGGCGTACCTTCGACGATTCCGGTGGAGAACGGGAATTTCTCGACGACGATGAACCTTTCTGCGGTCAACACCATCATCGTTACGACCGTCGACTCCGGAGGCAACCCGCAATCGATAACCCTCCTTCTCGACGGCGATATGCTGCCGGCCGCCTTTGAGCAGGCGATCGGATTTGATCCTCTTGACGCCGACTCCGACTGTTCGCAACAGCCCGGAGATCAGTCCGGGAACGGGATCATCGACGGGTACGAGGTCTTCGACGGCAGTCTGCCGGTCTTTGCGAAGTACCGGATCGGCGCCGATCCGTTCCTCGCCGACACCGACGGCGACGGCCTGACCGATGCATTCGAACTGCTCAACCTCGGGTTGCTGACCGATCCCACCCTGATTGATACCGATGGCGACGGTACCCCCGACCAGAACGAAGATCTTGACGATGATAGCCTCACCAACCTGCAGGAACAGACGTACGGGACAGATCCCCTCCTCTCCGACACCGATTCCGACACGCTCGACGACGGTGCCGAGATTGCGGCAGGAACGAGCCCGCTGCTTGCAGACACCGATTCCGACGGTTTAAAAGATGATTCCGAACTCCGCCTGGACACCAACCCGAACCTCGCCGATACCGACGGCGACGGCACCCCTGACGGCAACGAGACCTACACGACGGTTGCGGAAGATCCGATACTCGGCGTGACGGTCGAAGCCACCGGGACCGGGGATCTGGCGCGGTCTCTCCAGATCTGCAACGTCACGTCGCCGATCTACACCAGCACTCCGGCGCTTGTCGGCCATGTCGTGGACCTGAGTTTCACCGATCCACAGTTGAACGATACGGCAGCTCCGGCGCAGGTCACCCTGCCTTACGACCCCGCTCTGGTGAACGCCACGACCAATGTCTCGGTCTTCACCTTCAACGAAACGATCGGCACCTATGAGGCGGTGAACACAACTATTGATAACGTCACCTACACCGTATCGGCGAACGTTTCCGTCCCTGCCACCCTCGCGGTCTTTGACGCCGATGTCTGGGCGGGGATGTTCCTTGACCCACGGGAGCAGCAGCAGGCCCAGAGCATGATGCTCGGTGCGGAAGGCAACCTCACGGACCTCGATGGCATAATGACGACGCGGGGTCTGGAAGACGAGTCCTGGACCGTGCGCCTCACCACGTCCCAGCTCCGGTCTCTCAGCGTCCAGTGGTTCAACGGCGGGGCATCGTTCCCGGAGGGTGTCTACCAGATCGATTGCAGCGGCGCCTACAACAACGCGGTGCTGTCGCCATGGATCGACTGGCACATCGGGGCGAAATCCGCATGGGACGACTACGGCAACCTCGGGATGACCGTCCGCTACTCCGGCCCGGGCGGTACCTGCAATTCCCTGGTCAGCGACCTGGTGGTCTCCGCCCCGGTTCTCCAGATCACGCACGCGGGCGGCCAGATCGGGATGTGGAACCATGATTCGGGTATACTGAGCGACAACAACGGCGACGTGACCTACACCCTGCGGTTCTACCAGGATATCGACACCGACGGCGACGGCATCCCCGACTGGCTCGAAGTGGCCGGGTGGTGGGACGGGTTCGGGAACCGGCACTTCACCGACCCGAACAGCGCTGATTCCGATGGCGACGGCCTGACCGACGGCGAAGAGGCCGGCCAGATGGTCATGGTCGACGGGAAGATCTACTTCATCCTCGTGAGCGACCCGAACAGCGTCGACGGGGATCGAGATGGGATCAGCGACGCACTCGAACTGAACGAGTTCGGTACCGACCCGCTGGCGCGCGACTCGGACCACGACGGCCTGACCGACTCCTACGAACTGGACAACGGTACCAACCCCACCAACCCCGATTCCGACGGTGACGGCTGTATCGACGGCAAAGACGGGGAACCCCTCGATGGCAGCACGCACGAGTACAGCGCCGGGCATGCGGCGGCCGAGCTGGTCCTCGGGTTCACCCTGGGCGCCTACGCCGAGGAGAACCACGACAACATCTACTACCTGATCGGGTCGTCGCTGAGCGGGATCGTCCTCGTCGGCGATATCCGGGACGCCGGGGTGTACATCTCCCAGGGGGACAAGCAGATGGCGCTCGTCTGCCTCGTCGGGCTGGTTCCCACGGGCGGCGACGGTGCCCGGTACATCTCGAAGATCGGGAAAGAGATGGCCGAATATTCGGCGGAAAATGCTGCAAAAGTGTCCGCGAAGATCGAGTTCCGGCGCACGGCCGTCGAGGCTATCCATAAGAGCGGTGCGAGCGAGGCGGAGAAGGTTGCCCTGCTCGACGAAGCGTTCCTGGGGTTGGGGACGAGGACGGTCAGGGCCGCGGATGGTGTTACTGCCGATGACGTGCTCGATCTCGTTGGTGACGAGGCAAAGAAACTCACGCCAACCGAGATGCTGCGGGTGACCAAACGAGGGGACGGAACTGCTGTCTGGCTGGAGGAAGGTACACTTGACTCGGCTGGTGGTGAAGTTCTGGGGACCGTATATGACAATGGTGGATCCGGATGGATTCATATCCAGAATAACCACATCTATTACCATGGTACCAACGATTTCAAGAAAGTGTTTGGCCCAGATTATGAAGATGAAAGCGCAATAAAGAACCTGATCCTAGATGGGGCGAGATATGGACAAAAGATCAATGACAATGGAGTTTATCACTACGTGGAACCAACTTCTGGTAAAACGCTACGCCTCATTATTGGAAGTAATGGGTATATTGTGACCGCGTATCCCTTATTGGTGTAATATGAAGGGCGATTTGAGAGAAAAACTCATTTTTTCAGTTCAGATAAAGGGTACTGAACCTAGTGCTGTGTATATGGGGAGAGTCTATACTCAGTTGGTGCTCATTGAGTTCGCCAATGGTATCCAGGAATATGTCTCGGATGATTTTATGCTCTGTACGCCGGATATGGTTGAGGAGACAAAAGAAATCATCTTGGCTATGTTAGTATTATCTCTGGAAAAAACCGAAACCACAACTATGGGCATAGATACGCCGTTAGATCCTCAAAGAAGTTCTGCTGGACCTAAATGGGATCTCAATGGTCGCATAGAAGAGATCATCATCCCGGACGACCCCGAGAAAGCCGAGCGATGGCGCGACGCTGTTGTCGATTTTGGGCTTGGAAAAATCCTAATTGATATCGATAGTGAATATTTTCCCCTCAAGCTTAAAGCAGGAGATTACATCCATGTGTACGGCCGCATAGATCTCCGGGGAATTGAGTAGACTTTACCCCGGTACTTTTTTGTTGTACGATTTTTCGTAACAGGTCAGGTATACCTGTAAGCCGCAGTTGGCATGAAGGGTTCTCCCTCGAATGCCTTCCTGATGGCCGTGATTACCGACCCTCCATTCTTCCTCACCGTTGAGATGTACCCCCAAACCCTGCAGAAGTTAGATGCCCCCTCCACACAACTGAGACGTCCCTGAGATCTTCTGCTGAACCTTCACCATCCTGATATCGCGCTCTGCAAGGTTGTTCGTAAACGGCACCCTGAAATCGGTCATGAACCGGAGAATCTCTACACGATATTTCTGACACCGGTCAATGAGGTTTTCTGCAGGGGTTTGTCTCTTCCGACTGCGTCTCCCTCCTTGAACCGGCAGAGGAGAGGAGGGGTTCTCTGCATTCCCGTTCTCGAGGATCAGATCAAATCGTCTTTGAAACTCCTCGATCTCAATCGGTGTGAGAGAACCCGCTGATTCCGGGGCTCCATCAACAGCGGCGTAGATCTCAAGAAGGAGATCATGCATCTCATCAGACCAACGCTGGCCGGTATCCTCCGATATACCTTTGAGATCGCGGAGGATATGGGCATTACAGACCGCATGCTCGCATGCATACCCGAAGTATGGCGACCAGCAGTCATGGACCATGATCCCTTTGAACGAGGGAAGTACACCGATCGCATCCATCGCCGCCGATCCTCTTTTCGGATGATGACCATACAGCGTGAGGAGATCCGTACTGGCTGTATGCAGCCATTCTCGTTTGCCGTTCACCCGGAATCCGGTTTCATCAGCATGCAGAACAGGTGCTCCCTGCAGAAGGTGTTTCACCTCTTCTTCAAAACCGTCAAGGTTTGCTGCACAGGCTGAAACGGACTGCATCAGGGTTGCCTTGACCGGGGAACACCCAAAGATGTCCGTGAAGATCTCCGCTGAACGTTCATACGGAAGCAACTGGTAGATGCAGAAGTAAACCATCAACGCCCGGGTATTGTAGCCGTATTGGAGGTAAGCCGGAACCTCCTCCGGGAATGACCCTTCATGTATCCGACCACAGTGTGGGCAGACGACCGTTTCAGCGTGATGTTCGGTAACAACTACCTGGAGGGGGGAAATGTCATGAACCTGTCTCTTCTGAACAGAGGATGCCGGGACGAGAGCAAGGGATGCACCACATTCTTCACAGACATCTGCGCGGTGTGTCTGGATGATGTCTGGAGCCTCACACCATTCAATCGTCCGACCTTCATGTCCTTTCTGACCCCCCGGACGTTTCCCGGTCTTTTTACGCTCTTTCTGAGGCCGTTTGAAGCCATCGGTGGATGGGGGACGACTGCTGTTTTGACTGTTCATGTTGAGACGTCGTTCGAGTTCAGCGATCCGGGCCTGCTGAAGTGAGCAGAGTTCTTGAAGTTGCTTGACTTCTTCTTCCAGACGCTGGATGATCGTGACGATCGCTTCAGGGTCGTTCTGTATCAGTGCAAGAATATCGTCACGTTCCATGATGACATGTCCCGAATATCTATTTATCTCTCATTATATAAAGATCTAACGGTTGTATGGGCGTATTTTCAGAAAAGGGGGATTGTGATATGATGGGTAAGAGCAAGGGACCGATGAAGGGGGTCCTGACCTGTTACCCAACAAGTTACTCCCGAGAAGGCGATTCATGTATTTGTCGGTAGCAATAATTTCATTGTGACCGCACATCCAATGAAAATTGCAGAGGTCCCCATTCCACTATAAGCATTAGACAGTCGGTGAAGACCATGGATAACGTATCGGTCAAAGGAAAGGTAATTAAAATCGAGCCAGGAGCACAGCATGAGGGCAGAACCTACACTCAATATGTTTTTCTTGAGTTATCACCAGGAAAAATCATTTCGCAATCCGCACCCTCTGAACCGAAAGAGTTGAATTAGGACTCCTTAAAGACAAAAAGTAGTCAATTAGTCCGACATTCGATCCCTTCCCATCTCTCTCCCGGCAAGATAAACACTCACTCTCACCGTCCTGATGACGTCTCCCTCCTTTCAACCCTTCAGAACATCCATGCCGTCAGCTATCCAAGTGTGCCTCACCGGGAGCGATTAGGATGTACTCAGGAAGTAATCAGGATACTCCCTCCTCTGAACCCATGCCGATCAGATAGAGCAGAACCGACAGACGATACCTGTTTTGTTCAGTAACACCGGTGATCTGGCGGTTTTCATCTTCAGTGAGAATATCGAATGAGCCAAGTGACTGTATCAGAAATGCCGCGGTTGGAGATTTCAGGGGTTTATTATCGATGTAGATCCTGGGTGGTTCCGGCAGGTTCCTGATATTCATCCGTGCAATCATCTGCAGAATCCCCATCACAAGATACGAAACATACAGTATCGTCATCATGGCATCGATCCGCTTTGGATTATTCAGATAGATCCGGTCTGCCATAACCGACCATTTCATTGTTCGGAAAATATTCTCGACAATGTGCTGTTGTTTGTAATGCCGGAGCACGGCTCTGTCATCCATATCCGACTCGGCATGGTTTGTCAGGAGAGCGAATGTCTCTTTCTTATCCCTGAACCTTTTCACCCGTTCCTCGTGCACACGGATCTCCTTCACCCGGACATGGTAGACCGACCACTCTTCAAGAGGTTTCGTCTCCTCTCCCCTCCGCCCCCGTGGCCATCGTTGTTTTAGTTCGGATTCAATCTCGATCACCGGTTGGACAAGCAGTTTCCGGGACTGTTCGTTCAGTTCTTCAATTGCCCTCAGTGCATCAGGTTCACAGGCAAATGGTTTTTTGAATTTCTTATCCTTGATCAGTGTCTCCAAATCAGTTGTATCCGTCTTGATCTGGCTCTTCACCCGCTCATCTGCTGCCGATGTTTCATAGACGACAAGTGTATAGGGCAATCCATAGATATCAACCTCAAATCGCTGTGAACGGTAGATTGCCCGTTTGTCGGGCGTCTCTTCCTCGGTGCAACATTGACCAAGGTCAACCCATTGATTCCGCTCACGAGCGATCGATCTGTATTTATCGGCAATTTTTCCGGCGAAATTCGCTGGAATATGCGATATAAATCGCACTTTTGAACCCTGCCGATTTAAAACCTCCAGGTTAGGGCGATTAAGAAGTTTGGAGTCAGCAATATAGGTATGGTTTCTGAACTCTTCCCCGAAGATCTCCTGAAGAACGGTGAGCGCTTCCATATTCCAGACGGAATCTGCATGATTCCCATCCATGGTTCTGCAATACCGGATCAGTCCATTGCCATCTGAGACAACCCCTGTCTGAAAGATCCTGCGATCTCTTCGACCGGTTTTGTTGAGACCAAAACAGACAGTTGGACCATGAGCATCTGGTGTGTCATCGAGCTCATACTCGCCACAGACCTCATGTGAGGTTACGTCACTATGGAGCATGAGTGATTGTGGGATGTCGTAGGTGGCATAGGCCCGGAGAGAGAGCTGTTGAAAGAAGTTGGCGGGACAGGCATCTGCGAACTTGTCAAGGAACCTTCCGAGACAATCGTCAGTGAACGATGTGGCAGGTATGGCTGAACCAAAGATCAGTTCTGTATCGATATTTTCGAGTTGCTGGCTCACATGAACCAGTGCAACCCGCTGCTTTGTGGAGAGAAAAGGCAGCAGAACAAGGGCGAGTGCTCTGTTTCCCGGGCTGATCGAACACTGATTTGGATCCCAGGATACCGTTTCGTTTACCAGTTCAACAAACCCGATTTTGTCGAGTATTGACCGAACAATCAATGCAATGAGAGGTGTTATCTGTGTTTGAGAGGGTGATTCCGGTATACAATCTATTAGATCCCAATCTCCTCATATATTAGGGAATATATTCAGTTCAAGCCTCTCTGCGATCTTCCGTACCTGCTTTGGCACCTCGGTGATCGCTCTCTCCTCCCCGCTCCTCACTGCATACACCTTTGAAAGTTTCAGGAGGAGACCATGCGGTGAGAGATGAGCGGTCATTCCCGCTTTCTTGATCCTATTCAGGATCTTGCAGTAGAGGTAGAGACACAGGAACCCCACAAAGACGTGGCCAAAGACCGCCGTTGCATCGCGGAGGTATAGTTTATCCGCCTGGATTAAACTCTTGAACACAAGCATTATGTTCTTCCACCAGGCTTCTGGACTTGTAGAGGTCGTAGACCTCCCGGGGTTCTGCCGCGAGGGAGGAGACGATCAGGATCCGGCCGGCGCGCTTCAGTCGCTTATTCAGCGTCTCTCGGTCGATCACCCCCTCTTCCAGCAACCGGTAGAGCGTCTTCTCCTCCTCCGCCACCAGATCGACATCCTCATAGAGGTAGAGCGTCACCCCGTCCACCTCACGTTTCCCCGCATGGATCAGCCGTTTGTGGTAGAAGAAGTGGTCGGTGAGGTGGATCCGGGTCTCATACCGGGTGCTGTTGCGGCGCTGGGGGAGGACGAACTGGAGTCCTGACTCTCGCAGCAGGTTCTCGTTTGCCTCCGAGACGAAACCCCTATCGAGAACGAGGGTCGCGTCAGGGGCATCGATCTCGGCGAGGGACCGGACAAGCGTGGCGACATCCAGGACCGAGCCTGGCAGGCCCCGGATCATCACAGGAAGTCCTGTATCGGTCGCGCTGAAGAGCGCGATGTTGACCTGCGGGAGCCAGATATCATCGGCGTTGTAGCCGAACTCGGCCAGGTTCACGGTATCGGAGCAGGAGAAGACAAATGAGAGGTCATAGACGAGGTGCTGTGCACGTGAGGAGAGATGCTGGAAGACCATCTGTTGAGCGGTGCGGTCACCGCCGACCGCTGTTAGTACCCGGGAGAGCGTTCTTGGGTCACAGTCAGGTTTGATATCAAGGATGTTGTCGAGTTTCTCCCAGGCATCCGCAACCCGCGAGAGCGGTGTGTAACCGGTGACCCGGGTGAATGTCAGTACAACGAGTTCCTGCCAGTAGTCCGGGAAAGCGTCCTGGAGAACCGGTAACAGGTCAGTGAACTCCTCTGTCATGAGGGCGGCGTTCCCATACTCCCTGACCGTCCTGAAAGAATGGAGGTGACGGCTACCACGCGATCCTTTCGGGATGAGACCAGCTTCTTTTGTGAGACGGCCAAGATACGTGCTCACCTTCTTCGGCGATTTGGTGGTCTTGTCGTAGACACTCGTTGAGCGGTAGACGTAGGGTTTGTTCTGGATGTATTTGATCTATTTGATCTCCAGGCACTTCTCACCCTTCCGGCGCTGCTCTTCCAGCCAGGCACGAACCCAGTCTTCCATATGATATAATATTAGGGATTATAGGTATATAGATCTTGCGATTTGAGAGACGGGATTGGAAAAATGAGGATGATTTGGAGAGTATAATCCCTAAATCATGCGGTGTTTGGGTTAGATTTCTGATCTCCTTGATCGGATCGGTGACACTCATTTTGGTTTTCGGATAGAGGTGATCCATTTTTGTCTGGCCATTCTTCCTCTGTTTCGGCATGAAGGATATAGAATGAATATATATTTATAATTAATCTTTAAATTGAATAATAGTTGTACTAGTTGGTACATTGTTAAATGAAAATATAATTAAATGTGAATTGGGAGAAGGGTGCGGATTGTGAAAATCATTGATATTTTTGATTTGAATATGTTACTCCATCCCGGATGGGTTGGAAAAGATGTATCTTTAACTCTGTTGATGTTTCTTTCAAAGGTTGAAAGCATTACAGATGAGATTTATGATATATCTCCAAATCCGAACCCAGAAGAACATCGTATTCCAACAAGTGGAGGCCATTGTTTTTCGGGTAGAATCAATGCTATCGACGACAACCATAAAGAATTGGTCGTCGACATCGGAATAGGTAATATAATGGTTGATCCTCTCTTGAAATGGCCATTTTCAATAGGGGAATTCGTACGTATTTGTCCATCGAGAGTGGATCTAAGGGATGTGGTTGGTTACGATAGAGACCATAAGAACTGTGAACAAGTCGCATGAGAATATGTGAAAACCAATATTCCGAGGAATTATCGAACCGCTTACTTCTGGGTACATATTACTTGGGAATGAGAACGAGTTTGTCCCAAAACGCGGTTGCCGGGAGGGGAACACTCGTTCGCGCCTCCGGTGCTCACACACCGGTTCTTACGAGCATATCAGAGGAGATCATTTCCCTGATTTAGAGGCAGCAAACCAATTCGCTGATGTCTTCGGTGAGGAATATCGCGATGAGAATTAGATAAGAGAACTCATCATGGAAGGGGCGAAATATGGGCAGAAGGTTAGTGACACTGGAACTTATCACTATGTAGAACCCAATTATGGGAAAACACTGCAACTGATTATTGGAAGTAATGGCTATCTTGTGACCGCATATCCTTTCGGGTGAAGTAGCATGGGGGAGGACTTGAAAGAAAAACTCAAATTATATGTCCGCATACTCGCAATAGAACCCCGGGCCGGCCTGCCGAATACCTCCGCTGACAGCCACACTGGAGCTGTCCAGAAAGACAGTTACGCGCCGTGTGCCACAGGCGACGATCTCGCGGGGACCCGATCGGGACGGACTTCTCCCTCACCACGCTGATTCCGGCCTCCCGGGGCGCGGCGAAGGTTGCGGTGACCCCACAAAGGCGATTGTGGGGGGTACGGGGACCGCGTCCAAACTCGCGGTTGAAATATCCTGACAGTCTCCAAAGAGAAGAGGGGCGCGCTCACCCGTGCCCAACCTGCCGGTGGGTCAGCGCGACAAGCGGATGGCGGGCGTAATCGAGCACCTTGATGTCGTCGAGCGAGTTGAGGTTGAGCGCCCTGGCCGTCCTCTCCATCCCGAGTTCAATGTTATCCCGGATCTCAATGATGTAGGCATCCAGGTTCTTGATGCCGAGCCTTTTCGCTGCTATTGCCCGGTGGTGCCCGTCGACAAGGATCCAGCGGCCCGGCCGCCGGACGACGATCAGCGGTTCGGCAAGCCCCTTCTTGATCTCGTAGATCCTCCCTTCGAGTTCATCCTCGTAGATCTTTGACTGCGTCGGCAGCAGTTCGTCGACCGGGACCGAACCGCGCCTCAGTATCGGTTCAATCCCGTAGAGTTTCTTGAGAGTCTCCATGAGTTTGAAGACTTTCTCCGGTGATACGTGCTCGATCTGGGATCGGATAACGTCTGCGTTCGATATGATCCCGATGAGTTCGTTCTTTTCGTTGAGGACCGGCAGTTTCTGGATGCCGGAGCGAAAGATGACCCGGGCAGCATCATTCACGCTCATCTCCGGGTCAGCGACTATGAGGTGGCGGGACATCACCTGCTCGAGCGGCGTTGAGGGATGAGCAAAGAGGATGTCCCGCGCCGAGACGTAGCCTACAACCCTGTTTGAGTTCTCCACGACCGGAAAACCATCATGATGCGTCTTTTTTATTGTATCAATGACGTCTTTGACCGTCCCTTGAGCCTCGACGGTGACGACATCGTAGGTCATGTAATCCTTGACCTTCTTTTTGTCCATCATGATAGTCTCACGCTGGTCGGTCATGAACCATTCGGTTATACCTGGATGATGCTCAGAATCCACCAGATCAACAGTTCTGCGATATAAACCTCGCCACCTCTTCCCGGTAGCATGCGCGAGTTCACCGATGCTCTCGAACCGCTCCCGGTGAGCGTCTCTTCCGGTGACAACCCCCACCGCCCGGCCACTCACGCGGCCTCCCCCAGCCTCCTTCCCGGGGGGCGGGCAAGTGTCTGGCGATTGGCCCGGATACCCCGCCGGGGGTGGAGAAAGGATCTTCGAGGAGTTTCTCGCTTGAAACCGGTTGAAGAAATCTCCGCCGTCGCAGTGTATCGATAGGGAATCATCCCCCGGGGTGGGGCTGACGGGGAGGGGATGGAACAATCCCCCGCCCCTGTCTCTGCATATCCAAGTAAACATCCTTCGTCGACCGCCCCCATCTCTCCCCGGGATAATGAATCCCTCGCGCGGCCCCCGCATCCCTTCACCAGACCGGCGCACCCGTCTGATAACCTCGCTCACGCCGGCGTAAAAATTGAGATTATTCAATCGACAGGGATTGACGTCCCGGTCTCCCGCGCCACTTTCTTCAACCGGACCTCAAGGACGCCGTTCTTGAACGACGCTCTGGCTCCATCCTCTGTCACCTCGGCAGGAAGCGGCACCGTCCGGCTCATCTGGCCGTAAATGCGCTCCCGGACGAAGAAGTCCTGGCTCTCCTCCTCGGTTTCATCCGTCCGCCGGCTGGTGATCTCCAGGTGCCGCGGATCGATCAGACGGACACTTACGTTTTCTTTCTCGACACCTGGCAGATCGGCGACGATAATAACCTCGTCTTCATGGTCCCTGATGTCTACGCGGAGATCGCGGGCCGCCGGCAGGGCACGCCCTCTAGCCTCCTCACCGCCAAGGCCGATCCCACCCAGCAGCGACTGGAACCTGTTCTCCATCTCGGCCATGAGATCGTCAAACTCCTGCCAGATCGACCTGTAGTAAGGTGCACGCTCGATTCTTGCCATCCTAATCACCTCTTATTTATTCACCCTGATCGCCCCGGAAAGTCGGTTCACCCGAGGCTAACCTTAAGGTAGTGTTATGAGAATATAAATCTTTCTATTGTGTGACTACGCCCTCCAGAACATTATTATCTTACCCGACGGTGACTGTACTCCTGATGAAAAAGACGCAACAGAAGAATTCTAAGGACGGGGGCGCTGGGCGGATGAAATGGGCGTATGTGGCGATTGCCGTCCTGATTGCGGTTGCCATGGTGGGAACCTACCTGGCTCCGATCCTCGAGAAGAAGCCTGCCGCGCAGGTAGGAGATACAGCGGTGATTGACTACACCATATTTACCGAGGACGGGCGCCCGGTTATCACGACCGATCAGACTCTCCTTGAGAGTGAATACAGGAAAGGGAATTATGACCTCCTCCTGACACAGCGCCTGGAGATGACAGCGGGTGCGCAGGTATCGGGCGAGAATGTTGCCGTTCTCCCGGTCGTATACCCGCCGATCACCGGCTTCTCGGGTTTCGGTCTGCTTGGTTTTGAGACCAACGCTATATCCGCCGGGCTTATCGGAATGCGACAGGGTGAGACAAAGACCATCAGTTTCTCCTATGGTGGCAACGATCTTGAGACGAACCTCAGCCGGGAAGACGCAGATGGGATCGGCCTCAACTTCACACAGGCTGCTGTGGGTGATATGATTACGCTTGGTCTGACGACATCCCCGGAGATCCCGCTCGGTGGCGAGACCAATTCGACCACGGCGCTGCGTTTCGGCCAGGTCATCGATAAGACCGATGACTCGCTGGTCATTATCTACCGCTACGGCAGCGCCAGTGTCACGCTAAACGGTATAACCGGGTAGGGGATCCCACAGTTTTTTATAATCCCTGTGCTCTCACTTCCATATATGGCGGTAAGGGTGATATGCTTCTACCAGGAAGGGTGCATGGGCTGCGAGGAGCAGACTCCTATACTTCGCGAGGTGGAGAAGGAGCTCGGGATCGAGATAGAGGAGATCGATGCTGTGAGGAACCCGGAGTACATCAGGACATATAA
Source organism: Methanoculleus receptaculi (assembly GCF_033472595.1). Lineage (NCBI taxonomy): Archaea > Methanobacteriati > Methanobacteriota > Methanomicrobia > Methanomicrobiales > Methanomicrobiaceae > Methanoculleus > Methanoculleus receptaculi. The sequence continues at coordinate 47,660 of NZ_CP137642.1, read as the reverse complement.
ACTCCGGGTAACCCCGACAATCCTGGTCATCGAGGACGATGTGGTCCGGGAACGGATGGAGGGGCTAGTCCACCGTGAGGAACTCGAGGCCGCGATCCGGCGTCACATGCCGGAGCTTGCACCAGAGTGATCTGAGAGGTCATAATAGTCAGGGGGTCATGGTTCGCGGCGGAAACCTCGCGGTTAGGTTTCGACTGCCGCCCCGCTCACCACGGGCTTACCTTCTTTCGCCGTAACAGGTCAGGTATACCTGTAAGCCGCAGTTGGCATGAAGGGTTCTCCCTCGAATGCCTTCCTGATGGCCGTGATGACCGACCCTCCATTCTTCCTCACCGTTGAGATATACCCCCGAACTCTGCAGAAGTTAGATGCCCCCTCCACACTTCTGAACGTCCCTGAGATCTTCTGCTGAACCTTCACCATCCTGATATCGCGCTCTGCAAGGTTGTTCGTAAAGGGCACCCTGAAATCGGTCATGAACCGGAGGATCTCTACACGATATCTCTGACACCGGTCAATGAGGTTCTCAGCAGGAGTTCGTCTCTTCCGACTGCGTCTCCCTCCTTGAACCGGCAGAGGAGAGGAGGGGTTCTCTGCCTTCCCGTTCTCGAGGATCAGATCAAATCGTCTTTGAAACTCCTCGATCTCAACAGGTGTGAGAGAACCCGCTGATTCCGGGGCTCCATCAACAGCGGCGTAGATCTCAAGAAGGAGATCATGCATCTCATCAGACCAACGCTGGCCGGTATTCTCCGATATCCCTTTGAGATCGCGGAGGATATGGGCATTACAGACCGCATGCTCGCATGCATACCCGAAGTATGGCGACCAGCAATCATGGACCATGATCCCCTTGAACGCGGGAAGTACACCGATCGCATCCATCGCTGCCGATCCTCTTTTCGGATGATGACCATAAAGCGTGAGGAGATCCGTACTGGCTGTATGCAGCCATTCTCGTTTGCCGTTCACCCGGAATCCGGTTTCATCAGCATGCAGAACAGGTGCTCCCTGCAGAAGGTGTTTCACCTCTTCTTCAAAACCGTCAAGGTTTGCTGCACAGGCTGAAACGGACTGCATCAGGGTTGCCTTGACCGGGGAACACCCAAAGATGTCCGTGAAGATCTCCGCTGAACGTTCATACGGAAGCAACTGGTAGATGCAGAAATAAACCATCAACGCCCGGATATTGTAGCCGTATTGGAGGTAAGCCGGAACCTCCTCGGGGAATGACCCTTCATGTATCCGACCACAGTGTGGGCAGACGACCGTTTCAGCGTGATGTTCGGTAACAACTACCTGGAGGGGGGGAATGTCATGAACCTGTCTCTTCTGAACAGAGGATGCCGGGACGAGAGCAAGGGATGCACCACATTCTTCACAGACATCTGCGCGGTGTGTCTGGATGATGTCTGGAGTCTCACACCATTCAATCGTCCGACCTTCATGTCCTTTCTGACCACCCGGACGTTTCCCGGTCTTTTTACGCTCTTTCTGAGGCCGTTTGAAGCCATCGGTGGATGGGGGACGACTGCTGTTTTGACTGTTCATGTTGAGACGTCGTTCGAGTTCAGCGATCCGGGCCTGCTGTTGCTTCACCAACTCTTCCAGACGCTGGATGATCGTGACGATCGCTTCAGGGTCGTTCTGTATCAGTGCAAGAATATCGTCACGTTCCATGATGACATGTCCTGAATATCTATTTATCGCTCATTATATAAAGATCTAACGGTTGTATGGGCGTATTTTCAGAAAAGGGGGATTGTGATATGATGGGTAAGAGCAAGGGATCAGTGAAGGGGTGTCCTGACCTGTTACCTTTCGCCTCTCCCTCCGGGAGCTGCGGTGTCATTGAACCTGGAATGCCCGTCCAGGTAGCCGTAGACCCGTTTTACCCGTCTGGCCACGGTCTTCCAGCCCTCTTTTCGCATCAGGGGGCCGTCACGGAGTTTGATATGGGATATACGGATACGTCTGCCCGCAAAAGAGCGGGTCTCCCCGACGACAAGTTCATCCTCGCCATCCATTGTCTGGTAGAGCGGGATGGTCGTTCGCCCGGTGTGTATCGACGCCCTCACAACGACCTGGTCGATCTTCCTCGTCCAGAGGCAGGTCACATCCCTGGCCGTTGCCCGCTGAACCCGCTTTGCTCCAACCTCTATACCGGTGACCTCGATCCCGAATGCCTCGTCACCGCACTCCGCCGCGAGCGGGTCACCGAGGGAGACGGTCTCGTCCTCGAACATCTCGAGACTGCAGACCTTCGATTCGGTCTCATGGCTAACGATCGTCTTGATGGTGATGGTCGCGGGTTCGGCGGGTTTCTCCACCCGGTGTACATGGCCGCATTCGCAGCACTGCACAACCAGATCTGTGGTCTCCCGGAGAATCTGGTGCTCGTACTCTTCCTTGCAAACAGGGCAGACGATGCTGATCATTCATTAGCAGTGGTATCCCACTCCTAATAAGCATGAAGGCAAGAGATACGGTGCGTGCCCGTGGAGATCCGCTGGTAAGGGCAACCCACCCGACAACGTTCGAGGTGACGAAGGATATGAGACTGACGGGGGCCGGCGACTGCATCATCGGCGTGGCCGCCGATAAGGGGGCCGCCGACCTTGACCCCGACCTCCGGGCGCTGCTCCGGGACGATCGGGCGGTGCTGACGACCCGGCTTGCGGCAGGGGGCAAGACGGTCATCGTCCGCTCAAGAGGCAGTTCAGCGTTCAGTCTCGATCACCCCACCGATCTCGTCTGGCGGCGGAGCGACTTCATCTCCGACCGGACAGTTGGCATCCGCTCGGACCGGGTTGCAGCGACCCTCCCCAGGGAGTTCGTGGCGGCGCTCCAGCGGGGGGAGGAACTGGTGGTAGAACTCGAGGCGGAGATACCCGGCGAGGGCAACTGATCGAAGGCGAGCAACCGCCGTAGTTCCAATCTCTCAGCGGTCTCGCCCGAGTTCTGTTAGTTTCATCTCGGCTGCGGCAAGGAGATCCTCGCACCGCTTAACAAGGAGCGCCCCGCGCTCGTATATGGCGATGCTCTCCTCGAGGCTTGTATCACCGTCCTCGAGTTTACGGATGATATCCCGGAGTTCCTCAAGCATCTCTTCAAAAGTCTCTGTCATACGTTATTTCCTCAACAACAGCGTTCGCCCTGCCATCCTTCATCCGGAGCGCAACCCGCGCGCCCGGCCGGAGATCGCGTGCACTCCGCACGACCCTGCCATCCGCTTCTATGATGGAGTAACCGCGCTCGAGCACTGAAAGCGGGTTCTGAGCATCAAGCCTCGTGTGGAGTTCCGCAAGAACGGTGCGTTCACGCTGCAGCCGCCCGAACGCCGCCCGCTCAAGGCGCTCCTCCATCTCGGCAAGACGCTGCATACGTTCGTGAACCCGCCGCGCGAGCCGTCGTGGGTGCATCCGCTCCCGCAGGTCGTCAACATCGTTCTGTGCGGCGGCCAGGCGGTGCTGCACAAGAGAGAGCATACGTTCCTCGTATCCAAGGAGTTCACGGAGCACCTCCTGCCGCTCGGGCACCGCCCGTTCTGCCGCCGCCGAGGGTGTCGGCGCCCGGAGGTCGGCAGCAAAATCACAGAGGGCGGTATCCACCTCGTGCCCGACGGCGCTGATCACGGGTGTCCTGCATGCGGCAACCGCCCGCACAACATCCGGGTGGTTGAATGGGAAGAGATCCTCAAAACTCCCGCCGCCGCGGCCAACGATTATTACGTCCACAAGACCGTCGACCCGCCGGATCGCCTCCGCGATCTCTGTGTGCGCCCCCTCCCCCTGAACGGTCGTCGGGGAGACGACCACCTCGACCGGGTAGCGCCTTGATATGACGGAGAGTATGTCCTTCAACGCCGCGCCGCTGCTCGATGTTACCACGCCGACCCGTCGGGGAAAGACCGGAAGGGGGCGCTTCCGTCCGGGGTCAAATAGCCCTTCGGCTTCGAGTTCACGTTTCCAGCGCTCGACCATGAGATGACGCTCGCCAGCCCCCGCAGGGATCATCTCCCGGACGATAAACTGGTACCTGCCGTGCGGTTCATAGACCTCCACAGACCCCCAGGCAAGGACGTCCATACCATCTTTCGGGGTGAAGGAGAGCGTCGATGCAACGCTGCGCCACATGACGCAGTTGATCACTGCAGTCCTCCCGGCGCCCTGTTCGGAGAGTGAGAAGTAGCGATGGCCGGAGGTGTGGTTGCGGTAGTTGGTCACTTCCCCCCGCACCCAGATCTGGTGCAGCCGTGGATCGTCAAGGAGGTCGCAGATAAGCCCGGAAACCTCTGAAACCCGGAGGATCGGGCTGCCGAACCGTTCCGGACTGGTGGCATGACTGCCCGGCATCATCACAACCTATTAGGCCAATGGTTTATATCAAGTAGTATTATGGGCCGTTTCGCCGTCTCAACCATGTTCTTTCACGAGTACCCATGCGACCAGATCTTCGATTACATCGCGGAGTCCGGTTTTGATTCTCTTGAGTTCTGGGTTGAGACACCGCACTTCTGGGTTCGCGGCTGCCCTGAAGAAGAACTTTCAGATTGTATCGCCGGGCACCCTGAACTCTCACCCATCACCGTCCATGCCCCCTCGTTGGACTTAAACCCCTGCTCCATCAACCCGCGGGTCGCCGCGATCTCGGTCGAATACGCAATCGAGGCGATCCGGATGGCAGAGAGGATCGGCGCGGCTCTGGTCACCGTCCATCCCGGGAGACGAACGGCGAAACGAGAGCCGAGCGCCCCCGACTACACACGGTTTGAGGCGTACGTTGCCGGGCTCAGGGAGGCAGCGGAGGAGACAGGGGTGAAGGTGGCGATTGAGAATATGGAGCCGCGAATAAACACACTGCTCGCAACGGCAGAGGATACCTCCGAGGTGCTCGAACGGGAGCCATGGCTCTGGCTCACGTTTGATATGGGGCATGCCATGATGAACTCCCCGGCGGAGGTTGGCCGGTTTATTGATCTCTGCATTGAGCGGATGGCAAACATTCACGTCAGTGCTCTTGGAGGGAACGGCCGGCCGCACCACCCAATCCATGACGATCCGGCGGCGCTGCGGGTGCTTTCAGACCTTGCCGAACGCGGGTATGGGGGCTGGCTCACCCTTGAGGTGGATGATATGATCTTTCCGGGAGCACTTTCAGCCGAAGAGAAGGTTGTACTCCTTTCGCGGGAATTGGCGGCTTTGAGAGAGGTGTTCTCCTGAAGCGCTGGTTTTATTATATCTGAATGAGACCTGATCCATTAATCCCGGCAAGATGCCATTGCCGGATGCTGCCGTTCTATGCGGCGTGGAGCAAATGGTAGTAATAGACCTTCTGGCTGTAGAGATAGTTTTATTCATCGTTTGTCTGCTTCTTTCAGGCTTCTTCTCAAGTTCAGAAGTCGCTCTCATATCGATAACACGGGCAAAGGTACGCGCCCTCTTAAACCAGGGGCGAAAGGGAGCGGAAGCGCTTGATAAACTGAAACGCTCGACAGATTCCCTGCTGATCACCATCCTGATAGGGAATAATGTGGTCAACGTGGCCGCTGCATCGCTTGCGACCGCGATCGCCATAGGACTCTATGGTGATCTGGGTATTGGGATAGCAACCGGTGTTACCGTCATCCTGATGCTGATCTTCGGTGAGATCGGGCCGAAGATGTATGCTTCCAGGCACACCGAGAAGCTGGCGCTCGCTGTCGCCAGGCCGATCCTGTTTCTCTCGCGGCTGATCTCTCCTATCCTCTGGGTCTCGGAGCGCATCCAGCGGCATCTTTCATCCAGCACCTCGACGACCGAACCGGTCGTTACAGAGGAGGAGATCAAGGAGTGGATCGATGTAGGTGAAGAGGAGGGCACAATAGAGGAGGAGGAGCGGGATATGCTCTATTCCGTTCTACGGTTTGGTGATACCACGGTTCGCGAGGTGATGACGCCCCGTGTGGATGTAGTCATGATCGAGGATACGGCGACCATCGAGAACGCCCTCTCCATATTCAACGAGACCGGTTTCTCCAGGCTCCCAGTCTACCACGGGCATATCGACAACGTAGTCGGGCTCTTAAATGTAAAGGACGTCTTCTCTGCGGTCTTTCGGCAGCAGGCGGGAGCGACGATCAGAGACCTGATGTACGAACCGTACTTCGTCCCGGAGAGCAAGAAGATCGATGACCTCTTAAAAGAACTCCAGATGAAGAAACAGCACATGGCGGTTGTCCTCGACGAGTACGGCTCGTTTGCCGGGATAGTGACGGTTGAGGACATGCTCGAGGAGTTAGTCGGTGAGATCATGGACGAGTTCGATGAGGAGGAGCCCGAGATCCAGCAGATCGAGGAAGGTGTATACCTGGTTGACGCGCGGGCATGGGTGGAGCACATAAACGAGGATCTGAATCTTAACCTTCCGCTGATGGATACCTACGAGAGCATAGGTGGGCTGGTCATCGAAAGACTGGGGCACATCCCACGCCGCGGCGAGGTGGTCAGGATCGAGGAGAGCAGCGTCACCTTGGTGGTGATGCAGATGCGCGGCCGGCGGATAGTCAAGGTGAAGTTGATCATCGAACCTCGAGCGGTCAGGGAAGGCGGCGGTGAAGAGCCCAAAGGATGATGGAGAATGGAGCAAGTGATACCTCTTCGAAAGAAGCGCATCGGCTTTCTGGCCTCCGGCAGGGGATCGAACTTCCAGGCGGTGATCGACGCCATCGCTGCCGGCGAGATACCGGGAATTGGCGTCGGGCTCATCACCGACAACCCCCGTGCCTATGCGATCGAGCGAGCGAGAAATGCTGGTATACCGGTGCGGGTAATAGACTATGCAGAGTTCCCCTCAAAGGCTGTATATGAAGAAGAACTCCTGGCCGCTATGCGGGATTTCCAGGCCGACCTCTTCGTCCTCGCTGGCTACATGCGAATACTGGGGCAGGAGATCGTCCGCGAGTTCTCGGGCAGGATGATGAACATCCACCCGGCCCTTCTCCCGGCGTTTCCAGGCCTCCACGCCCAGAGGCAGGCGGTCGACTACGGGGTGAAGGTTGCGGGCTGCACCGTCCACCTGGTGGATGATGGAACGGATACCGGCCCAATCATCATCCAGCGATGCGTCCCTGTTCTCCAGGACGACGATGAGACCACGCTTGCCGACCGGATACTTGCTGAAGAGCACAGCGTCCTTCCTCTTGCAGTCAAACTCTTCTGCGAAGACCGCCTGGTTCTTGAGGGGCGGCGTGTCCGGATCCGGCCGTAGGCCGGCATCAATTTATATAGCCTCACACCCCTAATTCAAGATCCACCGCTGGAACTGATCGCACCATGGCAGACACGACACGAAAATCAGGCTCCCGCAGGCTTGCCCGGGAAAGGATCGTCATTCTCTTTGAGCGGGCCGCGGAGTTCTACCCGGAGAACCCCGAGTGGAGCAACCGGTGCGTGGAACTGGCCCGCAGGATCGGTATGCGTCACCGGGTGCGGATCGAACCGCCGCTGAAACGCCGGTTCTGCCGCCGGTGCAACTCATACCTGGTACCCGGGTCAAACGCCCGGGTCAGGATTCACCGGGGTCGGGTGGTTGTCACATGCCTTAAATGCGGACATCGGTCGCGATACCCGATCGGGAGGTCACGGCTATGAGCAGGGGGTCGTTCCAGGACCTCAGGCCCACCGTCTGGATCGGGAAACGGGGTGTCACGGGCGTCATGATCGATGAGATCCAGAGACAGCTCAAAGACAGGAAGGTTGTCAAGGTGCGGTGGCTCCGCAACACCGAGGTCGATCCTGTGGAGGTGGCGGATGTTGCCGGTGCGATCCTGGTCGAGGTTCGCGGTCGGACACTTGTTCTCAGGGAGCGGCGGGTGGGTCGTCAGGATTGAATCCTCGAAATATATAAAACATTACTGGACGAATATGTAAAGACTGTTAGCGAGAGTGAGGATCATCCATGACAACTGTATATGATATCCCCGCCGATATGTTCATCAGGCGGGTGGCAGAAGAGCTCAAGAAGAACCCAGAGATCCAGCCCCCTGACTGGGCCGCATTCGTAAAGACGGGGGTACACAAGCAGATGCCGCCGGAGAACGATGACTGGTGGTATGTACGGGCGGCGGCGATTCTTCGTCGTATCTATACCGACGGACCGGTCGGGACGCAGAGGATGCGCTCTGCCTACGGCGGTAAACGCGACCGTGGGTCGGCCCCATACCAGTTCCGGCGGGGAAGCGGCTCGATTGTGCGAAAGATCTTTCAGCAGCTCGAGGCGACCGGTTACGTCGCCAGGTCAAGTGCAGGACGTACGATCACGCCGGCGGGCAGATCGTTCCTTGACAATGTTGCTCATAGCCTGAAGGAAGAGGCTGCTGAGGTTGCACCGCAACTTGCAAACTACTGATCGAAGGAGGCGTGGTTGATGGTTGATGACGAACTCGCGGAACTCCGTCGCCGGCGACTGGAGCAGATGCAGCGGCAGGCGATGGAGCAGCAGGCCATGGAGGAGGAACTGGCACGACAACAGCAGATGGAGTCGCAGATTCGAACCGTTCTGATGGAGATCCTTGAGCCTGAAGCGAGGGAGAGGCTAAATACCATCAAGTTGACACGGCCGGATTTTGCAAGAGGTGTTGAACAGCAACTGGTTATGCTGGCCCAGAGCGGCCGGATCCGGCAACGGATCAGCGACGAACAGTTAAAAACCATACTGGTCCAGCTGACACCGTCAAAGAAAGATTTCAGGATAACGCGGAAATAGGAATGGAAGCGGGGTTGCTCTTCTCGGGAGGCAAAGACAGCGCGCTGGCGGCAATCATGCTTGCGCGCGACTACGGCACAGAACTGAATACCTGTGTCTTCGATCCTGACCGGGAGGTCCCGCAGGTGCATGCCGCCGCGACTCTCCTAGGTCTGCCTTTCCGTAAAAGGGTGCTCGGCCGCGATCTGCTTGATGAAGCTGTAGACCTTCTGCTGGCCTGCGGCTACCCGAATGATGCGATCGATACCGTCCATCGGGCGGCGGTAGAGATGCTGGCCGGAGACTACGCTGTGGTCGCAGATGGCACCCGCCGGGACGACCGCGTTCCAGGGCTCGACCGCTCTGAGATTCAGCGCCTGGAGATGACCACCGGCTGCTCGTATGTCAGACCGCTCCTTGGCTACGGTAAGCCTGAGGTGGAGCGTCTCGCAGAAAGGTTTTTTCTGGTAGTCTACGGGGAGACAGGCAGCATCGGGAACGGCGACTACGAGCAGGAGATCCGCAGCGCAATCCGTGCCCGCGGCATCGACCCGGCACCGTTCTTCCCCTCCCATCACCTCCAGTCTCTGGTTGTCGGCAGAAGAAAGACGTGATTAATTATCGAGAGTGAGAATCATGAGTAAGTTGACAAAGGGCCGGAAGATCCGGCTGGCAAAGGCATGCGAGCAGAACCGTCGTGTGCCTGCATGGGTTATGATCAGAACCAACCGTAATGTTACGTCGCACCCGAAGCGGCGGAACTGGAGACGGAGCAGCCTGAAGGTGTAGGAACTATGGTAGAACCATTGAAGGAGCATGTCTATGTCATCCCCCTCCGCGACGCGAAGCGTGCACCGCGGTGGAAGCGGGGTAAAATCGCTATGAAGGATATCAGGGCGTTCCTGGCGCGGCACATGAAGAGTGAGGACGTCAAACTTGATCAGAGCATCAACGAGAAGATCTGGGAGCGGGGGGGCGAGAAGACGCCCGGAAAGATCCGCGTCCGCGCGATGAAGTTTGAGGACGGGCAGGTCCAGGCCGAGCTCGCCGAGGAGTGAGATGGCCGGAACGATCGATCTTGCCGGGGATCCAAATATCGGCGTCTTCGCCCGCGTCTTTGAGGATATAGCGATAGTCCATCCCGCTGCGCCGGCGGCGTTCACAGCGGCGCTCGAGCGTGAGCTCGATGTTGAGATCGTGAAGACCTCTGTCCAGGAGAGCAGCATCATCGGTTCGCTTGTTGCTGGAAACAGCCGGGGACTGGTCGTCAGTGGCCTTGCCATCGACGAGGAACTCGCTGTCCTGAGCGACTACCGGGATATCTTCCTGCTCGAGGGCTCGATGAATGCGGCGGGCAACGTGATTCTCGCGAACGATTACGTTGCCGCTGTTCATCCCGGGATGCCGGTCGATCTTGTCGAGGAGATCGGGTTGTTCCTCTCCGTGCCGGTGATCCGGCTCTCACTGGGAAGCATCAAGACCGTCGGCATGGCCGGGTTCGCGACGAACAGGGGTATCCTTGTCCATCCGAGGGCCAACGATACAGAGATCGCGAGCATCGAGCGTGTGGTCGATCTCCCGGTCGGTCTCGGGTCGGTAAACATGGGAAGCGGCCTTGTGGGTACAGGGTTGCTCGCAAACAGCAAGGGCTATCTCGCTGGATCCGCCACGACAGGGATTGAGCTTGGTAGAATAGAGGAAGTTCTTGGGTTTCTGGAGTGATAAGTCATGGAGAACCAGTATTTTGAGATTGTAGGTGCGTGCAGGATCGATAACGACTGGAAGCCGTTTCGCAAGGTTGTCGCTGCAGCGAACGAGAACCTGGCTAGAGAGAGGGTTTTCACTGATATCGGGAGCAAACACCACCTGAAGAGAAATTATATCAAAATCGAATCGGTTAACGTAGTAGCTGGTGAGTGACGTGGAGAAGGTTGACCCTCGCGAGATACAGACCCTCCAGGTTTACTTAAACGAGTACGCGCAGCAGATCGAGATCCTGACAGAGCAACTCTCGATGATCGAGCAGCAGCGGATTGAGGCTGCCGCTGCCATCGAGACCCTCCGTGCGATCCAGGAGAACGAAGACGCCACCGTCCTTCTCCCGGTCGGCGGCGGGGCTCTTCTGCGGGTGAAAGTTCTTGATACCGGGCATGCAATCGTGAACATCGGGGCGGACGTCTCTGTTGAGAGGTCTACAGAGGATGCGGCGAACTACCTTGAAGGCCGGATAACTGAACTTGAGGCGCTGGGAAAGAAGGTCGCAGGTTCGCTTGAGCAGTTGCAGGCACGGGCCACGGAGATATCCCGGCGCCTTGAGGCGGCGCAACGAGCGGCCCAGCAGGCTCAGGCAGGCCAGGGCGGAAGTTGATAATGTTTGACTCTTTAAAGAATAAACTTCAGAATATCCGGACTAAATTTGCCTCGAATATCGAGGAGGCCGCCGGCGCAGAGGTTGAACCCCCGCAACCCCCGGGGAAGGCGGAGGCTGCGCCCCCTCTCCCCAGGTCAGAACCCCCTGCAGAGGCGGAGGAACGGGAGAAGCCCACCCTCATAAGCAGGGTGAAGGTCTTCGTCAGGGAGCGGGAGATCCTTATCCAGGAGAAGGATATCGAGGAACCGCTCTCTGAACTTGAGATGGTTCTCCTGGAGAACGATGTTGCCCTCCCGGTCACGGATGAGATCATCTCCCGGATGCGGGCGGAGCTGGTTGGCCGGCACCGGAGGATCGGCGACTCTGTGGACGACCTGGTTGTGTCGACGCTGCGTTCGGCCCTCTGCGGTGTGCTGGGGGAGGGGTTTGACCTCCTGCGCTACGTCGAGGAACACGAACGCCCGGTGAAGATCCTCTTCACCGGCGTGAACGGGACAGGAAAGACGACAACCGTTGCAAAGGTAGGTCACTACCTGCAGAAGAACGGGTTCTCGGTTGTGATCGGTGCCGGGGACACCTTCCGGGCCGGCGCGATCGAGCAGATCGTTACCCATGCTGACCGTCTTGGCATCAGGGTTGTCCGCCATCAGCCCGGTGCCGACCCTTCTGCTGTTCTATTTGACGCTGTTCAGTATGCAAAGGCGCACAACATCGATGTGGTCCTGGCCGATACGGCCGGGCGTTTCCACAACCGGGCAAACCTTATGAACCAGCTGGAGAAGATCCGGCGGGTGATGAAACCGGATCTCGTCGTCTACGTCGATGAGGCGGTGGCCGGGAACGATGCGGTCATCCGGGCCGATGAGTTCAACAGGACAGTCGGCACCGATGCGGTCGTCCTGACCAAGGCGGATATGGATCCCCGTGGTGGCGCGGCGATATCGATCGCACACACCGTTGGAAAACCGATCCTCTTCCTGGGGACGGGGCAGGGGTATGACGACATCATGCCGTTTGAGCCCCGGGCGATGGTCGACGAACTGCTGGGGAGGTGAGGTGTGATGCTCGAGACCCTGGGCAACTCATTGAAGGACGCAGTCAAGAAACTCTCCGGAAAGACCGTGATCGATCGGGCAGCGGTCGATGAACTGGTGCGCGATCTCCAGCGGGCTCTCCTCTCCGCCGATGTCAACGTCAAACTGGTGATGCAACTCTCTCAGTCGGTCAAGAAACGCGCTCTCGAGGAGGAGCCCCCGAAAGGGATGGGTGTCCGGGCGCATGTTCTCCGGATCGTCTACCAGGAACTTGTTAGATTGATGGGCCGACCCGGCGAGGTCTCGCTTGAGCCCCAGACGATCCTTATGGCAGGGCTGCAGGGGAGTGGTAAGACAACAACAACGGCGAAACTTGCCCGATATTTCCAGCGCAAAGGGTTGCGGACAGGGGTGATCTGCGCCGATACGTTTCGGCCTGGCGCCTACGACCAGTTAAAGACTCTCTGTGATCGGATCAGCGTTCCATGCTTTGGTAAACCGGGGGAGCCTGACGCTCTTGCGATAGTCCGTGAAGGTCTCTCTGCGTTTCGCAGGCAGTATGAGGTGATCATCATCGATACCCAGGGTCGGCACGCCCTGGAGGAGAATCTGATCGAGGAGATCATCCAGATTAACGAGATCGCGCACCCGGATCACAGGTGGCTCGTGATCGATGCAGCGCTTGGACAGCAGGCAAGCGAGCAGGCCCGCCGGTTCCACGAGGCTATCGGGATAGACGGCGTCATAGTCACCAAGATGGACGGCACCGCAAAGGGCGGCGGGGCTCTCTCTGCGGTCGCTGAGACCCGGAGCGGGATCGTCTTTATCGGGAGCGGTGAGACGATCGAGGATCTCGAGAGGTTCGATCCCGATGGTTTCATCTCGCGGCTGCTCGGGATGGGCGACCTGAAGGCGTTTGTTGAGCGTGCCGAAGAGGCGGTTTTGAACGATGAGATCGATGTAAACGCGATGCTCAAGGGGAAGTTCACACTCCGGGATATGTACAAACAGCTCGAGGCGTTGAACAGGATGGGCCCTCTCAAACAGATCATGAGCATGCTTCCGCTGGGGGGCATGCAGATCCCGGACGATGCCTACGATATCACCAGCACCAAGATGCAGCGTTATCGGGTGATCATGGACTCGATGACGCCCTCGGAGCTCGACGACCCGTCGATCATAGGGAGTTCGCGCGTCCAGCGGATTGCCCGCGGCGCCGGGGTGACACCCGAGGATGTCCGGGAACTTATAAAATACTACAAGATAATGCAGCGCGCTTTAAAGGGAATGCGTGGCATGGACGGGGGCAGGTTCAACATGCAGCGCATGATGAAGAAGTTCGGCGGACCGGGTAAATGAAACGGTTCGCCATCGTGGGTCACGTCGCCGAAACAGGCGGCACCTTCAGCCTGAACGATCTCCCCGGTAGCGGCGGGAGGATGGACGTTCTCTGCCGCTGTGTCAACTCCTCGTTATTCCTCTCCCACGACCTGCGGCGGGATGTGGAGTGTTACCTCGTCCTCTGCGGGGAGCCGGATCCGGAGAAGACCATTCTATTTCGCGGGAGCGGGGTGCGCCACCTCTCGCCGGACGAACGGAGCAGCGCTGCCTTCATCAAGAAGGCTCTCTCGATCCCCTGCGGGGATGAGTTCCGGGAGTCGACACCGGGGGTCTACGTCCGCCGCGGCGGACTTTCACGGCTGCTTGCAGAGATCCCGTTTGCGGTGCTCGACGAGGCCGGGGAGGATCTCAGGAGGGTTCCAGAACTCCCGGAGAACTATCTCCTATCAGATCACCAGAACTTTACGCCGGCGGAGGAAGAGGCCATCGCCGGGGCTGCCCGCTACTCGGTCGGACCGCGGTCGCTGCATGCCGATCATGCCATCACAGTCCTCTTAAACGAGATTGACCGGAGGGAGTCAGGTTGGGTATAACTGAAGAGGTAGAAGCAATCCTTGAGTACGGTGAGATCTGCGACCATTGTCTCGGGCGGTTCTACGGCAAGAGGTCATTTGGGCTGACCAACGATGAGAGGGGCCGGGCGCTCCGGATCGCCTGCGAGGTCTCGGGAAACAGACCGCACCGGGAGCCGGATCCGGCCTCCTGCTGGGTCTGTGGCGGCGAACTCTCCAGGATCGATGACTGGGCAGAAAAGGTTGCCGGGGCTTTATCGGGTATTGAGTTCGAGACCTTCCTTATAGGGACGAGGGTGCCGCCGCTTGTTGCGGAGAGCGAAGAGATGGTCTGGAGCGACCTTACCCTTCACGACCCCGAGCCGCTCAAAGCCGAGATGAACAGGGAGGTGGGAAAGGCTGTGTCGGGGCTCACCGGGAAGAACGCCGACCTTAAAAACCCTGACGTTGTTGCAATCCTCGATCTCAGCGAGGGCACTGTCGAGGTGCAGGTCAACCCGGTCTTCTTTGCCGGACGGTACCTGAAGTATGAGCGCGGGATTCCGCAGACCCACTGGGACTGCCGGGCGTGCCGCGGAGCGGGGTGCGAGCGGTGCAACTACACCGGAAAACAGTATCTCGACTCCGTTGAGGAACTGATAGGCCGGCCGGCGGTCGAGGTCTTTGAGGCGAAGAACGCGATCCTGCACGGGGCAGGACGGGAGGACATCGACGCCAGGATGCTTGGTTCCGGGCGTCCATTTGTGATGGAGATCGAGGCGCCCCGGAAGCGGTCGGTGGATCTCGCGGTGCTTGAGGAGAAGATAAACAGGGATGCTGCCGGGCGCGTGGCTGTCCGCCTTGATGGCTGGGCTGACCGGAAGATGGTGCAAAGCATTAAATCAGACAAAGGGCATAAGAGATACAGGATCCTGGTTGAGATCGACGGTTCTGTAACACCAGACGAGTTCAGGGCAGCCCTCGACCAGTTAAAAGGTGCAACGATACGGCAGCGCACCCCGACAAGGGTGTCGCACCGGCGGGCAGATAAAGTTCGGGAACGGCGGGTCCTCGATATCGAGTGTACTGGTGGCGTTGACGGCAGATACTGGGTAGAAGTCGCCGGTGAAGCGGGTCTCTACATCAAGGAACTGGTATCGGGTGACACCGGCAGAACCAGGCCCAGCCTTGCCCAGATCCTGGGGCGCACCGCACATGTAGTCAGCCTCGATGTGGTGCAGGTCGAAACAGCAAACGAGTATGGTGAGTAATCATGGCACATCACAATGGACCACGCAAGAAGACGCGGTATAAGTTCAAGAAGGACCTTAGAAAACGTGGCATCCCTCCAGTAACCTCTGTGATCCAGGACTTTGAGATCGGGCAGAGGGTGCACGTAGTGGTCGAACCGAGCGTCCAGAAGGGGATGCCCCACCGGCGGTTCCACGGGAAGACCGGTACTGTTATCGGGCGGCGTGGACGTGCATGGGTGCTCGAGGTCAGGGACGGCAATACGATAAAACAGGTTATTGCAAGACCGCAACACCTGAAAGCGCAGAAATTATAACCCACAACACTGGTGATTGGCATGAAGGTAAAACGAGTCGTAAGTGAAGAGCGGATACTGCTCCCCGATGTGAGGGATATTCTCCTCGCCGTGGAGGCCGCCCGGCTTGAGTCGGGGGATGAGATGTCATACGAGCTCCGTAAGAGCATTGAGCACGCCAATCACCTCTCAAAGACGTCTGCCGAGAAAGCCCGCGCCCTTGTTGCCGAGTTGATGAAACTCGAGAAGATGAAAGAGGATATCGCCTACCGCATCGCGAACCTGATGCCGCGAACCAGGGATGAACTGCGGGCCATCTACGCAAAAGAACGTTTCAATCTGACGACGGAAGAGCTGGACGAGATCCTCGAACTGGTAATGACCCATTTCTAACCCCTTGGGGGGTGGAGCATATGAGAGCCGAAAAGAAAGAGGTGAACGCGGTAGTTCTCGATGTCCTTCCTATGGGTTATATGAGTGCTGACCAGCGGCCGGGCTACAGGCGCGAACCGGTCGTCCAGGCGGTCGGCACCGACCAGTTCAAACTGCTCGAACTCGTTCCGAAACCAGGCGCGGATATCCAGATCCACGACCGCGTCTACATCGGGGATGAGGAGCGTGATAAGATCGAGCGTGTCAAGCGGCGTATCGGCTACGAGGATCTGACGGCGACAGCAAAACTCGAACTGCCTTTCGTGGTCGAGCAGATCGTCCGCGAGAACGAGCAGCGGTTCGTTGATTTCTTCAATAAGTCCGTTCCGATCACACCGAAGTTCCACATGCTGCACCTTCTCCCTGGTATCGGGAAGAAACTGCTCTGGGAGATCCTGGAAGAGCGGGGGAAGAAACCGTTTGAGAGTTTTGAGGATATCTCCAGGCGGATCAGGTTGCTTTCCCACCCGGATAGGATGATCGTCACCCGGATCCTGCGCGAGATCGAGGATCCGAACGAGAAGTATCACGTCTTTACATCGAGATGAGGGCTCCAAGGGGTCAGCACTTTCTCATCGACCGCAGGGCGGTCGAGAAGATTGCCGGCTTTGTCGATGTCTCCGGTCGAAGGGTTCTCGAGATAGGTCCCGGGGAGGGGATCCTGACTCGAGCGCTCCTTGAACGGGGTGCAGAGGTTATCGCGGTAGAGATTGATCCGGCCCTTGTGGAGGAACTCGAGGTCACGTTTGCCGACGAGATCGAGAGGGGGCGTCTGGATATAATCCGGGGGGATGCGAGGAAGGTTGATCTCCCGCCGTTCGATATCGTCGTCGCAAACCTGCCGTACTCTGTTTCTGCAAAGATTACGTTCCGGCTGCTCTCGATCGGGTTTGAGACGGCGATCCTGATGTACCAGAAGGAGTTTGTCCAGCGGATGATCGCGCCGCCGGGAACCTCTAACGTCGGCCGGCTCTCGGTGATGGTGCAGACCTACGCTTCCGTAAAACCCCTGCTCGAACTCTCACCCTCTGCCTTCCGCCCGAAACCGCAGGTCCGCTCCTGGGTTGTCCGGGTCATGCCGCACGAACCGCCGTACCCGATCGTGGATCGTGAGGTCTACGCTGACGTTGTGCGGGTGCTCTTCTCCAACCGGCGAAAGACTGTGCGGAAAGGGCTGCAGAGCGGGAGGGCGGCGTTTCCTCCCGGCACGATCGAGGGAGCGATCCTGGATCTTCCCGCCGAACTCCTGCAGCGCCGGCCGCAGGATCTCTCGCTTGAGGAGTTTGCAATGATTGCAAACAGGCTCACCGGGTGCTGAGCATGAGCAAGGGCGATCAGGTCTACACACCGGCCGAGGACTCGTTTCTACTTCTTCGAGCGGCGCTCCGTGAGGTCAGGCCGGGCGACCGGGTGCTGGAGGTGGGGACGGGGAGCGGTTATATCGCGGCCGGTCTCGTGGGCAGGGCGGCGAGGGTGGTTGCAACCGATATCAACCCGCACGCCGCCGCATCCGCCCGCGCCAGGGGGGTGGAGGTTGTACGGACGGACATGGCAGCCGGGATTTCCGGGCCGTTTGACCTCATCCTCTTCAACCCTCCATACCTCCCGACCGCCCCGGAGGAGCGGATCGACGACTGGCTGGAGTACGCCCTGGACGGCGGGCCGACCGGGAGAGCGGTTATTGAGCGATTCATCGCTGATGCCGGTCGGGTGCTTGCGCCTTCAGGCAGGATACTGCTGCTTATCTCCTCCCTGACGGGGCCCGATGAGGTGAGGGAGGTCTTTACCCGCCATGGTTTCGTCTCGTTTATCGTCGACGAGGAGCCGCTTGAGGGCGAGACCCTCTACGTCCTCCGGGCGATGCGCGACATCTGCCGGATGAGGCTTTGAGCGGTCGGGGAAAGTTCTTCCGCCTGCAGTCTCCAGGCGAGGGGGGCCATCAAACCGGTTCTTTCAGGCTGTCCCCGGCTTGAATCAGGTTCGTCGATGAACCGGGGATCTTTGCCGGGGCATGTAGAGACTGGTGAGGAGGTGCCCAGCGCCCATCCCCGGAGGAAGGATGTTTTCCTGGGTGAGACTTGGAGACAGGGGCGATTCTTCATCGATGCTGTGCGTCTGAGTGCATCCTCACCGCGTTGCTGCTGAGAAACTTCCCTGAAATCCCGTCTCCGTCATGGCACCGCGTCTCCTGCTAACCGCCCCTCACCGCCCGCCCGAGTTTCCGGGGCCTGCATGTGGGTGGTGGTTGGCGAAAGAGGTTCAACACAACTACTGCTTGCCCCCGCGCAAGTTACATCTTCTCCGAAAGAATAGAGTACATTCATGGGGCGCAATACACACCTGCTGGAAAAGACCCTGGCGGTTCTGCTCGTGTTATCGGTTGCTGCAAATATCTTTCTTCTGGGTCTCATCCTCTCCCCCGCAGGAGCCGGCCTATCCCCGGCCGTCCCGGAGGCGGAGGATGGGGTCGGCACCCCCTCGGCCGCGCTCGCGCCAGCCTCAGCGACGGGTGGGACCGCCACGATGGAGGTGCCGGTGGTCATCCAGCGCATTGAGGTCAGGCAGGGCGGCCCCTTCCCCTACCAGGAGGTTACAACCGGGGGCGGGATGGTAAACATCACGGTTGAGGTTGCGCCAGGGAAAGGGCGTGTTCTCGTTCAGACAACGCCGCTGATGGGGACGGTCTTCCAGGACGCTGCAAACCACGCGGTCGCTGCTGCCGCCAGGCACTCCGGCGTGGACATATCAGGGACCGATGTCATCTTCAGCATCAGGAGCGCGGAAGAGGTCTCCGAGATCGATGGGCCCAGCGCAGGAGCGGCCATGGCCGCGCTGCTGGTCTCGGTGCTTGAAGACTTCCAGATCAACGAGAGCGTGACGGTGACGGGGACAATCGATGAGAACGGGAATATAGGCGCGATCGGCGGTGTTCTGGAGAAGGCTGAGGCCGCTTACCGCAGCGGAAAGACGATTCTCCTCCTCCCCCGGGAGAACAACCAGGTGGTTGGTTACCGTGAGGAGGTCAGGCTACTAGGCAACCTCAAGGTCGTGCGCCAACTGCCGGTTGCCATGGACGCACAGACCTGTATCCAGGAGATCCTGGGGATCCAGGTGGGGTATGTGGAGACCCTCGATGACCTGCTCACATACCTCCGTGCAGACGAAGGTTCAAGAACGGTCTCTGGCGCAGTCTGAAGGGTGCGGACTCATCTCCGCCCGAAGATCTTTTCGAGTTTCTTTCTATCGAACGCCACAACCGTTGGTCTCCCGTGCGGACACGTCCATGGGGTCTTCGTCCGGGCGAGCTGCGAGATCAACAGTCGCTGCTGCTCTGGCGTGAGACGGGTGCCGGCCTTGATTGCGCCCCTGCAGGCGATTATGCAGGTGACCGCCTCCCGCCGGTCGGTGTGAGCGCGGGACTCGCCGCTGAGGAGATCGGCGATGGTCTCTCTGACCGTGCCGGCGGCGTCCTCCACCGCACCGAGGGCGGCGGGGACTGCCCGGACGGCGAATGTGTCCCGGCCGAACTCCTCCACCACAAACCCCTCCCCCGCCAGGAGCGGGATCGCCTCCCGGAGCGCGGCGGCCTCTTTCGGAGAGAGGGGGAGGATGACCGGGACGAGCAGTTCCTGTGCGGCGGATTCGGCATCACGCTGCTCCACGACCTGGTCGTAGAGGATCCGTTCATGGGCGGCATGCTGGTCGACGAGGTAGAGGGTGCCGTCGACCCCCTCCGCCGCGATGTAGGTTGCGGCCACCTGCCCTATCGGCTCCATCGCCGGCAGAAGGTTCTTCTCCCCCTCCCTCTCTGTCCGGCGGAGGCGTTTATCGGCCAGGGCGGGTCCGCCGCGGTGAGCGGCCGCGTAGACCGCTTCAGTCTCCCGCGCCACCGGTGGCGTATCATCCGCCACGATCTGCTGCTGCACTGGCTCTCCTGGCGCATCCCGTGAGAGGTCGTGGTCTGCGAGCGCTTTCCTCACCGCTGCGGTGACCGCCTCCAGGATCTCGCGCTCCCTGGATAGCCGGACCTCTCGCTTGGTCGGGTGGACGTTGACGTCAACAAGCCCGGTATCGATCGCAAGGTCCATGAACGCTACCGGGTATCTGTCTTTAGGGAGGAGGTTTCCGTAACCCTCCCTGACGGCGGCGGCGATCTTGCGGGAGAGTATGCTTCGTCCGTTGATGCTGAGAGAGATCTGTGAGGGGCTCCCCCTGTTCTCCTGGGGCCGGGATACGTAGCCGCGGATGGTAAGGAACGGAAGCCTCCCCTCGACGGGGAGGAGCGATCGGGCCAGGTCGGCACCATACAGTCCCGCGACGGTTGCAAGCAGTCCTGCGGATCGCTGGGTTGCCATCCGCTCTTTCCCGTTGTGCACCACCCTGAAGGCGATCTCGCCATGCGCCAGCGCCAGGCTCTCAACGACCGCGTAGACGTGGGCAAGCTCGGTGTTCCTGCTCTTTAGAAACTTCCTGCGGACGGGTGTGTTGTAGAAGAGCCGTTCGACGGTGACCGTTGTCCCCTCCGGCGCCCCTACCTCGGCCGTCTCCACGATCTCGCCGCCCCTTACCACGAGGCGGGTGCCGCTGAGCGCTTCGCCTCCACGCGGCCGGGTGACCATGGTCACCTCCGAGACCGCGGCGATGCTCGCGAGCGCCTCACCTCGAAACCCGAGTGTCCTGATCGTGGAGAGGTCGGTGATATCCCGGATCTTGCTCGTCGCGTGAGGCTGGAACGCAAGGACGGCCTCTCCCGGCGTCATCCCCTCTCCGTTGTCGGTCACCTGGATCTTAGTTATCCCGGCAGCATCCGATGCGATCTCAAGCAGGATAACCGTTGCCCCGGCGTCGATAGCGTTCTCCAGGAGTTCCTTTGCCACCGATGCCGGCCGTTCCACGACCTCTCCGGCAGCGATCTGGTTCACGGTCTCGGGGTCGAGGACGTGGATCTCTGTCATCGCTCTTCATCCTCGCCGTTTGCAAGCCTATGGAGACGGCATAGGGTGTTCAAAGCCTCTATCGGCGTCATCTCGTTGGGGTTCAACGCTCTGAGCTCTTTGATCGCGGGATTCTCCTCCACAACGCCCTCGCCCGGATCGATCAGGAGCATCTGGGTGTAGAGGGGTGCCCGGGGACCGTCGGGGAGTTGCCGTGCCGATGCCTCTTTCATGAGTTGTCTTGCCCGGTCGGTCACCTTCTTCGGGACACCTGCAAGGTGGGCGACGTGGACACCGTAACTCCTGTCCGTTGCGCCAGGGATGATCTTACGTAGGAAGACAACGTCGGTTCCGGTATCCTTCACCGCAAAATGGAAGTTCTTCACCCGCGCAAGCGAGCCCTCAAGGTCGACCAGATCGTGGAAATGGGTTGCAAAGAGCGTCCGCGGGCCCACAACCGCTTTTCCGTGCAGGAACTCCACAACCGCCCTGGCGATGGCAGAACCGTCCAGCGTGCTCGTCCCCCGGCCGATCTCGTCCAGGATGACGAGACTCTGCGGTGTTACGTTGTTGAGGATGTTTGCGAGTTCCAGCATCTCGACCATGAACGTGGACTGCCCGGATGCCAGGTCGTCAAACGCCCCCACCCTTGTGAAGACCCGGTCGACGATCCCGATGGTTGCATGCCGCGCCGGGACGAAACTCCCCATCTGGGCCATGATGCAGCAGAGCGCCACCGCCCGCATGTAGGTGGACTTGCCCGACATGTTCGCCCCGGTGATGATCATGATCTGGGTGCCGCCGCTGTCAAGTTCGGTGTCGTTGGGAACAAACGGGGTCTGGAGGTTCCGCTCCACCACGGGGTGGCGGCCGTCGCGGATGAGGATCCGGCCGCTCTCCTCGATCCTCGGCCTGGTGTAGCCGTAGCGTGCGGCAACCTCGGCGAGCGCCGAATAAACGTCGAGCAGCCCTACAGCCCTGGCGGTCGCCTGCAGCCCGGGAACCTCCGCTGCGAGTGTCCTTATGAGGTCGGCGTAGACTTCTGCTTCAAGTGCCGAGAGTCGGTCCTCAGCGGTCGCGATCATCGCCTCCTTCTCCCGGAGGTCGGGGGTCGTGTAGCGCTCGCCGTTTGCGATCGTCTGCCGGCGTTCATACTCCGGAGGAACAAGGTGCAGGTTGGGTCTTGTCACCTCGATGTAGTAACCAAAGACACGGTTGTAGCCGACCCTGAGCGACCTGATACCCGTCCTCTCCCGTTCCTGCTGCTGGAACTCGGCGATCCAGTCCTTCCCGGACGTCGCCAGGTGCCGGAGGTCGTCGAGTTTCGCGTTGAACCCATCGCGGATCATGCCACCCGATCTGGCGAGCGCCGGGGGGTCGTCGACTATAGCCCGGGCAATTAGGTCTGCAGCCGAGGCGTGGTCGGCCATCATATCCAGGGCCTCACGGATGAGCGGCGGAGCATCGGCGTCAAAGAGCGCTTTTATGCCAGGGATCGCTTCGAGCGAGTCCCTGAGCGTTACAAGGTCACGAGGGCCGGCGTTTCCATAGGCGATCCTCCCGGCAATCCGCTCTATATCAGCAACATCGCCGAGAGCCGCGCGAAGCGCCTGCCGCTCAATGGTGCGGTCAAAGAACCATTCCACCGCATCGAGCCGCGCCTCGATAGCATCCTTCCGGAGCAGCGGCGCGATCAGAAACGACCTCATCATCCGGCTCCCCATCGGTGTCTCCGTGATATCGAGGGTTGAGAGGAGGGTGTTTGCATCGTTACCTCCACGGATGGGGGCTGTGATCTCCAGGTTCCGGAGGGTGATCGCATCGAGCAGCATATTCTCAGAGGGCACCCGGGTCGACAACCCGGAGATGTGAGGGAGGGGTGACTGCTGTGTCTCCTGGGCGTAAAGGAGCGCTGCACCTGCCGCGGCGATGGCTCCAGTCATCTGCGCACAGCCGTAGCCGTCGAGGGTTGTCGTCCCGAACTGGCTGCAGAGACGTTTGTATGCAACCCCTGGGTCGAAGGCATCGTCGCGGTAACGGCTCACCGTCACCCCCAGTGCCTCAAGCCTGGCGGGGAGGTCACCTCCAGGGCTCTCGGGGACGATCGCCTCCGTCGGGCGGTAACGCACAACCTCCGAGATGATATCGGCGTAACCGCGTTCCCCGCTCCCAGATGATACAAAGAACTCGCCTGTGGAGACGTCCAGGAAGGCGAGGCCGAATGAGTCCGCCCGATCGGGGGCGACCGCCATCAGGTAGTGGGCGCCGGCCGAACCGAGCATCGAGGAGTCGATCAGCGTCCCCGGGGTGATCACACGGGTGACCTCCCGTTTCACGATCCCCTTAGCGGTCTTCGGGTCCTCCACCTGATCGCATATGACCACCTTGTAGCCCTTGTTCACCAGGCGTGCGATGTAGCCGTCGGCGGCGTGGTGGGGGACGCCTGCAAGAGGCATCCGCTCACCGTTCCGGTCCCTGCCCCTCGCCGTGAGGGTGATCTCGAGTTCGCGGGCCACCACACCGGCATCATCCCCGAAGGTCTCATAGAAATCTCCCATCCGAAAGAAGATGATAGCGTCCGGGTAGCGTGCCTTCACAGCATAGTACTGCCGCATTGCCGGGGTAGGTCCGTCGGTCATTGCTTCTGTTAAGAAGTACCGCGCGGAGAAACATAAGACTACTGCCGTGCAAAATCGGCCGAAACGAGCCCGGATTCAACTGCACCACCCTCCCTTGTTCCGGCAAACTACATACGTCCCGAGCACCTACAGAAGAGAAGGATACTGTATGTCGGCGACTATCGTAGAGAAGATATTTTCGCAGCACTGCAAAAGACCCATCCGGGCGGGCAGGGTTGTTATGGTGCCGGTGGATGCGGCGATGATCCACGACATCACCGGCCCGCTTGCAATCAGGGTCTTTGGCGAGATGGGTGGGGAGCGTGTATTCGATCCGGAACGGATCATCATGCTCTTTGACCACCAGGTGCCCGCCGACTCGATACCCGCCGCCGAGAACCACGTCTTCATGCGGCGGTTTGCAGATGAGCAGGGGATCCGCAACTACGACCTGCGCGAAGGCGTCTGCCATCAGGTCGTGATGGAGAAAGGAAAGGCGGCGCCAGGCGAGATTGTCGTTGGGACCGACTCCCACACCTGCACCTACGGCGCCGCTGGAGCGTTTGCGACCGGGATCGGTTCGACTGATATGGGGTTCGTCCTGAAGTTCGGGGCGCTCTACTTCCGGGTGCCGGAGAGCATCCTGCTTGAGATAGATGGAACGTTTGGCCGGAGGGTGGGGGCAAAAGACCTGATCCTCTCCCTCGCAGGCGATATCGGTGCCGATGGCGCAACCTACATGGCACTCGAGTTCACGGGCCGGGCGATACGCGAGATGGATATGGCGGGCCGGATGACGTGTGCGAACATGGCGATAGAGATGGGGGCGAAGGCCGGTATAGTCCCGCCCGATGCAACCACATGGGGCTACGTCACCGAACGGCGCGCAATCGAGCCGTTTGATCTTGCAAGCGACCCCGATGCCTCATACAGGGAACGGAGGCACTACGATGTCACCGATCTCGCCCCGCAGGTTGCCGTCCCGCACAACGTCGATAATGTCGTGGACGTAACGGAGGTTGCCGGAACGAGGATCGATCAGGTCTTCATAGGTTCCTGCACCAACGGCCGTTACGAGGACCTGGAGGAGGCGGCGGAGGTGCTCGGGTCGGCCGACCGCTTCGCGGAGAGCGTCCGGGTGATAGTCATCCCCGCCTCCCGAACGGAGTATCTGAAGGCTCTCCGGGCCGGACTCATCGAACGGTTTGTTGAAGCCGGGGCGCTCGTTGAGGCGCCATGCTGCGGCCCCTGTATGGGCGGAGCGTTCGGGCTGCTTGCACCGGGCGAGGTCTCGCTCTCGACATCCAACCGGAACTTCCGGGGCCGGCAGGGGAGCACCGCGGCATCGGTCTACCTCTCCTCGCCGGCGACGGCAGCGGCAAGCGCACTCTACGGCGAGATCACCGACCCGAGGGAGGTGTGAGAATCATGCGGGTATGGAAGTTTGGAGATGATATCGATACGGATGCTATCATCCCCGGCAGGTTCCTGACGATCTACGATCCGGCGGAACTTGCAAAACATGCGTTCGAGGGGACGCGGGATGAGTTTGCAGTAGAGGTGCGGGACGGGGATATCGTGGTCGCCGGCCGCAACTTCGGGTGCGGGTCGTCGCGTGAGCACGCGCCGCTTGCTCTGCTCGGCGCCGGCGTTAAGATCGTGGTAGCAAAGTCGTTTGCCAGGATCTTTTACCGGAACGCGATCAACACCGGGCTCCTGCCTCTGGTCTGTCCGGAGACCGATGCCATCCAGGACGGCGAGGTCATCTCGGTGGATATCAAAGCGGGCTGCATCGATCTGGAGGGAAGAAGGCTTCCGGTCGAGCCTGTGCCTGATTTCATGAAGAGGATCGTCGAGGCCGGCGGTCTCGTGGCCTATGCGAGGAGCCTGGACCGGGTGGAGACATGCAATACCGCGTAGCCGCAATAGGCGGGGATGGGATAGGACCCGAGATCGTAGCAGCGGGCAGAGACGTCCTGGACGCCGCGGGAGAGCGTTACGGGTTTGATATCGACTGGACAGAGTTCGATATAGGTGCCGAACGATACCTTGCAGCAGGCGAACTCCTGACGGAGGAGGATATCCAGGACCTCTCGAAGTTCCCCGCGATCTATTTTGGGGCGATCGGTGATGAGCGGGTGAGACCCGGTATACTGGAGAAAGGCATACTGCTTGCTATCCGGTTCCATTTCGACCAGTACATAAACCTCCGGCCTATACGGCTGCTTGAGGGTGTCCAGACGCCGCTTGCGAATAAGCGTCCTGAGGATATCGATTTCGTGGTGGTCAGGGAGAACACGGAGGACTTCTATGTCGGGATCGGATCCAGGTTTGCCGGGGGACGCGAGCAGAAGACGCTGGAGGTTCTGCGGGAGATGTACAGCATCAGGTTCGGTCTGGACGTCGAGACCGATGCTGAAGAAGTTGCATACCAGATCGGTGTCATCACCCGCGAGGGGGCGGGGCGGGTCATCCGCTACGCCTTCGACCTTGCCATGCAGCGGAGGAAGAAGGTCACCTCGGTCGACAAGGCAAACGTCCTCTCCGACGTCTACGGTCTCTGGCGGGACGTCTTCTCGGAGGTTGCCGCAGGTTATCCGGGCGTCTCGACGGAGTTCAACTTTGTCGACGCTGTCACGATGTGGTTCCTGAAGAACCCTGAGTGGTTCGATGTTGTCGTCACCCCGAACATGTTTGGCGATATAATCACCGATCTCGGCGCCATGATACAGGGCGGACTCGGTCTTGCGCCGGGCGGGAACATCAACCCCTCCGGCACCTCTATGTTTGAACCGATCCACGGTTCGGCACCGAAGTACCGCGGCCAGGACGTTGCAAATCCGTTTGCCACCGTCTGGGCGGGCTCGATGCTCCTGGATCACATCGGTGAGCACGAGGCCGCGGCGGCGGTTCTCCGGGCAATCGAGCGGAGTATCCTCGAGGGGTTCGTCACCAGGGATATGGGCGGGGAGAAGAAGACGAGCGAGGTGGGGCGCCATCTTGCCGCGCTCGTCCGGACGGTTTGAAGGGGTTTTATTCTCCGCCTCCTGCTGTTTGCCATGATGCCAGAAGAGCAGCATAATCCTTGCGAGAACCCGCTCTGGCCCTGCGCGATGACCGGTGCGGCGGCCTGCCTGGCCGGGTTTGAGGACGTTGCCGTTGTCGTCCACGGTTCAAGCGGCTGCTACTTCTACCCCGCCTCGCTCATCGGTGCTCCCATATACGGGACGTTTCTTCTTGAGAACGAGGTTATATTCGGCACGGAGTCAAGGCTGCGGGAGGTTATAGCGGAGATCGACGACCGCTACAGCCGGATAGCCGTGGTCAACACATGTGTGCCGGCGATCATCGGCGAGGATATGAGCGATCTCGGCCATGGTGACCGGGTTCTGTTCATCGACAGTCCCGGGTTCCTCGGCTATCTCGAGACCGGTTACAGGGCGGCGCTTGAGGCGATCTCACCGGAGGTCGATCCCGCCGCGCCGGGCGTCAACATAGGCGGGATCTCTCTTCTCGACCCTTTCTGCCGGGGAAACGCCATAGAGGCGCGGCGGCTTCTCAATCTCGCCGGTGTGCCTGTGCAGACCACGTTCTGCCTTGACCGCTACGCCGCAACCCGGCGGGCGGCGCCGTTCACCGTCGAGACAAACCCGGATCTTGCGCCCGGTGTTGGCACAACCTGTGGTTCGCTCCTCGGTCTTGATCTCCTCGGCGAGACCTTCGAGCGGCTTGGAGCCGCGATCGATGGAGTCGATGCCCGCCCGGTCGCAGAGGAGGCGGCGTGGGCGGATGCCAGGATCAGGAAAGGCTGTGACAAATACCTGCGCCGGTTTGATCCTCCTGTGGTGGCGATAGCGGGCGGCGCCGCCTACGCTGAGTACGCCGCCGACCTTCTCGACCGGTATCTCGGTGCGGATATAGCCTTTATCGCCGCCAGGAACGACCCGGGTCCCGGGAAGACCGGGATCACCCATACGACCGACCTTGCCCTGATCCGGGAGATGATCATGGACGCAGAGCCCGACCTGATCCTTGGCTCGTCCTACGAGCAGGCGCTCGCCCCGGACGCCGCGTTCGTCGGGTTGACGCCCCCGCTCAGGAACAGGGTCACCCTCTCTTCACCCGCGGTTGCGGGGGTTGAGGGTGCGCTCCGGTTGATGGAGGTGGTGCTCAACGCCTGTATCGACCGGCACCGGCGCAGGGGTTCCTCTGCGGTGGACTGATGCCTGGGAAGCGTTAAGACCCGGCTATCGGAACGCTCATACAGGTAAGCGGGGGAGCCGTCTCCGTCTCCCCGAGGCCTGCCGGATGTGGTCTGAATGCCGCTTGTAAAGATTGAGATCCGTATGGGAAAACCGGTCGAATACCGGAGGTCGATGATCGAGAGCGTCCGCAGGGCATTCATCGAAGCGCTGCAAACCCCGGAGGCCGCCCTCTGGATCAGGGTCTGCGAGCGAAAAGAGGAGAACTTCCCGCTGCCTCCAGGTCGGTCGGACGATGCTATCCTGATCGAGGTCAGCCTTATGCCCGGGCGCACCGCCGAGAAGAAGGAGGCCCTCTTCCGGGCGATCGTCGGGAACCTTGGCCGTAGCCCCGGGATCCGCCCTGAAGATCTCTGTATCGTCCTCTACGAACCGCCAGTCGAGAACTGGGCCGAACGCGGGGAGCGGTTTGCCGCGCCTCCGGGATGAGTCTCACCTCACCGGCGGTGCAAAAAACCTCTCCATGGACGGATTCCGGGGGTGCAGTCACGAAAGGCGTTCATCGCTTTGGTGATTCGAGGATACCAAACTGGATTTATGCCCTCCAGCAAGCCAGTTCTGTATGAAGATGAGGATCAGGGGCCATCTGGACGGCAATTCCCGGGCGGTCTGCAACATCGAGCGCGGAGAACGGCCGGCTTCCTCTCCCCCCAGATGTTCCCTGTTGCGGAATCCGGCGGCCAGATCGCCGGTTAAACCATCGCGGCTCATCTGGAGAGCCGGCCTAAAACGGGATGGGTCATGAGGCTTCCTGCTGGCGTCATCGAGGGTTTCAGGGGGATAGGCGCCGGGGAGGTCTGCCTCGCGGCCGCACCGGAGAACCGCGGCGCCACGAGCAGCGATTCACGGCAGACCGCTGCATCCTCCGGAGATGCCCTGGGGATCGTAAAGGCTTAACCCTGCTGGATTGAAAGCCTTTTGTAACATGTCCCCTCTCACCTACCCTATCGGCAAAGAGTTCAAACCGGTGCCGGCGTACCGCACCTACCTCTACACTACCTTCCTGATCTGTCTCGTCGTCCTGATCCTGCCCTGGCTTATCCCGACCGTGGTCTTCACCCCGCGTGTGGTCGGCCTCGGCCTTGCCATACCAACGGTTGCCGTCATAATCTTTGTCGCCTGGTGGATACCTCTCTACTGCGAGAGTATAACCTACCGCCTCACCCAGACCGAGATCACCTGGGAGCGCGGTGTCTGGTTCCGGCAGACCGGGATAGTCCCGTACAACCGGATCACAAACGTCGATATCTCCCAGGGGCCGCTGATGCGGTTCTTCTCTTTCTCATCCCTCCGGGTGCAGACCGCCGGCTACTCGGGGCAGGCGCGCTCAGAGATCGTCCTGACCGGGATCGCCGACCCAAAAGACCTCCAGGAGACGATCATGGGGTTTGTCCGGAAAAGCGGCCCCGTTGCAACCGAAGGCGAACCCGAAAGGGCGGCAGAGTTCGGTGCGGTGGTGGAGGAACTGCGGGCTATCCGGAACCTGCTTGAGGCCGGACAGAGGAGATAAGAGAGGAAAAGGGGGTGGCGGCCCCGCCTATCTCCCGCTCTCCTTCCCCCGCTTGATGACCAGGACGGGCTGATTGGCATTCTTGATAACATACTCCGAGACCGTCCCGAGCAGGCGGTCCCGGATGTTTGACCGGCCGTGAGAGCCAAGGACTATAAGCGATGCTCCCTCGGCATCGGCGGCGGCCACAATCTCTTTTCCGGGGTTGCCGGCGGGCGTCAGGACGGTCACCTCAAACCCCTGCTTCTCAAGCGCCCGGCGGGTGTCGATTATCCGGTGCTGGACCTCGGTCTGCAACCCCTGCCGGGCCTCGGTCTCCTGGTTTGATACCGTTCCAAGGAACCCCTGTCCACCGGAGGCGCCAAGCCCGATATCCTTTGAGTCGATTACGTGGACGAGGATGATCTCACGGGTTCCCACCCCGTGCAATGCGGGGATGTAGTCCAGAACCTTCATCGAGGGCTCTGAGAAGTCCGTTGGAAACAGGATGCGTTCAAACATACTCTGGCACTCTCTCCAGATGTAGTCTTTTCTATCAGGGGTATAAAATGGATTCTGTGCGCTCCGCGGGCAGCGCCAATACACCCTTCAGCCGCGCCCCTTATCCCGGATGAGCACCCTCCACCGGTGCAGCATCCGGCCGACCCCTCCTGTCCCGACGGGCGGAGGATAGGGTGAGGGGACGGCGACCCCCTCCGGGTCTATGGTGAGGCTGAGGGCGTCGGCACACTCCGTGCAGATGGTCTCCACCTCCGGGTCGCCTCTGAGAATGGGATGGGGGGACTGGAACCGGATCCGGCTTCCGGCTATATCATCGAATCTTTCAAGCATTGCCGCCTGGTATGCCCGCTCCTCCTCGACGGCGGCCAGGGTATCGATGCCACACGCCCGGCCGACCTCCTCAAGGAACCGGCAGGTCCCCCCAAGTCCGGTCGGGAACGACTCGATGTATGGTGTGCCATACCGTTGTTTGAGATCCTCGCCGATAGGCCCGAGCGCGGGTTCCCGGAGGATGTTCACGGCGGCGGCACCGAGCCGGTCGAGATCATGCGTCCTGATCCCCCGCACGAACCGCAGGTTGACCGGGAGCCCGAGCCTCTTTAAGAGCCGGGAGACCTCGGCGGCGTTCTCGTCGACGCCGTACTCCAGGTTCTTCTCCCCGATCAGGTTTGCCGAGAGAGTCCTCTCGCTCGATGGCGGGGCAAGCGATGCGACGGCGGCCAGGGCGTTTTTTACCCCGGTCTCAAATACGCCGCCAAGGAACCCGGCGGTAGGGATCGGGATCACCGGGACGCCCCGATCCTTTGCGCAGACCGCAGCGATGTCGTCCCCTATAGTCTCGACGATGCAGGTCGAGAGGACGAAGATGGACGCCGGCGAGAGGGCGAGCGCACGTTCCAGGGCGGTCTCGAGGGCGTCCTCACCCCCGAAGATGATATCGCTCTCCACCAGGCTGGTGGAGAGCAGCCGGGGGAGAGCAGGGCGGTCGTTCGAGAGGCTGGTGGCGTGCAGGAGAGAGAAGTTGTGGTGGGTGCAGCCCGCCGGGCCGTGGATGACGCAGACGGCGTCCCTCACCTCAGTTGCCACAGATAGAGCCCCGGTCAGGGTGCAACCCTCAAACCTGGACGAACTCGAGGGCGAAGGATTCGATCTCATCCATCTCCATGGGCGTGGGGATGCTCGTTGTATCGTTACCGTATACCAGCCGTGCGAGATCCCGGTAAACCCCGGCCTGCTCGGATTCGGGGGCATACTCGATGACGGTCCGTTTCTGCAGTTCTGCAACCTGCACGATCCTCGACCGCGGGATATAGGCGATCATGCGGGAGTTGATCCGGCGGGCGAACTCCTCCACCAGTTCCGCCTCGCCCTCGATGTTCTTTGCGTTGCAGATGACGCCGCCGAGGGAGCACCTGCTCCGCGCCCGGCGGGATAGACGGGCGATGGCTCTGGCTATGTTGTTTGCGGCGTAGATGGACATGAGTTCACCGGAGGTGACCAGGTAGATCTCCCGGGCATAACCCTCGCGCATAGGCATCGCAAACCCCCCGCATACGACATCCCCCAGGACATCGTAGACTATAACGTCGCCCTTCAGGGCGTCGAGGCGCTCAAGGAGCTGGAACGTTGCTATGATCCCGCGGCCGGCGCAGCCTATGCCGGGCTCCGGGCCGCCGGCCTCCACGCAGCGCACGCCCGCGAAGCCCCTGTAGACTACGTCGTCGACGGTGATGTCTGCGTCTCCGCGCTCCCGGATGAGGTCGAGGACTGTCGGGATCCATGTGCCGTGGACCAGCATACGGGTGCTGTCGTGTTTGGGGTCGCAGCCGATCTGCAGGATATCGAGCCCCTCTTCTGCAAGTGCTGCCGAGAGATTTGCTGCAGTGGTGGATTTCCCGATTCCCCCTTTCCCGTAGAGGGCAATCTGTTTCATTGGATCAGTATTGAGTCCGCATGGATAATTAGGTCTCGGGTGCGGTTCATGGCAGATGAACCGGATCGCCATACTCTCCTCGAGTTGCATACCGCGAACCCTTCACCCCGCCGCACGGGATGTCCTCAAGCCGGAAGGCCGGCCCCGAAGGCTCTTGAAACGCCTTGCAGCCCATATTTCCGGGTCGTTTGCCGCCTCCAGGAGAACGGCGTCCGGTGAGACCGATCCCGCGAGAGCGGGTTCAATGGGTGGTGGATGTCTTGCCGGATCTCTTTCTCCTGAAGAGTGCGCCAAGGTCCTCAGGGAGCGTCAGGATGACGGGTTCGAGGTGCAGCCTCTCCATGAACGCCGAGTCGCACATGGAGAGTGTGTTCGGGTTTAAACGGGCGATTATGGAGCAGAACGCTCGATGCCCACTCCCGGAGTTTCCGTCTCTGTCAAAGTAGATTGCGGCATTGAACGCGTATGTGCCAAGACCCCGGTAGAAGTCGATGACCCGGAGGATGCCGTCTGCCAGCGGTTCGATATGTGGCTCGAACTCCTCAAGCGTCGATATGGGGAGGATACCCCTGACCTCTCTCTCGCCAAGGGGGACGGGGTTTGCCGACCAGAAGATCTCGTCCTCGAAGAGAAACCGTTCCGAGGTGCGTTCGTGCTCCACGAAGTCGTCCCAGTATGGGTGACCGTGTTTGGCAAGGTAGCGGCGGCCGGCGGTGAGGTAGATCTCAGCCAGATGGGTGGGTTTCTCATCGGCGATCCCCTGGAGGTGGGGATGAAAGATGCTTGCACCGGCTGAAGGGAGGTAGTTCCAGTTGATGCTTGCATATCCAGGAAATCTGATCAGCGCCTCAAATGTGCTGGATATGGCATCGGTGAGGTTTTTCCTCTCAAACCGATCGGGTGCATGCTCAGGTGTGATCACCGTGACGACGTGGCGGCCGGCAAAAGGGTAGAGGTTCGGGAACGTGACGCTCTCCCCGCGCCGGATTCGGCTGCCGTCTTCAAACGTCGGGGTCGAGGTCTCCAGGACGCCGGGGCAGAAGGGGCAGTCATCACGTGAGGGTGGCATTATAGGAGCGGTGTCGATCTCTCTTTCCATCCGGCCGGGGCTGATCCTGCACTGGAGCCCGGTGAGGCTCTCCCTGCGGTACTGCAGGATCCCTCGTCTCGTCCGGGTCTCTTCTATGGTGAACATGGCCCTCCGTATCCCAGTTGGTTTGCCGGGTGTATAAACCTGTCAGAACAGCGGATGAGGAGGATGGAGATAGCGGAGTAAACTTCAGCGGTGGTATCTATAAAAAAAGCAATGGTGTTTTTCTCCCGCCTCAGACAATGTACTTGCCCAGTAGGCGGATGGAGGTGGTCATGTCGGGGCCGAGCGGCGAGCCGAAGATGATCTGGGTAACTCCAGCCTTCGCGAGATCCTCGCACTTCTGCTTGACCATGTCGGGGGTTCCGGCGATGGTGAAGGCGTCGATCTCGGCGTCGCCGACGAGTCCACCGACGGTCTTGAAGTCGAAGCGACCGAGCGCCTCCTTGATCTTGGCGACGTTGTTCAGGTCAAGGTTGTGGCGCTTGAGGAGATCGGGCGGTGATCCGGCGGCGATGAACGCGGCAACGATCTTCGCGGCGTTCCGGGCCTTCTTCTCGTCCATGTCGATGGACATGGCCGTGTAGGCGCCGACGTCGAAACTCTTCTTGCCGACCTTATCCATTGCCTGTTTGATGATCGGAATGGCAACCTCGAAGTCCTTCGGGTTGGAGGCGTTGATCAGGGCACCGTCACCGATCTCACCGGCGAGTTCGAGCATCTTGGGTCCCTGGGCTCCGATGTAGATCGGGATCCCCTTCTTGCCGGGCAGGGTTACACCTGTCAGCTTGGCGCCGTCGTAGTCGAAGAACTCCATCTTGCCGGTCTTCTTGACCTCTTCGCCGGTCAGGAGTTTCCGGATCTGCTCAACACCTTCGCGCAGGCGGGCGAGGGGCTTGACGGGCTGGATCGCGATCTTGGGAAGCGTCGAGAGGTCGCCGGGCCCGATACCAAGGATTGCGCGTCCGTCTGAGATCTCGTTTAAGGTGGCCGCAAAGGACGCTATCGCTGCCGGGGTGTCGGTGAAGGTGTTCATGATACCCGGTCCTAGCTTGATCGTATCGGTGTTTGCCGCGATCATGGCAAGGGTCGGGTATGCGTGGCGGTTGTTGTAGTGGTTGGTGATCCAGGCGTAGTCGATGTCCTTTGACTCTGCAAGCTTGGTGTACTTCACCACCTGCTTTACGTTGATTGCTCCGGGCACAAATTCAATTCCATATGTAGTCAAGGCTATTCACCTCATTGAGTAGTTACGTGCAGGAAGTTATATAAATTATCATTTTGTGCTCGGCCGGACTGCACCCAATCGTGTACGCAGCTCGAAAAGTGGGTGGGTGGAGGGTTTTACAGGGTATCGGCTGGTCTAACAACCCCATCTTGCGAGCAATCCGGAATGGTTAAGGCTACCCATCGGCGTTAAATGTCGCAGGGAAATATATATCTTCGTCCGACCATATAATCATCAATAGTTCTCGATAGGTTCCATGCTTCTTTCGCGGCAGAATCTCTTCGGCTGTACATGGAAGGTGCCAGGTAAGGGGTATAATCGGTATGCGCGTTCTGACAATCGGGCTTGGCGGCGCCGGGTCGAGGGTGGTGGACAAACTCTATGACCACGACCAGCGAAGTGGAGTTCATTGCACGAACGCGGTGGTTATCGATGTTGATCCAAACTCCCTGCTCCAGCTTCCCCACCTCCCGAACGATGCCCGGATCTTCTTTCCGGGCGTCAATATAACCGATCATGCGGCTGCAGCAGATTTGATAGATATCGATGAGGTGATGACCCGCCTTCAGCGCATGGATACGATCGAGATCGACTCGATCCTGATCTGCTGCGGGCTGGGGGGCAGCGTCATCGATATCGCGCCGTTCATAATCGAGAAGATCCGGGTATCCTATGTTGAGCCTATTTTTGCCCTTGCCATCCTACCCTGCCTCGGCGAGGGTAAACGGGTCTCGGCCAAAGCCGCTGATGACCTTGAGATGCTCCAGGAACTGGTCGACGGGGTCATCCTCTTTGATAACGAGACCTGGTCGAGGAAGCTTCTGGCCTGCGAGAGACCGGAGAGCGCTGGCGGTTCCGGCCGGCGGCGCCAGCCGCTTGAAGCACCAGACCCGAGAACGCACTACAACATGCTCAATGAACGGATTGCCCGTCAGGTAGGGCTTCTCCTGCGTGCCGGGGAGTTCAACGAGGGCGGGGTTGAGGTCGCCGAGGTGGTCCTGGACGCGGGGGAGGTACTCAACACCCTGAAGGATGGGGGGCTTGTCGCGGTCGGTTACGCCACGGAGCGTCTGCCAACGGGGTTGACGAACCTCCTCCGCCGGAGGCGGTCGTTGAAGGATCTGATCCAGGGCTCGCACGAGAGAACCGCACGGATAATCTCGCTTGCAAAGCGGGCGGTCTATGAGGATATATCGATCCCCTGCGACCTCACGAGCGCTGACAAGGCGCTGGTTCTGATCGCCGGCCCTTCGGCCGAACTCTCGATGAAGGGGTTCCATGCAGTCCGCAAATGGATTGACAGGAGCATCGCGGGGCTCGAGATGCGTTCCGGCGACTACCCGGTGCGGAACACGGCGTATGTGGGGATCATAGTCGTGCTCTCGGGGCTCTCAAACATACCGAGGGTTGGAGAAATCCAGAACATCCGGGCGGATTACATGCTTGAGTGCGAGGAGGAGGCATCCCGGGCACCAGGGGATCTCGAGGGGGATGATCATGCCTCTTCTTTTGAGGTTCTCTCTCCGGAGTGGGCTGAATACGGTGATGAGACGATGATGGAGAAGGATGAGATGATCGATATGCCGGCTGGTGCCGGCACCAGGCAAAAAGATGAGACGATCGATATCTCCCCAAAACCGGGGAAGAGAGAGGAGGATGGAGACCTCATCCTCCCGCCCAGGGAGAGTGGACGGGAGATCGACCTTGCGGGGTCGGCCTCTGTGACGTCCTCGGTGCCCGCGCCGAAGAACAGCACATTTGACCTGAAGGGTATTCGTGTTGAGAAGACGGCGCCAAGGGATGATGGTATGAGCGGTTCGGCGTCCTTTAAGCCGGTGCAGCGGCCGAAGGAGGGGGCTTTAAGCGGTGAGCGCGTCACGTTCGGCCACGGCCAGCGGCCGAGGGACGACCTCTTTGATGAGGCGGGGGTGCGGATGCATGGAGGGGTGCCTGCACCGAAGGACAGGCTGCCGGATGGCGCCGCCAGGCCGGGGCCCAGGCCAAAAGAGGTCGAACCGGGACGGGGGAAACTCCGGGTGCTTGATGCAGCCGCCCGCGAAGAGGAAGAGCCAGACGACGGGATCACCTGGATCCTGTAGCGCCAACCAGGTCTTCAAAAGGCGTCGTTCCGGCGCCGATCTCTGTTTTGACGGTGTAGCCCTTCTCAATGGCGCTTCCCACCATGTTCATCCCTGTGAACGCGACGATGAATAGCCGGTAGGGGTGTTCGGGGAGGTTGAACTCACCGATGCCTCTCCTGGCCGGGAAGTTGAACCCCCGCTCTTCCATCAGGCCGACAACCTCTTCAACCCTTGAGCCTGCGGCCGAGGGGACTGCACGGACGTTTGCAAGCGCCACGCCCGCTCCGGTCGTCACGAGCCGGTTGATCGATGTGAGCCCGGCGGAGACGAAGAGGTGGAGCGGGTCGACTGACGTTCCGCGGTAGCCGATGAGGTCGAGGAAACTTGCCGAACCGTTCTCGTCGACGGCGATCCTGCCGGCGTACTCGAGCCTTGTGGGGATGCCCTTCCTCTGGAGGACGCCGTCCAGGGTGATGCTGCATGCCGTCATGATCCCGATATGGCCGTCAGGTATCCTGGGGTCGGTCTCGACGACCCGGTAGGTGTTCAGGAACCCGTAGCCCGTTTTTGCCACCTCGTCGAAGGCCGCTGTGACGCCGGGGAGGTCCTCCTCACGGACGAGGGAGAGGTTGTAGGCGACGGTTCCTTTGCCGGTCAGAGGGTCAAAGGTGCTCCTGAAGGCGAGCCGTTCGAGTTTTGATATGATGAACCCGATCTGCTCCTCGACAAGCGCCCGCTTGCTCTCGGCGATCCCGGCCTCGGTGAGGAGGCGGCCGCGGTTCCCGACCTTCGCTGTAAACCCCATCTCGTCGAGGTACTGGAGGTAGTACTGGACGGCGCGGTCGCTCAGGACGAACCCGCGTTCGGCCATCTTCTCGCTCAGTCTCTTTGCGCCCAGCGGTTCGTGCGACTCGGCCAGGATCCGCAGGATCTCGAGGTACTTCCGTTCAGAGCGGATGGAGGGGGTCATCGGGTGTGCACCACGCCAACGCTGTCCTGGTAGCGGCCGGCATAGGCCCGGTCGGCGTTCAGGACCTCATGGAGGACGATCTGGACGACGCGGTCACCCTCCTGGACATGGATCTCTTCTCTGCCGGCGTTTGTAAGGCAGAGCGTCAGGTGGCCGCGGAACCCGGGGTCGACAAACCCGCCGCCGAGGAGGACGCCGCGGCGGGCGAACGAGGAGCGGCACCGGAGTGTCCCTGCCAGGTCTTCCGGGAGTTCCACACGCTCGATCGAGGCTACAAGTCTGCATTCGCCGCGCGGGAGGACGGTTGTTTCGCAGGCACGCAGGTCGTAGGATGCCGGTTGCTGGGACGCAGCGTGGTATGGTTCGATGACGAGATCGCCGTCATGGAGCCGTCGAACGATTTCGCTGGACGAGAGGATCATCGTATAGAGTAGTGCTATAAAAACGCTTAATATCTTATGATAGAAACCGATGTGGGGACCCATGGGGTAGGGGACATCCTTTTGGGCTTCGAACCCAAGGACGCGGGTTCAACTCCCGCTGGGTCCGCTGTTTTTTGCCGTTCTCGCGCTGGTTCATGCTCACTCCGGCGTGGAAGGCGCTCCCTCCCTGCAAGATGCCATGACGCCATCGTTCAGGCGGGCTTGCAAAGCCGGTCTTCCACGAGGTTACCAGACCGATGCGCTGGTCTGGTGAAGGCATTTGATGAAGGGATGCGTGGGGGGCGCGAGGGATTCGTTATCCCGGTGAGAGATGGGGGTTACGCAAGAGACAGGTGAGGGGGTGATTCCCTATCGATACACTGCCACGGTGGAGATTTCTTCAGCCGGTTTCAGGCGAGAAACTCCTCGAAGATCCTCTCTCCACCCAGGGGCACGGTATCCGGGCCAATCGCCAGACACTTGCCCGCCCCATCCCGCGAGCGGGAGACACACGCGTAAGATGCAGGTCTTCTGGTTTCCTCGTGAGAACTATCAGGTTTCCTGAAGGGCGCCATTCAATCATATGCGCGAAAAAGGGTTTGGGGGTTACTCGATCTTTATGTAGGCGCGGGACGTGCTCCCGATAGGAATCGTGGTATTTGTTGTATCCCTGGCGTCGGGTGCGTCAGCCGCCGAGGCGGTGAGCCGGATCCAGTAGTCACCGGCGGGCAGGCTTCTTGCGTCCAGCCAGGCGTTGTCCCCTGTGGTCGAGTTGGCAACCGTCTTTTTCCAGAAGACCGTCCAGGATAGTTTATCGTTTGAGTATGCAAGCGTCTCATGGATCTCACTGGTGCCGTTGTAGGTGATCGTCCACTTCAGCGGGACGGTGTCGGTGAACGACTCCTGGTCGGCCGGGAGTTTCGGGTCCTCAAGATCCACCTCGAGCCAGGCGGACGTTATACCTGTGTTGTTCAGGTCGGGGAGGACTGTGAGGAAGGTATCCGGGAGATCGAGCGTGTCTTCACCGTTGTTAAACGAGAGGCTTGCGCCAGGGCCGAAGATGTTGATGTTATTGTAGTCGCCCGCCTCGTATGATGAATTCACCGCGAGGCGGATTTTGGCCTCCCAGACCTGGTTGAGATGGATGGTGCCGATGTCAAAGTGGAGGTTGTGATTGTTTTTCCACCCGGTGGTC
The DNA here is from genome assembly GCF_033472595.1 of Methanoculleus receptaculi. Classification (NCBI taxonomy): domain Archaea; kingdom Methanobacteriati; phylum Methanobacteriota; class Methanomicrobia; order Methanomicrobiales; family Methanomicrobiaceae; genus Methanoculleus; species Methanoculleus receptaculi. The sequence continues at coordinate 8,917 of NZ_CP137642.1, read as the reverse complement.
TGGTCGATGGTGCCTTCATAGAGGATGGTGTCGTTTCCGCTCTTGTTAAGTATGTAGGTGGAGACTCCATTCTCGTGCCTGTAGTCAAACACTTTGAACGCGTCTATGGGCGTTTCGTTCACCTCAACATTCTCGAAGACGGTCATCGTGGTGTTGACGCCGGCCTCGGTCTTGAGTTCGCCGGCGATCGTGGTATAGACTTCCCGGAGTTCGTCCTCGTTCCCTGCCCAGACGTATTCGCCCCCGGTCGCCTCGGACAGAACACCAAGATCTTCCTCAACATTGGAATTCAGCACCGAAGCAAACCCAATGCTGTAGATTCTCACTTTATCGGTTTCATTGCCGCTATTGGCGTACACCGACATGTTCTGGTTGGTAAACTGACCGTTGTCGCAGACTCTACCGTTATATTCCCGGTAATATGGAGAGTATCGATACCAACTCGACTGTCTATCCAGCGTACCGTTTGGATCAGGGAGAGCCTGATACCACTCGTACTTTTCACTCCCGAAGTCATAGTCGGACCCACTCCAAGGGTAACCAGAGAGGATAGCAGTATTATACTGCGGATACCGTGTTGAAAGGTGGAGATCGCTATCCGGGTAACCAGTTCCTTTCGCGAGTGGGGAACCATGGTAGTTCCAGTCGCCGTCGCTCATGAGGATGACTGCCTTGACTGCATTGGACCTTCCGTTCTCCTTGAGGTACTTGATCGCGGTGTAATACGCCAGCCTCATGTTCGTTGCACCTTCCGCTGACAGGCTGTTGTTGATCGCGCCCTTAATCTTGTCAGAGTCACTGGTCAACCCCTGGTTCAGCGTGGCGTCGAAGGCAAACGAGACCAGCGCCACCCGGTCCTGGTCGGGGGTAAAGTCCATCTGGTCAACAAAGTTGTTTGCCGCAGCCTTCGCCGCTGCCATCCTCGTTTCGTCTCCTTCCATGTCCGTCTCACTCATACTCCCCGACCGATCGATCACCAGCACAACATCTATCGGATCCGGCTGCAACTCATACCCATCGCCCTTCAGCCTGATCGTTACATCGACGGTATCGTTCATCCCGATAGTCGCCGGGGATACCTCCGTCTCCACCGAGAGGTAGGGGTAGTTCATCCAGGTCAGGATGAGGTTTCTGACAGCAGTCCCCCACGTGGCTATGACGGTTGCATTCCCTCGCGCCGCGATCCTCTTCCCATCGACAGGTTCGGCAAACTCTCCCGGGTGGAAACTGACAGTGGCATAGCCGTTCTCATCGGTCACGGCTGTCAACTCGTTCTGCCCCGGTGTCTCACCCAGATAGGGATTGCCGACCAGCTCGACCCCTTCGTGATTGATCGAACCGGTATCGATCTCAAACGTCACCGTCTCCCCCTCGACCGGGTTCCCCTTGATATCCATCACCTTCGCCCGGAGTTGCGCTACCGAATCGGGATCGACATCTCGGCTCGGCATCGACTGCGGGCTTGCGGAGAGGACCATCTCCACAGGCTCGGTGCTGGTGAACTCCACCACCTGCGTTACGCTCACGCTTGAGTTCGCGGCAGCGGTTGCAGTGATGGTCGCAGTGCCCATGGAGTCTTCAGGGCCGTAGGTGACCATCACCTGACCGTAACGGTTGGAGTAGAGGAGAACGCTCTGCTCGTCAGGTCCGTCCACCCGCTGTATCGTGGCGTTCACCCAGAGCCCCTGCGCGGGAGCGCTGTTGCCGAAGGCGTCACGCAGGGTGTAGGTGAGCCTGATCATCTTATCCCCATCCGCCGGAACCGAGGCGCTCGCGGGATCTACGACCAGATCGATCCCGGCCGGCTCACTCCCGGCAGTGGTGATGGTGATGTACCTGCCCGGTCCAGCCGATGCCGGTGGCCCGATGTAGACTATATTCTCCCCGGCCACCGTATCGACACAAAGCCTCGCGGTGGCATTCCCGGTCTCATCCACCTCCACCGTGGCCTTATCGCTGCCGCTTTCTTCAAACCTCGCCCCCCCGGTAGGCGAGCCCACCATGAAGGTCACCGTCTCGGCAACCCGCCTGCTGTCCACAGGGTTCCCGTAGCGGTCCTCCATCCGGAGAACGATATCCGTCGTCTCGCCAACAATCACCTCCGGGTCGTACCAGAGGCCGGCAAGCCTGTAGGGCGCCGCGTGGTCGATATGCTGCTCGACACTGTCAGTCAGCGGTTCATCCAGCCCCTCGTACAAAACCGTTGCCGTGATCCTTGCTGTCCCGCTCTTCGTTCCGGGCCTGAACCTGGCCGTTGCCTTACCATCCGCGGCCGTCACCACCTCTGCGGGAGTTATGCTTCCATCAGTGCCGTCCACCGACAACTCAACCCTGACGCCCCCCACCCCGGCCGCCGGGGTGCTGTTTGTCACACTCACCGTGATGGCAGCGGTCTCACCGCTCCCCGCCGTCAGCCACGCGGTATCCGTGCTGACGGTAACTGCATCCGGAACCTGCCCCGCGACCGGCGCCGCCAGCAAGACCAGCCCGATCACCAGGCATGCATACACCCATCTCATCATACAACACACTGTATCTTTTCCTGTTTCATTATCCAGGGATAAAGGTTGCCAATTTGGGTGAAAAACAGACACCGGTCATCAGAGTCCTGCGGTGATCAAACCCCGGGCGATGAGCCCGCAAAACCCTGGCCGGTAAAAAAAAGACTGGAAGGTCTAGAGACTGTCGCGGCCGCCGCGTGATCTTCCCTTGCGCTGGTTGGAGGTCCTCCTCCGCAGAACCACCACCACCGCGATCAGGAGGACGATAACAATCCCGATCCCGACCAGGGGCACCCAGATATTGAACTCCCGCTCCATGACAAGCGGAACGGAGAACTCGGTTGTTCCAGGCGGGATATCTGCCTCGACCGAGATGTTCCGGTAGCCGTCATGAGCAGCGGTGACGTTATACACCCTGTTTGTGACAAGCGATCTCGTGAGGAGACCCTGGCTGTCGGTCACCCCGGCGGCCTGGCCGTCGATGACGATCGTCACCCCGGCCAGCGCGTTCCCGTCAGCATCCTTCACGCTGAAGGTCACGTCCGCTCTGTCGTAGCCGAGTTCGACCACGATCTCCTCTCCTTCCCCGGCGATCCGGCGCGTCTCGCTCCAGTCGGCGTAGCCTGACGCCCGCACCATGATCTCGTATGTGCCTGCGGGGAGTTTGGGGAGCGTGAACCTGCCGTACTGGCTGGTCCTTCCTTTCAGCGTCCCGTTGAGGTAGACCTCAGCCCCCTCGACCGGTTTTGTTGCCTCATCAAAGACCGCTATCGAGACGGAGTAGGCTGACTTCGAGAGTTTGGCACCCAGGAAGACATCATCCTCGTCCAGGTAGATGGTCTCCTGGTAAGGCTGGTAGTCCGTAGCCGTAATCCTGAAAGTATACCGCTTCGCGCGCTCCAGGTGGAGTTGCAGCCCGCCGTCAGCGTCGGTCTTTCCGGCAAGCGTGTTGTCTATATACACCTCCGCACCCTCAATGGGGGCGGAGGTCCCGGCATCCACTACCCGGATACCCAGGATGTCGCTTGGGAAGAGCAGGTACTGGACGGTCCGGTCGCTGCTCTCCATATCCACGGTCTTTGAGAGGTCGGCGTAACCCGACGCGCGGACCTCGACGTTGTAGACCTCCCCGGCCTTCACCGCGAAGTTAACGCTCCCGCTGCGGCCGCTGACCTCAGAATCGGAGTAATCCTCGGACTCGACCCGCACCACAGCACCGACGATCGGTTCAAGAGTGGTTGCATCGTAGAGTTCGATGGTGAGCGTCACATCCTCGCGGATCATATCGACATACACGCGTGTCGCGTCGTAGTCGACGTAGTCCACCCAGTTCCGGTAGCCTTTCTTTACAACCTTAAGGTAAAGGTCAGTTTTACTCGAATGGACGTAGGAGTATGTTCCGTCCGAGGCGGTCTTCCCGATATAGTTGCCGTCGATGTAGATGGAGGCGTCGGCGATTGCCTCGCCCGTGTTATCATCGGCCACGTTGATCCGCAGGGTGACCGCCTGCGCCGTGCCGCAGAGGAGGGCGCAGGAGACGAGAAGGATCAAGATGAGATGATTTTTCTTCATGATGAGATGTAAGGAGGGGTAAAACTTGAGGGCATCGGTTCACACCCAGCGATCCTGTGGAATGCGCTCGATCACCATGCCCTCCACAACCACCGGCATAAGCGCCCGGCCGACCTCGATCGCGCGTGAAAGCCGCCATTCCCGTTCGGCATAGATGGTGAATATGGGGTCACCCTTTTTGACCCGTTTCCCCTTCTTTGCGTGTATGTATAGCCCCGCGCCGTGATCGTAAGGCGAACCCGCGAACCGGGCGAGCGTGACAAGCGATCTGTTGTTCAGCTCGATCACATAGCCGTCCTGCGGCGCCCTCACATCGAATTTGTACTCCCCGGGCTGGAGGTCTTCGGCCTTCACGTTCGGGTCTCCGCCCTGGATCTCTATGATCTGCCGCATCTTATCAAGCGCCTTGCCGCTGCGGAGGACATCCGCGGCGACCTCAGCACCCTGGCCGGGTGCGGCTTTCCCGGCCATCTCGAGCGCCATTCCGGCCAGGGAGATGCTCTTCTGGATCAGGGAGTTCGGTTCGGTTGCACCCTCCAGGACGGTGAGCGCCTCGCGCACCTCCAGGTTCGGGCCTATGGTGTGGCCGACGGGCGATTCGCCGTAACTTAAAGCGCACTCGACCCGCATTCCGAGCCGTTCGCCGATGTCGATGAACTCGCGGGCGAGTTTCCGGCCATCCTGGACGTCCTCGACCTTTGTATTCCGGCCGACAGGGATGTCTATGATCACAAGGTCGGCGTCAACGGCGGTCTTCTTGGCCATGACGCTTGCGATCATCTGTCCCCGGGCATCGATCCGGAGGGGGTACTCGTGGGCGATGATCTTGTCATCGGCGGGGGCTATGTTCGTGGCACCGCCCCAGACTATGACGCCGCCGGCCTTCTCGGTCATCCGCTGCACCTCGGATGCCGGGAAATCGACAGGTGCAAGAACCTCCATGAGGTCTGCCGTCCCGCCGGCGCCGGTGATGGCGCGGGAGCTGGTCTTCGGTATTAAAAGACCGCTTGCAGCGATGATCGGCACGATCAAAAGGGAGATCTTGTTCCCCGGCACACCGCCGATGGAGTGTTTGTCAACGATGGGGTGCCTTGTGAAGCGGAGGCGCTCCCCGGTATCGACCATTGCCCTGGTCAGGTATTCTATCTCGTCCAGGTCCAGGCCGTGGATGTAGGACGCGGTGACGTAGGCGCTGATCTCGCCGGCCGAGAGGGTGTCATCGACGACGTCCTTGATGACCTCCACCGTCTCGTCCTTGGTGAATCGGCCGCCATCCATCTTCTTCTTGATGTGGACGAGGGAGCGGGGGCGGTCGGCGCTCCTCACCTCGACGGTTGCGCCATCTCCGGCGGCGAGGGTGGCATTCACCGGTTTGTATACACCAACGACCCCGGGTTCGATGATCGAGTCGGTGGTGTCGACATAGGCCTGGGCGGTCCTCCCTGTCACCTCATCGATGAGCAGGACGCGGTCGCCGTCACGGACGCGCAGCGTCCGTGCGTCGGTGCTGTTGAGGAGAACCCCGCGGCTTGCGATGTCCAGCAGTTTTACGTTAAGTTTCATCTGGCTCTTCTCCCTTCTGATTCTGATTGGGGTTTTCTACTACATCTAACTACCCCGCGCCTCTTGAGGCAGGGTCTCCTGTTTCCCGGAGAGCACCTGCACGAGGGCGATCTGATGGCAGAGGTATTCTCTCCAGAGGTTCAAAGGGGTTCAGAGGGCTGTTTTTCCAAATCTCCGCGCGATGACTCTTCAGCGCAGCGTTATGATCTCTATCGGCAGCAAACCCGCTCTGCCTCTCCTCATTTGTGTGAAAACGCTTCCCGGCCTTCTTCATGTGGTATGCCTGTGGATACAGGCCATCGTATGGTCTCCTGGAGCATATAGGGACAGGGGCGGAAGGGTTTCCCCATCGATACAGTGCCCCAAAGTGCATACCTACTGCCAGGTGAAACCGTCATTGGAACCCGGTTTCCACCCCTGGCACGGTATCCGGGTCAATCGCCACGCACTGCCCGCCCCCTGTGAAGGGGGCGGGAGGAGGCCGCGGAGCGGCCGGGCGGTGGGGGTGTTTTTACCTCACACGGAAAAGAGTGTCTGGTTGAAACGCAGGAGACAGGAGAGGGGGGAGCCGTCTCCGCCTCCCCCCTCCCCGTCAGCCCCACCCCCGCGGGGTGATTCCCATCGATACAGTGTCCGGGGAGGAGATATCCCTCACCACGTTCTCGTTGAGAAACTTCCCTGAGATCCCGTTTCCGTCCTTCCACGGCTTCCCAGGATCTATCATCATTCACCGCCCGCCCGCCCTCCGGGGCGCAGTTGGTCAGCTGCAAAAGACGTTCACCGCGGGTGATTCGCGGATATCAAACCACGAGCAAACTGGTTTGATGGGTTTGATGGGCTCTGCCTCTGCCCTCACTGGCATCACTATAGCGGTTTGTTCTGTTGCGAAAGAGATCTCTCAGGAGCAGTCGCAATACATGAAAAACCGCTCAACAAAAGCAGGAAACAAAAAAATTAGGGTTTGTCAGGGTTTAGTCCCGACGGAGAACCAGGTAGGCAACCGCACCAAGTCCGGCAAGGGCAAGGAGTGCTCCAAACCCTGGGGTTTCGGTTTCGGTCGGGGGTACTGTGGTTGTGGCCGGGGGTGTGGTCGTTGTCACAGTCTCGGTCGGGGTTACCGTGGGCGTGGTCGGAACAGCCTCAATCACGTTGAAGTTCGCGGTTGCGGTTGTGTCGGTCTCGATGCACTCAACCTTGACTATGTACTGGTCGGGCTTGAAGTTCGATCCGTCGATCTCGACAGACCAGACGTTCGCACCATCGCCAGCCTTGACCTCGGTCGTCCTGGCAACGCTTGCGAAGCCCGCGGCTTCGCCCTTCTCGGTCGGGGTGAACGCAGCGGATGTGACCTCGACGTTCAGGGTGTCACCGACAGCGAGGTTGGTGGTGCCGCTGATTGTGAACGTGCTGCCTGCAGGCACGTCACCGATCGGGTCGATCAGGATCCGTGGCTCCTCGACGACGAACGTGAGCTTCACGTAGGTGTCGTCGATGTTCGGGGAGTCAAGCGCCTTGATCAGCGCGTTTGCTGCGTCAGACGCCTGGAGCCCGGATATCTTTACAGGATTAAAGCCAGACTCAAGTGTTCCGACGATCCAGCCATCCCAGAAGCCAGTACCGGCAGAAATGTCGAATTGACCGTTCATCATCGGGTGCTGGATGACAACGAAGTACTGACCTGCGGAGTAATCCTTGGTATCTGCTCCCTTGAGTTCGAACTCGAAAGAGCCGTCATCCTCAACGGTTGCAGACCCGATATCCTGCTTGTTCTTGCCGAAGATCCAGACCTGGACCTCGTCGGGGTCGCCCTGTGCGATGCCGGTGAGTTTCAGGTCGTCACCCTTCGCTACGACTGCACCGCTCGATGTCGCGGAGATGAACCCGGACCGGAGCTGGATTGAGATCGTGTCATACTCGGCTTCGGAGAGGTGGTCCTTGTCTTTAGGTGCCGAGACGGCGTAGATCGTGTAGCCGCCAGAGTCAAGCGACCTATCCAGGTCAGCGGTGTTCCACTTGTACGACCAGGTGTCATCAGCCTCGACAACCTCAGAGGTGAAGTTGACTGGATTGTCGTTCACCACGTCGAGCATGTTTCCGGTGAGCTCGACACCGTTGCTGTTGAGGTTCGGGCCGGTCAGGAAGAGGTAGACATAGTCGCTCTCGGTGCAGGTACCCTCGAGGGTGATCTCCTCACCGATGTAGTAGGTTCCGGTGCCGGCTGCCGTGATGGTGACGGCGCCCTTCTCAACTTTTACCTTGACCTCGTCGTAGTTGGTGGTGTCAGTGGGATCTTCGACTCTGATGGTGAACTGCCGGTCGTCGGTGGTCGAGTTGGTGTTGAACTGGACGGTGCGCGTGCCGCCGGCGGTGGTCGTAACGTTTACGTTCCGGTGGTCCTTAGCGGGCCCACCAAGACCAGGTGTCACACCGTTCTGGCCGGGCAAGATAAACGGATACTCGTTCTCATTAATACTGCTGACATCTTTGATGAACAGGTTGTATGTCTTCTTCGACTCGCCGGTGACCGTCACGGAGAAAGTCTTGCCGCGGACAACGCTGTCCTTGTCGGACGTGATGACGAGCTTCTTCGTAGAGACCTCAAAGGTCACGGTGTTGGAGTCAAAGCCCTTGCCGTAGAAGTCAGAAGTGCTGGGCCACTTTGCAATCGCTGTGTATGTCCCGGCTTCGGCAGTCGAGAGGTTGACTGGACCGATGTAACTGGTCCCGCCGGTGAGGGGGGTTCCATTCAGGTACTTTCCGCCAAACTGGGTCGTCGTACCGCCGCCAGGCATGGTGACCTCGATGTTGATTGTATCGGTCAGATTGAGGATGTTGTCAGTCAACTTGAAGTCCAGCAGGTTGTCCCTGGTGACGGATTTTCCGGCCACGGAGTCCTTCTGAGAAGTGTTCAGCACAACATCAAGCTTAACCTCCGGGTACTGGACGTTGATGTAGCCGAGTGAGGTGGATCGGTTTGTCGGGTCTCCAGTGTTGTCGAACACGTAGTAGGGCCCGGTCACCGTGCCCACGGCAGTGCTGGTCAGTTCAGGGATGACGCCAGCAGGTGACAGAGAAATGGTCTTGTCAATCGCTCCCGCAGTGGGGTCACTGTAGTGTACTATCTGGTTGGCGCCAGGGGCAAATCCTAATGTAACGTTTTCTTCGCCTACATAGACAGTTGCACCACTAATAACATTCCGCGTCCCCGCCGCCGCCGGTGCTACCACCAGCGCCGCCGCGAGAAGCATGGCGACAACCATCAATTTTGTTATACTCTTCAT